>CAWCGJ010000026.1:0-109450 GCA_963795055.1 uncultured Actinomycetota bacterium
AGGCCCGCGGCTCGCCGCGGTAGGTGCCGAACGACCAGTGGTTGCCCTCGGGGTCTTCCGCGACGAAGTCCCGCGAGCCGTAGTCGGTGTCGTGCGGTTCCCTGAGCACCTTCGCCCCGGCCGCCGTGGCCCGCGCGAACAGCGCGTCGGGGTCGTCGGTGACCACGTACGCCCCGAAGGTGCCCGGGCGCAGCGGCCAGGAGTCTTCCTCGCCGTCCTCGCGCGCCGAGCCGAGCATGATCCCGCCTCCGGCGGGCCAGGACAGCTGGGCGTGGTGCACCCGATCGCCCTCGCCGTACACGACGGTCTCCTCGAAGCCGAACGCGTCGGCCAGGAACCTGATCAGCCCGCGGGCATCGCGGGCCCGGAGCGTCGGCCATACCTGCGGTGGTGGTGTCTTGTCGTTCATGACGCCAATCCTGGCCGCGCGGCACCGCGCCCGGCTTGGACGATTCGGAACTCCTCAGCCAGCCAGGCCGACGGCGGGCAGCCCGCCAGGTCACGGAACTCGCGGGCCAGGTGAGCCTGGTCGTAGTAGCCGCAGTCGGCGGCCAGGTCGGCCAGCGGCGGCAGCGCCATCGCCGCCGCCGCGCGGCGCTGCAGCAGGCGCCGCGCCTGGTCGAACCGGATGACCCGCGCGGCGGCCTTCGGGGTGAGGCCCGTCTCGTCGCGGAACCGGCCCCGCAAGTGACGGTCGCTCCATCCGATCTCGGTGGCCAGCCCGGACACGGCGCCGCGGCCTTGGGCCGCGAGCAGGCGGCGCCACGCGCGGCTGACCTCAGCACTCGCCTCAGAACTGACCGCAGGGCCCGCCGGGTCGGCGGCCAGCCGCGAGGTCAGCATCCGGTCGAGGACGGCGAACCGGGCGGGCCAGTCCCCCGCCGCGCGCAGCCGCTCGCCGATCTGGTCCGCGAGCGGGCCGAGCACGGCCGGGCCCTCGACGTCGATGCTGACCAGTTCTCCGGCCGGCATGCCCAGCAGCGCCCGCGCGCCGAGCGGGCTCACCAGGAGCTGGATGCCCGACTGCCGGCCCTGGTGCGTGATCAGCGCCGGCGCGGTGTGCAGGCCGCCCACCAGCGTGTCGTAGCTGCCGGGGGGCTGGTGCGGATCGGGATGCCCGGCGAGGGTCAGCGGGTCATCCAGGGTGAAGATCACCGTGAGGTAGGGCGACGGCAGCCCGCGGTGCGTGCCCGGCGCCACGCCGGCCTGGCGGTACCCGACGTACCGCGCGATGAACGGCCGCAGCGCGGGCGCCGGGACGCTCCACACCGACTCGTTGGCGGGGAGGCCCCCGGCGCCAGGCCGACCCTGGTCCATGCCCCCATCATCGCGCAGTTCCGCCGCGCGCGGTCGCGCCGTCACCGCCGCGCTGACGTGGGGAGTCGGGCCAGGGCCGGTGGCCGAGCGGCATCCCGGCCTCAGGCGGGCCGGGGCCATGGCCGGGCGACATCCCGGCCTCAGGCGGCTTCCCGCCAGCGGACGACTTCTTCCCGGCTCACGGCGTGCAGCGGGATCGCTTCGACACGAGCCGCCGTCGCCGCGACCTCCCGGCCGGTGTCCGGGCGCTTGATCACCATCCACAGCGGGATGCCGACCCAGGCGGCGAAGAACAGCGCGCTCAGGATGATATTCACGGTAAGCCAGGTGGCCATGTTTCTTTCCTCCTTCGCAACGCCGACGGCAGGTCTGGCCGCCGGTCATACAGGCAGCCTGCCGCGCCCGTTTCTGTGGACGCTCTGAGCCGTCTCGGCCGGAGCAATGAACACATAAGGCAATTGATGAAGCACGGAGAGTGCTCTCGACGCCGCGGCTCGGGTCCGCGGCGGAGGTCAGGCTGAGGGGAGCCTCACCGGCCAAGGGTCAGGCTGAGTGAGTATCCCAGCCCCGCGGCGGGCGGGGCCGCCACCGGCCGGACTTGACCGACCCTGGCTGCGCGCGGACGATCACGCGCAGTTCCTCATCGGGGTCCTCGCTATCCTTCAGCCAGGTCAGGGCGGTGACAAACACGACGGGCACGAAGCAGACGGCCGAGACCGCCCACATGATCCCGGTCGCGATCTCCTGATCGGGCACCGGGCTCAGGCCACCCGGGTGAACGTAGGCCGGGAACCAGGCCACGTGGGAGAACCCGAGTATGTAGGCGAGGATCCAGATCGTCCACATCCCCAGCGCGGCGAACGCCGCGCGCAACAGGCGGGGCAGCCGGGGCAGCAGCGGCGGCGACTCTACTAGTTCCAGCCACAGCGCGCACCCGGCGGCGACCAGGGTGACCATCTCGGCCACCGCGAGGCCGGGCCCGGTGGCCAGGGCGTTGACGGTGACCGGCAGCCGCCAGGCGATTACCGTGCCCATGAAGACCAGCAGCACCACGGCGCCGCGCACGAACCCCGAACCGCGCCGCCGTCCCTCCGGGCCGCGGCCTGATCCGGGCCGCCGGGAGAACCGGCGCAGGAACGGCAGGTGCCACGGCGCGCCGAGCACGAGCAGGGCGGGCACGACGGTGGCGAACACCGCGAACTGAAGCGATTCGGCGAACACGTAGCGCCGGGCGAAGCTTCCCGCGGGCGGAACCAGGCTGAGCAGTATCAAGAGGACGGCCGCGACCGCCAACCAGGACCTCCTGCGCGACAACCAGTTCGGCACAGGCCAACTCTCCTCCCCGCCTGTCCCGTCCGCCACCCCAATGCCGAGCGTGACGCAATCGTTTGCTAAGACAACTGCCAGGACAAACGTTTGCAACCACAGCAGTCGCCAGGCGTGCGACGCCAGGCGTGCGACGCCAGGTCTGCGCCGCTCAGCCTGGCCGCCTAGGCCTGAGCCGCCACCCCGCGCTGGAACGCCGCCCTGATCGACGCGGCCACCTGGCCGGGAACCCGGACGATTTCATCCCACGTGAAGTGCACCACCTCGAAGCCCGCCGCGCGCAGGCTGGCGTCGCGCCGCAACTGGGAAACGGCCCGGCCCGGGCTGGCGTATTTGACCGCCCCGTCGGCCTCACCGATCGTTGCGTATCGCCGCCACAGGAAATCGGCCCGTCCGATCACGCCCGTATCGCCTCCCACCCATTCCTGGAGCTCGGGCGCGGGCAGCCGTGATCGCGGAAGGCGACCCGCGAGATCGACTCGAAGACCGATTCCGCTAAGCCATCGCTGAACTCGACCACCAGTCTCGCCTGGCGGATGCCGGGCCAGCGCGCACACGCCGCCAGCACGGACCGCAGCTCGGCCTTGGAGGTCTGCCGACCGCGCAGCGCCGAGTCGGCCACGACCACACCGGACCGGAACGAGGAGGTACGCGCCAGGTCGACGATCGTCCTGGCTACCGAGGTGACGCGGACGCCGGCGCGCACCGTCACGTGCTCGTCGGGCAGCGCGGCGACATGGACGCGCACGCCCGGCCGGCCGGTCCGGCTGGCCGATCCCGGCGGATGGGTCACCGCCACCAGCGCGGGAGGCTGCCGCGCCAGCAAGTCCAGGCCATGGATGACCGCCGCGCTGTGGTGGCTGCCCCACCGCCCCGGGCCCGGCCAAGGCTAAGTGGTCGCGCCCGTTCATTCGTCGGGGTGAGGGCTGGCGCTGGGCGAGGGACAGGGGTTCTGGTTCAGCCGGGCGTTGCGTTTGGTGGGGGCGTGCGGCCTGGGCCGGGTGGTGGCGTGGTTGTTTTGTCGGTAGCTGCTGGTGGGATAGCGGCATGCCCCGGCACCGTGCGCCGCACTCCCCGGCGGTAGTGCACCGCACCGCCCGCGCGGGCTTGCGGCTGACCCGGGGACAGCGGCGGCGGCTGGCGGGGTTACTGGTCTCGGCTGGCGATGTGTGGGCGTGCGCCCTGGAGCTGAACGCGTGGCGGCGGGCCCGCGGCGACGTTCCCCTGGTGTCGTACCCGGCGTTGTGCCGGGAACTGGCCGCGGCGGGGCCAGGCTGCTTCGGCGAACTGGACAGCACGGGCGCCCGGTCGGTGCTGCGCCGCTACTCCGATGCCTGGTTCACCGCGGCCGCCCGCCGCAAGAGCGGCGACGGTTCGGCGCGGTTCCCGCGGCGGCGGCGACGGATGGTGCCGGTGCGCTGGTATCGCGGCACCTTCGCGGTGGAGGGGCGGCGGCTGCGGATCCCGGTGGCCCGGGGCTGCGCGCCGTTACGGGTGCGGCTGGACCGGGACCTGCCTTATCCGGCGGGCCAGGTCCGGTCGGTGACCCTGCTGTATGACGCGGGTCGGTTGTGGGCCGATGTGACGGCCGAGGTCCCGGTCGCTGTCTATCCGTCTGGCGCGGGGCCGGATCGCGCCCGGGTGGCCGGGGTGGACCTGGGCATCATCCACCCCTACGCGGTCGCCGGACCGGACGGGCAGGCGCTCCTGGTGTCCGGGCGGGCAGTCCGCGCCGAGCATCACCTGCATCTGAAAGACGCCAAAGCACGGCAACGGGCGGTGGCCCGCCGTGCCCCGCGGCCGGGGCAGCGCGGGTCCCGGCGCTGGCGCCGCTACCGGCGCCGCCAGCGGTCGGTGGAGGCGCGGCACGGCCGCCGAGTCCGCCAGGCCCAGCACGAGGCCGCGGCGGCCGTGATCGGCTGGGCCGTCGCCCGCCGGATCGGCACCCTGGCCGTCGGCGACCCCCGCGGCGTCCTGGGCATCGACGCCGGGCGGCGGCACAACCAGCGCACCCGCGACTGGCGCGTCGGCCGGCTGATCAGCGCGCTGCGCGACAAGGCCGCGCAGGCCGGGATCACCCTGGTCCTGACCGATGAGCGGGGTACCTCCTCGACCTGCCCGGCCTGCCGGGCCCGGGTTCCCAAGCCTGCCGGCCGGGTGTTCTGCTGCCCGCGCTGCGGGCTGTGCGGCCACCGCGACCTGATCGCGGCGGCCAACATCGCCGGGCGCCTGCCCGGCGGCATCACGCCGGTGCTCGCCGCGGCCGGCGTCACGCACCGCCGCGCCGGGAACCACCTTCCGGGTGTGTCCCCGGCACGACGTGACCCGCGCCGCCGCCCTCATCACGGCGACGCCCGCGGGTCCCCTGGCAGGCACCTGCCCGCCCCGCCCGCCGCTACGGCCGGGCGGGGAGTCGCTCGCCCTACCGCGAGGACCTCGTAAGACCACAGCGAACTTACGAAGAGGTGCACTAAGACGGAGGCCACCCCTGGCACTGATCCCCGGACACCCTGGCGGCACCAGCACCCCCGCCGCACCAGCGTCCGAACTCGCCCCGGTAGGCACTCCTCCGAACAGTAACTCGCGCGTGGTCATAGCCCGCGCAAAACGGGGCAGTGAATCATCGCTCACCCCGCAAGAATGGCTGCCACCACCGACATTTCATGCGATCCAGTCATTGGATCACCCAATTTAGACCGCTTTATGCCCACGTTTCCGATGAAGAGATGAAGCGCTGCCGCGAGGAGGTTGCCCTGAGCACGGGTGTGGCGGAGGTCGTCTCGGTGGTGCTGCTGGTCGCGGTGCTGGGGGGTGCGGTGGTCCGGCCGTGGGGGTGGCCGGAGGCGGGCGTCGCGGTCCCGGCCGCCGTCCTGGCCATCGCGACCGGCGCGATCTCGCCGCACCGCGCCCAGGCGACAGCCCTGCGCCTCGGGCCGGTGGTGGGGTTCCTGGCCGCGGTGCTGGTGCTGGCCCAGCTGTGCCAGGACGAGGGCCTGTTCCGCGCCATCGGGGCCTGGCTGGCCCGGGGCGCCCGGGCGGGCCGTTCTTCTCCGCGGCTGCTGGCCCGGGTCTTCGTGGTGGCCTCGGTCGTGACCGCCGTGCTCAGCCTGGACGCCACCGTGGTACTGCTCACCCCGGTGGTGTTCGCCGCCGCGGCCCGGCTGGGCGTGCGGGCCAAGCCGTACGTGTACGGCTGCACGCACCTGGCCAACTCCGCGTCGCTGCTGCTGCCGGTCTCCAACCTGACCAACCTGCTCGCGTTCGCGGTCAGCGGGCTGTCCTTCACCCGGTTCGCCGGGCTCATGGCCCTGCCGTGGCTGGCCGCCATCGCCACCGAGTACCTGGTCTTCCGCCGGTTCTTCCGCACCGACCTGAACGCCACGCCCCAGGGCGCCACCCCGGCCAAAAGCGCGCCCGTCGGAGTCCCGGCGTTCGCGCTGGCCGTGCTGGCCGCCACCCTGGCCGGCTTCGCGGTGACGTCGCTGGCCGGCATCAACCCGGCGTGGGCTGCGGCGGCCGGGGCCGCGGCGCTCGCCGTCCGCGCCCTCACCCGGCACGACACCAGCCCGGCCGCGATCTGGCGCGCTGCCGACGTCCCGTTCCTGGCCTTCGTGCTGGCCCTGGGCATCGTGGTCGCGGCCGTGACGCAGAACGGGCTGGCCGCGGCCCTGCAGCAGGTGTTCCCCGGCGGCACGTCGCTGCCCGCGCTGCTGGGTACGGCCGCGCTGGCCGCCGCGGCCGCTAACGTGATCAACAACCTTCCGGCCGTGCTGGTGCTGCTGCCGCTGGCCGCCCCGGCGGGCCCGGCCGCCGTGCTCGCCGTGCTGCTCGGGGTGAACATCGGCCCCAACCTGACCTACGCGGGCTCCCTGGCCACCCTGCTGTGGCGGCGGGTCCTGCGGGAGCACGACGCCGAGCCCGATCTCGGCGAGTTCACCAGGCTCGGGCTGCTCACCGTGCCGGCGGCACTCATCCTGGCGACGGTGGCCCTGTGGGCGGGCCTGCACGTGATCTGAACAGGAGGCTGGCGGCATGACCGTGATCACCTGGATCGTCGAGGGCACCTGGCCTGCCTGCGTCGACGCCGCCCGCCGGATCGCGCCCGCCGACGCGGACATCGTGCTGCTGCACGTCACCGGGGACGACGCCCCCGCCGCGGCGCGCGGCGCCTACGCGGGCCTGCTCGGCCGCGGCCGCCCCGCCCGGGACCCGGGCCCGCGCCTGGCCGAACTCGGGGCGGCCTCGGCCCGGGAGCTGCTCGAGGCCGCGGCCGGGCGGCTGGGTCGGCCGTGCACCACGGCCGAGCGGCAAGGGCGCGCGGAGCGCGAGGTCGTCGCGGCGGCCGAAGGCGCCGACCTGCTCATCCTGGCCCGGGACGGCGACGACACCCGGCTCGGGCCCAGGAGCCTGGGCCCGGCCAGCCGGTTCGTGGTCGACCACGCCCCCTGTCCCGTCCTGCTGGTCTGGCCGCGCGAGGCCCCTCCCGCCGGGTCGCTTCCGCCTCCCCCGCCGCCGCGCCATCCCCGCCACCGTTAAACCGCGTCCGGAACCCGTTCACCCGTCGGGGGACACCAGCATTTGCAAATGCGTGTGACAATGCATGTGCAGCGACTACTATGTAGTCATTGTTCTGACCGGGGAGCAAATGCCGGGGTCTGGACCGGCAAACAGACAAAGGGGAGCCAACATGCACGAAGCGCGCAACGGGATACCCGCGTCCGAACTGCGCGATGTCACCTGGCGGAAGAGCCGGCACAGCAACTCGCAGGGCACCTGCGTCGAGCTCGCCAGCTTGCCCGGCGGAGCGATTGCGGTCCGGAACTCCCGGCACCCCGACAGCCCCGCACTCATCTACACACCCGCCGAGATGGACGCCTTCATCCGTGGCGCCAAGGATGGGGAGTTCGACGACCTGCTCTCCTGAGCAACCCCGAAACGATCAAGGCGCCGTCCCCCGGTTAGGGGGACGGCGCCTTGCTGTACCGGCCCGGGGAATGACCGCTCAGCTCACCGCAGCAGGGCCCAAACGACTCGATTCACCGCAGCAGGGCCCAGACGACTCAGCTCAACACGACTCAGCTCACCGCAGCAGGGCCCAAACGCCTCGATTCACCGCAGCAGGGCCCAGACAACTCAATTCACCGCAGCAGGGCCCAAACGACCTTGCCTTCGCTGGTGATCGGCTCCCAGCCCCACCGCACACTGCACGACTCCACGACCTGCAGCCCGCGCCCGCTTTCCGCGCTGGCGCAGGAGTCAATCCGCACCGGGCATTGGCCGCCCGGATCGGTCACCATGCACATCAAGTACGGATCTAGGCGTAGTAAGGTCAGGCCTACTGGGTGCTCTCCCGGCATCCTCTGAGCGGAGAGCAAGCCATGCCGGAGCGAGTTGGTCACGAGTTCGGAGACCACCAACTCCGCCACGTCGATCGGCCCGGCCATCCCCCAGTCCTGCAGGGTGATCCGGGTGAACTCCCTGGCGCGCCTGGCCGACTCGGGCTGCGGCGGGAACGCACTCGTCGCCGCGGGCTGCTGCGCGGACTGGCAGGCGGCGATCCCTGTTATTTCCGCCAGCCTCAGGGCGTCCGCCACTCCCATGGCATCGGCAAACCTCAGCGGCAGGTGCTCGGTGAGCGGCCCGATGCTCGTCTCGAGGCCCAGCCCGATGTTCATCCCGCTGCCCGCCCTGCGATACCCGCTCGTGGCCAGGATGCGGTCGTGGCTCACGCTGGCATCCTCCATCCTGACGACTGTGGCCACCTGCGCGGTTGTCGGGCGGTGCGCAATTCCAGGAGGCCGCATCTCGCGCGTATGCAATGCAAACGTTATCATCCTCCATGTAACTTGCAGACGCAAGGCCTTCTGCACGTGCAGATGAAGCTGGCAACAGCACATGCGGGCGGCGGCAGGCGGGGGCGCCGGCCAGAACCCGGCGTCCGGGGGAGGCCTATGTGATTTCTGTCGAGCCGGGGAGCGGTCCAACCGTCCGGCGCATCCTGGTCGGCACCCAGCTCCGCAGGCTGCGCGAGGCCAGGGGCATCACGCGCGAGGACGCGGGCTACCGCATCCGGGCATCGGAATCCAAGATCAGCCGGATGGAGCTGGGGCGGGTCGGATTCAAGGAACGCGACGTCACAGACCTCCTCGAGATGTACGGCGTCGACGACGACGCCGAGCGCGAGGCGCTCGTGGCGCTCGCGCGCGGGGCCAACACGGCGGGGTGGTGGCACCAGTACGCGGACGTTTTACCAGACTGGTTCCAGACTTTCGTGGGCCTGGAAGAGGCCGCGTCGGTCCTGCGCGTCTATGAGGTGCAGTTCGTCCCGGGGCTGCTGCAGACCGCAAGCTACGCACGGGCGGTCATCGCCCGGGGCTGGCCCGGCGTGCCCGAGGAAGAGATCGAGCGCCGGGTCAACATGCGGATCACCCGGCAGGACCTGCTGACCAAGCAGAACGGCCCGCGCCTGTGGGCGGTCGTGGACGAGGCGGCGCTGCGGCGTCCGGTGGGCAGCCGGGAGGTGTTCCGCTCGCAACTCGAGCACCTCATCGAGGCCACGCAGAACGTGCGGATCACGCTCCAGGTCGCGCCGTTCGCCTCCGGCGGGCACGCCGCGGAGGCCGGGGCCTTCACGATCATGCGATTCCCCGAGGAAGACCTGCCGGACGTGGTCTACCTCGAGCAGCTGACCAGCGCTCTCTACCTCGACAAGCGCGAAGACGTGGAGCGCTACAGCGAGGTCATGGAGCGGCTCAGCGTCGAGAGCGAGTCTCCGGAGCGCACCGCTGACCTCCTGCGCGACATGCTCCGTGACCTCGATCGCCGGTGACGGCGCCCGAGACCGACGGATGAGCCCGGCACCGATCCGGCAGGTTGGCTTCGTCGGCATCGGCACCATGGGATGGCCGATGGCGGCCCGCCTGGTACGGGCCGGGTTCGACGTCGTCGCGGCGGACGCCGCGCCCGGGCGGGCCGAGGCCTTCGCCGCGCAGGCCGGCGGCCGGGCGGCCGGCTCTGCCGCCGACGCCGCCGGGTCCGACGCGCTGGTGACGATGCTGCCCACCAGCGCGGACGTCGCCGAGGTCCTCCGGCAGGCCGCTGCCGCGCTCCGCCCGGGCACCCTGGTCATCGAGATGTCCTCGGGCGTGCCCGCCGTCACCCAGGCCCTCGCCGCCGACCTGGCCGGGCACGGGGTCGGGCTGATCGACTGCCCGGTGTCCGGCGGCGTCGCCCGGGCCCGGGCCGGAGAGCTCGCGATCATGGCCGGCGGCGACGCCGGGCAGCTTCGCCGCGCCGAGCCCCTGCTCAGGGCGATGAGCACGTCCGTGCACCACTGCGGCGGCGTCGGTGCGGGGCAGGCGATGAAGGCGCTCAACAACCTGGTCTCGGCGGGCGGCTTCCTGATCGGGGTCGAGGCCCTGCTGATCGGCCAACAGTTCGGGCTCGACCCGACGCTCATGGTCGACGTGCTGAACTCCGCCACCGGCATGAACAACAGCACGCAGCGCAAGTTCAAGCAGTTCGTGCTGTCCCGCCGGTTCGATTCGGGCTTCGGCCTCGACCTGATGGTGAAGGACCTGTCGATCGCCCTGGAGATCGGCCGGGACACCCGGACGCCGACGCCGTTCGCGGCGTTGTGCCGCGAACTGTGGAGCAGCGCCGCCGCCCGGCTCGGGCCGGGCCACGATCACACCGCCGCGGCGCGGCTGAGCGAGCAGCTGGCCGGCACGGAGCTGAGCGGCACCGGGCTAGACGACCCGGGGCCGGGCGGCACCGGGCTAGACAACACGGGGCCAGACAACACGGGGCCAGACGACCCGGGGCCGGGCGAACCTGGCTAGCCGGCCGGCTCGCTCACCGGCGCGGCATCCCGATCTGGCGGCCCGCGGTCGGCGGAGTGGGCAGGGCGGCATGCTCGGCGGCCAGGGCCGTGACGACCTCCTGGCGCTCCCGCGGCATCGGCGTCACCCGCTCGGTGGCGGTGTCCACGTGCAGGAACATCAGCTCGTTGGTGGCCACCTCGTCGCCGTTCCCGGCGTCGGTCATCCGGTGCAGGACGTGCATCCGCTTAGCGTCGGCGCCGAGCAGCTGCGAGGAGTACCTCAGCCGGGCGCCCGCCCGGACGCTGCTGAAGTAACACAGGTGGCTCTCGACCGTGTAGATGCTGGAGCCGGTCTGCTCCCGGTAGGCGGCGCCCAGGCGGACGTGGTCCAGGAACGCCTCGGTGGCCTCGGTGAACGCGATCGCGTAGTACCCGTCCATCATGTGCCCGTTGTAGTCGATCCAGTCCGCGGGCACCGTGCGCCCGCCGGTGTCGAGCGGGCCCGGGGCACCCGCCGGCCCGCCCGCGCTCACCGGCCCTGCCACTCGGGCCGGCGCCGCTCGGCGAACGCGCGCGCTCCCTCGCGGGCGTCCCGCGAGTCCAGCATCGCCCGGTACGCGGCCAGGCCGTCGCCGCGCAGGACCTGGTAGCCGTCCCGGACGCTGGCCCCCTCGGTCTCCCGCAGGATCTCCAGCACCGCCGCCACGGCCAGCGGCGCGGCCGCGCAGATCGCCCGGGCCAGTGCCCGCGCGGCGGGCATGACCTCGGCGGCGGGAACGACCTGGTTGACCAGTCCCCACCGGGCCGCCTCGGCGGCCGTGAAGCGCCTGCCGGTGAGCAGGAACTCGACCGCGATCGGCCGCGGCAGCCTAGTCGGCAGCCGCAGCAGGCCGCCGGCGTCGGCGACGATGCCGAGCGTCACCTCGGTGAGCGCGAACTCGGCGTGCTCGGCGGCTACCACCAAGTCCGCGGCCAGGACCAGCTCGAAGCCGCCGCCGAAGGCCAGCCCGTTGACCGCCGCGATGACCGGCTTGCCGATGTCCAGGAACTCGGTCAGGCCGGCGAACCCGCCCGGCCCGTGGTCGGCCTCGGCGCTCTCCCCGGCGGCGGCCGCCTTCAGGTCCCAGCCGGCGCAGAAGAACTTCTCCCCCGCCCCGGTCAGGATTCCCACCCGCAGCGCCGGATCGTGACGCAGCCGGTCGAACGCCGCGTACAGGGCGCGGCTCGTGGCCACATCGACCGCGTTGGCCTTCGGCCGGTCCAGGGTGATGACAAGCGTCTGCCCGTCCATGGTGGTACGCACCGGTACGTTCAGGTCGGTCAACTCAGGCTCCGTAAGGTCGCAGGAGAGAGCGGGCGATGATGTGACGCTGGATCTCGCTGGTGCCGTCCCAGATCCGTTCCACCCGGGCGTCCCGCCACCAGCGCTCGACCGGCAGCTCGGCCATCAGGCCCATGCCGCCGAAGATCTGCACCGCGGCGTCGGTGATCCGGCCGAGCGCCTCGGACGCGTACAGCTTGGCCATGGCCGCGTCCGCGTCGGTCATCGCGCCGGCGTCCAGCCGCGCCGCGGCGCGCAGCGTCAGCAGTTCCGCCGCCTCCAGCTCGGTGGCCATGTCGGCGAGCCGGAACCCGACGCCCTGGAACCGCCCGATCGGCTGGCCGAACTGCCTGCGGTGCGCGGCCCACTCGGTCGCCGTCTCCAGTACCCGGCGGGCACGGCCCACGCTGGTCGCCGCCACCGTCAGCCGGGTGGCGCCAAGCCACTGTCCCATCAGCTCGAAGCCGCGGCCCTCGTCGCCCAGCCGGCTGGCCACCGGCACCCGGCAACCGGAGAAGACCAGCTCGCACTGGTGGTAGCCGCGGTTCGACACGCACGGCGGGCCGCGCCGGACCTCCAGACCGGGCGTGCCCTTGTCCACCAGCAGCGTGGTGATGAGCTTCTTCGGGCCGCGCGCGGTCGTCTCCTGCCCGGTGGCGGCGAACAGGATGATGAAGTCGGCCACGTCGGCGTGGCTGATGAAGTGCTTGGTGCCGGTGATGATGTACTCGTCGCCGTCGCGCACCGCGGTGGTGGTCATCGACCGGACGTCCGAGCCCGCGTCGGGCTCGGTCATCGCCACGCAGTCGTGCCGCTCCCCGCGGATGGCCGGCAGCAGGTAGCGCTCACGCTGCGCGCCGCGGCACGCCTGCAGGATGTTGCTCGGCCGCTCGACCAGCATCTGCAGCGCGTACCCGGCCCGGCCAAGCTCCCGCTCCACCAGCACGAGGGACACCGCGTCCAGACCGCCGCCGCCGAGCTCGGCCGGCATGTTCGGCGCGTACAGGCCGGCCGCGAGGGCCTTGCCCCGGATCGACGTGGCCAGCTCGGGCGGCACCTCGTCCAGGCGCTCCACCTCGTCCTCGTGCGGGTAGAGCTCCTTCTCCACGAAGTCGCGTACGGTCTCCACGATCAGCCGCTGCTCCGCCGAGAGCTCGAGGTCCACCCGCGCTCACCGGCCCGGGATCCGCATGACGTGACCGACGTAGTCCGGGACCGGCAGCACCGCGTGCGCGGCGGCGATCCGCCGCAGGCCGGCCAGGTCCTCGGGGAACGGCGTCACCTTGCCCGCCCGCGTGTCCACGTGCAGCAGCATCTGCTCGCCGGTGGCGATCCGGTCGCCGGCCTCGTTGAGCATCTCGTGCGCGATGTGCAGCCGCTTGTCGTCGGTGCCGAGCACCTGCAGGGTCAGCCGCAGCCGCTCGCCGAGGCGGGCCTCGCGCCAGTGGTGCAGGTGCGTCTCGGCGGTGTACAGCGAGCGGCCTGCGGCGCGGTAGCCCTCGTCCACCCCGACGTACCGGAAGAACGCGTCGGCCGCGTCGCCGAACACGAGCAGGTAGGCCCACTCGCTCAGGTGGTCGTTGTAGTCCACCCACTGCGGCGCGACGGTCGTCTCGTGCAACCGCAGCGGGGCCGGGTCGGCCGGGCCGCGCTCCGCCTGCGTTGCCGCACCGGGTCGGGCACCGGCCATCAGGCCTCTCCGGCAGCGACCGTCATCTTCGGCACGTCGGCCATGAGCTGCACGGTGTAGGGGTCCTGCGGATCCTCGAGGACCTGCTCGACGGGGCCGCGCTCGCAGACCTTCCCGGCGTTCATCACCACGACCTGGTCGGCGATGCTGCGCACCAGCGGCAGGTTGTGGGTGATGAAGATCAGCGACAGCCCGCGCTCGGCCTGCAGCTGGCGCAGCAGCTCCACGACCGACGCCTGCACCGAGACGTCGAGGGCGGAGGTGACCTCGTCGCAGACGAGCAGGTCGGGCTCGAGGATGAGCGCCCGGGCGATGGCCACCCGCTGCCGCTCGCCGCCGGACAGCTGATCCGGGTAGTAGTCCACGAACGACTCCCGCAGCGCGGCCGAGGTCAGCGCGGCCACGACCCGCTCGTACCGCTCGCCGGCGGGCAGCTTCTCGAAGTGGGCCAGCGGCTGCTCCACGATCTGGCCCACGGTCCGGCGTGGGTTCAGCGACGCGTAGGGGTTCTGCGAGACGTACTGGATCCGGCGCAGCTGGTCGTCGGAGCGCCGGCGGATGCCCCGGGTGAGGGGCTGCCCGGCGAACGTGACGTCCCCGCCCCAGGTCGGGTGCAGCCCGACCAGGCACCGGGCCAGGGTGGTCTTGCCGGAGCCGGACATCCCCACCACGGCCACGCACTGGCGGCCGGGCACCGCGAACGCGATGTCGTGCAGCACGGTCTTGCGGCCGTAGGTGGCGGACAGGTCGCGCACGTCCAGCAGCGGGGCGGTCGCGGCCGGGCTGGCGGGCCGGGCCGGGCCGACGGCCGTATCGGCCAGCGCGACCACCTCGGCCGCGCGCAGGCACCGGGCGCTATGCCCGGTCGGCGACACCTCGGTCATCGGCGGCTGCCCGCGCTCGCACTCGGGCACGGCGAACTCGCAGCGGGGCTGGAAGAAGCAGCCCGGCGGGCGGTTGCCCGGCCGCGGCGGCTGCCCGGACAGGCCGACGAGCATGTGGGCGTCGGTCAGCGACGGGATCGCGCGCAGGAGGCCGCGGGTGTACGGGTGCGCCGGGGCGGTGAACACCTCCCGGGCTAGGCCGGCCTCGGCGGTCCGGCCCGCGTACAGCACCGCGACGTGGTCGGCAATCTCCGCCACCACCGCCAGGTCGTGGCTGATGTAGACCGCCGCCACCTGGTAGGACTGGCACAGCTCGCGGATGGTCTCCAGGACCCGGCGCTGCGTGGTCACGTCCAGGCCGGTGGTCGGCTCGTCGAGCACGATGAGCTGTGGCCGGCACGCGAAGGCCATGGCCAGGCCGACCCGCTGCTGCTGCCCGCCGGACAGCTGGTGCGGGTAGGAGTCCAGGATCCCGGGCACCGTGGACAGGCCAACCTCGGTCAGCATCTCGGCCAGCCGTTCCTCGCGCGCCTTCTGGCCGCCCTCGTAGGAGTCGAGGACCTCGCGTAGCTGGGTGCCCACCTTCAGGGTCGGGTTCAGCGCGCTGGACGGGTCCTGCGGCACGTAGGCGATCTCCCGGCCGCGCAGCCGCTGCAGGTCGCCCGGGGGCAGCCGCAGGATGTCCTGGCCGTCGACGATGACCTTCCCGTCGCCGATGACCAGGCCCCGGCGGACGTGACCGAGCAGCGCCAGCGCCATCGTGGTCTTGCCCGACCCCGACTCGCCGACCAGGCCGAGCACCTGGCCCGGCTGGACCCGGAACGAGATCTCGTCCACCACGTCGACGGCCTCCCGGCCGCGGGTCGGGGTCCGCAGCACCTGCAGGTCCTCGACGACCAGCCGCAGCTCGACGGCGCCTCGGCCGCTGGCGGCCTTGGTCCTGGCGGGCCCCGCGCCGGCCGACCCCGCGCTGGCAGGCCCGGTGTTGGCGGTGTTGGCGTTGGCGGCGCCGCTGTCGGCGGTGTTGGCGGTCATGGCATCGCTCCCGCGGCCGTGATGCTGGGCAGCAGCGCGTCGTCGGCGCCGCGCCCGACGCCGAGTGAGGCGCGGGCGATCGCGTCGGTCAGCGTGTTGGTCCCGATGGTCAGGGCCGCGATGAGCAACACCGGCGCCAGCACCCCCCACGGATTGGCCACCAGGCCGATCCGGTTCTCGTTGATCATGTAGCCCCAGCTCGGGGCGGGCGGCTGCAAGCCGAATCCGAGGAAGCTCAGCCCCGCGATGATCAGGATGGAGTAGGTGAGCCGCAGCCCGAGCTCCACCATGAGCACCGACGTCAGGTTGGGCAGCACCTCCCGGCGGATCACCTTCCGCGCGGGCATGCCGATGATCTGCGCGGCCCGGACGTAGTCCCGCTCGCAGATGTCCAGCGCGGAGGCCCGGCTCACCCGCGCCACCTGCGGGGCGTGCGAGATCGCCACCGCGAGGACGATCAGCCAGATCTTCGGCCCGAGGATGCTGACCAGCAGCAGCGCGAACACGATCTGGGGGAACGCGAGCACGATGTCCACGGTGCGCATCAGGATGGTGTCCCAGCGCCCGCCGAAGTACGCCGCGGTCACCCCCCAGGCCGCGCCCACGCCCACGCCCAGCAGGGTGGCCACCGCCGCCATGAGCAGCAGCTCCCAGCCGCCGTCCAGGGTGCGGCTCAGCACGTCCCGGCCGAGCACGTCCCCGCCGAGCGGGAAGGCGAGGGATGGGTTCGCGAACGGCCTGGTCACGAACGCATCGGCCGGATACGGGGCCAGCGCCGGGCCGATGGCCGCGATGAGCACCACGACGCCGACGATCGCGAGCCCGATGGCGCCGCGGGGCGTGCGCACCGCCCGGCCGAGCACCGCGATCCACTCCCGCCGGCGGGCGCGCCTACGCCCGGCAGTCTGCAGAACCTCGAGCGCCGCGGTGGAAGCCACTGCGTCACCTCCCTTAGGAGCGGGGCAGCCGCCGCCGTGGGCTGGCGGCGAGGGACACCATGTCGGTTGCGATGTTGATGACGACGTAGAAGGCCGCCAGGAGGATCACGATGAACTGGATCACCGGGATGTCCCGGTCGGACACGGCGTTGACCAGGCCCTGGCCCAGGCCGGGGTAGTTGAACACGTATTCCACCACCACCACGCCCCCAGCCAGGTACAGGAAGTTGAGCCCGATCACCTGGATGGTCGGCGCGATCGCGTTCGGCAGCGCGTGGAACAAAAGGACCCGCCGCCGGGACAGCCCCTTGAGCGTGGCCATCTCGACATAGTCACTCTCCAGCGCGTCGATCATCGCCGCGCGCATCATCCGGAACGTGTACGGCACGATCACGATGACCAGCGTGGCCACCGGCAGCACCAGCAGCTTCGGGTCGGACCACGGCGCCACCCCCGGCGGGAACACCGACACCGCGGGGAAGAAGTGCCACACCACCGCGGCAAAGAAGATCACCAGCGCCATCGCGACGACGAACTCGGGCAGGGCCGTGACGGCCAGCGCGCTGACGGACAGGATGTGATCCAGCCAGCTGTCCCGGCGCGCCGCGGCCAGCACGCCGAGCCCCACGCCGATGATCGTGCCGATGATCCCGGCCAGCACGACCAGCACCAGGGTGTTGACGACGCGCCCCCCGACCAGGGAACTCACCGACGCGCCGCTGACGATCGAGGTGCCGGGGTTGCCGCGGAGCAGGCCGGTGAGCCAGCTCCAGTACTGCTCGACCGCGGGACGGTTCAGGCCCATCTGTACCTCGAGCGCGTGCAGGCGCTGCGGGGTGGCGGTGTTCTGCAGCACCGCGGAGGCCGCGTTGCCCGGCAGGGTCTGCGTCGCGACGAAGACCAGGATCGAGACGCAGAACAGCGTGATCACGCCGAATCCGAGCCGCTTGAACAACGTGCTCCACAGCGGGTGGGCCTTGCGGGCAGGCGCCGCGCCGGCAGCTGGGCCGGCGCTGGCGCCGGCACCGTCACATCGGCCATGACGGGGAATCCTTCCGTGGGCGGCTCAGGGCGGCGCGGGCATCCGGCGCCCGGTGCGGGCGCACGCCGCCGCTGTCACGACAGCCAGAGCCGCTTGAAGTCGTAAGCGTTGAGGGACAGCCCTCCCTTTGACGGGACGAGGCCCTGGACATTTGCCCCGTAACCGTCGATGACCGGCGGGAAGAACGGGATGATCAGCCCGCCCTCGGTGTAGTCGATCCGCTGCATCTCATGGGACAGCTCCTGCCGCTTCACCGGGTCGATGGTGGCGATCGCCTCCTGGTACAGCTTGTCGTAGGCCGGATTGTCGAAGTGCGTCTCGTTGAACGGGGCGGTGGGCAGGGTCGCGAGCGAGACCTGGGGCAGGTAGAAGTTGTAGTACCAGTAGTCCTGCGCGAAGATCCACTTCAGGTAGCCAGGGCCGTAGAAGTCGTTGACCGTGACGGTGCTGACGTTGACCTGCATGCCGGCCGCGGAGGCCTGCTGCGCGAGCACCTCGGCGGCCTGGATCGTGCCCTGGCCGATGTCCGAGGTGACCAGCTGAACCGTGAGGCCTTCGTGGCCGGCCGCCTTCAGCAGGGACTTGGCCTGGTCGATGTCCTGGTGCCGCTGCGGCAGCGAGTGGTCGTACTCGGGGGCCCAGATGCCGAACACGTCGTTCCCGAGCGTCCCGGCCCCGCCGAACAGGATCTCCATCATCTGCGGGCGGTCGATGACCAGGCGCATGGCCTGGCGCACCCGCACGTCGTTGAACGGCGCGCTGTCTACTCGCATCGTGAACGGGTTCCAGCCGCCGCCGTCGGAGATCAGGATGTTCTTGCCCTGACTCTCGACCACCGCGATGACGTCGGCGGACAGCAGGTTGACCACGTCCGCCTGCCCGGAGAGCAGCGCGTTCACCTGGCTGGTCGCGTCGCTGTAGTCGGTGATCACGACCTCGTCCAGGTAGGGCAGGCCGGACTGCCAGTACCCGTCGTAGCGGACGAACGTGCTCTGCGTACCCGGGGTGAAGCTCTGCAGCTTGAACGCGCCGGTGCCGACCGGGGCCGAGGGGTTGAAGCCCACCGGGATGACGTCGGAGTAGCCGGGGATGGCCAGCGCCTCGTACAGCGAAGCAAACGCCGTCGTGCACGGGATCCGCACGGTGAGCGAGTCCAGCTTGGTCAGGCCCTTCGCGTCGATCGACGACAGGCCGGCCGCCGCGGCCGCCGGGGCCTTGGGGTTCAGGATCGTCCGGAAGGTGTAGATGACGTCGTCGGCCGTCAGGTCCTTGCCGTTGTGGAAGGTGATCCCCGGCTTGAGCCGCACCGTCCACTCGGTCGCGGTCGCGTTCGGGGTGACCTCCTCGGCCAGCACCAGCTGGGCCTGCGCCCTGGGGGTGAGCCCCACCAGCGGCTCAAACAGGTTATCGACCCGGGAGAAGTCGGCGTTGGTGATGGCGGCGAGCGGGTTGAGGGTGTCCGCGGAGGACCCGCCGGTGATCGCGGCGCGCAGCGTGCCGCCCCGCCGGGGCGGGCCGGTGACCTTGGCGGCCGACGAGGCGGTCGGCGGCGTGGAGATCCCGCACGCAGTGAGCAGGCCGCCGGCCCCGAGTGCGAGCGAGCCGGCCACGGCCGTCTTCACGAACTCTCTGCGGCTGAGATCCATGTCCGCTCCCAGATGCGGTGGACGCCGAGCCCGGTCCGGGTGTTGCGACGCAACCCGGGAAGAGGTTCACGATATGAACGAAACGTGCATGATGCGGTAACCCGGAGTTTAAATAGCGGTCTCGGCACTGTCAATAGACCGCATCCGGCTCGCGGCGCACCGCCTCCGGCTCGTGGCGCCCCGCGTCCTGCGCGGCGTCTGGCCCGGGCCGCCCGGCGTCCGGGCCGGGCCGTGAGGGCGGGCTGACCGAGAACCGGTCCACCAGGCCGAGCAGCTCGGCAAGGAACTCATCCCGCCGCTGCCCCAGCTCGGCCACCGAGCGCCCGTCGGCCTCCCGCAGGCAGCCCGCCACCATCCGCTCGCGCAGCTGCGGGGTCAGCGGCGGTGCCTGCAGCCGGGTCCACGGCTCCAGCAGCGCGGCCCCGAAGTGGTCGAGCATGTGCGCCATGCCGTCGCTGCCCCCGGCCAGGTGGAAGGTCAGGCACGGGCCCATCTGCGCCCAGCGCAGCCCCGGGCCGTAGGCGATGGCCTCATCGATCTCCTCGACGGTCGCCTCCCCGGCGGCGACCATGTGCAGGGCCTCCCGCCACAGGGCCTCCTGCAGCCGGTTGCCGACGAAGCCGGGCAGCTCGCGGGTCAGCCGCAGCGGCCGCTTGCCCACGGCGGCGTAGAACCTCGCGAGCCAATCCACGGCCGCCGGGTCGGTCCGCTCGCCGCCCACCACCTCGACCAGCGGAATCAGGTAAGGCGGATTGAACGGATGGCCCACCACGCAGCGCTCGGGGTGAGCGCAGTCGGCCTGCAGCATGGTCATCGCGAACCCGGACGTGCTGGAGGCGATCACCGTGTCCGGGCGCGCCGCCTCGTCGATCGCGGCGAGGACGCCGCGCTTGACCTGGCCGTCTTCCGGCGAGTTCTCCTGCACCAGGTCCGCGCCGGACACGGCGGCGGCCAGGTCGTCGTGGAAACGGAGCCGACTGGGGTCGGCGCCGCCGCGCAGCCCCAGCTGCTCGAGCAGCGGCCAGGTCTCCTCCAGCATCTGGAGCAGGTCGCTCCGCGCGCGCGGCCCCGGGTCGTAGACATCGACATCCAGGCCCATCCGCAGGAAGTGCAGCGCCCAGCCGCCGCCGATCACCCCGGCGCCGACGATCCCCACCCGGCTCACCCGATCCGGCTCCGTTAGCACCACGGCTCCTCCTAGGGAGATTCCACCTCGTCCAGCCAGCCGGTCACCAGGTCACGCAGCTCGGCGCGGTGCCAGGCGAAGGAGTGATTGGCCCCCTCGACCTCGACGTACCGGCAGGGCAGCCCCGCGCGGCAGCTCAGCCGCCGGGCCTGCTGCACCGGAACCCAGGCGTCGTCGCTGCCGTGCATGATCAGCAGCGGCCGCGGCGCGATCGAGGCGACCACGTCCAGCGGTCCCGGCCGCCTGCCGACGTCAGCGGCCTGCCGGATGAACTCCTTCGGCGTGACGGCCAGGAAGCGGGTCATCTCGTGGTCTAGCTGCCCGGCCGTGAGGCGGATGCCGCCCAGGTCAACCGCGGCACCGTAGACGGCCACGGCGCGCAGCCGGTCGTCGGCCGCGGCAGCGAGGATGGCCGCCCAGCCGCCCAGGCTGTGTCCCAGGACGGCCAGCCGGGCCGGGTCCACGGTGGGGTACTCGCCCGCCTGCAGGTGGTCGACCGCCGCGGTCACGTCACCGGGGATGGTGCGCAGGTCGTAGCGCCCACCGCTGCCCCAGCACCCGCGGTAGTGGAACACCAGCGCGTTCCGGCCGCTGTCCCGCAGCGACGCCGCCAGGTCGAGGTTCTGCTCCAGCCCCGGGCAGCCGTGCAGCAGCAGGACCGTGGGCTTCGGCCGGCCGCCGCGGGCCAGGTAGAGCGTGCCGACCAGCCGGTCCCCGCCGCTGTCGAAGACGACACCGGTCAGGCCCTCGTGCGCTTCCGGCGCCGACCCCGGGGCGCCGGGGCGCCCGTCAGTAGCCGACGTGGTCCAGGCCCTTGAGCCCGAGCACCTGCCGCGCCTCGGCCGGGGTCGCGATCTCCAGCGATAGCGCCTCGAGGATGCCGCGGATCTTGCGCACCTGGTCGGCGTTGGACTCGGCGATCTGGCCCTTGCCGAGGTAGAGGCTGTCCTCCAGCCCGACCCGCACGTGCGAGCCCATGATGGCGGCGGCGGTCACGATGCCCATCTGGTAGCGCCCGGCCCCCAGCGTGGACCACTGGTACGCATCGCCGAGCAGCCGGTCGGCGGTCCGCTTCATGTGCACGATGTGGTCGACGTCCGGCCCGATCCCGCCCATCGTGCCGAAGATCGTCTGGACGAAGACCGGCGGCTGCACCAGGCCCTGGTCCAGGTAGTAGGCCAGCGTGTACAGGTGCGAGGTGTCGTAGGCCTCCGCCTCGAACCTGGTGCCGGTCTGCGGGCCGACGACCTTGAGCATGTACTCGATGTCGGCGTAGGTGCTCACGAACGGCTCGGCGCGGGTGCTCTCCAGGTACGGCTCTTCCCAGGCGAACCGGAACTTGTCCCGGTACCGGTCGATCATCGGGAAGCTGCCGTAGTTCATCGTCCCGAGGTTGAGCGTGCACAGTTCGGGTTTGAGTTTGAGCACGCCCTGCAGCCGTTCCTCGACGGTCATGCCGGTGCCGCCGCCGGTGGAGATGCTGATCACGACGTCGCTGTGCTGCCTGATGCCCCGCGCGTACTCGGCGAACACGGCCGGGTCGGCCGTCGGGCTGCCGTCCTGGGGATCGCGGGCGTGCAGGTGCAGCACGGCCGCGCCGGCCTCGGCCGCCGCCACGCCCTGGTCAACCACCTGCTCGACCGTGTAGGGCAGGTACGGGGACATCGATGGGGTGTGCCCGGACCCGGTGAGTGCGCACGTGATGATGACCTTGCTGGAGCCAGCCATGGCGGCCGTCCTCCCTGACACGCGTTCACGATGTGAACGGTCCGTTACCATCGCGAGACTATCAGCGCGTTTCAGCGACGGTCAAGGCTCCGGTTCCGCGGCCGCACCGACCCCAACGTGATGGGCGGGTCACGCGCGCATCGGAGATCCGCCGGCGCCCGTCATCGGCGACGGCGGCCGCCGGCCCATAGCTGGGCCTGATCCGTTGTTGTGCCGTCGCCAGCCTCCTGCTACTCTCATCCCACTAAGCCCTTAGTGGAATGAGAGATTGGATGATCGAGTTCCAGCTCGACGAGACGTCGGGCGTTGCCACCTACCTGCAGCTGGTGCAGCAGGTGCACCAGGCCCTGCGGATGGGGATGCTGGAGCCGGGCGAGCGGCTGCCGACCGCCCAGCAGGTGGTGGCCAGGCTGGCCATCAACCCGAACACGGTGCACAAGGCCTACCGGGAACTGGAGCGCGACGGGCTGGTGCGTGCCCGCCCGGGGCTCGGCACGTTCGTCACCCGCGTGCCGTCCGGGACCGATCCGGCCACGCAGGCGCGGTTTCTCGCCGCCCTGACTGACTGGCTCCGCTCGGCACGGTCGGCGGGCTTGGGTCCCGACGACGTCGAGGCGATCTACCGGACCGCGTTCCGCACCTGTTTCGCCGAGGGGGTCGCGTGAGCGCCGTCATCCAGGCCAGCGGCCTCGGCAAGCAGTACCGCCGGACCTGGGCGCTGCGCGACTGCACGCTGGCCATCCCCGAAGGCCACGTCGCCGGGCTCGTCGGCCCCAACGGCGCGGGCAAGACCACCCTGCTGCGCCTGGCCGCCGGGATGCTCGCGCCGACCCGAGGCACGATCACGGTCCGCGGCCAGCACCCGGCGGCCGGGCCAGGCGCAGCTGGCCCGGGTCGGCTTCGTCGCTCAGGACACCCCCGTCTACGCTCGGATGACGGTCGCCGACCATCTCCGTCTCGGCGCCTGGCTCAACCCCGGCTGGGACGGTGACCTGGCGCGGCGGCGGATCGGGCAGGTTGGCCTCGACCCGAAACAGCGAGGTGGGTCGCTGTCCGGTGGGCAGCGGGCCCAGCTCGCCCTCACCCTGGCGCTGGCCAAGCGGCCCGAACTGCTCATCCTCGACGAGCCGGTCGCCGCTCTCGATCCGCTGGCCCGGCGGGAGTTCCTGCAGGGCCTGATGGAAGCCGTCGCCGAGCATGAGGTCAGCGTCGTGCTGTCCTCGCATCTGGTCGCCGACCTGCAACGGGTCTGCGACTACCTGGTCGTGCTCGTCGCGTCAATGGTCCAGATCGCGGGAGAGGTCAGCGAACTGCTGGCCTCGCATCGCCGCCTGTCCGGGCCGCGGCGAGACCCCGGCAGCCTCCCGGCAAGCCAGGAAGTCATCACCGAAAGCCACACCGACAAGCAGACCGTCCTGCTGATCCGCACGGACGAGCCGGTCCTCGACCCGGCCTGGACCGTCAGGCCGGTCAGCGTCGAGGATCTGGTGCTGGCCTACATGAGCCGGGCCCGCGATGGCACGCCAGCCCGCCGGCAGCGGCTGGGAGTGGTGTCATGATCCGTCTCAGCCTGCTCCAGTTCCGCACCCAGGCCATCACCGCGGCCGTGACCCTGGCCGCCTTCACGATCCTGCTCGCGGCCACCGGGCCGCACCTGGCCAGCATGTACGCCGCCGACGGGCTCGACAGCTGCCACGGCAACTGCCTGAGCCCGGCCAGCTACTTCACCGGGTCGCTGAGCGCAAGCCCCTACGGGGCACTGTTCCTGCTCAGCACCGGGGTCATCCTGCTGGCGCCCGCCGTCATCGGCCTGTTCTGGGGCGCGCCGCTGATCGCTCGCGAGCTGGAGACCGGAACCGCCGCCCTGGCCTGGAACCAGTCCGTCACCCGGACCCGGTGGCTGGCCGTCAAGCTCACCGTCATCGGCCTGACCGCCATAGCCGTCACCGAGGCGCTCAGCCTCATGCAGACCTGGTGGGCGGCGCCGATCAGCCAGGCCGTCGCCGACGGCTCCGGCGCCGGCGTCGCCCAGAGCCGGTTCAGCCAGCTGAACTTCGCCACCCACGGCATCACCCCGATCGGCTACGCAGCGTTCGCCTTCGCCCTCGGGGTCACCACCGGGGCGCTGATCCGGCGCACCGTCCCGGCCATGGCCGTCACCCTGGCCATCTTCGCCGCCCTCCAGGTCGCCATGCCGCTGTGGGTCCGCCCCAACCTCGCCCCGGCCGATCGCACGGTCATCCCGGTCACCTCGCTGGGAGGCGCCGGACCGTCACAGACCGGCCCGGGCGGCGACACCTTCACGCTCTACGCCCTCAACATCCCCGGCCAGCCCGGCGCCTGGCTCCTGTCCAGCGGGCCCGTCAACGCCGCCGGGCAGGCAACCAGCACCACTCCGGCTGCCTGCACGTCGGTAGGAGGCACCGGCGTGAGCGCGGGCGCGCAGGGGAGGGCCTTCCCACCGGGGCAGGGCCCCGCCGCCTTCGTTGACTGCCTGGGCCGCCACGGCATCCGGGAGGCCATCACCTACCAGCCCGCCAGCCGCTACTGGCGCTTCCAGGCGACCGAGACCGCGATCTACCTCGCCCTGGCCCTGGCCCTGGCCGGGTGCTGCTTCCGGTGGCTCAGCCGCCTGTCCTGATTGGGTGCAGGGCAAGTCGGTCCGCCAGCTGCCTGCCCTCCCTAGTCGAGCAGTGCGCGGACCTCCTGCGCGGTCTGCACGGCTTCCCGGCCGATCTCGTGCAGCTTCTTGGCCGGGTTGCGGGGAGCCGGGCCCCACACGTTGATCACGGCGATCGGGTACTGCCGCGTGTTCAGCACGGCGGCCGAGGCGCCGGAGGAGAACTCCTCGTACTCCCGGGTGCAGAGCGCGTAGCCGACCCGGCGGACCTCAGCGAACTCGCGCTCCAGCTGATCGCGGTCGGTGATCGTGTGCGTCGTGTAGCGTGGCAGTTCCTTCGGCAGGATCGCGTCCCTCTCGTCGCGGCCCAGCCAGGCCAGGAACGCCTTGCCGCCCGAGGTGGCGTGCAGCGGCAGCGGCTTGTCGAGCCAGTTCGGGACCATCACGTTCGGCGGGTCGACCTGGTCGACATAGACCAGGTTGAAGCGCTTGGCCACCGCGAGCGTCACCGACTCCCCGGTCACCGCGGCCAGCTTGCTCAGCAACGGGCGTACCCGCCGCACGAGCGCGTCGTCGGTCACCGCCGCGGCGACCGAGATCGCGCCGTACCCAACCGTGTACCGCTGGGTGATGAGGTCGCGGTCGACCAGCCCGTGGTGCTCCAGCGTGCGCAGCAGCCGCCACGCGGTGCTCCGGTTGATCCCGCATTCCCGGGCCAGCTCACCGGCCGTGGGCGGAGTCGCGCTCGCGGCCACGGATTTCAGCAGCGCGACCGCCCTGTCCACCGCCTGGATCCGCTGGGTGCCGACGCCGCCGTCGAGCACCGTCGCGGCGACCGGCTCCGGATCAGCCGCTGCGGCAGGAGGCCCGGTGTCGGCCTGCCCCAAGTCAGCAGGGCGCGACGCGTGAGATACGGCAGCTACCCTGCGTGGCACAGGTGCAGCATAGCCAGGGACCCACACTGCTGGCGCGTCATGGGGATGGCACCAGGAGGCTGATCATCAGGCCTCCGGTGGCTGCGGCAGGATTGCTCCACGCGACTCCTATCCGTCACGGCCGACACGGGGATCCGGATCGCCATCCGCGCCGCACCGCGCCCCGATGCCGGTGCGGCGCGGCGGCCTTGTACCTGGCCACCAACGCGGCCAGGCGCTCACCACCGCCTGGGGCCGCCGCTGCGCTCGTACCAAGGGGGCTCTTCTTCCGGGCGGATACTTTCATCGAGGTCGCTGTCCATCCGGCGCACGTAGACTCCCAAGATCCCGCGTACGATCTGGGGCAATCTGCCGGGTGCTGGCCGTTTCAAGGTCCACTGCCGCTCTTCCATGTGCACGGCCGCAGTCGTCATGACGGTCGCCACGATGACCGCGATGAAGATTCCCACGGTGGCGACGGCCAGTACCACGAGGACGACTTTGATCAATACTCCGACGACTGCCATATCCGCCTCCTAACCCTCTACCCATCCTCCAATCGGGATCTATATTTCTCTACTTAACTCTACTGCTATACTGTAGATTTAAGTAGCTCTACGGTATTGGTTTGTGTTTTGATGGTAACGAGCACTAAGCTGACCGTCAAGCAGTAAGATGCTCCATCGCACGTCATAGAGATCACTCGGAAAGATCGCCGCCCGCGGCGTGACAGCTTGGCAACTGGCCCCGCGCTGACCAGGAGGTGATACGTCATGCAATCCCTCTCTACCGCCTCTACCGGCTCTACCGCCTCTACTGCATTGCTGGAACTCGCTCAGCGTCTGCGCAGCCTGCGGCAGGAGCAGTGGCCCGATAAACGGCCCACTCAGGATGCGCTGGCTAAGGCCTTGGGTGGCGTGGCTGCGGCGACCATTTCCTCGTGGGAGAGTTCCACCGCGCCCAAGCTCCCGCCGCGCGACCGGATGACCGACTACGCGCGGTTCTTCGCCACCCGGCGGTCGGTCGAGACGGCAGAGCCCAAGATCCTCCTGCTCGAGTCCCTCACTGAGGACGAGAAATCCGTATACCGGGAACTGGAGGCGGAGCTGCTCACGCTCCGGGACGCCGCCGCCAGCAAGCCTTCCCGCGGTGCCATGGCAGCAGTCAGGAAATCGTGGCGTTTCCTGGACACGGGTCCGGTCACCCTGGTCTGCGCGCAGCTGCCGGAGGTCGAGACGGCATCACTGGCTGATCCGAAGGATCCGAACTTTACGGAGTTGCTCTCCTTCGCCGACCTGGACTCCCTGGTCGAACTGTGGGGGCACATCCGGGCCGAGAATCCGGAAATGGACGTGTTCTACAAGGCCGCGCCCAACTTGTTGTCGGACGATCTGTCCGGCCACGTGATCCTGCTCGGCGGCATCGCCTGGAATGACGTAACCAAGCGATTGTCGGCCATGACTCATCTGCCGGTAAGGCAAATCGAAGACAACTCGGTGGAAACGGGAGAAATCTTCGTGGCCGATATGGACGGCAAAGAGCGGCGTTTCCTGCCCGTGTGGGGCGACGACGAGAATACCAATCTCGTCGAAGACGTCGGCTTCCTGGCCCGTGTGCCTAACCCGCTGAACTCGGGCCGGACTCTCACCATATGCAACGGTATACACAGCCGCGGCGTATTCGGTGCGGTGCGCAGCCTGACCGATGCGCGCCTGCGCGATGGCAACGAGCGGTACATTGCGGCCAACTTCGGCAGCGCCGATTCCTTCGTCATTCTTATGCGAGTGCCAGTCATAGAGAGGAAGACCATGACACCTGATTTCAACAATCCGGACGGCATCCTCTACCAGTGGCCGCAAGGCGCTGGCGAGTGATAACCGGGAGAACTGATCCTCTTTCCCGCCAGAGGGCAGTACAGGTGACGCGCCAACCCGGCGTCCGGCAGCACAACACGCACGAGGAACTCGTAGGACAGGCCAGGTCGCCGGTTGCGCCGTCCTCGGGCCGGATCCTCGACGCCATCGTCGTCCCCGCGTCCAGGCCAGCCCCGCATCTTGATCACGCCGTAACGCTGGCCCGGGCCGCGCGGTGCCGGCTCGTGGTCCTGTGCAGCCGCCAAGCGCGCTCTGATGACGTGAGTCAGTTGCTCAGGTCGCGGTCCTTCACCCAGGCCGTTGTGATCGACCTGCCCTCCGGCTACGGTCACCGGTGGCTTGAGTTCGCCACGTCGCGCCCGGAGGAGATCGGGTGCCTGCCGGAGGCGTGCGCCGCCCGGGACAGCGATCTCAGTACCAAGCGCAACCTGGGCCTCCTTCTGGCCCGCATGCTCGGCTGGGATCGCGTGTTCTTCATGGATGACGACATCAGGGATGTCAGCCTCCCCGACCTGCACCGCACGGCATCCATGCTGGGCCAGCAGTACTACTCGGTCGGCATGCGAGTTAGCGATTTCCCGGATAACTCCGTGGTCTGTCATGCCCACCGAGAGACCGGAGAATCTCAAGACGTGTTCGTCAGCGGATCCGTGCTGGCCATCGACTGCACCGCCCCGATCGGCTTCTTCCCTGATATCTACAACGAGGATTGGCTGTTCCTCTACAACGACACCGTCGAGCGCCGTCTCGCCTGGTCCGGCCTCTACGCAACCCAGCTTCGTTATGATCCTTTCGACGATCCACGACGGGCGGCCGGTCAAGAGTTCGGCGACGTGCTTGCGGAGGGCCTGTACGCACTGCTTCATAGCAACAGGAACGCTGCGTACGCCACCTGCGATTACTGGGCTGATTTCATCAAGGCCCGAAGAGGGTTTCTCGACGCCATTACTGTCCGAGCAGACAAGGCCCGGCCCGAGGTGCAGCAGAAGATGCTCGCTTCGGCCGCAGCCGCCCAGGAATGCCTGAGCCAGATTCAACCCTCGCTCTGCGAGCACTACGTCCGGCTCTGGAGACAAGATCTGGGCAGCTGGGAACAGACTCTGAAGAAGACTCCCAGACTGTCCTCTGTTACGGAGGCACTGAGCCGGCTGGACTTGGAGCCGATGGGAGAAGAGACCGGGGGTGACGAAAACCGCAGAGTCGCGACCACCCTGCCGCGTAAGGTCTGCATGAACACGCCGGCCGCGCCCGATCAGGCGGTCGCGTCGGAGTCGGAGCAAATCGCGAAGACTGCATCTCATTACCTACCTGCCAATGGCGCGGTACTAGCCCGACTCAGCGCGCTCGCCCGCGCCGACTACATGCGGCGGCTGCCGCGAATGATCCCGCGTTCCGCGAAGCTGGCCGCCGCGGCTACGGTCAGTCAGGCAAGTAATCCTGCTACTGCTGTTCCCGTAAGCCAGGG
Organism: uncultured Actinomycetota bacterium; assembly: GCA_963795055.1. Lineage (GTDB taxonomy): Bacteria > Actinomycetota > Actinomycetes > Streptosporangiales > Streptosporangiaceae > JASHPR01. The sequence goes on from CAWCGJ010000026.1 coordinate 28,809, forward strand.
AAGGAAGTTGGTCACCATTCGCACGGTCGGAGCGCTCGTCGCATTTGGGGCGCTACTCTTGGCTATCGCGGCTTTCACCTAGCAGTCGGTGTCGCCCGCGCCACAGGCTTCAGCCGATGCACCCGAGACCAAGACAATGCTCCCGGTCATCGAATCCTTCATGACGGCGCGCCAGCTGCCCGACGTCACGGTCGTGGCCGACGCCGGCATGATCTCCGAGGCGAACCAGAAGGCGATCGAGGCTGCGGGCCTGTCGTTCATCTTGGGCATGCGGATCCCGCACGTCCCCTACGTCGTCAAGCAGTGGCGGCGCACGCACCCGGGCGAGAAGATCCCCGGCGGGCAGGTATTCACCCAGCCCTGGCCCGCCGGGCCCACCGCGAAGAGGCGGGATCAGGTCATCTACTACCAGTACCGCCACGACCGGGCCCGGCGGACCCTGCGCGGGATCGACGAGCAGGTCGCCAAGGCCGAGAAGGCTGTTGCCGGGAAGGTGCCGGTCAAGCGCAACCGGTTCATCCAGCTGTCCGGCGGCGCCAAAAGCGTGAACCGGGAGCTGGAGGCCAGGGCCAGGGCGCTGGCCGGGCTCAAGGGCAGCGCAGCTGAGCTGGCTGAGCAGGCTGCTCGCCGACTGAGCCACGCGCTACCTGCCCCGCGCTTGACTCTGACACCGCGTCAGGCGTAGAGGCGCAGCCGTGGCCATAGCTGGGCCCACGGGTGGCGCAGACCGGTGCAAACGTAGACGTGGCCATCCCATTCCTGGTTGTGGATGCCGTACGGATTCGACAGCGTGGCCGCCACTCGCACGCGGGTGAAGAACTGCCTGAGATAGGCGGTCGCGGCGGAGCTGGTGATATCGACGGGTCCGGGCATGACGGCAACCGCAGTGGTGGCGCGGCTGTTTCCTGGCCCCCACCACCACTCGCTGTTGTGCCCGCTGACGGCCGTCGGCAGCCCGGTTCCCCGGCCGAGCTCGTTGATGGCGCCGGCTTCGCCGTAGTCGCCAGCGAAGATCACCGCGCTGGCGCGCTGGCGCGCCGGCAGCGACTTCCACACCCCGTCAACGGTGCGCACGACCTGGGGCCAGCCGACGGTCTCGCCTGGATTTTTGTTGATCTTGTACGTCCAGCCGATGTCGGCCACCGGGAGCACAGGCAAGACAAGCGGGACGGCCACCGCGGTGGTGAGCGCGCTGGCCAGCAGGAGATTGCGCAGCCGGCCGGGCCGGGCCTGTAGCCACCTGTCGATGGCCACGGCGCCGGCGGCGAGCAGATACACGTACGCGGCGCCCAGGTAGTAGGTCTGCGCGCCGGTGGTGACCGCGAAGAGCACGAACAGCAGCCCGTACGCCCAGGCCATCGCCCGCCATAGCGGCCGGTCTGACTGCCAGAGGAACCGCAGCCCGGCTAGCCAGACCCCGGCCAGCGCCAGGGTCACCACGGCCAGCTGGCCGGCGACCCAGGTGCCGATATTGGCCAGGCCGCCGTTTTCCCGGTGCAGCGCTTGGGTCATGGCGATCGTCGCCCACCCGTGCTGTGCCTGCCACCACAAGTCGGGGACCTCGAACGCCACCGCGATCACGGCACCGGCCAGGAACCAGCGATTCCCGATCATCCGGCGGCCGCCGCTGAGCAGCGCGCCGATGACCAGCGCGATGGCGAAGAAGCTCATGCTGTGGTCGTCAGCTACCCCAAGGCCGGCGATCAGGCCCCCGGCCAGCCACCAGCGGCAGTCGCTGGTCCGCCCGATCCTGGCCACCACCAGCGCCAGTCCTGCCCACGCCAGCAGCTCGTAGGCGGTCGTGTTGGCGAAGTGAGCGGCGCCCAGCAGCACCGGCATCGTCGCGGTGCCGATCGCCGCCAGCAGCTGCGCGCGCTTTCCGCCGCCGAACTCGCGGGCGGTCAGCGCGCCGACCGCCACGGTGGCCCACGCCGCGAGCGCGGGCCACACCCGCAGCCCCGGCAGCGACACGCCGAACAGCTTGAGTGACACCCACGCCAACAGCGGCGCGAACACCGGCTGATCAACATAGCTGCCCTGCAGATGCCGGGCGGCGTCCAGGAAGTACAGCTCGTCGCGGTCAAAGCCATACCGCGCCGACAACGCCATCAGCACGGCGAAGACGACTCCGCCAACCCAGATCACGCGCCAGTCGAACGGGCCGGCGCCGGGCAGCGGCCTAGCGACGCTCGCGCGCGTCCCGGAAAGGGCCTCGGCGGTCCCCGTGCCAGCCTGCCGTTCTTGTGATCGAGCGGGAAGCCCATCGGCGGAAGCGTCTGCGCAAGTCATGACAGGAGGTTCTCGTGTAGCGCCGCAGGCGGGGTAGTGCTGTGGGTCACCGGCTCGAGATGACATATGTCAGCAGCGGGTCAAGGACGACTGCCAGGCCGGACCAGGCCGCGCTCGTAGGCGTACACGACAGCTTGCACCCGGTCCCGCAGCTTGAGCTTATTCAGCATCCTGCCGACGTGTGTCTTGACCGTGGCCTCGGCCAGGAAGAGCTTGGCGGCGATCTCGGCGTTGGACAGGCCCGCGGCGACCTCGATGAGGATCTCCCTTTCGCGGGAGGTGAGCGCGTCGAGCCCGGCCGGACTGCTGGAGGATGTTCGCAGGCCTCCGATTGGTGCAACAAGCTTCCATACGTTGACTCGGCGCTTGGTGCGTTCAGGTATCTAGGCCTCGGTCCCGCGGATTCTTCCCCAATAGCCGATAACGCACCCCGTATCTGATCCAGTCCTCTTCGCGTGCTGCCGAATTTTCATTCAACTCAGCGGCTACAGCCAAAACGCTGTCAAACAGCAGCTGATACTGCACTTCATCTACACGGGTACCGTCTGCCCTTTGGCTCTGCTGCTCTCGGTTTTCAGGGTGCTCGAATCCCATGCGCTCGTACATACGGATGGCTGTTGTGTTCTCGATAAAAACCCATACAAAAAACCTGTCGACGTCGGCGCTCTTCTTACATTCTGCATCGAAAAGGTACTTGATCAGTCGCTCACCGTACCCGTTCCCGCGCATCGAGGGGGCGATCCAGACGGACTCAATGAAGCGCGCGGTCTGGCTGTGCCTAATGTATCCGTCGTCATCGCTGGGCAGCTTCGCCGCGGCGATACCGAAGACCTCGTCTCCCCTCTGAACCACGGCCCACGTAGACGACCGAAGCTCGTCTTCCCAATAATCAGATGACCTCGCGTCGATCTCGGCAACGGTTGTTAGAAACGCACCGGGAGACGTGGAGACTGCTTCGCGCATGGTCCGCCGCAAAATCCGCGCATCGGGACTGGACACGACATCCGCGTTCGGACCGTCACGGGGCTCCTTGGGCCCTCCCCTATCAGACGCTGTCATGTCCACCTAGATCGGCTGCATCCGCCAACTACGACAAGGCTAGCGTCTCAGTGAAGGCTGCTGCCGCGGTCGGTTACGCCGGTTCCACCGCCACGGGCAGGGTGTCGAGGCCGCGCAGGGAGTTGTTGAGGCGGGGCCGCGGCTCGCCGGTCAGGTGCCAGGAGCTGACCCGCAGCGCCAGCGCCCGGAGCACGGCCTCGCCCTCCATGCGCGCGATCACCTGGCCGACGCAGTTGTGCACGCCGGTGCCGTAACCCAAGTGGCCGGCGGTCTTGCGGCGGATGTCGAAGCGGTCGGGCTGCTCCCAGCGCCGCGGATCCCGGTTGGCCCCGGCGAACGACACCATCACCTTCGCGCCGGCGGGCAGGCTGGTCCCGGCCAGCTCGACCGGCTCGGTGGTGGTACGGAAGAAGTTCATCACCGGCGCTTCGATCCGGACCACCTCCTCGAACGCGGTGCGGGCCAGCGACGGGTCCTCGCGCAGCGCCTGCCACTGCCCGGGAAAGCGCACGAAGTCGAGCACGCCCAGCGCCAGCGCGCTGACCGTAGTGTCGAGCCCGGCCGACAGGAACGAGCGGACCAGCAGCGCCGCCTCGTCCTCGGTGACCTCGCCCGCGTCCACCCCGGCGTAGATCAGCGCGCCGAGGCCATCCGGGCGCAGCGACGAGCGGGAGCACTGCTGCGTGATCCAGGCCAGCACCTCCCCGACGCCGTCCATCGAGGCCTCGAACAGGTGGTTACGCGGGCCCATCCCGTTGAACACCAGCGCGCCGTAGGCCAGCAGCTGGTCCCGGCCGCCGGGCTGCAGCCCGAACGCGTCCGCGAACACCTGCGTCGGGAAGATTTCCGCCAGGTCCGGCACCGCGTCGAACGATCCCCGGGCCACCAGCGAATCGGCCAGCTCGGCGGCCTTGCGGTCGAAGACCTCCTGCAGGTAGCCCAGCGACCGCGGGGCGAGCGCCCGGGCCACCACCTTGCGGTTGTGCGTGTGCACCGGAGGATCGACCTCGAGCAGGATGCTCGGCTTGCGCCAGGCCTTCTCGGTGTTGAAGTTGGTGATCCCGGTGCCCGCGGCCGAGGAGAACACCCGCGGGTCCTTGAGCACGGCCTGGACCTGCTCGTGCCGGGCTACCGCGAACACCTCGTACCGGTCCAGGTAGACGACCGGGCCCGCGTCCCGCAGCCGCGCCAGGAACGGGAACGGGTCAGCCAGGAACTCATCCGAGTACGGGTCCACCTCGGAACGCGGGCAAGCCGGCGCCGTGCCCGTTATGGAATCGGTCATGTCAGCATCTCCCCCGCCGCAGCGGTTCATCCCCGATGGTAGATGCGGCGGGCGAGCTGGCCCAGGGCCCGGTCCAGCGGGGTGCCGAAGGGGTTGTCGCGCACCACGTACGTCCAGGTCGCGGTGGGCCGTTTCAGCCCGGTGGCGTCGAGGTCGATGCCCGCACCGGTGATCGCCGCGGTCCGGAACGTCTCGGCGGAGCGGTCCTGGACCTGGTCGAGCAGGCGGGCGAACAGCTTGACCGCCTCCGCGTGGAACTCGGCCAGCGGGTCCAGGGACATCCCGAACGGATTCGGGCCCTGCCCGAGCGCGCGCAGGTGGATGCCCTCGCGGATCTCGGCCAGCACGGCCAGGTGGTCCGCCCAGCCGCGGTCGAGATGGGCCAGGACGATCGTCCGGGCCGCCCCGGCGAGCACGCCGGGGTCGACCGTGGCGGCCAGCTCGTCGTACCGCTCGGGGCAGCGGCCGGCCAGGGCCCGCAGCGCCGCGTCGCCGCGCAGCAGGCGGTCCCGGTGCGACAGCACGACCTGCCGCTGGTCCTCGATGAGCTTGTTGTACCGGAAGGTGTTCCGGTGGATCTCCAGGTGGGCGCCGTCCGCGACGCGCTGGGCGTGGGCCACCGCGGCGTCGGCCCGGGCGTCGCGGACCCGGCCGTCGGGGGCCACGTCGCGCGGCACGGCCGTGTCCGGGGCGTAGCTGGTGATCAGCTCGTCCTCCAGGCTGACGAAGAAGGCCGAGCTGCCGGGGTCGCCCTGCCGGCCGGACCGCCCGCGCAGCTGGTGGTCGAGCCGGCTGCTCGCGTGCCGCCCGGTGCCGATGACGTACAGGCCGCCCAGCGCGGCGATCTGGTCGCGGTCGCCGTCGCGGCCGCCCAGGCGGATGTCGGTACCGCGGCCGGCCATCTGGGTCGACACGGTGATCGCCCCGCGGGCGCCGGCCTCGGCCACGATCGCGGCCTCTTCCGCGTCGTTCTTGGCGTTGAGCACCACGTGCGGCAGCCCGGCCGCGGCGAGCCGGCGCCCGATCCGTTCCGACTCGGCGATGTCGAGCGTGCCGATCAGCACCGGCCGCCCGGTGACGTGCGCGGCCGTCACCTCGGCCACGACCGACTTCTCCTTCTGCGGCAGCGTCGCGTACAGCCGGTCCGGCTGGTCGTCGCGCACGCACGGCCGGTTCGGCGGGATGACCGCCACCTCCAGCCCGTAGAACTCGCGGAGCTCCTCGCCCACCGTCACGGCGGTGCCGGTCATGCCGCACACCCGCGGATACCGGCGGACCAGGGACTCCACCGTGATGCTGTCCAGGACCTCGCCGCTGTCGCTGGCGGCGAGGGCCTCTTTCGCCTCGACCGCGGCCTGCAGGCCGTCGGGCCAGCGCTGCATCTGGGCCACCCGGCCGCGGGACGCGCTGACCAGGTGGACCTGGCCGTCACGGACGATGTAGTCGACGTCGCGCCGCAGCAGGGCGTGCGCGTGCAGGGCCACGTTGAGCCGGGTCAGCGTGTCCAGCCGGTCGGCGGCGTACAGGTTGATGCCGCCCAGGGCCTGCTCGGCGGCGCGCGCGCCCGCGTCGGTCAGCGACACGTTGCGTCCCTGGTCGTCGGCCTCGAAATGCAGGCCGGGGCGTAGCCCGCGCACGATCTCGGCCATCTCGACGTCGGTGTCGGCCTCGCCGGTGGCGCCCGCGAGCACCAGCGGGACCAGCGCCTCGTCGATGAGGACCGAGTCGGCCTCGTCGATCAGCAGCACGTCGGGGTCCGCGGCGACCAGGTCGGCGACGTCGGCGACGAGGCGGTCGCGGAGCACGTCGAAGCCGATCTCGCTGACCGGCGCGTAGGTCACCTGCGCCGCGTACGCGGCCCGCCGCTGTGCCGGGGTCGAGGCCTGGCCAATGCAGCCGACCGTGACGCCGAGCCGCTCGTACACCGGGCCCATCCAGTCGGCGTCGCGGCGGGCCAGGTAGTCGTTGACCGAGGTCACGTGCACCGTCCGGCCGGCCACCGCGTACCGGGCGGCGGCCAGCGCGCCGGACAGGGTCTTGCCCTCGCCGGTGGCCATCTCGGCGACGTGCCCGTCGAGCATGACCAGCGTGCCGAGCAGCTGGACGTCGTAGGGGCGCTCCCCCAGCGCGCGGCGGGCCGCCTCCCGCCCGACCGCGCAGAACTCGGCGTCGTCCCGGGCCTCGCGGGCGCGCCCGGCCAGCGCGCCGTCCGGCAGGCCGGCCAGGTCCTCCTCGCGCGCGGCGATCGCGGGCAGCAGGCGCTGATAGCGGGTCAGGTCGGTCGTGCCCGGCCGCTGCAGGAAGCGCTGGACCCGGTCGCGCAGCGGGCTCACGGCAGGCTCACCGTTGCTTCCGGAGGAAGCCCCGGCCTTCAGGCCGGGGAGGGATACGGTGCCGCGTGTGGCGCGGCGGTGTTTTGTCGGAGCGCCCTGCCATCGTGGTCCTGTGAGGACGGCGTACCGGTGCCGGGCGTATCCCGATGAGGCGCAGCAGGCGATGCTGAACCGTACCTTCGGCTGCGTCCGGGTGGTGTGGAACCATACTCTGGCCGGGCGGCAGCGGCGCTGGCAGCAAGACCGTCAGGGCACCACGTACGCGCAAACCGACGCCGACCTGACCGCGCTGAAAAAGGACCCTGAGCTGGCCTGGCTGAACGAGGTCTCGTCTGTCCCGCTGCAGCAGGCGCTGCGCCACCAGCACCGGGCATTCCGCGCGTTCTTCGCCAAGCGGGCTCGCTACCCTCGCTTCAAAAACCGCCGATCCCGCCAGTCGGCGCACTACACCCGGTCGGCGTTTTCTCTGCGGGACGGGGCGCTGCGCTTGGCCAAGACACCCGGCTCGCTGGCGTTCGCCTGGTCGTGGCCCGGCGTCGACCCGGCGGCGCTCAGCCCCACCATGGTGATCATCTCGCGCGAGCCCGACGGCCGCTGGTACATGACGTTCGCCGTTGACGCCGAGCCGCCGCAGCCTTTGCCCGCCGCCGGCCGCGCCGTGGGCGTCGACCTTGGGATCAGTGATTTCGCGGTGACCAGCGACGGCGAGCGGGTCGCCAACCCCCGCCACCTGGAGCGCAAGGCTCGCAACCTCGCCCGCTACCAGCGCCGCCTGGCCCGCTGCCAGAAAGGCTCGGCCAATCGGGCCAAAGCCAGGGCCAAGGTAGCGCGGGCCCACCGCAAGGTCCGCAACGCCCGCCGCGACTTCCTGCACAAGACCACCACCGGCCTGGTCCGCGGCCACGACCTGATCGCGATCGAGGACCTCGCGGTCACCAACATGGTCCGCAACCGGCACCTGGCCCGGGTGATCAGCGACTGCGGCTGGGGCGAGTTCCGGCACCAGCTGGAATACAAGTGCGAGCGCGCTGGCCGGCAGCTGGTCGTGACCGGCCGCTGGTACCCCTCGTCCAAGACCTGCTCGGCCTGCGGGTTCCTTCTCCCCGAGCTGAGTTTGTCGACCCGGACGTGGCGATGCCCGTCCTGCCGCACCCACCATGACCGGGACCTCAACGCGGCGAAGAACATCCTTGCGGCAGGTCTTGCCGCAGCCCGGGGCAACCCGGGCGATGCCTGCGGAGCTGATGTCAGACACCAGGAGACCCCTCCGGTGCAATCGGCCGTGAAACAGGAACCCCAGCCGGTGACGGCTGGAATCCCCGTCCTTCAAGGCGGGGAATAGTCAAGGGCTCAGAGCACCGCCTCGATGATCTGCTGCGCCTCGGCCTGGATGCGGGCGAGGTGCTCGGGTCCGCGGAACGACTCGGCGTAGAGCTTGTAGACGTCTTCGGTCCCGGACGGCCGGGCGGCGAACCAGCCAGATTCGGTGCTGACCTTCAGGCCGCCGAGCGGCTCGCCGTTGCCGGGCGCGGTGGTGAGCCGGCTGAGGATCTTCTCGCCGTCCAGCTCGGTCGCGGTGACCTGGTCCGGGCTGAGCCGCGCCAGGGCCGCCTTCTGCTCGCGGCTGGCCGGGGCGTCGATCCGGGCGTAGGCCGGGTCGCCGAGCCGCTGCGCGAGCTCGCGGTAGTGCTCGGACGGCGTGCGCCCGGTGACCGCGGTGATCTCGGAGGCGAGCAGCGCCAGGATGATCCCGTCCTTGTCGGTGGTCCAGACCCGCCCGTCCCGGCGCAGGAACGAGGCCCCGGCGCTCTCCTCGCCGCCGAACGCGACGGTGCCGTCCAGCAGGCCGGGCACGAACCACTTGAACCCGACCGGCACCTCCATCAGGCGGCGCCCGATCGCCCCGGTCACCCGGTCGATGATCGACGAGCTGACCATGGTCTTGCCGACCGCGGCGTCCGCGGGCCAGTCCCCGCGGTGGCGGTAGAGGTAGTCGATCGCGGCGGCGAGGTAGTGGTTGGGGTTGAGCAGGCCGCCGTCCGGGGTCACGATGCCGTGCCGGTCGGCATCGGTGTCGTTGCCGGTGGCGACGGCGAACTCGGTGCGCCGGGCGATCAGCGAGGCCATGGCGTACGGCGACGAGCAGTCCATCCGGATCCGGCCGTCCCAGTCCAGGGTCATGAACCGGAAGGTCTCGTCGACCACCGGGTTGACCACGGTGAGGTCCAGCCCGAACCGCTCGCCGATCTCGCCCCAGTAGGCCACGCTCGCCCCGCCGAGCGGGTCGGCGCCGATCCGCACCCCGGCGTTGCGGATCGAGTCGGTGTCCACGACCGCGGGCAATTCCGACACGTACGCGGCGAGGAAGTCGTAACGGCCCGCCGCGGTCCTGGCCCGGTCGTACCGGATCCGGCGGACCTCCTTCAGGCCGCCGCGCAGCAGCTCGTTGGCACGGTCCTGGATCACCGAGGTGATGTCGGTGGCCGCCGGGCCGCCGTCGGGCGGGTTGTACTTGAACCCCCCGTCCTCGGGCGGGTTGTGCGACGGCGTGACCACGATCCCGTCGGCCAGGCCGCCAGAGGCCGGCCGTTCCTCGTTGTAGACCAGGATCGCGCGAGACAGCGAGGGCGTCGGGGTGTAGCCGTCCCGGCTGTCCGCCAGCACCGGCACGTCGTTGGCGATCAGCACCTCGAGCGCGGTGGCGAAGGCCGGCTCGGACAGCGCGTGCGTGTCGCGGCCGATGAACAGCGGGCCGGTGATCCCGGCGCGGGCGCGGTAATCGCAGATCGCCTGGGAGGTCGCGGCGATGTGGTCGTCGTTGAACGACAGCCGGAAGGCCGAGCCGCGGTGGCCCGAGGTCCCGAACGAGACCTGCTGCCCGGGCTCGGCCGGGTCCGGGTGCTCCGCGTAGTAGGCGGTCACCAGCGCCGCGACGTCGACGAGGTCGGCCTGGCTGGCTGGCTGTCCGGCCCGCTCGTTCCCCTGCACTGGCCACTCCTCCGGTCGAGGCGGGTGCGTCCCGGCATCTCCACCACACTAGAGCGCGCGCGGGCCGGTCCGTCCAGCCGCCCCGGGGGCGCCGGATGCCGCTAGGTGATCGGCGGGAGGGTCTGGCCGGGGCCGAGCACGGTGCGGAACGGGTCGCCGCGCTGGGCCAGCCGGTCCGGCACGGTACGGATCGTGATCCCGTCAGGTTTCAGCGACGGGTCGTCGAGCTCGTCCCAGTCGATGGGCGCGGACACCGGCGCACCCGGCGCCGGGCGGGGGCTGTACGGCGCGACCAGCGTCTTGTTCTTGACGTTCTGGGTGTAGTCGAGCCGGGCCCGGCCCTGGCGCGCCCCGACGTCCCACTCCCAGCTGACCAGGTCGGGCACGACCGAGCCGACCGCGCGCGACAGCTGCTTCACCCACCCGCGGGTCTGCTCGTAGCTGGGCCCGCGGGTGATGGGAATCCAGATCTGCAGGCCGGTGTGCCCGGTCAGCTTGGGCTGGGCACGCACGCCCAGGTGCTCCAGCGCGGTGCGGTGCAGCCGGGCCAGGACCAGCACGTCATCCCAGGACGTGCCGGCGCCCGCGTCGATGTCGATGAGCGCGTAGGTCGGCAGCAGCGGCTCGTCGGTGCGCGCGGTCCAGGCGTGCCACTCCAGCGCGCCGAAGTTGGCCGCCCACACCAGCGCGGCCGGCTCGTCCACGACCAGGTAGGTGGTGACGTCCCCCGGGTCGGCGTTGGGGTTGTCCCAGCGCGGGAGCCAGTCGGGCGCGTGATCGGGCAGCTGCTTGTGCCAGAAGCCGTGGGTGTCGGCGCCGCCGGGGAAGCGGTGCATGTTGAGCGCGCGGCCGGCCAGGTACGGCAGGATGACCGGGGCGATCCGGGCGGCGTAGCCGATGAACTCGCGCTTGGTCACCGGCTCCTCGCCCGGGCGGGCCGGGAACATGACCTTGTCCAGGTTGGTCACCCGCATCCGGCGGCCGAACACCTCCCAGGCCCCGCCGCCCGGTCCGAGGGCGGCGAGCGCATCCAGCTCGGCGGGGTCGGGCCCGGGCGGCAGGTCGCGGGCGGCCTGCTCGCCGATGGCGACCGACGCCTCCGCGGGCGGGAGCTCGTTCAGCCACATCCGGTCGGGGTGGGCCTTGACCTCGTCGTTGGTACGCCCGCTGAGCACCGACCTCGGGTGGTCCTCCGGGTTCCAGCCCTTGACGGCGTACTGATCGTGCTTGTGCAGCAGCAGCCACTGATCCTGGTCGGCGTCGCGGGAGTCGCGGCGCACCAGGATCAGGCGGCCCCGTAGCTTCTCCCCCTCGACGTCGGCGTGGAAATCGCCGCCGGCGACCGCGGCCGCGGGGTCATCGGTGGCGTGTGGTGCCCACGTGCCCTGGTCCCACACGATCACGTCACCCGCGCCGTACTCCCCGGCCGGGATAATGCCCTCGAAGTCGAAGTACTCGATCGGGTGATCCTCCACGTGGATCGCGGTGCGCCGCACGTCCGGGTCGAGCGTCGGTCCCTTGGGGACGGCCCAGCTCACCAGCACTCCGTCGATCTCGAACCGCAGGTCGTAGTGCAGGCGGCGGGCCCGGTGGCGTTGCACGACGAACCGCCGGGCACCCGCGGAACCTGGCCGGGGCGGCGCGCCCGCGGGCTCGGGGGTGCGCGCGAAGTCCCGCTTGCCCTGGTAGGCCGCCAGCCGCCCGGAAGCCGGCTGGCCGGGCTTCCCCGGCGTCCCCGGGTTGGCTGCCTTCTTGCGCTGGCTCGGTGACGGCATCGCGGCTCACAGGCCGAGCAGCCGGGTGGCGTTGTGGTGGCAGACCGCGCGCAACCAGGCCACGCCCAGGTCCAGGCGGGCCAGGGCCTCGAGCTGGTGCAGGTACGGATAGGGAATGTTGGGGAAGTCGGTGCCCAGCAGGATGCGGTCGGCCGCTTCTGCCAGCCGGGGCCGCAGCGCCGCCGGGAACGGCATCAGGCGCTCGAAGAACCCGGTGAACGCCATCGTGGTGTCGAGATACACGCCGGCGTGCCTCCGCATGAGGTCGAGGAACTCGCCGTACTCGGGCGCCCCGAGGTGCGCGACGATCATGACCAGCCCCGGGTGGCGCGCGAGCACCTCGGAGATCGGCCCGGGACCGGTATAGCGGCCCGGCGTCGGCCCCGATCCGCAGTGCACGATGACCGGCACGCCCGCCTCGGCGAGCGACCCCCAGACCGGGTCGAGCAGGTCGTCGCGGGGGTCATAGCCGCCGACCTGCAGGTGCGCCTTGAACAGGCGCGCCCCGGCGCCGATGGCCCCGGCCACGTACCGGTCGGCGCCAGGTTCGGGGTAGAACGTGGCGCTGTGCAGCGCGTCCGGAGTCCTGGCCGCGAAATCGGCCGCCCAGGAGTTGAGCCACGCCGCCATGCCGGGCTTGTGCGGGTAGGCCAGCGCGCCGAACCGGCGCACGCCGAACGCCCGCAGCAAGGCGATCCGCTCCTGCTCGGGCCGCCGGTACACGACCGGCCACGCCTGCCCCGCCTCGCGGCCTGCCTCGAAGTAGCTCCAGACCTTGTCCAGCACGTTCGGAGGCATGAAGTGCGTGTGCACGTCCACCAGCCCGGGCAATCCGAGGTCCTGCCAGAACGCGACGACCGCGGCCGACTCGTCGGCCGCCACGGACTCTCCCCCGAAGGCGTCACCCACCCCGTCAGCCAGGACGACCTCGCTAGCCGGGGCGGCGCTTGAGTCGTCCTGTCGGGTCACCACTCAAGTCTGCCAGCGCCCGGCCCGGTCTCCCGGACCCGCCCGCCAGCGAACCCGACCCACCAGGCCGGATCACAGCGACCCGCCCTGGCCCAGACGATGATCATCTTTCATCTTTTCATTGGTTCGGTGGGCATAATTCGGTCATATCACGCCCGGAAATGCCTGGATCGCGTGAAATGAAGTGAAGGATCAAGGGTTTGGACCGGGAGGAAGGGACCGGCGGCGACGGTCCTTCGGGCCGACGCTCAGCCGTGGGCTGGGGTCGGCTGTGGGCGGGGCGGGCGGGCAACTCCGGGCGGGCACAATTGAAACGTGTTCTAGTTACCTCGTAGGCTGGCCCCACTCACCCCGAGAGCGGTGAAGGAGCTCCGGTGATCCTGGATCGTTTCCGCGTCACCGACAGCGTGGCGGTGGTGACCGGCGCGGGCCGCGGCATCGGCGCGGCCACGGCCATCGCGCTGGCCCAGGCCGGGGCCGACGTGCTGATCTCGGCGCGTACCGAGGACCAGCTGGCCAAGGTCGCGCGCGAGGTCGAGGCCGCCGGGCGCCGCGCCGTCGTGGTGCCCGCCGACCTGGCCGATCTCGACGCGGCCGCGGGGCTGGCGGCCGCCGCGGTCGATGCGTTCGGCCGGCTGGATATCGTCGTGAACAACCTCGGCGGCGCCATGCCGAGGCCGTTCCTGGCGACCAAGGCGCGACACCTGGCGAACGCGTTCCAGTTCAACGTGGCCACCGCGCACCAGCTCACGCAGGCCGCGGTCCCGCACCTCCTCGACACCCCCGGCCGGGCCGGCACGGTGATCAACATCTCCTCGGTCGTCGGCCGGGTCGCCGGCCGCGGCTACCTCGCGTACGGCACCGCCAAGGCGGCCGTGGCCCACTACACCCGGCTGGCCGCGGCCGACCTCGCGCCCCGGATCCGGGTCAACGCGGTAGCGGTCGGCTCGGTGGCGACCTCGGCGCTCGACATCGTGCTCACCGACGACGCGCTGCGCGGCCAGATGGAACGGGCGACGCCGCTGCGCCGGATCGGCGATCCCGAGGATGTCGCGGCCGCCGTGCTCTACCTGGCCTCGCCGGCGGGCGGCTACATCACCGGCAAGGTCCTCGAGGTCGACGGCGGCCTGGAGCAGCCCAACCTCGATCTCGGCCTCCCGGACCTCTGACCGGCCCGGTCAGGCCCGGGGCGCAGCGGCGCCTCGCGCTGGTCGCGGCGGTCGCCATGCCCTCGGTCCGGCCTGAGCCGGCGTCATCATCGAGGGGCGGATGCGCTCACGCTCGCCGTGGACCGTGCCCGCCCTTGTCGGACGGCCGGTCGGCGCCAGTCAGGTCAGCTGACCAGCCACCGAGTGGTCTGCGCCGGGCGGTTCGGTATGAAGCGCCGCACCTTGCCGGTGAGCGGATCACGGGAGATCTCGTCGACCATCCGCACGCGGACCCGGGGCCGCGCCAGGCCCGCCCGGCGCAGGCTCCGCTCCAGGCGGCCCGCGAGCGCCGCGGCGCCGACGGCGCCGTCCGGGACGCACGCCACGTCGACGCCCTGTTCGGTCTGCCGGACCTGGTACTCACGCACCGCCGACGCGGCGACCAGCGTGCTGCGGAGCACGTGCGGATGCACTTCCAGCCTGCCATAACGGAACGGCTCGTCGGCTCGTCCCTCCACGGCGGCTCGCAGGTACCCGTCACCGGGCGGGCCCGGCGGGCGGACGAAGCGGTCGGTGAGCTCGTACCGGATCAGCGGCTGGGTGTAGTTGTGCAGGTTGGTGATCAGGACCTTGGCCGATGCCGTGCCGTCGGGCACCGGCTGGTTGGCGGCGTCGACCAACTCGACCAGGCACAGGTCGGTCGCGAAGCGCAGTACCGGCCCGCCCGGCTCGCTCTGGCCCACGAGGCCCTCGGTGGAGACGAACTGGTTGACCACCGGCACCCCGAACGCATCTGCGATCGCGGTGCGGTCCCGCGCGGTAAGTACCTCGGAATTGGCCGTGACCGAGCGCGGCGCGATCCGCAGCTGGCCGCCCCGCTGCTCCCGGGCGAGCTCGGCCAGCTTCGACGGGTAGCCGAGCAGCGCGGGCGGCTGGGCGGCGTTGAGGCGCCGGACGATCTCCGGCAGCGGGAGCGTGGCCGGCGCGGCGATCAGCCGGACCGGGGGGCCGGCCGCGACCGCAGCGCCGAAGCCGCTGGAGTGCACGGGCGACGCCGCGCCGATGATGGCGATCACCATTTCCTCGGGCGGCGGGCCGCCGGCCGCCGTCATCCTGGCCCGCGCCTGCCGGACGACGGAGGCAACGAACTCGGTGTACTCATCGAGCGCCTGGACGAAGACGCCGCGGAGCCCCGAGCTGCCGCCGGACACCAGGCACACGTACCGGCCCAGCAGCAGCGCCGGCTCGGCCGTCGAGGCGGCGAGGTGCCGCTCGACCAGGCTGCGGGTTAGCCGGCGGTCGGTCACGATCTCGTCGAAGCCCGCCATCATCTGGCCCTTGGTCATCGTAGGCAGCCGGGGCAGATCGGCCAGCTCGAAGCGGCCGGGGTCGAGCCCGCTCAGCCGCCGGGCGTGGAACGGGGACCGCTCGGCGGCGTGGCTGAGCAGCGCGCGCAGGCGCTCGCGCTGGTAGTCGGCCAGCCGATCGGCGTCCCAGCCGAGCCGCTCGACCTGGCTCTCGAGATCGCGCGCGAGGCTGGACGCCGCACGAGCCTGAAGCGCGCGGCGCTCGGCCGCGCGGGCCACGGTCATGATCCGCTCGATCCGGTGGGCGCGCCGCCCGGCGGCGACGACGACTCGAGCAGCTGGGCGATCAGCTTGCCCTGCTGCGGGCCGGCCAGGGCGTCGGGGTTGGCCGCCTGCTCGAGCGTGGCTCCGGTGCTCACGGCCAGCAGCAGCTCCGCCAGCGGCCGGGGCGCGAGCGCGAACTCGGCGCCGGAACGCTGGCCGATGCCCGCCAGTACGCTCGCCATCGCGTCCACGGTGCGGGCGTGCGCGGCCGCGTAGCGCTGGCTGAGCTCAGGGTCCCGGGCCGCGTGCACCCGGAACTCGATGACCAGCAGTAGCCAGCCCGGCGGGGCCTGGTCGCCACGGACCAGGTGGTCGAGGAGGACGGCCAGGTCGCCGACGGACAGGTCCCCGGCCAGCCGGGCGTTCTCCTGCGCCCGTTCCTCGATCCTGGCCTCGAGCAGGGCCAGGAACAGGTCGGCCTTGCTCTGGAATTGTGAGTACACGACGCCCTTGGAGAAGCCCGCCTCGTCGGCGATCTGTTCGAGGGTGGCGGCGTGGTAGCCGCGGGCCAGGAAGACCCGGCGCGCGGCCGACAGCAGCAGCGCCCGGTTGCGCTCGGACTGCTGGGCTCGGTTCAGTCTCGGGCTCATACCTTCAGAATCTTAATACCGATGGTATCTTATGTGAAGAGGCCAAGGCGGGGCGGGGCCGGATCCTGGACAGAGGCCAGGACGGGCGCGGGCCGGGTAAAGGGGCCAGGACGGGCGCGGGCCGGGTAAAGGGGCCAGGACGGGGGCGGGCCGGGTCAGGTGAGGAGGCCGGGGGGGACGCGCCCGGGGTCAGGAGCCCAGGTAGCGCAGGACCGCGAGCACGCGGCGGTTGTCAGCGTCCGACGGAGGCAGGCCCAGCTTGCCGAAGATGCTGGCCACATGCTTCTCAACCACTCCGGCCGAGACCACGAGGGCGGCGGCGATCCCCGCGTTGGACCGGCCCTCGGCCATCAGCGCGAGCACGTCGCGCTCGCGCGCGGTGAGCGTGGCGATGCCCTCGGCGTGGCGGCTGACCCGCACGAGCTGGCTGACCACCTCCGGGTCCAGCGCGGTCCCCCCGGCCGCGACCCGGGCCAGGGCGTCGGCGAACTCGGCCACGTCCGCGACCCGGTCCTTGAGCAGGTAGCCGACGCCGGCCGCGTTGCCCTCCAGCAGCCTCGCCGCGTACCTGGTCTCGATGTACTGAGACAGCACGAGCACGCCGGTTCCCGGGTGGTCGCGGCGCAGCTCGATCGCGGCGCGCAGCCCCTCGTCGGTGTGCGTCGGCGGCATCCGGATGTCGGCCACGGCCACGTCGGGACGATGCCGCGCCACGGCGGCCAGCAGCGCGTCCCCGTCGCCGACGGCGGCGACCACCCGGTGGCCGCGGTCGGTCAGCAGCCGGGCCAGGCCCTCGCGGAACAGCGCGGCGTCCTCGGCGATCACCACGCGCAGCGGCGGCGCGGCGCCCGGCGGCGGGGGGGCAGTCATGCGCGCATCGGCAGCGTGACGGTGACCCGCGTCGGGCCGCCCGGCGGGCTCACGACCTCCATCCGGCCGTCCACGGTGCGCACGCGCTGGGCCAGCCCGGACAGGCCGCTGCCGCGAGCCGGGTCGGCCCCGCCGGCCCCGTCGTCGCTCACCCGCAGCACGAGAACCGCTTCCCGCTCGGTCAGCTCGACCGTGACCCGGTCCGCGTGACTGTGCTTGGCCGCGTTGGCCAGCAATTCCGCGGCGCAGAAGTAGGCGATCGTCTCGATGGCCGGCGCGGGCCGCCGCGGCAGGGACGCGGTCAGCTCGACCGGCACGGCACAGCTCGCGGCCAGGGTGGCGAGCGCGTCGGCCAGGCCGTTGTCGAGCGCGGGCGGGTGGATGCCGCGGGCCAGGTCGCGCAGCTCGACCAGGGCGTCCTTGGCGCCCTGGTGCGCGGCGTCGACCAGCTCCCGGACGTCGGGATCGGCGTCGGCCGGGAGCTTCTCCCTGGCCATGCCGAGGTTCATGGCCAGCGTGGCCAGCCGGATCTGCGCGCCGTCATGCAGGTCGCGTTCGAGCCGGCGCAGCAGCGCCGCGGAATCCTCGACCGCCAGCGCCCGGCTCTGCTCCAGGTCGGCGACCCGCTGCGCGAGCCGGCCGGGGCCGAGCATCCCCCGCAACAGCCACACGTCGGCCGCGGCCGCGCCCCGGGCCACCCAGGGTGCGGCGAGGACCATCGCCGCGCCCGCGGCGAACGCGGCGAACGTTCCGGCCGGTGTCGTGACGCCAAACGAGCCGAACGGCGTGAGCACGGGCACCGGCTGTAGCACCGTCCCCGGCGGGTGGTTGCGGAACAGTGGCCACCAGAACGGATAGCTCAGGTTGGCCAGGCCCACGGCGGCGAAGAACACCGCGTAAATCTCGGCCACCACGACCGGCAGCTGCACCAGCAGGTACGCGGCGGCCCGCCAGCCCGGACCGTCACGCAGCATCGCGCCGAGCCGCCCGGCCAGGCCGCGGCCGGGACGGCACGGCGCGGGCTCGCCGATCGCGGCGTCCAGCAGCCGCGCGGCCAGGTGGCGGTGCGCGGCGCCGAGCCAGCGGCCGATTCGCGGGAGCGCGATCACCAGCACGGCCAAGACCACGAGCAGAACCGCGACCAGCGGGAGGAAGACGGCCGGCTGACCTGACGACCCGCGGCCGGGCGACCTCAAGCCGGTCAGCAGCCCGACGGCGAGCAACAGCGCGAACGGCGCGGCCAGGACCACGAGCCCGAGGGCCGCCTCGGCCAGGCAGAACAGCAACTCGCGCGCGGTCCGGGCGGTGAACGGCGCCCGGACCGCGGCGCCGGGCAGCCTGGCCAGCGAGCCGTCCGGCCCGCGGCCGGACGGCCTACTGGCGCTGGCCGGGTTGACGCCCATAGCTCAATTGTCCGCTCAGGCGTCGCGGCGGGCGAATAGCCAGCCGCCGATCCCGAGGACCACGGCCGCGTAGAGGGCGATGACCCCGAGGCCCGCCCAGGCCGAGAGGGGTTGGATGCACTGGGCGTTCGCCGAGCAGCCTTCGGGCCTCGTGGTGCTGAGCGAGTTTCCGACGATGAAGATCGGCAGGTACCTGGCCACGCCATGGCTGAACCCGCCGATCATCGCCGGGGCCACGTACACCGCGCCGACGACCACGGCACCGGCCGCGGCCGAGTGCCTGACGATCGCCCCGAGCCCGAGGCCGATCAGGCCGACCAGGCAGAAGCTGGTGCCCGACAGCAGCACGGCGCGCAGGACACCCGGCTCGCCCAGCGTGGGTGCGGCGATGCCGTGCGATAGCGTGGCGCCACCCGCGAAGAACGAGATGAACGAGGCGGCCTCCCCGACGACCAGGGCCATCCCCCCGAACACCGCAGCCTTGGCCGCCAGCAGCCGCCACCGGCTGGGCGCCGCCGCCAGCGTGGACCGGATCAAGCCGGAGGAGTACTCGCTGGTCATCGTCAGTACGCCCAGAACGCTGGTCAGCAGGAGGGCCGGGATGATGCCGGCCAGGGCATTATTGGTCAGGTCGCTGTTCGCGTTCCTGGTGTTGATCCCGACGGTCACCCCGATGGCGATCGCTCCGGCCACGGTGATCACCAGCGTCCACCACGTGGAGCGCAGGCTGCGCAGCTTGATCCACTCCATCCGGGCCACGTGCCGGAACCGGTAGCGCCCGGAGGGGACCCGGGCGGTGATCGCGGTCATGGCCGTGCCTCCCTGGCCGAGGTTGCCGCCGTCGCGGACGGCCGCGCCGCCCGGTACTCGGTACTGGATTCGGTCAGCGCCAGGAAGGCCTCCTCCAGGGACGGCGCTCCGGCCGACATCTGCGCGACCGAGGTGTCGGCCAGCAGCCTGCCCTGCCCGATGACGACCAGGTGCTCGGCCAGCAACGCCATCTCGCTGATCAGGTGGCTGGAGACGAACACGGTGCGGCCCTCGGCGGCGAGCGAGCTCAGCAGGTCCCTGATCCACCGGATGCCGGCCGGGTCGAGCCCGTTGACCGGCTCGTCGAGCAACAGCACCGGCGGGTCGCCCAGCAGGGCCGCGGCGAGACCGAGCCGCTGGCCCATGCCCAGGGAGAACTTCCCGGCCCGCCGGCGCGCGGCGTCTGCCAGGCCGACCAGCCCCAGCACCTCGTCCACCCGGCGCCGCGGGATGTCGTTGCTGGCCGCGAGCGCGGCCAGGTGGTCGCGGGCGCTGCGGCCCGGGTGGAACGCCCTGGCCTCCAGCTGCGACCCAACCTCCCGCAGGGGCCAGCGCAGCTCGCGGAACCGGCGCCCGCCGATCCTGGCCGTCCCGGCGTCAGGCGCGTCCAGGCC
The DNA here is from genome assembly GCA_963795055.1 of uncultured Actinomycetota bacterium. Taxonomy (GTDB): domain Bacteria; phylum Actinomycetota; class Actinomycetes; order Streptosporangiales; family Streptosporangiaceae; genus JASHPR01. The sequence goes on from CAWCGJ010000026.1 coordinate 48,573, forward strand.
CAGGATCAGCCGCATCGTGGTCGACTTGCCCGACCCATTGGCGCCGAGGAACCCGGTCACGGCCCCGGGCCGCACGTCAAAGCTGAGCGCGTCGACCGCGAGCGTGGGACCGTAGCGCTTGGTCAGATCACGGATCTCGATCATGAGCTTTCCTTCCCGTCCGAGCCATCCGAAGATCACGCTACGAACGGGGCGGCCCCGGCGGAACGCGGCTAACGCCCGTCTTCGCCTGGGGGAAATCCCCCAGGCAATGCCGGCCCGGCCGCCAGCCTGCCGTCGGTACGCTTTGTCGATGCCGAACGAGACCGTCGCCGCGCCATGAGCTGGCGACGCCGCCTGGCCGCCGGGCTGGCGGCCCTGGCCGGGCTGGCCTGGGCGGCCGGCGGAGCGTCCGCGGGCGCGTCCGCGGCCTCGCCGGGCCCGGCGAACGCGGTGTCCTGGACCGTCTACCACGACAGCCCGCAGGGCACCGGGGTCGCGGGCCCGGTGACCGCCGTCGACACCAGCACCCGGGTGTGGACCTCGCCCGCCCTCGACGGCGAGCTTTACGGCGAGCCCCTGGTCTTCGCCGGGCGCGTCTACGTGGCCACCGAGAACGACACGGTGTACGCCCTGTCGGCCGCCACCGGCGCGGTGGCCTGGTCCGCCCATCTCGGCAGCCCGGTACCCTCCACGTCGCTGCCCTGCGGCGACATCACGCCCACCGTGGGCATCACCGGCACGCCGGTCATCGACCCGGCCCGCGCCGAGATCTTCGTGGTGGCCGACGAGATGGTGAACGGGAACCCGGCGCACATGCTGACCGGCCTGGCCACCGCCACCGGCAAGACCGAGATGACTCAGGACGTGGACCCGGCCGGCGCCGATACCGCGGCGCTGCTGCAGCGCACCGGCCTGACCCTGGACGACGGCCGGGTGGTGTTCGGCATGGGCGGGAACTTCGGCGACTGCGCCAGCTACCGGGGCCGGGTGATCGCCGCCCCGGAGACCGGCGGGAGGCCGCGGACCTTCACGGTCGACGCCGCGCCCGACGAGTCGCAGGGCGCGGTCTGGATGGGCGGCGCGGCGCCGGTCGTGGACGACAGCGGTCACGTCTGGGTCAGCGTCGGCAACGGCTCGGTCTACTCGTCCTCGCACGCCTACGACGACAGCGACTCGGTGCTTGAGCTGTCGCCGACCATGCGGCTGCTGCAGTACTTCGCGCCCAGCAACTGGGCCGCGAACAACTCCCAGGACCTGGACATGTCCACCGCGCCGGTGCTGCTGCCCGACGGGCAGGTGATCCTGGCCGGCAAGTCCCGCATCGTCTACCTGCTGGACGGCGCGCACCTCGGCGGCATCGGCACGCAGCAGGCCACCCTCGGCTCGGCCTGCAGCAACGACATCGACGGCGGCATCGCGCTGTCCGGCATGACGGCGTACCTGCCCTGCTTCAGCGGCATCATCGCGGTGGGCGCGGGCCAGTCTCCGCCCGCTCTGCACCTGTTGTGGAGTTCCGCAACGGGAGGCGGCCCGCCGATCCTGGCCGCCGGCCTGCTCTGGACCATCGGCCAGAACGGCACGCTGTACGGGCTCGACCCGGCGACCGGCGCGATACGTCAGCAGGCGTCGATCGGCGCGGTGGCCAACCACTTCCCGACCCCGGCCGTGGCCGACGGGCTCATGCTGGCCCCGGCCGCGCGGGACGTGATCGCGTTCGCCGCGCCCGGCCCGGGGACGGCGGCGCCCGCCACCCCGACCGCGCCGCCGAGCACGGCGGGCCCGCCGAGTTCTCCGGCCAGCCAGCCGGAGCCGCCGGCCGCCAGCGGCGGCCTTCCGGCGGGCATCGTGGCGGGCATCGCGGTCGGCGGGCTCATCGTGGTCGGCGGGCTGGCCTGGCTGTTGTGGCGGCGGGCGACCGGCCACAATTAGCGGAAGCCTCACCTAGCCCGGAGGTCCCGTGCGCTTCTCCTACGCCGAGTCGATGACCAGCCCGGCCTACTACGCGCCGCTCGCGCGGGCCGCCGAGGACAGCGGCTACGACTCGATGGTGGTGCCCGACTCCATCTGCTATCCCGAACGCTCCGACAGCGTCTACCCGTTCAACCCCGACGGCACCCGGGAGTTCCTCGAGGACAAGCCGTTCCTTGAGCCGTTCTCGCTGATCCCCGCGCTGGGCGCGGTCACCGAGCGGCTGCGGTTCATCACGTTCGTGCTGAAGCTCCCGGTGCGCAACCCGGTGCTGGTCGCCAAGCAGGCGACCTCGACGGCCGTGCTCACCGGTAACCGGCTGGTCCTGGGGGTGGGCAGCAGCCCGTGGCGGGAGGACTACGAGGTGCTGGGCGTGCCGTGGGAGGGCCGGGGGCGGCGGATGGACGAGGAACTGGCCATCATCCGCGGGCTGTCGGCCGGGGGGTACTTCGCCTTCCACGGGGAGATATTCAACGTGCCACCGGTCAAGATGGCGCCCGTGCCGAGCGAGCCGGTCCCGATCCTGGTCGGCGGGCACGGGGACGCCGCGCTGCGCCGCGCCGCGCGGTCCGCGGACGGCTGGCTGCACGGCGGCGGAGACCCGGCCGACCTGCCCGGCCTGCTCGCCCGGCTGGCCGAGTTCCGCCGCCAGGAGGGCACCACGGACCGTCCATTCGAAGTACACGTGATCTCCATGGACGCCTATAGCGTGGATGGTGTCCGCCGGCTGGAGGACCAGGGGGTGACCGACGCGATCGTCGGCTTCCGCTGGCCGTACCAGGTCGGCCCGGACACCGAGCCGCTGGCCGAGAAGATCGCGAAGCTGCGCCGGTTCGCCGACACCGTGATCGCCAAGGCCAGGGGCTGACCGCGGGCGGGACCACGCACCGCGGCTAAGCCGGCGGCGCGCACAATTAAGGCATACGCCCGATGCGGGCGGCCGGATCTTACGGCGACGGTTGAAGAGCCAGGGGCACAGCAGCCCCTCTCCCGCAGAAGGAGGAACCGACGCGATGAACACAACTCTGCGGACGCTGGCGCGGCGGGTCGGCGCCGTGATCGCCGACTACAACTACGCCCAGCACCGGCTCACCCTGCTCCAGAGCAATCCCGATCACTACGTGTACGCCCCGAACCGGGCGCCCGACACCTACCAGGATTTCCTGTTCCGTACGGCCGGCCCGCTCGAGCATGAGCCCCCCGCCGCGGCCCGTTACGGAAAGCGGGAAGCCGGTTAGGACCGGTGAACCTTTTCATCCTCCCCATCCCTGCCCACGCGCTCTGAGCCTGACATCAGCGGATGAAAGGGTTCATCCTCTAGCACCGCGCGCAAGCGGGTGACCGCGGTGGTGAACGCGTGCGCCGGCGGGGTCCCGTACCCCAGCACGAGCGCCTCGGGATGGGCGATCCCGGCCGGCCGGAAGTTGCGCATCCCGTCCAGCGCGAGGCCGCGTCCGGCCGCTGCGGCCACCACGTCGGCCTCGCGCTGGCCCGGCGCCAGGTGCAGGACCGCGTGCAGGCCCGCAGCCAGCCCGGTGACGCGGACCCCGGGCCGGACCGGGGCCAGGGCGCTGATGAGCCGGTCACGGCGGCGGCGGTAACGCAGCCGGGAGCGCCGCACGTGCCGGTCGTACCCGCCGGAGGCGATGAGCTCGGCCAGGGTCAGCTCGTCCAGGCTGCTGCCGTGCCGGTCGCTGAGCGACTTGGCCTCCACGACGTCCGCCAGCAGCCGGGCGGGCAGCACCAGCCAGGCCAGCCGGACCGCGGGCGACAGCGTCTTGCTGGCCGTGCCCGCGTAGACGACGTGCTCGGGGGCGAGCGCCTGCAAGCAGGCGATCGCGCGCCGGTCGTAACGGAACTCGCCGTCATAGTCGTCCTCGATCACCACGCCCCCGGTCCGGGCGGCCCACTGCACCGCCTGGCTGCGGCGCCGGGGGGCCAGCGGCACGCCCAGCGGGAACTGATGTGATGGGGTCAGCAGCACCGCCCCGGCGCCCGGAATCTCGCCGACGGCATCGATGACGGCGCCGTGATCGTCTACCGGGACCGGCCGGGCCGGCAGGCCCTGCGCCGCGATGACGTCGCGGTGGTGCAGGTGCCCGTACGCCTCTACCGCGATGGCCGCCGCGCCGGACGCGGCCAGGACCCGGCCGAGTAGCGCCAGGCCCTGGGTGAACCCCGAGCAGATCACGATCTGGTCCGGAGTCGCTCGCACCCCGCGCGCCCGGGCCAGGTAGGAGGCCAGCTCCGCGCGAAGCTCGCGCCGCCCGCGCGGGTCGCCGTAGCCGAACGCCGCCGATGGCGCGGCCGACACCGCGCGGCGGGCCGCCGCCAGCCAGGCGGCGCGCGGGAACTCGCCCAGGTCGGGCAGCCCGGGCCGCAGGTCGTAGCGCGGCGCCGATCGCTCCAGCCGCGCCTCGGCGGTCACCGCGCCCGGGGGCGTGACGTGCTCGGCGACGCGGGTCCCCGAGCCCTGCCGGGCGGTCAGCCAGCCCTCGGCGACCAGCTGGCCGTAGGCGTCGGCGACCGTGTTGCGCGCGACGCCCAGATCGGCGGCGAGCGTCCGGGTGGCCGGCAGCCGCGTCCCGGCGGTCAGCCGGCCGGTCTGTACCGCCTGCCGCAGGGCGGTCTCGAGCGCGGCCCGCACCCGCGGCCCGGTCAGCTCCAGGTGCAGGTCAAGCCCGGCGGTCGACGGTATGACCGCGGCGTCAGCGGCGATGCCGACGTCGGCGTCGCTCTTCGAATTGGCCCATGAACTATCCATATGAATGGACCATAGTACTGGGCCTAATGCTGGCTACCGTGGAGGTCATGACGACATCGACCATCACGGCAGACTCCGCGACGCAGATCCCGGCCCGGCTCGACTTCGACGCGCACGCGCCGGCGTTCGCCAAGGCCATGGGTCACCTGGACCACGCCGCCACCAAGGAACTCGACCGCGTCGACTTCGATCCCAAGCTGCGCGAACTGGTCCGCGTCCGCGCCTCCCAGCTCAACGGCTGCGCCTACTGCATCGACATGCACACCAAGGACGCCCGCGCGATCGGCGAGACCGAGCAGCGCCTCTACGGACTGGCCGCGTGGCGCGAGACCCCGTACTTCACCGCGCGCGAGCGCGCGGCGCTCGCATTTACCGAAGCCGTGACGCTGCTCGCCGGCACCCACGTCCCGGCCGCCGACTACGAGGCGGTCGCGGCCCAGTTCTCGCCGGACGAGATCGCCGCGCTGCTCAGCCTGATCGTCACCATCAACGCCTGGAACGCCATCGCGGTCAGCTCGCGCGCCTGGGTGCCCGGCTCCTACCAGCCCTGAGACAATCGTCCGGTGACTTCGCCATCCGACGCGCCCAGCTCCGCGCTGGCCGACCGCTTCCTCGCGCTGCACCGCCCCGGCCAGCCGCTGCTGCTGCCGAACCCGTGGGACGCAGGGTCCGCCCGGATCCTGGCCTCGATGGGCTTCGCGGCCCTGGCCACCACCAGCAGCGGCTTCGCCGCCACCCTCGGCCGGCCGGACGGAGCCGTCACCCGGACTCAGGCCATCGGGCACGCCGCCGAGATCGTACGGGCGACCCCCCTGCCGGTGTCGGCCGACCTGGAGAACGGGTTCGCGGACGACCCGCAGGGCGTGGCCGCCACCGTGGCCGCGGCAATCCGGGCCGGGCTGGCGGGCTGCTCGATCGAGGACTTCAGCGGGCGCGACGACGCGCCGATCTACGACGCCTCCCTGGCGGCGGAGCGGGTGGCGGCGGCCGCCGAGGCGGCCCACTCCGGTTCGCAGCGCCTGGTGCTCACCGCGCGCGCGGAGAACCACATCCGCGGCCGGGACGACCTGGCCGACACCATCGCCCGGCTGCAGAGTTACGCCGAGGCGGGCGCCGACGTGCTGTACGCCCCCGGGCTGACCCGGGCGCGCGACATCCGGGAGGTCGTCCGCTCGGCCGACCGGCCGGTCAACGTCCTCGCGCTGGCCGACGCGCCGACCGTCGCCGAGCTGGCCGAGCTCGGCGTGGCCCGGATTTCGGTCGGCGGCGCGTTCGCCTTCGCCGCGCTCGGCGCGCTGGCCGACGCGGCCCGGGAGCTGCAGACCGCTGGCACCTACGGCTTCTGGCGCAACGCCGCTACCGGGCGACAGGCCGCCCGCGCCGCGTTCCGGGCTTAACACCGGTCAGCTTGTCCTGACTCGGGCTCAGGACGGCAGGCGGAACCGCGCGTACAGGGCCTTGTGGTCGCTGCCCGGCACTCGGTGCGTCGACGTGGTGAGCACCGCGCAGCGCGGGTCGACCAAGACGTGATCGAAGGCCAGCAGGGCCGGGCGGCCCCGCGGCTCCGGCCCCCAGGTGGGCACCAGCCCGTGGCCCACCTGGCTGGCCGCGTCGACGTGCCCCAGGCGCAGCAGCCGGCGGAACTGCACGTGATCGAGCGTGGCGTTGAAGTCGCCGGCCAGCACCACCGGCGGGTCGCCCGCCGGCGGCAGGGCCGCCAGCTCGGCGCGCCAGCGCGGGGCGGACGGTAGGTTCCAGGGCGGCATCGGCGGGTGCGGGTGCACGCAGACCAGGTGCACGGACGCCCCGGACGGCAGGTCGAGCCGCGCGGTGGGCTGGGAGGCGTAGCTGGGTCCGATGGCCAGGCCATCGCGCAGCGGGTAGCGGGCGTAGATGCCACTGCCCCGGTAGCGGTATTCCTCGACGTCGAGCATCTCGTTGGGCAGCATCTCGCCCAGCCCGGCCAGCTTCAACCGGGTCACCGCGTCGCCGGTGAGTTCCTGGAGAAACAGCACGTCAGCGCCGGTCCTGCGGGCGAGCCGGACCAGCCCCTCCCCCGCCGCCCGGCCGTACTGCAGGTTGACCGTCAGCACGCTCAGCACGGGCCCGGACGCGGCGGGCTGCCGACGCGCGATCGCGCGGGGCGCCACGACCGCGGTCAGCGCCGCCGCGGCCAGCCCGGCGGTCGCGGACGGCCAGCGGCCGCGCAGCGCGACCGCGGCCAGCCCGGCTCCGGCGGCGGCCTGCGGGGTGAAGGACAGCAACGGCACGGCCGCCCGCTCCAGCGGGCGGAACCGATCGGCGGCCGTCAGGCGGGCCACCGCCCATCCGGCGATGCAACCCGCGACGGCCCACTCCAGGCGGGGCGAAGGCATTGCCTCATAGTGGCACGCGCGCACGCGAAATTGGGCCGCCGACCCACCGCGGTCCGGACCGGCTGACCTGGGTCAGCCCCTAGCGCTCGTCAGGGGGCCGAGGGGGCCGGCTTGGGGAAATCCCGTGCCGGAGCTGGAGGCGGTGGTTTGGGCATGTAGCAAGGCATCAACTGTGCGTCCTGGCCGGCCGACTTCATCATCTGACACTGCGACTGGTTGATCCGCCACTGCAGATGTCCGGCCGTAGCCTGCCCGGGCAACCCGATGACCGCCAAGACCATGACCACGCCCGCGCCAGCGAAGATGACGTCGCGCAGGATCCCGTTCCTCATGCTCCATTAACTACCGGACGGGGCCAGAAGTGCCAGCGCTTTCGCCCGAACGGCTGCATCGGTCCCCGTGGCAGGCGCCTTCTGCGGCCAGGGGCGCCGCCCGGCTGGCGCTGGTCAGCGAAGGGAGCTTCGCCATGAGGCGCTAGGCTCGGTCCGATGCGAGGGCAAGGCGGGCATGGGTGATCGGCTGATCGGCCGATCGGTGCCAGACGACAGATCCGACGGAGATCTCCCCCACGGTGAGCCATCGGCCGCACCGCGCCCGCCCCTTGGCGATGACGCTCCCGGCGGGACGGGGCACGGCGCTCCGGAGAGCACTGACGGCCCGGCCGCCTCCGGCGCACCGATCCGTCAAGAAGTATCGGCGGCCCACGACGTCCCGGGTGCCCGGGACGCACCGCACGCCCATGATGCCTCAACCGCCCACGACGCACTCGATGCCCACGAAGCACCGGGCGGCGCGGGCGAGCGGGCCGCCCCCTCGCCGGCCGAACCCAGAGAAACGCCGGCCGGTGGCATGCCGGATAAGGCCCGGGCCGACCGGCGGCGCCGGCCGCTCTGGCGCGAGCTGCCCCTGCTCATCGTGGTCGCGCTGACCATCGCCTTGCTGATCAAGACCTTCGTCGTACAGGCGTTCTGGATCCCGAGCGGGTCGATGGAGAACACGCTGGAGATCGGCGACAAGATCCTCGTCAACAAGCTTGTCTATCATTTCCGGAGCATCCAGCCCGGCGACATCATCGTCTTCGACGGCGCCGGGTCGTGGGACCCGGTGCCACGCGCGGCGGCACCGAGCTCCAATCCGCTGGTCCGGGCCTACGACGCGACGATCGTCTCACTCGTCCACTCGGTCGCTGGCCTGTTCGGGACCGCGCCCGGGCAGACGGATTACATCAAGCGCGTCATCGGCGTGCCGGGTGACAAGGTGGCCTGCTGCAACGCCCAGGGCCTCATCACCGTCAACGGCGTGGCCCTGCACGAGCAGTCCTACCTGTTCCCCGGCGACACGCCCGGCCAGGCCCCGGCTGGCTACTCGGGTCACTTCAGCATCATGGTCCCGCCCGGCCGCCTGTGGGTGCTCGGAGACAACCGGGCGATCTCCGCCGACTCACGGCTGCACCGGGCTGATCCCGGCCACGGAACGGTCCCCGAGAGCGAGGTGATCGGCCGCGCCTTCATGATCGTCTGGCCGGTGTCCCGCTGGCGCATCCTCCCGATCCCGTCCACGTTCTCGCAGCCCGGGGTCACGAAGCCCGCTGGTGCCGCCGCCGGCTCGTGGTCCGGCGCCGCGCGGGCCGAGCCGGCCGGGCCGCTGCTCCCGCTCGGCGCCGGGCTGGCCGGGGCCGTGCCCCTGACCTGGCTGCAACGCGAACTGCGCCGACGTCGCTGGACGCGGCGGAGCGGTCGAGCCGATCGGTGAAGCCGAACGTGCCGGGCGGGCCGCGGCTCGATGGCCGCGGTGGTGGGCATCAGGAGCACGCGGCGGCCGACGTGGAGTTACGGCCTGGCCAGGACAGGGCCGTCTTCCTGGCCTGCGCGGCCACGGTGACGCCGGCCACGTTCGCGCCGGTGAAATCCGCGCCCGCGATGTCGGTGCCCGTCAGGTTCGCTCCCTGCAGGCACGCACCCCTCAGGCTGGCTCCCCTGAGGCTTGCGTGCTCCAGCTGACTGCCGCGAAACGAGGCCCCGTCCGCCTGTACGCCGTCGAGGTCCTTATAGGAGAGCCGCAGGCCGTCCAGGTCCGCGCCATCGAGATCCGCGCCGCGGAGGTCTGCCCCGCCGACCATAGCCTGCGTGATCTTCCGCCACGACCAGTCCACGGGCGCACTCTGGGCCTGGGCCGTCGGCGTTGGTGTCGGGCGGCTGCTCTTCTGCTGTGATTCGTGCAGCCGAATCGAGGCCGCGAAGGCGACCACAGAGGCCGTGAGCAAAGCGGCCAGGCCGAACGTCAGCCAGCGATCATGGCTGAGGAACAGGATTCCAGCCGTCACGGCGAGCGCGGCTACCGCCTCGCCGCTAAGGATGGCCCCGATTGGGCCAAACAGCGTTCCGGCTATGCCAGCGATCGCGATGGCCAGCGCGGGCCAGAGCCACACCGTGGACCACCATCTGGGCCCCGATGCTCGCGGCGAGTCCCCGTCGGGGCCAGACCGTCCCTGAATCGGCGTGGTTGTCCGCGTCTGGCACGGTGCAGATATTGCCACGAGGGTTGCGCGGAGCGAGCGAGCCACGCCGACCCTAGCCGCATAGCCGGATTCGGAGTTATGCTCACGGCGCCAGGGGAGGTGGCTATGTCAGACTCTGCGATGCCTGGTCCGTCGGCCACGCGCCGGAGACGCGCCGGCCTGCTCCGTTTCTTGTTACTAATGACGGTCTGTTGTGTTGGTGTGCAAGGCCCTGGCCGCGGCGCACCGGGAGTACCGGCCAACTCTGGCCCACCCGTAATACGCTGCCCGTGCCCGGACTGCAACGAGCTTGCGGAAAGGCAGCTAGACGGCTCATATGAATGCAAGCACCATATCTATAGGATAGAGAATGGGTCACTTGCATGCATCGACAAACACGGCTCCAGCGCTGCCGGCGAGCCGTCGGCCTCGTGAGGAGGAACATTGGCGCCCGGTCAAGGCTAGATTGACGCCAGCGTGAATGGACTCTCTTCTGCCATATCAGGCGTAGGCAGCGCGATCGGCCGCTACTTCAGTGTGGTCAGCTTCATCCCTTCGCTCTTCTTGGTGGCGTTTACATTCGCACTTATCGAGAGCGGCGCTTGGCACGGCAACGGCGAGCCCGACTGGGCGAAGGCGGGCGACGCCTTCACGCACGTAGGCAATCTCGTTCTGCTGACCTTGGTCAGCATTGCCATTGGCATAGCCATTCATCCGATTCAGTTCGCGCTGGTACAGTTCTTTGAAGGCTACTGGGGCGCCGGGCGACTGGCTCAGCGGGCACGAACGGCGCGGATGCTACACCACCGTCGCCGACATGATCGCCTTCGCTTGGGCCCAGGTGCTCGGGCAAGCGCAGATATCTGGGAGGCCGACCTGGCCCATAAACCGCTTGCCACTAAAGCGAGAATCAAGCTGGTCTCTCAGCGAGACGAAAGCTTCCGGCTGAGTCACGGGTACCCCGGCGGATACCCCACGAGCGACGACGACATAATGCCCACTCGCCTCGGTAACGTCCTTCGCAGCTACGAGAGGCTGGCCGGATATCAGTATGGCCTCGACGCTGTCACGGTACTACGGCACGTTGCGCTTGTCGCGCCATCAGGACACGTGGAGTACCTCGATGATCAGAGGCAGCTGCTCGACCTTTCGGTTCGCATGTGCCTCACGTCGATACTTGCCACTCTAATTTCCATCGCCTTCCTTTGGCATCACGGTCCGTGGCTCGCGATCGCGCTAGTTCCGTACGTGTTGGCCTACCTTAGCTACAGAGGAGCCATAGTCGTGGCCCACGAATACGGCGCGGCGATGTCGACCATGATCGACCTTGACCGCTTCGCGCTCTACGACTACCTGAGGCTGCCGCGCCCAAAGGACACTGCCGAGGAGCAGCGAACGAATCCCGGACTCGTCGAGCTTCTCAGCCACAACCGCTCCATCAATCTCATCTACGAGTACCGAGAGGCGTCAACCGACACCAAGGTGGAGCCGACTGGCGCGCAGCCGGGCATCCAGGCGGGCAGCGAGGAGGGCGGCGCAGAAGGCGATCAGGGTGGCTAGGGGCGGTGACGGATACCGTCGGTGACCAACATCGACGGCGCGGGTCTTCGGAACCGGGCCGCGATGTCGATCTTGCCGGTATCCGCCAGCAGGGCGGTCAGCGACGGAACCGGCCTGCCCGCCCGCAGTGCCTCGCTGTTGACGTAGCGGCCCCGCCGCACCGTAGGCCCCGTCTCGTCGCCGACGTCGCGGGCTACCGCGCAGCACGCCGAGCCGAGGCCTGGCGGGTATTCACCCAGAAGACCGCGCCCGGGGCGTCCGCGATGAGGTCGTCCAGCAGCACGATCCGCCCGGCCCGGTACTCCTCCCAGAACCAGGACCCGAGGAAGCGACGGCCGGTGAACGGCGGCCACCGCACCTCGCGGACGCCCGCGAGCGCCAGCACGCTCCAGCAGGGCAACGGCCTGCCTGGCGAGTGATCGGTGTAGACGACCACCAGCGCATCGACCGCGCCGTCCGGCGGCGCCCAGCCGAACACCGAGCCGTGCCGCGGCAGCGGGATACCGCGCCACACCGCGTTCGCGAGGTACTCGGGGACGGAGCCGTCCCCGGCCACGTCGACGACGTCACCCGACGGCCACGGGCACAGCGAGTACAGCGGCAGGTCGTAGCCGCAGCCCTGGGACAGCACGAAGAACCAGGCTTGGCCCCCGTCGCAGACCATGAGGACCATCGCACGGATGGTGCCGGTCAGGTTCACGTCCCTCGCCGCCAGCGGATGCGAGCTGAACAGCCGGTGGCTAGCCTCGTAAAGCGAGCACGCCGCTCAGTCCGCCCTCCGGGTCCTCGGCGGGGCTGTCGGGCCATGCCCCCGGGCGCGGAATGCTGAACCGAGCTCAGGTGGCTGCAGGCCTCGGGCCTTGGTCGCGTAGCGCGCGGTTGAAGGGTGCTGCCTCCCAGGCAGCCGTAGTGACCGACATATACGTACCTCTCGTTCCATCACGTGCAGGCGCATGACGCTCGCTTCTGGCGGGCCGCCGCGTACGCCCGGAACCTGACCGCCGCGCCCGCCCGGGCCCGGCGAAGGGGGAATCTAGCGGGAGCCTCCCTGGCCGACCGATTCGGCTCGTACGGCCCGCTGATCGGCTTCCCATGAATCGAACATATATTCGAGAACCATTGACGGTCAAGACGCGATGTATCGAACAGCCGTTCTCGGCCGAACCACACGGATGCCGACCCGGCGGGGGCCACGCCGAGGCCCCGCTGGCGTCGCTGGGTCGCGCGTGAGCCAGCGCAGCCAGGAGTATCCGGCCATAATATGACTCAATCGACCGCAGTCGAGCAGCCGCGGCGTCCGCGCCAAGCGGCCGGGTTCAGGAGATCCCGGCTGGTGCGCCATGGCACGGTAGCACGAACATGTGTTCTAATGAAGAAGGCTTCACAGCGTGTCCGACAGTATGTTCTAATCAACTTCATGTTCCAGCTAACTCTGCCTGGTGGGTGGTGATCCGATGTTGCTCCCGTGGACGCCGACAGCGCGCTCGGCACGGTCTCGGACCGGGCCGCCGGGTCCGGGGCGGAGCCCAGCGTCCGGCGGGTCTGCCCGTTCGACGGCGGACAAGCACTCGGTGCTGGGACGCGCGCCGAGTCGAATGGGGCTGGCGTGTGGCCGACCGACTGGCCGCGCGAAGCGGTCGCTGCGGCCACCCTGACCGGATCGCTGCGGTCCGGAGCCGTCATGACCATGGGCGAGCCAACCGCGCCGCAGCCGGGCCGCCGGTGACCGCCCGGGCGACGTACTGATCACGACCCCATCCGCCGCGTGGCAGCGCAGGCAGCTCCATATCAGGCCATGACACGGATATTGCTGGTCCGCTGCTAGAAGGTGAAAACGTGAAGGCGCAGTCCGAATACTCAGTCCGCCAGAAAAGCCAGCGTCTCGCTAGCCTGAAGAACAAGACCGCCGAACTCGAGCGTGAACTCGATGACGTTCGCATGCTGCTGCGAAGTGAGCTCGACGAGCCGGCGCCGGAGGCGGACTATTACCGCGAGCCGCACCCGGATGCGGTCTATTACGGTGAGGCGAGCGCACCGCGTTCGCGCACCGAGACGCTTATCAATCTGGGCCGGTACACCTCGTATCGGACGGGACTCTCCCGCGGACAGAAGGCAGCGATCGGGCTCGTGCTGCTGGCCGCGCTGATCATCGGCCTGGTCGTCGTGCTCTCCGGCGGCGGGGCGTCCTGGCCGGCCAGCGTGGCCACGGTGCAGAACGAGATCGGCAAGGCGTGCCAGAACCCGGACGTGGTGTCCGAGCCAGACCAGGTCAACTTCGCCTGCGACCAGACGACCCGGCAGGTGCTCTGGGTGTACGCGCTGATGACGAGCGGCAACGACCCCAGCTTCAATGACGCGACCACCGGCCGGCTGGGTATCGAGCCCATCACCCCAGCTCAGGGAGGCCAGGTCGCGTGGTCCCTGAACCTGCACCACCCATATAACCCATTCAACCCGCTGGACAGCCTCCAGGTCGCGGCGCGTGCCATCAACAGCATCATCGGCGGCGCAACGGTTACCGGCGGGGGCGGCAAGTCGGTGATCCAGCCCGGCCTGGAGAGCGTGGCCAGCAACTGCCTGCGGTATACGGGATCGGCGGCGCTGACCTCACGCGAGGGCTTCCCTCCGCTGTGCGCCAATCCGGTGACCAGCCTGGCCGGCCAGGGCGCCCTGGTGGCCGACGTCTACCAGAGGTGGATCGTCGGCGCGCCACCCGGGGCGGCGCAGAACGCCGCGGTGCTGTTCGAGAACTCCAATAACCCGGGTGATCCTCAGGTGCAGGCCATTCTCAAAGGGCTGTCCGGCGCAAAGCACGCGGCGTGACCAAAGGACATTCAGGAAGCGGGTTCGGTTATCAAGGCCCATTCAAGGAGGAGAGGGGGTGAGCTTGTGCTCTCGGAGAGCAAAGCGCGCTGGCAGCAGGTGACCGCGCTCGTAAGCCTCGGCGCGAGCGGCACCATCACCGGATTTTCCTTCGTCCCGAGCAGTCCCGCCGACCTGACCTCGCCGACCAGCATGCCGATCCGCCTGATGGCGCTGGAGAAGTCGGCCACCGCCGCGCCCGCCGATGACGCCGCGCTGCGCTCGGCCATCGTCAACGTCGCCAACTACTACCTGCGGATGGCGCAGGGCCAGACGCCCGCCGAGATGGAGGCGATCATCTGGCAGCACGACAGCATCGACGGCGTCGACCACGGAGAATCCTGCGCGGCCTTCGCCAGCCTCACGCTTGAGCTCGCCGCCCAGGTCGTGGGGCAGCAAAGCTGGGTGACCGGCGGGACGACCTACCCGTGGCCGCTGCACAAGTGGGCCGACGTTCGGGTCGACACCAATCCGGACTCGCCCAACATCATCTCGGTGCAGCAGGATGCCGAGTCGCACGGGCGGTGGCATCCGCTCGGCGACGGTTATACGCCGCAGCCCGGCGACTGGGTGCTGTTCGACGGTCACGTCGAGGTGGTCACCAAGTACTCCGGCGGCGTGCTGTCCACGATCGGCGGCGACTCGCTGCCGAACTTCTCCGTGAACGCGCACGAATACAGCGATCCGCTCGCCGGGCAGGGCGTCGTCGGCTTCGTCAACAACGGCAACCTGGCGCCCGCAGCCGGGCAGGCCGCGCCGCCCGGCGGCGGGCCGGCCAGCCAGCCCAGTTCCGCGGCCGGCGCGCAGCCCAGCGCGCCGACCGCGACAGCGCAGGCCGCGCCGGGATCCTCGGCCATCCCGGGAGCGGCGGCGCCAGGCTCGACCGCGTCCACCGTGGCCGCCCAGGCCAGCGACGCCGCCATACCCGGCATGCCGGGCCCGACGACCGCAGGTGGCCACACCCGACCGTCCGGGCACCGCGCCAGGCGAGGGCACTGGCACGCGGCCCACACCACGAAGCCGCGCCAGCAGGCCAACCCGCCCGCGGCCGTGGCCGCGGACGTGCCGGGGGCCAGCGTGTACGGGCCATCGATGGCGCCGGGGCCTGCCAGCACGGACTCGGCCGCCATCCCGGGCCTGGCCACCGCCACCAAGCACGCCAGCGGGCCAACGACCCCGTACCGCAGGCACCGCCCGGCGCCCAGCACCGCACCGGTATCGGCGGCCAGCGCTCAGCAGACCTTCATCAACGCGGTCGCGCCGGGAGCGATGGCCACGCAGCGCCGGTACGGGGTACCGGCCGCGGTGACGATCGCGCAGGCAATCGACGAATCCGGCTGGGGGCAGAGCATGCTAGCCACCAATGATCACAACCTGTTCGGCATCAAGGGCACCGGGCCCGCGGGCAGCGACGTCCAGCCCACCGAGGAGTACGAGAACGGCCAGTGGATATCCACGAACGCGCCGTTCCGCGTCTACAACAACTTCGCCCAGAGCATCGAGGACCACGGTGAGCTGCTGGCCACCAGCGGCTACTACACGCAGGCCATGGCCAACCGCAGCAACCCTGACGCGTTCGCGAACGACCTCACGGGCGTCTACGCCACCAATCCCGAGTACGGCGCCGATCTGATCAACCTCATGCAGCAATACAACCTGTACCGCTACGACGCCGCGCCGCCGAGCCCGGCGCACACGGCGCCCAGGCCGTCGCCGGGCCGGACCGCGACGCCCCGGCCGGCCCGCACGTCGCCCGCCCCGGCGCCGAGTTCGGCGCCATCCGGGTCCTCGCCGAGCGCCTCGCCGCCGGCGCCCAGCGCACCGGCGCCCTCGCCCAGCGGCTCCCAGCCGACACCCACCGCGTCCCAGCCATCGCCGGCCGCCTCCCAGCCCACCCCGGCCACGCCGCAGCCAGCGCCGAGCGCGTCGTGGCCGGCGCAGGCCACGCCCGGGACCTCGCCTCCGGCCGCGGACCCCGCCGGGGGCTCGCCGTCGTGGCCGAACATACCGGGCGTGACGGCGAGCGCGCCCGCGCGGTCACCGGCCACGGCCGGACCTGCGCCGGCCCGCGGCCGCAGCCCGGGCCCGGCCCGCCGGATGCCGGCCCGGACCCAGGCCCGGGCGCGCCAGGGCGCCCCCGCCGCCGCCCGGACCTCACGGCCGACCGCGACCTCGCCGGGCGCCGCACCGGAGCCGACGACCCAGTCCTTCTCGTACCAGCACCTGTCTGCGGACATGGCGCCGGTCCGGACCACGTCCGCCTTCCGGCCCACGACACCGGACGACCGCGGCGCGGCCAGGAAGGCGCCCCGGAAGTCGCGCCCGGCGCCGGCGCGATATGAGCTGCAGCTGCCCCCACCGGTGAAGAACGCCTTCTTCGCGGCGGCCAAGGCCCCGCTGACCCGCTCGGAGCTGCTGTACCGGGACGTGGCCGGGCAGACCGGGATCCCCTGGCACCTGCTGGCGGCCTGCGACTGGATGCAGTGCGAGGCGCGGCCCCGATACTCGCCGGTGCACGGCGAGAAGCTCGGTGCCGCCAACGCCGACGGGACCGCCTACCGTACCAAGTCGGCGGCGCTGGAACAGTGCGCCTACGACCTCATCGACCTGGCCGGGTCGGTATACAGCATCGACCTGACCGCGCGGCGCCTGCTGTCAGTCTGCGACCTGGCCAGCGCGTTCGCCGCGTTCCGGTGGGGCGGGCTGCTCCGGCAGCACCACACGTCACCGATGGAATTCCCGTACTCCGTCGCCGGCCTCACCGTCCAGCACCTGAGCATGCGCTGGCCGAACATCGACGACCGGCACACCCCGGACAAGCCGGGGGGCCGGTTCCGGAGGCCCTTCGGGGCCGTGCCGGTCGTGCTGAGCCTGCACTACCCGGCGACCGCATGACCCGCGTCCGAGCGCCAGAAGGAAGGTGGAGCCGTGGTGCGCCTGTTGCTCCTGCTGCTGAGCATGCTGACGGTCAACAGAGCACGGCAGCGTGATGTGGCCTGGGACCAGAACAGCGACCGGTACGACGAGATGAGCGCCTCCGGCCGCGGCGGCGTCGTGGACCGGGAACCCTGGCCGGGCCCCGACGACGTCCCGGGCCAGCCGGGCTGGCCGCCGCAGCCGCCCCGCGACGCCGGCGACCTCGCGCCGCGCCGCCTGGGCGGCGGGGCGGGCCGCGGCCGCCCGCGGCGCCGCCGGATACCCCGCTGGCTGAAGTGGGGCGCGGTGGCCGTGGCCGCCGGCCTGATCTTCCGCCGGGCGATCGCGTACGCGGTGCTCGTCGCCTTGTCGGCGGCGCTGCATCTGGTGGGCGTGAACGTGCACCTGCCGCACCTGAGGTTCGCCTGGCCCTGGCAGAGCATCACCTCGGGCACCGTCACCAATACCGATCTCGGCCCGTGGGTGCTGCAACGGATCGAGGGCATCTCCCGGCCGGCCCTGGGCCGCGCGAGCTTCACGTTCGTGTTCACCCACAAGGTCTCCAAGAACATCGGCCCGTGGCCCTGCTGGTACTCCAGCACTTTCTACGCCCTGGGCTACGCGTCCGCCACCGTCGACCTCAATCCCGGTCCGGCCTGGTGGGCGCCCGCGTCGGGTCACTACCGGCTGCAGGTCCTCAGCCACCCGCTTGACGGCAAGCCCGGGCACGTGGCCGTGACCATGGTCCTGCCGCCGCCGCAGCTTCCGCAGTCCGTCCACGACGTGACCATCGACAACATCCCGTCCCGGCCGATCGCGACCGACCACAGCTGGACCTACCCGGGCTTCGGCTGCGGCGTGCTGATCCGACCGCAGTTCTCCGAGTCGGTGCTGTACGCGCAGGCCCAGCAGATCGCGTTCTACCGGTCCACCCACGTCCAGCAGATCACCCGGCCGCTCATCAGCGCCGCGGAGAACCAGGCCACGCAGACGATCCGGGACAACTTCATCCAGCCGACGGTGAACGCGTTCGGCTACCTCCTCGACCGGTTCACGATCCGGTGGGCCGGCGCGCCGTGAGCCCGGGCATCATGAACTGGGATGCACTACGCCAAGAATCCGCGCGTCGCGGTCGTGGGCGGAGGGATCGGGGGGCTGGCCACGGCCGGCTTCCTGCACCGCGCCGGCCTGGACGTGACGGTCTACGAGCAGGCCGCCATGGCCACCGAAGTCGGAGCGGGCCTGGTGGTGTCCCCGAATGCCGCGCGGCTGCTGCGCAGGCTGGGCGTGATGCAGGAGTTCCAGCGCCTGGCGGCGCCGCTGGAGGTGGGCTGGGAGTTCCGCCGCTGGCAGGATGGCCGGGTGCTGTTCTCCCAGCGGCTCGGGGCCGACTGCGAACGGCTCTACGGCGAGCACACCTACACCGCGCACCGGGCCGATCTGCTCGCGGTGCTGGCTGCGGCGGTTCCGGAGCCGAGCGTACGCCTGGGCGCGCGCTGCGTCGCCGTCCGGCGTCGGCCGGATCACGCGGCCCTCGCGTTCGCTGACGGGTCGGCGGCCACGGCCGACGTCGTGATCGGAGCCGACGGCCTGCACTCGGTGGTGCGCGACGCCGTGCTGGCGACCGGCCCGCCGAAGTTCTCCGGAACCTGCGCCTACCGTTGCCTGGTGCCGGCCGCCCGGGCCCCGGGGTTCGCGCTGCGGCCGGTGCAGACACTGTGGCTCGGGCCGGAGCGCCACCTCGTCCACTACCCGATCTCGGCCGGGCGTTACGTCAACCTGGTCGCGCTCACGCCCGCAGACGACTACCGCGTGGAGTCATGGACCGCCGAGGGGCGCATCGAGGACCTGCGGGCCGAGTTCGCGGGCTGGGCACCGCAGCTTCCGGCCTGCTACAGGCCGCCGAGCGGATCGGCCGCTGGGCGTTGCTGGACCGCGACCCGCTCCCGCGCTGGACGAACGGGCCGATCGCACTGGCCGGGGACGCCGCGCACCCGATGTTCCCGTTCCTCGCCCAGGGCGCCGCGCAGGCCATCGAGGACGCGGCCGTCCTGGCCGGCTGCCTGGCCGGGGAGCGGGCCGATCCGGCCGCGGCGCTGATCCGCTACGAGGCGATCCGCAAGCCGCGCACGACCCGGGTGCAGATGATCAGCCATCAGCGGCAGCACGTCAACCACCTACCCGACGGCCCGGAGCAGCAGGCCAGGGACACCGCCTTCGCCAGCGAGGACCCGCTCGCGCACAACGCCTGGATCTACGGGCACGACGCCGAACAATCGCTCGCCGACCGCACGAGAACATCCGGGTGAATGAACCTTTTTCATCCGTCAACCTCGGGCCGAGGGTCTGTAGGCAGTCATGGGGAGGATGAAAAGGGTTCACTGGCTACGGCTCGACGACGACCTTGACCGGGTCGCCCTCGCGCTCGCGCACCACCCGCAGCGCGGTGTCGATTTTCTCCAACGGGAAGTGATGGGTGACCAGTTCGGCGCCGCGGAGCCTGCCCCGTGCGGCCAGGGCAACCGCCCGCTTGACGTTGTTGCCTCCCTCCCCCCGGGAGGTGTAGATGCTGATGTCGCTGCGGACGATGGCGCTGAGGTCGAGCGTGACCGGGCCGGGGTAGAACGCCACGATGACGATCTTGCCGCCGCGCTTGGTGACCTCGGCGCACTGCTGCGGCGCCTCGGGGGCGCCCGAGCACTCGATCGCCACGTCGGCGCCTGCGCCGCCGGTGAGGCCCACGATCGCGGGCACCGGATCGGTCTCGCGCGCGTTGATCACGTGGTCGGCGCCCAGGCGGCGGCCGAGCTCCAGCCGGGAGGGGCGAGTGCCGACCAGGATGACCTGCCCGGCCCCGAGCGCCTGGCACGCCTGCACGGTCATGAGCCCAACGGGCCCGGGCCCGAACACCACGACGTCCAGCCCGGCGACGTAGCCGCCCGCCACGTCGAGCCCGTACAGGCCGGTGCCCGCGGTGGTGATGAGCACGCCGTCCTCGAACGACAGCGAGGGCGGCAGGGCGTACAGCGAGCCGACGTCATGGACGGCGTACTCGGCGAAGCCGCCGTCGGTCGTCATCCCCGTGGCACGGTGCCCCTTGGCTCGGTTGCCGTAGTTGAGGCACGCGGTGTACTTGCCGGCCAGGCAGTTGTCGCACCGGCCGCAGCCGCTGTGCGCCTCGATGCACACGCGGTCGCCGACCGCGAACTCGTCCACCCGGCTGCCGAGCGCCACCACCGTGCCGGTCCACTCGTGGCCGGGCGTGTAGTCCCCGAACGGCGGGGTCAGCGGGAAATGGCCGTCGAAGATCTTCAGGTCGGTCCCGCACATGCCGCACATCGCCACTTTGACCAGCACCTCGTCTGGCCCGGGCCGCGGGACGGGACGGTCAACCACGCGGATGTCGCGGGGGCCGAACAGCACCGCGGCGCGCATGACCTCCGGTATCTGCGGCGGGGCGGCTAAGTCGGTCGCGGTGGCGGCCTGGTCAGTCATGGAGAGACTCCCTGCAGTTGGTGAGGGGACGAACCCTTCAGGGCATCGAGGAAGGTCGCGGCCCAGTGGGCCACGTCGTGCTCGTACACCCGCCTGCGCATCGAGCGCATGCGGCGCCGCGCCTCGGCGGGCGACGCCGTGGCCGCGCGCATGATGGTGTCCTTGAGCCCCTCGATGTCGTGCGGGTTGACCAGGAAGGCGCTCACCAGCTCGTCGGCCGCGCCGGTGAACTCGCTGAGCACGAGCGTGCCGGTCGCGTCGTTCCGGCAGGCGACGAACTCCTTGGCCACCAGGTTCATCCCGTCGCGCAGCGCGGTCACCAGCATCACGTCGGCCGCCAGGTACAGCGCGGCCATCTCCTCTCGCGGGTAGGACTGGTGCAGGTAGAGCACGGGGGTGCTACCCAGCTCCCCGTGCTCCCCGTTGATCCGGCCGACCGTGACCTCGATCTCGTCCCGGAGCAGGCGGTACTGCTCGACGCGTTCCCGGCTGGGGCTGGCCACCTGGATAAGCACCGCTCCGGGCGACCGCAGCCGACCCTCGTCGAGCAGTTCGCTGTAGGCATCGAGGCGGTGCCGGATGCCCTTCGTGTAGTCGAGCCGGTCGACGCCCAGCAGGACGACGTCGGGATCTCCGATCGCCTCCCGGATCTCCCGGGCCCGGGCCCGGACGCCGTCACGGCTGGCCAACTCGCCGAACGACGCCGCGTCGATGGAGACGGGGAACGCGGCCGCGCGGACCTCCCGGGTCCCGGCCGGGCCGGGGACCCGGATCAGCGATCCCCTGGTCGTCCGGCCGGCGCCCCGGCGGCAGGCCCGGAGGAAGTTCGTGGTGTCGCTGTGCCGCTGGAATCCCACCAGGTCCGCGCCGAGCAGGCCGTCGATGATCTGGCGGCGCCACGGCAGCTGGGCGAAGATCTCGTAGCCGGGGAAGGGAATGTGGTTGAAGAAGCCGATGCGCACGTCGGTGCGTATCGCGCGCAGCATCGCCGGGACCAGCTGCAACTGGTAGTCGTTGACCCACACCGTGGCACCGGCGGCGGCCTGCTCGGCCGCGGCCTGGGCGAAGCGCTGGTTGACGACAACGTAGGACTCCCACCAGGGACGATGGAACACCGGTGGCACGATCACGTCGTGGTACAGCGGCCAGAGCGTGGCGTTGCAGAATCCCTCGTAGAAGTCAGCGACCTCGTCCTCGGACAGGCCCACGCCGACCAGCGGCATGCCGTCGGCCTCGAACGGTCCCAGCGCCGGGCCGACCGAGCCCGGCCACCCGATCCAGACGCCGTTCGCGGCGCGCATGACCGGCTCGAGCGCGGTGACCAGCCCTCCGGGGCTGCGCCGCCACTCGCTCGTGCCGTCCGGTTCCTCGACCCGGTCCACCGGCAGCCGGCTGGCGGCCACCACGAACCCGTAATCACCAGCGGGCCCGGGCAGCTCCCCGGCCCCGGCCGCCGCCTTCTTGGTCGCGGGCACTGATCAACCCTATCGGGTGGCGGCGGACCCGGCACGTGATGGCGCCTGCGGCGGCTGGGTCCGGTCAGGTATTCAACCAGGCCAGCAGGTCGGCGTTGATCGTCGGGGCCTCGGTGGTCGGCATGCCGTGCGGGAAGCCGTGATAGGTCTTCAGCGTCCCGTGCGGCACGAGCTTGGCGGACAGCGGCCCGGAGTCGGCGTAGGGAACGACCTGGTCGTCATCGCCGTGCATGACCAGGACCGGCACCGTGATCCCCTTGAGGTCCTCGGTGAAATCGGTCTGGGAGAAGGCCACGATGCCGTCGTAGTGCGCCTTCGCGCCGCCCATCATGCCCTGGCGCCACCAGTTCTCGATGATCGCCTCCGATGGCTGGGCGCCGGGGCGGTTGTAACCGTAGAACGGCCCCGCCGCGAAGTCGCGGTAGAACCGTGTGCGATTGGTGGCTACTTGTTCCTGCAATCCGTCGAAGACGCTCTTCGGCAGCCCGCCCGGGTTGGCCTCGGTCTGCAGCATGAGCGGCGGCACCGAGCTGATCAGTACCGCCTTCGCCACGCGGCTCTCACCGTGCCGGGCGATGTAGCGCACGACCTCGCCGCCGCCGGTGGAGTGCCCGACATGGACAGCATCGTGGAGGTCGAGATGGGCGGTCACCGCGGCCAGGTCGTCGGCGTAGTGATCCATGTCATGACCGTCGCTGGTCTGCGTCGAGCGTCCGTGCCCGCGCCGGTCATGGGCGATGACGCGGTAGCCGTGCAGCAGGAAGAACATCATCTGGGTGTCCCAGTCATCGCCCGACAGCGGCCAGCCATGGCTGAAGACGATCGGCTGGCCCGAGCCCCAGTCCTTGTAGAAGATCTCCGTGCCGTCGGTCGTCGTGACCGTGCCCATGAGCGGCCTCCCTTGGTCTTTACGTTGGCGCCGAGGCGCCCGCACTGGCAACGTAACCGGCTTTCTTGCCGGGCAAACCAGGCCACCCGCGGCCGCCGGGCGCGCCATAAAGAATTCGTGCTGAGGTCGATGCGGCTTCATGATGGCCATGTGGAGCCTCTCAGCACCGCCGCGCTGGAAGCCGGCCTCGGTCACGTCCGGGATTCGCCGCCCGACGGCGGCACGGTCGAGCTGATCGTGTGCCGCCGGCCGCGGGCGAGCGCGCGGTCCTCGCGGAGGGCTGGCTGGGCGTGGACGCCGGCCTGGCCGGCGACACCTGGGCGGCGCGGGGCAGCACGCGGACCGCGGACGGCTCCGCGCTCCTGGACCAGCAGCTGACCGTGATGAACTCCCGCGCGGCCCTGCTGGTGGCCCAGGACCCGGACCGGCGCATGCTGGCCGGTGACCAGCTCTACGTGGACCTGGACATCAGCGTCGCCAACCTGCCGCCGGGCACCCGGCTCGCCCTGGGCTCGGCGGTCATCGAGGTCACCGCCCAGCCGCACCTGGGCTGCGCCAAGTTCTCCGCCCGGTTCGGCAAGGAAGCCTGGCGGTTCGTCAACTCCCGGGACGGCCGCGCGCTGCGGCTGCGTGGCCTGAACGCCCGGATCGTGGTCTCCGGTACCGTCCGGGTTCACGACGTGGTCCGCAAGCTGCCGGCCGATGGGCCGACCGGACCGGAGCGCCCCGCCGGGCCAGGCGCGCTTGCGCGCCGCCGCCCGGGGCTGACCGGCCGGACGGGCGCGGGCGGGCGAGACGGCCCGTTACGGAATCTTGGACGGATCCGCTACGGCGTCCGGTTGCCGTTGATCTGGTCGAAGTCGCCGACGCCGTTGGAGCTTCCGCCGCCGCCCGACCACTGCCACATCAGCGCGTACTTGCTGCCGCTGGTCACCCCGCCGAAGAAGCTCGCGCAGGTCGCGGTCCCCTTCAGGCACCACGCCACCGGCGGGCGGGCCAGGCTGCTGGTGAATGGCTCGTAGGTCCACTCGTAGGTGTTCGGGATGGACGCGGCCGAGCCGGTGCCGAAGATCGAGGCCCAGATGTCCGGGGCCGAGTACACGCCGACCTTGTACGAGGAGTGCGCGGTCACGTAGGCGGCGAACCCGTTGAAGTCCGCCCGGTCGACGCTCGCCGCGATGCCGGCGGACTTGACCACGGTGCTGCACGGCGCGGTGAACACGTGATTCCATCCGTTATCGAACGCCGGGGTGTAGTCGGACGGCCCTCCCGGGATCTCGATGTCCGCCCAGATCACGGGGTAGGTCACGCGCACTTTCGCCGCGTCGGCCAGGGCCCGCCCCGCCTGGACCTGGCCCCAGGAGTACGCCTCCGCGGTCGTCCCGTTGTAGTGCGGGTCGACCCCGGGACCGCCCATGAACCAGTACACGCCGGTGCCGACGCCAAGGTGATAGGTGGTGAAGTTGGTGTTGGCCTGCGCGGCGTTGGCCGCGGACCAGACGACGATCTTGTGGCAATCCTCCAGGTTGGCCCAGTTGCCGGTCATGCCGATGTACCCGCCGTAGGAACCGCCGACCACCGGCATCCCGTAGGGCGCGGACCCGGGGACGGTGACGGTGCGGCTGTCGGTCCCGTACCAGAAGCCGGCGGGCTTGTCCCCGGCCCAGGCCCAGGGCGCGCCCAGCGCGGCCGCGGCCGCGGTGATCAGGACCGCGCCGAGGGCGGCCACCGCGGCCCGGCGTCCCGTTCTGCACCCGGCCCGCACCGGTCCGCTCCCATCCTGCCCTACCATGCGTCACCGCCTTGTCCGCTCCCGCGGCCCGGTCCGCCGCCGGCCGTGCGTTTCCATGGTTATGCCGTTGCCCTGGGTTTTCCAAGCCCAAGAGCCCGTGTCCGGGTGACGAACCTCCCGTGCCGCCCGGCCGCGCGGTGCGGCCGCGACCCGGTCAGCTGGCGGCGGCCGATCCCGGCGACGGCACCGCGGAGGGGAGAGTGCCCGCCGCCGCGTCCGGGCCCACGGTGACGGCGTTCTCCGCTTCGCGGCCCTGGGGTGGCGGTGGCAGGATGCTCGTGGCCTCGACGGGACCCGGAGCGGCGGCGTTCGAGGCCTCGCCCGGCGGCGCCTGCCGGGGCGGCTGCGCCCCGGCCCGGTGGGGCGGGATGAGCATCCACGCGAACGACGCGATCAGCGCGACGAGGAAGGCGCAGTAGATCCAGAACGCCGAGGTGAGCCCGGAGCTGATCGTCAGCCCGCTGGCCGCGGCCTGGGCCGGGGAGAACCCGAACTGCGCCGGCGCGGCGGCCTCGCCGACACCGATCAGCGCCGAGATCGCCTGCGCCACCATCGGGATGATGGCGCCGGCCAGCAGCGCCGCCCCCAGGCGGGCGGGGCGCCACAGCGCGGCCGCGGCCACCACCGCGACGACCGCGACCATCACGGCGACGTCCCCGGCGATCACCGGCGCCGGGTTCGCGAAGGCGTCGCCCGAGGTCACGGTCTGCGTCGCACCGCTGGCCACGTGGAGCGTGAAGCGGTCCCACGCGGGCGCGAACGCGGCCGCCGTGCCGAGCGCGGCGAGCATCAGCATCACCACGGGGCCCATGTCGTCGCTGTACGGCCGGCCCAGGCGGCCGGGCGACCGGAGCCGGAAGGCCGCCACCGAGCCGGCCGCGCAGGCCAGCCAGCCGACGAGCCCCAGCACCAGGCCCGGCCCGGCCAGGTGCGCTCCCCCGGAGATCACCTCGCCGGCGTCGGCGAGGAAGAAGCCGAACGTGACGGCGCTCGTCCCCACGCCCAGCAGCGCGCCCGCCCGCTGGCGGACGCCGCCGAGCAGGATGAGGACGGCGCTCGCGCTCCAGGCAGCCAGGTAGATCAGGTGCGGCACGAGCTGGTCCGGCTGCTGGGCCAGGCTCGCCCCGGCCAGGTAGCTCGGGAAGAGGCCGACGATCCCGCAGACGACGCCGGCGGCGAGCAGCGCCGCCGCGACGACGAGGCCGGCGGACCGGCCCGGGGGCGGCCCGGCCGGAAGGGACCCGCCGGATACCGACCCGGCGGGAAGCGGCCCGGTGCGCCGGGTGACCGGGATGATCGTGCCGGGCGTCTCGATCGCGGTGAACCGGGACCACGCGCCGGACCAGCCCTCGGGGGTTTCCGGCCACCACTCCAGCGGCTGGGACTGCGGCGCGGCCACCGCCCAGATCCCGTAGAAGTGCTCCCCTCGCCCGATTTCGTACCCGGCACCCCGGTACGAGATCGTTACGTTCTCACGCACGGTCCACGATCCTTCCCCTACTCGGCTTGCGCCGCCTGCGTACCCGAGCCTAGGAAGCCGATCTGTGCGTCGGCTGGACGATCCCTGAGGCCTTGCTGACCAGCGAACACGTCTGTCAGCTGCGCCGGGGCGGCGGCGCGGAAGGGCGGCGGCGCGGCCGGGCGCGGTGCGCCGCCTCGGTGCGCCACCCGATAGTAGACCGTGGTGGCGGGGCCGGCCGGAGGTTACGCGGAAGCCAGGGCGAAGTCCATGTCGACGACGTAGCTGACATCGGCGGGATCATCGGGCCCGGCGGGCCGGAACGGCCGGACGAGGGAGTCCTTGACGCCGAAGACGGCGTCGCTGTCCAGGTAGGGGTTCTCCGCGTCGAAGATGTGCGTGGTGACCGGCCGGCGGCCGGGGGCGGAGACGATCGCATGGATGTGGGCGGCCCGCCAGCGGCTGCGCCCGGTAGCGCGCAGCAGGTCGCCGACCGGGCCGTCGGTGGGAATCGGGTAGCTGGCCGGCCGCGCGGTCCGGAACTCGAACCGCCCGTCCGGGCCGGTGACGAAGACGCCGCGCAGGTTGAACGGCGGCTGGCCGGGGTCCTGGGTGTCGTAGAGCCCGCTGTCGTTGCTCTGCCAGACGTCCACGGTCGCGCCGTCCAGCGGCCGGCCCGCGGTATCGGTCACCCGGCCGCGGACCAGGGTCGGGCTGCCGTCCTCGGGACGGCCGATCTGCTCGCCCATGGCCCGGACGGGCGCGCCCGCGACGTAGAACGGGCCGAGCACGGTGGACTCGGTGGCGCCGGCCGCCGTGTTGATGACGTCGACCAGGGAGGACAGGCCCAGGACGTCGGACAGCAGCACGAACTCCTGCCGCCTGGCGTCGCATTTCTGCCCGGTCGCGGTGAGGAACTGCAGCCCGGCCATCCATTCCTCTGGCGTCAGCCGGGTCTCGGTCGCGAATGCGTGCAGGTGCCGGACCAGAGCGGTGATCAGCTCCCGCAGCCGCGGGTCGGGCGCGGCGCCCAAGGCCTTCAGCACGTCATCGGTGAGCTCGGCCGGGGTCATGGCGTTCATGCGCGCCTCTCCAGGTGGGTCGGTGCTGGTCCGGTCCGGGTCCTACCTCAGGGCGAACGCCGCGCCGTGGCCGGGCACGATGAGGGCCGGGCCCAGCGCCAGGAGCCTGGCGCGCGAGCGCTCGAGCAGTTCCTGGTCCTCGGCGAGCGGATCCACGGCGGGTCCGTCACTGGACCACCACAGGTGGGTACAGGCGGCCAGCCCGTCGTCGGTGGCTACCAGCGTGGTGATGTCCTGCGCGGTGTGGCCGGGCGTGCCCATCAGGGTCACCGCCTGCGACAGCTGGAACCCGTCGGCGGGCCGCTCGGTCCACGTGTCGCCGGCGTAGATCGCCCAGAAGTCGTGGAACCGGGCCCGCTCGAACAGCGCGGCGTTCAGCGTGTGGTCGGGGTGGTGGTGGCTGAACACCACGTCGGTGACGCTGGCCGGGTCGACGCCGAGCTCAGTCAGCGGGCCGAGGATCCGCTGCCGGCTGGCGACCATGCCCGGGTCCACCACGATGACGGCGCCCTCGTCGCGGATCAGGACCACGGTGCTGGCCACCCGTTCGGCGGCGTACCCGGCACACAGCACATCGAGGCGTGCGGTCATGCGGCCATCCTGCCACGCCCTCCCCGGCGGCGCGGCGGGCACCGGGCAGGCCGAAAGCACGCTACTGTCCCCCCGTGACCAGCGTCGTCCGCCTCGAGCCCGGGAACCGGGTGGTCGTCACCGGGGCCACGGGGTTCATCGGGTCCGCCGTGGCCCGGGCCCTGCGGGCCAGGGGCGCCGAGGTCGTCGCCCTGGTCGCGCCGGGGGTCGACGACCGCAACCTGGACGGCACCGGCGCGGAGCGGGTGGTGGCCGACATCCGGGACGCGGGCGCGGTCCGGGCCGTGTGCCAGGGTGCCCGCTTCGTGTTCCACCTGGCGGCGGTCTACCGCTTCTGGGCCCGGGATCCGCGGATCTTCTATGACGTCAACGTGGGCGGGACGCTCAACGTGCTCGACGCCGTCCGCGCCGCCGGCTGCGAGCGGCTGGTGTACACCTCGACGGTCGGCGTCCTCGGGCTGAACGGAGCCGGGGTCGGGCGGCCGGCCGACGAGACGTCCTACGCCGACCTCGCGCACCTGTTCGGCCACTACAAGAGGTCCAAGTTCGTCGCCGAGCACGAGGTGCTCCGGGCCGCGGCTCAGGGGCTGGACGTCTGCCTCGTGCTGCCCACGTTCCCGCTGGGGCCCCGCGACGTGGCCCCGACGCCGACCGGGAAGGTGGTGCTCGACTTCCTCAACGGCAGGCTGCCCGCGTTCGCGGACACCGCCCTGAACGTCACCCACGTCGACGACCTGGCGCTCGGTCACCTGGCCGCGCTCGAGCGCGGCCGCGGCGGCCGCAGCTACATCCTGGGCGGGGAGAACCTGTCCCTGCGGGGGATCCTCCAGGAGCTGGCCGACTACTCGGGCCTGCCCATGCCGCGGGTTCAGGTCCCGCGTCCGCTGGTGCTCGCCGCGGGTGTGGCCTCCGAGCTGATCCAGGGCCGGCTGTTGCGGCGGGAGCCTCGCGCGCCGCTGGAGGCGGCGCAGATGTCCGCCAGGAAGATGGTCTTCAGCGACGAGCGTGCCCGCACGGAGATCGGCTACACCTCGCGGCCTGCGCGCGAGGCGATCGAGGAATCGGCGCGCTGGTTCGCCGACCACGGCTACGTGTCGGCCGCGCGGCGCGCGGCGATCAGGTGGCGAACGTAGCTTCCCGCGGCTCGCGCGGCCGCGCGCAGGCGGCGACACTGCCGTAATGCCGTAGTGCAGTGCTTACTGCACTACGGCAGATGTGACCGCCGGGAAAGGCCACGTCAGGCTGGTAACTCGCGGTTTCCGCCCGGCCACCGTAGCCAAATCCGGCCCGGAACCGTCTACCGCAATGCGCCGGTCGCTGCAATACTGCCTTGATGACGGGGATCCGGCTAGCTCTCGCGAACCTCAAGCCGGGTACAGGCAAGACCACATCGGCGGTCTGGCTGGCCCATGTATTCGCAGAAGCCGGGAAACGCGTGCTGCTGGTGGACGCGGACCCGTCGGGTAGCGCCCTGGAGTGGTCGGACCTCGCGGCCATGTATCCCGGCCTGCCCCCGCAGGCGGCGTTCCCGTTCCGGATCGTGGCCCTGCCCTCCCGGGAACTGCACCGCCGGGTGCCCGAGATCGCCCAGCCCGACGACGTGGTGATCATCGACGCGCCGCAGCTGGAGGACCACGTCGGCATCGCCAGGTCGGCGCTGCGGTACGCCGACGAGATCCTGATCCCCTGCGCGCCGAGCCCGATCGAGATCAACCGCACCTCCCCCATACGGGACGAGATCAGCGAGGTCTGGTCGGTCCGGGACCGCCCCGCCCGTTCGGCCGTGCTGCTGAACCGCTGCATCACCCGGGCGCACTCGGTGGCCGACGCGCGGGAGGCCCTGCAGGGCCTCGGCTACGACGTGCTGGACACGACCGTGCCGCGGCTGGAGGTCTACGCACAGAGCTTCGGCATGCCGATACCGGGGACCGGCCGTGCGGTGTGGCGCCACGTGGCCGACGACATCCTGGCGCGGTCCGCTGCGCTCTGCTCGGCCCAGCCGTGACCACGCAGCGGGAGCAGCGGAAGGCCCAGATGGCGGCCGCCGCGGCCCGCCGCAGCCAGCCCGAGGCGCGCCCGGCCGGGCGGACCGCGATCCGGTCGAAGCCGGTCAGGATCACCCTCGACCTGAGCCCCGAGCTCTACCGGGAGCTCACCCGGTGGGCCGACTCCGCCGCGGTCGAGCTCGACGTGCCGCGCCTCGCGCTGGCGGACGCCATGCGGGCGATGATCCGGGTCACCACCGAGAACCCGGATCAGGTCATCGAGCGGCTGCGCCGCGAACGGGAGCGCTGACCCGGGCGTCCGCATCAGGCACCCTGCATCGCCCGCTGGGCGTTGGCCATCATCACGGCCTGGACCTCGGCCAGCTGTGCCTGGGGGCTGAACTGGACGAACTCGCTGCCGGTCTCGCCCGCCGGGACATGGCCGGGCGCCATGTAGAACGCGTCGCCCGCCTCGAACACCTCCTCGTGATCCCGGTACGAGACGGTGATCTTGCCCGCGAACAGATAGCCCCAGTGCGGGCACGGGCAACGGTCACCCGGCAGCCCCTTGAGCATTTCGGCCAGGGAGTGGCCCTGCCGGATCGTGACGAAGTCGACGGTGTAGTCGTCGGCCAAGTGGCCGCTGCGGTCCACCGCCAGGCCGAAGTCCCGGACGTCCGGCGCGCTGTCTTTCGAGATCTTGGGCATGGCCTTTCCCTTCGCTAGCGTTCTTGCGATGTCCGCCCCCGAGGCGGGAACGTCGCTCGGTCTGGCCGACGCTAACAACGGCCCGCGGGCGCCCGCATGAGGCAGTTGCCCCATCTTTGAAGCGGCCGGCTCAGGGCCGGCCGTATTCCTCCTGCGGCAGCAGCCCGTGCTGCATCGCGTACAGGCTGGCCCGGGCCCGGTTCGAGGTGCCGATCTTCGCGTAGATGTGCTCGATGTGGTTGCGCGCGGTCTTGGGCGAGATGACCAGGCGCTGGGCGATCTGCTTGCTGGACAGTCCCTGGGCGACCAGGCGCAGGACCTCGACCTCGCGCCCGGTGAGGTTCCCCGGGCCGTCCCGGCGGCGCCCGGCGCGGTGGCCGGCCGCGGCCAGCACCGCCTCGACCGCGTCGGCGTCCAGGTGTCCCGCCTTGGCCTCGCCGCGCAGCTGGCTGGCGGCGACGCCGGCGGCCAGCGCGTCCCGGTACGGCCGGGGCTCGCGCATTGCCTGGTAGGCGTCGGCGGCGCCGAGGACGCGGGCCGGCCGGGACAGCGCCGGGCCGGACAGGCCCCGCGGATAACCCGATCCGTCCAGGCACTCGCGCTGCTGCACGGCCAGCGAGCCGAGCGGGGCCAGCCAGCTCGACTGGTGCAGCATCCGCTCGGTCAGGTACGGGTGCATCCGGACCCGCTCCCACTCCCCCGCTCCGAGCGGCCCGCGCTTGTCCCAGATCGAGTTCGACACGCCGAGCCTGCCCAGGCCGCACACCAGCCCGGCGCGCCGCAGCGTGGCCAGGTCGTCCGGGCACAGCCCGAGGCCGGCGCCCGAGGCCGAGGCGAGCTCGCCGACCGCGCGGGCGTGCCCGAGCCGGTAGGGCGATTTCAGGTCGACGAAACTGGCCACGGCGAGCAGCGCGGCGTCCAGTTGCTCCCACGACAGGGTCAGGCCCAGCGCGGGCTCGGCCGCGATGACCGCGTCCCAGGTCTGCGCGCGGTCCAGGCCGCCGAGGACGCCGTCCGCGTCACGGCACAGCATCGCGGCGAGCTGCGGGTCGAACTGGGAGCCGCCGCGCCGCTCCGCGAGCGCCACCGCGGCCTGCACGCCGCCGATCCGGTGCGCCACCTCCACGTACTCGGCGAGCTGGGCGAGCCGTGACGCGACCGGCACCGCCTCGCCGCGCAGCTCCCCCGGCCAGCCCCGCCCGTCCCATTGCTCGTACGACGCCCCGACCGCGTCCTGGACCGGGCCGGGCAGCCCGAGCTCGGCGGCCAGCGAGCGGGCCAGCGCCGCGTGCTGGGCGATCATCCCGTCGAGAACGCGGTGGCCGGACAGCCCGAACTCCAGGCCCACGCGGAACCGGTGCAGCGGCGGGTTGCCGCTGCCCACCAGGCGCAGCGAGGCTGCCACCCCGGCGATGCTCCGCACCGGGTGGTCGTACTTATGCGATTTGAGCTCGATGTCGTCGCCGAACCACTTCGCCTGCTCGTGCGCGTCGGCGTGACACCCCACGTTGACCAGCAGCGCGGTGTAGTAGACCACCGACCGGCCCGCATCGTCCAGCCCGGCCCGCTCGGCCAGGCGCAGCGCGATCAGGCACTGGCGCAGCACGTGTTCCATCGGCTGCCCGAACCCGAGGTCCACGCCCAGGGACAGGGCCGCGACGAGCTCGGCCAGCCGTACCGTCGCGGACCCGGACCCGGGCCCCGCGGTGGAAACGCCGAGCTCAGCCATGCTCGCCCCCCCGGGGATCTTCCCACCATACGCAGTGCCCGGCCCGCTGACCAGCAGGAGCGGATGAAGTCCGGCAGGTCCCGGACGGCGGATCAGGATGGTCCGGCTGCGCCGGCCGGCGAGCTCAGCCCGCCGCGCCGGACGGCCTGATCAGCCCGCCGCGCCGGACGGCCTGATCAGCCGGGTCGGCCCGGTGGCGGGAGGCCCGGTGTGGCCGTCGAGAAGTTCCCGCGCGGCGTCGAGGTGCCCGGCGTGCTGCGCGGTTTCCTCGATCATGTGCAGGATGATCCATCTCAGGTTCACGACGTCGTCCGCGGACGGCCAGCCCCACTCGGCCCACTGCGGGTCGTAGCCGCGGGCCAGCGTGTCCAGCGGCATGGCCTCGATGATGGCGTTCGAGCGCCTGATCTCATCCCGGTAGAGGTCGAAGACCGCCTCGGCCGCGGTGCCCGGCTCCACTAGCCATGAGTCATCTTCCGCGGGAACCTCGACCGGTTCGCCGGCCGCTATGCCACGGAACCAGTAACGCTCGTCATCCACGGCGAGATGCTGCACCAGGCCCAGGCAGGTCCAGCCCGACGGGAACACGGCGCGGCGGAGCGCGGCGTCCGGCAAGCCGTCGAGGACCGAGAAGACGGAGGCCCGCTGGCCTTCGAGGTAATAGAGCAGGGTCGCGGCTTCGGAGTCCACGCTGGGCACGGTAACAGCGACTCGGACGGCTCCGGCGCGTCCGCGCGGGTCATCCGGCGCGGGCGGCCTCGATGTTGTCCGCCACGATGGCCAGGACGCGGTACACCGAGTGCGCGAACCGGGTGTACGGGGCGATGCAGAAGCACACCACGATCGTGGCGAGGTGGGCGATCAGCACCAGCCCGTAGGCGGGCGTCGCGCGCAGCAGCAGGGTGAGCAGGCCGGTGGCGGCCAGCAGGCCGAGCCCGATGAGCAGGCCGTAATCCGCGGCTCCCGGTGTCTGTTCCGGTGTCTCATCCGGCGCCTGCTCCGGGATCGCGCCCAGGGACGGGCCCGGGGCGGGGTCGCTGCGCCGGGCCAGGACGAAGAGCCCGGCGCAGCCGGCGATCATGCCGAGCCCGCCGGCCGTGCCGAGGATCACCGGGGCCGACAGCAGCGGGTACGGCGGGGGGATGCCCAGGATGTCCTGCATGAAGGCGGCGGCCACGGTGGCGGCGAAGCACGCCGCGAAGCCATAGAACACCGCCGCGTGCAGCCGGCGGCGGGCCGGCGATGGATCCGCGCCCGGGTAGTAGCAGTCGCCGCCGCCTCCGCGCAGGTAGGCCAGCCGCGCGGCGTAGATCAGGGCCTTACCCCACGCGGCCCGGTCGGCGAGCTCACGCAGCGGGCCGTGCGTGTCGTGCCAGTACCGGGCCATGGCCCGGAGCATGACCGCCACGCTCCACGCGGAAGGAAGCAGCACCGTCACCAGCAGCGCAGGGTAGGAGATCACCTGGTAGGGCCCGCCGCGGCGCAGCAGCGCGTCGATGCCCTCGGTGAGGGCGGCGAGCACCAGCAGCGCCGCCGTGACGCCGATGACCGCGCTCACCCGGGCGCTGCGGCCGCGGAGCCAGGCGAGCCGGGGCGGCAGGGGCACGTAGGCCCGGTACGTGGCCGCCCGCACCCGGGACAGGATCTCCGGCGGGTTGACCGCGAACTCGTGCGGCGGCGCGTACATGCAGGCGTAGAAGCAGGCGCGGCAGTCGTGGCAGAGATTCGCCAGGCTGGTGACGTCACCGGCCTCGAGGACGGTGCGGCGCTCCAGGGCCGGGAAGACCGCGCAGTAGCCTTCGCAGTACCGGCAGGAGTTGCAGATCCTCAGCTGCCGCTGCGCCTCCGCGATCAGCTCATCCATCATGGGCATAACGTGCGGCCTCGGCTCCGGCGATCCGTCCCCAGACACTGCCGATGGTAAGGCCGAAGCCCGCGAGATACCCCGTGGACAGGATGTTGCCGGACATGATCTCGCCGGCGGCGAACACGTTGGCGAAGGCCGTGCCGTCCGTGCGCAGGACCCGGGCCTGCTCGGTGACCGCGGCCCCCTTGTAGGTGAACGTGATGCCGGGCCGCAGGGGGACGCCGTAGTAGGGCGGGGTGTCGATCGGCTGGGCCCAGTGGCTCTTGGGCGGGCTGATGCCCGCGGTGGCGCAGTCATCCAGGACGGCGGGGTCGAAGGTGCCGCCGGGCCGGATCGACGCGTTGAAGTCCGCGACGGTCCGCGCGACGGCCGTGGGGTCCAGGCCGAGCATCCCGGCCAGTTCCCCGGCGGAGCCGGCCTCGGCGGGGTCGTACATGGGCGGCAGGAACAGCCCCTGGACCTTCGCGTCCCACAGCGAGTAGGCGATCTGGCCGGGCTGCTCGGCGATGTTGCGGCCCCAGATTGCGTAGCGCTTCGGCCAGATCTCCTCGCCCTCGTCGTAGAACCGCCGCCCGCCGGAATTGACCACGATCCCGAACGGGATCGAGTCCAGCCGGGTGGCGATGCCGCCGTCGAAGCGCGGGGACCGCGCGTCGATGGCGACCGCGTGGAAGCCCCGTTCCTCGCCCGCGCTGGCGGCCCCGTGCCGGTACAGCGCCGCGATGACCCGGCCGTCGTTGTCCGGCGAGCCGCGGATGAGGAAGTTGTCCGCCGCGTCGCCCCAGTACCGGCGCAGCCAGGCGAGGTCGGCTTCGAAACCGCCGCTGGCGCACACCATGGCCTGGGCGCCGATCGTGCCGCCCCCGGTGACCAGGCCGAGGCACCGGTCGCCCTCCATGACCAGGTCCTCGACCGTGGTGCCGTAACAGACCGCGACGCCCATCTGGGCGGCGGTCCGGTGGTAGGTGTTGACCAGCGCCTTCCCCCCGCCGAGGAAGAAGCGGTTGGTCCGGCCGAGTTGCAGCGTGCCGGCCAGCGGGCGCTGCCACCGGACTCCGTGGTCGCTCATCCACCCCGGGACGGTCTGGGACTCGCGCACCGTCAGCTCGGCCAGCTTCTCGTTGCTCGGGCCGGTGCCGATGCCGCACAGGTCCCGCCAGAGCTCGTCGGCCAGGTACGGCCCGGTGGTGAACCCGTCCGCCCCGGCGTGCACGCAGCGGATGTTGCGGGTGTGGCGGGTGTTGCCTCCGCGCATCGACGCCTGGGCGCGCTCTACGAGCAGCACCCGCTGCGCGTGCCGCCGCGCGGTGATCGCGGCGACAAGTCCCGCGTTGCCGCCGCCGACGACGACGACATCCCACGGCCTGCCGCCGGAGGAGGGAGCCCCCGTGCTTGGGGTCACCGGGACTCCCTCCGGACTAGGGCGCACCGGGGCTCAGGTACCCGCGGTGACGGCCGGCTCGGCGCCTTGGGGCACGGTCGCTGCCGACCGGGTGCACCAGCACCGTCGGCGGCGGGTCCGGCGGGCGGGGTACCTGCGTCATCACCGACTCCTTCTCGGTGTCGGGGCCGTCACCGGCTCTCGGTGTCCGGCCAGCCGAATGTGGGTTCTGGATGGCGTAGCGGAGGCAGATCCCAGGTGGCGGCCGACGGCTGTCCCGGGTCCGCCGCGACGGGCACGTCGATCACGGTCGGCAGCCCCGAGGCGAGCGCGGTCTTCAGCGCCAATCCGAGGTCGCCCGGAGCCTCGACCCGCAGGCCCTGCGCGCCCATGGACCGCGCCATCCCCGCGTAGTCGGCGCAGTAGGGCTCGCCGGTGGCGGCGCGGCGGAAGCTCGTCGCCAGCTCCCGCCCCGGGCCGAAGTACCCGCGCTGCTGGTCCCGGATGGAGATGTAGCCGCCATTGTTCCAGACCAGCCACACCGCGGGCAGGGCGTTCTCGACGGCGGTGGCGACGGCGCTCGGCAGCATGAGGAAGCCACCGTCGCCGACCACGGCCACGGCCGGGGTGTCCGGGGCGGCCAGCCGGACGCCGAGCACCCCGGCCATCGCGAAGCACATGGACGCGAAGCCCCAGCTCTGCAGCAGGGTGCCGGGGGCGCCCGGCGGCCATTCCTGCACGATCCAGTTGTGGTGCACGCCGACGTCGCTGATCAGGATGCCGTCCTCGGGCAGCACCTGGCGAAGCTCCGCGAGCACCCGCTCGGGCCGCAGCGGGCTGGCGTCCGAGGACCGGTTCGGGGCGATGTGCCGTTCCCACTCCCGCGTCCACGCCTCGATGTCGGCTAGCCATCGGCTCGTGTCCGGCCGGCGCGTGCCTGGCCGGGCCATGCCCGGCCGGCCCTGGTCCAGCCCGGGGCGCCAGCCGTCGAGCAGCTGGCCGAGGACGTCTTTCGGGTTCGCCGCCACCCCGAGCGTGACCGGGTAGTTGCGCCCCAGCTCGGCGGGATCGATATCCACCTGGATCAGCCGGGCCGGCGGGATCGAGTAGGTGTAGCCCGGCAGCCAGGAGCTGGTGGACCGGTCGTCGAATCTGGTACCCAGGGCAAGGATCACATCGGCGCTGCGAGCGGCGCGGTTGGCCTGGTAGGTGCCGTTGCGGCCGGTCGCGCCGAGGTACAGCGCCGGCCGGAGATGGCCGGCTCCCTTGCCGAGCGGGGAGCTGACCACCGGGATGCGCGCGGCCGCGGCGAACGCGGCCAGCTCCCCCGCGGCTTCGGCGTTCTGCACGCCGTAACCGGCCACGATCACCGGCCGTTCGGCGGCCAGCAGCAGGGCCAGGATGGCGGCGACGTCGGCCCCGGCCGCGGCCGACCGGCGTGAGATGCCCCGCCGCCACTGGCCGGGGTCGGGGACCTCCTCGGCGGAGGTCTCGGCGAACACGTCGAGCGGCACGTCCAGGTGCACAGGGCCGGGCCGCCCGCCGAGCATGACGGCGAAGGCCTGGCGGAGCATGAGCGGCAGCTGGCCCGCGCGCGTCGCCTGGAAGCTGCGCTTGACGTAGGACCGCAGCACCCCCGGGGTGTCGGCCTGGTAGTGCCGGCCGGTCTCCTGGAACGGGCCGCGGTTGAACTGGGTCGTCGGCACGTTACCGGTGATGGCCAGGAAGGCCGATGAGTCCATGAGGGCCGACCCCAGGGCGACCGGGAGGTTCGCCGAGCCGGGCCCGACGGAGGTGAACGTCGCGAGCGGCTCGTGACGGACCCGGTAGTAGGCGTCGGCGATGAAGCCCGCGGCCGACTCATGGTGGACCGACACGGTGCGGATCTGCTCGCTGCGGTCGTACAGCGCGTCGAGCAGGCCCAGGTTCCCGTGTCCGCACAGGCCCACGGCGTACGGCACGCGCTCGCGGATGAGGTACTCGGTGATGATCTCCGCGCCCTTCATCGGCCTCTGCGCCCTTCATCAGGACTTGTTTGTGTATTACACAACATATTGCATAATGCGCGACCGTATGGCAGCCTGATGTCCTCCGTCAAGAGGGATCCCGGCCCATGGCAGGACCGCTGGATGGCGCGACCGGCCTGCTCGTCGACGGCCGCTGGCACGCCAGCGGGACCGAGCTGGTGGTGACCGACAAGTACACGCTGCAGCCGTTCGCCACCGTCCAGCAGGCCCGTCCCGCCGACGTCGAGGCGGCGGTGGGCGCCGCGGCCGCGGCGGCGAGGTACCCGATGCCGCCGGCCCGGCGCCAGGACATCCTCGGCGAGGCGTCCCGGCTGCTGGCGGCGCGCCGGGACGAGATCTGCGCTACCTACGTCGCCGAGACCGGGTTCACGCTGCAGGACGCGGCGTCCGAGATGAACCGCGCCGTGGCCACGATGCGGATGTCAGCCGCGGAGTCGGTCCGGATCGCCGGCGAGGAGGTCCCGGTGGCGGCCGCGCCCGGCAGCGAAGGCCGCCTGGCCTTCACTATCCGCGTGCCGGTCGGGGTGGTGGCGGCGATCACGCCGTTCAACGCCCCGCTGAACACGGTGGTTCACAAGATCGCCCCCGCGATCGCCGCGGGGAACGCGGTCGTGCTCAAGCCCGCCGAGCAGACCCCGCTGTGCGCGGTGGCGCTGGCCCAGGTCCTGCTCGACGCGGGCCTGCCGCCCGGCTTCCTGCAGTTGGTCTGCGGGCCCGGCGAGACGACCGGCGCGGCGCTGGTGGCCGACCGGCGGGTCCGCTTCTTCACGTTCACCGGGTCGGCGGCGGTGGGCCAGGCCATCAAGCAGAACTCGGGGATCGCCAAGACCCACCTGGAGCTCGGCTCCAACAGCGCCTCCATCGTGGCCGCCGACGCCGACCTCGACCTGGTGGCGGACCTGGTCATCCGGGCCGGGTACCGCAAGGCCGGGCAGGTGTGCACCAGCGTGCAGCGACTGATCGCGCACGCCTCGATCGCCGACGATCTCACCGAGCGGCTGGCCAAGCGCGTAGCCGCGCTGCAGGCCGGGGATCCCCGGGCCGCGGGCGTCCAGGTCGGCCCGATGATCGCCCCCGCCGAGGCCGAGCGCGCGCAGGGCTGGATCCGGGAGGCGGTGCAGCGGGGCGCGGCGTTGCTGGCCGGCGGGGACCGTGACGGGCCCGTGCTCACCCCCGCGTTCCTGCGCGACCCGCCCGCGGACAGCCTGATCATGACCGGCGAGATCTTCGCCCCGGCCGTGGCGCTGGTGACCGTCGGCGGGCTCGACGAGGCCATCGACCTGGTCAACGCGGGCGAGTACGGGCTCCAGGCGGGGGTGTTCACCCGCGACCTCGACGCGGCCTTCGCCGCAGCCCGCCGGCTGCAGGTCGGCGGCGTGATGATCAACGACACGTCCAGCTATCACGCCGACGCCATGCCCTACGGCGGGATCAAGAACAGCGGCTACGGGCTGGAGGGGCCGCGGTACGCGGTCCAGGACATGACCGACTCGCGCATCATCGTCCTCAACCTGCGGGAGGGCACGTGACGCCAGCGGGAGAGCCCCCCACGCCGGCCGGAGGGCACGTGACGCCAGCGGGAGAGCCCGCCACGCCCACCGGAGGGCGTGCGACGCTGCCGCCGTCGGGGTGCAGTCTCGGCTGGCTGCACCTGGCCCCGCTGCCGGACGCGTTGCGCGCGCTAGCCCGGCAGGGACTGCGCTCCCTGGAGCTGACCACCGCGCCGCCTCACCTGTCCGCCGACGCGATCGGGCCCTTCGAGCAGCGGGAACTCGCCCGGTTACTCGACGAGGCTCGCAGCCGCGGGGTGGACCCCATGATCCCGCCGTCGGCCGACGTGGTCGTGGCCGGCAGCGGCGCCGCGGGCCTCACGGCCGCCCTGGCCGCGGCGGTGGCCGGTGCGGACGTCCTCCTAGTGGAGCGCGGCGAGCGGCTCGGCGGCACGACCGCGCTGTCCGGGGGACGGGTCTGGGTGCCGGGTAACCACCTCCAAGACACCGACTCGCGCGAGGCCGCCGCCTACCTGGACGGCCTGTTCAGCGACCGGTACCGCCCCATGACCGAGGCGTTCCTCGACACCGCGCCGGAGATGGCCCGCTTCGTCGAACGGCACAGCGCCCACCGGTTCGCCGCGTGCCCTCGCTACCCGGACTACCACTCGTCCCGGCCCGGCGCCACGACCGGCGGCCGGGCCCTGGACGCCCAGCCCATCGACACGCGCCAGCTCACCCCGCTGGCGGCCGACATCCTGGTCCCGCCGGGTTACCTGCCGATGTCCTTCGCCGAG
The DNA here is from genome assembly GCA_963795055.1 of uncultured Actinomycetota bacterium. Taxonomy (GTDB): domain Bacteria; phylum Actinomycetota; class Actinomycetes; order Streptosporangiales; family Streptosporangiaceae; genus JASHPR01. The sequence continues at coordinate 88,264 of CAWCGJ010000026.1, forward strand.
TGGGAGAGCTGGCGTTACCCCGACCGGTTCGACTGGGACCTGCTGCGTCAGCGCGAGCGCGACGGCATCCGGACCGCCGGGGTGGCACTGGTCGCCGGGCTGCTCGACGGCGTGGTGAAGGCCGGGGCGCGGGTGCTGACCGGCGTCCGGCTGACCGGCTGCCAGCCCGGATCGGCCTGCCTGGAGCACGCGGGGCAGGTGACCACCATCGGCGCCTCGGCGGTGATCCTGGCCACCGGCGGCTTCGACCGGGACCGGCCGCTCTGGGCCCGGCTCAAGCCGCGGGCGCAGCGGGCCAGCGGCGCACCCCCGACCAACACCGGTGACGGGCTTCGTATCACCGAGCGCGCGGGGGCCAGGAGCGACAACCTGGGCGAGGGCTGGTGGATGCCGATGATCGCGATTCCCGGCGAGACGCTGCTGGACGAGCCGTTCTACCGATCGCTCGTCCGGGAGCGCGGCCTGCCGCGACAGATCATGGTCAACGCCTCGGGCCAGCGGTTCGCCGACGAGGCGCAGCCGTACAACGAGATCGGCAAGGCACTGCACCGGCAGCCCGGGCCCGTTTACCTCATCTTCGATGAGGGCTACCGGGAGCGGTATCCGATGCCGGGCGTGGCCAGGGACAGGCCGGCGCCGGCCTGGGTCGCCCGCGGCGACTCGCTGGCTTCGCTGGCGGGCCGGATCGGCATCGGTCCCGAGGTCCTGGAGAGCACCGTCCGCCGATGGAACCACGCCTGCGCCGAAGGGGCCGACCGGGCCTTCGGCCGGGGCGAGAGCGCCTACGAAAGGTTCTGCGGTGACCCGGATATCGCCGCCGCCGGCTCGAACCCGTGCCTCGGCCCGATCGACCGGGCGCCCTATTACGCGGTCGAGGTCCTGGCCGGGACCATCGGGACCAAGGGCGGGCCGGTCACCGATACCGACGGCATCGTGCTGGCCGGGGACGGCTCCCCCTTCGCAGGCCTGTACGCGGTCGGCAACGCCGCTGCGTTCTGGACGGCGGACGGGTATCCCGGTCCGGGCGCCACGCTCGCTATAGGCATGACGATGGGATACCGGGCCGGGCGGCACGCGGGGCGGATCGTACGCTGACGTGCATGACGACCGACGGGGCGAAGGGACTTATCGGCTCCCTTCTCCACGGGCTTGAGATCCTCGACATGTTCGAGCGCGACAGGTCCGAGATCGGCATCGGGCAGATGGCGCAGCAGCTGGGCCTGCACCGGTCCACGACCTCCCGACTCGCAGCCACCCTGGCCGTGGCCGGGTACCTCGAGCCGACCGGGGAGCCCGGGCGGTACCGCCTGTCTGGCAAGCTCGTGACGCTCGGCGAGCTGGTCGTCTCCGAAGGAGATGTACGCCGGGCCGCCCAGCCGTACCTGCGCGACCTCGTCCGCAGCCTGGGCGAGACGGGGCACCTGGCCGTCCTGGAGGATGCCGAGGCGGTCACCGTCGAGGTCGTCGACGGGTGGCAGACCGTCCGGATGCACTCCTGGGTAGGCAAGCGCTCGCCGGCGCACTGCAGTTCGATGGGCAAGGCGCTGCTGGCCGGCCTAGGCGCCGACGAGATCGACGCGCGCTATCCCGGCGCCCGTCTGGAGGCCAGGACCGGCCGGACGATCACCGACCGGGACGAGCTCAAGCGCCATCTCGCCCAGGCGCGCGAGCGCGGGTACGCGGTGGACCGCGAAGAGCTCGAGCCGCACTTGTGCTGCGTGGCCGGGCCGGTCTTCGATCGGACCGGGGCGGTCGTGGCGAGCATCAGCGTCTCCGGGCCGGATTCACGGCTCGACGACGAGAACATCCCCGCGATCGCCGAGGCCGTGCGCCACGCCGCCTGGCAGATCAGCGCCCGGCTCGGCGCGCCCCGCGAGATACCGGGCTGGAGTACGCCATGAGCGCCCGCTCAGAACTCATCTGTGTTCTGAAATGGCGGTTCCAGAGGCTGTCGCAAAATCGGTTTCTGACCGGTCGGCGTGCCGTCTGGCCTGGTAAGCAGCGGTTTGCAATGATTTGATCATGGCGAAACGGTTCCGTCCGGTGCACCGGGATCAGCCGTTCCTGCTGCCGCCGGATATGCGGGAGTGGCTGCCGGCTGGTCACCTGGCGTGGTTCGTGATCGATGCGGTGGACGTGCTGGACATCTCGCGGTTCGCGGCCCGCCAGACGCCGCGCGGGTCGGTGGCGGGCCGGGCGGCATATGACCCTCGGGTGCTGCTGGGGCTGCTGGCGTACGGGTACGCGGTGGGGGTGCGGTCGTCGCGGCGGATCGAGCGGGCGTGCCGCGAGGATGTGGCGTTCCGGGTGATCTGCGCGCAGGATGTCCCCGATCATGCGACGACCGCGCGGTTCCGGCGGGAGCATTTCGCGGACCCGGCGGCGATGGGGCAGCTGTTCGGCGAGGTGCTGGTGCTGGCGGCGCGGGCCTGCGGGCAAGCTGGGGCAGATCGCGGTGGACGGGACGAAGATCGCCGCCAGCGCGTCGAAGGACGCCAACCGCACCGAGGCGGGGCTGCGGGAGCTGGCCCGGCAGATCCTGGCCGAGGCGGAGGCGGTGGATGCGGCCGAGGATGCGCTGTTCGGGGAGGCCCGCGGGGATGAGCTGCCGGACGAGCTGGCTGATCCGGTGACCCGCAGGGAGCGGATCCGCAAGGCGCTGGCCGGGCTGGAAGCCGAGCGCGCGGCTGCACAGCAGAAGCGGGACCAGCAGGCCAGCGCCTATCTGGAGCGGCATGAGGCCGGCCGTGGCGGCCGGGCGCCCCGGCAGGCGCGGGTCGCGGCTGCACAGGCGAAGCTGGACCGTGAGATCGCCCGCTACCAGGCCAAGACCGCGGCCCGGCAGGCTCGCGCGAAGGCGGCCCGCCAGGCCGGGCGCCGGGTGCCCGCTGGCAAGCCGCCGGTGCCGGTCAGCGAGTACTGCCGGGTCAAGGCCGCCGCCGCCAGGCTGGCCAGCGCCAAGGCCAGCGCCGCCCAGCCCGTGCCGGGGGCCGCCGCGGAGGGCGAAGACCGCGGCCCGGTACGCAACATCACCGACCCCGATTCGCGGCTGATGCCGGTGCGCGGCGGCGGGTTCATCCAGGGCCTGAACGCCCAGGCGGTCTTCAGCACCGACGGGCTGTGCCTGGCCGCCAGAGTCACCCAGGACACCACCGACTACGCCAGCTTCGAGCCCATGATGCGCGAGGCCCAGGCCACGCAGGACCTGCTGCGCGCTCACGCGCGCGGACCGCTGCACCGGCTGCGCGCCAAGATCGGCGTCATGCTCGCCGACGCCGGGTACTGCTCGGAACCCAACTTGACCTGCCCCGGCCCGGACCGCCTGATCGCCGTCGGCAAGCGCCGCGACCTCGAGCACGCCACCAGCGACCACCCTGCCGCGGCCGCGGGGGGCCGCGGCGGCCAGGCGGCCGCGGCCATGGCTGCCCGGCTGGCCACTCCCCAGGGCCTGGTCACCTACCGGCGCCGCGGCCCGCTCGCCGAAGGCCCGTTCGGCAACACCAAGCACAACCGCGGCTTCCGCCGGTTCTCCCTGCGCGGGCTGCCCCGCGCCGAGGGGGAATGGGCTTTCCAGAACGCGGCCGGCAACCTCCTGAAGATCCACGCCACCGGGTGGCAGCCAGCGGCGGCGCCCTAAACCGCCACCACTCGCCCCAGACCCCGGGTAATCGCCGGCCCGGGCCATCCAGACCCCCCGACCAAACCCGGCACCGCTGACCGCTGACCGCAACAGCCCAGGCATCAGACAATTCCGCGACAGCCCCTCCAACAACCACTAGAGAACACAGAACCCACTCAGGGGGCGTCTGCGGCATGCTGCACCGGCCGTGCACAATCTGCGTGCGCCCCGGGGGAATCGAACCGCCCGTCTCCCGGATAAAGGGTCCGGGGCTCTGCCATTGAGCGAGGGGCGCCAGCGAGTGTTCAGTTGTTCGGTTGTGCCGTGCGTGCGCCCCGGGGGAATCGAACCGCCCGTCTCCCGGATAAAGGGTCCGGTCTGTGTCGCGGCCTATTGCGCGGGCACGGCTCGGTTCGCGGCCGGGCAGGCGGCGTTCACGGTGCTCGTCGCGGTCCTGTTCAACCTCATCGTCCCGGCCGGCTGGCACGTCGGGGTGGTACGGATCGAGGACGTGGCCCTGGGCTGCGCGGTGAGCGTGGTGGTCGGTGCGCTGTGGCCTCGCGGTGCCGTGGGGGTGGTGAGCGACGACCTCGCCGAGGCGTTCCGAGAGGGCGGCGCCTACCTCTCGGAGTCGATGGGCTGGATCCTGGGCCACTCGCCCGGGCGTCCCGGGCACGGGCTCGCGACAGTGTCCGCGAGCATCCGCCTGGGCGATGCCCTCCGGAGCCTGCTCGCCGAGCAGGGCACGAGGCACATCCGGAAGGAGCACTTGTGGAAACTGGTCGGCGCCGCCATGCGCCTGCGGCTCACCGCGCACGCTCTGGCCCGGGCCCAGCCCGCCGCGCCCGGCTTCGAGGAGGCCAGGGACGCGCTGGCCGGATGGACCGCCGGCCTGGTTTCCTGGTACGACCGGCTGGCACTCAATCTCGCCGGGGAGCAGGCCGACGATCACGCCGCCCTCGAACGGGCGCTCCCCTCGGTTTCCGGCTTGTTTGATCCGGCGTCAGCCGGTCCGATCCCCGTCCAGGCGATGTGGCTCGGGCAGTACCTGCGCGACCTGCGCCATCATCTGGCCGACACGATCGGCCCGGCGCTGGAACTGTCAGCCCTGCGCCAGCAGCCCTGGTGGCGCTGACCGCGACGGGACCCGGCGCAGCGTGATGCCGAAGTGGTCACGGTAGGCGGCGAGCAGGGCATCGTCGCCGTCCAGCTGCCGCTCGGTGCGAGTCGCGCCGCTGGTCTGGATGAGCGTGCGACCGCTGATGGAGACCCGGCCGTCCTCGGTGCGCCGCGAGCAGATGGTGCCGGCGGTGAAGTGGGACTGCGGGGAGGTCTGCTGCCACCAGCAGGTGGGTACGAAGTCGTCCAGTGATCGTTCCCGCGTCTCGATCCGGTACTGCGGGCGGCCGTCCCGCAGCACGTCCACGTCCCCGCCCGGCGCGTCGGCGAGCAGGAACTCGCCGGCCGGATCGTCCTGGCCGTCGCGGCGGTCCAGCCGCAGCGGGTAGTCGCTGTGGCTGCCGAAGCCCACGTCGGCCAGCCACGGGCCGCTGCCGTCGGCCGGGCGCACGACCAGCGCCAGGTGGTCGAACGGCGGGCTGAGCCCGGCGTCGCCGTACACGCGCGCGGCCACCCGGGTCACGCTGGCGCCGAGCGCCTCCAGCAGCAGCGCGAACAAGCCGTTGAGCTCGTAACAGAAGCCGCCGCGGCGCCGCCGCACGATCTTGTCGACCAGGTCGTTCTCTTCCAGCGAGATCGCCTCGGACAGATGGATGCTCAGGTTCTCGAACGGCACCGCGATCTGGTGCGCCCGGTGCAGCCGCCGGACCGTCGCCGCGTCCGCGGTCACCGGCGGCGCCACCGCGATGCGCCGCAGGTAGGCTGCGGCGGTTTCCTCGTCCACCATGATCCTCCTAGAACGGCGCCGCGCCGCGGGAGGCGGCCTCGAGCGGCAGCGAGCTGTCGTCACCAGGGGCCGGCACCTGGCCGGTGACCCGGGTGCCCCGGCCCGGAGCCGAGGTGATCTCGATGGTGCCGCCGAGCGCCGCGAGCCGGTCCGCGATGCCCTGCAGCCCGGTGCCCATCGCCGTGGTGGCCGGGTCGAAGCCGGTGCCGTCGTCCTCGACGGTGAAGACCACGGATGGGCCGTCCTGGTCCAGTGTCACCCGGGCCTGCGACGCATGGGCGTACTTGGCGACGTTCTGCAACGCCTCGAGGACGGAAAAGTACAGCGCCGCCTCGGTCGGCTGCGGGTACCGCCCGACCGCGGGCGCCTCGACCGTGACCGGGAGGGCGGCCTTGCGCGCCTGGGCCTCGAGCGCGGCGCGCAGGCCGAGGTCGGCCAGCAGCGGCGGGTAGATCCCGCGGGCCAGGTCGCGCAGGTCTTCCAGCGCCCGGGACGCCGCCTGCTCGGTCTGCTCCAGCAGTTCCCCGGCCTCCTCGGGGGCGGTCTGTACCGCGTTCCTGGCCAGCCCCAGGCTGATCCGCAGCGCGACCAGCTGCTGTTGCGCGCCGTCGTGCAGGTCCCGCTCGATCCGCCGCCGGGCCTGGTCGGCGGCGGCCACGATCCGCTGGCGGGACGCCCGCAGGTCCTCGATCAGCGCGACGTTGCGCAGCACCAGGCCCGCCTGGGCGGCCACGTCCCGGGCCAGCCGCTCGCCGGCCGGGGTCAGCGGCTCCCGGGGCCCCGAGGTGACCCGCAGCCAGCCCAGGCGCTCGCCGTGATGCTCGACGGCGAACTCGCGGGTCCAGCCGTCCCGCCCGGGCGGGCCGCCGCCATGGGGGACGGCCGGCTCCGGCGGTCCGTTCGGGCTCGCCGCCGGCCACGCCGCTTCCCGCCGGGCCTCGCCGCCCACCTGCATCCATACCTCGGCCCGCTGCGCGCCCGTCGCCCCGGCCAGCATCCGCGCCATCGCGGGCAGTACCTGGTCGGTCGAGTACGTCCCGGCCACCCGCCCGGCGAACTCCGACAGCACCTCGTACGGGGTGGCCCGGCGGCCGTAGACCAGCCGGTCCGCGAGGCCGGCCCGGGCCCGCAGCGGCTGCAGCAGCACGGCCGCCAGCGCGGCGGCGGCGAAGGTCAGGGCGCTGCTGCCCGGGTGTCCGGCGGCGGCGCCCACGCCCAGCACGATCAGCGCGTAGATCGCGGTGAACGCCGCGGCCACCAGCGCGGCCACCACCGTCTTGCGGACCACGATGTCCAGGTCGTAGAGGTGGTACCGGAGCACGGCGACCGCGCACGCCGCCGGGATCCCGAGCAACGGGACGCCGAACAGCAAAACGAACAACAACGTGCCCAGCGGGGTGTTACCGCCGTGCGTGACCGCGATGTACGTGATAGCCACTACGGCCGCGATGAGGAACAATGCTCCGACGTAACCCAGCCAGGCCAGCTGCTGGCGCAGCTCGGCGGGCGCGCCGCGCCGCCGCACGAACACCGAGACGACGGCTAGCAACGCGCACGCCCCGGCCATGGCTGCGGTCACCGCGAGAAGCTGGTCGTACCAGCCATACCGCGGGAACACGCCCAGCGGGTTCGGGTACGCCACATGCGCGGTCTGCAGCGCGTTGGTGAGGCCGCCGGACACGACCGTCCCACGCTGCAGCGTCTGCGCGGCCCCGCCGACCACGATGACCCAGATGGCGGCCCACAGCACCGGCCGCCACCGCTTGGACGGAAGCCGCCCGGTCGGGAACAGCAGCACGACCAGGATCAGCGTGGCGAAGATGAGGTTGTTGGCGGCCTGGCCGAGCGCGGCCACCGGGCGGACAGCCGGCAGCGACCCCGGCGCCGCGGCCAGGCCGCGTAGCCCGTACTGCTCCAGGAACATGTTCGCCGCCAGCCAGAACCCGGTCAGGCCTAGCAGCCAGCCGATGGCGTTGCGCGGCACCCGCGCGGCCAGCAACCCGCCGATGCCCGCGTAGACCAGGCACCCCGCGCCGGCGAACGCGTAGGAGCCGACCCGCGACGCGGTCATCACCCTAGTGTCGAGCCCGAGCAGCACCATCGCCGCCACGAGGACCAGCGCGGTGAAGCCGGCGAACGACCAGGCCACGACGCGTATCCGGGGCTGGTCGGCCAAGAACGTCATGCACCCGATTCTGGCCCGTGCCGGCCAGCCGAGACAGGGCGCAGGCCACACCCTGCCGTTCGTGCCAGCCCCATGACCGGCCGGTCAGATGGAGAAGGCGAAGCCGCGCTCCTCCGATTCCAGCGAGATCAGCAACGACACCGCCTCGATGAGGGCCAGGTGGGTGAACGCCTGGGGGAAGTTCCCGAGGTGCTGACCCGTGGCGGTGTCGATCTCCTCGGCGTAGAGCAGCAGCGGCCCGGCGAACGACAGCAGTTTCTGGCACAGGGCATGAGCACGCTCGGTCTCGCCGATCAGGGCGAGCGCGGTCACCAGCCAGAACGAGCAGATGGTGAACGTGCCCTCCTCGCCCTCGAACCCGGTGTCGGTTTCGGAGACCCGGTAGCGCAGGACAAGGTCGTCCCTGGTCAGCTCGTTGGCGATGGCCAGCACGGTGGCCTTGACGCGCTCGTCGTCGGGGGGCAGGAACCCGACGATCGGCAGGAGCAGCAGGGACGCGTCGAGTTCCTCGTTGTCGTAGTGCTGCCGGAACACGCCCCGGCCGGAAACGCCCTTGTCCAGCACCTCGGCCTTGATCTCGTCGGCTCCGGCCTGCCACCGCCGGGCGCGGTCGTCGTCCCCCCGCTGGCGGGCGAGATCGGCGCCCCGCTCGGCCGCCACCCAGCACATCACCTTGGACGCGGTGAAGTGCCTCGGGTCGCCGCGGACCTCCCAGATGCCCTGATCGGGCTCGCGCCAGCGGTCCAGGGCGGTCTCCACGAATCCGGCCAGGCCCTCCCACACCGGCGTCACGATCTGACTGGCTTCCCGGCGGAACTGGACGTCCAGGGCGTCCAGGATCATGCCCCACACGTCGTGCTGGCGCTGGTTCCAGGCCCCGTTGCCGACCCGGACCGGGCGCGCTCCCCGGTACCCGGACAGGTGGTCAAGGGTCCGCTCGGTCAGGTCCCGTTCCCCGCCGATGCCGTACATGATCTGCAGCTCGGGCGGCCGGTTGAGATCACCGCCGCTGACGGCGTCGAGGATGAAGGCGAAGTACTCGACGGCCTCCCAGTCGAAGCCCAGCCGGTACAGCGAGCGGAGCATGAACGACGAGTCCCTGATCCAGGTGTACCGGTAGTCCCAGTTGCGTGCCCCGCCCGGGGTTTCCGGCAGGGAGGTCGTCGCCGCCGCCATGATGGCGCCCGTGGGGGCGTAGCTGAGCCCCTTCAGCGTGAGGGCGCTGCGGTCGATGTAGATCCGCCACGGATGGTCGGGGACCTTGGCCGTGCTCAGCCAGTCGCGCCAGAAGCCGATCGTGCGGTGCAGGACGCCGAAGGCCTCCTCGTGAGTGGCCGGAATGCTGGGTTCTCCCCAGGAGAGGCTGACGAAGGCCGCCTCTCCCTCGGAGATCGTCGTGCGGCCGTAACAACGAGGGCCTAGCACGCCCAGCTGGATATTGCCGGCTGAGATGAAGCTGCGGGTCCCCTTCGTGCGGTACGACGCTCATCGCCTCGTATCCGTCGCCCCGGTAGCTCCAGTTGCCGCCGGTGGTCCCGTAGTTGAAGCGCGGGACGCAGTTCACGATCACCTCGACCCGGCCGCCGATGCAGGTCGCGAGCCGCAGCAGAACGCCGACGGCGCCGGCATCGGCCGGGGCCCGGTGGTAGTCGGCCCGCCGCTTGTCGCGCTGGGCCGGGCCCATGACCAGCAGGTCGTGAACGGTCAGCCATCCGGTCGGGGTCTGCCAGGTCGTCTCCAGGACCATCGTCCCCGGGACGTACCTGCGGTTCTGCGGTACCCGGGCGTTGGCGGGACCGAACCGGAAGGAGCCGGCGGTCCGGTCGAGCAGCGCGCCGAAGACGCTCGGGGAGTCGGGCCGTGGCAGGCACAGCCATTCGACCGCGCCGTCGGGCGCGATCAGGCAACTCTGCTCACAGTTGGACAGAAACGCGTAGTCGCCAATGGGCGGGAACGTGTTCACCGGCCATACCCCCGTCCTCCAGGCGCGGCCCGGCGGCCGCGACCGGGGCGACCATGCGAGCCGATGCGTCGCCCCTCTCCCCCATCATGGGCTGGTGAGCGATGAAGACCAAGGCCATGGGTTCCTGATTGACTACCACCCCGCGACCACCATCGACCGGGACTGGACCGCGCTGGCGGTTCACCGGCTGGAGGCCGACTTGCGCCGGAGCGCGGATACGCACCTGGTCAAGCTGCCGCTGGCCGGGCCCGTCGACCTCTACCTCAAGGACGAGTCCACTCACCCCACCGGCTCGCTCAAGCACCGGCTCGCCCGGTCGCTGTTCCTGTACGCGCTCTGCAACGGGTGGATCGGCCCCACCACGACGGTGGTCGAAGCGTCCAGCGGGTCCACGGCGGTGTCCGAGGCCTACTTCGCGCGGCTGATCGGGGTGCCGTTCGTGGCCGTGATGTCGCGTTCGACCAGCCCGGCCAAGATCGTCCTGATCGAACGCGAGGGCGGCCGGTGCCACCTCATCGACGACCCGGCCGCGGTCAGTGACGTGGCGGCCGAGCTGGCGCGCGAGCTGCACGGGCACTTCCTCGACCAGTTCACCTACGCCGAGCGGGCCACGGACTGGCGCGGCAACAACAACATCGCCGAATCGACGCTCGCCCAGATGTCCCTGGAACCGCACCGCGTGCCGTCGTGGATCGTGGTCGGCGCCGGGACCGGGGGTACCGCGGCCACGTTCGGCCGGTACCTGCGGCTGCGCGGTACCCCGACCAGGCTGTGCGTCGTGGACCCCGAGGGCTCGGCCTTCCTCCCGTCGTACCGGGGACAGGCAGCGGAATGTACCGCGTCGCGTATCGAGGGCATCGGCCGGCCGCGGGTGGAGCCGTCCTTCGTGCCGACCGTTGTCGACCGGATGCTGGGAGTGCCCGACGGCGCCTCGGTAGCGACCATGCGCTTCCTGCGCCATCGCCTGGGCATCTCGGCCGGCCCCTCAACCGGCACCAACGTGTTCGGTGCCCTGCGGCTCGCCTGCGAGATGCACGCGGATCAATCGGCCGGCTCGATCGTCACGCTCATGTGCGACAGCGGCGCCCGGTATACCTCTACTTACGACGACGACGCCTGGCTCGCGGAGCAGGGCATCAATATCAGCCCCTACCTGCCCGTGGTCGAACGGGCCTGGGACGACAAGGTCTGGTCTCATGACTGACGATGACTACCAGCCGGTGGCCCTATCGCGGCGGCTCGACGCGCTGTGCAGCCGGCCGGGAAACCAGCCCAGCCCGTCGTAGGCGCGGCGAGCCGGGGCTGGTCCTGGGGGCCGACCCCCGTCGATTGAGGTAGTCGAAGTATGTCTTGTGTGTCCGTAGTCAGTACCCGAGCATGAGGATGTCGGGCAGGGCCGTCGCGCCAGCCCGCCTGCCGGATCTGGTCCGGCGCCCCGCGTATCTCTATCGGAGGGTGCGTGTCATGACGGATGCGAACGAGCAGGTACCGAAGATCCTCGATCTGCCGATAGGCCTGGATGCCACCGGGATGCGGAAGGAGTTCGACAGCCTGGGCACGGTGGAGGTGCCCGCCAACCGGTACTGGGGGGCACAGACCCAGCGCAGCCTGGAGCACTTCAACATCGGCCACGACCGGATGCCGAAGGAGGTGTACCACGCCTACGGCTACGTGAAGAAGGCCGCGGCCGTGGTGAACACGGCGGCCGGCCGGCTCCCCGAGTGGAAGGGACACCTGATCGAGCGCGTCTGCGACGAGGTGATCAGCGGGGCGCTGGATGAGGATTTCCCGCTGTACGTGTATCAGACCGGCTCGGGGACCCAGTCGAACATGAACGTCAACGAGGTCGTCTCCAACCGGTGCATCCAGCTGGTGGGCGGGACGCTTGGCTCGCAGGAGCCGATCCACCCCAACGATCATGTGAACATGGGTCAGTCGTCCAACGACACGTTCCCGACGGCCATGCACATCGCCGCGTACACGATGGCCACCACCAAGACGATCCCGGCGATCAAGCGGCTGCGGGAGGCCATCGAGGCCAAGGCGAAGCAATGGGCGGACGTGGTCAAGATCGGCCGTACCCACCTAGAGGACGCGGTCCCGCTGACCGTGGGGCAGGAGTGGTCGGGCTACGCGGGCGCCCTCGATGACGCGATCGCCGAGGCGCAGCACGCCACCGACGGGCTGCTGCAGGTGGCCATGGGCGGGACGGCCGTGGGCACCGGGCTGAACGCCCCGGCGGGGTTCGGCGAGCAGGTCGCGGCGCAGCTCGCGCAGATGACCGGGATGCCGTACGTGACCGCAGCCAACAAGTTCACCGCGCAGGGCACCCTGGACCGGATGGTGCGAGCGCACGCCGGACTGAAGGCCGCGGCGGTCACGCTGTTCAAGATCGCCAACGACATGCGGTGGCTCGGATCGGGGCCGCGGACCGGGATCCACGAGCTGATCTTCCCCTCCAACGAGCCCGGATCCTCGATCATGCCGGGCAAGGTCAACCCGACCCAGGCCGAGGCCATGCTGATGGTCGCCATCGAGGTCATCGCCTCCGACGTCGCCGTCTCGATGGGGGGCAGCGAGGGGAACTTCGAGCTGAACGCCTTCCGCCCGATCCTGATCGACAACTACCTGCACTCGGCGCTGATCATGGCCGACATGTGCGATCACTTCCGCAAGTTCATGATCGAAGGCGCCAAGCTCAACGAGGCCAAGCTCAAGGAGAACATCGACCGCTCGGTGATGATGGTGACCGCGCTGTCCCCGGTCATCGGCTACGACAAGGCCGCGGCCATCTCCTACTACGCCATCGACCACGACCTGACCCTCAAGGAGGCCGCGCTGGCCAAGGGCGTCACCGAGGAGCTGTACGACCGGGTCGTCATCCCGATCAACCTGACCCGCCCCGGCACGGCCGACGTCCCGTCCGGCAGCAAGAAAAACTGAGATGAAAGCCCGCGAAGGGGACCGGACCGCCCGCATGGCCGAGCCGGTGGGCCGGGCGGCACTGATCGCGTCGGTGGGCGGCCAGCGGGGCTGGGCCGACTGGGCCAATCCCGCCCACCGGCTGCGGCGCTTGCTGGCCGAGTTCATCGGCATGTCCGGGCTGACGTTCGTGCTGTCCGGGGGCGCGGCCATCCTGGCCCGCTACGGTGGCCACGCCCTGCAGCCCTGGCAGACCGTTCTGGTGCTGTCGGCGGTCTCCGCGCTGTGGCTGGTGGTCGCGGTCTACTTCCTCGGCGACATCTCCGCCCACTTCAACCCGGCCACCACCCTGGCGTTCGCGCTGCGCCGCGACATGGGCCCGATCATGGCCGGCGTCTACTGGGTCGTCCAGCTCGCCGCGGCCGTGTGCGGGTCGCTGCTGGCCCGCGCGTTCTTCGGCCCGGCCGGGCACCTGGCCGCCACGATGCCCAAGCCGGGCCTGGCCTGGCAGGCCGCGGCGTTCGAGGCCATCATCACCTTCGGCCTGGTGCTCATGGTCCTGAACCTGGCCAACGGGCCCAAGCTCAACGGGCCGTTCGTCCCGCTCGCGGTCGGCGCCTACATCCTGGCCTGGGGCACCATGGGCGGCCCCTACGACGGCGCCTCCATGAACCCCGCCCGCAGCTTCGGGCCCGACGTGGCCATCGGGGACCTGTCCACCTGGTGGGTGTACCTGGTCGGACCCGTGGCCGGCGCCATCATCGCGGTCGGCGTGGCGCACCTGCTGCGCGGGCCGGCCAGGGCGCAGGAGGCCGCCGCGTCCGAGGGCACGCCGCTCGACCGCGGCGGCTGAGCCTCAGCGCAGCGGCCTGAACGCCGCCCGGATCTCGGTCGCGAACAGTTCGGGCTCTTCCCAGGCGGCGAAGTGGCCGCCCTTGTCGACCTCGTGGAAGTAGGTGAGGTTGGGGTAGGACTTCTCGGCCCAGCTGCGCGGGGCCCGGAAGATCTCGCCGGGGAACGTGGTGAAGCCGGTCGGGAGCTTGACGTCCGGACGGGGCTTTCCGGCCGCGGCGATGGCGGCCTGGGTGTTCTCCCAGTACGACCGGGCCGCCGAGGCCCCGGTGCCGGTCAGCCAGTACAGCGTGATGTTGTCGAGGACGTGGTCGCGGGTCAGGCCGCCGGAGGGCTGCCCGTCGACAAAGGCGCGGGAGATCTTGTAGTAGGCGTCGGTGTCGTGGTCGAGCATCCAGGCCGCCAGGGCGACCGGTGAAGTCAGCAGGGCGTAGCCGATCGTCTGCGGCCGCGTGTTCTGCTCGATGAGGTAACCGTTGCCGCTGGTCCGGAACGTGGTGACCGCGTCGAGCGCCGCGCGTTCCTCCTCCGTGGTGTTCAGCGACGGGTACCCGCCGCCCAGCCCCGCCAGGAGCAGGTTCATGTGGATGCCGGCCAGCCCCTCGGGCGCCTGGCGGCCCAGCGTGTCGGTGACGGCGGCGCCCACGTCACCGCCCTGGGCGACGTAGCGGTCGTAGCCGAGGCGGCGCATCAGCTCCGCCCAGGCTTGCGCGACGTGGCCGACGTTCCAGCCGAGTTCGGACGGCTCGGCGGAGAAGCCGTAGCCGGGTATGGACGGCACCACGAGGTCGAACGCGTCCTCGGCGGAGCCGCCGTGCGCGGTCGGGTCGGTGAGCGGGCCGACGACCCCGAGCATCTCGATGATCGAGCCGGGCCAGCCGTGCGTGATGATCACCGGCAGCGCGTTCTCGTACCGCGACCTCACGTGGATGAAGTGGATGTCCTCCCCGTCGATCTCGGTCGTGAACTGCGGCAGCGCGTTCAGCTCCGCCTCGCACCGGCGCCAGTCGTAATCGGTGGTCCAGTACCGGGCGAGCTCCTGGAGCGTCGCCAGCTGCACGCCCTGCGACCGGTCGGCGACGAGCTCCTTGGTCGGCCAGCGGTTCGCGGCGATGCGCCGCTTCAGGTCGGCGATCGCCTCGTCCGGCATGTCGACGCGGAAGGGACGGATTTCGGTGTCGTTGCTCATCAGACTCCACTTCCCTGGATTGGTTGACGACGACGGGCAGCCGGACCGGCCGGCTCCGGCCTGACGTTCCAGGCCAGCGGTGTTCCTCCCGCGCCAGCGGGATAGGGAACAGTTAGTACTGCCTGACGATGGCGGATCGGGCGCGGGCGTCGCGCCCGTGACATCCCTGGTATCTACCCGGGCTCCGTCGCCGCCCAACCCATGGGGCGTGACCGTGCTAGCCGTACTCCAGATTCGGGTGTCCGCACGGTCGATCTCCCGCTCGCGCGCGGCGAGCATTGAGAGGCAGGTGACCGGAGTGGCCGGCACCGCAGATCACAGGAGGCATCCCAATGCGCGCAACGACTGACGACGCCCCTTCCCCGCAGCCCGCCCTGATGAGATTTCTGGTTAGGTCATGGGAATACCGCCACCCCCGTGCCTGGGCGGCTTTCCGCCTTGCCGCCGGTGTCTGGAATCTCTTCCTTGGCGTCCTTCTGCTCGCTTCCTTCCACTGGCTGGGGCCCCTGGCCTGGTTGGGGGCGGTGCCGCTGGCGGGGGCGGTGCTGATCTTCTGGACCGCCTACCGCCTGCAGTCCAGTGTCGCGAGCTAGCTTGGCAGCATCTCCCGGTAGCGGGATCGGTCAGCCCCCGGCCCGCTTGGGGGGATGCTGCCGCTTTCCGGCTGCGGTTACGGTTGCTGGTGTTCTGTGTCCTTCTCGCCGCCGCCAAGGTTCATGCTGATGACCAGAGTGGCCAAGGCAGCGCAGGGCACTGGAGGCGTCTCGATGCGCGCACCGACTGACAACGTCCCTTCCTCGCAGCCCGCCCTGATGAGATTTCTGGTCAGGTCACGGGAATACCGCCACCCCCGTGCCTGGGTGGGTTTCCGCTTTGCCGCCGGTGTCTGGAATCTCTTCCTTGGCGTCCTTCTGCTCGCTTCCTTCCACTGGCTGGGGCCCCTGGCCTTGTTGGGGGCGGTGCCGCTGGCGGGGGCGGTGCTGATCTTCTGGACTGCCTACCGCCTGCAGCAGGACAGCGTCCACCGGGTGCGTGAGCTGGAGCAGTCCCGGGCCCACGTGGTGGACGACTCGGCCGCGAGGCTGCGCCGGATCGAGCGGGACCTGCACGACGGCGCGCAGGCCCAGATGGTCGCCGTCGCCATGAAGCTCGGCCTGGCCAGGGAGAAGCTCGGCAGTGCGGTCGCCGGAACCGCGCCGCCAGACCTGGGGCGGATCCTGGATCTGGTCGACGCTGCCCACCACGGCGCCAAGGAGGCCATCACCGAGCTGCGCGACCTGGCCCGCGGCATCCACCCGCCAGTGCTCGACCAGGGCCTGGGCGCCGCGCTCGCCACCCTCGCCGCGCGCGGCGACCCCCCCGTTGAGCTCGTCCTGGACCTGCCTGAGCGCCCATCGGCCGCGATCGAGACCATCGCCTACTTCTGCGCGGCCGAACTGCTCACCAACGTGGCCAAGCACAGCGGTGCCCGGCACGCCACCCTGGAAGTGGCGCATGTCCCCGGGCTGCTGCGGGTGCGGGTCAGCGACGACGGCCGCGGCGGCGCCCGCATCGAGGCCCGCGGCGGCCTGGCCGGGCTCGCCGAGCGGGTCAGGACCGTGGACGGCAGGCTGGAGGTCAGCAGCCCGCCCGGCGGTCCCACCGTGGTCACCGTTGAGCTGCCCTCCCACGCCTGAAGAACAGGGAGCACCGATGCGGATTGTGATCGCCGAGGACTCGGCCGTAGTACGAGCGGGCCTGGTCGAGATCCTGGCCGACCGCGGCCACGAGGTCGTCGCCGCCGTCGGCAACGCCGAGGACCTGCGGGCTGCGGTGGACCAGTACCAGCCGGACGTCACCGTGGTGGACGTGCGGATGCCGCCTGGCTACACCGACGAGGGCCTGCGCGCCGCGATCGCGATCCGCCGTGATCACCCGAAGACCGGGGTGCTGGTGTTCTCCCAGTACATCGAGACCCGGTACGCGGCCGACCTGCTCGGTGCGGCGTCCGGCGGCGGCGCCGCGGGCGTCGGGTACCTGCTCAAGGACCGGGTCGCCGACGTCGGTGAATTCGTCGAGGCGCTGAGCCGGGTAGCGGCCGGCGGCACCGCCCTCGACCCAGAGGTCGTTACGCAACTGCTCGGCGCCAGCCGCCGGGCCGGCGGGCTGGCCTCCCTCACGGCCAGAGAGCGCGATGTGCTGGCCCTGATGGCCGAAGGCCGGTCCAACGGCGCCATCGCCGAGAATCTGGTGATCTCGGAGCGCGCCGTGGAGAAGCACGTCGCGAACATCTTCAGCAAGCTCGGCCTGGCGCCGTCGGACGCCGATCACCGGCGGGTACTCGCCGTCCTCCGCTACCTGGGCTCCTGACCGGCCGTATTGGCCATTTGTCGCAGATCGCCCGTCGGCCAGCTGCGGCTGCGGGTCACCGATGCCTGTGATCACACGCACCTCGTCGCCGCGCGCTTTGCTGCGCCATCCGCGGGCCAGCGCGGCCGAGGCCTCGTCGGCGGCGGCGACGGCCTGCCGGTCGTCGTCGGCCGAGGCATCCGACACTTGCGCAAGGGCAGGCCCGCCGCGCCGTGCTGGCCCGGATTACTGGCGCCGGTCGGCTCCTGCCTCGCGCACCGCCGCGGCGGCCTTCCGGGCCGCCACGAGGATCGGATCCCACACCGGTGAGAACGGCGGAGCGTACCCGAGGTCCAGGGACGTCATGTCTTCTACCGTCATGCGGTTCCACAGCGCCGTCGCCGCCGTGTCGATCCGCTTGGCCGATCCTTCGTAGCCGACGATCTGCACTCCCAGCAGGCGCCCGCTGCGGCGCTCGGCGGTCATCTTGATGGTCATGTCCTGAGTACCGGGGAAGTAGCCGGCCTTGGTGCCGGATTGCACGGTGACGGTCACGTAGGCGAACCCGGCGCGTTCGGCGTCGCGCTCGCGCAGACCGGTCCGGGCGATCTCCAGATGACATACCTTGCTGATCGCGGTGCCGACCACACCGGGAAAAGTGGCGTAGGAGCCGGCCAGATTATGCCCGATGACCCGGCCTTGCTTGTTGGCATGCGTGCCGAGCGGCACGTGCTGGTATTGGCCGGAGACCAGGTTCAGGACCTCCACGCAGTCGCCACCCGCCCAGATGCGGTCGTGGCCGAGGACCCGCATCTGCAGGTTGGTGCGCAGGCCGCCGTGATCGCCCAGCGGCAGGCCGGTCTGGCGGGCGAGCGCGGTGTTCGGCCGTACCCCGAGACCGAGGACGACCACGTCGGCGGGGATGGAGCCGTGGGCGGTCAGCACCGAGCGGATTCTGTGGTCGCGGTCGGCCTCGAATCCAACGACAGTGGTGTCGGTGTGCACATCGATGCCTATGCCCTTCATAGCCCGGTGCACCGCCGCGCCCATGTCCGGGTCGAGCGTGGTCATGGGCTGCGCGGACTGGTCGACGACGGTGACCGCGAGGCCGCGTCGCACGAGTGCCTCGGCCATCTCCACGCCGATGTAGCCCCCGCCGACCACGACGGCCCGGCGGGGCTGGGCGCGATCGAGGTCGGCCAGGAGCGCGGCGCCGTCGTCGAGGGTCTGGATCCCGAACACACCGGAGGCGTCCACGCCGGGCAGTGGTGGTCGCACCGGCACCGCGCCGGTCGCGATGACCAGCGAGTCGAATGCTTCGCGGTACGACCGTCCGGCGGCAAGGTCGCGAGCTGTCACCTGCCGGGCCCCGAGGTCGATCTCCTCTACCTCGGTTCCCATGCGCAGGTCGATGCCGTTGTGCCGGTGCGCCTCGGGCGAGCGCGCGATCAGGCGCTCCCAGTCGTTGATGTCACCGGCCACCCAGTACGGGATGCCGCAGGCGGAGTAGGAACTGTGCCCTCCGCGCTCGAACGCGATGATCTCAACCGCTTCGCCCGCGATCCTCTTGGCCTGCGAGGCCGCGCTCATCCCGGCCGCGTCCCCCCCGATGACGACTATGCGCTCGGTCATCGCCCCTCAGGCCATCCCTTCTCGGCGATCTCGCCGAGGGCCGGCACTCCTGCGCTGGCCCATCGTTAAGGAACACGCCGGATCCTTCAGCCCATCCCCGCTGCCGGGATGCCAGCCAGCAGGCGGTGACCTGTCTTATAGCCCGGGCCAATGTCACGAGAGTCACCATCGCCTTTACCACCAGGGAGGCGTCGAGTGCACTGGCCCTGTCGGCGGCGAACCGGGCCGTCTCACCCCTCATCCGGTCGTCGGCGAGATGCAGATCCGCGACTTCGAAGGCCGGCCCGTTCCTGCGGGCCAGGAGGGGGAGATCTGGATGCGCCGGGGCCCGAGCGCCCCCTCCCCGTACCAGTACATCGGGGCGACCGCGCGCAGCGCTCCCGGCGGGTGGGAGTCGCTGGGCGACATCGGCCACGTCGACGCCGACGGGTATGTCTATATCACCGACCGCCTCGCGGACATGATCCTGGTCGGAGGAGCCAACGTCTATCCGGCCGAGATCGAGGCCGCCCTCGACGAGCACCCCGCCGTGCGGTCCTGCTGCGTCATCGGCCTGCCCGATGAGGACCTGGGCAACATTCCCTACGCGATCATCGAGCTATCCCAACCGGTATCCGATGAGGACCTGATGGCTCACCTCCGGCTGCGGCTCGCCCCGGACAAACTGCCTCGCGCGATCGAACGCGCCACTACGCCGCTGCGCGATGACGCCGGCAAGGTCCGCCGCTCCGCTCTTCGGGCCGAACGAATCACCCGCCACGCAACCACCCAGCCCACCGGCTAAGCGCCCAGGCACAGTCAAAAGCTGCGGCCGGGTGAGGTGGGTGCGATGGCCCTACGGCTAACATCGGCTGATGAGTGACCGGTCCTTCGTTCCAGTGGATTTCGCGGTACCTGACGGGCTCACGGCGGGGGAATTCCGGCTGGAACCGCTCGGGGCGCAGCACAACGCCGCGGACTACGCCGCGTGGACGGCCAGCATCGCCCACATCCAGGCGACCCCGGGATTCGCCGGGACAAGCTGGCCGCACCCGATGAGCCTGGCCGAAAACCGGCGCGACCTCGAACGCCACGCGCAAGACTTCGCCGGGCGCCGCGGGTTCACCTACACCGTGCTCAGCACCAGCACCGGCGACGTCATCGGCTGCGTGTACATCTACCCTCCGCGCGGCCAAAGCCTAGGCGACGCTGACGCGGGTGACCAGCATGCCGCCGTCAGTTCCTGGGTGCGCGCCGACAGCGCGGAACTCGACCCAGTCCTTTACCACACGGTCCGCGCATGGCTGGAACGCGACTGGCCGTTCGATTCGATCGAGTACGCGCCCCGGGCCTGACCTGAGGCGACCTGCCGGGATGATCGGTGTGTCTTGGTCTCATGAGCGTGAGGGCGGGCGGTGACCATGGGCGGCATGGGAACTTCCGCAGCCGCCGGTGACGTGCCGGCCGGGCGCGGTCCCACGCCGTACCTGCCCGAGCCGACCGGTCCGTACCCGGCCGGTACCACGTCCCTGTGGCTGACGGACACCTCCCGTCCCGATCCCTGGGCCGGGGTGAACGCACGGGAGCTGATGGTTTCCCTGTGGTATCCGGCGGTGCCGTCGGACGGACGGCGAGCCCGGTACATGACGCCAGCCGAGTCCGAGCTCCAGCTCACCAGCAGGGGCATCACCGGCATCGCGCCGGACACGCTGAGCAGGGTTGAGACCAACGCGGTCAGCGACGCCAGGCCGGCCGGGGGCCAGCACAGCCTCCCCCTCGTCGTGCTCTCGCCCGGCTTCACCAACTCCCGCAGCACGCTCACCGCCCTAGCCGAGGACCTGGCCAGCCACGGCTACGTGGTGGCCGGGATTGACCACACGTACGAGAGTCACGCCACGGCCTTCCCCGACGGGCGGGTCACCACCTGCCTCGCCCGTGAGGCCCCCCGGCGGGACGGGAAGGAGAAGGTAGCGGCAGGCCGGGCCGCGGATGTCTGCTTCGTGCTCGACGAGCTGACCGGTGCGCACCCGGCCGGGCCGGGCGCCGGGCTGATCGACCCGTCCCGGATGGCGATGGCCGGGCACTCCGCCGGCGGCGCCGCCGCCATCGCCGCCATGCTGGCCGACTCGCGCATCCGCGCGGGCATCGACATGGACGGCTCCACGGCCGCCCCGATCCCGGACGAGGGCCTGGCACGGCCATTCCTGTTCCTGGGCAAGCAATCCAACTACACCCCGGGCAGCGGAGGCGCCGCGACACCCGGGACTCGGGACTGGAAACTCCGGAGAGGCGCCGTGATCACCTGGGAGCGGGACTGGGAACTGCTGACCGGCTGGAAGCGGTGGCTCGTGGTGGCCGGCGCAGTGCACGCCTCCTTCACCGACCTGGCGCTGCTGGCCGATCAGGCCGGCATCGACACCGGCGCCGGCCTCTCCGGAGCCCGGTCCCTGGACATCACCCGCGCCTACGTCCGGGCCTTCTTCGACCAGCACCTGCGCGGCAGGCCGCAAACCTTGCTGGACCAGCCCTCACCACGCTACCCCGAGGTCACGTTCTGCTCCCCGTAAGCTAACCCGCGCGGGATGCCGGCCCGCCGAGGGAAACGGCAGACC
>CAWCGJ010000027.1:0-37509 GCA_963795055.1 uncultured Actinomycetota bacterium
ACAGCTCGAACTCGTGCGGGTGCGGGCGCAGCCGGATCGGGTCGATCTCGTCGGAGCGCTTATAGTCCAGCCAGGTCTCGATCAGGTCCGAGGTGAACACGCCGCCCTCGAGCAGGAAGTCGTGGTCGGCCTCCAGGTTGTTGAGCACGACCTCCAGGGAGCCGGGCACCTGCGGTATGGACCTCGCCTCGTCGGGGGGCAGCTCGTAGAGGTCCTTGTCCACCGGCTCGGGCGGCTCGATCTTGTTCTTGATCCCGTCCAGCCCGGCCAGCAGCATGGCCGAGAACGCCAGGTAGGGGTTGCAGGACGGGTCCGGGACCCGGAACTCCAGCCGCTTGGCCTTCGGGCTCGGGCCGGTGATCGGGATCCGCACGCACGCCGACCGGTTGCGCTGCGAGTAGACCAGGTTGACCGGGGCCTCGAAGCCCGGGACCAGCCGGTGGTAGGAGTTCACCGTCGGGTTGGTGAACGCCAGCAGCGACGGCGCGTGCTTGAGCAGCCCGCCGACGTAATAGCGGCCCAGGTCGGACAGGCCCGCGTAGCCGACCTCGTCGTAGAACAGCGGCGCGCCGTCCTTCCACAGGCTCTGGTGGCAGTGCATCCCGGAGCCGTTGTCGCCGAACAGCGGTTTGGGCATGAACGTCACGGTCTTACCGGCCGCCCGCGCCACGTTCTTCACCACGTACTTGTAGAGCATCATCTTGTCGGCCATGTGCAGCAGGCTGTCGAACCTGATGTCGATCTCCGCCTGGCCCGCGGTGCCGACCTCGTGGTGCTGCATCTCCACCGGGACGCCGCACTCGATCAGCGCGCGCACCATGTCCGAACGCAGGTCGGTGTAGTGGTCGGTCGGCGGCACCGGGAAGTAGCCGCCCTTGTAGCGCGGCTTGTAGGCCAGGTTGCCGGTCGGCTCGTCGCGCCCGGAGTTCCAGGCGCCCTCGACCGAGTCGATGTAGTAGTAGCCCGCGTTCGGGGTGGTCTCGAACCGGGCGGAGTCGAAGATGTAGAACTCCGCCTCCGGGCCGAAGTAGGCGGTGTCCCCGATGCCGCTGCCGCGCAGGTAATCCTCGGCCTTGCGGGCGATGTTGCGCGGGTCACGGCTGTACGGCTCGCTGGTCAGCGGGTCGTGCACGAAGAACGTGAGGTTCAGCGTCTTGCGGGTGCGGAACGGGTCGATGACCGCGGTCGACGCGTCCGGCAGCAGCAGCATGTCCGACTCGTGGATCTGCTGGAAGCCGCGGATCGACGAGCCGTCGAACATCAGGCCGTCGGTGAAGACCTTGTCGTCGAAGGACTCCGCGGGCACCGTGAAATGCTGCACGGTCCCGGGTAGGTCGCAGAACCTGACGTCGACGAACTGCACCCCCTCGGTCTCAATGAACCGCAGGACCTCATCGCCGCTGGTGAACATGACTCTCCTTTGCGCCACTTGCGCCACTTGCAGGCTGGCGCCCAGGTCCGGGCGCTGCTGGAACGCTAGGCGGTCGCGATTTCCGACCCGTATCCCCGGTGTTTCGCCCATGTTACGGGGCGCGGCGCCAGCCGGGCCAAGGTCGCTCGAAGGCGGGCGGTACCGTGGGTCTGTGGCGGAGCGACGGTGGACCGGATCGTGGCTGTCCGGCACGACGTCGGCCGGGTCAGGGAACGATTATCCCGGTCAACGGCTCGGGCTGCCCGAGACCGGGGCCGGGTCGGTGGCCGGGGTGGGCCGGCGGCTCGGCGCGCTGGTGATCGACTGGCTGATCTGCGAGGTCATCGCCTTGGCCCTGTTCCACAACCAGTACCTGACCATCGTCGTGTTCGCCGTGGAGGTCTACCTGCTGACCGCGACGACCGGCTTCACGGTGGGCAAGCGGCTGCTGGGCCTGCGGGTGGTGCGGCTCGACGGCAAGCCGGTCGGCTTCGGTTGGTCCGCGGTCCGGACGCTGCTGTTCCTGGCCGTGATCCCGGCGCTGGCGTTCGATGCCGACCAGCGGGGACTGCACGACAAGGCGGCCAACACCGTCGTTATCAGGATCTAGCTAGGCCTCAGCAGGGTCAGCGGTACCGGGGGCGCGGCGCCTTCGGCATCCGGCCTTGCCTGGGCACCGGGCCCTTGGGCATCTGAAGCGCCTGCGGCAGGGCCTGCAGCCGGAAGTTCAGGTCGGCGACCGCCGGGCCCTTGAGGTTGCGGGGGAGCTTCATCATGTAGCGCTGCAGCCGCCGGATCGGTATCTGCCCCTCCTCGTCGCCGACCTGGATGTCGTAGATCGGCACGTCGTAGGCAACCCGCGAGACGCGCTTCTTCTCGGCCGCGAGCAGGGCCGGCAGCCGGTTCGGCGAGCCCTCGCCGA
The DNA here is from genome assembly GCA_963795055.1 of uncultured Actinomycetota bacterium. GTDB lineage: Bacteria > Actinomycetota > Actinomycetes > Streptosporangiales > Streptosporangiaceae > JASHPR01. The sequence goes on from CAWCGJ010000027.1 coordinate 2,334, forward strand.
CCAGGACCACGCCGGGCTTGCCGACGGCCCGGTGCACCACGTCCATGTTCTTGTTGGCGGTGATCGCCGGCGTCACGTTCCAGCCGCCGCGCAGGCTCTGCAGGATCGCCGCGGCGGCGCCCGGCTGCCCGGCGATGGTCGCGTACTGCGCGGACTGGGCGAACCGGCCGAACAGGAACATCGCCGCCGTCAGCCCGAGCAGCACGCCCAGCGGGATCAGGAAGTAGATGCCGGTGACAATGGAAATGATCACCACGATCGCGAGCACGCCGAGGCCGGTGAGCGCGACGATGGGCAGCGCCTTCGGATTGGTCTTGCGGATCAGCCCCGCGACCATGCCGATCTGCTTGAGGCGGCCCGGCGCAGGGTCGGCCGCGGCTTTCTTCGATGCCGCGCCCGGCGGCTTGTTCACCATGCTCGCGAGGATATCGCCTGCCGGTACAGCCGGCCCGCGCGGTAGGAGGAGCGGACCAGGGGTCCCGACATCACCCCGGCGAAGCCAAGATCGAGGGCTTCCTCGCCGAGCTCGCCGAACTCCTCGGGCGGCACCCACCGGTCGACCGGGTGATGCCGCACGGACGGCCGCAGGTACTGGGTGATCGTGAGCAGGTCGCAGCCTGCGGCGCGCAGGTCGGCCAGGGCCGCGCTGACCTCGTCACGCTCCTCGCCCATCCCGAGAATCAGGTTCGACTTGGTGATCAGGCCGGCCTCGCGGGCGCGGCTGAGCACCTCGAGGGACCGGTCGTAGCGGAAACCCGGCCTGATCCGCCGGAAGATGCGCGGCACGGTCTCGATGTTGTGCGCGAGCACCTCGGGGCGCGCGGCGAATACCACTGCGAGCCGCCCGGGATCCGCGTTGAAGTCGGGGATCAGCAGTTCCACGCCGCAACCGGGTACCGCGGCGTGGATCTCGCGGCAGGTCTGCCCGTACAGCCAGGCGCCGCCGTCGGGCAGGTCATCCCGGGCCACTCCGGTGACGGTCGCGTAGCGCAGCCCCATCGCCGCCACCGACTCGGCGACCCGGCGCGGCTCGTCGGTGTCGAGCGGCTCGGGCTTGCCGGTGGCAATCTGGCAGAAGTCGCAGCGCCTGGTGCACTGATCGCCGCCGATCAGGAACGTCGCCTCGCGGTCCTCCCAGCACTCGAAAATGTTGGGGCAGCCGGCTTGCTCGCACACGGTGTGCAGGCCCTCGCGCTGTACCAGCTGCTTCAGGGCCGTGTACCCGGGGCCGGTGCGCAGCCTCGTCTTGATCCACGGCGGCTTGCGCTCGATCGGCGTCTGGCTGTTGCGCGCCTCGAGCCGCAGCATCCGGCGTCCCTCAGGTGCGAGTACCACGACTCCAGCGTATGCCCGGCCATGGAAGCATGGGACACATGGCAACGCAGTTTGACCCACCATCGGGGACGCGTGACCTTCTCGCCGCCGACGTCGAGAGGCGGGAGCGCGCGTTCGACGTGATCCGCTCGGTGTTCACCCGCTACGGATTCGAGCCGCTGCAGACGCCGGCGTTCGAGCGGCTGGACGTGCTGCTCGGCAAGTACGGCGACGAGGGCGACAAGCTGGTCTTCAAGATCCTGCGCCGCGGCGAGCATGAGGCATCGGGCGAGGCGGACCTGGCGCTGCGCTACGACCACACCGTGCCCCTGGCCCGGGTGGCCGCGGCGTACGGCAGCCGGCTGCCGTCGCCGTACAAGCGCTACGCGCTGGGCCCCGTGTGGCGGGCGGAGCGGCCGGGCAAGGACCGCTACCGCGAGTTCGTGCAGTGCGACCTGGACACGCTCGGCTCGGCCTCGCCGCTGGCGGACGCGGAGGTGCTCTGCGCCCACCACGACGCGGTGGCCGAGCTCGGCATCGCCGATTTCCGCGTGGAGCTGAACTCGCGCCGGGTGCTGGCCGGGCTGCTCGACGCGTTCGGCGTGCCCGCCGCTCTCGGCCCCGGCGTGCTGATCACCCTGGACAAGCTGGACAAGCTCCGGCCCGAGGCGGTCACGGCGGAACTCGTGCAGCGCGGGCTCGACCCGGCCCGGGCCGCCGAGATCGTGGACACGATGACCGCGCCCGACGCGGCCGACCGGATCAGGGACGCGCTGAAGAAGAGCGACGTGGGCAGCGCCGGGCTCGAGGAGGTGGACCGGGTGCTGTCCCTGGTCGCCCCGCAGCTGCCGCCCGGGCGGATCGCGTTCACCCCGCGCCTGGTGCGCGGCCTGAGCTACTACACCGGGCCGATCTGGGAGCTGACCGCGCCCGGGGTGGCGGGCTCGATGGGCGGGGGAGGCCGTTACGACCACCTGATCGAGCAGCTCGGCGGCCCGGACGTGCCTGCCACGGGGACCTCGCTCGGCGTCGAGCGGATCCTGTCGCTGCTGCCCGGCGGCGGAGACGACCGGCCCAGCCGGCTGGACGTGGCGGTCACGGTCCTGGCGGAGGAGCTCGCCGGGCGGTCCTTCGGCCTGGCCGCGACCGCCCGCGCCGCGGGCCTGCGGGCCAGCGTGTACCTCGGCTCGTCCGGCAAGCTCGGCAGGCAGCTCAGGTGGGCCAGCGACCAGGGAGCGCGCTGGTGCCTGATCTACGGCAGCGCCGAGGACGAGGCGGGCACGGTCACCGTGCGCGACATGGACAGCGGTGAGCAGGACACGGTGCCCGTCGGCGACCTCGGTGGCTACCTCGCCCAGGCGGCCCGATCAGGGCAGGCCTGATGACCACCAGCAACTTCATCGACCACGACACGTGGTTCGCGCAGCTGCCCGGCGTGGTGGTGGCGGCCGGGGCGCTGATCACCGATCCGGCCGGGCGGATCCTGCTGGTCAAGCCCAACTACCGGGATCACTGGACGCTGCCCGGCGGCATCTGCGAGCACGGCGAGCCGCCGCACGCGGGCTGCGCCAGGGAGGTCGCCGAGGAGCTGGGCCTCCGCCTCCCGGTCGGCGCGTTGCTGGCCGTGGACTGGTCACAGCCGTACGGCCGGCAGACGCGGCCGATCATGCACTTCGTCTTCGACGGCGGGACGCTCGGCGACGGCGCCGGCATCGTGCTGCAGCGCGAGGAACTCGACGAGTTCCGGTTCACCGACCCGGGCCAGGCGGCCAGCTACCTGGCGCCCTACGGGGTGCGGCGGGTGACCGCCGCCCTGGCCGGGCGCGCCTCGGGCGTGCCGGTCTATCAGCCGACGTGGGCGGCCTGACCAGCCGTCGGGGTCTGGGGTGTCCCCGGGGCGCACAGCTCCGCGGTTCCCTCGATGCTCCGCCACCGCCGGGCGCCGAGCACGTCGGCCAGGTGACGCTCGGCCACCCCGACCGCGGCCTGCACGGTGACCGGCCGCCCCGACTCCGCCGACAGCGTGGTGACCGTGGCATCGCGGATACCGCAGGGCACGATCCGGTCGTACCAGGACAGGTCGCAATCGCAGTTCAGGGCGAAGCCGTGCATGGTCACGCCCCGGGACACCCGGATGCCGATCGCGCCGACCTTCCGGTCCGGACTGCTGTCCGTGCCGCGCAGCCAGACCCCGCTGCGCCCCTCGACCCGGGTCGTCGTCACGCCGAACTCGGCGCAGGTGCGGATCAGCGCCTCCTCGAGGGACCGCACGTAGGCGATCACGTCGATCGGGTCCCCGAGCCTGATGATCGGGTACCCGACGAGCTGGCCCGGCCCGTGCCAGGTGATCTTGCCGCCCCGGTCGACGTCGATGACCGGGGCGCCCGGGTCGCCGACCGGCCGGTCGAGCGCGCCGGTCCGCTTGCCGGCGGTGTAGACCGGGGGATGCTCGAGCAGCAGGCAGCAGTCGGGGATCTCGCCGGCCGACCGCCGTTCGTGCAGCGCCCGCTGCAGGTCCCACGCTTGCGGGTACGGCACCGCGCCAGCGCCGAATCCGGCCCGGGCGAAAATTAGCTCACGGTCCACACACACCAGGTTAATTGACGGAACCGTGACACTCGGCAGGCATCGCGGGCCCGGCCCGTGGGCATGCATGGGGAAGAAGCGCGGATCTGTATCGGTTCCAGGCAGACGGGCACGGAAGGACGGAGGCAGCTAGGTGTTCGACGAGGCCGAGCTGAGGCGGATGAGCCCGCGGGAGCGGGCCAGGCTGATGCAGATGCTGGCCCTCATCGACATGCCGCGGCTGTCGAGCCCCGGCAGCACCCGGCGGCGCAAGTGGTTCCTGGCGGGGACCATCGTCTGCTGCGTGGTCCTCGCCGTGTGGATCGGCGTGCTCGCGGTGACACTGCCCCGGTATTACCGCGCCGGCGGCTGGCGCGGCGCCTGGGTCGGGTTTGACCTGGCCGAGCTCACCGCCTTCGCCGCCGCCGCCTGGGCCGCCTGGCGCGGCCGGCAAGTGCTGATCATGTGCCTGACCGTCCTGGCCACGCTGCTGCTCTGCGACGCGTGGTTCGATGTCACGCTGAACGTGCGCACGAACGGCTTCCTGGTCAGCCTGCTCTCGGCGCTGCTGATCGAGATCCCGCTCGCCGTCATCGCGATCCTCGGGGCCCGGCGCCTGCTCCGGCTGACCATCGCGCGGATCAGGAGCCGCGAGGGGCTGGTCGGGCCGGTGCCGTCGCTGTGGAAGATCCCGCTGTTCGAGCCGGACGAAGGCGGCCTGCGCCGCGACCTGGCCCCGCCGCCCGCGGCGCCGCCCGTCCCGCCCCCTCGGGACGGCCTGGTCGGCGAGGCCCGCGGCGAGCAGGGGTCGAGCGCGCTACGCTAGCTCCGCCGCCAGCGCGCCCGCGAGTTCCGGATACCGGAACGCGAAGCCGGCCGCGAGCAGCCGGCGCGGCAGCACCCGCTGGCTGCCGAGCAGTTCGCCCGAGGCCTCGCCGAGCCCGGCCCGCAGCACCGGCGCGGGGATCCGCAGCCGCGCCGGGCGGTGCAGCGTCCTGGCCAGCTCGGCGGTGAACTGGGCGTTGGTCACCGGCGCCGGGGCGGTGAGGTTGACCGGGCCGTCGATGGCGGCCTGATCGATCAGGTACCGCACCGCGGCCACATGGTCGGTCACCGAGATCCAGCTGATGAACTGGGTGCCGGACCCGATCTGGGCCCCGAGCCCGAGCCGGAACAGCGGCAGCAGCGGGCCCAGCATCCCGCCCCGGCGCGACAGCACGATCCCGGAACGCAGGTTCACCACGCGCAGGCCGGCCTGCCGGGCCCGCTGAGCAGCGGCTTCCCAGTCGGTGACCAGGTCGGCCAGGAATCCGGTGCCGGCCGGCGCGTACTCATCGACCTCGCGCGGCCCGGTGTCCCCGTACCAGCCGACGGCCGATCCGGACAGCAGCACCGAGGGCGGGCTCGGCGTCCTCGCCAGCGCGGCGACCAGGGCCCGGGTGCTGTCGATCCGGCTGGCGCGCAGCTCCCGCTTGCGGGCCTGCGTCCACAGGCCGCCCGCGACGGGCGCCCCGGACAGGTGGACGACGGCGTCGACCCCGTCGAACGCGGCCGGATCGACCCCGCCGTCGGGGGCCGCCGGGTTCCAGCGGACCTCCCCGGGCTGCCGCGGCGGGCGCCGGACCAGCCGGATCACGCCCTGCCCGTCGCGCCGCAGCGCGTCCGCGAGCGCGCTGCCGATCAGCCCGGTCGACCCAGTGATCGCGACCCGCATAACACCCCCGCTACAGCCCGAGTTCGGTCTCGAACGCCCCCTCTTCGAGCCGGGATTTCACCGTGAGCAGGAACCGGGCGGCGTCTGCCCCGTCGACCAGCCGGTGGTCGTAGGTGAGGGCCAGGTAGACCATGGACCGCACCGCGATGACCTCGCCGAGCGTCGGGTCCTCCACGACCACGGCCCGCTTGACCACGGTGCCGGTGCCGAGGATGCCCACCTGCGGCTGGTTGATGATCGGCGTATCGAACAGCGCCCCGCGGCTGCCGGTGTTGGTCAGCGTGAAGGTGCCGCCCGACACCTCGTCCGGGCTGACCTGCCCGGCGCGGGTACGCTCCGCGAGGTCGGCGATCTTCCTGGCCAGCCCGGCGATGTTGAGATCACCCGCGTTGCGGATGACCGGGACGATCAGGCCGCGCTCGGTGTCCACCGCGATGCCGAGATGCTCCGCGTCGTGATAGGTCACCTGGTTGTTGGTCGTGTCGATGATCGCGTTGAGCTTGGGGTGCACCTTGAGGGCCTCGACCGTGGCCAACGCGAAGAACGGCAGGAAGGACAGCTTGACTCCCTCCCTGGCCTCGAACGCGGCCTTCGCGCGGTCCCGCAGCCGGGCGATGGCGGTGACGTCCGCCTCCACCACGGTGGTGAGCTGGGCCGAGGTCTGCAGCGACTCGACCATGCGCTGCGCGATCACCTGGCGGGACCGCGACAGCTTCTCGGTCCGGCCGCGCAGGCTGGACGGCACGACGGCGGGCCGCGGGGCCGCCGCGGGCGGGGCGACAGGCGGTGCGACGGCGGGGGGCGCGGCCGCCGGGGGCGCGGCCGGTGCGGCGGGAGGCGGCGCGGGTGCCGCGGCAGGCGGTGCCGCAGCCGGCGGGCCGGGTGCGGCCGGAGCTGCGGCGGCCGGGGGGGCCTGGGCGGCATCTCCGGCGGCAGCCCCCCCGGCGTCCCGCACCACCCGGGCGGCGTCCAGCACGTCCTGCTTGCGGATCCGGCCTCCCACCCCGGTACCTGCGACCGTGCCCAGGTCGATCCGGTGCTCGGCGGCGAGCTTGCGGACCAGCGGCGTCACGTACGGGCCCTCTCCGCCGGACGTCAGCCGCGGGCCGGCGCCGTCGACAAGCGGTGACTCGGCGGCCGGGGCCTCGGCCGGCGGTGCCTCCGCGGGCGCTGCGTCAGCAGGCGGCGGGCCGCTGGCCGGCGCGGGCGGGGCGGGGGCCGGGGGAGCCGGCGGCCGGTACGCGGGCGGCTCCTGTGCTTCCGGAGGTGGTGCGGCCGCCGGCTGGTACGCCGCGGCCGCCGGGACTTCGGGGCGCGGCGGCGCGGCGGGCGGCGCTGGTGCCTGGTACGGCTCCTGGTAAGGCGACGAGTCGTAGCCCTGTGAGCCGTCGGTCGCCGCAGTGGTCGGGCTGGCCTCGGCGTCGTCCGCCGCCACGTCGGCCGGCGCGGCCGCGCCCTCGGCGGCGTCCGCCGGGCCTGCCGTGGGCTCCGCGGCGGGTGCCGCCGCGTCCGCGGATCCCTCCTCATCGATGATCGCGAGCTCCGCGCCGACCGCGACCGTCTCGTCCTCCGCGACGGTGATGCCGCGCAGGACGCCGGACACCGGCGAGGGAATCTCGGTGTCGACCTTGTCGGTGGACACCTCAAGCAGCGGCTCGTCGGCCTCGACTCGCTCGCCTTCCCGCTTCAGCCAGCGCGTGACAGTGCCCTCGGTGACGCTCTCGCCGAGCTGGGGCATGGATACCGAGACCGACATGGCTTCCGTGGCTCCTTATGAGTGGAAGTGGAGGGGCTTGCCCGCGAGCGCCAGCGCGGCCTCGCCGAGCATCTCGGACTGGGTCGGGTGCGGGTGGATGAGCTGGGCGACCTCCGACGGCAGGGCCTCCCAGTTGTAGATCAGCTGGCCTTCGGCGATCAGCTCGCCCACGCGGTCGCCCACCATGTGGATGCCGAGGACCGGGCCGCCGCCCTCGGCCGCGATGACCTTGGCCGCGCCCTGGGTCTGCAGGATCTGGCTCTTGCCGTTGCCGGCCGCGTCATAGGTGACCTCAACGGTCTTGATGCCGCGCTCGGCCGCTGTCGCGGACGTGATGCCGACCGACGCGACCTCGGGGTGGCTGTAGGTCACCCGCGGCACGCCGTCGTAGTCGATGGGCGTGACCGTCAGCCCGCCGAGCCGCTCGGCGACCAGGATGCCCTCGGCGAACCCGACGTGCGCGAGCTGCGGGCCCGGCGTGAGGTCACCGACCGCCGAGATCGTCGGAACGCTCGTCCGGCAGTACTCGTCCACGGTGACGTAGCCGCGCTGCATGCTCACCCCCGCGTCCTCGTAGCCCAGGCCGGCCGAGACCGGGCCCCGGCCGACCGCGACGAGCAGCAGCTCGGCGTCGAGCGTGGTGCCGCCCTCCAGGGTGACGGTGACGCCGGAGTCCGTGCCCTTGACGGCCTCGAACCTGGCGCCGAGCTTGTAGCCGATGCCGCGCCGCCGGAACGCGCGCTCCAGCAGCTTGGAACTCGACTCGTCTTCCATCGGCAGCAGGTGGGGCAGCATCTCCACAATCGTGACCTCGGCGCCGAACGAGCGCCACACGCTCGCGAATTCCACGCCGATCACGCCGCCGCCGAGGATGACCACCGAGGCCGGCACCCGGTCGAGCTCCAGGGCCTGGTCGCTGGTGATCACCCGCTGGCCGTCGATCTCCAGGCCGGGCAGGCTGCGCGGCTCGGAACCGCTGGCCAGGACGACGTGCGCGGCCTCGATCAGCGTGTCGCCGACCTGCACCGCCGTGGGCGAGACCAGGCGCCCCTCGCCCTCGATGACGTCGATGTGCCGGCTGCCGATCAGGCCGGTCAGGCCCTTCCAGAGCCGGGTGACCACCTTCTCCTTATAGGAGTTGACCCCGGCCATGTCGATGCCGTCGAGCGTGGTCCGTACCCCGAAGCTGGCGCCTTCCCGCGCCTGGTCGGCGAGCTCGGCGGCGTGCAGCAGCGCCTTGGTCGGAATGCAACCCCGGTGCAGGCAGGTACCGCCCACCTTGCTCTTCTCGACCAGAGCGACCCGCTTCCCCAGCTCGGCCGCCCGCAGCGCACAGGCGTAGCCGCCGCTGCCGCCGCCGAGAATAACTATGTCGTAGCCAACGTCCGCCACGATGAGCACCCTTTCCCGAAAAGTCCGTCTGCCTACAGGCGCCCGTCCGCGACGTCCAGCGCGATCTGGACCAGGCTGCGCACGGCCGCGCCCGTTCCGCCCTTGGGGGTATACCCGTAAGGCTCGCCTTCATGGAACGCGGGTCCGGCGATGTCCATGTGAGCCCAGCGCACCCCGTTCGGGACGAATTCCCGCAAGAACAAACCACCGACCAGCATCCCGCCATTCCTGTCGCCGGTCACGTTCGCCAGGTCGGCCACCGGGGAGTCGAGCCCCTCGCGGAGCTCCGCGGGCAGCGGCATCGGCCAGGCCGCCTCGCCCGCCCGGCGCGCGGCGTCCACGATGCCGTCGCGCACGTCATCGCCGTTGGCCATCACGCCCATGATCCGGGGGCCGAGCGCGACCAGCTGGGCTCCGGTCAGGGTGGCGATGTCGACCAGCAGGTCGGGGGAGTCTTCCCCGGACCTGGCCAGGGCGTCGGCCAGCACGAGGCGTCCCTCGGCGTCGGTGTTGAGCACCTCGACGGTCTTGCCCCCGTAGATGGCGATCACGTCGGACGGCCGCTGGGCCGTGCCGCTCGGCATGTTCTCGGCGAGCGGCAGGTAGCCGACGACGTTCACGGCAGGGCCCAGCGCCGCGACGGCGGCCACGGCGGCGAGCACGGCCGCGGCGCCGCTCATGTCCGACTTCATCGCCTCCATCGACTTCGGGGGCTTCAGGGACAGCCCGCCCGAGTCGAAGGTGATGCCCTTGCCCGCCAGGACCACGGTCTTGGCCGCCCCGGGGTGGGTGTAGGCCACCCGGACCAGCCGCGGCGGGTGCACCGAGCCCTGACCCACGCCGATGATGCCGCCGTAGCCGCCCTCGGTCAGCGCCTTCTCGTCCAGCACCTCGATGTCCAGCCCGGCGGCCCCGGCCACGCGCTCCGCCTCGGCGGCGAAGCTGGCCGGGAAGAGGTCCGAGGGGCCGGTGTTGACCAGGTCGCGCACGAGCGTGACGGCGTCGGCCAGGACCCGCGCCCGGTGCGCCGCGGCGTCGGCGTCGCCGCTGCCGAGCAGGATCAGCTCGGTGTCCGTCTGCTTCCCGCCGTCCCGGTAGCGGCCGAAGACGTAACCGCCGAGCAGGGCGCCGAGGGCCACCGCCTCGGTCTCGGCGGCGTCACGCGCGGGCAGCGCGAGCGCGATCTGCCGTGCCTGGCCGGCGACCAGCGCGCGGACCGCCGCGCCCGCCGCGCTGCGCAGGGCCTCGCCGTCGAAGACGGCACCGCCGGCCGCGGCCCCGCCCGGGTTCGCGTCCGGCGGCTCGCCCAGGCCGACGGCCGCGATCAGCGGCGCGGCCAGCCGCTCGGCCGACGCGATCTTGGTCACTTCGTCGGCCTTGCCCGTGGCCCCGAGGGCGGCGAGGGTCTCGGCGAGCTTCCCGCCGAGCGCCGCGTCCACGTCCTCGGCGCCCGGGGCGGGCCGGGGCCCGTCGGGCCCCTGGGTCACTCCCACGACGATCGCGTCGGCGCGGGCGTCGCGGGGGGTTTCCTGGCTGGTACGCAACGTCGCTGTCACGCGTCCGAGCCTAGTGCCTGCCCGGTGCCCGCCCGCGTGGCCCCGTTGACCCGTGGCTGCCCGGCGGCGTGACGCCCGGGCCGCCACGGGTCATGCGCTCAGCGCACCCGGTAGTTGATGGGCCAGTCCAGGCGTGGTAACGATGGTCAATAATGTAAAATGACAGCCGTTACAATGGCCAGGCTGCTGACCTGGCCGGACCCGCCGGAGGAGGTGTCTTGGGGTTGGGTAACGGGGCGCTGTTCCTCGCGGTGTTCCTGGCCTGCGCGGTCGAGGCCGTCGAGGCCACCACGATCGTGCTGGCCGCCGGCACCGCCCGCGACTGGCGCTCGGCGGCCAGCGGGCTGGCGGCCGCGCTGGCCGTCCTCGCGATCATCGTGGCGGCGCTGGGCCCGGCCGTGTCCGACGTGCCGCTGCGCGGGCTGCGGCTGGTCGTCGGCGCGCTGCTGCTCATCTTCGGCCTGCAGTGGCTGCGCAAGGCGATCCTGCGGGCCAGCGGCTATAAGGCCCGGCATGACGAGGACAAGATCTTCGCCAAGCAACTGGCCACCGCGGCGGCGCAGCGCCGCAGGCGGGTCGGGCTGGTGCCGGACTGGTACGGGTTCACGCTGTCGTTCAAGGGGGTGCTGCTCGAGGGGCTCGAGGTCGTGTTCATCGTGCTCACCTTCGGCAGCAACCAGCACAACGTCGGGCTGGCCGCGATCGCGGCGGGCTGCGCCGTGCTCGTCGTGGCGGCCCTGGGCGCGGCGGTTAGGTCGCCGTTGTCCCGGGTTCCGGAGAACACCATGAAGTTCGTGGTCGGGATCATGCTCACCGCGTTCGGCGTGTTCTGGGGCACCGAGGGCGCCGGGGCGCACTGGCCGGGATCGGACGCGGCGTTGCTGGTGCTCATCCCCGCCATCGCCGCGTTCGCGCTCCTCCTGGTGGCGCTGATGCGCAGCAGTCAGGCCGCAGGGCGGCAGGCCAGGGTGCCGGCCTCAGCGGCGACGGACGGGAGCTGACATGGCCGGCGTGATGCAGCGGCTGCGGGCTTTCGCCGCATTCTGGTACGACTTCGTGGTCGGTGACGACTGGCTGATCGCGGTCGGCGTGGTGATCAGCCTGGCGCTCACGTACGCGCTGAGCCGGGCCGGCGTCCCGGCCTGGTGGCTGCCGCCGCTGTCCCTGGTGCTGCTGCTGCCGCTCAGCCTCTGGCGGGCCGCCCGGCACCGCTGAGGCTCACCGGCTCTCGGCCTCCTCGGTGTACACCCGCGCCGCGTACGCCTCCAGGGACTGCTCGCAGTCGCCCAGCCACTTCTGCGCCGCCTGCCGCCCGGACGCGCCGAAGACGTCACGCTGGCGGACCCGGGCCAGCCAGTTCTTCAGCTTGACCAGGTCGACCTCGTTCTCTTCGAGTTCGGCGTAGGTGAAGTGGTTCTCGGCGTACTCCTTCTTCACCTGCGCGAGGAAATCCTGGCACTTGTCCACGATCTCCTCGTACTCATCGTCGCGCGCCGCCTGGAACTGGGCCCGGATCTCCTGCTCCCCGGCGAGTACCGCGCAGGACAGCAGCACCGCGGTCCCTGACATGTCCAGGATCTCGCTCCTGAGCTTGCGCAGCGCCCGCTCCGCGGTCACGCTCGCGGGCAGCGCGGCCGCCGAGTTCTGCAGGTAGATGGCGCCGAGGCTCTTGAGCCGCCGCCAGACCGTGGAGCGCAGCCTGGTGGGCTCGGACGGAACCCGGTACACGAGCAGCAGCCAGCCATCGCCCCGGGGCATGCCTGCGCTCGTGTCCTCGCCCACGCCGCTCATTGTGTCAGCGGGCGGGCGGGCTCGTCAGTGCGGCTCGGGCCGCTGGCGGGGTTCCTCGATGGCCCACGGCGGCTGGTTGCCGGCGGGGCCGGGGTCCGGCCCCGGCCCGTCGTCCAGCGGCGCGCCCGGCCCGGGAACCTGGCCGCCGTCCAGCGGGCCGGCCGGGCCGGGGACCGGCCCGGCGCGCGGGCGGTCCCGGCCCGGGGCCGGGTCATCGTCCAGCGGGTGGCCCGGATTCGGGATCGCGTCGCGGCCCAGGCGGGTGCCGTTGCCCAGGCGGGTGCCGTTGCCGAAGGGCGTTCCGTTGCCCAACCGGGTGCCGTTCCCCGGAACGGGGCGGCCCGAAGCGGTGCCGTCCCAGACCGGGATGCCGCCCGGCAGCGGGACGCCGCCGGTGTTGCGCGAGGGCCGCAGCACAGCGGTCCTGACGTCGTGCGGTGTCTCGGTGCGCGTGCGGATGCGATCGAGCAGGGCCGCGTCGTACCGGATCGCGTCCTCGGTCGGCGACAGCGCGATGGCCGCGCAGACCAGGAACGCCACGACGCTGACGCTGAGGATCACGGGAAGCAGCAAGCCCGAGGCGGTCGCGCCGCCGGAGCCGCCCACGACCAGCCCGGTGGGGCTGCTGGCCGGGAACATGCGCACGGCCGCCATGGCCGTGTAGTGCATCCCGCAGAGCAGCACCCCCAGGGCCAGCGAGGCGCCCAGGGTGGCCCCGGCTCCCCGCAGCCGGGTCGCGCCCAGCAGCACTCCGGCCGCCGCCACCACCGCGATGACGAACGAGATCACGACCAGCAGCAGATCGTAGGAGAGCCGGCCGGGCATCCGCATGGCCGCCATGGCCAGGTAGTGCGCGATCGTCAGGCCCGCCCCCAGGAGCAAGCTGAAGACGATCAGGCTGCCGACGGGCAGCGCGCCATCCTCGCCCCGGTCGACACCGATGATCAGCAGGCCGGCGCCCGCAGCGACCACCGCGACCAGCAGGCTCGCGATGGCGACCAGCACGTTGTAGCGGGTGGTCTCACCGGAGACCGAGAAGCCCAGCAGGGCGAGGAAATCCATGGCCCAGATTCCGGTGCTGCCGATCGCCACCGCGCCCAGCAGCAGCCACCGGCCACGCGACGCGCCGTGGCAGGCCCGGGCCCGGGTGGCGCAGCGCAGGCCGAGGAACACGCCCAGGCACGAGGCGACGTAGCTCAGCAGAGGGATCAGCGGGCCGTCGGCAAAGCTCCGCACTTCTAACACTGCGTAATCACTCCCCCCCGGAGGGTGTCCGGAGCGAGAGAATACCGCGCGGCGAGATTTGCCGTATGCAATTCGCAGGATGCGGACATAGCCATTGGGCTAGACAACTAGACCGCAATGCGGCCCGGCCGTCCCTTCACTCGTGGTGACCTGCCCTGACAAGCCCGTTCTCGTACGCGTAGACCACCGCCTGGACCCTATCCCGCAGGCCAAGCTTGGCCAATATCCGGCCCACGTGGGTCTTCACCGTGGCCTCGGAGACGAACAACCGCTGGGCGAGCTCGGCGTTCGACAGCCCCTGGGCCACCAGGATCAGCACCTGGCGTTCACGTTCTGTCAGCTCCTCGAGCTCGGCCGCGGCCTGCGGATCGGCGGCGGGCAGCATCGGCGCGAACCTGTCGAGCAGCCGCCGCGTGGTCGACGGCGCGACCACGGCGTCGCCGGAGTGCACCGCGCGGATCGCGAACAGCAGTTCCTCGGGCGGCACGTCCTTGAGCAGGAACCCGCTGGCTCCGGCCTTGAGCGCGGCGAACGCGTACTCGTCGAGATCGAACGTGGTCAGCATCAGCACCCGCGGCCGGTCGCCGGCCTGCCGGATCTGCCGGGTCGCCGCCACGCCGTCCATCCGCGGCATCCGCGCGTCCATGACCATGACGTCGGCGGAGTGCGCCCGGGCGAATTCCACGGCCGCCAGCCCGTCGGCCGCCTCGCCCACGACGGTCATGTCCGGCTGCGCGTCCAGCACCATCCGAAAGCCGGTCCGGACCAGCTCCTGGTCATCGACCAGGACGATGCGTATGTTGCCGTCCGCCCCGCCTGCGCCCGGCATCCTGGTCACGCCGCGCCGCCTAGGACGTGGCGGTCGTGGGTCGTAGACGGCAGCCGCGCGGTCACCTGGTAGCCCCCGCCGGGCAGCGGTCCCGCGTGAATCGTCCCGCCGTACATCTGGATCCGCTCGCGCATCCCGGTCAGCCCGTGCCCGGGTCCGTCGGCGGCCGCGGCCGCGCCCAGCCCGTCGTCGGTCACCTGCAGGACCAGCCCGTCCGGCTCGTAGCGCAGGGACACCGCGGCCGCGGCGGCCAGCCCGCCGTGCTTGCGCGTGTTGGTCAGCGACTCCTGCACCACCCGGTACGCGGCGAGCTCGGCGCCCTCGGGGAGCGGCCGCGGCGGCCCGTCGAGGCTGAGCGAGACCGACATGCCCGCCTGCCGCGCCTGGTCGACCAGCTCGCGGAGCTGTTCCAGCCCGGGCACGGGAGCCAGGTCGGCGCGCTCGTCCCCGGAGCGCAGCACCCCGAGCAGCCGGCGCATCTCGGCCAATGCCTTGCGCCCGCTGTGCGAGATCGCGGCCAGCGCCTGGCCGGCCCGCTCGGGGTCGGTGCGTAGCGCGTAGCTGGCCCCGTCGGCCTGCACCACCATGACGCTGACGTTGTGCGCGATCACGTCGTGCAGCTCGCGGGCGATCCTGGCCCGCTCGGCCGCGGCGGCGATCTGCGCCTGCGCGTCGCGTTCCCGCTCCAGGCGCGCGGCCCGGTCCTCCAGGGCCGTCAGGTAGGCGCGCCGGTACCGCATGGAGTCCCCGAGCACCCAGGCGACCAGAGCGGTCCCGCTGAAGATGACGCCGGCCAGAAGCACCTGCTGGACCAGCCCCGTCCGGCTAGGCGTCCACCTCGCGACGGCCACGAACGCGCCCACCAGGCAGACGCAGAGGCCCGGCAGCGACACCCGCCGCGGCCGGTAGGCGGCCAGGGTGTACAGCAGGATGAGGATGGCCAGATCGGTGCCCAGGGGGCGGGCGATCAACACCACCTGCAGCGCGCCCGCGACCGCGGCCACGGCAAAGGCCTGGACGGGGTACGTGCGCCGGAAGACCACCGGCACGGCCAGCCCCAGGAGGATCAGCAGCAACAGCAGCAACGCCGGCCGGGCGCCGAACGCGGAGACGGGCGGGGCCGCGGTGACCTGGCCGCCCGGGGACACCTGCGTCCTGGCCGTGACCGAGCCCACCCCGGAGGCCAGCCCGAGCAGGAACAGGAGGGCGGCCGGCACGCCGTCCACCAGCCGCGGGTGCCGGCTCAGCCACGCGTACACCGCGGACATGCCCCCAGCGTAGGCGCGCCGGCGCCCTGGCGTCGTCCTCCCCGGTGCTGACCTGCTGTCCGCCGTCAGGCGGACAGCAGCCGGCGCAGCGCCGGGGCCACGTCGGCCAGCCGGCCGACCGGCTGGCTGATCCCGCCGCCCGCCCGGGCCAGCGCCTCGGCCGGCTCGGTGTCCGGCCCGGGGCACAGCACGTGCAGCCGGTCGATACCGGCCAGCGCCGCGGCGGGGTCGGCGCCCGCCGTGCGGAGGCAGTCGGACAGCAGGATCGCGACCCGCTCGTCGCCGTCGGCCCGGCCCAGCTGCGCGGCCGCCTCCCGGAGCGCCCGGGCCAGGTCGGTCACCCCGTGGCCGCGCAGGCTGACCAGCTCGCCGACCAGGTCGGCGGGCGGCCGCCGGGTGCCCTGCGGCTGCAGTACCCGCACGTCCCCGCTGAACGCGACCACGCTGGGCGCCAGCCGGTCGTCGGCGAGCACGACCGCGGCGGCGGCCACGGCCGCCATCGCCACGCCCGGCCCGGACATCGAGCCGCTGGCGTCCACCAGCAGGCAGACCGCCCGGCTGCGGGCGGCCCAGGCCCGGGTCACCAGGTCCTCGCCGCCTAGCGGGCCGCGGCCGGGCCACCGGTCCATGGTGCGTTCCAGGTCCAGGTCGCCCTCGCCGCGGCGGCTGGGCTCCAGGCGGCGGAGCCCGCGGGCCCGGGCCCGGCCGGCCTGGCCGAGCCGGATGAACACCTGGGCGGCCAGCCGCCGCGCCGCGGCGCGCAGCTCGCGGTCGGTGGCCACGGCCAGGTCGGCGAGCAGGCCCGCGGCCGCGTCCGGGTCGGCGGCGAGCAGCCCGGCCAGCGCGTCCTCGTCGAGCTCGCCGGCCTGCGGTGAGATTTCCTCGAACGACGGGTGCCGCAGTGACAGCTCGGCCCGGCCGATGCTGCGCCGCTCGCTGCGGGTGCGGTCACGGCGCAGGCTCGAGCGGGACTGGCCGGGGATGGCCAGCTGGTCCGGGTGGGCCAGCTGGCCGTCAGCTTTTCCCGGCCCCGCAGGATCGGTCTGCGGCGGGTCGTCCGCGGCCGGCCACACCTCGTCGAGGATCTCGTCGAGCACGGATTCCGGGGTGCGGTCGCAGCCGTCGGCGATGCGGATCCGGCCGGACAGGGCGGCGTGCGTCGCATCCCGGGCCGTGTCGCGGGCCAGCCCGGCCTCCCCGCGCAGCCGCTGCAGCCCGGTCAGCAGGAGCACCAGGTCGATCGACCCGCGGACCGACGAGCCCATCCGGACGTCGCGGTGCTCGCGGGTCGCCCGGGTGATGGTCACCGCCAGCTCGACGGGCCGGCCGTCGAGGCCGGTGACCGCGGTGGTGATGGCCCGCTCCGCCGCGGCGTCCTGGTAGCCGAGCACGATCCGGCAGATCCGGTCCGCGATCGCGTGGCTGACCCGGGCCGTGCCGATCGCGTCGAACGGGTTCATCGCGGCGATCAGCCGGAACTGCGGGTCGGCGCGCACGGTGCCCAGCCGCGGAACCGCGATCTCGCCCTCGGTCAGCAGGGTGATCAGGACGTTGAGCGTCTCCTCGGGTACCCGGTTGAACTCCTCGAGGTACAGCAGCGCTCCCTGTCGCATGGCCTCGAGCAGCGGGCCGTCGGCAAAGGTGGCCGCCGTGTACCCGGCGGTGAGCACCTGCGACGGGTCGTGCTGGCCGATCAGCCGGGCGGGCGTGAGCTCCGCGTTGCCCTCGACGAAGATCATGTCCCGGTGGGAGTCCCGGGCGATGGCGCGCAGCAGGGTGGACTTGCCCGTGCCGGGCGGGCCCTCGATCACCACGTGCCGGCCGGCCTCCAGCGCGACCGTGAGCACCTCGCGCTCCCGGCGCAGGCCGACGACGGGCGGCGGCCCCACGGCTGCGGTGTCGCTAGTCGGCGTACCTGATCACCCCGCGGATGTTCTTGCCGTCCAGCAGGTCCTGGTAGCCCTGGTTGACCTGGTCGAGCGAGTAGGTGGTGGTGATGAGCTCGTCGAGCTTGAGGTCGCCCGACTGGTACAGCTCGACCATGCGCGGGATGTCGTGGAACGGGTCGCCGGAGCCGAACAGGCTGCCCTGGATCCGCTTCTCGAACAGGGTGAGGATCGCGCCCGGCAGCTCGATCGTGTTCTTGGTCGGGTCGGCCAGGCCGGTCACCACCACGGTGCCGCCCTTGCGGATCGCGTGGAACGCGTTCGTGACCACCGCGGAGTCGACGACCCCGACGGTGACGATCGCCTTGTCCGCGCCGACGCCGCGGGTCAGCTCGGTGATCAGCTGCTGCGCCTGCTCGGCGGTCTCGGCGCTGTGCGTGGCGCCGAGCTTCTCGGCCATCTCCCGCTTGTTGGCCAGCGGGTCGATCGCGATCACGTTGCGCGCCCCGGCCAGCGCCGCGCCCTGCACGGCGTTGATGCCGATCCCGCCGATGCCGTAGATGGCGATGGTGTCACCGGGCTCGGTGGCCGCGGCGTGCACCGCGGAGCCGAAGCCGGTCGGCACCCCGCACCCGATCAGCACGACCTTGTCGAGCGGCAGGTCCGGGTCGACCTTGATGGCCGAGTTCTCGGAGATCACCGCGCGCTCGGAGAACGTGCCGAGCATGCACATCCCGCCGAAGTCCTCGCCGCCCGCGTGGAACCGGTAGGTGCCGTCGGGCAGGCAGCCGTCCAGGATCGTGGCGCCCATGTCGCAGAGGTTGGACTTGCCGGTGGAGCACCACCGGCAGTGCCCGCAGACCGGCAGGAACGAGCAGATCACGTGGTCGCCCGGGGCCAGCCGGGTGACCCCAGGGCCGACCTCCTCGATGATCCCGGCGCCCTCGTGCCCGCCCACCAGCGGGAACCGCGGCACGATGTCACCGTGCCGGAGGTGCTCGTCGGAGTGGCAAAGGCCCGCGGCCACGTAGCGGATCAGGACCTCGCCCGTCTTCGGCGGGTCCAGGTCCAGCTCGGCGATCTCGAAGTCCTGGCCTGTTCCGCGCAGAACCGCGGCCTTTGTCTTCATCCATCCTCCCTGCTCACGATGACGGGAATCTCAGCCATCCTAGGTTGGGCGGGCCCGGCCGAACCAGCCCCGTGTACTACCGTGCCTGCGTGACCGACTGCCGGTTCTGCGACATCGTGGCCGGGACCGTGCCCGCCCACGTGGTGTTCACCGATGACGTCGCCATCGCGTTCCTCGATATCCGGCCGGTGTTCAAGGGCCACGTGCTCGTCGCGCCGCTCGAGCACTACGTGACCCTGGCCGACCTGCCCGCCGGCCTGGTCGGCCCGCTGTTCACCCGGGTGCAGCGGGTCAGCGCGGCCATGCCGGCCGCGTTCGGCGCCCAGGGCAGCTTCGTCGGGGAGAACAACGTCGTCAGCCAGAGCGTCCCGCACCTGCACGTGCACGTCGTGCCCCGGACCAAGGGCGACGGCCTGCGCGGCTTCTTCTGGCCGCGCACCCGGTACGCCGACGAGGCCGAGGCGGAGGACTACGCCCGGCGCCTGCGCGAGGTGCTGCCGGCCGGTTAGCCGATCGCGGTGACCAGCAGGCAGACCGCGGTCGCGACCTCGACCAGGGCGCCGAGCACGTCGCCGGTGATCCCGCCCAGGCGGCGCACCGCGAGCGCGGTCAGCGCGAGCGAGGCGGCCAGTCCGGCGGCGACACCGACCACGACCATGATTCCCAACGGGTAGGCCGCGGCCAGCGTGGCCGCCGTGAGGACGACCGGAACCGCGGGAGGCACGGTGCCGGCCACCAGGGCGCCCAGGCCGGTGCCGCGCGCCGCCGGAACGCCCCGCCGGCAGGCCCAGGGCAGGGCCAGCCGCCCGGTCACCGCGGCGGCCAGTACCGCGGGCGCCCCGCGCCCGAGCCCCTGGGCCTGGGCCAGCGCGGCCACCTGCACGAGCAGCGTGAGCACCAGCGTGACGACGCCGAACGGCCCGATGTCCGAGCGCTTCATGATGGCCAGGGCCTCGCCGGCCGGCCGTCGGCTGCCGAGGCCGTCGGCCAGGTCCGCGAGCCCGTCCAGGTGCAGCCCCCGGGTGAGCAGTGCCAGCGCGGCCACGGCCAGCACGGCGGCCAGCAGCGGGCCGGTGTGGGCCCACCGCGCGGCCAGTTCCAGCACCGCCGCCGCGGCCGCCCCGAGCAGCAGGCCGACCGCGGGCGCCCAGGCCATGGCGGCGGCGGCGGTCCGCCGGGACGGCGCGCGGCCGGCTGCGGCACCGCCACCGCGCCCGCGCGGCAGCGGGACCGCGGTGAGCAGCGTCACGGCCAGCCGAAGTCCGCGCATGGCACCTCAGGGTAGGGCCGCTGGGTACGGTCGAGTGGAGAGCAACCGGACAGCGGGGAGGCTCGCGTGGCAGAACGGCCGTACGTGCTGCTGTCGGTCGCGATGTCGGTCGACGGCTGCATCGACGACGCCACGGATACCAGGCTGATCCTTTCCAACGACGCAGACCTCGACCGGGTCGACGAGGTACGGGCGGCCAGCGACGCCATCCTGGTCGGGGCGGGCACCATCCGGCGTGACAACCCGGCGCTGCTGGTCCGCTCCTCGGCGCGGCGCAGCGCCCGGGTCGCCCACGGGCTGCCCGTGAGCCCGGCCCGGGTCACGATCACATCCAGCGGCGACCTGGACCCCGCGGCCCGGTTCTTCACCGCGGGTGAAGGCGCCAGGCTGATCTACGTTCCCGATGCCGAGCAGGACCGGATCCAGGGTGAGTTGGGCGATGCAGCCGCCGCGGCGGGCATCGAGGTCATCGGCGCTGGTGACCCGCTCAGCATCCGCGCCGTCCTGGCCGATCTGGCGGACCGGGGAGTGCGGCGGCTCATGGTCGAGGGCGGCGGCACCGTGCTCGGGCAGTTCCTGGCCGAGGGGCTCGCCGACGAGCTGGACCTCGTGGTCGCGCCGGTCTTCGTCGGCGACCCCGCGGCCCCGCGCCTGGCGGGCCGCGCCGGCACCGGGAAGCGGATGCACCTGGCCGAGGCGCGCCTGATCGGCGACGTCGTGCTGCTGCGCTATCTGCCCGGGCTGCCCGCGGCTGACGCGCCATTCTTCCGATAATAAGCGTATAATGACGATTATGGCCGCGAAGGGAGCTCGAGGGAGGGTTCGGCGGATCTGTCACCCCGCCCGGACCGAGGCGCCCGGTTTGCACGGGGCTCTATGCTCCACGATGTGAGCGACGAGCGCCGGACAGGGCAGGATGGGGGGATGAGGGATACCAGAATCGCGGCCGGAGGCATGCGCGCCGCGATCGAGCGAAGTGGCTACTACCCCGGCCTGGTCTTTGACGCGGTGTCCTCCGCCCTCGGGACCGAGCCGGTCGTTTCCTACGTCGTGACCCACGACGCGCTGTTCGACCCCGGCATGGAAGTGCGGCGCCACATGACCGTCCTGGCGCTCACCCCGACCCGCCTGGTCTACTCGCACACCGATGAGAGCCCGGCCGAGCCCGGCGACTCCGATTCCCGCCCGCAGGCCGAGACCAGCACCGAGGCGGTCAGGTTCGCCCAGATCTCGTCGGTCGCGGTGACCAGGGTGATCCCGGACCCGACCTCCTACGTGCCGGGCACCACGATGCCGAGCGAGGTGGTGCTGACCATCGGCTGGAACGTGCTGTCCCACATCGAGCTCGAGCCCGCGCACTGCGGGGATGACAGCTGCGAGGCGGATCACGGGTACTCCGGGACGATGACCGCCGACGACCTGACCATGCGCGTCAGCGAAGCCGCGGACGGCGAGGATGCGGTCCGGCAGGTGCTGGCGTTCGCCCAGGCACTCTCCGAGGCCACCAGCCGCGCCTGATGGGAGCCTGATGACGGGTGAGGTACCGCCGGCGGTGATGCCGGACGTGCCGGCGTCGTTGCCGTGGTTGCCGCGGTACGGGGAGTCGAGTCTGGCGGATCTGGGGTCGTCGGTGCTGGCGTCGCTGGGGGCGTCGGGTGAGCCGGGGGTGCTGGGGTTGCCGGCGGCGGACCGGGTGTGCGTGCTGGTGGTGGACGGGCTGGGCTGGGAGTTGTTGCGGGAGCATCCGGCGGCGGCGCCGTTTTTGTCGGAGCTGGCGGTGGGGGGGCGGGCGTTGTCGGCGGGGTTTCCGGCGACGACGGCGACGAGCCTGGCGTCGCTGGGGACGGGGCGGCCGCCGGGGTTGCATGGGGTGCTGGGTTATCAGGTGGCGGTGCCGGGGGAGGGGCGGTTGCTGAATGCTTTGCACTGGGATGCGCGGGTGGATCCGGTGGCGTGGCAGCCGGGGTCGACGATTTTTGAGCGGGCGGTGGCGGCGGGGATCGGCGCGTTCCGGGTGGGCCATTCCGCGTTCCGGCAGACCGGACTGTTCCTGGCCACGATGCGCGGCGCGGAGTACGTGAGCGCCAACACCTTCGGCGCGCTGGTGGCCCAGGCCGCGGCGGCGCTGCGGCGCCGCGACCGGGCGCTGGTGTTCGTCTACCACGGCGAGCTCGACGCGACCGGCCACGCGTTCGGGTGCTCGTCGGATGCCTGGCGGTACCACCTGGGCCACGTAGACAAGCTGGCCGAGCAACTGGCGGGCGCGCTGCCGCCCGGCACGGTGCTGCACGTGACCGCCGATCACGGCATGGTCGACGTGCCGCCACAGGACCGGATCGACGTCGACGCCACGCCCGAGCTGCGCGCCGGGGTGGCGTTGCTGGGCGGTGAGCCGCGGGCCCGGCACGTGTACGCCGAGGCCGGGGCGGCGGGTGACGTGCTGGCGGCGTGGCGGGAGGTGCTGGGGCACCGGGCGTGGGTGGCGTCGCGGGAGGAGGCGATCGCCGACGGCTGGTTCGGCCCGGTGGAGGCGTGGCTGGAGCCGCGGATCGGTGACGTGGTGGCCGCGCCGGCGGCCCGTGGGCCATCGTGGCCACCCAGGCCGAACCCCGCGAGCCCGCGCTGATCGGCATGCACGGCTCGCTCACCCCGGGAGACCAGCAGGTGCCGCTGCTGACTTTGTCGGCCATGTAGACAGCTCACGCTGTCGGCCATGTAGCAGAGTTAACCCCGGTGTATAGGACCGAATCTGCTGGAGGGCGTGACCGTGACCGCAGCGAACTATGAGCAGCTACCCGCAGACCTGCCGGTGCCCGAGGACGACGGAGCCGCCGACCACCTGCCCGGCCTGGTCCTGCCGTCGCTGCCGCTGGCATCGACCAGCGGGGGGACCATCGACCTGGCGCAGGCCGGCCCCGGGCGATCGTGTACGTCTACCCGATGACCGGGACGCCGGGGGTACCGCTGCTCGAGGGATGGGATCAGATCCCGGGCGCGCGCGGCTGCACGCCCGAGTCGCTGGGGTTCCGCAATCTCTACCCGGAGCTGACCGGGCTCGGCGCGGAGGTCTACGGCCTGTCGAGCCAGGACCTGGAGGACCAGGCCGAGGCGGCGGCCCGGCTGAAGCTGCCGTTCCCGTTGCTGTCCGACGCCGGCCTGGTGCTGGCCGAGCGGCTGGGGCTGCCGACCTTCGAGGCCGGCGACCGGCTGCGCTACAAGCGGCTCACGCTCGTGCTCAACGGGGGCCGGATCGAGCACGTCTTCTACCCGGTGTTCCCGCCGGACCGGCACGCCGCGGAGGTCCTGGCCTGGCTGCAGCAGGCCGCGGCCTGAGCCGGCCGGCCGCCCCTGACCAGCTCGCGGGTCACGGCCCGGGTGCTGGCGGCGTTCCCGTTATGGGATCCTGACGACCTTTCCCGACGGCGAGGCGAAATGATGCTGAGGCGTGAGGTGCTGACCGCCGAGATGCTCGATCCCGGCACCGGCGAGCCGGTCCGCAGCACGATCGAGGTGCGCTTTGACCCGCTGACCGGCCACAGCTCACGCATCCTGCCCGAGCGCGGCCTCATGCCCCCGAGCGATTTCGACCTGGAGGCGTTCGCGCGGGAGACCCGGCCGCAGTGCCCGTTCTGCCCGGGCCGGATCGACCGGCTGACTCCCCTGCTGCCGGCCAGGGTTCACCCCGGCGGGCGGATCGTCTGCGGCGAGGCGGTCCTGTTCGCGAACCTGCACGCGTACTCGTCGCACAGCGCGGTGTCCGTCTACTCACCCGGGCTGCACTACCTGCCGCTCGGCGCGATGACCGAGCGGCTGATCGCGGACAACCTGGCCGTGCAGGCGGCCTACGCCCAGGCGGTGATGGCGGCCGAGCCGCAGTCGCGGTGGGCGTCGGTCAACGCCAACCACATGCTGCCCTCGGGGAGCTCGCTGTTCCATCCCCACATGCAGGGGATCGTCGACGCCCATCCCACGACGTTCCAGCGCCTGCTCGCCGAGGTACCCGCTCAGCGGTTCGCCGACTACCTGGACGCCGAGCGCCGCAACGGCGAGCGCTACCTGGGGGACACCGGGCGCATCCAGTGGCTGGCCAGCTTCGCCCCGATCGCCCCGGCCGAGATGAGGGCGTTTGTCAGCGGCGTCAGCTCGCCCGCGGAGCTCACCGGGGATCTCATCGCCGAGCTGGCCCGCGGGCTGGCGCTGGCCCTGGGCGGGTACGCCGAGATGGGCTTCGAGAGCTTCAACCTCGCGGTCTACGGAGCACCCCCGGGCACCGGGGGCTACCCGCTGAACCTGCGCCTGGCCTGCCGCTCGAACCTGAAGCCGTACTACCGCTCGGACTCGACGTTCCTGGAGCGCCTGCACTGGGAGGGCGCCGTCGACCTGGTGCCGGAGACCGTCGCCCAGCGGATGCGCGATCGGTTCCGGCGGTGATGCCGGACGTGCCGGCGTCGTTGCCGTGGTTGCCGCGGTACGGGGAGTCGAGTCTGGCGGATCTGGGGTCGTCGGTGCTGGCGTCGCTGGGGGCGTCGGGTGAGCCGGGGGTGCTGGGGTTGCCGGCGGCGGACCGGGTGTGCGTGCTGGTGGTGGACGGGCTGGGCTGGGAGTTGTTGCGGGAGCATCCGGCGGCGGCGCCGTTTTTGTCGGAGCTGGCGGTGGGGGGGCGGGCGTTGTCGGCGGGGTTTCCGGCGACGACGGCGACGAGCCTGGCGTCGCTGGGGACGGGGCGGCCGCCGGGGTTGCATGGGGTGCTGGGTTATCAGGTGGCGGTGCCGGGGGAGGGGCGGTTGCTGAATGCTTTGCACTGGGATGCGCGGGTGGATCCGGTGGCGTGGCAGCCGGGGTCGACGATTTTTGAGCGGGCGGTGGCTGCGGGGATCGGCGCGTTCCGGGTGGGCCATTCCGCGTTCCGGCAGACCGGACTGTCGAAGGCTGCCCTGCGCGGTGTCCGGTACCTGGCCGCCGACACGATCGGCGCGCTGGTGGCCCAGGCTGGGGTGGCGCTGCGGCGCGCGGACCGGGCGCTGGTCATGGTGTACCACCCCGACCTCGACGCGACCGGCCACGTGTTCGGGTGCTCGTCGGATGCCTGGCGGTACCACCTGGGCCATGTGGACGAGCTGGCCGAGCAGCTGGCGGAGGTCTTGCCGGCGGGCACGGTGCTGCACGTGACCGCCGATCACGGGATGGTGGACGTCCCGCCGCAGGACCGGGTGGACGTGGATGCGGTGCCCGGGCTGCGGGCGGGGGTGGCGTTGCTGGGCGGTGAGCCGCGGGCCCGGCACGTGTACGCCGAGGCCGGGGCGGCGGGTGACGTGCTGGCGGCGTGGCGGGAGGTGCTGGGGCACCGGGCGTGGGTGGCGTCGCGGGAGGAGGCGATCGCCGACGGCTGGTTCGGCCCGGTGGATTCCTGGCTGGCCGACCGGATCGGTGATGTGGTGGCCGCGCCAGGCCCGTGGGCCATCGTGGCCACCCAGGCCGAACCCCGCGAGTCCAGGCTGATCGGCATGCACGGCTCGCTGAACTCTGCGGACCAGATGGTGCCACTGCTGACTTTGTCAGCCATGTAAACAGCTGACTTTGTCAGCCATGTAAACAGCTGACTTTGTCAGCCCATGTAGACAGCTGTCAGCTGTGTAGCAGAGTTGGCTCTGTCCGCCGTGTAGCAGAGCGGGTACAGCCGGTAGTTTGTCCACAGCCAAGGCGGGGAACCTCACCGGGTCTCTCCGGGTTTTCCACAGGAAACGGGAGGTTATCCCCAGCATGAACGTCGGCGGGGTCGTCCAGCCACTGGTTGACGTGGAGTCCCTGGCCCGCGAGCTCGCGGGCAGCGCACCCCCGGTCCTGCTCGATGTCCGCTGGCGGCTCGGCGGGCCTGCGGGCATCGATAGCTACCGCGCGGGCCACCTGCCCGGGGCGGTTTACGTGGACCTGGACGCGGACCTGGCCGCGCCGCCGGGTACCGGGGGGAGGCACCCGCTGCCGGCGGCCGCCGACTTCCAGGCCGCGATGCGCCGCGTCGGCGTGCGGACGGGTTACCCGGTCGTCGCGTATGACGACGGCGACTCCACCGTCGCCGCGCGCGCCTGGTGGACGCTCCGCTACTTCGGCCATGACCAGGTGCGGGTCCTCGACGGCGGCTTCCGGGCCTGGGCGGCGGCCGGGCAGCCGGTAACCGCGGCCCAGCCCAGCGTGGCCGAGGGTGACTTCACGGCCGTCCCCGGCCACCTTCCGGTCCTGGACGCGGCGGGCGCCGCCGCGCTGGCCCGGTCCGGCGTGCTGCTCGACGCCCGGGCGGGGGAGCGATACCGCGGCGAGACCGAGCCGATCGATCCGGTGGCCGGCCACATCCCCGGAGCGCTGAGCGCGCCGACCGCCGGCAACGTCGGCGCGGACGGCCGGTTCCTGTCGCCCGCCGAGCTGAGGCAGCGATTCGCCGGGCTGGGCATTCCCCCGGTCCCGGGGCCTGGCGCATCCGGCCCGCAGCCCAGCCGGCCCGGTGCCGCGGCTAGCCCGTCTGGCGCCGTGGCTAGCCCGTCTGGCGCCGTGGCTAGCCCGTCTGGCGCCGCGGCCAGCCCGTCTGGTGCCACGGCCAGCGCCCCGGCTGCCATCGGGGCCTACTGCGGTTCCGGCGTGACGGCCGCGCACGAAGTGCTCGCCCTCGCCCTGGCCGGCGTGCCCGCCGCCCTGTACGTCGGATCCTGGTCCGGCTGGATCACCGATCCCGGCCGCCCCGTGGCCACCGGCCCGGATCCCGGCTAGCGCCTAGGCCAACACGCCACACCAGCTAGCCGGGCGGCGGGCCCGCTCAGCGTACGCCCAGCAGTCGCAGCCCCGCGGTGGTGGCCACGGCCGCGACCACCGCGACGATAAACGGCGCTCGCCGGACCGCCAGCAGGCCGCCAACGAGCACACCCGCGGGCCGGGCCCAGCCCGCGAAGCCGTGCCCGGTGGTGAGTGCCGACGTCGCGACCAGCGCGCACAGCAGCACGGTCGCGGCCACCGACAGCAGCCACCGCATCCGCTCGGACAGCTCGATGTGGCGGTGCAGCACCGGTCCGCACACCCGGAACCCGTAGGTGCCGCCCGCCAGAAGCAAGATGGCCAGCCACGTCATGCCCGGCTCTCCGCCCTCGACCGGATGCGCTCGTCCGGACCCGGCCTGCCCGGACCCGGCCTGCCCGGACCCGGCCTGCCCGGACCCGGCCTGCCCGGACCGGGCTTGCCCGCGCCCAGCTTGCCCACCGCGACCAGGCCTGCCAGCGCCAGCAGGACGGGCAGCCCGCCCGGCAGGAACGGCGTGCCGGCCACCGCGATCGCCGCGCCCAGCAGCGCAGCCCGGCGGGCCCGCGGGTCGCGCAGCATCGGCAGCACTAGAGCCAGCAGCACCATCGGCGAGGCAGCGTCCAGCCCCAGCGCGTCCGGGTTGCCAACCGCCCGCCCCGCCAGGACCCCCAGCAGCGTGCCGAGGTTCCACACCACGAACAGCAGCGCGCCGCAGACGAGGAACGCGGCCCTGCGCCGCGCCGGGTCGCGCTGCCCCAGCGCGAACGCCGTCGATTCGTCGAGCACCAGATGGCTGCCCAGCAGCTTGGCCGGCCAGCGCAGGTCCAGCACGTCGGCGACCGCGAAACCGAACGGCAGCAGCCGCGCGTTGAGCACCAGCCCGGCGATCACCGCTGCGGTGAGTCCGCCGCCGCCCAGCACGATGTACAGCGCGGCGAACTGCGCTCCGCCCGCGAACACCGTCGGCGACATGGCCAGCGGCACCCAGGTCGGCTGGCCACCGGAGACGGCGATCGCTCCGAAGGACACGCCGACAACGCCGTCGGCCAGGACCACCAGCCCAATGTCGCGCAGCAGTGCCCCGTCCAGTGTTCGCCAAAACGAACGCATGGCCGGTATTATGAACAGGGCGCTTTTCGTTCGTCAAGGCGAATTTCTGACCGATGGAGCGAACAGGAATGATGATGGAGCAGGCCGCGGCCCGCCCGCCGCTGGACCGCATAGCCGCGTCGATCCGCAGCGAGCGCGAGCGCGCCGGGCTGTCCCTGTCCGAGCTGGCCAGATGCGCCGGGATCGCGAAGTCCACGCTGTCCCAGCTGGAGTCCGGCGCAGGCAACCCGAGCCTGGAGACGCTGTGGGCGCTGAGCGTTGCACTGGACGTTCCGTTCAGTCGGCTGGTTGACCATCCGCCGCGCTCCCGGGTGACCGTGCTGCGCCGCGGCGAGGGCATCACGGTGCTGTCCGAGCGCGCCCACTACGTGGCCAGCCTGCTGGCGTCCTGCCCGCCGAACGCCCGCCGGGACATCTACCTGCTGCGCGTGGAACCGGGCCCGCCGCGCGAGTCCGAGCCGCACATGCCGGGCACCATGGAACACGCGGTTGTCGGCTCCGGGCGCGCGCTCGTCGGGCCGACCGACCAGCCGATCGAGCTGGGACCCGGCGATTACATGTCCTATCCGGGCGACGTACCGCACGTCTGCGACGCCCTCGAACCCGGCACCACCGTGGTCATGGCCCTGGAATACGTCTAGCTCGGCCCGTCCGGCGCCGGGCGTGAGCCAGGCTGGCGGCTCACCCCCCGCTGGTCAGGTAGGCCACCGCCACTTCCCACTTGCCCGGGTCAGGCTCCTCCGCCGGATCGGTGAGGTAGTGCTCGACGCGTCCGCGCCAGGCCTCACCGCCTTCGGTATCCCAGCGACCCAGGGCGATGCCCTGTTTGGACGCCCAGCGCAGCAGCGTCGCGTTGCTCTCGACCAGGGCGTAATACGGCCCGATGTGCCGCAGGGTCACATACTGGCCAGGCGGCAGGACGCCGGCGCGGACCCGGCCGCTCTCCGGCACGGTCGCGCCAACCGGAACGCCGAATTCGACGTCAAGCTCGGCAGCCATGTCGATCATGTGGTAGCGGATGAACGGCGGTCCAGCCGCGGCAACACCGTGTTCTTGCAGCCATCCGAATAGCTCGGGAAAGAGCGTGTCTGCAGCTTGGGGGAAGTCGGCCAGGGTGACGGATGTCCGGATTCCGGTGTACGGCTGCGCGGCACGGTGATGAATCTGGGGCTGAAGGTCCATGGCATCGCCTCCCGTTCGCGGTCCTGCTCTGTTCGCGGTCCTGCTCTGAGGACCGGTAGCGAACCGCAAACTCATCGCTGGCGTGGTAACTCAGCGAAGGACTCGTCCGCTGCCGCCTGGAGAGCAGGCCGGGTTAGACGGGGTGGGTGTCGGGGTTGGTGGTGTAGGTGCGGCCGGCGGGGGTGGTCCAGGTGAAGTGGCCGGGGCGGGGTTGCTGGAGTGTCCAGCGGGGGTGTTGTTTGAGCTGGTGGTGCCGGCGGCAGGCGCCGCCGAGGTTGCAGCCGCAGGTGGGGCCGCCGTTTTCCCAGGGGCGGGTGTGGTCGAGGTCGGCGCGCCAGGCGGGCTGGCGGCAGGCGGGGTGGCGGCAGGTGACGTCTCGCGCGGTGACGTGCTCGCGCAGCCGGGGCGGGGGCTGGTAGGCGTCGGATTGGGCGTGGTGGGCGCACCCGCCGGCGTCGGCCCGGGCGTGGGCGAGCGCCTGATCCAGGGCGCGGGCGGCGGCGTACAGCGCGGCGGCGACGATCCCGGGTGGCGGCCTGGGTGGCGGCCCGGGGCCCGCGGCTCCGGCGGGTGGTCCGGCTGGCCTGGCGGGCGGCCCGGGCCCGGCGGCCGGTCCGGGCGGGCTGGTGGTGTGCTGGCAGATGGTGTCCTGGGTGATGGTCAGGGTGATCCGGCCGGCCAGCCCGGCGCCGGGCGGCGGCCCGTCCCGGGCTGTGCCGGGACTGTCACGAGGCGGGCCGGGACCAGCGCGTGATCGGCGGGGGATCCGGGTGACAGTAATGGCCTGCCCGACGGGATTGGTGATGATGATCCGCCACTGCGCGGCCGGGTCGGTTGCGGCGGCGTGGGCGAGCTGGCGGGCCTGGGCGGCGGTGATGGGGCCGATGCGGCCCAGCAGCCCCGGCGCAGTGGTCAGGCCGGCCAGGGTGGTCCAGGGCAGGGTGAGGTCCAGCAGTCCCGGCACCGGCCGCCCGTCGGACGGGCCGGCGGGGCGGCCCAGCGCGGCCGGGATGACGCCCAGGCCCGGCCACGGCGGTACCGGCCCGGTGCCGGGCAGGTCATCGTCATCGCTGCTGCCGCCGTACGAGCTAGACGCGTCGCCGTCATCGAAGCCGTCGTCGTCCGGGGCATCCTCATCCGGCGGGGTGGGCGGTTCGTCGGGCCGCTGGTCGCCCGGACCGCTTGAACCGGGATCGCCCGGGCCAGGGCCGTCGCCGGGTGGCTGGGGTTCGGGGGCGCCGTCGGGCGGGGGGATGTAGGGCAAGGTGCCCAGCAGCAGCCCGAGCATCACCCGCGCCCGGTGCAGATCCAGCCCGCCGCCCTGGCCGGCGGCCTTGGCCGCCCGGGCGATCGCGGTGATCCGTGCCATCGCCGCCGCTGCCTCCACGGCGGGTAGCCCGGCCCCGGCCAGCGTCGCGGTGCCGTCGTCGTCGGCGTACAGGCTCACTTTCGCCTGCCGCTCGGCGTCCTGGCGGCGCCGTTCAGCGCCGTCGGGGTCGGCGGTGATCACGGCGCGGCGCAGCCGCACCCGCAACTGCGCGGTGGTCTGCCGCCCGGCGTCCGGCAAGATCTTGGCCTCCACCTGCCGCGCGGCGTCCTCGCCCAGCACGCTGGTGGTCTCGGCGATCACCCTTGCCCTGGCCAGGTCGATCGTCCCCCTGGCCAGTGCCTGCCCGGTTTCGGCCAGCCGCCAGCACAAGGTGATCGCCAGGTCGGCCCAGGCGGTGGCGCCATGGTCGGTCAGCATCAGCGCTAGCGATATCTGGCCCACCGCGTCGCGGCACAGCCGAGTCGGTTGGCCGTCCGGCCCCAGCCCGATGTCGCGGTCAGCAGCCGCGGCCCGGGCGGACAGCTGCGCCACGGCAGACAGCTCGGCGGCGGTGGCCCAGGACGCGAGCTGGCGGGCGGCGATCGCTACCCCCGCCAGCCCGTACTCATCCAGCCTGCCCGCCTCACCCGCGGCCGCGGCCAGCCACCCGGCCTGCGCCGGGCCCGGGTCCATGTGCTCCACCGCCAGTGCCCCCGCCTGCCCCGCCGGCAACGGCGCGCTCATCCGCCCGTCCGCCACCGCGTCCCGCTCGGCGGCCGCCACGGCGTCCTGATCGTCCGGATCTCCCTCCAGGAGCCCGCCCGCGGCCAGCGCCTCCAGCAGCACCTGCCAATCCAGGTACCGCTGGTCGGCTAAGGCGGCGGCCTGCTCGTCGTCTGGGCCTGGCTCTGGGGTCTGGCGCGGCATGGGCTCACCTCCTCAATCTCAGCTGGTCTTCCGCGTTGCGGTCTTTGACCACCGTATCGACAGGTACCGACAGAATGGTCGCCTAAGGAGGCTTATCGCAAAAATATCAGAAAAAAATTTCGAACCAACGGTGCGGCCAGCCAGAGACTGGGTGGTGGGCTTCGAGCCGCGAGGCCGGGCCTACGCAACCAACCACGAGACCCGGCAGTGCGCGGCCGGCACGAGACCCGGCAGTGCGCGGCCGGCCACGAGACCGGCGGTGCGCGGCCGGCCACGAGACCGGCGGTGCGCGGCCGGCCACGAGGGCGAGCGACGCACTGCATGTCACGAGACTGAGCTGCGCCCTGACCGCGGCATCACCGGAGCTGAAGCCGGAACCTCTGACGCGAACCGCCTTCCGGGCCGTCCGGGAGATGCTCCGCGGGCACGAAGCCGAAGGATTCGTACAGAGCACGTGCCGGGCGGCCTTCGGTGTTATCTGCGCCGAAGGTTTCGACAAGTACCTCGCACGGCGCCTTGCAGCGGCGAAGCACCTCGGCCACGAGGGCGCGCCCGACGCCTCCGCGGCGGGCGGAGGCCCGCACGGCCAGCCATCTGATGCTGGCGTCCGGCGGTGGATGCAGTAGCACCCCGCCAAGAACCTGCCCGCTCGCGTCCCGGATGCACAGCGCCGTGCCTCGGCTGATGTTCCGGAACAGGACAGACTGGAAGTCGGGCATCGGGCCGAAGAGAGGCTCCGCCTCACGCACGATTTCCAGCCAGGACGCGACATCCTCCCGCGTTGCTTCCCGGACGATCGCCACCAGCACAGGATGCCCGCCTCGGGCGCCAGCGCGTGAGGACCCGGCAGGAGGCCGGCGCGTGAAGACCGATAGCGGGGTCGGCGCGTGAGGACCGGCAGCGGCCAGCATGCGCACCGGACGGCCGGAGCTGGACGCCGGGCAGCTAAGACCTGCCGGGCCCAGAGATAAGGCGTCTGCCTGATGCGCAGGAGGGAGCCTTACGGCGAGTCTCGAGAACGCGGGGCGGACAGAGCCCCGGGATCGAGGAGGAACCGATGAACTCCTACTTGCTGCAGGGCATCGCCACCGAGCGAGCCAGGGACATGCGCCACGAGGCGGCGGCAGCGTCCGCGGCCAGGGCAGCTCACCCCGCCCGGTCTGCCCGGCCCGGCCACCGATCCGTAACCGCAGCGCCCGGCGCGGTTGGCCGGCTCGTCCGCAGGACCGTGCACCCCTGATCCGCGGCTCGTACAACCTGACCGAGATCGGACGTATCAAAAACACCGCGTCGGCCCTCGGCAGAGTTGAGTCCGAGGACCGAGGTCCTAAGCCGCATTGCCGGCCGCTCCTAGGGCGCCCGGCCGATGCGGCGGGCGAGCGACACCGGGGAGCCTCGGAGAAACGCCGGAACACAGCCGTCGCGGGTCGGGCGGCGAACGAGGAGGACACAATGCACGCCGACATCGTCGGCATCGCACCGGATCTGACCGCGCAGGGCGGCCCGGGGGAGCGCAACGCGGGCGGCCGCCTTCTGGCGTACGCGCCGCGGCCGGGCCGGGCCAGGCCGGCGTTCGCACGAGCCGCGGGACCGCAACTGCTGCGACGCACCGTCACCGCCGCGGACCTGCCCTGCCGCAGCGATCCGGAGCTCTTCTTTGCCGAGTCGCCGGAGGATGTGCGGCTCGCGAAGACGCTGTGCGGCCTGTGCCCGGTGCGGCAGGCCTGCCTGGCCGGGGCCCTGCAACGCGCTGAGCCGTGCGGGGTCTGGGGCGGCGAGCTGTTCTTGCGGGGCGCGATCATCGCGGGCAAGAGGGCGCGCGGTCGCCCGCGGAAGTCCGCCCCGGCGGCATAACGGAACTCACGAGGCCCGATCCGGCGAGCAGAAGATCACGATTAAGACACGGCCGCCACTTGTCCGGATCTGGCTGGCTCGGAATGGCCAGCGGGTCTCAGCTTGTGACCATGCAGACCATCACTTCCTGGATCCGCCTGTCCGCGCGTCGCGTCCGCCGCAACCGGCGGCTGGCGGAGATCGCCGCGGTAGCCGTCGCGGTCCTGGTCGCAGGCTGCAGCTCCAGTGGGCTGGAAGTTTTCCGACGGGGAGACCGTCAACGCCGACAGCGTGATCTTCGTCCTGAACATGGCCAAGGCGGAAAAGGCGAACTGGTACGCCTACGTCAGCCGGCCCGGGCGGCATTTGCGGGCAGGGGCGCAGACCCGCCGCCCCGGCCTGTTCCGAACCCACCAATCCGGGATACCCGCTGGACGTTTCCTGGACCAGACAGATCCGGCCACCCTTGGTTGCGTTCCCGGAACGTTGCGGTAGCAATCCAGCAACGACCGTGGCCAGCGGCAGCACCGGGCGGCATCGTCCGCGCTACCGGGTCTTCGGCGGTCGAGCCTCGCGGGGCCCCGCGCGCGGGGCCAGGTCGTGCCGGACGGTCAGCACCAGCCAGGTCGCCACGCCGGTAACCAGGGCGGGAGCGGCCGGATGCGGGCCTGCGGCGGCCACGGCGGCTGTGGCGACCGCCACCGCGGCCGCGATCCGCAGCGCGAGCCGCGCCGGCCGCCCGCGCCGGACCCGGGCCGGCAGGCTGGTGACGGCCGCGAACCGCTGATCATGCCAACGAGCCATAACGGGACGTCTCCCGCCACTCCCGGTCTCCGCGGGCCGGGCCGTCAGGTCGGCCAGAACCTCGCCGCGCCCGAACCGGGTGCGCAGGACGGTGTAAGCGGCGGCGGCTTCGGCGAACCGCTCCGGGTCGCCGCCGTCCTCGCGGTCGGGGTGGGTGGCGCTGGCGATCCTGCGCCACGCGGCGTGCACCTGGTCGTCGGTCAGGTCGGGCCGGGGCTCGAGGCCCAGCGCCCGGAATGCGTCCCCCGCGGCCTGGCCGGTCATGGCGCGGGCTCCGCGCCGAAGGCCTCGTCGAGCACCGCGCTGACGTCGGGGAGCTGGACCGCTGGCCGGGCCGGTGCGGCCCGCGCGGTCGCCGGTGCCGCGCGCGGCGCAGGCCCGGCCGCGGGGGGCGGCAGCGCGGCGGGCGCCGTCACGAGCCGCTTCACCTGGACGTAGGTGACGCCGCCGCGGTAGATGTAGGCGGCCTGCCCGACGTCCAGCGCCCGGATCAGGTCCGGATCCACGACCGGGGCCTGCCGCATCCGTGAGGTCCCCTGATGGCTCCAGACCGGGATCCCGATCAGCCGCCGCGAGGTGTCGGTGATCTTGCGGGTCCCGGCCAGCGCGGCGACGGGCTCGGGATAGGGGGTGCGGAGCAGCCAGATGCCGCCGTCGGCGGCCGCGGCGATCCGGTACCGCTCGTCGTCGTCCGGGGCCAGGCCCGGCCAGGACTGGGCGGACACCTGCACCGCCAGGCCGAGCGAGCGGGCCCGCTCGTACAGCTGCCAGACCGGGAGCCTGCGGGACACCGCGCTGAACTCGTCCACCGCCAGCAGGATCTCCCGGCCGCTGCCGGCCCGCCCCGGCGCGCCCGGCCCGTGCACGGCGAAGCTGGCCAGCAGGTCCACCAGGGCCCGGGCCTGCGCCTCGGCCACGCTGACCTCCGCGGTGCCCTCCAGGATGCAGTACCAGGCGTCCGCGTCGCCGAACTCGCCCGGCCCGTCCAGGCCGGCGCCCAGGCGGCGCAGCAGCGTGCGGAACCGCAGCGCGATGTCGCCGAGCTGCCGGGACGCCGAGCGGACCAGCGCCAGCTCGGCCTGGTGCGCGGCCGAGGGGTAGGCCGCGGACGAGTAAGCCCCGGCCAGCCAGCCGGGATCCAGCCGGGCCAGGAATTCCGCCGTGCTGGCGGGCGGACCGCCGGGCGCCGCGACGGCCAGCCCGACCACGGCCTCCATCACGTCGGCGTAGTAGGCGGCGGCGCCGGTCCCGTGCTCGACCAGGTCGACCAGCGTGGTGGTGAGCTGCGCGGGCGGCAGCGCCCACAGGGACAGGCTGGCCTCGTCCGGCCAGATGGCGGTGGACCGGGCGCCGGCTAACCGCAGGACCCGCCGGGCCCGGTCGGCGATCCGCCGCGCGTCGGCCCCGCCCTTGCAGTCCAGGACCACGATCAGCGGGGGCCGGCCCTGGCCGGCCGCGTGCCGCCGCAGTCCGGTGGCCATGAAACCGGCCCACAGCCGTAACAGCAGCGTGG
>CAWCGJ010000028.1:0-42332 GCA_963795055.1 uncultured Actinomycetota bacterium
GTCTTCCCGGTGCCCGTGGTGCCGACCACCACCTGATGCGAGCGCATCCGGGCGTAAGGGATGCTGGCGATCTGCCGGGCGGGGTGGCCCACGGCCCTGATCACCGCGCCGGCCACCAGGTCCCCGCTGCGCGTGGTCAGCGGGACCGCGCCGGGCGCGGCGATCCGGGCCTGGGCGCTGCGCGTCTGATGCCGCCATTGCCGCAGGTCGAAGGCGGCCGCTGCGTCCGGGGAGAGCCCGCCGCTCCCGGTCTGCATCGTGCGGATCCGGTAGGACCAGGCCAGGCCGCCCGCGGCCAGGCCGGCCGGGATCGCGGCGGGGGCGATCACCGCGGCGGCGCCGGAGTACGACCCGGCGGCGCCGCGGTGCCACATGGCCAGCCAGGCGAGGTACGGCGCGGCGGCCACCTGGGCCGCCGAGCGGGTGGCCACGGCCGTGGCCGCCAGCCACACCGCCAGCATCGGCACGCAGTACAGCGCGGCCCGGTAGAGCCGGCCCGGCGGCCAGCCCGCCCACCAGGCGAGCACGGCGCTGCCGCCGGCCACCAGCGAGACCGGCGCGGCTGCGACGATCACCGCCACGGCCACCAAGATCCTGAGCATGCGCACCAGGTCCCTGATCATGGTGTGCCGCCCGGCGGCACCAGCGCGGCTCCCGGCGGCAGGTGGCGGATCTCGATCCGCGCGGCCGGGGCGCCGAGCGCCTCCCTGGCCCGGGCCACCGCCGGCCGGGCCGCCGGGGCGCACAGGTAGACCACGCGCGCGTGCCGAGGCAGCCCGGCGGCCCGGATCTCGGCCGCCGGGCAGCCGTAGTCGCCCGTCCTGGTCAGCAGTTCCCGCATGATGGCCACGGTCCGCCGGGTGGTCTTCGGGGTCAGTTCGGCCTCGATCGCCCAGCACTCGCCGGCCCAGGGCACCGGGGCATCCTCTGGCCAGTGCACCTCCCCGTCCGGGATGTGCTCACGCAGGCCCACCCGGCCACCCATCCGGGCCCGCAGCCGCCGCTCGCTGCGCCAGTAGCCACCGCCCGCGGCGTACCGGGGCACCGACTCTAGGGCCAGCCGGACCGCGGCCACGGCCCGGATGTGCGCGAGCCTGCCTAACGCCGGCGGGGCCGCGGCGTACGGCAGCCCGCACGCGGCCAGGCCCGCCCTGGTCAGCCAGGTCCACGGGCCGCCGGGGCCCAGCCGCGCCGATTCGGCGTAGCGCCGGGCCCGCCACCGGGCGGCGATACGGCGCGCGTGTGCCTCGCCGACGCCGAGCGCCGCGGCGAGATGGTCCAGTTGGACGCCGTACATCTCCGCGGCGAAGAGCAGGCCGACGGCGTCACCGCCGGGACGGGAGCCCGATGTCCCTTCTGCCGGGATCACACGCCTATCACATCATGTCGCGGAATCAGTCGATGACACGTTCGAGCGGATGCTGGTGCTGGCGGCGGCGGTGCGGCACAATAGGACGCAGACGTGGAGCCACGGTTGCTGGCCACACGCCACGGGCACGGTCCATCTGCCCGGATGAGGGTCGTTGGGGAAGACGCATCTCGTCCGGTTGTCAGGGAGGTCCGGTGTCCGTTCGTGGTGTGCTGCAAGTTCACTCCGCGCCCCCGGCGTTGTGCCCGCATATCGAGTGGGCCGTGGCCGGGATCATTGGCGCGCCCGTAAGACTTTCCTGGGTCGATCAGCCTGCTTCGCCGGGGACCCTGCGCGCCGAGCTGGACTGGCAGGCCCGCCCGGGAACGTCGGCGACCATCACCTCGGCCCTGGCGGCCTGGCACCGGCTGCGGTTCGAGGTGACCGAGGAAGCCAGCCCCGGCTGTGACGCGGTCCGCTACAGCTGCACGCCGACCCTCGGCACGTTCTCGGCGGTCACCTCGGCGTGCGGCGACATCCTGGTCCCCGAGGGCAGGCTGCGCGCGGCCATGCTGCTCGCCGCCGCCTCGGCGCCTGCCGGGCCGGGCCGATCCCCGGACGCCGGCCCGGAGGCCGGCGGCCACCTGGACAGCCTGCGCGATGCGCACGGCCCGCGGCACCCGGCGCTGGGCGGCTCGCTGGAGGCCGAGCTCAAGCTGCTGCTCGGCCAGCCCTGGGACGATGAGCTCGAGCCGTTCCGGCACGCCGCCGACGGCGCTCCGGTGCGCTGGCTGCACGCCACCGGCTGATATACCGGGACTTGACCGGCGGCAAGTCCCAGGAGCGCGGCGTGGCGGTTCAGAAGATCATCATTGACTGCGATCCCGGCATCGACGACGCCCTGGCGCTGGTGTTCGCGCACGGTCACCCGGAACTTGAGCTCCTTGGCATCACGACGGTGGCCGGCAACACCGACCTCGGCCAGACCACGGCGAACGCGCTGCGGGTCCGGGAGTTCGCGGGCATGCCGGAGGTGCCCGTGACGGCGGGCTGCCCGGGCCCGCTGTCCCGGCCCGCACGGCACGCGCGGGACGTGCACGGGAGTTCCGGCCTCGGCGCGGCCCGCATCCCGCCCGCGTCATCCGGGCCCGCGGACGGGCACGCGGTGGACTACCTGGCCGCGGCCACCGGCGCCGAACCCGGGCAGATCACGCTGATCGCGATCGGGCCGCTGACCAACATCGCGCTCGCGCTGCGGCGCTATCCGCAGCTGGTCTCCCAGGTCGGCAACTTCGTGATCATGGGCGGGTCCGCGGGCCGCGGGAACGCGACGCCCGCCGCGGAGTTCAACATCGCCGCGGATCCCGAGGCCGCCGCGATCGTGTTCGGCGCCGGCTGGCCGGTGACCATGATCGGCCTCGACGTGACACTGCAGGCCCGGGTCACCGCCGCGGTCCGGGACCGGATGCGCGGCCTTGGCCGGCTGGCCGACGACCTGCTGCTGCCGAGCCTGTCCGGCTACCGGGGCAGCAGCGACGGGTGGGAGTCCGCGTACGGGTCGGCCGTGCACGATGTCTGCGCCGTGGCCAGCGTGGCCGCGCCCGGGCTGGTCACGTTCGTGCCCGCCCGGGTGGAGGTGGAGACGGCCGGGCGGTGGACGGCGGGCATGACCGTCACCGACTTCGCCGCCGCGGCCTGGGAGTGCAACGCCCAGGTGGCCGTGGCCATCGACGTCGTCGGCTTCTGGGACCTGGTCCTGGACGCCTACGGCCGGGTGGCCAGGCGGATGGGTGCTGCTACCGAACGGGCTCCAGGATGACCACGGGGATCTGCCTGGTCGTCTTCTGCTCGTAGTCGGCGAAGCCGGGGTAACGACGCTTCTGCTCGGACCAGATCGACTCGCGCGCCTGCGCGTCGGCCACCCGGGCGGTGAACTCGCCGGTCCCGGTGCCGATCTCCGCGCGCACCCGCGGGTGGGCGCGGAGGTTGTGGTACCAGTCCGGATTCGTCGGCGCGCCGCCCTTCGAGGCGAACACCGCGTAGCCGTCCCCGACCACCTGGTACATCATGGGGTTGACCCGCTCCTGGCCGGTCCTGGCGCCGGTCGTGTGCAGGAGCAGGAGCGGGGCGCCCTCGAACGGGCCGCCGACCTTGCCGTCGTTGGCGCGGAACTCCGCGATGATCTTGCTGTTCCAGTCTTCTGGCATGCGGGGTGAACCAGGCGTCAGAGCGGGATGTTCCCGTGGGCGCCGCGCCGCGCCGGGGCCTCGGCGATCGCGCGGGCCAGGGCCTGCCGGGTCTTGGCGGGCTCGACGATCTCGTCGACCACGCCCACCGCGATCGCGCGGGGGAGCCCGCCGGCCTCGCGCTCGTGCTCGGCCGCGAGCCGGGCCTCGATCTCGTGCCGCTGGTCGGCCGGCGCGGCGGCGAGCGTGCGCCGGTGCAGGATCCGGACCGCCGCGACCGCGCCCATCACGGCCAGTTCGGCGTCCGGCCAGGCGAACACGCGCGTGGCGCCGAGCGCCCGCGAGTTCATCGCGATGTAGGCGCCGCCGTAGGCCTTCCTGGTCACCAGCGTCACCCGGGGCACGGTGGCTTCGGCGAACGCGTGTAGCAGCTTGGCGCCGCGCCGGACTACCCCGTCCCATTCCTGGCCCACTCCGGGCAGGTAGCCGGGCACGTCCACGATGACGACCAGCGGCACCCCGAACGCGTCGCACATCCGGACGAACCTGGCCGCCTTCTCCGCGGAGGTCGCGTCCAGGCAGCCGCCCAGCCGCATCGGGTTGTTGGCGATCACGCCCACGGTCCGGCCCGCCAGCCGGCCCAGGGTGGTGACGACGTTCGGGGCCCACCGCGGGTGCAGTTCGACGCCGGCCTCGTCCAGCAGCCCGGTGACCAGCGGGCGCACGTCGTAGGCGCGGCGCGCGGAATCCGGCAGCAGCGCCGCGAGGTCGGCCCCGTCGGTCACGGCCCGCCCGCCGCCGGGCGGGTTCTGCCGGCCGAGCAGCAGCGCCAGCCGGCGGGCCTGGCCGATCGCCTCGGCGTCGGTCTCGGTCACCAGGTGCACGACCCCGGAGCGGCGGCTGTGCGGTTCCGGGCCGCCGAGCCGCTCGGAGTCGACATCCTCGCCGGTCACGCTGCGCACCACATCGGGCCCGGTGACGAAGATGCGGCCCTGGCCGGACAGGATCACCAGGTCGGTGAGGGCCGGGCCGTAGGCGGCGCCGCCCGCGGCGGGGCCGAGTACCACCGAGATCTGCGGGACCCGGCCCGAGGCCCGGGTCATGGCCGCGAACACCGTGCCCACGGCGTGCAGGCTCTCCACGCCCTCGCGTAGCCGGGCGCCGCCGGAGTGCCACAGCCCGATGACCGGCGCCCCGGCCTCGATCGCGCGGTCATAGGCGGCGACGATCGCCGCGCAGCCCGCGCTGCCCATCGCGCCGCCCTGGACCTGGGGGTCGCTGGCGAACGCCACGGCCAGCAGGCCATCGATGGTCCCGGTCCCGGTGAGCACGCCGCTGGTCTCCGGCGGGGCCAGCAGCGACAGGGACCCCGGGTCGAACAGGGACTCCAAGCGGGCCCGCGGGTCCCGGGCGGGGGGAGCCGCGGCGGGCGGGGCACCCGGCGCGGCCAAGGCCGCCGCCAGCGCCTGCGGTGGGCTGTCCACGACGGTCACGTTGGTCTCCTCGGGTCGGGCGGGCGGACTCGGCTCACCGGGCGGGCGGACTCGGCTCACCGGGCGGGCCTGGATCAGGGGGCGGTGAAGGCCAGGGCGACGTTGTGGCCGCCGAAGCCGAACGAGTTGTTCAGCACGGCCATCGGGGCGGTGCTCCGCGGCTGCAGCTTGGTCGGCTCGGTCGCTATCTGGACCCCGGCGCTGTCGTCGGGATCCTCGAGGTTGATGGTGGGCGGGGCGACCCGCTCGCGCAGGGCCAGGATCGCGGCCACCGACTCGATCGCGCCCGCGCCGCCGAGCAGGTGCCCGGTCATCGACTTGGTGGCCGAGACCACCACCTCGGCCGACGGTGGCCCGAGCGCCTCGGCGATGGCCTGGCACTCGACCACGTCGCCCGCGGGCGTGGAGGTGGCGTGCGCGTTCACGTGCACGATCTGCTCGGGGTCCAGGTCGGCGTCGGCGAGCAGCCGGCGCAGGGCGAGCACCACCCCGCTCGCATCCGGGTCGGGCTGCGCGATGTGGTGCGCGTCGGCGGAATACCCGACCCCGGCCGCGACCGCGTACACGCGCGCGTCCCGGCGCGCCGCGTGCTCGGCGGACTCCAGCACGATGATGCCCGCGCCCTCGCCGAGCACGAAGCCGTCGCGGCCCTTGTCGAACGGGCGCGAGGCCCGCTCCGGCTCGTCATTGCGGGTCGACAAGGCGCGCATGGCCGCGAACGCCGCCAGGTTCAGCGGGATGATCGCGGCCTCGGTGCCGCCGGCCAGGACCACGTCGGCCCGCCCGGACCTGATCATCTCGATCGCGTAGCCGATGGCCTCGGCCCCGGACGCGCACGCGCTCACCGTGGCGTGGGCCCCGGCCCTGGCCCCGAACTCGATGCTGAGCCACCCCGCGGAGCCGTTCGGCATGAGCATCGGGATCGCGTACGGCGAGATGCGCGACCAGCCCTTCTCGCGCAGCGCGTCGTAACCCGCCAGGGTGGAGGCGACGCCGCCGATGCCGCTCGACACCACCACGCCGAGCCGTTCCCGGTCCACCTCGGGCGTCCCGGCGTCGGCCCAGGCCTCGCGCGCGGCGACCAGCGCGAACTGCTCGCACCGGTCCATGCGGCGGGCCTGCACCCGGTCGATCAGCGTGGCCGGGTCGGCGGCCGCCCAGGCGGCGATCCGGGCGGGCAGCTGCTCGGCCCAGTCGTCGGTCAGCTTCGTCACGCCGCTGCGCCCGGCCAGCAGCGAGTTCCAGGTCGAGGCGACGTCGGCGCCTACCGGCGTGATCGCGCCGAGCCCGGTAACGACGACCTCCGGCCGCTCTGTGCCCACTGTGCTTCCTTTCTCGCCTCCGGGGCTCACCCGCCTCCCCGGCCCTCTTCGCGCCCCTTTGGCCCCTGGTCAGGCCTACGCGCCCGACCGCCGGACGTAGTCGATCACGTCCTGGACGGTCTTGAGGTCCTTGAGCTGGTCGTCAGGGATCTCGACGCCGAACTTGTCCTGCGCTGCCACCGCGATCTCGACCATCGACAGCGAGTCGATGTCCAGGTCGTCGACGAAGGTCTTTTCCGGGGTCACCTGGTCGGCGGGGACGCCCGCCACTTCGTCGACGATCTCCCCGAGGCCTGTCAGGATCTCCTGGTCGGTCATGGCCATGAGCGTTGCTCTCCTCTTCCGTTCGTTCTTCGTTTCGGTTGACGACGGTGCTGCGCCCCGGGGGTCCGGGGCCCGGTCAGGGTACCGTGATGACCTGGCCTGCGTAACAGATGCCGGCGCCGAAGCCGAGCAGCAGGACCGGCGCGCCCGAGGCGAGCTCGCCGCGTTCCAGCATCCGGGATATGGCCAGCGGGATGGACGCGGACGAGGTGTTGCCCGCGGTCACGATGTCGTCGGCGACCAGCGCCTGCGGCGCGCCGATCCGGCGCGCGATCGCCTCGATGATGCGCAGGTTGGCCTGGTGCGGGACGAACGCGGCCAGCTCGGCCGGGTCCACGCCCGCCCGCTCGCAGGCCTCTTTGGCCACGGGGTGCAGGGCCGTGGTGGCCCACCGGAACACCGCCTGGCCCTCCTGGATGATGAACCCGTTCCGGTCCGGTATGTAGATCTTGTCGGCCATGTCGCCGGCGCTGCCCCACACCACCGGCCCGATCCCCGCGTCGGCCGGGTCGGCCACCGGGCCGACGACCACGGCGCCGGCGCCGTCGGCGAAGATGATGCAGGTGGACCGGTCGGTCCAGTCGACCCACTGGGACAGCTTCTCGGCGCCGATGAGGAGCACGTGGCGCGCTGTCCCGGCGCGCACCGCGTCGCTGGCGCTGGCCAGCGCGTAGCAGAACCCGGCGCAGGCCGCGTTCATGTCGTAGGCGCCGGGAGCCGATATCCCGAGCCTGCGGGCCACGGAGGCGGCGGTGTTCGGGATCTGCGCCTCCGGCGTGCAGGTGGCCACGATCACCAGGTCGATGTCCTCGGGTGAGAGGCCGCTGGCGGCCAGCGCCTTGCCGCCGGCCGCGACCGCCATGTCGGCGACGGTCTCGTCCGGGCCCGCGATCCGCCGGCTGGCGATGCCCACCCGGCTGCGGATCCACTCGTCCGTGGTATTCACCGTGGCCGCGAGCTCGTCGTTGGTCACCACCCTGGTCGGCTGGTAGTCGCCGAACGCGAGGATCCGCGCGCCCGCTGAGCCTTCGCTGAGTCGCATGCGGGGTCCTTTCCGTGTGCTGGGGGCGTTCACTCGGTGCCGTCGGGCTGCAGGCGGACCAGCGGCTGCCCGGCGCTGACCGGGTCGCCGTCCTCGACCAGCCACTCGATGATCGTGGCCGGGAACGCGGGCGAGATCGTGTGGTTGCCGCCGCGGATCTCGACGTGCCCGAGCTCGGCTCCGGTGCTGACCGTGGTGCCGGGCCGGGCGGGCGTGCCCCGGAACGTCCCGGCCCGCGGCGCCACCAGCAGCCGCCAGTCCGGCGCGGGGCTGCCGGTGTGGGTGTCGTGGCCGGCGGCCAGCAGCGCGCGAGCCTGCTCCAGGTCGCCCGGGCTCTTCAGGCCGAGGGTCCGCACTCCGGGCAGCGCCCGGCGGGCCAGGCCGGTCAGGGTGCCGGCCGGGGGGAGCTCGATCAGCGTGCTGACGCCCAGGCTGGCCATGGTCTGCTGGCACTTGTCCCACCGGACCGGCGCGCTGACCTGGGTGACGATCCGCTCCAGCCAGTCGGCACCGCTGCGCACGACGCTGCCGTCGCGGTTGGACAGCAGCGCCAGCACCGG
This sequence comes from uncultured Actinomycetota bacterium, assembly GCA_963795055.1. Lineage (GTDB taxonomy): Bacteria > Actinomycetota > Actinomycetes > Streptosporangiales > Streptosporangiaceae > JASHPR01. The sequence continues at coordinate 8,276 of CAWCGJ010000028.1, forward strand.
GTCGCGGGCGGTGACCGTCGCGGCGACCTCGCGCAGTGCCGGTACCGCCGGTTCCATGTGCCTGGTGTGGAAGGCGCCCGCCACCGGCAGCGGGCGGAGCCTGGCCCCCGGCGGCGGGTCGGCGGCGAACGCGGCGAGCTGATCCATGGTGCCCGCGGCCACGATCTGGCCGGCGCCGTTGACGTTCGCCGGGGTGAGCCCGTGGGCCTCGATCGAGGCCAGGACGGCCTGCTCGTCGCCGCCGAGGATCGCGGTCATCCCGGTAGCCTCGGCCGCGGCGGCGCGGGCCATGGCCTGGGCGCGCACCCGCACCAGGCGGATCGCGTCCTCAGGCGCCAGCACCCCGGCGATCGCGCCGGCGCCCAGCTCGCCCACGCTATGCCCGGCCGCGGCGTCCACGCCGGCGGCGAGCGCCGTGTCGGCGAGCGCGGTGTCGGCGAGCGCGGTGTCGGCGAGCGCGGTGTCGGCGAGCGCGGTGTCGGCAAGCACAGTGTCGGTAAGCACGGGGCTGGCCGGCACAGTGTCGGCCAGCACAGTGTCGGCCAGCACAGTGTCGGCCAGCACAGCGGGCCGCCCTGGGCCGCCGAGCAGCTCGGTCGCCACCGCGATCGCGGTCGCGACCAGCAGCGGCTGGGCGATCGCGGTATCCCTGATCTCGTCCGCGTCCGCGGTGGTCCCGCACCTGATCAGGTCGCACCCGGCGAGCTCGGACCATGATCCGAGGCGCTCGGAGAACCCGGGCAACTCCAGCCATTCGCGCAGGAACCCCGGCGCCTGGGCGCCCTGGCCCGGCGCGGCGATCAGCAGCATCCTTCTACCCTGCACTGTAGGACTTCGCCATACGAATGACGAAGCGTACGAAGTTCTGCGGTACAACCCTGTAGCAAAGCTACAATCATGTGCCCTTGTGCGCGATATGAGCGGCCGCCGCGCGGCGGGGCTGAGGATGACTGCGCGCGAGCCGGCCGAACACCACGGCCACCCAGAGCGCGAAGCCGTCCCGGCCGTTGCGGGGGATCAGGCCGGTCAGCTCGCTCGCCCGGCGCAGCCGGTAGCGCACGGTGTTGGGGTGCACGAACAGCCGCTCGGCCGCGGCCTCCAGCGAGTTGCCCTGCTCCAGGTAGGTCATCACGGTGTCGAGCAGCGCGGAGCCGCCGCCCAGCAGTGGCTCGTAGACCTCCGCGATGAGCTGCGCCCTGGCCTGCTCGTCACCGTCGAGCGCGCGCTCGGGCAACAGGTCGGCGGCCTCGACCGGGCGGGGCGCGTCGGGCCAGGCGGCCGCCGCGCGCAGGCCGGCCAGGGCCGCGCCCGCGGACAGCGTGGCGGACTGCAGGTCGTCGACCACGGGCCCGACCACGACCGGGCCGGCACCGAACCGGCCCGCCAGCCGCGCCGCCGCCTTGACCGGGTCGGTGGTGCCGCCGAGGACCACGACCAGCCGGTGCCCGTGCACCCCGGCGAGCAGGTCGAGCCGTACCCGGCGGGCGATCCCGCGCAGCTCGTCGATCAGGCCCTCGGGCTCGCTGTCGTCGGCGTGGCCGGCGATCACCGCCACCGGCCCGGCCGGCCAGTTCAGCGCGGACGCCCAGGACTGGAGGCCCTCGTCCACCTCGCCCCGCACCAGCGAGTCCACCACGAGCGCCTCCAGGCGGGCATCCCACGCGCCCCGCGCCTCCGCGGTGCGCGCGTAGACCTGGGCCGCGCCGAAGGCGATTTCCCGCGTGTAGCGGAGCACCGCCTCGCGCAGCTCGGCCTCGCCGCCCGGGGCGGCCAGGTCATCCACCTGTGCCTCGACCACGTCGATGATCACGCGCGCCATCTCCACGGTCTGCTGCAGGCTGACCGCGCGGGCCAGTTCCGGCGGCGCGGTCCCGAACACCTGCCCGGCGACGGCCGGGCGGTCGCGCTCGGGGTGCTTGACCCAGTCGACGAACGTGGCCAGCGCGGCCTGGGCGACCAGGCCGAGCCAGGACCGGTTCTCCGCGGACATCGCGCGGAACCACGGCAGCCGACTGTCCATGGACGCCATGGCCGCGGTGCCCAGCGGCCCCATCGACCGCTCGAGCCGCTGCACGGTCTCGTCCCGGACCCGGGCCGTCGCGCCGCTGCGCTCGTCCGGGTCCCGCGGCCGCCTCGTTGCTCTCATCAGACGTAGTGGGACAGCTTCGCCTGCAGCGTGGCCGCGATGTCCCTGGTCTGGCCGATCAGCTCGTCGCGGCGCCCGGCGTCGAGGCGGTACTCGGGCACGGCCACCGAGATGGCCAGGCACCGGCCGTCCCGGTCGGCCAGGATGGGGGCGGCCACCGCCCAGATGCCGGGGTCGACCTCGGCGTGGCTCTCGCCCCAGCCCCGGACCGTGATCGTCTCAAGCTCGGCGCGCAGCCGGCCCCGGTGCTCCGGCGGCACGGCGGCATCGATGTAGCGGTCGCGCAGCTCGGCGGGGGAGCCCGCCAGCAGGACCTTGGCGCCGGCCCCGGTATGCAGCGGCATCGCCTTGCCGACGTCGAAGGAGAGCCGCACCGGGTGGTCGCACTCGACGCGGTCGATGCACACAGCCGCATCCCCGATCCTGCGCAGCACCAGGGCGGTCTCCCGGCTCGCGCCCGCGAGCTGCTCCAGCCCGGGGCGCCAGATGTCGGCCAGGTCCACGGTGGAGCGGGCGACGTAGCCCATCATGATCGCCTTCGGCCCCAGCTGGTACTTGCTTTCCCCGGCCTGCTCGAGCAGCTCATAGGCCTTGAGCAGGCTCACCAGGCGGTACACCGTGCTGCGCGGTACCCCGATCGCCTCGCTGAGGCCCTCGACGGTGTGCGTGGGCCGCTCCGTGCAGAACTGGTCGAGCAGCGTGAGCAGCCGCTGGGTGCTCTGGGTGCCGCCCGGCGCCTGGCGGGGCGCCGGGGTGGTGGCGACGGATTTTTCCGCTGATTCCAGAAACTTACTTGATGTCGGAATACTCGGCATTCGCGGCCTCTTGACGCCCCACAGGGCAGCTTTTATGCTTATCGCAGCTTGAGATCATGTTCTCATAATATGAGATTCAGGTCAAGCGAGAGTTAGGTCCAGCCATGACGGGTAACGTGCGCGTCTATCTGCTTGACGGAGGAACGCTCGTCATTGACGGGTATCACCTGTACTGGAACGCCGGCCCGGGCGGCCCGGTCCGTTTTCCTTGTTACAGCGTGCTCATCGATCACCCGGAGGGAAAGTTCCTGTTCGACTCCGGCTATGACCTCGAGCACGTGAACAAGGTCCTGCCTTTCGAGCTGCCGCAGCAAACGCCCGACCAGACCATCCCCGGGCAGCTAAAGCTCATCGGGCTCAGCCCGAGCGAGATAACTCACGTCGTCAATTCGCATTACCATTTCGATCACGTCGGCGGAAATAAGTTCTGCGGCAGCGCCACGGTCCTGGCCCACGAGAAGGAACTCGCGGCGAGCCACCATCACCAGCCGTTCGAGCGGCTCGGTTATTCGGACCTGAGCTTCGACGCGATCGGCCCCCGGTACGAATTGCTGAGCGGCGATACCGAGATCGCCAGCGGCGTGCGCCTATTCGAGACGCCGGGGCACACGGCCGGGCACATGAGCCTAATGGTCGAGCTGGGCGGGCGCCGGCCGATGCTGTTCACCGGCGACGCCGTCTACACCCGGCAGAGCCTCGAGAAGACGATCATCGCGGGCTTCCATCTCGATCCCACGGCGAGCGTGGCCTCCATGCGCCGCCTCGCGGCCCTCGCCGAGGAGCACGACGCCGAGCTCTTCTACTCCCACGACGCCGACTCCTACCGCGACTGGCTGAAGGCGCCTGCGTTCTACAGCTGACCGGCGGCCACCCGACCCTGGAGACGCGATGTCCTCGAACCCACCAGGCGGCATCTACGAGATCCTCGGCCGCGACCTGGCCCGGCCGGAGAACAGGTACCTGAGCGTACCGCTGATCCGGCTCATCACCTCGGGCCGGCTGCCCAAGGAGGCGCTCAAGGACTACGCGATCCTCCGCTGGCCGTTCCAGGCCCGGGCCGACCTGCCGATGATGATCACTCACGTCGCCTTCCTGGAGGGCAACGACGCGCATCACCTGCTGGAGAACGCCTTCGACGAGATCCTGCGGCCGCCGGGCGAAGGCGATCATCCCGGCCTGTGGGTGCAGTTCGCCAAGCGGCTCGGCGCGACCGACGAGGAGCTCGCCGAGGCGGCCGCGAACCCGCTGGCCGAGGTGGCCGGGTTCCCGCTGACCATGACCTACTTCTGCCGGCGCAGCGCCGAGGAAGGGCTGGCGTCCTGGTACGCCGACGAGGAGCAGCTCCCGGAGGTACACGGCGCCACCGCCCTGGCGCTGCGCAAGTACTACGGCTGCGACGACGAGACCATCGAGTACTTCGTCGAGCACGTGCGAGCCGACATCGGCCACTCGGACGCGAACGAGGAGCTGCTCGCGCACTACTGCAACACCCCGGAACGGATCGCCCGGGCCCGCCGCGCGGCGGTCACCACGCTGTGGGCGTGGCGGGAGATGCACCAGGGCATCCAGCGCGAGCTCGAGCGCCGGTACCCCGCGATCGCGGCGGCCTGACCTTGACCGCGGGCACGCGCATGCTGGCGTCCGCGGCCGAGCTCTACGCGATCGAGGCCGGCGAGGGCCCTGTCCTGCTGCTCCTGCACGGCGTGACGGCCAACGCGTACATCTGGCGGCCGGTCATGGAGCTGCTGGCCGACTCCTACCGCTGCGTGGCCATCGACCAGCGCGGCCACGGCCGGACCGGGATGCCGCGCGACGACCGGTTCGACGCCGCGGCGTACGCCCGCGACGCGGCCGACCTGGCCGCGTTCATCGGCCGCGGGCCGGTGGTGCTGGTCGGCCACTCGCTGGGCGCCCGCAACGCGATCGTGGCCGGCGCGATGCGGCCGGACGCCATCGCCGGGGTGGTGGCGATCGAGTTCACCCCGTTCATCGACAAGGCGGCCTTCGACGCCCTCGACTCCCGGGTGACGGGCGGGCCCAGGAGCTTCGGCGACCTCGGCGACCTGACCGGCTACCTGTCCTGGCGGTACCCGGGGCTTCCCGCGGACGCGGTGTCCCGCCGGGCCCGCCACGGCTACGCCGCGCGCGCCGACGGCAGGCTCGCGCCGCTGGCCGACACCGGAGCGATGCGCGCGACCTGCGCCGGGCTCCGCGAGGACCTGGCCGCGGACCTGACGCGTCTGGCCGTGCCGACCGTGCTGGTCCGCGGGGCCGACAGCCGGTTCGTCTCGGACCAGGCGTTCGCGGCCGCGCGGGCGCTGCGCCCCGACCTGCCGGGGATCATCGTCGACCACGCCGACCACTACGTGCCCGAGGAGCAGCCCGCGGAGGTGGCCCGGATCATCCGGGAGTTCACGGCCGGAAGGGCCGAGACCGCCGCCACGCCACCGAACAGGAGGAGCACCCGTTGACTGAAGGGATCGAGTTCTCGGTGGCGGTCGCGCTGACCGCCGATGCCGAGGGACGGCTGTCCGCCGAGGTGCCCGCCCAGGTGTGCGAGCGGCTCGGGATCACCGCCGGGGACGTGCTGTGCTGGACGGGATTCTTCAGCGGCCCGGTGGAGGTCTGGTCCGTACCGAAAAGTCCCTACGCCTCCCTCGACGGCGAGGAAGATGGTTCATGATGCTCGCCAGCGCGTCACCCGAGGAACTGCTCGGCCTCGACGACCAGGAAGCCTGGGCCGACCCGGCGGCCCATCCGGTCTGGACGGCGGTGACGTCCGGCCAGGCCTCGCCGGGGACCGTGCGCGGCCTCGTACTCGCCCTCTACCCGGTGTTCACCGGGCCCGCCCGGTACATGCTCGCCGGGAAGGTCACCCGGCTCCAGCCGGGCGACGGCCAGGAGATCTTCGCCGACCTGCACCGGGCGCTGACCGTAGCCGACGCGGACGCGGACGCCGGATGGGCCCGCGCCGCCGAGGCGCTCGGGCTCACCGCGGCCCAGCTGGCCGCGGCCGCCGCCGGGCCGCCCGCCGAGGCCGCGGACCTGGTGGCGGTCGCCCGCGAGCACGGCCTGCGCTCCGCGCACGAGGGCGTCGGCGTCGCCTGGGTGCTGGACCGCCGCCTGCCGCTGCTGCTCGGCCAGCTCGCGGACACGCTGGCCGGCCACTACGGCGTCGCCGACGGCGCGCTGCGCCATTTCCGGTACCGGGCCGCCGAGGCGGACGCCGCCGCGGCGCGGCTGGCCGGGCTGGCCGAGCGGTACCTGCAAGACCCCTGGCAGGTCTACGAGGCCCGCCGGGCCGCCCGTGAGGTGCTCTGGGATCTCACCGCACTGTTCGAGGCGGTGCAGAGCACTTGACATCCTCCACCCGCCTTAAGGCGGGGGATTCCAGCCGCAGTCCTGGCGGACTGCGCTGTAGGTTCGCGGTTCATCGCCGTGCCTCACCGCGCAAGAAGGCTCCCCGCGCTGCCACCGCATGTCCTGCGGCGGTCCTGCGTGCCAGCGGCTTGGCTCTCGCCGCCGACTTCCTGACGGTACCGCCGGGCACCGACAAAACGGAGGGAGGGAAGCGGCGCTTCCTCCCCGGCCGCAGCAGCGCCGGGGACTCCGCGCCGCGACTTCGATGACCGAGCCGAAGGGGCGCGACGGCGCTGATCCTGGCCTTGCCGCCGCGCTCGACGCCCTGGCCCGCGCGCACCGGATCCTGGACCTCGAGGGCCACAACGACATGTCGCTCGGGCACCTGTCGCTGCGGGATCCCGGCGGCCGCGGGTTCTGGCTCAAGCGCGGCAACATCGGCCTGGAGGAGGTCATCGGCCCCGGCGACTTCATCCTGCTCGACTTCGACGGCCGGGTCCTCGGCGGCACCGGCCTGCGCCACCTGGAGTGGCCGATTCACGCCGAGATCCTCCGGGCCCGGCCCGACGTCAACGTGGTGGCGCACACCCACCCGTTCCACGCCACCGTGCTGTCGGCCACCACCGAGCAGATCCGCCCCTATACCAACGAGGGCGTCTGGTTCGCCGACGGCGGCGTCTCGCACTTCAAGCTCACCAGCGACCTCGTCAACACCCCGGAGCTGGGCCGGGAACTGGCGGGCGCGCTCGGCTCGACGGCCGCGGTGCTGCTGAAGAACCACGGGGCGGCCTTTGTCGGCCCCGACGTCAGGGAGGTCACCCTGGCCGGCATCTTCCTGGAGAAGGCGGCCCGGGTCCAGCTCACGCTCGCCGCATCCGGGCTCGGGCACTCGTATCCGGAAGCCGACGAGATCCGCCAGAAGCGGCTGACGATCTACCCGGACCGGGCCGTCGAGAACTTCTGGCAGTACTACAACCGCAAGCTCGACCGACTGGAGGACGGCATGCCGTCGCAGGGCAGCCCGCCCCGGAAAGGCAGCACAGCATGAAGCGAGTAGCGATCATCGGCACCGGGACCATGGGGCCGGGCATGGCCGCGACCCTGGCCCGGGGCGGCCTGGACGTCGGCTGCTTCGACACGCTCCCGGCGGCCCGCGACAAGACGCCCGGCGAGGTCGAGACGGCGCTCGCGGTGCTGGACCGGATCGGCGGCCCGGAAGGCGCCGAGCGCGGCACCGTCACGGTCCACGGCGACCTGGCCGAGGCCGTCGCCGGCTGCGACCTGGTCATCGAGGCCGTGCCGGAGAACGCCGAGATCAAGGCGAAGGTCTTCGCCGACCTGGACCGGCTGGCCCCCGCGCAGGCGATCCTCGCGAGCAACACCTCGGGCATCCCGATCACCAGGCTGGCCGGGTCCGTGACCGATCCGGGCCGTGTCGTCGGCATGCACTGGTCCAACCCGCCGCATGTGATCCCGGTCATCGAGGTCATCGCCGGCGCCCGCACGTCGCCGGACGTGGTGGAGCGGCTCCGGGCCATGATCGACGACCTCGGCCTGGTCGCGGTGCGCGTGCAGCGGGACGTCCCCGGCTTCGTGGAGAACCGGGTGCTCTACGCGATCATGCGCGAGTGCCTGGCGCTCGTCGATGACGGCGTCATCTCCGCCGAGGAACTCGACACCTGCGTGAAGTGGGGGATCGGCTTCAAGCTCGCCGTCATCCCGCCGCTGCAACTCCTCGATGTGGCTGGCCTGGATATTTACAACGCGGTGGGGGGCTACCTGAATAAGGATCTCAACGCCCGCCGTGACGTGAGCGAAACCATTACCTCCCGCGTCGAACGCGGTGAACTTGGCATGAAGACCGGGAGGGGCCTGTTCAGCTACACGCCGGAGCAGGCGCAGAGCCTGCGGCAGGAGCGGGCGGCCCGTCTCGTCGCGGTACGCAAGGCACTGAGTTAACCGGAGATCATTCCTATCCAACGGTCTTGCTAGAGGCGAGATCCGCGGGGAGGATGTTTTGAAGTGACAGGATTAAATCGCGCAGCGAGCCATTTCGAGCCGGTCTTCACCCTGACCGCTGGGCCGGCCGGGACCACGCCGGACACCCTGGCGGCACTGGGGCGCCCGATCCTCTACCACTACGACCCGGCCTTCCTCGAGCTGTACGCCGAGACGGTGGAGCTGATGCGCAATGCGTTCGGGACGCGGCAGGCCCCGGTCCTCCTGCACGGTGAGGCGGTGCTCGGGCTCGAGGCCGCGGCCGCTTCGCTGATCCGCCGCGACGATGTCGTGCTCAACCTGGTCTCCGGGGTGTACGGGAAGGGATACGGCTGGTGGGCCAGGCGTTACGCCCAGGAGGTCGTCGAGGTCGAGGTCCCCTACGACAGCGCCGTGCCCGCGGACAGCGTCAGGAAGGCCCTCGAGCAGCGGCCGGACGTCAGCGTGGTCTCGGTGGTCCACTGCGAGACGCCGTCGGGCACCATGAACGACCTCGACGCGATCGGGCCCGTGGTGGCCGAGCACGGCGCTCTGCTGATCGTGGACGCCGTCTCCTCGTTCGGCGGCGCGGCCTGCGACTTCGCCGCGTGGGGCGCCGACCTGGTCGTGGTCGGGCCGCAGAAGTGCCTCGGCGGGCCCGCGGGCCTGTCGCTGCTGCACGTGAGCGACGCCGCCTGGGAGCACATGGAGGCCAACCCGGACGCGCCGCGGGCGTCGGTGCTGTCGATCCTGGACTGGAAGGACGCCCACCTCCCCGGCCGGCCGTTCCCGTTCACGCCGTCGGTGTCCGACGTCTACGCGCTGCACGCCTGCCTCGGGCAGTACCTGGCCGAAGGGCCGGCCGCGGTGCAGCGCCGGCACGCCAGCGCCGCCCGCTCGGTCCGGGCCGGCGCCGAGGCGCTCGGCCTGGAACTGTGGGCGGCCGACCGGTCGATCTGCTCGGACACGGTCACGGCGGTCAAGGTGCCGCCCCCGCTGGACGAGCGCGAGATCAGCGCGCGGGCCCGGGCCGAGTCCGGGGTGATGCTGTCCGCCAGCTCGGGCGAGCTGGCCGGCCGGGTGCTGCTGATCGGCCACATGGGCCCGTCCGCCTACCCGCTCAGCCCGGTGATCGCGCTGACGGCGCTGGGCCGGGCGCTGCGCGGGCTCGGCGCGGCGGCGGACGTCGGCGCGGCGGTGGAGGCGGCTCTCGCGGCGCTGCCCGGGCCAGAAGCGCCGGCCGTGACTGACCGCGCGCCAGCACCGGCGAACCGCTGCCCCGCGGAGCGAGCGCGCTCGCCGTTACCCCAGTTACCCGAGGAACGCGAACTGGAGGAAGCATGAGCGGTCTGGCCGGACGGACGGCCATCGTCACCGGGGCGGCCCAGGGCATCGGGGCCGCGATCGCGGCCCGGCTCGCGGTGGAGGGCGCGACCGTCGTGGTCGCGGACATCAACGCCGACGGCGCGGCCGAGGTGGCGGGCAAGCTCGGCGAGCCGAGCTTCGCCGTCGCGGCGGACGTCGGGGACCCCGGCTCGGTGGCCGCGCTGCACGCGGAGGTCACCGCGCGCACCGGCCGGATCGACATCCTGGTGAACAACGCCGCGATCGTCCCGTTCACCGCCTGGGACGACACCGACTTCGCCGAGTGGCGCCGGATCATGCGGGTCAACCTCGACGGCGTCTACCTGATGTGCCGCGCGTCATCGGACGTGATGCGGCAGCGCGGCTACGGCCGCATCGTCAACATCGCCTCGAACACGTTCTTCGCCGGGACGCCGAACATGGCCGCCTACGTCGCCTCCAAGGGCGGCGTGATCGGCTTCACCCGGGCCCTGGCCACAGAACTCGGCGGCTATGGCATCACGGTCAACGCCGTCAGCCCCGGCCTCACCGCGTCGGAGGGGGTCCTGTCCGGCCCGCACGCCGAGGCCTTCGACTTCGTCGGCACCCTGCAGTCGCTGAAGCGGCGCGCGGTGCCTGACGACATCGCGCCCGCCGTCGCCTTCCTCGCCTCCGAGGAGGCCGGCTGGGTCACCGGCTCGACCGTCAACGTCGACGGGGGCCACGTCCGCCACTAGAACGATCCCGAAGGGGAGAAACAGCATGGCAGATCTAGACCGGGCGGGCCCCCAGGCGCCGGACGGGGTTGTCGGCGAGATCGAGGCCCACTCCATCGACGTCATTCCCGAGAACGAGCGGCGCGGGAGCGTCCACCAGCAGTTCACGCTGTGGTTCGCGACCAACGCCAACGTGTTCAACTTCGTGCTCGGCGGGTTCGCGATCCTGTTCGGCCTGAACGTCTTCTGGGCCCTGGTCGCCCTGTTCGTCGGCACGCTGCTGGGCATGGCGTTCACCGCGCTGCACGCCGTCCAGGGGCCGCGCCTCGGCGTCCCGCAGATGATCCAGAGCCGCGGCCAGTTCGGCTTCTACGGCGCGATCTTCATCTTCCTGGCCTCGATCCTGCTCGACGTCGGCTACCTGGCGGCGCAGCAGGTGGTCCAGGCGCAGTCGATGCAGGGCCTGGTGACCTCGGTGTCGATCCCGTGGTGGATCATCATCGTGACCATCCCGGCCGTGCTGCTGGCGATTTTCGGCTACCACTGGATCCACCGGATCCAGCCGGTGCTGACCGTGCTGTTCGCCGGGGCCCTGGTGGCCGCGGTGATCCTCACCGCCACCAGCGGCGACAGCCTGTCGAAGGGAATGACCGGCACCCACCTGTCCAGCTTCCCGATCTTCATCGCCGCGGTGGGGCTGTTCTTCATGAACATGCTGAGCTGGGCGGTGTACGTGTCGGACTACTCGCGGTACCTGCCCAAGGACGTCAGCGCGCCGAAGGTGTTCTGGTCGGTGTTCACCGGTAACTCCCTGGCCACCATCTTGTACGCGGGCCTGGGCATCTACATCACCGCGATCTCGCCCGCCGCCTCCAGCGTGGCCTCGATCGGCGCCATCGCGGGCAAGTGGATCCTGCCCATCCTCGCGCTGAGCCTGCTGGGCAGCGACGCGCTGAACGCCTACACCGGCATGCTGGCCATCGAGAGCGTGCGCAGCACCTGGATGCGGGTGGTGGCCTCCCGGGCCGCCCGGGTCATCGGGCTGCTGGTGGTCTTCGCCATCGCCACCATCCTGGCCCTGACGGGCTACAAGACGTTCCTGACCTCGTTCGAGAACTTCATCAACGTGCTGCTGTTCTTCTTCGTGCCGTGGAGCGTCATCAACCTGATCGACTTCTACATCGTCAAGAAGGGCCGCTACGACGTGAAGTCGTTCTTCACCCCGAAGGGCATCTACGGCGGCTGGCGGTGGGCGGCGATCATTCCCTACGTGATCGCGCTGGCCGCGCAGGTCCCGTTCCTCGACCAGACCCTGTACACCGGGCCGATGGTCAAGGTGCTGGGCGGGGCCGACATCTCCTGGATCGTCGGCTTCGTCGTGGCCGGGATCGGCTACCTCATCGCCTCCCGGGTGGTCAGCGGGAGCGCCCGGGCCGTGCCGGCCGACGCGGCGGGCGCGGTCACCTCGTGAGCACGGCGGTGCGCGGATGAGCGCGGCGGGCCGCCCGTGAGGGCGGTGGTGGCGGCCGGGCCGGACGTCGTCGAGGTCGCCGACGTTCCCGAGCCGGGCATCAAGGAGCCCGGCGACGCGATCGTGGCCGTGGCCGCCACCGCCATCTGCGGGGCTGACCTGCTCCCGGTGGCGGGCCGGGTCCCCGGGTTCGAGTGGGGCACCGTGCTCGGGCACGAGTTCGTGGGCACGGTGGCGGACGCCGGGCCGGAGGTCCCGTTCCGGCCCGGCACCCGGGTGGTGTGCTCGTCGACCTACTCCTGCGGCCACTGCCGGGCGTGCCGGGCCGGCGCCTCGCCGCAGTGCGAGTCGATGGCGCTGTTCGGTTTCTCCGGCGTGTACCCGAAGCTGGACGGCGGGCAGGCCGAGCGGGTCCGGGTGCCGAACGCCCGGCGGCTGCTGTGGCCGCTCCCGCCCGAGCTCGACGATGAGTCCGCGGTGTTCGTCGCGGACATCCTGCCGACGGCGATGCGGGCCGTGCAGCGGGCCGACCTCGGCTCCGGCCCGGTGCGGGCCTGCCCGGTCCTGGCGGTCACCGGGGCCGGCCCGGTCGGGCTGCTCGCCCTCCTGGTGGCCGGGCTGCGTACCGAGCACGTGGTCGTGGTGGACCCGGACGAGGCCCGCCGCGCGGCCGCGGCGGGCCTCGGGGCAGCCGCGGTCACGCCCGAGGACGCCCCCGGCTGCATCGCCAGCCTGACCGGCGGGCGGGGGGCCGACGCGGTCGTCGAGGCCTCCGGCAGCGAGGCGGCGCTGCGGCTCGCCCTGGACCTGGTCGCGAGCCGGGGCACGGTCAGCGTGGTCGGCGCGCACTTCAACCCGGCGGCCCCGATCGACCTGGGCCGGATGTTCGCGAACGAGACCACGCTGCGCTTCTCGATCGGCGCGCCCACCGACGACCGCGAGCAGGCGGCGAACCTGATTCTCGGCGGCTACGTTGACCCGCGGCGGATCATCTCGCACCGGCTGGTGCTGGAGCGGGCACCTGAGGCCTACGGGGTCTTCCGGTCGCACGGCGCCACGAAGGTCGTCCTCACGCCTTGACATCCTCCACCTACCCGAAGGCGGTGGATTTCAGCCGCAGCCCTGGCGGACTACGCTGTTGGTTCGCGGTTCGACGCCGTGGCCGACTGCGCAAGAAGGCTCCCCGCGCTGCCACCGCATGCCCTGCGGCGGTCCTGCGCGCCAGCGGCTTGGCTCTCGCCGCCGACTCGCTCACGGTACTGCGGGGCAACGACAAAACGGAGAGGGAAGCGGCGCTTCTTCCCAGCCGCAGAGCCGAGGTCTGTTCAGCGTGAGGCAGATGGACCGGCCACTTTCGGTGGCCGTGCTGGTCAAGCAGGTGCCGCTGGCCGAGGACTTCCGGCTCGGCCCCGACGGCAGGCTGGTGCGCGACCACGTGGCGCTGGAGGTCAACCCGTACTGCCGCCGCGCGATCGCCAAGGGCGTCGAGCTTGCGGCGGCGGGCCGCTGCGTGGCGTTCACGCTGGGGCCCCCGGCCGCCGAGGAGGTGCTGCGGGAGGCCGTGGCGGCCGGGGCCGCCCAGGGCGTCCACCTGTGCGATCCGGCCTTCGCCGGGTCGGACACGCTCGCCACCGCGCGGGCGCTGGCGGCCGCGATCCGCTCCGGCCCGCCGTTCGACCTCATCCTGGCCGGGCTGAACTCCGTCGATGCCGACACCGGCCAGGTCGCGCCCGAGCTCGCGGAGCTGCTCGGGCTGCCGTTCGCCAGCGGCGTCCGGCAGCTGCAGATCGAGGACACCGCGGCCCGGGTCACCTGCGAGCGCGACGACGGCACCGCGGAGCTCCTGGTGCCCCTCCCGGCGGTGCTGAGCGTGGCCGAGCGCCTCTGCCCGCCGGCCAAGTTCGGGCCCGCGGAGCGGGCGGCCGTCCCGGCGGAGCGGATCACGCGGCTGCGCGCCGCCGACCTCGGGCCCGGTCCCTGGGGCGCGGCCGGCAGCCCGACGAGCGTCGGCGAGGTCCGCGCGCACGAGCACCGGCGCGACGGCCGCGTCCTGGCCGGCCCGCTGGCCGGCCAGGTTCTCGAGGCGGTCGGGCTGCTCTTCGCGCGCGGGGCGCTGACCAGGTCGGCCTGCCCGGGGCCCGGGCCGGCCGATGGCGCGCCGGCTGCGGCCGCCGGGCCCGCCGCTCCGCGGGGAGCCGGGGGGCCGGGCGTGGTCGCGGTACTCGAGCCCGGGCGGCCGGCGCTGGCCGCCGAGCTGCTCGGCGCCGCGGCGCGGCTCGCGGCGGGCGCCGGCGGCACGGTGGTCGCGGTCTGCGCCGAGCCGGCCGACCCGGCGGAGCTGGGAGCGCGCGGCGCCGACCACGCGCTCGTGCTCTCTTCAGCCACGGGGGTCCCGCTGGCCGAGGAGGATGTCGCGGCCCTGGTCGCCGCCCGGGCCGGCGAGCTCGCCGCCTGGGCGATCCTCGCCCCGAGCACGTCGTTCGGCCGTCAGGTCGCGGCCAGGATCGCGGCCCGGCTCGGTGCCGGGCTGACCGGTGACGCCATCGAGCTGACCACGGCCGGGGGCCGGATGATCGCCTGGAAGCCGGCCTTCGCCGGGCGCCTGGTGGCGGCGATCTCCGCGGCCTCCGCCGTGCAGCTGGCCACGCTGCGGCCCGGCGCCTTCGAGCCCTTGGCCGGCGGGCGGCGGGCGGGCGCGAGGGTGTCCGCCGCCCTGGCCGAGGCCGGCGCGATCCGCGAGATCACCCGTATCCGCGACGCGGGCTCGGCCCCGCTGGTGCGGGCGGACTGCGTGCTCGCGGTCGGCGCCGGGGTCCCCCCGGAACGCTACGGCGAGCTGACCCGGCTGCGCGAGCTGCTCGGCGCCGAGCTGGTCGGCACCCGCAAGGTGACCGACCAGGGCTGGCTGCCGCGCAATCGCCAGGTGGGCCTCACCGGGCACTCGCTCAGCCCGCGGCTGTACCTGGCCCTCGGCGTGTCCGGGAAGTTCAACCACCTGGTCGGCGTCCGCCGGGCGGGCACCGTGCTCGCGGTCAACCATGACCCGCAGGCCCCGGTGTTCGGCGGCGCGGACATCGGGATCGTGGGCGACTGGCAGGAGACCGTGCGCCTGCTCACCGAGGCCCTGGCCCGCGAGCGGGCCCGTGCCGAGCCGGACGCCGCCTCGCGGGCGTAACCGCCGGGCACCGGGCTCGGCGTCAGCCGTCCAGCAGCCGCCGCGCCCGGGACAGGGTTTCCCGGAGATTGTCCTGGGACGTGGCCGCGTGCGCCTCGTCCAGGGTCAGCCAGCGCAGCGGCGCGTCCGGGTTCTCCGGCCGGGCCGCCTCCGGGTCGTGGGTAGCCACCACGAACCGCAGGTCCGCGTGGTGGTGCGCGGGCTCGGTGCGGTTCGCCGGGACGGGGACGATCACCACGTGCCGCAGCTGCGCATCCGGCCACGGCTCCAGGTCGGGCAGCCCGGTCTCCTCGCCGGCCTCTCGTAGCGCGACGGCCAGCGGATCGCCCTCGCCCGCGTCGCCGTGCCCGCCGACCTGGAGCCAGGCCTGCTGGCGCTGGTGCCAGCGCAGCAGCACCCTCCGGGACGCTGGATGCACGATCAGCGCAGACCCGGTGACATGCAGCGGCATCGAGCGCAGGAACGGATCATCTTCGGTCTCGGCGAGCGCGCGGACCTGCTCGACGTCGACGGCCTCGGTCTCGCCCTGCGGCCGGTACTGGCCGAGCAGGCTGAGCAGGGCATCGGGGGCAGGGCACATGGCGGTGTCACTCCTGGCGATCAGGGCTTCTTCGCGCGGCTCGGGGCGACGCGCGGCGGCTCGCCCGGCTGCTTCGGGTACACCGGCGGCCACGGCGCGTCCAGCAGCCCGCTGGCCCGGTCCCGCTCGCTCATCGCCAGCAGCGGCTCCAGCGACTGCGGATCGTCGCTCATGCCCAGCCACGGGTCGCCGGTGGTCTCGAGCCGGGCCGCCAGCGACGCGATCGTGAACTGATCGGGATGGATGTCGTCGAGTTCCGCCCAGGCGATCGGGGTGGACACCTGGGCGCCCGGCCGGGCCCGGACCGACCAGGCGCCGAAGACCGTCTTGTGCGGCGCGTTCTGGTTGTAGTCGACGAACACCCGCGACCCGCGCTCCTCCTTCCACCACGCGGCCGTGATCAGGTCGGGCCTGCGGCGCTCCAGCTCGCGCGCGGCGGCCACGGCGGCCGCGCGCACCTGGTAGGAGTCCCAGCGCGGCTGCAGCCGGACGTACACGTGCAGGCCGCGGCGACCCGTGGTCTTCGGGTAGCCGGTGATGCCGAGTTCGGCCAGCAGCTGCTGCAGCTCCCGCGCCGCCCGGCGGATGTCGGTGAAGTCCACGCCCGGGCTGGGGTCCAGGTCGATCCGCAGCTCGTCGGCGTGGTCGGCGTCGCTGGTCAGGTAGGGCCAGACGTGAAAGCCCAGGCAGCCGAGGTTCACCGCCCACAGCACGTGATCGGTGTCCACGGCCACCAGCGCCCGCGCCGTGGTGCCGTTGGGCGTCGACACCGTCGTGGTCTGCAGCCAGTCCGGGGCGCTGGCCGGCACCCGCTTCTGGAAGAACGACGGCCCGCCCGCGCCCTCGGGGTACCGCTCCAGCAGCACCGGACGGCCGCCCATGGCCCGCATCAGCGGGCCGGCCACCCGCAGGTAGTAATCGGCGAGGTCGCCCTTGGTCTCGCCCCGCTGGGCGAACAGCACCTTGTCCGGGTGCGTGATCAGTCCGCTGCGCATCAGTAGCGTTCCGTCAGGTGTGCGCGGCCGGCCGGGGGCTCGTACGGTTCCGGCCAGAAGTCGGTGATCCGGGCTATCCGGCCGTCCTCGTCGAGATCGAAGAAGCACAGCCCCGGGTAGCGCTGGCCGGCGTCGGTCATCTGGATCCAGCTCGCCGCGTGTCGGCCCTGCCCGGCGATCCGTTCCACCTCCAGGTGCCAGTCGCCCGGGAAGCCCTCGGCGTTGAACCGGACGTAGGCGGCGCGCCCGCGGACCCGCTCCCGGGTCTGCGGGGCCTCGTACACGACCTGCTCGGCCACCAGGCCGGCGAACCCGTCCCAGTCCCTGGCCTCGGCCGCCGCCCAGTAGGCCGCCACCACCTCGCGGGCATCGTCCATGCCCCGACTCTATTGACGGCGGGCCCGCGCCCGGCAGCCAGGTCAGCTGCTCGAGGCCGCGGGCAGGTGCAGGGCCTGGCGGATGCGCTTGACCTGGGCCTCGACCGCGGCGTCGGCGGCGGCGTGCTGGGCGTTGAGCGCCTGCATCCGGGCGAGCGTCTTGGCCCGGGCCTGCCGGGTGATGACCTGGCCCCGGGCCTGGTTGGCCTGGATCAGGTCCCGGGCGACGGCCCCGACCGCGGCCGGGAACTTGATCGCGGCCAGCCGCCGGTCGAACCGGGTCGCGGTGGCCACCTCGGCCCTCAGGTCCGCCCGCGCCGCCGCCAGGTTGCTGCGCTCGTTGGTGGTGTAGGCGTTCACGTCGATGTTCAGCAGCTGGTTGGCGGGATTCGCGATCGCCAGGTAACTGCGGCCCAGGGCCGCCAGCTGCGCATCGGTCGAGGCCGCCGCGTCGGGCGGCGCCTTGGGTACGTTCCGCCACCCGTGAAAGTTCGCGGCGTACAGCACCGCCAGGATCACCAGGACCCCCGCCAGCAGGGAAGCCGCCACGAGCAGCGCGATTCCGACCCCCGAGGTCTCCCCGCCGTCGTCGCTGGCGTACCTCGAGCTGGTCACGCAGCACCTCCCCGCTGGCCGGCCCGGCGGCCCCCAGCCCCGGACGTGCGGTCGCGGGGGTCGCGTATCCGCTTTGGATCAACGTAAGCGGCATCGACCGGCTCCAGCGGCGGTTTCGCCGAATCCGCAGCGTTCTCGGAGTCAGCGACCGCGGATCGGGTGGCCGGCGGTCGCCTCGGCGTCGATCATCTTCTGGATCGGCACCGCGGCCGTCCCGCCGGCCATGATGCCGAGGCCGACCGCGCCGAGCGTCAGCACCGTGCTCAGCCACACCATCGTCGTCACCGGCAGCGCGTAGGCGCCCGCCAGCCGCGCGGTGCAGTCGGCCAGCAGCAGCAGCCCCCAGATCGCGCTGTACAGCTTCTCCAGCCGCCGGAACCGGGCGGAGCACGCCGTCATCCGCCGCCTGGCCGACGTCGTCACCGCCCGGGCTCCCGGCGAGAGCCTGCTCGCCGCGCTCCGCCACGACTACGCCGAGCGGGTGACCCGGGCCGACCCCACGCTCGGGCTGTCCAGCCCGGAGTTCGCCCGGATGATCGCCAGTAGCCCCGTGCCCGCCAGCCGGGCCCGGGAGATGCTGGACCTGCGCGAGCGGGCGCTCGGCGACGCCATCGCCGCCGAGACCGGCGCCGACGACTCCCAGCAGCGGCTCGTGGCGGCCCTGCTCGCGTCGGTGTACCGGGTGCTGTCCGCCGAGGCCAGCCGGCGCAGCCTGGCCGGCCAGCCGCGCGAGGAGGTCTGCGCAGCGCTCGCGGTCGCGGCCGACCGCGCGTTCGACCTGCTCGAGCCGTCACTGGGCGGGTACCTCATCAGGCTCAGCCCGGGGCGGCGACCTAGGGCCGGGCCGGCCACGGGGGACCGGCGGCCAGCCGCTCGCGTACCTGGCTCATGCGCTCGGTCGAGTCGTGCGGCATCTCCCACCGGGTCTCCAGCCACCACGTGCACCCGGCGTCGGCCCAGGGACCGACCACCGCTGCGGCCGCGGCCCGGTCCTGCGCGGGAGTTTCGCCGTCGGCCACGATGTCAAAGCCCGGCTTGGCCTCGTGGCCGGCCAGCCACCCCGCGAGGGCCCGCGCATCGCCGGGGCCAGGTTCCCGGCCGTCCAGGTCGTACTGCGGGATGATGCCATCGCAGCGCAGCGCCCGGCGCAGCGATTTCGGCCGCGGCCACACCCCGACCACCCACAGCGGGATGCGGGCCTGGACCGGCCGCGCGGCCGCGGTCAGGTCCAGCCGGCCGGTGTCGTACCGGTAGTGCTCCCCGTGGTAGCTGGTGCCGCCGTCCCACAGCGCGCGGATCAGGTCGATGCCCTCATCGAGCCGCGCGGCGCGCTCACGCAGGTCGGTGACCTCGGCGGTATCGGGAAGGTCGGTGTCGACGGCGCCGATTCCGACCGCAAGGATCGCGCGGCCGTTCGACACCTGGTCCAGCGTCGCCACCTGGCTGGCGACCTTCCAGGGACGGCGCCAGGGCAGCGGGGTGAGCATGGTGCCGAGCCGGATCTGGGCCGTCTTGACCGCGATGGCGGCCAGCAGGCTCCATGCGTCCACCCCGTAGGCGGCCTCCCATACGAACACCCCGTCCCACCCGGACTGCTCGGCCAGCACCGCCTGGTCCAGCTGCTCGGTGGCGGTCCCGCCCGGCAGCACGATCCCGTAGCGCATGACGTGTTCGGCCATGGCCCGGTCCTACCACAGGTCACCGACACTGCGCTCGCGGGCGCCGGCGGCGATGTCAGCGGGGGCGGCTAGCCTGGCCGCGTGGGCGCAGAGGCTGAAGATCGCTACCAGGACCTGGTCGACGAGCTGGTCGGCAGCCCCGGGGTCAGCCCGCCGCCGGGCGGCAGCGGCTTCGGCCGCGGAGCGATCCGGTTCCAGGAAAAGATCTTCGTGATGTTCGTCCGCGGGCGGCTGGTGCTCAAGCTGCCCGCCGTACGGATCGACGAGCTCGTCGGGACAGGCGAGGGCGTCCGCTTCGACGCGAACAAGGGCACGCCGATGAGGGAGTGGTTCAGCCTCGACCCGGAATCCAGCCTGCCGTGGCCGCCGCTCGCCCGCGAGGCCCTGGAGTTTGCCCGCTCCGGCACGTCGCCTCCGGGGTGACGATGATCCCGTCACCGGGGCTGGCCGGGGGCGCGCCGGCCGACGCCGTCGTCCACGACGCCGACCCGCGCACCGACCTGGGCCAGCTCGACCACCCGCGCGCGGTCATCCGGCGCGGCCGGCGAGCCGCGAGAATTACCACAGCTCGCTGACGTCCACGTCGAGGCGGTACTTGGCGATCGCCTGGCCGAGCACCTCCGGCTTGACCTCGCCGGCGCGGGCCAGCTGGGTCAGCACGGCCAGGGTGATCGACTCGGCGTCCACGTGGAAGAACCGGCGGGCGGCCGGCCGGGTGTCGGAGAAGCCCCAGCCGTCGGTACCGAGCGAGCTGAACGGAGCGCCGACCCAGCGGGCGATCTGGTCGGGCACCGCGCGGATCCAGTCGCTCACCGCCACGACCGGACCGGGGTGATCGGCCAGCGCGGTGGTGACGCGCGGCACGCGGGGCTCGCCGTCGGGGTGCAGCAGGTTCCACTCGTCGCAATCGAGCGCCTCCCGGCGCAGCTCGGTCCAGGACGTGGCCGACCACGCCTCCGCGGCGACGCCCCAGTCCTCGGCCAGCAGCCGCTGCGCGTCCAGCGCCCAGCGCAGCGCCACGCCCGAGGCCAGGATCCGCGCGCGCGGCCGCTCGGCGCCCTGGTCCGCGGGCGGCGCGTCGGCGTACCGGTACAGGCCGCGCAGGATGTCCCGCTCGAGCGCTTCGGTCCCGCCCGGGTAATCGGCCGGCTCGGCGGGCTGCTGGTAGGGCTCGTTGTACACGGTCAGGTAGTAGAAGATGTTCTCGCCGTCCGGGTGCTCGGGGGAGGAGCCGTACATCCGGCGCAGCGCGTCCTTGACGATGTACGCCAGCTCGTACGCCCAGGCCGCGTCGTAGGACACGCACGCCGGGTTGGCCGACGCGAGCAGCACCGAGTGTCCGTCGTTGTGCTGCAGGCCCTCGCCGGTGAGCGTGGTCCGCCCGGCCGTCGCCCCCAGCAGGAAGCCGCGGCCCATCTGGTCGCCGAACGCCCACATCTGGTCCCCGGTCCGCTGGAACCCGAACATCGAGTAGAAGATGTAGACCGGGATCATGTGGGTGGCGTGCGTGGCGTACGCGGTGCCCGCCGCGATCGTCGAGCCCATCGCCCCGGACTCGCTGATCCCCTCGTGCAGGATCTGGCCCTGGGCCGACTCCTTGTAGGACAGCAGCAGGTTGCGGTCCACCGCCTCGTACGTCTGCCCGTGCGGGTCGTAGATCTTCGCCGTCGGGAACAGCGAGTCCATGCCGAACGTGCGTGCCTCGTCCGGGATGATCGGCACGAACCGCCAGCCGATCTCCCGGTCCTTCATCAGCTCCTTGAGCAGCCGGACGAACGCCATCGTGGTGGCGACCGACTGCTTGCCCGAGCCCTTCTTCAGCTCGTCGTAGCGCTTGTCGTCCGGCTGCGCCACCGGCTTGGCGCGGACCACGCGCTTGGGCAGGTAGCCGCCCAGGGCCGCCCGGCGCTCCTTCATGTACTGGATCTCCTCGGACTGCTCGCCCGGGTGGTAGTAGGGCGGCAGGTCGGCCTCCAGCGCGGCGTCGGG
This sequence comes from uncultured Actinomycetota bacterium, assembly GCA_963795055.1. Classification (GTDB taxonomy): domain Bacteria; phylum Actinomycetota; class Actinomycetes; order Streptosporangiales; family Streptosporangiaceae; genus JASHPR01. Next base: position 29,515 of record CAWCGJ010000028.1, read on the forward strand.
GATGTCCAGGTACAGCCGGTCCCGGAACTCCTTGAGCTCGGCCACGGTGAGCTTCTTCATCTGGTGGGTGGCGTTGCGCGCCTCGAAGTCCGGGCCGAGCGTCCAGCCCTTGATCGTGTGCGCCAGGATCACGGTCGGCTGGCCGACGTGCTCCTGGGCCGCCTTGAACGCGGCGTAGACCTTGCGGTAGTCGTGGCCGCCGCGGGACAGGTTGCGGATCTCGTCATCGGACAGGTGCTCGACCATGGCGCGCAGCCGCGGGTCGCCGCCGAAGAAGTTCTCCCGGGTGTAGGCGCCCGACTCGACCGCGTAGGTCTGGAACTGGCCGTCCGGCGTGGTGTTCATCTTGTTGACCAGGACCCCGTCGGTGTCCTTGGCCAGCAGCGGGTCCCAGTCGCGGCCCCAGATGACCTTGATCACGTTCCAGCCCGCGCCGCGGAACGACGCCTCGAGCTCCTGGATGATCTTGCCGTTGCCGCGCACCGGCCCGTCCAGGCGCTGCAGGTTGGCGTTGATCACGAAGGTGAGGTTGTCGAGCTCCTCACGCGCGGCCAGGCTGATCGCGCCGAGCACCTCCGGCTCGTCGGTCTCGCCGTCGCCGAGGAACGCCCACACGTGCGACCGGCTGGTGTCCTTGATCTCCCGGGCCAGCAGGTACCGGTTGAACCGCGCCTGGTAGATCGCGTTGATCGCGCCCAGGCCCATGGACACGGTCGGGAACTCCCAGAAGTCCGGCATCAGCCGCGGGTGCGGGTAGGACGGGAGCCCGCCGCCGTGGCCGCGATGGGACAGCTCCTGGCGGAAGCCGTTCAGCTGGTCCTCGGTCAACCGGCCTTCCAGGAAGGCCCGCGCGTAGATGCCGGGAGCCGCGTGGCCCTGGAAGAACACCTGGTCACCGGACTCGCCGTGGTCCTTGCCGTGGAAGAAGTGGTTGAACCCCACCTCGTACAGGCTGGCCGCAGAGGCGTAGGTGGCGATGTGGCCGCCGACCCCCATCCCGGGCCGGTTGGCCCGGGACACCATCACCGCGGCGTTCCACCGGATGTAGGCCCGGATCCGCCGCTCCACGTACTCGTCGCCGGGGAACCAGGGCTCGCGCTCGGGCGGGATCGTGTTGATGTAATCGGTGCTGCGCAGCCCGGGCACGCCCACCTGCTGCTCGCGCGCGCGTTCCAGCAACTTGAGCATGACGTACCTGGCCCGGGCGCGGCCCCGGGTCCGGACGACGTTGTCGAACGAGTCGATCCACTCTCGGGTCTCGTCCGGGTCGATGTCCGGCAGCTGGGTGGGCAGGCCGTCGCTGATGATCGAGAAGCGCTGGCGTCCTGAGGCCACGGGTGTTCCTTGCCTTCCTAAGTCTGGTGTCCTTCTCATCCTCGTACAGGTCCGCCCGTAACGCATCTTCAGCGCCGGGTAACCGGGCGGGGGAGCCCGGGGTACCCCGGGGCCCTTCACTTGGCTGGTGCCCTATGCCAGGCTGGGTACACCAGGAGAGCAGCTGTCGGCCGAATGGAGGTGCAGGCATGCATGCTGTGGTCGGGGACCGGCTGCACGTGCGCGGGAACGCTGTCGGACATCCTGACCGGACGGGGGAGATCGTGGAGGTCCGCGACTCGGGCGGGGCCCCGCCCTACCTGGTGCGGTTCGACGACGGCCGTACCTGCCTGATTTTCCCGGGTCCCGACGCGGTCATCGAGCATCCGCCGAAGAAGACCAGGGCGGCACCCAAGAAGAAGGCGGCCAAGGCCTAGCCGGCGGGCGCCGGACCGGGCTGATGTCCCGTTGGGAATGAAAACCGAGACTTTCCGGGTGCACACGGGTCACCGCGACACCGTGTTCGACATCACGGCGCAGTGCGCTGACTTCGCCCGCCAGGCGTCCGGAGGCGGCGACGGGCTGCTGCATGTCTTCGTGCCGCACGCGACGGCCGGGGTCGCGGTGATCGAGCTCGGCTCGGGCAGCGATCGCGACCTGATGACCGTGCTCGCCGAGCTGCTGCCCGCCGACGACCGGTGGCAGCATGCGCACGGCTCGCGCGGGCATGGCCGGGCGCACGTCCTGCCGGCCTTCCTGGCGCCGTTTACGCTCCTGCCCGTGGTGGGCGGCCGGCTGGCGCTCGGCACCTGGCAGGCGGTGGCAATTGTCGATCTTAATGTTGATAATCCGGACAGGCAGGTCCGGCTGTCGCTGGTCGGATAGCCCGGTCGGCCGCGGGGATGACCGGTGTCTTGGTTCTGTGCACGAATTGTGACTTGCGCGCCGGGCCTGCCCAGTGTGGACTGTCCGATCAAGAGGTGATGGCGTGAACCGCGCCGCACCTGACTGCAACCGCCGCCCGCGGGCGGGCGTGGCACGTGCCGCGCCACGATGGGCAGCGGGAAAGGACTCAGGAGGACGTCAGTGAGCGCGACCGCGGGCCAGGCGCAAGAACAGCGCGACCTGGCCGGGCGGCTTGGCATCAAGCCAGGCCAGGTGGTGCAGGAGATCGGATACGACGACGACTGCGACGAGCAGATCCGTGATTCGATCGCCGCGGTTCAGGAAGTGGAGCTTGTCGACGAGGACTTCGACGATGTCGTCGATGTGGTCCTGCTCTGGTGGCGGGACGGGGACGGCGACCTGGTGGACGCCTTGGTGGATGTGACGGCACCGCTCGCCGATGGCGGCTACATCTGGCTGCTTACCCCCAAGTCGGGGCGGGACGGTCACGTGGAGCCCAGCGAGATCGGCGAGGCCGCGCCTACCGCCGGGCTTTCGCAGACCTCCAGCGTGAGCGCCGGGAGGGACTGGTCGGGCACGCGGCTGGTCGCGCCGAAGGCGCGCCGCTGACCCTGGGCCCCCGGCACGCCGTCGCTGGACGTCGGCCCGGGTGGGTGCGCGGGTGTCGGACGCTGGTGGCAGACTGAAGGCGTCTCGCGCTCGCGGGCTCCATCTGACGCTCGTCAGCACCCCACGTGACGGAAAGGACCAGCGATGGCGGTCGAGGTCGGCGACAAGGCTCCGGATTTCGAGCTGAAGGACCAGCACGGCACGCCGGTGAAGCTGTCGGGCTTCGCCGGCCAGAAGAACGTCGTGCTGGTGTTCTACCCGCTGGCGTTCAGCGGCGTCTGTTCCGGAGAGCTGGCCGCGCTGCGCGACGAGTTCCCCGAGGTGTCGCGGGACGACGTGGAACTGCTCACGGTGTCGGTGGACTCGGGCTACGCGCTGCGCGCCTGGGACGACGCCGAGCACTTCGGATTCGGGCTGCTGTCCGACTTCTGGCCGCACGGCGGCGTGGCGAAGGCGTACGGCGTGTTCGACGAGAACCTCGGAATTGCCACACGCGGAACCTTCATCATCGATAAGAATGGCGTCGTGCGGTGGAAGGTCGTGAACCCCGTACCGCAGGCACGTGACATCGCCGAGTATCAGAAGGCGCTGGCGGAGCTGGACTAGCTGCAGGGGCGCGTTCTGGGGGAACAGCAGAATCGGAAACACTGAATGCCCTGCTATCGCTGTGGTGCGAGGCAGGTCGACCCGGACCGGGGCGAAAGTCCCTGGAAACGAGGGGTCCGGGCCGACCGCCAGGTGCTCATCTGCCCCGCCTGTCAGTCCTCCGTGGACTGGGTGGGCGAGCTTGACCAGTGCCCGGTATGCGCGAGCGTGCACCTGGTGCGCCGGCTCGGCGAGGTTGAGTGCCGGGACTGCGGGTACGTCCGGGAGCCCACCGGCCCCGTGGGCGTGGCCCCGGTATCCGGCCCGGCGCCCGACGCGTCCGCGCCGAGGCCCGGAACCGCCCCGGAGGCGGTGCCCGGCATCGCGCCCGGTCCGGCTCCGGACCTCGGCGAGACGCCGGGCCTGGCCGAGGAGGTGGAACTCGCGCTCGCCCGGGTCCTGGGCCGGGCCGGCCGCCCCGCCAGGATCGGCTAGCGCGCTGGCGGGCCCGGACCGGGTACGCTGGCCCGGTCATAGCTGCTTGAACCGGGGTCACCCCGGCGGGCAGCGGGGGTGCATAGCTCAGCGGTAGAGCACCCGCCTTACAAGCGGGGGGCCGGTGGTTCGAATCCACCTGCGCCCACGGGTTTTCGAATCCGTGTCCATGCGTGCAACATCGCGCTAGGCCACATCGAGCGCCGATATGCGATGGCTCGCGCCTACCTGGACAGCCCTCCCGTCCGGCTCCTCGCCGCCGCCTAGCTGGTCTTCAACCAGGGAAGGCCCCTGCGGCGAGACCGCCGCAACCTGCCTCGATCCGGCGGCGGTCTCCCGCAGCGCGCCGAACACCGACAGCCAGAACCGCTGCGGGTCGCGCTCCTCGCCGTGCACCGCTACCCACCCGGCCCGCTCCCCTCGGCCCGCCGCGGCGATCCACGAGCGCAGCAGCAGCGTCTTCGCGCTGCCCGCCGGCGCGGATATCTCGGTCACCCGTCCCGCGCCGAGCCGCTCGAAAGCCTGGGCCGGGAGACCACTCCGTCCCGGACCGCAGGAACGGCCGAAGCACCCGCAGCCCCAGGCCGGTTAGCAGGACCCACGGCGCCCCTCCTCGACAGGCCCGCCCCAACATTAGGGGTCGGGCCAGCTGCGGCAGCTGGTACGCGGCTACCTGGAAGGCGGCTGCGATGACACCACTTTCGTGTCTGCAGATCCACGTTGCGAGGCACTGCTGGCTGAGCGCTCTGCGCGAGCGTGGTCGTATCTGCTGCCGTCGGCCGAGTTCGCCGGGGCGCGTGTTCCCGGGGCTGCGCCGTAGCGTGCCGCGGTTCATGCTGGAGGGCGGCTACGCTCCGGTCATGGACGCTGCCTGGTATCCGCCGGGGGGTGCCGTGAGATGACGCCCGCCGCCGCGGATGTCGTGCACCTCCTCGTTGCTGCTGCGCTCACGTACGCGCTGGGGTTCGAGCGGGACCTGCGCGGCGCTGCGGCCGGTGACCGCGTTTTCGCCCTCATCGGCGTGGGCGCCGGGATCGTCGGGGTGCTCGCGGTGCACGGGGCGCCGACCGCGCTCCAGGGCGCGCTGACCGGCATTGGCTTTATCGGCGCCGGCCTGGTATTCCGGCAGGAGCCGCTGAACATGATCCGGGGGCTGACGACGGCCGGGGCGATCTTCGCCGCGGCAGCCATCGGCGCCGCCGCGGGCGAGGGGCGGCTGCTGCTGGCCACCGTCGCCACGGCGTTGGCGCTGCTGGTGCTTGAGATGCGGTATATCCCGGTGCTGAGACTGCTGGATGGCCGCCGCTGGACGAGCCGGTTTCGCCACGACGAGTCGCCGCCCCGGCCGAGACGGGCTGTGGCCGACGATCCGCATCGTGCGGCGGGTGATCACTGACAGCGCCAGCGTCGGCGACGTCGAAGCCAGCGTCCTGCAAGCCCATCCGGACATGGCGGATCGGCGCGTCGTTGCGGCGGACGACGGCGATGGCGTCCGGCCATCTGCGATAGCAGCGCTCCGGCCTCGCTGATGGAGCTCAGCGCAACAACACCTGCGCGGGCGTCCGCCCCACCGATTCCTGGGGTTCCTGCTAGCCGCAATGCGTGGCGCCCGTATGTTCTGTAACTGTGTTCGCATGGCGTTCGGTGTTCTGATCGTGGATGACAACCGGTTGTTCCTGGAGGCGGCGCGTGCTCTGCTGGAACGGGAGGGCCTGCGCGTCGTGGGTGTCGCGGCCACCTCGGCGGAGGCGCTGCGGCGAGCGGGGGAGCTGCGGCCGCAGGTCATCCTGGTGGACATCACGCTGGGGGATGAGAGCGGGTTCGACCTGGCCTGGCGGCTGGCCGGGCAGGGCCCGGGCGACGGGCCGGCCGTGATCTTGATCTCGACCCGTTCGGGGGCGGACTTCGCGGATCTGATCGCCCAGAGCCCTGCGGCCGGGTTCGTGCCGAAGCCGGAGCTGTCGGCGGATGCGATCCGGCGGATCGTTGATGGCCGCGCGCCACGAGGCCCGTGCGGCGCTCCCGCGCGCTGAGGCTCAGCCCGCCCGCCCGGCCGGCGGCGGCTATGGGTTGTCGCCGGGCAGTGCGGGCACGGCGATCGGATCGGGCGGAAGCTGGACGTGCAGTGCTGTTCCGTGGCCGGGCGGGCTGAGGACCGAGATTGTTCCGCCCAGGGCCTCGACCCGGTCTTTGAGGCCGATGAGGCCCGAGCCGCGGCTTGGGTCGGCGCCGCCGGTGCCGTCGTCGCGGATGGAGAGGGTGAGGGCGCCGTCGCAGCCGTCGACGCGCATGTCGATGACCGAGGCCCGTGCGTGTTTTGCGGCGTTGGTGAGCGCCTCGGACGCGATGTAATAGGCGGCCGCCTCAACGCGTTCCGCGAGCCGCGGGCCGAGATTCAGGTTCGCCCCCCCGCCGCCCCACCATGCGCCCCGGCCGGGGCGCGTCGATAATACAAAGCATGACCAGCACCCCGGCCCCTAGCCGGGTCGTCCCCGTAGAACGGTGACGGCCGCGCCATGACCGGGCTGCGGGTGGTTCTGGCCGAGGACGATATCCTGCTCCGCGAGGGCCTGGCCAGCCTGCTCGAACGCTCCAGCTATGAGGTGGTGGGGCAGGCGGGTGACGGCACGGAGCTGCTTGCGCTGGCCCGGGAGACCGGGCCCGACCTGGTCGTGGTCGACATCCGAATGCCGCCCACCCACACGACTGAGGGGCTGGAGGCGGCCCGGGTTATCCGTGAGGAACTGCCCGATACCGCCATTCTGGTCCTGTCCGCCTACGCCGAGGTCGAGCACGCCATGGAGCTGCTGGCCAGCGGACGCCGGATCGGCTACCTGCTCAAGAGCCGTGTGTCCGACGTAGACGAATTCCTCGATACCCTCAGACGGGTCGCCAACGGGGGCTCGGTTGTGGACCCTGCGCTTGTCCAGGAGCTGGTGGCCGTCCGCCGCCGCGACGACCCGCTTGCCGTGCTCAGCGCACGAGAACGCGAGGTGCTCGCCCTGATGGCCGAAGGGCGCTCCAACGCCGGCATCGGACGGCGACTGTGGGTCACCGAGGGAACTGTCGAGAAGCACGTCCGCAGCATTCTCACCAAGCTGAACCTGCCTGAGGCCGATGATGACCACCGCCGCGTCCTCGCCGTGATCACCTTCCTCGACGCCCACTGAGCCTCCACGGCGCGCCTGACGCCGGGAGCCCGCGGCGTAGGTGTGTGGGGCCTGAGTCACCGACGTCCCTTACCAAACGGTCTGTCGGTGCCGCGGGTCGACGGCCGCGGATATGCCTGGTTAGGCCAGCCCCGGCGGGGGCCAGTTCTGCTACCGCCTTCCATTAGCCCGGGGCGGTGCCCGACCACGTGCCGTTGCGGCGGCTATGCCTAGGCCGATACCCGCTAGCAGGCGGGCCGGGATTCCTGCTGGCCGGGTGGTCGCCTGGGGGCTCGCCGCGATGCGCCAGGACCGCGGGCGCGGCATCGTCGGTTACACGGCGGAATCGTCAGCGTCCCCGGCGCAGGGGCACGGGCGGTCCACAACTAGGGAGAAAGCAATGATCAAGTCACTCACCTGGCTGGAAGCACTCAGGCGTCCCCGGATGCTGCTGGTGCTGCTGGCCGCTGCCGCGGCCGTGGCGGTAGTGGCGGCGTGCAGCTCGTCCGGCACCCCCTCAGGCACCTCCTCCTCCGGCGGCAGCAGCACCCCCGCGGCGGCGGCCGCGGTCGGCCTGAAGACCGCCAGGATCGGCGGCGTGACGGTGCTGGCGAACGGCAACGGCTTCACCCTCTACACGTTCGCCCCCGACACGTCCACTACGTCGAACTGCAACGGAACGTGCGCGCAGAACTGGCCGCCGGTGAAGGGGCCCGCGACTGCGTCGGGGGTCAAGGGCGCGTTCGCCACGATCAAGCGATCCGACGGCTCGACACAACTCACCTTCCACGGGCATCCGCTGTACACCTTCGTCGGCGACAAGTCTCCAGGGCAGGCCAGTGGCAACGGGATCAACGCGTTCGGCGGCCTGTGGCACGAAGCCCCCGCGTCCGGCAGCGCGGCGCCCGCCAGCACTTCGTCACCAGGCAGCGGAGGCTCCGGATACTGACCCGGACCGCACCACGCGGACACGGAGGACGGACAGATGACACAACGGCAAGGCATATCCAGGCTGGGAACGGCAAGGGGCGCTGGGCGGGCCGCGCGGGAGCACGCCGACCGACCGGCGCCCGGCTGGCCCACAGTCATCCTGCGCGTGGCAGGTTCGGGTCTGCTGATCGGCACTGCAGCCATCCATCTCGACTTGTACCTGACCGGGTACCGGGCGATCCCCACGATCGGCTGGCTGTTCCTGTTGCAGGTGATCGCGGGCTTCGGCCTCGGGCTGGCGGTGCTGGTCATCCCCCGCCGGCTCGTCGTCGCCAGCCGGCTGGCCGCCGCGGCGGGAGCCGGTTTCGCCCTCGCCACCCTCGCCGGCTACCTCCTGTCGGTCTGGATCGGGCTGTTCGGATTCAAGGAGGTCCGCACCAGCGCCGGGATCGCCGCCGGCCTGGTGGAGGTGGCCGCTTTCGTAGTACTGGCCGCGCTCGCGCTCGCTCCCGCCCCGGCGAAGGCCCCAACGGACCGCGCCGCGACCGCCCCGGCCACATTCCCTGCCCAGATCCCCCCAGCGATCGCCCGGGCGGCCGGTATGATCACCGCCGCCCTCGCGGCGGTGGCGCTGCTGCTGCTCGGGCTCGCGGTGGCCGGAGCCAACTCCGCGGCACCGGCGGCCACGGGGACGGCCCTGAGGACCACGACGATCGGCGGGACGACGGTACTGACCAACGCCAAGGGCTTCACGCTCTATTCGTTCGCCCCCGACACCCCGGCCACGTCCAAGTGCTACGGCAGCTGCGCAGCGTACTGGCCCCCGGTAACCGGCACCACCGCGGCCGGGCAGGGCCTGCCCGGCAAGGTCGCCACAATCACCCGTACCGGCGGCTCACACCAGCTCACCTACAACGGGCACCCGCTGTACACCTACATCGGCGACACCGCTCCCGGCCAGGCCCGGGGCAACAACCTCAACCTCAACGGCGGACTGTGGCGCGAGATCCGCGTCTCCCGGTGAGGGCGGCGCCGCTCAGGCCGCCCTGACGCGGCGGCCGGACGGCCCACGGCCTCACACCAGACCATGCAGCCCAGCGGCTGGGCCGGCTGACGGTCGCGATGTCACTGCTCCAGTTCCGAGCGCAGCCGTAGTGCCATGCGCCGTCCGGCCCGCTCGGCACGCCGCGATGCCGGCGCTAGCCGCGCCAGGCGCTGCTGTCCAGCTTGCGCCAGCATGTCGCGTTGTCGTTCCCGGGCGAGCCGGCTGGCGAGATATGAGTTCACGTGTCTCACCTCCTTTCTGGGTGATGGACTCTGTGTCATGGATGGGGGCCGGGACGGCGCTGACGGTCCCGGCGATCATTTCTGTGGCGAGCAGAGGGGGAAGCCCCGGCGCGGGGGCCGTGGCCGGGCCTGGCCCGGGAGAACGCGACGGCGAAGGTCAGCGCGAGCGCGGGCGACGAGCCGTCGATCGGGCGGTCATGGCCGGCTGCGCCCGCTGCAGCAGGAACGACCGCTCATCGCGCGTGCCGTCGCGATGCTCACGACAGTTCCTTTCCCTGGCTAACTGAACTATTAGTTTCGTATATATAGCGTGGTGGCGTCCGCGGCTATTCCCCGCTGTGGCGATCGCTGGGGGCTTGCCGCTGCTTCGCGGGGATTGCGCCGGACCGGGCGGCCGGTCGCCGTGGCCGAAGCCGACCACCTGCGCGGGTTCTAAAGGCCGATGATCCGGCTGGGGGAGTCGGTCATGTCGAGGAGGCGGCGGATGTCCGCCTGATCGCCGGTGACGACATCGGCCCGCAGTTCGGCCGCTAGCTGGGCGACCGTGGCGTCCGCGACATCAGCTGAACCGGCCCGGCCCAGAAGCTGCCCGGCCGCGTGGGCCCGCTGTTCGGTCAGAGGCACGATCTCACAGCCGCGCAGCAGGCGCCTCAGCTGAGCTTGTGCGGGCGAGCGGCTGTGCCAGGCCGTTAGGTCAATGAGCACCAGGTCAAACACGACCCTGGCCTCCAGGAAAGGTCGCCGGAGTACCAAACGGGGGGGCTATGTCACAGGCCTGGGGCGCGTCTGACGCTAGACGAGCGTACTGATGGCTTTGTGTACCGATGCGATCGCGCTGGCGCCCTCGCCGGTGGCTGCGGCGACCCGCTTCATCGAGCCGGAGTGAACGTCGCCGACCGCGAACACGCCCGGGATGCTGGTCTCGAACGCAAGCGGCCGCCGCCCGAGGCCGGCCCAGATTGGGCCGAGATCGCCGTCGTTCAGCTGGACGTCGGTCCGGATGAATCCATCGTCCCCCGTAGCGATCCCGGTCAGCCAGCTCGTGGCGGGTTCGGCGCCGATGAAGCAGAACAATCCAGAGCACGGCTGGGCTTGCGTGCTGTCCGCCGCCCGGTCGGTGATGCTGACTTCCTCAAGGAAGTCGCCGCCATCCAGCCGGGTAACCTCGCTCCGGCACCGCACTGTCACCCGCGGATGGGCCCCCAGCCGGTCGACGAGATAGGCCGACATCTCGGCCGCGATATCCCGGCCGCGGACAACGAGTGAGACCTCACAACCTCGCCCGGCGAGGTACAGCGCGGCCTGACCCGCGGAGTTCGCGCCGCCGACCACCGTGACCGGGCTGCCCGTGCACGCCCGGGCTTCCAGCTCGGTGGCCGCGTAATAGATACCGGCGCCCTCGAAGTCGGGCCAGCGCTCCAGCGGCAGCGCCCGGTAGCGGGCGCCGGTCGCGATGACGACGGCTTTGCTGTCAATGACTTCCCCGCCCTGCAGGTGCAGGCGGAGCAGGTTGCCGTTCCGGTCGGTGTCGAGCTTGACCGCCTGGCAGGGGCTGGCCAGCTGGGCACCGAACTTCAGCGCCTGAAGTACGGCCAGGCCAGTCAGATCCGCGCCGGAGAGGCCGAACGGGAAGCCGAGGTAGTTCTCGATCCGGGAGCTGGCCGCGGCCTGCCCGCCGGTGCTGACGGCGTCCAGCAGCACGGTGTCCAGGCCCTCGGACGCCCCGTAGACTGCGGCCGCCAGGCCGGCCGGGCCAGCGCCGACGATCGTGACGTCAACCGGCTTGGTGGAAGAACGACGGTAACTGAGGCCCAGCTTCTCGGATAGCCCGCCCGGCGTGGCCTGTTTCAGCGTGGCGCCGGGCATGACAACGGCGGGCAGGTCTTCTTCGGTCAGGCCGGAGGACTCCATCATTGCCCGGCCCGCGGGGGTGTCGGCATCGAACCAGAGGTGGGTCAGGCGCTGCCGGGCGGCGTAGGTCCGCAGCGCCAGCGCCGCCGCCGACCTGGCGCCGCCGACGATCTCCACCGCCAGGGCAGCGGTGCTGCGCTGCAGCAGCTCCCGGCGGGCGATAAGCGCCTTGAAGACGATGTCGGACAGTTCGACGTCGTTGGCCATGAGCTGCCGCAGGCGCTCTGGCGACACCCGGTAGACCGTGCCGCCCTCCCTCACCCTGCACAGCAGGTAGACATTCTGCCCGGTCAGCAGGTTCAGTTCGCCGACAAAGCCGCCCGCATCCACGACCGCGACGATCGCCGCGGGCGCGTCAGCGGTCGCCGTCCGGACAACCTCTGCCGAACCCCGGGCGACCACGATCAGATCGACGTCTTCGTCGCCCGGACTGAACAGCACATCGCCTGGATGAGTCTCCTGCGGCGTGCCGTAGGACAGAAGCCGGGCGAACAGCTCATCGCCCAGCCGTGGCGATGCGACGCTGGTCGGCACGAGCGGTTTGCCCGGCCCCCTGCGTGTGTGGCTGGCGCGCAGCCGATCCAGATCATGCGGCGTGGCCGAGGCGACCGGCCTGGCCAGGCCGGGCTGGCTGAACATAGAGCCGCGCGCAGCCCATGGCGCGGCGTCGGCACGCGACAGTTCATTCATCGCTGTCACGCTTTCAGCTCTCCGGCCGTCTGGTCAAACCTCTTGTCGTCGACGTAACCCCTAGCGGCGGCGGCGCCGCTACAGCAGGTACGTCGGAACCGGAGCTGGCGGCTCGACGAAGCGCTCGGCCTCCAGCCCGGCGTCAAGCAGGGCATTCAGGAAGGTGGACAGCCTGAGTCACCCGATGTCGCGCGACGCGCTGGTCAGCAGCCGCCGTACGCCCGTGTCGCCGAGGAACTTGAAGCGCCGCCGCATGTCCGCGGCCGCGGCGGCCGCGTCCGGGAAGGACGCGAGATAGCCCCGGATGCTGCCGCAGGAGTCGAGGATGGCGAGGACTTCCCGTGCGTTCTCTACCGTCGCCCGGATCTTCGCTTTGTTGCGGATCACGCGGCTGTCGTTTTCTACTGCCGCGATCTCGGCGGGCGGCATCGCGGCGACCTGCGCCGGGTCGAAGCCGTGGAAGGCCTCCCGGATGCCATCCCACTTGGCCTCGACGACGTGCCAGTTGATCCCGGCCTCGAAAACCGGGCGCGACAGGTGCTCGAGGAAGAACGCGGGATCGTCCGGTGCGTGGTCGCGGAGCTTCTCGAATGGCGCGGCCAGCTCGCGCACCCGCGTCCTCAGCGCCGACTGATCGGCCGCGGCCGCATCCCCGGACTTGATCCGCGCGACAAGCGTCGTCGCCTCGTCGTGAGTGAGGATGTTGATCCACAGTGCGCTGCCGGGGTCTTGCCGCCGGCTGTCGTCGATGCCACCCAGGTCGAACGGCTCGAATCCGGCGTCCTGGATCAACTGGGCGACGACCGGCTTGGCTTCCTCATCGCCCGACAGGAACATGACCCAAGGCGGCTTGCGGTGGTTGCCGTCCGCCATGATGCCCGCCGAGAGCGAGTTGCAAGCGCGCACCCAGCGCGCCCGCGGGAACGCGTCGGCCAGCGACCG
>CAWCGJ010000029.1:0-29620 GCA_963795055.1 uncultured Actinomycetota bacterium
CGGCCCGGCGCGGGGCTGAACAGGGCGAACATGCTTCCGTTGGGGTCGATCAGGTAGGCGACGACCATGCCGTCGTCCAGCTTGTTCGGCGCGACGACGACCTTGCCGCCGAGCTGCTCGGCCTGGGCAGCGGTCGCGGCCACGTCGGCCACCTGGACAACGAAGACGGCGTAGGGCGGGATGTTGCCGCCGGTGTTGAAGATTCCGCCGGAGGGGCCGGCGGCGCCCGCGGCGGTGATGAGGGTGTAGGGGCCGTGGGGCGCGAACGACCAGCCGAACAGCGGGCCGTAGAAGGACTTGGCCGCGTCGACGTCCGGGGCGCCGATCTCGAACCAGGAGACGGTGTTGCTGGCGGACATGGGTTCCTCCGTGGGTGAGTTTCGTGTCGTGACTCGACCCTGCCGCAGGCCCGCGACAACCCTGTGTCGGTGTTTCCCGACGGGTTTCTCGTCAGCCCGCGAGATCGACCCGGCGGACCAGGGCGTCGGGGATGTCCACGTCGAGGTCGCCGTACGAGCGGTGGGGCGCGGGCTCGCCGGTGTCGGCCGCGGCGTGGATCCGGTCCAGGCGGAAGGCCCGGGGCCCCTGCCGCAGCCGGCACCAGCCCACCAGGTACCAGTGCGCCCGCGTCCCGGCGAACGCCACCGGTTCCACGTCGCGGCAGGTCATGACGTCGTGCCGGTCCCGGTAGCGCAGACGCAGGACGTGGCGGGCGATGATCGCCTCCTGGATTGCCAGCGGCACCGCGCTTCTGGTCCCGATCAGCCGGACCCGGTCCGCCAGCTGCGCGGCTTGCGCCGTCTGCGCGGCCGGGGCGGCCGCGAGCACCTTGCGCAGCGCGCTGCGCAGCGCCGAGGCGAACGGCGTGGCCTGCGCCCCGGCCAGGGACACCGCCATCGCGAGCATCTCCGCCGCGGTGAAGTTCAGCGGCGGGAGCGTTCGCGCCTTGTCGATGACGTAGCCGCCGCGCCGCCCGGTCACCGCGTAAACCGGGACGCCGGACTCCTGCAACGCCAGGATGTCCCGCTCGATCGTCCGCGTGCTGACCTCGTAGCGCCCGGCCAGCTGCCGCGCCGACCGGGGGCGGGGCGCCACCGCCCGCAGCTCCTCAACCAGCGCGTAGAGCCGATCGGTCCGGTTCACGCTTGCGCACGTTACCCCCGGCCACCGACATTCCGGTTGGTGTGGCCTTGCCTGTTCAGCCCGCAAGCAGCCCGGGCCACGCCCTGGACCGCTACCTTTGGGCAGGCCACGGGACCGCCGGACCCGGCTGCTGCCTGGCCTTGTCTCAGAACTCGTTCCTGAGCTGGTCGGCCTCGCTTCTCAGTTCACGGAGCCGCTGGTAGGCGGGCCGCTCGCGGACACGGTCCAGGGCCCACCGGATGGCCCCCGCGCGGGTGGCCGCGGCTCCCGCCATGATCAGCGTGTCCAGCGTCTCCAGGCCAGCCGGTCCCAGCCGGGTCAGCTCTCGAGTGGTCTCGCCGCGCTCCCACTCCTGGATGTCCGTCACCCGCTCCCCGACGAGATTGCTCACCCGGGGCCCGTGGCCGTCGCGGGTGACGGGGTTCGGGTTGCTGCAGGTGTACTCGACCAGCCTGATCGCCGGGAGTTTTTCTGCCAGGTAGACCGCGAACTGCTCGATCGCCGTGTTGTCGGCCACGCAGAATGCCATCACGGTCGGCTCGTAGTCCTCCGGCCGGTCCGCGTCGAGCAGCACCCGGACCCACAGGTCCCCCGGCCCGATTTCCGGGTCGTCGCCGTATTGCAGCAGCACAGCCTGGCGCACCGCGGTGCCGGGGAAGCGCGCCCGCGCCTCCTGGTCGATCTCGCGCTCGATCACATCCAGCACATCGCGGTCCATGACCTCGGCGTCGCCTCTCAGTTCACCAAGCCGCCGGTACTCTGGCCCCTCGCGGACGCGGTCCACGGCCCACCGGATGGCCTCCGCGCGGGTGGCCGCGATTCCCGCCATGATCAGCGTGTCCACCGTCTCCAGGCCAGCCGGTCCCAGCGCGGCCAGCACGAAGGTAGCCTCGCCGTGCTCCCACTCGCCGATGTCCGACAGCCGCTGCGCGACGGGCATGCCGCCCCGGGGTCCATCGCCGTCCCAGGTGACGGGGTCGTTGCTGAACACGTACTCGACCGCCATGATCTCCCGGAGCTTTGCCGCCAGGTAGCCCCGGAACTGCTCGATCGCCGTCTCGTTGGCGTGCTCGAATGCCGTCAGGGCCGGGCCCCAGTCGTCGTCCGGCCGGTCCGGCTCGTCGAGCAGCACCCGGACCCACAGATCCCCCGGCTCGATCTCCGGGTCGTCGCCGTATTGCAGCAGCACAGCCTGGCGCACCGCGGTGCCGGGGAAGCGCGCCCGCGCCTCCTGGTCAATCTCGCGCTCGATCACATCCAGCACATCGCGGTCCATCCCGGCCTCCCTCAGCGCCCGATTGCGAGGGTAATTCCGCGGCCGCCTGCCCCGCGAGGCAATATTCACGCTGCCCGGAGCGCGAGGGCGCGCCCGGGCGCGGACACCTGCCGGGTGCTCTTTGGCACCCTGCGCTCACCGGCTTCGCCCGGTCGATAACAGCGCAGCTCGCCATAACAAGATCATCGGAACCAGGGTATGGCGGCCCGGGACGGGGAACGCTAGGCGCATGGACGGCTCGGGGGACCGCTGGCTGCTGCTGCACGGCACACCGCTGACGCCCGAGGTCTGGGACGGCGTGGCCGCGGGCCTGACGCGGTCCGGCCCGGTCTCGTGCCCGGACATCACCCCGGCGGGCGAGGCCCGCGACGTACCGGGGGTGCTGGCCGCCCGGGTAGCGGCCGAGGTCCCCGAGGGGCCCGGTCGCCTGCACGTCGTCGGCCACTCCTTCGGCGGGCAGGTCGCGCTTGACCTCGCGCTGCTCGCCCCGCAGCGGGTCGCCAGCCTGACCCTGGTGTGCAGCCGCGACACCCCGTTCCCGGCCTTCGCCGCCGCCGCGGCGCGGCTGCGTGACGGCGGACAGGTCGACGCCGGCGCCGCGCTCGGCCGCTGGTTCACCCCGGCCGAGCTCGACCGGGGCGGCCCGGTGGTCAGCTACGCGCGGCGCTGCCTGGAGCAGGCCGACCGCCGGTCGTGGGCCGCCGCGCTGGATGCCATCGCCCGGTACGACCGGGCCGGCCGGGCCGGCTCGTCCAGGCCCCGGTCACCCTCATCGCGGCCGAGCTCGACCCGGTGTCCACCCCGGAGGTCATGTCGGCCATGGCCGGCGCTGCCCCGGGCGACGCTGCGGGTACTGCCCGGCGCCGCGCACATGACGCCGTTCAACGATCCCGCCGCCCTGGCCCGGCTGATCAGCGCGGTCAGGGCACGAGAATGATCTTGCCGTGGGTGTGGCCGGCCGCCAGCGCCCGGTGGGCGGCGGCGGCCTCGGCGAGCGGGTAGGTGGCGGCGACCACCACCCGTAGCTTCCCGTCCCCGGCCAGCCGGGTGAGCTCGAGGCGGGCGGCGGCACGGACCTCGGTTCCCGGGTCCGCTCCCGGCGCGCCGCCGATCACCTTGATGCCCGCGTCGAACGCCCGGCGGCTGGCCACGATGGTGACGATCCGTTCCCGTTGTGACACTAGGGCGAGAGAGGTGTCGAGGGCCTCGTCGCCGCCGGCCGCATCGACCGCGGCGTCGACGCCGGCCGGGGCCAGCGCGCGGACGCGCCCTTCCAGCCCGGCCCCGTACGTCACGGGCTCCGCGCCGAACTCGCGCAGGAGGGCGTGGCCGCTCTCGCTCGCCGTGCCGATCACCCGCGCGCCCGCGTCCACCGCCAGCTGCACCGCCATCAGGCCGACGCCGCCCGCGGCGCCGTGGATCAGGACCGTGTCCCCGGCGCCAACCCCGGTGACGGTCAGCGCGTGCACGGCCGTGGCGCCGGTCAGCATCATCCCGCCCGCCTGCTCGAACGACAGCGCCGGCGGCTTGGGCACCACGCTCGAGGCGGGCACCACCAGGTCGGCGGCGTACCCGCCGGCGATCCGGTACGCGACCACCTCGTCGCCGGCCCGGATCGGGCCCGCGGGGCCCTCGGCCCCGTCGGGTGCCTCGGTCACCACCCCGGCGGCCTCGGACCCCAGGCGCATGGGCAGCCGCGCCGGATCCCGCCCCATGGCCCCGCTGTACACCTTGTAGTCGATCGGGTTGGTGCCCGCCGCCCGCACCGCGATCAGCACCTGACCCGGGCCCGGCGACCCGGCCGGCGTCTCGATCACCGACAGCACCTCGGGGCCGCCGTACGCGGTCGCGACCACGGCCCTGGTCATCGCGGGACCGCCACGTCCGCCTGGGCGAGCGCGGCTTTCTGTTCCGCGCACAGCTCGGCCAGCGCCTGCGGCGCGCTGCGGCAGATGCCGGGGAAGTTGAGATAGCCGTGCGGCATGCCCACGTACTCGGTGAACCGCACCGGCACCCCGGCCGACCGCAGCGCCGCGGCGTAGCGGACGCCATCCCTGCGCAGCGGGTCGTGCTCGGCCACCTGGATCAGCGCGGGAGGCAGCCCGCTGTGGTCCTTGGCCAGCAACGGGGACGCCCGCGGGTCGGCCGGGTCGGCGTCGCCCAGGTAGAGCCGCCGGAACGCGAGCATCTCCGGCTCGGAGATGATGAGCGACCTCGCCGCGTTCGGCGGCATCCGCGTCATGTCGGTGGGCGGGTAGAGCAGCGCCTGGTGGCTGACCGGCGGGCCGCCGCGGTCGCGGGCCAGCAGGCACGTCACCGCCGAGAGGTTGCCCCCGGCGCTCTCGCCCATCACCCCGATCCGCGGGGCCGCCTCCTCCCCGGGCCCGCCCGCGCCCAGGTCCGCGGCGTTCTGCGCCGCCCACACCAGGGCGGCGTAGCAGTCGTCGACGGCGGCGGGGAACCGGTGACCGGGCGCGAGCCGGTATTCCACCGACACCACCACCGCGCCGACGGCCACCGCGACCGAGCTGCACATCCAGTCGGCCAGGCGCAGGTCACCGAAGACGAACCCGCCGCCGTGGAAGTTCAGGATCAGCGGCCGCGCGCCCGAGCCGGCCCGGGCGGGCCAGTAGACGCGCACCGGGATGTCCCCGGCCGGGCCGCCGATGACCCGGTCGCGTACCCGGGTTCCGGGCACGACCGTCCCGAAGATGCGGTTGGTGAGCGCGTTGTTCGGGGTGGGCCGGGACTGCATGGCGATGATCTCGGCGTCGCTCTTGGTGGCGAACGAGCCCTGCCGGCGTACCAGCCATGCCCATAGCCGCACCCGGCGGTCGATCGGTGCCATCCGCGCTCCGTTCCCGCCTCCCGCCGCCGGCCCCCGGCTCCGCGGTGAGGCTCATACCCGTGCTGGCTGAGGATGCTTATTCTGCCTATAGTCGGCTGCCATGACAGCGACCCGGGCGCCGTGGGTTGACGTGCATGCCCACCCGGGCCGCTGCTTCCTGGCCGGCCTGGACGCCGGTGACCCGCTGGCGGGCCTGCTGGGCGGGCCGGACGTGGCGGCGGCGCTGGCCGCGGCCCGGGACGCCGGGCTGGCCGCGGTCACGCTGTCGACGGTCGCCGATCTCCAGGTGCTGGCGCCCGACAAGGTCAAGGGGCTGCGGGCCGCCCGCGAGTTCCGGCCCGGCGAGGCCTATGCCGATCACCGGCGCCAGCTGGACGGCATCCGTCAGACCCTCGCCCGGCTGGGCGTGCCGGTCGCGGTGACCGCGGAAGAGATCGAGAGCGCCTGGGCCGGCGGGCAGACCGCCGTGCTGGTCGGCTGTGAGGGCGGCGACTTCCTGGAGGGCAGGCCGGAGGCGCTGGCCGAGGCGCGGGCCCTCGGCGTGTCGTCGCTGACCCTGGTGCACTACCGCCGCAACCAGATCGGTGACGTGCAGACCGAGGAGCCGGCCCACGGCGGGCTGACCGCCTTCGGCCGCGAGGTGGTGGCCGAGTGCAACCGCCTGGGCATGGTCATCGACTGTGCCCATGCCACCTTCGAGACCACCGCCGGCGTGCTGGAGGCCTCCGGCCAGCCGGTCATGGTCTCGCACAGCCACCTGGACCACCCCGACCGCCACCACCCGCGGCTGCTCAGCCCCGCTCACGCCCGGGCCGTCGCCGACGCCGGCGGGCTGATCGGCGCCTGGCCGTCCGGGGTCACCAGCGCCAGCCTGGCCGACTTCGCCGACGAGATCGCCCGCCTGGCCGACCTGGTCGGCCCCGGCCACGTCGCGGTCGGGACCGACCTGGACGCCAACTACCGGCCCGTGCTGACCAGCTACGCCGACTTCGCCGCCCTCCCGCGGCTGCTGGCCGCCCGCGGCTTCAGCGACGCCGACACCGACCAGATCCTCGGCGGCAACGCGCTGCGCCTGCTGGGCACGGTCACCGGACAGGCCAGCTGACCCGGCCGCGAGTGAACCTTTTCATCCTCCCCATGGCTGCCCACATACTCCGGGCCCGAGGTCGACGAATGAAAAGGTTCGTTAGTACGTGGTCGTGTGCTGCGGCCGGATCGCCACGGCGATGCGCTCCGCCGCATCCGGCGGCGGCCCCTGGGGCATGCCGTAACGCTCGGCCAGGCGCACGAACTCCGCTCCCGTCGGATCGGGGATGATCCGGTCGACCCGCCCGCGGATCTCCAGGTAACGGGACGGGCGGTCCGGATCGGTGATCGACAGCGCGACGGCGGGCTGCGCCTGCCAGTTGCGGTTCTTCTGGCGGCTGGCGGTGGTGGTCAGCCACAGGAACTCGCCGTCGAACCGGAACCAGGTGGGGTTCACCTGCGGGGTACCGTCGGGGCGCACCGTGGCCAGGTGCGCGTACAGGGGCCGCTCCACCAGGTCGGCCAGCGACCCGGGTATGACCTGCGCCGCTGCCGGTGGATTGCCTGCCCCGCCCGGTGACATCTCCCGTTACCTCCATCCCGGTGGCCAGCGCCGCCCTCGCCGCTGACCATCATGCTCCGGCCGTCGCGTTCCCGGCCGGCCCGGGGAGCCTCGCCCTCCCCGAGGCAGCACGGCCGCGCGTCAGCCCGTGGCCCAGGGCCGGAGTTTGTCGGGGTTGCGCACGGCCCAGATGCGGGTGATGTGGTCGCCCGCGATGTCGAAGGCGAAGACGGTAACGGTAGTGCCGTTGCGCTGGGCAATCAGGCCGGGCTGGCCGTTGACCGTGCGTTCGAGGATGGTCAGGCCCGGTGCGCGGGCGGCGAGGCCGTTCAGGTAGCGGGCGACCTGCTCCGCGCCCTCGATGGGGTGCAAGGCGGCGGTGGCCAGGCCGCCGCCGTCGGCGGTCATGGTGGCGCCGGGGTCGAGCAGGGCGACGAGGGCGGCGATGTCACTGGTCTGCCAGGCGTTCTTGAAGTCGCGGATGATGGCGGCCTGGCCGGCGGTGGCGGGGGGCGCGGTGGAATGGGCGGCGCGGACGCGGCGGCGGCCGGAGGAGGCCAGCTGGCGGCAGGCGGCCGGGGTGCGGCCGACGATGCGGGCGATCTCGGTAAACGGATAGCCGAAGACGTCGTGCAAGATGAACGCGACGCGCTCGGCGGGGGTCATCGACTCGAGCACGACCAGGAACGCCATGGAGACCGACTCGTCGAGGGTGACGCGGTCGGCGGGGTCGGCCGGGGCGCTGCTGATCCACTCGGCCGGTTCGGGCAGCGGCTCGGGAATCCACTGCCCGACGTAGCGCTCGCGGCGGGCGCGGGCCGAGCCGAGCTGGTCGAGGCAGATGCGGCCGGCGACCGTGGTCAGCCAGGCGCCCGGGGAGACAATGGCGTCGCGCTGGGGCGGGGTCAGGGCATACCAGCGGGCGTAGGTCTCCTGGACGGCGTCCTCGGCTTCGGCCAGGGATCCCAGCAGCCGGTAGGCGAGGTTGATCAGCTGACGCCGCTCGCTGATGATCGCGGCCAGGCCCGGGTCGGGCTGGCCGGGCTCGGGCCCGGATGGCGTGGTCATGGCGCGGCTCTCCTTGGTCGCATCTTCGCTCATCCTTCCGACGAGATACCGCGCCCGGTGGTTTGGCCGGCCCGCCGCCTGACATCCGGGCGGGCTGTGTCGTCGGAGGGGGGAACGGAACCCGTACACGAAAGGGGACTGGCGATGAAGGCCATCCGCATCCACGAACCGACCGGCATCAGCGGGCTTGTCTTCGAAGAGGTACCCGATCCCAAGCCCATGGCCTGCGACGTCCTGGTCAAGGTCGCCGCGTGCGGCATCACGCACAACGAGCTGGACTATCCCATCTGGACCTGCCGGGCCGGTCATCGGCGGGCCACGGTCATCCCCGGCGCCGAGGTGTCGGGGGTGGTCGCCGCGCTGGGACCCGGGACGGCCGGGATCGCCGTCGGTGACGAGGTGTTCGGGCTGACCGACCAGTGGCGGGACGGGACGGCCGCCGAGTACGTCGCCGTCGAGGCCCGGAACATGGCCGCCAAGCCGCAGACCGTGGACCACGTCCACGCCGCGGCGGTGCCGCGGGCGGGCCTGACCGCGTGGCAGGCCCTGTTCGACCACGGGAACCTGGCCAAGGGCCAGACGGTGGTCATCCACGGCGCGGGCGGCGCGGTCGGGTCGACGGCCGTCCAGCTGGCCCGCTGGGCCGGCACCGAGGTGATCGGGACCGGGCGCAGCCATTCCCGGTCCCTGGTCACCGAGCTCGGCGCCGACCGCTTCGTCGCGCTGGACGCCGACCGGCTCGAGGACCTGGCCGGCCGGGCCGACCTGGTGTTCGACACGATCGGCGGCGAGGTGCTGGCCCGGTCGCCCACGCTGCTGCGGCCCGGGGGAACGCTGGTCTCGGTGCGCGCGGCCGCGCCGCCGCCCGCCACCCGGGACGACATCAGGACGGTCCTGTTCATCCAGGAGTCCAGCCGCGCTCAGCTGATCGAGCTCGCCCGCCTGGTCGACGAGGGGCACCTGCGCCCCCAGGTCGGCGCGGTGTACCCGCTCGCGCAAGCCGCCGAGGCGTACCGCGCGAAGGCGGCCGGCGGCATCCCCGGCCGGATCGTCCTCCAGCCCTGACCCTGCCACCGGGCGGGCCGGCCGGAGCTGGAGATCAATGGCCTTCGCTCCCGGCCCGGGCCCGGTTGCCGGACGACTCTCCGGTAGCCAGGAGCTGGCGCTTCCCGCGCGGCCCGGAGCCGATGGCTGCGGGCCGGCTCATGCGCGGATGCCCATCCTGTGTCCGTTAGCCGGACAGAAGTCCGCGAAGCGCCCGGTCTGGCCTCGGGTTATCCGGCCTAGCCGACCGCGGCCGGGGCCGCCGGCCGGTCCACGGTGACCTGCGGCGCCGACTGGTAGGCCGCCCAGTCGGCGCTGATCGCGCTGGCGGTCTGCAGCAGCAGGGGCAGGTACTGCCCGGTCAGCACCTCGACCGGGGTCTCCGCGGCATGGGTGTTGACGTTCAGCGACGCGATCACCCGGCCGTCCCCGTCCCGCAGCGGCGCCGCCGCCGACCGGATCCCGGCGGCGAGCTCCTCGTCGGTCAGCGCCCAGCCGCGCGCGCGGACCTGTCGCAGCGTGGCCGCGCGTTCCTCGGCCGTCGGCAGGAAGCGGGGAGTGATCCCCGATCTGCTCGGCTCGGCGAGGACTCGCTCGGCCTCCGCCAGCGGCATGGCCGCGAGCAGCACCTTGCCCAGCGAGGTCTGCATGGCCGGGAACCTGGTCCCGATCGTCACGGCCAGCGCGACGATCTTGGGAACGGCGACCCTCGCCACGTAGACGATGTCCGAGCCGTCGAGCTGGGCAATGGAGCTGGACTCGTGAGTCTGGGCGACCAGGCGCTCCATGTGCGGCCGGGCGACCTCCCACAGGTTGTGCGACAGGACGTAGGACATGCCCAGCTCAAGCACGCGTGGCGTCAGCTCGAAGCCGCGCTCGGCCGCACGCACGTAACCCAGCTGCTCGAGGGTGAGCAGCACGCGCCGCGCGGTCGGCCGGGGCAGCCCCGCCGCGCCCGCCACGGCGGTCAGGGACATGACCTGCTGGTGCGGCCGGAACGCCCGGATCACGTCCAGGCCGCGCGCCAGCGCTTCGATGAAGTCGGGGCTGCCGTCCCTGCGTGCCATGCCTCCCTCTCCCAAGCTTCTTCCGCAGCGCCAACTGTAACCCAGCGGGCCGGACTGTCCGCATCGCGGACAGGTTAGCTCAGCCGCGCGGCCGGGCGCGTGCGCCGGCCAGCGACCGGATAGCCTGCCGGGCCGGGCCGATCGCGTCAACTGCGCCGTACCGCACCTCCGGGCCCGTTCGGAGCCTGATCCGCACGTCGGCTGCCGAGATGTTTCCAGGTCATGAAATGGCCTCTTGACAGCGATAGACGCTAGCGAAATGCTGTGCCCGTTCGCTGGGTGAGTCTTTGTCCGCATAGCGGTCACGGCCGACTGCGACCACCTCTCGTGCCGTTGTGCCGCCTGGGCCGAGTTCGCTCACTTCGGGGTCTGCGCCGTCGCGGCGCGGCCACCAGACAGGGAGGCTCCGATGACAGTGCAATCTGAAGCCGCCGACAGCAACGCGCAGCACGCCGAGGTCCAGCCCGAAGAATCAGTCCAGGCCCCGTTGCTGGCCGGCAACCCCGCGGTGCTCGGACTGATCGTCTTCGCGACCGGCAGCCTCGTGCTGGGCATCTCGCTGCTCGGCAACGTGCCGCTGGCGGTCCAGCCGGGGACCGTGCAGCCCATCGTCTACGCCGGCACCGGCCTGCTCCTGCTGGTCTCCACGTGGTGGGCGGCCTCGCTGCAGCAGACGTTCGTCGCCACGATCCTCGGCACGTTCGCCGGGTTCTGGCTGAGCTACACGGCGATGGTGCTGGGGCTGACGCACAACTGGTACGCGATACCGCCCGCGGACATCCCGCACACGCTGGGCCAGTTCCTCATCGGCTGGGATGTAGCGATCTTCATGCTGTTCCTGGTCACCCTGCTGCTGCCGCTGATCTATTCGCTGATCCTGGGCGCCGGCACGGTGGGCGTGGCGCTGCTGGCCGCGGCGGTGCTGGGCACGTCGTCCGGGATATACCGGGCCGGCGGCGTGTTCGTCATCATCTTCGCGCTCCTGGGCTACTACGCCTACCTCAGCGGAGCTCTCGAATCCGTGGGCGGCAAGCCGCTGCCGCTGGGCAAGCCGGTCGTCAGCTGGTTCTCGAAGTAGCGGGGGGATTCATGACCGCCGCGTCCGGCCTGACCGCCGCCGACCTCGCGCCCGGGCGATCCGTGGTGTTCCGGAACGCCACCGTCCTGACGCTGGACGATGGCCATCATGTCCTCGACCGGGCCGACGTCCTGGTCAGCGGCGAGCGCATCGCCGCGGTCGGGCCGAACCTGGCCGCGGGAGAGGGGACGGCCGAGATCGATGCGGCCGGCGGCATCCTCATGCCGGGAATGATCGACACGCACCGGCACATGTGGCAGACGGCCATGCGGGGCTACGGCGCCGACTGGACGCTGACCCAGTACTTCGTCTGGTACTACCTGAACTGGGGCAAGACGTTCCGCCCGCAGGACATCTACGCCGGCAACCTGCTCGCGGCGATGGAGGCGATCGACGCCGGGGTGACCACGACCGTGGACTGGTCGCACGGCCTGCAGACGGTGGAGCACGCGGACGCGGCGGTGGATGCGCTGACCGAGGTGCCCGGCCGGTTCGTGCTGGCGTACGGCAACATCCAGCAGGGGCCCTGGGAGTGGTCGGCGGCGCCGGAGTTCCGCGAGTTCGTCAGCCGCCGGTTCGGCGGCGCCAACGACATGCTCGGCTTCCAGATGGCCTTCGACGTGACCGGTGACCCGTCGTTCCCGGAGAAGGCGGCGTTCGAGGTCGCCCGTGAGCTGGGCGTGCCGGTCACCACGCACGCCGGGGTGTGGGGCGCGACCAACGACGACGGCATCAGGCTCATGCACGAGGGCGGGTTCATGACCCCGTCCACGATCTACGTGCACGCCGCGACGCTCACCCGCGACTCCTACAACCGGATCGCCGCCACCGGCGGGTCGGCGTCGGTGTCCACCGAGAGCGAGCAGAGCGCCGGGCAGGGGTACCCGCCCACCTGGCAGCTGCGCGAGCACAACATCCCCGTCTCGCTGTCGATGGACACCAGCGTGTGGTGGAGCGGTGACCTGTTCTCGGCCATGCGGGCGACCCTCGGGGCGGACCGCTCCCGCGAGCACCTCGAGGCGCACAGCAGGCAGGAGACGGTCACCCACTGCCACCTGCGCGCCGAGGACGTGGTCGACTTCGCCACCCGGGGCGGCTCGAGGGCGCTCGGCCTCGACGCGGTCGTCGGCAGCATCGAGCCCGGCAAGAAGGCCGACCTGGTCCTGATCAAGAACGACGCGTCGCCGGTCATGTTCCCGCTGCTCAACCCCTACGGTCACGTCGCCTTCCAGGCTCAGCGCGGCGACGTCCACACGGTGGTGGTCAACGGCCGGGTGGTCAAGTACGACCACCGTCTCGTCGGCACCGACCTGGCCAAGGCACGGCAGGTGATCGAGCAGACCGTAGAGTACCTGCAGGGCCACCTCGGCCCGGAGGCCTGGACCGAGGGCATGCACCCCGAGATCCCGGAGACCAAGGTGCTCGACAACCCCTACACCTACACCCAGTGGGACGCGGGCTCCGCCCAGTGGAAGGGCACCCCCGGCAGCGATCCCCCCGCCTGAGGCGGCCTTGACCGCAACGATGCGGGCGGCGCTCATCCGCAGCCACGGCCAGCCGCCCGAGTATCAGGACCACCCGGTGCCGCGGCGCGGCACCGGGCAGGCCCTCGTCCGGGTGACCGCCGCCCCGGTCTGCCCGCTTGACCTGCTCTGCGCCTCAGGGACGTCGTACTTCGGGCCGCCGCCGTTGCCGTACGCGCCCGGCGCCCAGGGCGTCGGGATCGTCGAGGAAGCCGACACCCTGCCGGCGGGCCAGCGGGTCTGGTTCAGCTGCGACGCCGGGATGAAGCCAG
Organism: uncultured Actinomycetota bacterium; assembly: GCA_963795055.1. Taxonomy (GTDB): domain Bacteria; phylum Actinomycetota; class Actinomycetes; order Streptosporangiales; family Streptosporangiaceae; genus JASHPR01. The sequence continues at coordinate 12,908 of CAWCGJ010000029.1, forward strand.
GCGACGGGGCCATGGCCGAGCTGTGCGTGGCCGAGGAATCGTCGATCCTGCCGCTGCCCGACGACGCCAGCGACGACCTGGCCGCGGCGCTGGGCCTGTCCGCGATCGCGGCGTGGACGGCGCTCAGCCTTCGCGGCGGCCTGCAGCCGGGCGAGCATGTCCTCGTGCTCGGGGCCAGCGGAACCGTCGGGCAGGTCGGCGTGCAGGCCGCCCGGCTGCTCGGCGCGGGCCGGGTCACCGCCGCGTGCCGCGACGCCCACGGCCGCGCCCGCGCGACCGAACTGGGCGCTGACGCGGTCGCCGACCTCACCGCGGACGACACCGACACGCTCACCGCGAGGCTGGCCGAAGCAACCGGCGGGCGCGCCGACCTGGTGCTCGACCCGGTCTGGGGCAGGCCCGCCGAGGCGGCGCTGCGGATCCTGTCGCCCCGCGGCCGGCTGGTCAACCTCGGCTCGTCGGCCGGCCCGCTGGCCGCCCTGGGATCCGCCACGCTGCGCAGCGGGACGCTCTCGGTGCTCGGCTATACCAACGCCGCGCTCAGCCACGAGCAGAAGGCGGAGGCGCTGGCCGAGATACTCCGGCACGCCGCGGCCGGGCACCTCACGGCCGACCGCGAGACACTGCCGCTGGCCAGTGCCGCCGAAGGCTGGTCGCGATGCGGGATGCCGCCGCACCGGCGCGCCGTCCTGATCCCGTAACAGCGGCGCCGGCCAGGCCATGGTCACCGGGGCTGGGTTTTCTGCCCCGGTCATCGCGAGCAGCAGGGACGTGGCTAGCGGACGGGTCTTACTCAATCGGCTGCCTGGCGACCGCGGGCGGCTCACGCCCGGCGAACAGCCAGCCGCCGGCCGCGGCGACCAGCGGCAGCCCGAGCAGCAGGATCAGCACGTCGGTCAGCGGCACGTCGCCGAACAGGGCGGACAGGCCGCCGTGCGCCCAGACCAGGCTGGCGACCACGGCGAAAGCCATGCCGAGGACCGCGCCGAGCAGGCCCAGCGCGGCCGCGGTCGCCGCGGTGATCGTCCGCCGCGTGGCGGCGCTGGCCCCGGTTGCGGTGAGCGTGCGCAGGTCCCGCGCGGTCTCGCTGCGGATCAGGCCGACGGACGCGACCAGCACGCCGAGCGCGATCACGATGCCGAGCGCGGTGCCGACGTCGGCGATCTCGCCGAAATCCGTCCCGCCGGAGGCGACCTCGAGCGGCGCCTGGTAGGCGAGAACAACGTGTCGCGCGGCTCTGATCTGCGTGGCGGTGAGCGGGGCTGGTGTCTGGATCAGCCACCCGTTCAGTTGAGCCCGCATACGGTATTTGTGCACCGCGTACTCGGTGATCAACGTGTTCGGCGCGGAGGTGCCGCCGGGCAGGTTGCTGATTGTCTGCATCGCGGGGCTGGCCAGGCAGTAGTTGCTCAGCGTGCAGGACGGACCGCCGTTACCACCGGGCTCGCTTTGGCCCGGATACTGGTTACCGGGAGGGGTCCAGATCATCTCCATGTGCGACAGGCCCGCCAGCCCTGGGCGCGCGGTGAGGACGTCGGTGCCGGGAGCGATCTGGCTGGCCTTGATCCCGTACGTGGCGAGCAACCGCGGGGTGGCCACGTAGACGACACCGGTGAAATTGCTGTTCGGTGGCGTACCCGCCTGGGACAGCATGGCGGCGGATTCCAGCGGCACCGCGGACCGTGCGTGCAGGCTGGCAGCGAGGCTGTCCAGCCGCCTGCCCAGGCTGGCCTCCTGGGCGCTGCTCAGCGGCATCATCATGCCGGGGGACGGGCTGCTCCCCGCGGTGACGACGATCTGGCTGCTGGACAGGTTGGGGCCAGACGGGCTGAGCGGGTTGGCGGTTCGCTCGCTGCCGACGAGACAGATCACCGTGGCCAGGAACACGGCGAACGTGATCGCCGCCAGCGCGGCACCGGACCGGGACCGGTAGCGAACCAGGTCGCGCAGCGCGATCCGGATTGCGACCGGCAGCCGCGGTCCTGCGCCCGCTGTCAGCACGCCGATGCCGAGCGGGGCGAGCAGGATGATGCCGGCGATCACGCCGACCAAGCCGCCCAGCAGGGCCAGCGGGGGCTTGCCTTCGCCCCCGCCCGGCGGCCCGGCCAGGCCGCCGGCGAACGCCAGGCAGAAAAGGCCGAATGCGAACACGATGACGCCCGGCAGGGCGGAGCGGTGCACCGCGCTCGGCGGCGCGGGGCGGCCGGACAGCGCGGTCACCACGGGCACCGCCGCCATCGTCCTGGCCGGGCGGCGGGAGGCCAGCACCGACGTCGCGATCGCGAACACGACCCCGATGGCGAACGCCCACCACGGCAGGCTCGTCGCGTCGACCACGTGGCCGGTGGCCTGCTGCAGCGTCGGCGCGTAAGCGAACCAGGCGGCGAGGCCCGCCGCCGCCCCGGCCAGCGCGGCGGCCACGCCGACGACCAGGCCGCTGACGATCATGACCAGGCGCAGGTGCCGTTCGGTCGCGCCGATCGCGCTGAGCATGCCGAGGGCACGAAGCCTGCGCTGGGCCATCACGGAGAAACTGGCCGCCGACACCAGGCCGATGAACGCCAGGCCGAATATCTCCACCACCAGGATGAGCGTGGCTGGCGAGATTCCGCCGTAGTGGCCGGTGGGCACGGCCAGTGCGGCCGCCGGCACGCCGGGCAGCGTTACGTCACCGCTGGCGGTCGCCAGCCGCGCCGCGGCCGGGCCGAGCAGCATGATCACCTGGCTCGGGTGCCTGACCTGGCCGGGCGCGACCAGCGCGAACTCGTCCGACAGGTTGCTCGGGTCAGCCGCGATGCCGGTCACCCGCCAGGTCGTGCCGGCGGCCCGCCAGGTGCCGCCCACGTGCGCCCCGTATAGGGCCGCCACCTGGCTGGTCAGCGCGACCTGACCGGGCCCGGCCGGGTATGCGCCGCTGACCAGGCTGAGCAGCGGAGCGTTAAAGTGCCCGTGCGGACTCTCGGCCCGCAGCTGCACAGACTGTGTGGTGCCGGTGGCGATGTCCTGATGCTCAATGACATCTGCCGGGCCCCAGCGGCGCTGAATGCTGGCGATGTCGGCGGCCAGGTTGGGGTCAGTGCCGGGCAGCGTGGCCTTCGCGGCAGCAGTACCGTACGTGGTCCAGTTGGGGTTGCCGAGCTGCACGTTCGTGACGACGCTGGCGCCCCAGACCGTCGCCGCGACCGCCAGGGTGAGCAGGCCGAGCACGAGCAGCTGCTGGCGCCACTCGCGGCGGAACAGCCGCCACCCCCACCGGAAGACCGCGCGACGGGCGACGATGCCGCTGCCCGCGCCCGAGTCCAGGTCGGGCGGGTCGCGCAGGACGGTGCTCATCTGCGCGCCTTCGGCACGGTGCTCATCTGCGCGCCTCCGGCACGGTGCTCATCTGCGCGCCTCCGGCACGGTACTCATCTGCGCGCCTCCGGCACGGTACTCATCTGCGCGCCTCCGGCACGGTACTCATCTGCGCGCCTCCGGCACGGTACTCATCTGCGCGCCTCCGGCACGACGCTCACCGGATCGGCCTGGGCATAAGGAGAGATTCGGGACCTGGCGGCCGGGTGGTCTGGCCGGTCATTCTCCCGTCCCGCAAGAGCACGACCCGGTCGGCCCAGGCGGCCAGCTGCGCGTCGTGGGTCACCACCACCGCGGCGACGCCCCGCTGGCATGCCTCGTGCAGCAGCCGCATCACCTCGCCGGCGTTCACCGAGTCCAGGGCGCCGGACGGCTCGTCAGCCAGCAGCAGGCGGCGGTCCCCCACCACCGCGCGGGCGATCGCCACGCGCTGCCGCTCACCGCCGGACAGCTGATCGGGGAACCGGGCCGCCCGCCCGGCCACGCCCAGCGCCTCCAGCGCGGCCAGCCCGGCCGCGCGCGCCTTCGGCACCGCGACGCCGTCCAGTTCCAGCGGCAACGCGGCGTTCTCGGCGGCGGTCAGCCCGGGCAGCAGGTTGAAATCCTGGAACACGTACCCGATTACCCGCCGCCGCAGCCGGGCCTTGCGGCGCGGCGGCATCCCCGCCAGCGCCATGCCGCAGACCAGAACCTCCCCGCTGGTCGGGTCTTCCAGGCTCCCGGCGATGGTCAGCAGCGTGGACTTGCCCGACCCGCTGGGCCCCATCACCGCCACCATCTCGCCGGCCCGCACCGACAGGTCCACCCCGGCCAGCGCGTTCACCCTGTCCGGCTCCTGCCCGTAGGTCTTCGACACGTCGCGCAGTTCCAGCACGCTCGCCGCGCCGTGGCCGTTCCCCGGTGGTTCCGGCCGGTTCATCGCCTGGTCCCCAGCCGGCGAAGCTGCGGAACCGGCACGGCGGCGGGGGCGGGCCGGGGCGGCTCGGCGGCGGCCCGCGCCAGCCGCACGTCCGCGGCGTCCAGCCAGCGGATCACCGCGTCCAGCCGGAACAGCTCGGCGTCGACCACCAGCGCCAGGCCCAGGTCATCGCGGGCCTCGCCCTCCTTCAGCCGGGTCCACTGCTGCATCAGCTCGAGCAGGTACAGGCGGTGCGCCTGGATCACCTCATGCGCGTCGGTGCCCGGCACCCGCGCTGCCACCAGCACCTTCATCACCAGCTCGTCGCGCGGCGGGGACGTCAGGTCCGGCGGCGTGCGCAGCCAGGCGGCCAGCGCCTCCGCGCCCCGCGGCGTGATCCGGTACCGTTTCTGCGGCCCGTCCTGGCCGGCGCCCTCGGATTCGGCCAGCCCGTCGCGTTCCAGCCGGCCCAGCGTCTTGTACACCTGGCCGACGTTCAGCAGCCACACCTCGCCGGTCCCGGCCTCGAACTCCTCGCGCAGCTGCAGCCCGTACTTCGGCCCCTCGGACAGCAGCGCCAGCAGCGCATGCGGGACACTCACGACATCACCATGCCTGACATCATGTCCAGCATGATACTCGGCATACTCACCCTCGGCAATGCCGGCTTCGCACCGCCGGATGCGTGCGGCTCCCCGCCGTCCGCGGCGTCACGGGGTGGCGGGAATCCCGCCGCCCAGCCGCAAGCTCAGCAGCCCGATCTGCCACTGGACCCACGCCTCGTTGGCGGCCCGCTGCTCGGTCTTGGCCCGGGCGTAGGCGCCGGCGTCGTTGTTCTGGAAGGCCTGGGCGAACAGGGAGTACTCGGTAATCGCGTCACCGAACGCGGCCAGGCAGTGGCGGTGGATGGCCGCTAGCTGCGCCGTGCCCGGATCGATGGATTCGGTGTACCGGAGCTCTCGGCGCAACGGGGGCAGCACCTCGGCCCGGATGATCGCGGCCGCCAGAGCAGGGCTGGCCGCCGCGCCGGCCGCGGCGACCGAGCGCTGCACGCGGGCGTAGGCCGCCTCGATGGCCGGGGCGGTCGTGTTCAGGTACCGCAGGCCGTCGAGCTGGGCCGGCGGGAGCAGCGACGAACCTCCTGAGTTCCCCGGTACCAGCGCGGCCGGCGGCCCGACGATGGGCCCGCGGCCGGCGATGAGCAGCGTGGACACGGCGGTGGCGCAGATGACCGGGAGCGCGACCGCCGGGAGCAGGCGAACCGGGCGGACGCGGGCCGGGGCCGCGCGCCCCGGCGACCGCGAGGCCCGCGGGATCAGCCCGGCCAGGGCCGCGGCCAGGCCGAACAGCAGCCCGAGGGCGAGGGGGGCCTGCGCGACGGTGACCACGAAGTGGACGCTGAGGTTGCCGCCGAGGGCGGTGTTCGCGACCAGGAACGCGGCCACCGCGGTCAGCGTGGCCAGCGGCGCGGCCAGGCACGCCAGACCGATCCCGCGGACCCGGTCCAGCCAGCACAGGGCCAGGGTGCACACGCCGCCGGCCGCCGCGGCCACCCAGATGTAGAGGTAGTACCGCTGCGCCTGGAGGGCGAGGGAGGAAGCCGGCCCGGCGATGAAACGGAACGCGAGCAGGCAACCCTCGGCGACTACTCCGCAGGCCAGCGCGACCGTGACCCACTGCCGGGCCCGGATGCCGCCGGACGGCCAGGCCAGCGGGTTCCCGCCCTCGGTCATCCAGGCGGGCGCGGCGGCGCGGCGCGTCCGGGCCCACAGCGCCCACCCGGCCGACAGGGCCAGGACCGCCACCGTGGCGATGACCAGGTCAGCCGACGGCAGCAGCGTCACCAGCCAGGCCCGGGCCAGGGCCAGGCCGCCGGTGTCGAGCACGAACTGCAGCGTGCTGGCGATCCACAGGGCCGATGCGAAGATCAGGCCACCGATCACCACGATCGCCACCATGGTCACGCGACGGTGCAGGCGAGGCACGGCGTCACTTCCCAGCTGGGCCAGGCCGGCGGACAGGGCGGTCGCCCCGGCGCCCAGGACGGCGGACACGGCCAGCCACGCCGGGTGGTCCAGCCCGCCTGCCACCCCCGAGCCGGTGCCCGCCAGCGAGGCGAGCTGGCCGAGCACCAGCCCGGCGGCGACGCCGAGGGCCGCCGGGGCGAAAGGCTTGCTGGTCCCGGCGATGCGCCCGGTCACGGCCGCGCGCCACAGGCCCAGGCCGACCGAGCCGCCCAGCAACGGCCCGGCGACCAGCGCGGCTACCGAATCCCCGAGACCGGTCCGGCCCGAGCCGGTGAACAACACGAGCACGACGGTGGAGACCAGGGGGAACAGGAGCCCGGCCAGGAAGGCGGAGCTGAAGCCGTCCAGGAACGTGACGCCGGCGGCACGGCCCGGATCCTGCAGGACCGACACCCGCTGGTCCGGGGTCGGATGCCGGGCGACGAGCTGCCGAAGCCGGCTGCGTTCGGGCTGGCGGGGCGACCGGTGCAGCAGCGCGGTCAGCGAGCTGATCTCGCCCGCGAGCTGCGCGGCCCGCAGATCGGCGTCGTGCTCCCGCGAGCGCAGCAACGCGGCCGAGACGAGCAGCACGGTCAGCCCGAGCAGGGCCGCCCGCCAGAGCAGGTCAGCCAGGATGGAATGGTCGCTGGACAGCAGCGACACCGCCACCGGCAGGATCAGCAGGGGCGCCAGCGCGTACCAGACCGACCGGGCCAGCCAGGCCAGCGCGACATCGCGGTGCCGCACGTGCGCCAGCTCGTGCCGGACCAGCGGATCGAACAACTCCCGGTCGCGCCAGCGCACGGCGACCGCGGGCGGCAGCACGACGCGCGGCCGCCCGGGCGCGCCGTAACTGAAGGCATCGCGCTGGCCGGCCCCCGCTCGATGCGAGGCAGGCGCCGGATGCCGGCCTCGGCCGCCAGTTCGGCGAACCGGCCGCCAGCCTCCTGCAGCGGCGGGCCCAGCCCGCGCAGCCGCCGCCGGCGCCGCACCATCACCGGCGCCAGGTAGACGACCACCAGCGCGCCGGCGCCGACCGCGGCCGCCCCGGCCAGGCCGTACGCCGCGCGGCGGACGTCCACGGCGCCGCGGCACTTGGCCTCCTGCGCTTCGCGGGCCAGCTCGGCCTGCACCGGCGGCAACGAGGTGTCAGCCTGCTGTGCCTGCTCGGCACAGCTGACCACGACCCTGACCCAGTGCTGCCCCTGAGTCTGGTTGTATCCCCAGCTGCCCACGAAGATCCCCGCGCTGAGCAACGCGGCGAGGAAGGCCAGGTATCGCGTGGTCGTGGGGGCCGCGAAGGCCAGGATGTTCGCCCGCGCCCGCCCTAGCGCCGGAGCGGCCTGGTCCGGGGACGCCTGCGTGCTCATGGCGTCAGCCGTTCACCAGCAGGGCACCGACGAACGCGTCGGCGAGCAGCGCGGCCTTCTCGTCGTCCAGCCCGGACTGCATGGCCTGCTGCAGGGCCACCCGGCGGACCTCCCGGGCCTGCTCGACGGTCACGCCCGGCGCCCGGTCCTGCGGTCCGGGTTCGCGGCGGCCGGCCGCCGCGGGATCATCCCGCCGCCGCAGCCGCCGGACCCGCCCGGCGATCACCGGCTTGAGCTCGTCCCCGACCTGGTCGGCTACGACGCCGGAGACCACGTCGGTGAGGAAGTGCACCACCGCGGCGCCGGCCACCAGGACGTAGGGAGTCAGCAAGGCCAGGTCGAGGCCGAATCCCACCGCCTCGTCCCGGCGCCCGGCCCGCAGCACGAGCCCGGGATCGCGGAAGTAGTCCGCCTCGGTCTCCTCGAACAGCCCCAGCTCCTCCGGTGCGACACGCTCCACGACGGCGCGGGCCAGTTCGCCGACGAGATCCCGCTCGGCATCGCGGTCGTGGCCTGAGGTTCGCGCAGTGCGCATCGCCAACTCCCCCATCTGCGGCATTCCGGGGCCAGCGTCCGGCTCCGTATGTTCAGGGGGCCGCCACGCGCCAGCAGATACGTGTCACCGCAGAGGAAATGGGCTCCGGGTTAATCGTCCAGGCTGCCCATGGTCAGGTTGACGGTGGTTCCCGTCATCCCGCTCGCCTGGTCGGACGCCACGAAGGCCGCCACGTTGGCCACCTCCTCGAGGACCATGACCCGTCGCGGATGGGTGTCGTCGGCGAGGTACCGCGCGAACTGATCCCAGCTCAAGCCCGCTGGCTTGGCCTTGGCGTCGAAGACTTCCCGCATCGTGCTGGTCTCCGGCATGCCGGGCGCGCGCCACCTTGCAGCGCCGGCGGCCGCGGCAGGCGGGCTCGGACCGCCGCCCGCACCCGACTCACCCTCCGAGGACGCGATCGTGGCGAAGTTCGTCAGCGCGTACGAGTCCGCCGATCTCGACGCGCTGGTGGCCCTGCTGACGGGCGACGTCTTCATCTCGATGCCGCCGATGCCGTTCGAGTACGAGGGCCGGGACGTCGTGGCCCGCTTCTTCGCCAGCATCTTCGGCTCGGGCCGGAGGTTCGACCTCGTGCCGACGCGGGCCAACGGTCAGCCGGCGTTCGGGGCCTACCTGCGGGCCCCGCCGCCGGTAGCCGTGGCGTTCGAGTACCGCCGCGGCGCCGCAGCTGCCGAGGTCGTGCACCTGGACCATCAGGTCGATGCAGTCCTTGGCCGCCAGGCCGGGAACCGAGGTCGATCCGATGTGCTGGACGCTGACCGCGCCGGGCAGCAGCTCGCGCAACTGCGCGGCCAGCCGCGCACCCTCACCAGCCCAGGCCGCGCCGCCGCAGCCCCCCGAGGTGATGGCCCTGGCCGGGCGGTATGGCCTGCAGTTCGGCCAGCCGGACTGGCTGCCCGAGCTGATCGGGCGGTACCACCTCACCCCGCCGCCAGGCGGCTAAGGCGACCGGTCACCGGCGGGACGGTCCGCCTGGTCGCCAGACCTTGCCGACCCGGGGTTAGCTCGCCGCGGCGTAAGCTCGTCGCGCACGACGTGTTCGATGGCGGGTTGCCATGCGCGTCGCTGGGCCGGTGATCCGCGAGAAAGGCGCACAAGTTGGGCAGCGAGGGCACGCAGGGGGCTGGCGGGGGACCGGGTGATGCTGCCGTCGGCGGAGCGGAGCGGGCGTCCTTTGACACGAGCGTGGCGCATATCGCGCGGGTGTATGACTACTGGCTGGGCGGTAAGGACAACTTTGCGGCTGACCGGGCCGCCGCCGAGCAGGCGATCGCCGCCTGGCCGGACATCGTCTTGTCGGTTCGCGCCAACCGGGCCTTCCTCGCCCGCGCGGTGCGCTACCTGGCGGGCGAGGGCATCAGGCAGTTCCTGGACATCGGCACGGGCATCCCGGCTGCCAACAACACTCACGAGGTCGCCCAGTCCGCCGCACCCGAAAGCCGGGTGGTGTACGTGGACAACGACCCGGTCGTGCTCGCCCACGCTCGGGCGTTGCTGACCAGCGGCCCGCACGGGGTCACCAGCTACGTGGACGCCGACTTGCGCGACACCGGGCGGGTGCTGAGTGCCGCGGCCGGGACGCTGGACTTTTCCCGGCCGGTGGCCGTCATGCTCATGGCGATCTTGCAGCACGTGGGCGATGCCGACAATCCCTACGCGATCGTGGCGACGCTGCTCGGCGCGCTGCCCGCGGGCAGCTACCTGGCGCTGTCCCATCCGGCTTCGGACATCGAAGCCGAGGCGCAAGGCGAAATGGCCGAGCGGCTGAACCAGACGATGGCGGAAAAGGTGACCATGCGTGACCGGGCTCAGGTCACGCGTTTCTTCGATGGCCTGGAACTGGTCGAGCCGGGGCTGGTGCGGGTTCCGGAATGGCGTCCCGAATCGGAGCTTGAGGCCAGGAGCCCGGCCGGGCTGTGGGGCGGCGTAGGCCGCAAGGACTAAGGCGCTACCGGTGACCTGATGGCCGCGCGCGGATCACCCGGGTTCCGGGCCGCGCCAGGTCAGGCATGGTGTTCCAGGATCCGGTTGAGCAGGCCGGTCAGCTGCTGGCGTTCGGCTGGTGAAAGCGGGGCGAGCAGCTCGTCCTGGACGTCGGCCACGAGCTCGTCCAGCCGCCGGAGGTGGGCGGTGCCGGCCGGGGTGATGCTGATGACATTGCGGCGCCGGTCGGCCGGGTCAGGGGCACGCTGGACCAGGCCGCGGGCGGCCAGCTCGTTGACCGCCGCCGCGACGTCGCTGCGGTCCATCCCCGTACGGCGGCCCAGGCTGGCCTGGCTGGCGGGCCCGAATTCGGCCAGCGCGGCGAGCAGGCGGTAGTGGTACCCGCGCGATCCGGCGGTGGCGAGCTTGCCGGTGAGCAGCGGATGGGCCAGCCGTGAGACCTCGCTGATCAGCCAGGTCGGTTTGGCCATCAGCATGGCTGGCCTGGCATCTTCACCGGCGGGCATGCCGCCAGCCTATCCGTTTGTTGGAGCAGCCAACGAAATAACGTTGGCCGCGCCAACGTTGGTGATGCCAACGACCCCGTCTGATCGGGGTACGGGATCCGTGCCAAGGAGGCAGGCGATGTCCACCTATCCCACTCTCAGCCCTCGCATCATCGGCCAGGCCGAGAAGACCCTCAATGTGATCCTGGGCCGGCAGCTGGCCGGGACCGGCCTGACCGAACCCCAGTGGGTGATCCTCACGCTGGCCGTCGGCAGCGGCGGAACGGCCGGGCATGAGGCCTTCACCCGCATGGTGGCCGACGCGCTGAAGATCAGCGAGACGGAGGCGCGCGCTCTCATCGGCGACCTGGTCACCGCGCAGCACCTGCAGATCACCGGCGAGCCCCCGGCCGTAACGGTCTCCGCCTCCGCGCTCCAGCTGCACAGCCGGATCGGGGCCGCCGTCGTCGGCATCACCCAGCGGCTGTGGGGCGACCTGCCCGCCGAGGACCTGGCCACGGCGGGCCGGGTGCTGGTCATCATCACCGACCGGGCCAATGCCGAGCTATCCGGCGCACCCGAGGACTCGTGAACGGCAACGCGGAAGCGGGGTTCCCGCGATCCGGGGTAAAGCCATGTTCGTCGCCCAGGCTGGCGGCCCGGCGGCCCGCGCTGTGCTGGTCATCCAGGGTGGGCCGGCATGGCCGCGGCACATCGGTCAGCCGGGGTTGCCGCGCAGGTAGTCGTGGATGAGGCGGATCGCGGCCGAGCCCTCGCCGACCGCGGACGCTACCCGTTTGACCGATCCGCAGCGGACGTCGCCGGCCGCGAAGACCCCAGGCAGGCTGGACTCCAGCAGCATGGGGGGACGCAGAAGCGGCCAGGCCCCTGGGGGGTGTCCGCCCGCCATCAGGTCGGTCCCGGTGACCACGAACCCCCACCGGTCGCGCCTGATGTCATCTGGCAGCCACTGGGTGCGGGGCTCGGCTCCGATCAGCACGAAGACCGCCGCGGCCGGAACGGTCTCGGTCACCCCGGACGCCTGGTCCAAGAGGGTCAGGCTCTGCAGACGGCTGGTCCCGGCACCGCCCGTCACGACGGTGTTGTGCCGTACGGCGATGTTGGGTGTGCTGGTGATCTCTTTGACCAGATACTCCGACATGCTGTCGGCCAGCGACTGGCCCCGGATCAGCATGGTTACCCGGGCGGCGTACCTGGCGAGGTGGACAGCGGCCTGGCCCGCGGAGTTCGCGCCGCCCACCACGAACACCGCCTGGTCCTTCATCGCCTTGGCCTCGGAGGTGGCGGCGCCGTAGAACACGCCGGCACCGGTCAGCGCGTCGAGCGAGGGGATGCCGAGCCGACGGTACGAAACGCCGGTGGCGATGACGACGGCCCGGCTGCGGACCTCGTCCCCGCCGGCGAGGGTCACCACCCGTTCCGGTCCGTGGACGCGCAGGCCGGTCGCCTCGTTCCCGTAGACGTAGTCGGCGCCGAAATTCCAGGCCTGCGTGTAGGCGCGCACCGCGAGATCCTCGCCGCTCACCCCGGTCGGGAAGCCCAGGTAGTTGCGGATGTGCGAGCTCGTGCCGGCCTGGCCGCCGATGGCCTCTGGCTCCAGCAGCACGGTGGACAGGCCCTCGGACGCCCCGTACACCGCGGCCGCCAGGCCAGCGGGCCCGGCGCCGATAACGGCCACGTCATACAGGCCGGGCCCCGGGCTGGTCCGCATCCCGATGGCCTCGGCTAGCTGAGCGTTGGACGGATTCTCCAGCACCCGCCCGTCGGACATGATGACCACCGGCAGCGTCGCCGCCGCCGCGCCGGCCTGTTCCAGCAGCACCTTTCCCGGCCCGGCGTCCGCCGGGTAGAAGCCAAACGGGACCACGTTGCGGCTGAGCAGGTCCCGGATCTCGTGCGAGCGAGCCGACCATTCCTGGCCCACCACCCGCATGACTTCGGGCCGGGGAAGGTTCGACCTGGCCCACTGCTCAAGCAGCTCGGTGACCGACAGGTGGAACTCCTCGTCCGGCACCGTCACGGGCCTGCGGGCGTAGGCATCGATGTGGCCGAGCACGATGGCCTGCAGGATCGGCTCCGGAGGCGGTCCGTATCGCCAGTCCATGAACAGGAGCCGCTTGGCCGTGCCATGGAACTCACCCACCCGCGCCAGCAGCTCTGTCCCGGTCAGCTGCGACATCGATTGGCCGGCCAGCACGATGCTGACCCGGCGCCGATCCCCGCGGAGCCTGGCGAGCAAGCGAAGCGGGTCATCGGCGGATCCGACGCAGATGATCTCGTAATCGGCCCCGTACCGCTTGCGCAACTCGCTCTCGACAACACCTCGAGCCGGCGAGTCGTCATCGACGATCAGCAGGACGGGAGCATCTGGCATGGGCGGCACCTGTGAGATCAGCTTGCCGACTTCAATCACACTGCCCTTCCCCACTGCGGCCGCTCCGAGCGCGCACACGGCGCTTGAGCTGATTACGGTACCCGCTGGCCCGCCGGGTGTGCGGCACGGGCGTCCGCCGGCGGGGGACACTGGTGGGGTGCCGTATGACCCGACCATCTACCTCGGCTCTGCCGCCCACTATCGTCATGGCCGCCCGGCGTACTCGCCGGAGCTTGAGGCCGTGCTGGCGCAGGAGGCGGGTCTGGACGGGAACGGCCGGCTTCTGGATGTCGGCTGCGGCCCTGGCGTGCTTACCGTCCGCCTGGCTCATCTGTTCGCGCAGGCGGTGGGCCTGGACCCGGACGCCGGCATGCTGGCGGAGGGCCGTCGCGCGGCCGGGGAAAGAGGAGTCACGAACATCCGGTGGGTCCGGGGCCTGGCCGAGGACCTGCCCGCGGTCGCGCCAGGGCCCTACCGGCTGGTGACCTTCGGCCAGTCCTTCTGGTGGACCGACGAGCACCAAGTGGCCGAGACGGTGTACGACATGCTGCAGCCCGGCGGTGCGCTGGCACTGATCGTCCACACGGTGACGGGACGGCCCCGGCCGCCAGACCCTGGAGTGCCTGCGATCCCGCACGATGAGATCGAGGCGCTGGTGGAGAAGTATCTCGGGGCTGGCCGGCGGGCCGGCCAGGGCACCGCCCCGCAGCGAACTCACCGCTCCGAGGATGTGCTGGCCCGGACCCGCTTTGGTGTTCCGGAGCAGTTCTTCGTCCCGGGTATCCCCGATCTGCTGCGAGATAGCGAGAGTGTCCTGTCCGGCTACTTGTCCATGTCGTTCTCGGCGCCGCACCTGTTTGGTGATCGTCTCGACGACTTTGCCGGGGAGGTGCGGGCGCTGCTCGCGAAACGTTCCGCCGGGGGGCTTTTCTGGGACTGGCCGGGCGACACCGAGGTGGTCATGGCCCGCAAGCCCGGCTGACGCCGGTGGGGGCCGGGATCGGCGCGAGGATGGAGCCGCCGCCGAGGCCATGGATACGCCTGAGGTAGTACTAGCTCATACCGGAAATCAGACCCCGGACTGACGTCCTGGCCGCTGGTCAGCGCGACGCTGGAAGCATGAGAACCGGCACCCGGAGGACCCTTCGCGCTTGAGCGGGTGATCAAAGTGCGGCTGACCAGTGTCGGCATCCGGTAGGGCTGTGCGGATGGACCAGGACTGCGCCCAGCCATGCGCAGGGCCCAGACGGCGTGCGGTCAGCGCCGGCGAACGGGCGGTCTTCGGCCTGCTGGTGTTGGCGTTCATCTGCGGGCTGGGGCTGCTGGCCGCGCTCGTGCCAGTTGGTCACGGGTTCATGCCGAAGGGCGGCGGCTGGTTCACCCCGGCGGTGGCTGGCGGCCCGTTCACGTTGCATCCGCTGCTCATCGCCGTACCGTCGGCGGCCTGCTTTGTCCTCGGGCTGCTCGACTGGGATCGCCCGTGGCGAGTCGAGCACCTGGACGTGCTCGCGCTCGCTGGCTTCTTCCCCGTGGCGATGCTGATCAGCGACGATCTCCCCCAGGCCGGCCTGTGGCTGGCCGCGGTCTGCCTGGGCTGGCTGTTCACCCGCATGCTCGGCGCGACCTTCGGGGCATGGCGGATGCCGGAACTGCGCCCGTCGATCAGCTCCCGGCGGTTGGGGCTGGCGATACTGATCCTGCTGCTGATCCGGATCGGAAGCGTCGCCTCGGGCAACATCCTGGATGTCGGGCAGGCGAGCTCGCTCGGCGCCTGGCGCCTCCTGCACGGCCTGCACCTCTACGGAGCCGTGTCCTGGCCGGGCCCCGGCGGGTTCCGGATCTTCCGCCCGGACTCCTACGGCCCGTTCGCCTACTACGCGTACATCCCGTTCGTGGTCATCTTCCCGCCGGCGCTGGCCCTGCTCGCGACGCTGGTGCCGGCGGTGTGCTTCGACGCGCTGACGCTCGCCGGGCTATACAAGCTTGGCCGGCGGCTCGGCGGCCGGCCACTCGCGCAAGCGTTCGTGTTTGCGTACCTGCTCTACCCGTTTCCCGACCTCTCGTTGATGGCGCAGACCAACGACGCGCTGATCGCCGCCCTCTGTGTATGGACGATCGTCCTGGCCGCGGAGTACCCGGTCGCTCGCGGGCTGCTCATGGCCGCCGTCGCCCTGACCAAATTCCTCCCCGCGCTGCTCGCGTTGCAATTCCTGGGCGTGAGACGGGGGCGCTCGCGCTACGCGCTGACGCTCGTCGCCGCGCTCGCCGCGATGCTCGCCTGGCCGCTCATCACCTCCGGGCCGGCTCAATTCCTTGACTCGACGCTGGGCTACCAGCTGATACAGCGCGGCGGCGGCGTGCAGTTCAGCATCTGGACCTACCTGCCGCACGTGGCGATCGCGGCCAGGCCGATACTCGCCGCCGGGCTGGTGCTGCTCGCGCTCTCACCCATGTTGCGCGCTCCCGTGCGGGATCCGCGGCAGCACGCCGCTCTCGCCGCCGCGCTCCTCATCGGCGCGCAACTGCTCCTGGGCTACTGGTTCTACAGCTACCTCACCTGGTGCTACCCGCTCCTCATCATCGCGATCATCCAAGCCCGGCCGGACCACGAGGCCGCCGGCACGCCAGCGCACGGTGCCGTGAGCGCGCGCCACGACCGGTCCCGCGTCTCTGCGGCGCTGGCGGCGCACCGTGCGCCCGATTCCGCCGCCGCGGCCCAGCGGCCCGCACGCGAGGCCGACCCCGCACAGCCGGCGGCAGCGCACACAACCGCCTTCGATCTGCACGGCCGGTAGCCGGTGAGCAGTTCGGGCGCGCCGACCAGGTCGATCCGCCCGTTGGCTGGAGGGGCGATTCGCCTTCCTGCTGGATGAGGGCTACACGCTATCGTTGCGTGCCCGTGGCCTGTTGAGATAGTTCGGGGCTGATGCCATCCTCGGGCCATGCAGCCGCCGTCGGAGGCGAACGGCCCGCGCCTGATCAGCGACCAGGACATCCAGCGCTTGCGGCTGGGCAAGGTTACGCCGCACAACGCACCGATCACTCTGGCCGACTACGATCCGGGCTGGCCCGCGCTTTTCGACCGCGAGGCTGCTCGCATCCGCGCCGCGCTCGGCGGTCGCGCGGTCCGGGTCGAGCACGTCGGTTCGACCTCCGTGCCGGGGCTGGCCGCCAAGCCCATCATCGACATCCTGCTCGCCGTGCCCGATTCATCGGACGAGCAGGCCTATGTCCCGGCACTGGAGGCGGCTGGCTACGTGCTGCGAGTCCGTGAGCCGGACTGGTTCGAGCATCGCATGTTCAAGGGCCCGGACACCGATATCAACCTGCACGTGTTCACGGCCGGCGCGGCGGAGATCGACCGGATGCTGCTGTTCCGGGACTGGCTGCGGGCGAACGACGCCGACCGTGACGCCTACCTGCAGGTCAAGCGCGATCTGGCCAAGCGGACCTGGCGGCATGTACAGCACTATGCCGACGCCAAGACCGCGATCGTGGAACAGATCATCGCTCGCGCGACGACCCGCACCCGCGGACAGCACGGGGGGCGACCGGGTCAGGGCCAGAGCTCATCTGGGTGAAGAATGGCCCGGACTAATCACTGGCCGGGTTGGAGGCCAAGCATGAAAATCGCAGTCATCGGGACCGGGCACTGGTCCAGCACAACGGCGGGAACCGCCGGGTAGCGCTGCGCATCACGCG
>CAWCGJ010000030.1:0-35111 GCA_963795055.1 uncultured Actinomycetota bacterium
GGCCAGTGACCCTGGACCGGTGGACCATCGACCCGGCCGCCGGCACGATCACCCAGCAGCGCCTCGACGACCGCGGGCAGGAGTTCCCCAGAGTCGACGACCGGATCATCTCCCGGCCGCACCGTTATGGCTATAGCGCGGTCATCGGCGATGTCACCCGGGCCATCACGGCCACCGGCGACTTCGGCGACGACGCGTTCACCAACGCGATACTCAAGCACGACCTGACGGCCGGCACCGTGCAGGTGCACGAGTTCGGCAGGGATGCCACCGCGGGCGAGGCCGTGTTCGCGCCGGCCTCGGCGGACTCCGGCGAGGACGACGGCTACGTCATGGCCTTCGTGCACAACCCCGACCGCGGCGCGGCCGACCTGGTCATCCTGGCCGCCCAGGACTTCACCGCCGACCCGGTGGCGCGCGTCCACCTGCCGGCCCGGATCCCGCTGGGCTTCCACGGCAACTGGCTCCCCGACCGCTGAAATTGGTCGTGCCCGCGCCCGAGATCACGTTCCAGTTGCTCGACGGCGCGCAGGCCGCCGCGCACGAGGCGGAATTGCAGGCCCTGCACGCCGAGGTCTACGCCGGCCCGCCGTACCGGCGCGATGATGATGCCGCCCTGTTCGCCGACCGGTTCCGGGTCCAGCGCCGCCAGCCCGGCTTCGTGCTGGCCGAGGCGCGCCACGGCGGGTACCTGGTCGGTTACGCGGCCGGGATGCCGCTGCGGCCATCCACCTCCTGGTGGCGGCACCTGACCACCCCGCTGCCGGACGAGGTCACCGCCGAGCACCCCGGCCGCACCTTCGCGCTGACCGAGTTGCTGGTGCGCGCGTCGTGGCGGCGGCAGGGCATCGGCCAGGCCCTGCACGACCTCATCCTTGGCCGCCGGCCCGAGGAACGCGCGACGCTCACCGTGCTGCCGGCGGCTGGCCCCGCGCAGAACGCCTTCCAGAACTGGGGCTGGCGCAAGGTCGCGCGGACCCGCGATCCCGCGCCCGGGTCGCCGGTGTCCGACATACTCATCACCGTGCTCCCGGCGAGCCGCGGCTCCTGAGCCCGGGGCGCCCGGGGCGCCGTCATCAGAACGAGCCGGGAGAGTCCCCGGCCGTCGGACCGTCGTCGGTTCCGGCGGCGAGATGAGCCAGGGCCCGGGCCAGGGACATGACGTCTTCCCGGCCCTGCCGGCAGCCCGCGGCCCACGCGGCCGCCTGCTCGCTGACCCGGGCCGCCTGGGCCCTGGCCCGTTCGGCCTCGTCCTGCCAGTAATCGACCCGCGCCTGCAGTTGCGCCCGGAGCCTGCCCATCTTCCCGGCCGTGTGCCCTCGCGCCAGCCCCCAGGCGGCCGCGACGCCGATCATCAGCCCGGTGAGTCCGGCGAGGATATCCATCTCAGGCTGACTTCCGGGCCGGACCCGCCGAAGCCTGGCCGACCATGTCGTTCACCGCCTGCTCGAGTGGCACGCCGTCCCCGGGGCCGGCGCGCTCCACACAACCTGCGATCAGGGCGAGGACAGCCGTCCCGAGCAGCGAGCGCTGCCGGGCGTGATCGAGGACGCGGGCGGCGGGGTCGGCGAGGGCGCGCATGGCCAGGCCGTCCGCGACGGCGACCAGCAGGTCGGCGCAGTCATCCAGGGTGACCCCGGGCCGCAGGCGCAGGCCGTGAGAGCGCAGAAACTGATCGTAAAACTGCTTCCATCGCGGGGTATTCACCTGGTGACGCCCGGATATGGCCTCGCGGATGACCGCATCTCCCTCGGCCTGGGCGGCGGCGATGAGCCCGAGGCGGAACATGGGCGTGGCCATGAGCCTGGTCATGTCCCAGTAGCACACCTGGTGGATGCCATGCACGGGATCCGGGCCGTGGATGACCTCCTCCTCCGCGTCGGCCACCTCGTCCTGGTGCGCGGCCGGGTAGTGCGACGCCCACAGGCCGAACCGCAGCACGTCAGCGATGAAGTTGGATTGATGCCGCCATCGTTCCCGCATGGTCGAGACCCGGCCCTGGCAGTGGAACGGAGGAGGGTTGTGGTCGACTTCGGCGGCCACGGCCCGCTGTGACAAGAAGCTCAGCAGGGGCCGCGAGATGGAATCCGCGTCGTCCGGATCGGCGAGCGTCCGGCTCGCGCCGGGGCCCAGGTGGCGCTGGATCAGCCGGACCGCGGCCATGAGGTAGGCGGCCGTGAGGGGATCATTGGCCAGCCTCCGGCGACCGAACGGCGTGCGGCGGTTCAGCCCGCGCAGGACCTTGGACAGGTCCTGGTTGTACGGGTAGGGCAGCTCCTGCTTGAGCGTCTTCGCCTGCCGGCGCCGTGGCCCGTCGTCCATACCTTCATGGTGAGCGCGGGCCTGCCGCCCGCATAGGTGCGCGCGTGCGCGGTATTACCGCCGGCCGCGCGCATCCGGTGGCGGCCTAGCGCGCTGCGGCCTGCGGGCGGAGCCTGGCCAGCTGCTCGGCGGCGCCTAGCGCCCGGTCCAGGAGCTGATCTCCATGCCGTCCTCGACCGGGAACGCGACGGTGACGTACCCGCTGGCCGGGTCGCGGATGTAGTCGAGGTAGCCGGCCATGCCGTCGTGGGTGATGTCGTCGGCGGCGACCAGGGCGCCGGGGGCGAGCTTGGGTTCCAGCAGGTGGAGCACGGGCAGGCAGAGGTCCTTCCACCCGTCCAGCAGGACCAGGCCGACCGGGCCGGGCAGGGTGGCCAGCGTCTGCCGCGCGTCGCCGACCAGGATGGTCACCGCGTCGCCGACGCCCGCCTGCTGCAGGTTCGACCGGGCCGCCTCGGCCTTCCTGGCGCTCAGCTCGGTGGTCACGACGTGGCCGGTGCCGTTGTCGGTGACGGCGGCGGCGAGGTAGATGGTCGAGATGCCGAACGAGGTGCCGAATTCGACCACGGTTTCCGGCCGGATGGCCCGGGTCAGCGCGTACAGGAGCTTGCCGGCCTCCGCCGAGATGGGCAGGTAGTAGTCCTGGAGGGCTTCGGAGCGCTCGCGGGCGGGCGCGGTGGCCCAGGACGCGTGCCCCGGCGGCGGCGGGGGCAGGGGTGCGTTCTCGCCGTCGCGGGCGGCCGCGGCGAACAGCCGGCCGAGCACGGCGTCGAGCTGGGGTGTAGCCAAGGAAGTAGCCATGATCCATACCCTAGACGCAACGTTGCGTCTAGACAAGAGGGTGCGTATCCTGGCCGGATGGCGGCTCGCGATCGTGACGGGGCAGGCCCGCGGGCCGGCGCGGTCACGCCGGATCCCGGGGCCGCCGGCGGGGCGCGCCACCACGGCAACCGGCACGGGCGAAGCGAGGCGGCCCGGATGGCCGTCCTGGAGGCGGCCGACGACCTGCTGGTGGAACTCGGGTTCGCCGGGGTCACGATCGAGGGCATCGCCGTCCGGGCCGGCGTGGCCAAGCAGACCATCTACCGCTGGTGGAGTTCGAAGACCGATATCCTGTTCGACGCTCTGGCCGTGGACGCGGCCGAGTACTTCACCTCCCCCGACCACGAAGACCTCGGCCGCGACCTCCGTGACCGGCTGGGCCAGCTCGCCGCGTTCCTGACCGGCACCGACGCGGGCGCGGTCTGCCGGGCCCTCGCCGGTCAGGCCCAGCACGACCCGGCGGTCGCGGCCCGCTTCGCGGCCGAGTTCGTGGCCCCCCAGCGCGAGCTCGACCGCGCGCCTTTGCTCCGCGCCCGCCGCCGCGGCGAGCTGGCCCCGGCCGAGGACATCGACCTGGCGGTCGACCAACTGGCCGGCCCGGTCTACTACCGGGTCCTGGTCACCGGGCAGCCGGTACCGCGCCGGTTCACCGACGCGCTCGTGGACGGCTACCTGGCCTGGGCCGCACGGCCCTGAGGGCACCGCGCGGAAGACGCCCTACCCCGCCGTGGCATCGCCGGCGTGCGCCTCGGCGTATTCCTTGACCGGCCGGGCAAGGGGAGCCAGGGCCCGGCTGTCACTGCCACTCGGGGTCGCTGGCCAGCTTCTCGGCGATCCGGTCGTGAAAGCTCCTGCGCTGCAGCGCCTGCTCGATGTCGGTGACGACCTGGCTCAGCGGGTAGGGGATCTCCGCCTCGAGTTCGGCGACGGCGGCCTCGGTGGCCCGCCATTCGGCCGCCATCTGGCCGGTGATGCGGGCCGCCTTGGCCGTGAGCGCCACCTTCTTGCTGCGGGCATCGGGGCCCGCCATGGTGCGCACCCAGCCCGTGGCGCGCATCGCGGCCACCTTCTGGCTGACCGCGGAGTGCGTGCGCTGCACCGACCGGGCCAGCTCGGTGATCGTCATCGGGCCGCGGGCGTGCAACCGGAGGAGCTCCAGGACGAAACTCGGCTTGAGCTCGTGGACGTGCCTCTCCGCGTAGACGCGGGCGATATCGGCGTCCATCTCCGCCTGCAGCAGCCGCAGCGGCCGCCAGCGGCTGTGCTCGGTGGGGTCGGGGGTGCCGTGGCCGTCCATCCTCTTATTGTAACAGCACTTATATAAGTACTGTTACAATGTCTGGGCATCACCGGACACTGAAGGGAGCAGACCCTTGTCCAGGCGACCCCGGCTGCTGGCGGACATCACGCCGCTGCGGGAGTCCGCGGCGTTCCGGCGGCTGTGGGCGGGGACCACCCTGTCCTCGGTGGGCGGCGCCCTGACCGCCTTCGCCGTCATCCTGCAGGTCTATGAGCTCACCCACTCCTCGCTCGCGGTCGGCGTGATCGGCGTGGCGCAGGTGGTGCCGACCCTGGCCGTGGGGCTGCTGGGCGGCCCGGTCACCGACGCCCTGGACCGGCGCAAGCTCGTGCTGGTGACCAGCAGTTGCCTGGCCGCGGTGTCGGCGGCGCTCGCCGCGCAGGCCTTTGCCGGGCTGGACCTGGTCTGGCCGTTGTACGCTCTGATCGCCGTGCAGGCCGGCCTCGGCGCCGTCGACCGCCCGGCCCGCATGACATTCATCCCCAGCCTGCTGCCGGCCAGTCAGCAGGCCGCCGGGCTGGCGCTGAACCGGCTCACCTTCCAGATCATGCTGACCGCCGGCCCTGCACTGGCCGGCCTCATCGCGGCCGCGCCGCACCTGGGCCTGCGGGCGTGCTATCTCATCGACGCGGTCAGCTTCACGGCCGCGTTGTACGGGGTGGCGCGCCTGCCCGCGATGCCGCCGCAAGACGGCGCGCCCCGGCCCGGTCCCCGCGCGGTCGCCGAGGGAATCGCGTTCATCCGCCGCAGCCGGGTGATCGCCGGCGCGTTCCTGGCCGATCTCAACGCGACGGTGTTCGGCCTGCCCGTGGCCCTGTTCCCCGCGA
Organism: uncultured Actinomycetota bacterium; assembly: GCA_963795055.1. Classification (GTDB taxonomy): domain Bacteria; phylum Actinomycetota; class Actinomycetes; order Streptosporangiales; family Streptosporangiaceae; genus JASHPR01. The sequence continues at coordinate 5,272 of CAWCGJ010000030.1, forward strand.
TCAACGCCGAGCGGTTCGGGGGTGATCCCCGCACGCTCGGCCTGTTCACCACGGCCATCGGCGTCGGGGGCCTGGCCAGCGCCGCGTTCTCCGGGCCGGTCAGGCACGTGTCGCGGCAGGGCCGGGCGATGCTGGTCGCGGTCGCCGTGTGGGGCGCGGCCTTCGCCGGGTTCGCGGTCGCCCCGGGCCTGTGGCTGACGCTCGGCCTGCTGGCCCTGGCCGGGGCCGCGGACACCTTCACCGTGGTGTTCCGGGGGGCCATCGTCACGGCGGCCACCCCCGATCAGTTCCTCGGCCGGGTCATGGCCGCCGACTACGTCGTCGGCGCGGGCGGCGGGCAGCTCGGCAACCTGGAAGCCGGCGCGCTGGGCTCGCTGACCTCGCCGACGATCAGCGCGCTCGCCGGGGGGCTGGTCACGATCGCGGGAGCCGTCGTGATCGCCCTGGCCCTGCCGGCCTTCATCTGCTACCGCCGCCCGCCGCACCAGGCCGCCCGCGCCAGCCCGCAGGCCGCCCCCCAGACCTGACCGCCGCCGCGGTTTCTCGGGCCGCTCGCCTGACATCCGGCCGCGAGGCCGAGGGCGGCTTGGCCCCGGAGGGCAAGCGCCCTAGTTCCAGCGCTCGAAGGGCTCGTCGATGTCTTCCCCGGCCAGAAACCGCGGCAGCAGCTCGGGCAGGCGCCCGGGATAGAAGCGCACGCGGCTGCGGGTGATCTCGGGCACGGGCCACCACCGGGCGGTCACGTAGTCCTCGATCTCCTCCGGCGTCCGGCCGCCGTCCGCGATGGCCGGCTGATCCGCCGCCACCCGCGCCAGCACCACCACCTCATGCTGGAGCCGCCGCCTGCCGCGCGAGCGCCAGGTCGTATCGCGCCGCCAGGCCGGCGGGCCTACCTGCGCCGGATCGAGAACCAGGCCGGTCTCCTCCCTGATCTCCCGGACCGCCGCCTCCAGGTAGGACTCACCGGCGTCGATCCCCCCGCCGGGCAGCTCCCACCATCCGTCCGGGGCCTCCTCGGGGGTCACCACATGAAACAGCAGCACCCGTCCGCCGACGTCGGCGAGCACCACGCGTACGGCGGCCCTCTCCAGGTCATAGCGCAGCTCGTCCACAGCCTCACCCCGCACCAAGCATCCCAGGCGGCAAGGATGGCCGGGTGAGCGGTGCCGTGGCGAGGCACGGCAGGAACACCGGGCTCCGCAGGGCCGGTCAGCGGTCACAAGATGACCATGCGGCCCCGGGAACTAACGCCGTCCAATCTTGAGTCATTCGCTATCTTGAGCCGTTCGTGTTTATGGCGATAGGTTGGGCGCCGTGACCGCAGCCCGGACTCCCGCCACCGCCGAGGAGTTGCGCGGTGTCGGCCTGCGGGTGACGGCCGTCCGCGTCGCGCTCCTCGAGACCGTCCGGAGCGGCGACCACCTCGGCGTCGAGGCGGTTGCCTCCGGAGTGCGCGATCGCGTGGGCCACGTCTCCCTGCAAGCCGTGTATGAGGCCCTGCACGCGCTCACCGCGGCGGGACTCGTGCGCCGCATCGAGCCGGCCGGCAGCCCGGCCCGGTTCGAGGGACGCGTCGGGGACAACCACCACCACATCGTGTGCCGGTCGTGCGGTGTCGTCGCCGACGTCGACTGCGCGGTCGGCGAGGCGCCCTGCCTGACCGCATCCGACGATCACGGCTTCTCGATCGACGAGGCCGATGTCACCTACTGGGGCCTGTGCCCCGACTGTTCCACCGCCCGCAGTTCCTGGGCACCGTGATCCGCCCCGAGAGCCGGAAGGATACCCATGTCTGAGAACCATGACCCAGTAGTCGCCGAGGGCCCGACCCCGGAGGCAGCGAGCGAGGAGGCCGGCGGATGCCCGGTCGTGCACGGCCTCACGGACCCCACCAGCGGTGACGCCAACCGTGACTGGTGGCCGAACCGGCTCAACCTGAAGATCCTCGCCAAGAACCCTGCCGTGGCCAACCCGCTCGGCGAGGAGTTCGACTACGCCGAGGCGTTCAAGACCCTCGACCTCGCCGCCGTGAAGCGCGACATCGCGGCGGTACTGACGGACTCCAAGGACTGGTGGCCGGCTGACTTCGGCCACTACGGCCCGCTCATGATCCGGATGGCGTGGCACGGCGCGGGTACCTACCGCATCAGCGACGGCCGCGGTGGCGCAGGCAGCGGCCAGCAGCGCTTCGCGCCGCTCAACAGCTGGCCGGACAATGTCAGCCTCGACAAGGCCCGCCGGCTGCTGTGGCCGGTGAAGAAGAAGTACGGCCAGAAGATCTCGTGGGCCGACCTGATGATCCTCACCGGCAACGTCGCCCTGGAGTCGATGGGCTTCAAGACGTTCGGCTTCGGCGGCGGCCGCGCGGACGTCTGGGAGCCGGACGACGACGTCTACTGGGGTTCCGAGACCATCTGGCTCGGTGACGAGCGCTACACCGGCGACCGCCAGCTCGAGGATCCGCTGGCCGCAGTCCAGATGGGCCTCATCTACGTCAACCCGCAGGGCCCGAACGGCAACCCGGACCCGATCGCCGCGGCCCGCGACATCCGCGAGACGTTCCGCCGGATGGCGATGAACGACGAGGAGACGGTCGCCCTGATCGCGGGCGGCCACACGTTCGGCAAGACGCACGGCGCGGGCCCGGAGTCCAACGTCGGCCTCGACCCCGAGGCGGCCCCGATCGAGCAGCAGGGGCTGGGCTGGAAGAGCACCTTCGGCACCGGCACGGGCCGCGACGCGATCACCAGCGGCCTCGAGGTCACGTGGACTTCCACCCCGATAACGTGGGACAACAGCTTCCTCGAGACCCTGTACGGCTACGAGTGGGAGCTGACCCAGAGCCCGGCCGGCGCGCACCAGTGGCAGCCGAAGGACGGCGCGGCCGCGGATGCCGTCCCCGATCCGCAGGACCCGTCGAAGCGCCGCCCGCCGACGATGCTGACGACCGACCTCTCGCTCCGCATGGACCCGGTCTACGACCAGATCTCGCGGCGCTTCCTGGAGAGCCCCGACGCGCTCGCGGACGCCTTCGCCCGGGCGTGGTTCAAGCTGACCCACCGTGACATGGGCCCGATCGTGCGCTACCTCGGGCCCGAGGTCCCGTCCGAGGAGCTGATCTGGCAGGACCACGTTCCGGCGGTGGACCACGAGCTCATCGGCGCCGAGGACATCGCCGCCCTCAAGGGCCAGGTCCTCGCCTCGGGCCTGTCGGTCCCGCAGCTGGTCTACGCCGCGTGGGCGGCGGCCTCGTCGTTCCGCGGCAGCGACAAGCGCGGCGGCGCCAACGGCGCGCGCATCCGCCTCGAGCCGCAGAGCGGATGGGAGGTCAACCACCCCGACGAGCTGGCGGCGGTGCTGCGCACGCTGCGGGGGATCCGGCGGACCTTCAACGCCGCCCAGGCCGGCGGCAAGCAGGTCTCGCTCGCCGACCTGATCGTGCTCGCCGGCTCCGCGGCCGTCGAGCAGGCCGCCCGTGACGCCGGGTTCGACATCGAGGTCCCCTTCAGCCCGGGCCGCTCCGACGCATCGCAGGAGCAGACCGACGTGGAGTCGTTCGCCGTGCTCGAGCCGAAAGCGGACGGGTTCCGCAACTACGTCGGGAAGGACGGGCGGCTGCGGCCCGAGTACCTGCTGATCGACAAGGCGAACCTGCTGACCCTGAGCGCCCCCGAGATGGCGGTCCTCGTCGGCGGCCTGCGCGTCCTGGGCGCGAACTACCAGCACTCGCCGCTCGGCGTCTTCACCGCGACTCCCGGGTCGCTGACCAACGACTTCTTCGTCAACCTGCTCGACATGGGCACGACGTGGACGCCGAAACCGGGGGACGCGACCACGTTCGAGGGCCGCGACGCCGCCACGGGCGAGGTCAAGTGGACCGCCAGCCGGGTCGACCTCGTCTTCGGGTCGAACTCCGAGCTGCGCGCGCTGGCGGAGGTCTACGCGAGCGACGACGCGAAGGAGAAGTTCGTGAACGACTTCGCCGCGGCGTGGGGCAAGGTCATGGACCTGGACCGGTTCGACCTCGCCTGACCATAACGGCCACGAGCGTCCGGGCCTGCCCGCGCCGGCCTGGGCGCCCTCACCCGCCGGGTCGACGACCTGATGATCCCCCAGGACCGGGCCTTCGCCGACGTCATCGCGGCGGCATTCGGCCGGTGCCCGTGGGATGAGATCTAGGCCGCCGAGCCGCGCGAACGCCGAGCGCGCGCTGGATCAGCTCGCGGCGATGGACGCTATCCTGGTCAGCCGCCAGGCGGAGCTCAGGGCGGCGCGGACGCTGACCCGCAGCTGGCCGATGAGATCCGGGGCTGGCTCGGCGGAGGAGGAGCGCGATGAGTGACTGGACGGCCGAAGAACTCGACACGATCGGCGCGGCGGACGAATTGCGGATCGCGGCGCTGCGGCCGGACGGGTCGCTCCGCCCGTACACCACGATCTGGGTCGTCCGGGTCGGCGACGACCTGTACGTGCGGTCCTACCGGGGCCGCGACGGCGCCTGGTTCCGGTCGGTGCTGCGACGCCCCGAGGGGAGCATCCGGGTCGGCGGGCTGACCCGCGACGTCACATTCGCTGAACCCGCGGATGCCGACCAGGCCGCGATCGACCAGGCCTACCGGAGCAAGTACGCGCGACACGGCGCGGCGTACGTCGACCCGATGGTGAGCTCCGCGGCGCGCGCGGCCACGCTGCAGCTCACCGCTCGCGCCCAATCGCACGCCGACGCCCTGGCCGCGCTCGTCGCCGCCCGGCCGGCCTCCGGCAGGCCTGCGCGCCGGACCCGGGCCGCCGAGACGGACACGGCCGGCGCCTGACCACCGGGACGGGCTCGGGCCGATGCCGCTGATCACGTTCGGGCACGGGACCGCCAGCGCCGAGCGGATCGCCGGGCTGCTGGACGCCGCGGAGGTGACGGTGCTGGTCGACGTGCGCATCGCGCCGGGCAGCCGCCGCCACCCCCACGTCGCCCGGGCTGAGCTGGAGCGCTGGCTGCCCGATGACGGCATCTCCTACCGGTGGGAGAAACGGCTGGGCGGCTTCCGGCGGCCTGCGCCCGGTTCCCCCGACGTGGCCTGGCGGGAGGAGGCCTTCCGCGGGTACGCCGGCTACATGCGGCAGCCGGAGTTCGCGGCGGCCATCGACGAAGTGCTCGCTCAGGCCGCCGGCCAGCCCGTCGCGGTGATGTGCAGCGAGAGCCTCTGGTGGCGCTGCCACCGGCGGCTGATCGCCGACTTCGCTGAGATCGCCCGCGGGGTGCCGGTCCGCCACCTCATGCACGACGGCCGGCTGGCCGCGCACCGCCCCTCGCCGGGCGTCCGGCTGCGCGAGGACGGCCTGCTGGTCTACGACGCGGGCCAGGAACAGCTGGAATGGGAACAGCCGGATATGCGCTCGTAAAGAGCTGTTGAACTGGGCGGACAAGAGCGCAGGCCACCCAATTCGGCGCGGCCTGGCTTGCCAGCTTTCGCCCGATACAGAGATCATCGGCCCAGCCCGCTCATGACCTAAATTCACGGTTTATGACTATAAAGGCATGCCCCGAAATCGGGCCTAGTCAATTCTGGGTGCCCGGCTTAGTCTGGAAATCACGGTTCCCAGGGGTGGGGGGGTAAGGAATCATGCGCAGATCATCCTGGCAAATTGCACTCATTGCCGCGCCAGTTCTGATCACCGGTCTCAGTATCGTAGCCGCCCCGGCAGCGCAAGCGGCGGGCGAATCGATCGTCACCACGCTGTACGCCTATCCGACGCTCTCGAGCTGGGGGCAGGTCGAGGCGGCTGCGCCCACGGTCAGCGGGGCCATCGTGGACATCTGCGCTCCCGACGGGTCCGGATCGGGCTGCAACGGCCAGCCGGCCGACGCGGCCAACCCGGCCTGGCCTGCGACGATCCAGGCGCTGCAGTCCGCGGGCATCACGCCGCTTTACTACATATGGACCGACTACGGCGCGACGCCGCTGGCAACCGTTGAGAGCGAATTGCAGAACGCTATTACCTGGTACGGCGTTGCCAGTCCCATGTTCGACGGGACGTCCGCTTCGGCGGGCGAAGCCAGCTACTACCAGGCCCTTTACAACTACGCAATCTCCGTGGGTGCCAAGACCGTGATGTTCAACCCGGGCACGGTCGTGCCGCAGAGCTATATGTTCGGGCCGAACGAGATACTGCAGATGTTCGAGGGATCACAGGCACAGTTCCAGGCCGCGTCGTTCCCGAGCTGGATGGCCGGATATCCGCCGTCGGAGTTCTCGGCCGTGATCAGCGCGGGTACGTCGGCGGGCCTGGCCGCCGATATCAGCGACGCCCAGCAGGACGGCATCGGGAACATCTACGTCAATGACGAAGCCGAGCCGCCGAATTACAGCACCCTGCCGGCCTTCTGGTCGACCGAGGTGCAGGACGCGGCCGGCACCGTCACTCAGGGATCCCAGACGATCACCTTCCCCAGCCCGGGCCCGGGCGTCGTGGGCCAGAACGCGACGCTGACCGCGACCGGCGGCGCGTCCGGCAACCCGGTCGTGTTCAGCGTGGATGCCAGCAGCGGCGCGGGGGTCTGCTCGGTGTCCGGGACGAACGGCTCGGCGGTGAGTTACCTGGCCGCCGGGACCTGCGTGATCGACGCCAACCAGGCCGCCGGCAACGGCTACGCGGCCGCCCCCCAGGTCCAGCAGACGATCACGGTCAGTACGACCGGCACCCAGACGATCACCTTCCCCAGCCCGGGCCCCGGGATTGTGGGCCAGAACGCGACGCTGACGGCGACCGGCGGCGCGTCCGGTAACCCGGTGGTGTTCAGCGTGGATGCCAGCAGCGGCGGCGGGGTCTGCTCGGTGTCCGGGACCAACGGCTCGGCGGTAAGCTACCTGGCCGCCGGGACCTGCGTGATCGACGCCAACCAGGCCGGCGGCAACGGCTACGCGGCCGCCCCCCAGGTCCAGCAGACGATCACGGTGACCGCGGACGCGTCGACCCAGCTCGCGTTCACCGCCCAGCCGGGCGGCGGCGCGAACGGGGCCGCCTGGACGGCCCAGCCCGCGGTATCGGTCGAGGACACGAGCGGCCAGGTGGTGACCGGCGACACCAGTGCGGTCACGCTGGCGATCGCCGCGCAGCCGGGTACCGGCGCCAGGCTGAGCTGCGCGGCCAACCCGGTGACCGCGACGGCGGGCGTGGCCTCGTTCGCCGGCTGCGAGATCACCGGCAAGGCCGGCACCTACACGCTCAAGGCGACCGACGGGACGCTCACCTCGGCCACGAGCAGCACGTTCACCGTCTCCGTGGGAGCCGCGGCGCAGCTCGCGTTCACGACCCAGCCGGCCGGCGGCGCCAGCGGGTCCAGCCTCGGGACCCAGCCCAAGGTCTCCGTCGAGGATTCCGGCGGGAACGTGGTGACCGGCAACACCAGCGCGGTGACGCTGGCGATCGGCTCCCAGGCCGGGACCGGGGCGACGCTCGGCTGCGCCGCCAACCCGGTCACCGCGTCGGCCGGCGTCGCGTCATTCAGCGGCTGCAAGATCACCGGCAAGGCCGGCAGCTACACACTGACCGCGACCGACGGCAGCCTCACCCCGGCCGCCAGCAGCCCCCTCAGCATCACCGCGGGCGCGGCGGCGCAGCTCGGGTTCGCCACCCAGCCCGGCGGCGGCGCGAACGGGGCCGCGTGGTCCGCCCAGCCCGCGGTCGCGGTCGAGGACTCGTCCGGCAACGTGGTGACCGGCAGCACCAGCTCGGTGACGCTGGCGATCGCGTCGCAGCCGGGCAGCGGCGCGACCCTGAGCTGTAAGAGCAACCCGGTCAGCGCGTCGGCCGGGGTCGCGTCGTTCGCCGGCTGCAAGATCACCGGCAAGGCGGGCAGCTACACCCTGAAGGCCACGGCCAGGAACCTCACCTCGGCGACCAGCAGCACGTTCACGGTCACCGCGGGCCCGGCCACGCGCCTGGTGTACACCACGCAGCCCGGCGGCGGCCCGAGCGGATCCGCCTGGTCCGCCCAGCCCGCGGTCGCGGTCGAGGACTCGTCCGGCAACGTGGTGACCGGCAGCACCAGTCCGGTGACGCTGGCGGTCGCGTCGCAGCCGGGCAGCGGCGCGACCCTGGGCTGCACCGCCAACCCGGCCACGGCCTCGGCCGGCGTGGCCGCGTTCGCGGGATGCGAGATCACCGGGAGGTCCGGCAGCTACACCCTGAGGGCCACCAGCAGCGGCCTGACCTCGGCCACCAGCAGCTCGTTCCGCGTCACCAGCGGGTCCTCGTCGGCCAGCCTCGCTGACGTGCTCGCCCACCTGGCATCGGGCTGAGTCGGCGCGGCGCTCAGCCGCGCGCCGCCTCCAGGTCCAGGATCGGGTGGGCATACATTCCTGGCCAGGCACGCGGTCGGGCGGCGAAGGGATATCGGATGGCTCGGTCCTTGAGGTTCGGCCTGGTCGGCACCGGGCACTGGGCGCAGATCACGCACGCGCGGGCGCTCGCCTCCACCGACGGCATCGAGTTCGCCGCCGTCTGGGGCCGCAACGCCGACGCCGCGGCCGACCTGGCCGCCCGCTATCACGTGACGGCGCACCGCGACCTGCCGGAGTTCCTGGCCGGCGTCGACGCGGTCGCCTTCGCGGTGCCGCCGGACGTGCAGGCCCCGATCGCGATCCGCGCGGCCCGGGCCGGCAAGCACCTGCTGCTGGAAAAGCCCATCGCGGTCACGGCGGCCGAGGCGGATGCGCTGGCCGACGCGGTCGAACAGGCCCGGGTCGCGTCCGTGGTCTTCTTCACCGCCCGGTTCCAGGACAACGTGCGGGCCTGGGAGGCCGAGGTCACGGCCTCCGGCGGCTGGGCCGGCGGGTGCGCGGTCTGGCTGGGCTCGGCCTTGCAGCCCGGGAGCCCGTTCAACACCCCGTGGCGCCGGGACAAGGGCGCCCTGTGGGATCTCGCCCCGCATATGGTCTCGCTGCTGTGGGCCAGCCTCGGCCCGGTGCGTTCGGTGACGGCCCAGGCCGGCCTGGCCGACGTCACCCATCTGATCCTGCGCCATGAGGGCGGCGTGACCAGCACGGCGACCGTGACTCTGGACGCGCCCGAGAGCGCTGAGCTCAACGACCTGTTCCTGTGGGGGCGGGCCGGCCGGTCGGCGGCGCCGACGGCGGTGCCGGACCCGGTGACCCCGCTGCGGAACGCCCTGGCCGAACTGGCCGCCAACGTTCGGTCGGGGCAGGTCCGCCATCCGTGCGACGCCCGGTTCGGCCGGGACGTCGTCCACGTCCTGGCCGACGCGGAGGGCCAGATCAGCGCACGCTCGCCGTCTGGCTAGGTTCGTCGCCGGGCTCGGCCGTGTCCGGCCCGGGTGCAGGCGGAGGCGGGCCGGCCTCCAGCACCAGGGCGGCCCCGACGATCACGAGGATCGCGACCATGACAGCGGCGAAGGCGATGTAGAACAGGGTCGAACCGCTCATGGCACACGATCGTTCCTGGTCGGCGGGGGATTGCCATGTGATGCGGATGGAGATGACATGAAGGCCCGGCCGCAGGTCATGGGGTCAGCCGGTAGAAACGCCAGGTCTCGTCCTCCAGCGGCAGGATCTCCACGCCGGCGAAGCCGGCCTGCTCGGCGTAGCGGCGCAGCGTGGCGGCCCGCATCATCGCCCCGGTGGCCGAGGTCTGCGGGTCGCCCATGGCCGCGGGCAGGCACGCCACCACGCTCCAGCCGTAGTGGTAGCGCTCCAGCTCGGAGGCGGGCGCGGTGAACTCGTCCGCGACGAGCTCGTCGGCCACGATGACCGAGCCGGACGGGGTGAGCATGCCCCGCGCGGCCCGCAGCGCGTCCGCCGGGCGGGACATGTCGTGCAGCGCTTCGAAGATCGTTACCAGGTCATACCGCCCGGACCAGTCCGGGCCGGAGGCGTCGGTGACGGCGAAGGTCACCCGCCCGGATACCCCGGCCTGCCCGGCGTGGCGGCGGGCGGCCGCGATCACGTCGGGGTCCAGGTCGAAACCGTCCACCCGGATCAGGGGGTAGGCCTGCGCCATCGCGATGCTCGACCAGCCCGCGCCGCAGGCCAGGTCGGCCACCCGCGCGGGCGGGCCGGTGCGCAGCCGCCGGTCGACGTCGGGGATGCCGGGCAGCCACTGCGCGCCCAGCAGGTTGAGGAAGACCGCCCGGTTGGCGTCGGCCCGGCCCTCCGGTGCCCACGGCAGCGCGGGCGGCGCGCCACCGGAGCGGAACGCCTCGACGAGCTCCGGCAGCCGCCGCCCGGCCCGCGCGATCTCGATACCGTTGAAGGCCCGGTAGCGGACATCGTCGGGGTCGGCCAGGACCGGCACGTGCGCCGCCGGCAGCTCGTACCGGCGCTCCAGCGGCCCGGCGGCCGGGTCGTCGACCTCCAGCAGCCCGCTGGCCGCCTGATGCTCCAGCCATTCCCGGACGTACCGCTCGGCGGTGCCGGTCCGGCCGGCCAGCTCCGCAGAGGTCGCCGGGCCATCGGCGGCCAGCGCCCGGTACAGGCCCAGCCGCTCGCCCAGGTACACGGTGAAGAGCTCCAGCGCGCCGACCATGTCGTGACGCAGCCGCGCGGCCAGCGCGGCCGCCCCATCCTCCGGGCCGCCCGACCCAGCCGCGCCGTCATCCGTCGCCATGCGGCACAAGTTACCGCCGCCAGGAAACAGGTAGTTGGACGGTCACCGCGCGCGGCCGGTTGCATCCTCCTGGGCGGGGGAGGCCCCCTTGATGCGGGCCATGTGCGTCTCCTTGCGCTGGTGATCTCCTAGCGACTCTCGGTCGCATCGTGCCCGACCGCCGCGGCGGGCGTCCACGGATGCCGCCGCGGAATCCAGCCCCGCACGGCGCGCCGGTAAGCCTGGTACTCGGCGCCGAACTTGCGGGCCAGGGTCGGTTCCTCATACCAGTGCACCGCGGCGGCGCCGATGCACCAGGCCACCGCGGTGTATTTCAGCAGGCCGAGCGAGCCGAACAGCAGCGCCTCGCCCAGGAGCATGACCAGGAAGCCGACGTAGATCGGGTTGCGCACGTAGCGGTAGAACCCGCTCACCACGAGGCGGGGCGGCGGTGCCACCGGCACCGGAGTCCCGTTGACCTTGGTGAACTCGATGAACGACGCCGCGATCGGGACCAGGCCCGCGCCGATGAGCAGCCCTCCCGCCGCCTGGGCGACGGCCCAGTACGGCAGGGGCCGGTGGAAGTGCCACTCGCCGAGCAGGTACGGCAGCAGGCCGGCGAAGGTTGCGCCGAGGGCGACGCCCCACGCCACGCTGACCGCCGCCGCCGTTGACCTGCGCATCACGGCCTCCGGGTGTAGGCCAGGCCGCGGTCCGCAGCCTGATCCGCGTTCGGCTCCATAACGAGACGGGGGGTGGCTCGCCGGAGCCAGGAGGGCAGCCACCAGTTGGCGGGCCCGAGCAGCTGCATGACGGCGGGCACGAGCACCATGCGGACGACGGTGGCGTCGACCAGGACGGCGACCGCCAGGCCGAGGCCGAACACGCTCAGGATCCGCAACGGATCGCCGATGACGAACGAACCGAACACGCACACCATGATGGCGGCTGCGGCGGTGATGACCCTGGCCGTGGCGGCGAGCCCGTCCGCCACCGCGGCTGAGTTGTCGCCGGTCCGGGCCCATTCCTCGCGCATCCGCGAGAGCAGGAAGACCTCGTAGTCCATGGACAGGCCGAACACGATCGTGAACATCATGAGCGGGATCCACGGGTCGATCGGACCGGCCCGGCTGGCCCCGAAGACGCCGCCCAGCCATCCCCACTGGTACACGGCGACGATGACGCCGTAGGCCGCGCCGATCGAGAGCAGGTTCATCACCGCGGCCTTGACCGGGATGACGAGCGACCGGAACACCACCACGAGGAGAACGAACGCCAGCAGGACGACCATCCCGATCACCCAGGGCAGCCGGGCGGACAGGTAGGCCGAGGTGTCGACGCCCGCGGCGGTTTCGCCGCCGACGAAGGCGGTGACGCCGCTGCGGCCGGTGACCTGCGGGATCACCTGGTCGCGCAGCCGGTTGACGAGCGCCGCGGTCTGCCCGGACTGCGGCGCGGTGGTGGGATAGACGACGATGACCGCGGCGTTCCGGCCGGCGTTGACCACCGGCGGGCCGGCCGAGGCCACGCCGGGCACGTGGCCGAGGCGCGCGTCGAGCCGGGCGATGCCGGCCTGGGCGTGCGGGCCGCGGAGGTCCGCGGCGACGATGAGGGGCCCGTTGAACCCGGGGCCGAAGCCCTCCGCCAGCAGGTCGTAGGCCTGCCGGGTGGTGAGCGAGGCCGGGTCGTTGCCGGCGTCGCTGAACGCCAGGCGCATCGAGAAGAGCGGCACCGCCAGCACCACCAGCACGGCCAGCGCCGCGGCCGCGCAGGTCCAGGGCCGCCTCTGCACGGTCTCGCTCCAGCGGCGCCAGAACCCCCGGCCCGTGGTGACACCGGGCCTGGCGACCAGGCCGGGAATGCGCAGCCGGTCGATGGCCGTCCCGGCAAAGCCGAAGATCGCGGGCAACAGGGTGAGCGCGGCCACCAGCACGAGGCCGACCGCGACGATCGTGGCCGCCGCGAGGCCGTCCATGAACGGCAGGCCCACCACGAACAGCCCGAGCAGGGCGATGACCACCGTGGCCCCGGCGAAGAGCACGGCGCGCCCGGCCGTGGACAGCGCCACGATCGTGGCGGCCCGGGGCGGCCGCCGCTCGGCCAGGGCCTGGCGGTAGCGGGTGACGACGAAGAGGGCGTAGTCGATGCCGACGCCGAGGCCGATCATGATCATCATGTCCGGGCCGAAGGTCGGCACGGTGATGAAGTGGCTGAGCACCACCAGGATCCCGGAGCCCAGGCCCACCCCGACCAGGGCGGTGAGGATCGGCAGGCCCATGGCCACCACCGACCCGAACGCGAGGAGCATGACCACGACGGCGGCCAGCAGGCCGATCATCTCGCTGGACCCGGGCGCGGCCGAGACGACCTGCTCGACCGGCGTGCCCCCGACCGCTACCTGCAGGCCCGGCCGGGCGAAGCTGTCCGCGGTGTCGATCACCCGCCGGATGGCGCCCGCGGGCAGCTCGGCGGCCGCGGCGTCGAACTGGACCACCACGAAGCCGATCCGGCGGTCGCGCGACAGCTGCCGGCCGGCCCCGGGGGCCAGCGGGCCCTGCACGCCCGAGACGTGCCCCAGCGGCCGCAGGGACCGCACCAGCCGGTTGATGGTCGCGGCGCCGGCCGGGCCGTCGAGCGGGGTCGGCGAGCGCAGGACCACGTCGGCGCTGTCGCCCTGCTGCGCCGGGAACCGGCTCGCCAGGAGGTCCTGCGCCCGCTGCGAGGGCGAGCTGGCCAGGGAGAAGTCGTTGTCCAGCCGGCTCCCGGCCCACTGCGCGAGCCCGGCGATGGCCACCACGGCCAGGACCCACCCGAGCAGCACGCGGCGCCGGTGGTCGTAGCACCACGCGGCGAGGCGGCCGAGCCCGGTGGGCGCAGATCGGGCCGCGTTCGGGTCGATGGGGTTCTGGGTGCTTGCCATCGGCGTGCCTCCTTCCGAGTAGCGCTCTCGATTTGAGAGTAGCACTCTCAAATCGAGAGTAGTAATCTCACGGATATGGCTGCCGATGTCCACCGCCGCCGCCCGGATGACGGCCGGGACCGCCAGGCGCGGACCCGCCTGGCCCGGGCCGCGGTTGTGGCGGCCGCGCGGACCCTGTTCCTCGAGCGCGGCTACGCCGCGACGACGATCGAGGCCATCAGCGACCGGTCGGACGTCCCGCCGGCGACCGTCTACCGGCTGTTCTCGTCCAAGCTCGGGATCCTCAAGGAGCTGTTCAACGTCTCGATAGCCGGTGACGACGACGCCGTCCCGCTGACGGACCGGCCGCACGTCCGTGCGCTTATCGCGGACCAGGACCCCAGGAAGCAGCTAGCGGGTTTCGTCGGCATCAGCCGCGGCATCATGGCGAGGACCGAGCCCGTCTACCGGATCCTGGTCAGCGCGGCAGGCTCCGATCCCGACGCGGCCGCGCTGCTCGCCGAGCAGACGCGACAGCGACAGCAAGGCCAGGGCGGGATCGCGCGTGCCCTCGCCCACGCCGGCGTCCTGCGGCCGGGGCTGAGCGAGAGCGACGCCGCGGACATCATCCACGCGCTCATGTCCCCCGAGGTCTACCGGCTGCTGGTCGGCGACCGCGGCTGGCCCCCCGAGCGGTACGAGCAATGGCTGAGCGGAACCCTCATCGACCAGCTGCTTCCCCCGCCGGCTCCCGGAGACCCCGTGCATCGTGGTACGGCGGTCACGGACCGTAACTAGGGTATCGGCTGGATCACCTCTCGGGTTCTCTACCGGCTCCGCGCGCAATCGCCCCCCGGCCGCGTCATGCCTGGCCTGAGCGCCGGCGGCGCTGGTCGGCGGAGTGCGACGGGCTGGTGGTGCTGGGGGTATGGTCTTCTGTCCGGCAACTGGTGGTGAGTTGCGGATCGGTGGCCGGGAAACTGGGCATATCAAGATCAGCCTGGTTCAGGGGATCGGGAGGCGGGGGCGGTTCATGGGTCGGCCACTACACGGCGGCTTGCTTTGCCTGGCGGGCGGTGCCGTCGCAGGGCGGGACAGTAACGGGCCTGAGCGCAGCGGTGCCTGCGTGGTTGGCGCCGGCCTTTTCCGCCGGTCATGTGGCTCATGAAGAATTCATCACCGGCGGCGAGGAGATCACTGCCCGTCGGGGCCGCCCTGTGCGCGGTCGTGGTGGCCGTGGTCTTCGCGGGTGGCTGTTCACCGGGTCAGCGGTCCTCGGCCGCGACAGCCACGCCGCAATCAACCGCTGGCGGGACGTCGTCGGCCTCGGCCGCGCCGCCATCAACCGCGGCGGCCGGGCCGCCGTCAGTGGTCGAGCACTGGGGAGCTCTTTTCGGTGCCAGGAGAGGTGAGAACTACGACCTGGCCACCTCGCCGGTCGCTGTGACCGTGCCGGGGACCGTCGCCGAGATCGGGACGTCGAACTCGACCGAGTACGCGTTGCTGGCTAACGGGAGCCTGTATGCCTGGGGCCTGGGCACGCACGGCCAGCTGGGTGACGGCGGCAGGGTGAATTCCCTGGACACACCGGTGCGGGTGCACTTCCCGGCGGGGGTGCAGATCGCGTCGATACCTGCCGATGTCATGCCGTATGACACGGCCCTGGCCATCGACACCCGCGGGAACGTCTGGGGCTGGGGCCAAAACGGCGGCGGCGAGCTTTGCCTGGGGAACACCAGGACCTACGCCACTCCGGTCAGGCTCCCGTTGTCGGGCGTGACCGCGGTGGCCGGGGCCAGCAACCACGCGGTGTATGACGCCGGCGGTACCGTCTACGCCTGCGGGCAGAACCTTGACGGCGTCCTGGGCGACGGCAGCAGGCGCAGCACCACCACGCCGAGGATGGTGGCCGGGCTGGACGGCTCGGCGGTCACCGAGCTGGTGGCGTCGTTCGCCAACGCCGGGGCCCTGCTGGCCGACGGGGAGTACTTCGACTGGGGTTACGACGCCGACGGCCAGCTCGGCGACGGGCACATCGGCCGGTCATCCGATGTCCCGGTCCGGGTGGGTCTTCCTCACCCGGTGGCGCAGGTCGCCCAGGGCGGTTCCATCTGGGGCAACGGGCAGACGCTCGTGAAGCTGTCCGATGGGTCACTGTGGGCATGGGGCGCCAACTTTAACGGGCAGCTGGGCAACGAGACGACGGGAATGGAGCCATATCCCGTCCGGTTCTACCCGCCCGCCGGCGTTACCTACAAGAGCCTGGCTACCGGGTCGGCCACCTCGTACGCCATTTCAGCGACCGGGAAGGTCTACGCGTGGGGCGTCAGCTTCGTCGGACAGGTCGGCGACGGGACCACGCTCACCGCCCTGAGTCCCGTCCGCGTCGCCTTCCGGGCCACCATGATCTCCTCCACCGCCAACAACGTGGCCATCGCCCTTTCCAGGAAGACGTGACCCCGGCGATTCCCTTAGCCCGGGGGCGCAGGTGGCGGTGGGTCGTTCTTGGCAGCAATGGGGAGCTTTGCCAATGTCGCCCAGGCGCTGCAGATTTGCTCCCCGCCGGCGGCCCGGATTTCGGTCCTGATGGTGACCATCACGGCGCCGCGCAGTTCACGGATGCCGATCACCGCGGCTTCAGCATGGAGCACATCTCCGGCCCGGATCGGCCGCGCGTACTCGAACCGCTGCTCCACGTGCACGATGACTGGGTGGCCGGTTCCCGGGACGGTATCCCGGACGGCGGCAATGCTGGCCGGCAGCGCCACCACGACCGCGAAGGTGGGCGGCGCGATCACATCCGGATAGCCAGCCTGGCGGGCGGCGTCAAGGTCGCGGTATACGGGGTTCGGGTCGCCGATCGCCTGCGCGTATTCCATGATCTTCAACCGGCTGACCTCGTAAGGCCCCCCCGCGTCACCGGCCCACCAGGGTTGTTCAGGCCGGCTGGCGCGCGACTCGCTACCCACCTACCTCGCCCTCCTCATGGAGAGCGCCCTTGCCGTCGGCAGTCGGGCCTCGCGCATCTGGTCAGAACACGATCAGTTCGGCTGCGGTGGCACCGGTCAGCTGGTAGCCCGACGGGTCGGCGGGCCTTCCGGCGAAGAGCCTCATCATGGTCGGGCAGGTGGTGTGCAGGGTTGCTGGCACGCGGTCCTGCTTGGGCACGCCAAGCGTTAGCGTGCTACCTGGAATGTGAGCCTTGACCAGCGGGATCGCCTCGTGGCGTGTCCAATCGCGCAGCAAGGCGCAGGCGTCATCGAATCCGTCACTTGCGTAGGCGAGTGGTTCGCCGAGGGCGTCGCGGATATCGCCTCCGTGCAGCCATTCGCCCAGCGCGATGACGTCCAGCTTTCCGCCCGCGTCGGTGATGGCCTTCCCGGCCTCCTGATAGCCGGCCGAGAGTTCGGCCAGTATGTCCGTTAGCGGCCATTCGCGCCGCTTGGCGACGTCGCGTTCGTTGAGCGCGGGTGTGAAGGCATGCAGGTTGCCTGCTGCGACGCGGCTGAGCGCTGCGGCGCAGTGAGCGAGCACATCGCGGACTGACCAGCCCGGACACGCGGTGGGGCGATCAAAGGCGCGACCCGGCGTGCGATGCAGGATCGGCAAGAGGGCGTCACGCTCAGCCTGCAGCAGGCGGGCCGGGCGATGCGGATCGCGCGCCGGAGCCGGTTCGCTTGCCGTCACGGTGCTCAGCATCGCAGAAGAAGATGGCCAGGGCGTTTCCGGGTCCCGACAGAGCTCTTGGGTGACGCCGAGAAGCTATCGGATGACATGGCCGGCTGCTTTTCGGCTGATAAGACGCCGGTGGCGTGGAAGAGGGCGTCGGTGAGGAAGCGGCTGTGGCCGCCGTCGGACCGGACCGGCTCGCCGAGCAGGCGGCTCGACACCCCCGATGCGGGGCTTCACCGTGGACTGGGTCCCGTTCTGCCCCGAGATCCGGTCAGGAATCGAGAAGCGTCAGGGCGCTCACCGGGCCTAGCCTTCCCGTAGATGGCCGGCATCATGCCCGGCCTGGACGCCGGAAGGGAGCCCGGGAATGCCTGCGAACGATGCCAAGACCGAGCCGGACGGCTTCACCGCGGAGGAGCGTGCCGCGATGAAGGCGCGCGCCGCCGAGCTGCGCGCCGAGGGCAAGAAGGGCGCCAAGAAGGCCGACGGGCTGCAGGCGGTCCTCGACAGGATCGCGGAGATGGCGCCGGAGGATCGTGCGCTCGCCGAGCGCGTGCATATGACGGTGACCGCTGCCGCCCCGGATCTGCTGCCGAAGACCTGGTACGGGATGCCCGCCTACACGGACGCGGACGGCAAGGTCGTCGTGTTCTTCCAGGACTCGGGAAAGTTCAACTACCGGTACTCGACCCTGGGCTTCCAGGACGCGGCCAACCTGGACGACGGCGACCTGTGGCCGGTGTCGTACGCGCTCAAGCAGTGGAGCCCCGTGGTCGAGAAGAAGGTGACCGAGCTGGTGAAGGCGGCGGCCTCCTGAAGGTTGCCCGCGGGATCAGCTCGAAGGTGCTTGAAGGAAGGCCTCGAAGTCTGGCAGCGCGGCCGGGTCCTGGAACAGGAACAAGTGCCCTCCTTCGTAGCCGCGCAGCTCGGATCCGCGGATGCGCGATGCGATCGCGGCGCTGTTTTGAGCCGGCGCGATCCCGTCGTAGTGGCCGTAGCCGACCAGAGCCGGGCACGCGATCGCGCCGAGCCGGTCCCACACGTCATGGCCTGCGCGCGCCTCGAGCTGGGCCTGGCGGGCGTCCGCGGCGGCCGGGTCCCGCTGATCTTGGCCCGCGGTCAGGCGTCCGGCCAGCGCCCGGTCTACCGGGTGGGCCTCTAGCCAGCGCTCATCCCAGCGGCTGTCAGCCAGCTTGAGTTGCGCCGCAGGCCGCTGCTCGGGCGGGAGCCCCTGCAGCTCCTGCAGCGGATAGGAGGATCCGCCGCCGCCACCGGCCGAGGTGCAGGCCAGAGCGAGGCGCTCCACCCGGTGCGGATGAGTGACGGCGAACTCCTGCGCTACCATCCCGCCGAAGCTCACCCCGAGCACCCGGCAGGCATCCCACCCGGCGATCTCCAGCAGGCCGACGGCGTCAGCGGCCAGGTCGGCCATGGCGTAAGGACCGGCCAGAGGGACGCTGCGGCCCAGGCCGCGGTAGTCCCACGCCAGCAGATCGAACTTGCCGGCCAGCAAATCCAGCAGCGGCCGGACGACCTGCAAGGTCGTGCCCGACCCGTTGCAGAACAGCAACCGGGGGCCACGGCCGCTGCGCTCCCAGTACAGCTCAACCCCGTTCACATGATCAACCGGCATCGCTTCAGCCTTCGGCACGATCGTCGACCGACAACCCCGCCACGCTACCCCCATGCCGGTGCCCGCTCATCGTCCGCGGCGGGTGACCTCCCCTGCCCGGCTGCGGGCGGAGCCCGCGTCCGCGGCGACCTACCTCGCGATCATGCGGCACCTGCGCCCAGGTTCCGGGCCGCGGTGACGAGATCGGCGTTGCTCCGGGCGCGGCGGCCGTCGGCCAGATACAGGGTGTCTTCGAAGCCGACGCGGGTGTCCAGGCCGCGGCGGACGGCGTCCTCGATGAGGATCCAGGTCAGCTCCCCGTCACCGTGCTGCAGCCGGGGCGCCCGGACGTCGGCCCGGTCGAGGATCTCGTGGATGGCGTCCACCATGGGTATCACGTCATTCCTGCCCGCCTGAGCTTCTCCGGGTTCGACGAGCACCCGGGTCACCCGGTCGGCCAGGCCGCAGCCCACGAGCGTCTCGGCGTCCCGAGGCGTCCACACCCCGGCCTCGATGCCGATCCCGGCGGCCAGCAGCGTCCGCATCACCTCGACGGCACCTTCCTCGCTGAGGTTGACCGAGGAGTAGGCGGGCCGCGTCCACCTGGCGATCAGGGCCAGCCTTCGCCGGAGGTCAGGCTCGATGTCCGCGACGGTGGTGACCCCGGCCGCTTGCGCTCCCGCGGCGCGTGCGGCCGAGGCGGCCCGGTCAACCTGTCCGGGTTCCAGCGTGGGGTTGCCATCGGCGTCCCGGACGTGGATGTGGAATTCCCGGGCCCCGGCCGCCAGGCATTCCCGGACGTCGCGGATTAGCTCGTCCTCGGTGACCGGCACGGCCGGATGATCAGCCTTCGTGCGGTCACCGTTGACCGCCGCCTGCAGCAGCATGTGCCGGCCTAGTACGCGCGCCCGAAGATGAGCCGCTTCCCGTACGCGGACTTCTGATCGCAGCGCACGCACACGCCTTCCTCGGCCGCGCCGTCAGCCGGGATGCAGCGCGGGGTGGCCGATGCGGCGGCCTTGATGTCCTCCTCGCACCCGGGCTGGCCGCAGTGGAACGCCAGCGCCCAGCCGGTCTTGACCGCCTCGGCCAGCTCCGCCCACGAGTTCACCGTGACCGTGTGAGAGTCCCTGAAGTCGGTCGCCCGCTGCAGCAGCAGGCTTTGCATCGCGTTGAGCTCGAACCCCAGCCGGGCGGGCGCCGAGTCGAGGGATACCGGCGACTTGCCCTCGCCGAGCCGGGTCGACATCAGCGCGGAGCCCTCGGCCAGGTCACGGGGGCCGAGCTCAAGCCGGACCGGCACGCCGCGCAGCTCCCAGTCGTTGAACTTGAACCCGGGGGAGAGGTGGGGCCGGTGGTCCACGTGGGTGCGGATGCCCGCCCGGCGGAGCCTGCCGGCCAGTTCCGTGGCCGCGGGCAGCACCTGCTCGGCCTGGTCGCCGCGGCCGATCGGCACGATCACCACCTGGTAGGGAGCGAGCAGCGGGGGCAGGACGAGGCCCTTGTCGTCGCCGTGCGTCATGATCACGCCGCCCACCATCCGGGCGCTCATGCCCCACGAGGTGGTGTGGCAGTACTCCAGCTCGCCGCTTGGCGCCGCGTACTGGATGTCGAAGGCCTTCGCGAAATTCGTGCCCATGTAGTGCGAGGTACCGGACTGAAGGGCGCGCCCGTCGCGCATCATGCCCTCGACCGTGTACGTCCGCTGGGCGCCGGGGAAGCGTTCCGCTGCGGTCTTCTCGCCGTCGACCACCGGCATGGCGGCGATCTCACGGGCCACCTTCGCGTACAGGTCAAGCGCGAGCAGCGTCTCTCGCATCGCGTCGGCCTCGTCGGCGTGCGCGGTGTGCCCTTCCTGCCACAGGAACTCGGTCGTGCGCAGGAACATCCGCGGCCGCATCTCCCAGCGGACCACGTTCGCCCACTGGTTCAGCAGCAACGGCAGGTCCCGGTGCGAGCTGATCCACTTGGCCATCATCTCGCCGATGACCGTCTCCGACGTGGGCCGGACGATCAGCGGCTCCTCGAGTTCCTTGCCGCCTGCGTGGGTGACCACGGCGAGTTCCGGTGCGAAGCCTTCGACGTGCTCCGCTTCGCGCTGCAGGTAGCTCTCCGGGATCAGCAGCGGGAAGTACGCGTTGTCGTGACCGGTTTCCTTGATCCGCCGGTCGATGTCGGCCTGGAGCAGTTCCCAGATCCGGTAGCCGTAGGGCCGGATCACCATCGTGCCCCTGACCGGCCCCCGGTCCACCAGCTCAGCCTTGAAGACGAGCTCGTTGTACCAGGCCGAGAAGTCTTCGCTCTGCGGAGTCACTCCGCGTTGGTCCCGTGCCACACGCAGAGGCTACGAGACCGGCGCCAGGCGGACGACTGGTTTTCGGAGCGACTACCGAGGGCCATAACGGTCACGGCGCCGGTCGCGGCGGCCAGTAACGCGTCTGGCCGGGAGTGGTTTCCAGCTCAGCGAGGACCAGGTCAGGTGCCCACCGCACGCCAGTAGCCCGAGCTGGGCCTGCCGCGATGCCAGGGCCTCTGGTAGGAAATAGGCATGGGGCTCCGCCTCGCGGCGGTGAGGCGCCGACCTGAAGTACTGCCCGTGATGAACTGGATTGCCGACATGGTTTCGATGAGGGCCCTGGAGTGCCTGGTCGCCATCGTGGACCAGGGCTCGCTGACCAAGGCCGCGGCGGCGTTGCACATGTCGCAGCCGGCGTTGTCGCACCAGATCGCGGCGATCGAGCGGGAACTGGGGACGCCGGTCGTGGAGCGGCTGCCGCGGGGGATCAGGCCGACCGCGGCCGGGCTGGCGGTGGCGGCGGAGGCGCGGGTCGCGCTGGCCGCGGCCGACCGGGCGGTGCTGGCGGGCCGGCGGGTGGCGGCCGGGGCGGGCGGCCGGATCCGGATCGCGTGCGCGGAGACGATGACGGCGTGGGTGCTGGTCCCGGTGCTGCGCAGCTGGCGGCGCCGGTTCCCCGATGTCGAGCTGGACCTGAAGGAGCACACCAGCGCGGACGCGATGCTGGAGGTGCTCCGCAGCGGGGCGGCGGACATTGTCGTCGGGCCGCGGCCGACGCGGAGCGACGAGCACACCGTGGTGCTGGGCCGCGAGGAGATCGTGATTGTCGCGTCCGCGGAGCACCGGTTCTCGCGCATGACCGCCGTACCGCTGGCCGAGCTGGCCAGCGAACCATTCGTGCACTACAACCCGGACAACGGGAACGCGGTGTGGGTGGACCGGTTCGCGGCGCAGCGCGGTGTGGTGCTGCCGCGGCCGGCGCTGCGCACGGGCAGCCCGCGCACGGCCGCGCAGCTGGCCGCGGCCGGGATGGGGGTGGCGCTGGTGCCGTTCTCGGCGCTGACCCCGCGGCCGGGCGGGACGATCCGGTCGGTGGCCCCGCGCGAGTTGCGCGAGGTGGTCGTGATCGTCGCCGCGCCGCATGATGACCTGCTGCGCCGTTTCGTCGGGGACCTGAAGCGGCGCGGTCTCCCGGCCTCGAGCCTGCCGGACCCCGGCGCGGCTGGTCCCTGGTCAGGCGCGGCCGGCGCGGCCTAGGCCGGGCGGCGCGCGGCCTCGCCCGGTACGAAGACCTGGCCCGCGATAGCCGCCCGCAGGGCTTCCAGGCCGCGGCCGACAGTGATGTCCGTGCTGTTCATTGCTTCCCCCTGTCTCAGGAGATGGCGAGCGGGGCTGTTTGGCCCAAAACGCAGCTTTCCGGCTAGCCGGTTGCGCCGGTCAGGGTGCGGTCATCGACGTGGGCGAGGGCTGCCCGGAGCACGAGCGCGGCGAAGACGTCGGTGCCGTAGATGACGGCGGTGGCGACCAGGGCCGCGGCCATGAGCAGCTGAGCCAGGACGGTCATGATGTGGCCTGCGGGGCGGCCAGGTCCAGGGCGGGGATGACGCCGAGCTGCTGGAACACCTGGAGCAGGTTGAGTTCGTCCCAGTGTTCAGCGAACTCGCCGTCCTGGACCCGCCAGATGTCGATCGACCGCATCTCGATCGGCCGGCCGGTAGGGGCAATGCCGTAGAACGGCCCGCGGTGGGTGGCCCGGTAGGTGAAGCGCCCGGCCACCCGATCTCCGGCTCCGATGAGGTCGTCCATGGTGGCGGACAGGTCGGGGAAGGCGGTGAAGAAGCCGGCCCAGAAGGCGCGGTTGGCTTCGCGGCCATCAGCGACGAAGGGATTGTGGTTGATGTAGCCGGTGGCCACGAAGCCCTCGACGGCGTCGGGGTCGTGCTGGTTGAGCATGGCCAGGTAGCGCTCAGCGAGCTGCTGGTGGTCAGCGGTCATGGGAGGCTCCTTCCTTCTCTCTCCTTTCTAGCAACGCTAGCACTACTAGCAACGATAGGTCTAGCGGCGTTACCTAATCTAGGGGCGCTATAGTGGCTGCCATGACCGTCGCCGAGCGCCGTCAGCGCGACCGGGCCCGCCGGCGCGAGGCCATCATCGCCGCCGCCCGCCAGATGGCCGAAGCCGAGGGCTGGGACGCCGTCACCATCCGCCGGCTGGCCGACCGGATCGAATACAGCCAGCCGGTCCTCTACAGCCACTTCCCCAGCAAAGGGGGCATTATCGACGCGGTAGCCGTCGAGGGATTCGCTGAACTGCGCCTCATCCTGCGCCACGCGCGGGAGGCCGCCGGTTCCCCCGAAGCCGCGCTAGGAGAACTCGCCGAGGCTTATGTCGGCTTCGCCCGGGAGCATCCGGCCCTCTACGACGCCATGTTCACCCTCAGCACCGAGCTGCCCTTCGGCCTGCCCGAGGGGCCCCGCGAGTTGCACGCCGCCTTCGCCGAGCTCAGGGAGGCCGTCACACCACTGGCCGGCGGGCGTGACCCCGAGACCCTGGCCGAGGTCGCCTGGAGCGCGCTGCACGGCATCGCCACCCTCAGCCGTACCCGCCGGCTCCGCCCGGACTACCACCAAGCGCGCCTGACCATGCTGGCCGACCAGATCGCCGGCATTCCCGGCTGATATCTCTCAACATCTGAGACAGCTCACTTTCAAAAGAACCGCACCAAACGGCGAAATCAGGAGCACAGGCATTAGGAATTTCGATGATCGCCATGAATTCTTCGAAACTCCCGGCTCCTTGCCAGAGGCATAAATAATGTGCCAGGCTCGTTCTATCCATTAGCGCAAAGGCCTAATCGGTGCCGTTAAAGGAGAGAGCGAACTCGAAAGGCGCTGCCGTGACCGAGAACCTGAATACCTTCCTGACCGGCCAGACGCTGCACATCGACGGCGGCGAGCCGCTGACCTGACCGTTGCGGCCGGGCCGTCCCCGGCCCGGGCACTGTCCAGACCAAGGAGAGCTGAACAACATGGTGGCTTGGGATTACGTGACCCGCGCCGACGTATTGCGCGCGATACAGGAATACGACCGGCTAGGGCCGCAGGAGTTCTTCTCCGAGCACGGTTTCGCCCCTACCACTACCTATGAACTGCTCTGGGACGAACGCAGCTACCCGCCGAAAGCGATCTTGGGCACGGCTTATGAGCTCGCCACGGGCCAGCGCCTTGGCTCCGGCGATTTCGAGGGCGGGAAGAGCGGTGCCGTCAGGGTGCTCGGAAACCTAGGGTTCACCGTCCAGCACCAGCGGCGATCAGCCGTTAAGGCCCGACCGCGCTGACCTGGCCCGGGCCACCGGCCGCATCAGACGATGAGCCGGACCTCGTCACCGGCTGCTCAGCCGGGGGCCTGGCGGCCTGCCCGGGCCACGGTTCGCCGTGCGTCCCGCCACGCGATCAACGCTGTCCGGGCGCGGGGCGAGACAACCTGCTCGCCCCGGCGCCGGGCGCGCAGTTGCGCGCGCAGCCATGCTGGCGCGTGCGCCCGCTCTATCGCCTGCGTCTTGGTGAGAAGCTGGCCCGTGGCCAGAGCGTGGCGCCCCCGGGCCATCGACGTCAGCCCCAGGTCAGCGATCACCGGGCTGAGCCACATCAGCGGCCGCCGCGTGGCCCAGGCCCAGTAACCGCACAGCTCTGCCCGCGCGGCTTGCCGGACGTCATCATCGGTCATGTCCGGCAGCACGGCGGCCGGCGGCCGCCCCAGGACGGCGAAGCCGTGCCGCACCAGCTCGGCGCGCGTCACCCCGGAAAGGCTGCGCTGGACCAGGACGCCGTGGGTCCACGTCGGATGCAACGCCGCAGCGTCGGCCAGCCGGGCGGCATCGACATACATACACCCCAGGTCCGCTCCCTGGGCGGCCTGACGGTCCAGGTCGCGGTGCAGGCCGGCCAGGACCTCCTGCCGCGCCCGGCCGACCGGGCCCTCGGCCAGGGCAACCAGGTCGAGGTCACTGACACCGGGAACATAGTCCCCGGTGGCCAGGGAACCGGCCACCAGCAGCCCGGTCACCCAGCCCAGCCCGGCCAGACGATCGGCCAGCGCGCTCACGGCCGGCGGCACGCAGGTCACCCCGCCAGCCTCACCAGTGCGCCGGGCGGGTGCGCCATCGCGGCAGCTTCGTGCGGGCGTCTCCTCGGGCCGCGTCGAGCTGGGACTGGACGAGGAAGATACTGCCGGTGAGGTCGGCGCCGGACAGATCAGCGTCCCGGAAATCGGCTCCGGCGAGATCGGCGGCCCGCAGGTCGGCGTCCGAAAGGTCGGCGCCGATGAGGCAGGCCCCTCTCAGGCTGGCTCCCCTGAGGCTGGCGCCCTGCAGCCGGGCGCCGGCCAGGTCAGCTCCCGCGTGGCTCAAAGTCCGGCCCGGGACGCCGGCTCGCATGAGCTCACTGGCCCGCAGCAGCACGGCGCTGACCTCACGCCGGTGCGCTGGCAGGTCCAGCGCCAGCAGGTCCTCGGCCCGGCCGCGCGTCATGCGCTCGGTGGCCTCGGCCGCGAGGCTCAGCTCACCGTGCAGCGGCCGCGCGAGCCGGGAGGCCAGCGCCTCGGACAGGTACCAGAGCAGCTCGTGAAGCTGCCGCACGACCGCGAAGACCTCGAACATCTGCCGCGCGGAGTGCGGGGCCTGCCGCCAGTCCCGCCCGCCGAAGGTGACCTGGGAGACGTGCTGGCCCGCGCCGAAGCAGTCGTACACCGCGCAGCCGCGGAAACCGCGCCGCCTCAGGTCGTCGTGGATGCCGCAGCGGAAGCCGGGCTGCAGGTTCGGGCAGGGCTGCCCGGCGGGCTTGTCGATCGCGAAATCGGCGGACGCCGAGAACCCCGGCGCCACGCAGCACAACCCGAAACAGCGGGCGCAATCGGCCCGCAGGCGGCTCGGGCCGCTGTCCTGCGGTCCGGGCCCGGCCGGTTCGCGCGGTTCGCTCAACGCAGTCCTCCGGGCCTGGCGTGGATCCGTGCTTCTCGCGGTTCAGGCTAATGCCCGCGGCCCGGAACCGCCGTACGCCGGCCGGCCGCCCAGGATCGGATAGGTTGCGCTGGTGGCTCTCCGCGCGGTCTGCGTGTTCTGCGGATCTTCGACGCCTGCTGACCCCCGGTACCGGGATGCCGCCCGCGGCCTCGGGGCCCTGGTCGCCCGCCGGGGCATCGACCTGGTCTACGGGGGTGGCAGCGTGGGCCTGATGGGCGAGCTGGCCGACGCCGCCCTGGACGCCGGCGGCCGGGTCATCGGGGTCATCCCCGCGGGCCTGTTCGCCCGGGAGATCAACCACACGGGCCTGACCGAGCTGCACGAGGTCGCGTCGATGCACGAGCGCAAGCAGCTGATGTACGACCTGTCCGACGCGTTCATCGCCCTGCCCGGCGGGCTGGGCACGCTGGAGGAGCTCGCCGAGGTCGCCACCTGGTCCCAGCTGGGGCTGCACAACAAGCCGGTCGTCCTGCTCGACGTCGGCGGGTTCTGGGCACCGCTGATCTCCCAGCTCGACCGGATGGCCGACGTCGGGCTGCTCAAGCCGGCCGGCCGGGATCTCATCCAGCGCAGCCAGTCCGCCGAAGAGGCGCTCGGCGTCCTCGCGGCGGCCCGGCCGGCCGCGCCGCAGAAGTGGATCACCGCCGAGGAGCGGTAGCCGCCTCGCCAGGATCGGCCGCGGAGGGCATAACCTGCGGGATCGGTTGTGGACCCGGCGAGCGGCCGGCCGACCGTGTTGCGCGACGGGTCCGAGGTGCTGATCCGGCCGATCCGGGGCGCCGACGCGCCGCTGCTGGCCGACGGGTTCGCCCGGCTGAGCCTGCCATCGCGGCAGATGCGGTTCCTGACGCCCAAGAGGGAGCTGTCCGCGGCCGAGCTGCGCTACCTGACCGAGATCGACCATCACGACCATGAGGCGCTCGGCGCAGCGGATGCCTCTGGTTTGGTGGTGCGGGCGGGCCGGAACGTAAAGTCGCAAACATGCCTGACACCGCCACTATCCCTGACCGTGCCCGCGTTGTCGTCGTGGGCGGCGGTGTCATCGGGGCCTCGGTCGCCTACCATCTCGCGCACCTGGGGATGCCGGACGTCGTCCTGCTGGAACGGGACCGGCTGACCTCGGGCACCACGTGGCACGCGGCCGGGCTGATGGCCACCTTCGGCTCGACCTCGCAGACGTCGACCGAGCTGCGCGTGTACACCAGGGACCTGTACGCCCGGCTGGAGGCGGAGACCGGCCAGGCGACCGGGCTGAAGCAGGTCGGGCTGATCGAGCTGGCCGTCGAGCCGGGGCGGCTGGAGGAGTACCGGCGGGTGGCCGCGTTCAACCGGCTGTGCGGGGTGGAGGTGCACGAGATCACCCCCCGCGAGGTCGCCCGGCTGTTCCCGATCGCGCAGACCGACGACGTGCTGGCGGGCTTCTACATCCCCGCCGACGGGCGGGTCAACCCGGTCGACGTGACGATGGCCCTGGCCAAGGGGGCCCGGTTGCGGGGCGCCCGGATCGTCGAGGGCGTTCCGGTCACCGGGTTCCTCACCCGCCGCGGCGCGGTGACCGGGGTGCGCACCCCGCACGGCGACATCGAAGCCGAGTACGTGGTCAACTGCGCGGGGATGTGGGCGCGCCAGCTCGGCGAGCTGGCCGGGGTCACCATCCCGCTGCAGGCCGCCGAGCATTACTACCTGCTGACCGAGCCCATCGAGGGAGTGGACGGCGACTGGCCGGTGCTGGAGGACCCGGCCAACTACGGTTACTACCGGGAAGAAGGCGGCGGGCTGATGCTGGGCCTGTTCGAGCCGGCCTGCGCGCCGTGGAGCGTCGGGGGCGTCCCGGCTGGTTTCTCCTTCGGCGAGCTGCGCCCGGACTGGGACCGGATGGCCCCGTACCTGGAGCGCACCATGTCCCGGGTCCCGGTGGTCGCGGAGGCCGGCATCAAGAAGCTGTTCTGCGGCCCGGAGAGCTTCACCCCTGACCTGCTGCCGATCGTCGGCGAGGCGCCGGAGCTGAAGAACTACTTCGTCGCCGCCGGGCTGAACTCGATCGGGATCCTGACCGGCGGGGGCATCGGCCGGGTCGTCGCGCGCTGGATCGCCGACGGCCGGCCCGACATCGACGTGACCGGCATCAACATCGACCGGCTGCATCGCTACCAGGCCAACCCGGAGTACCGGGCCACCCGCACCGTGGAGTCGCTGGGCCTGGTCTACGCCACTCACTACCCGGGCCGGCCCATGCGGACGGCGCGCGGCGCGAAGCTGTCCCCGGTGCACCACCGGCTGGTGGCGCAGCGCGCCTACTTCAGGGACGTCAGCGGCTGGGAGGGCGCGGACTGGTACGCCCCCGAGGGCGCCGAACCGGAGCCCGGCGAGCTGTCGTGGGGTCGGCCGGACTGGTTCGGCTACTGGGAGGCCGAGCATCATGCCGCCCGCACCGGCGTGATCCTGATGGACATGGCCTTCATGGCCAAGTTCGACGTGCGGGGCCGTGACGCCGGGCGGGTGCTGGAGCGGATCTCCGCCAACGAGGTCGACGGCGACCCCGGCCGGATCACCTATACCCAGTGGCTCAACCCGGGGGGCACGCTGGAGGCCGACCTCACCGTGACCAAGCTGGACGAGGACCGGTTCTGGGTGGTCGCCTCCGACACCGCGCACCGGCACGCGGAAACCTGGATGCGCCGCCACATCGGCGACGCCCACGCGTTCGTCACCGACGTGACCTCGGGCTACGCGCAGCTCAACGTCCAGGGCCCGCGGTCACGGGAGCTGCTGGCCTCGGTCACCTCCGCGGACATGTCCAACGAGGCGTTCCCGTTCCGCACGGCCGCCGAGATCGACATCGGGTTCGCCCGGCTGCTCTGCACCCGGATCACCTACCTGGGCGAGCTCGGCTATGAGCTGTACATCCCGGCCGAGCACGCGGTCGGAGTCTACGACCGGCTGGTGCACGCCGGGCAGGCGGTCGGCCTGCGGCATGCCGGGCTGAAGGCGCTCAGCAGCCTGCGGATGGAGAAGGGCTACCGCGACTACGGCCACGACATCGACAACACCGACACGGTGCTGGAGGCCGGGCTGGGCTTCGCGGTCGCGCTCGGCAAGCCCGGCGGGTTCATCGGCCGCGATGCCGTGCTCGCGCAGAAGGAGCGCGGGCCGCTGCGCCGGCGCCTGGTCCAGGTGCTGCTGACCGACCCCGAGCCGCTGCTGTTCCACGCCGAGGTGGTGCGCCGCGACGGCAAGCCCGCCGGGTACATCCGGTCCGCGTCCTACGGCTTCAGCCTCGGCGGTGCCGTCGGGCTGGCGATGATCGACGCTGAGGAGCCCATCGACCAGGCCTACCTGGATTCCGGCGAATGGACGGTACAGATCGGCGCCGCGGTCTACCCGGCCGCCGCCTCGCTGCGCCCCCTGTACGACCCGGGGAACAAGCGCATCCGGATCTGAGCCGCAGGCCGCCAGGCTACGTGTCCTCCGCGCCGGACCGGTAGTCAGGCGCGCTGACTTCAGTAGCTCCTGCGGATCCGGCGCGGCCGCCCGCTACGTCGACGAATGGCTCCGCGGCCAGGCGGCCGGGGGCTACGTGAAATACGACCCGCAGACCAAGGCCTACTCGCTCACCGCCGAACAGGCCTTCGCGCTGACCGACCCGGACGGGGCCGTCTTCGCACCCAGCGCGTTCGAGCTCGCGCTCGGCGCGCTGCGAGCGCAGGACAAGGTCACCGAGGCGTTCCGCAGCGGCGCGGGC
>CAWCGJ010000031.1:0-34404 GCA_963795055.1 uncultured Actinomycetota bacterium
CCGCAGCGCGGGCAGCTGAAAGCCCGGCCGGGGGGCTTGGGGACCCGGGCCCGGCAGGCCGGGCAGGTCGAGGAAGTACCCCGCTCGTCGGCCAGGACCAGGGCGATCCCGGCCTGCTCGGCCTTGTCGCGAAGCACGCTGATCAGGTGGCCGACCCGCCAGTCCCGGGTCCGCCGGTTATGCCGTCGCCCTGCGGAAATGCCCAGGACGCCGCGCGGATCGCCGACGGCCAGGGTGCCGATCCGGCGCACCACGGCCCAGCCGACCACAGCGCGGGCGGCCTCGTGCTGGGCCTGGCGGACCCGGCGGGCGTGTCGCACCTCCACGGCCCGCTGGCGGCGCCGGTAGCGCCGCCAGCGCCGCGACCCGCGCTGCCCGGGTTTCGGCGCACGGCGGGCCACGGCCCGCTGTCGCGCCTTGCTGTCTTTGAGGTGCAGGTGGTGCTCGGCGCGGATCGCCCGCCCTGAGACCAGCAGTGCCTCGCCATCGGGCCCAGCGACCGCGTACGGGTGGATGATGCCTAGGTCCACTCCGGCCACCCGGGCCGGATCCGGCCCCGCGCCCGGCGGGTACGCGGCCACCGGGACCTCGGCAGTGACGTCGGCCCACAGCCGACCCGCATCATAAAACAGCGTGACCGACCGGATCTGGCCCGCCGGATAGGGCAGGTCACGGTCCAGGCGTACCCGTAACGGCGCACAGCCCCGGGCCACCG
Source organism: uncultured Actinomycetota bacterium (assembly GCA_963795055.1). GTDB lineage: Bacteria > Actinomycetota > Actinomycetes > Streptosporangiales > Streptosporangiaceae > JASHPR01. The sequence continues at coordinate 716 of CAWCGJ010000031.1, forward strand.
GGATCCGCAGCCGCTGCCCCTCCAACTCGAACCGGCCGTGATACCAGCGCACCGGCATCATCCTGCGGCGCCGCCGCGGGAATCGCGCCGATGTGTCGCCGTTCTTGCGGCGGGCCGCGGCCGCGAACCACGCGTCGGAATACCGGCGCAGTACCGACCGGGCGCCAGCGCTGTCCAGCTCCCCGAAACACCCCGGCCCCGCAGCGGCCAGCTCCCGGCACAACGCCTGATACGACGCCAGCGGAGCGTCCTGGCGGACCTGCCGCCACGCGTTCACTTCCAGGACGCACGCCCACACATCCCCGGCCGAAACCAGTAACCCCACCAAGCGCCGCCGCTGCCCCCGGGTCAGCCGCAAGCCCGCGCGGGCGGTGCGATGCACAACCACCGCAGACTGTGGCGCACGGTGCCTGGGCATGCCGCCATACCACCAGCAGCCACCGACAAAACAACCACGCCACGCCACCCGGATCCGGCCCGCACGCCCCGCACCAGAGCAACACCCGGCTGCACCAAAACGGAACCCTGTCCCTCGCTTGGCGCCGGCCGCCGACCCTGACGAATAAACGGGCGTGACCACTAGCCAGGGTCCCCACGGACCGGGCACCCGAAGCAGGCTTGCGCGCTGGGTCAGGGCCAGGAGCGGCTGGACAGGACGAGCCGGTATCCGTCGGGATCGGCGATCGTGACTCCCCACTGTTCCCAGTACGGATTGCGCGCCGGGACGCGGGTGCCGCCCGCGCCGACCAGCCGGCCGATCACGTCCTCATCGACCTCGCCGCCCAGGTACAGGACCAATAGGTCCTCCTCGGTGGGCGCGGCTGGCGTCTCGTCACCGGGGTCGTGGACCAGCTCGAGATGCCAGGGCGCACCGGTCCAGCCCACCATCACCAGCGCATGGCCGCCTTCGGCGGACTCGTCGACCCGGAATAGCACCTCAAGGCCCAGGCCCCCGACCCAGAACCGCTCGGAGGCCCGCAGGTCATGACAGGGCCGGGCGATACGCAGATGGTCAGCTGGACCAGGCCTCATGGCTCCATCCTGGCCGAACCGCGGGCGCCTGGCCGGCGGGTTCGGGAGCCAGGGCGCCGGGCGCCCTGGCATCCTCTGGCTATGGACAAGGCGCTGGTGCCCGTGCGCGACCTCACGGACCCCGATCAGAACCAGGCGGTGCTCGACGCGGCCTCCGCCCTCGCCGCGGGCCGCGCGACGGCGGAGAGCGTCGTGGCCAGCCACGGCCCGGCGGTCGCGGCCGAAGCGATGGCCGCGGCCCGCTCGCGGCGGCGGCTCAGCGAGCTCACCGGGCCGGTCCACCTGACCGTGGTGTGGGCCATGTACGGCGAGACGGGGCGCATGGTCCCCCGGGCCGAGCACCCGCACGGAGAGGACTTCGTGCGGACCAAGGTCCGCCAGCTGGACTGGCTGACCGGCGGCCTGCCCGGCGTCACGTGGAGCATCATCGCGGTCGACGACGGATGCCCGGACCGGCCCTCCAGCGCCGACCTCATGACGGAGATCGCGAGAGCCGAAGGCTACCCGGGAGAAGGTCACCGCAGCGTGACGGTGCTCAGGCTGGCCGACATCATCGGGGGCGCCGTCCCGGTCAGCCCCGCGTTCGACCGGCTGACCTCGACCGAGCAGTCCCGCAAGGGCGGGTCGATACTGGCGGGGCTGGCCGCCGCGGTCGCGGCCGGCCCGGCGCGGGCGAACGGCGCCGGCCGGCCCGTGGTCTGCTACACCGACGCGGATCTGTCCGCGAACCTGGCCCAGCTGGGCTCGCTGGCGGCGCCGGTGGTGGCCGGTGACCAGGTGGCCGGCGCGCTCGGCCAGCGTTACGGGATCGAGGGGGCGGTGCTGATCCGGGCCGACGGGCCGGTCACCGAGCCGCACAGCACCGGCGACAAGCCAGACAAGATCATCATCCTGTTCCGCCATTTCGTCCGGGCCTCGCTCATCCCGTCCCTGGCCCAGGTGCTCGACACCCAGGCCGGCTTCAAGGTCTTCGACGCGGCCGCGCTCGGCCCGGTCATCGGGCAGATGACGTCGTTCAACGAGACCTTCGACGTCGAGCTGCTCATCCATCTCGCCCAGCGCTACGGGCCACGGGCCCTGGCCGTCGAGCCGATCGTGTTCACCGAGGACTTCGCCGCGACGAATTTCCCCTCCGTCGACCCCGGGCCGCGCCACCTGGCCATGGTTCAGCAGGTCGTGGAGCTCTACGACCGGTTCGTCGCCCCGGTCGCCCCGGTCACCGGCGAGGCGGCCGACCTGCTCACCCTGGTCCGGACGCTCGATCTCGACGACTACGTGACATTGATCGAGCATCTTCGCGCCGAGGACCCTGGCGACCCGACCCTGTTCGACCGGCGGTGGCCCGTGCCGCACCTTCGCGACATCCTCCGCCGCTGACGCCGGCCAGGCTCGGCAAGCGGCCAAGCGCACGTCCTGGCCACTACGCCGCCGCGGCCTCGGTGACCTGCGCGCCAGCCTCGGTGACCACGTCATCGTCGATGGGCACTGGCGGCCTCCTTCGGCTGGCGCCGGAGGTGCCACGGTGACGGGCGCTGTCGGCGGCGGCGCGGCGGAAGAACTCGGTGCCGAGCATCTTTTGCAGCAGGCGGTGGGGAAGCATCGACGGAGCGGCCGGGTACTGGGTGCGGTGCTGCGCCAGCGCCGCGAGCTTGCGGTGCAGGTGGCTGGTGACGTCCACCGCGCAGGTCCCGGCCGGCAAGGCGGCGGCCAGGGGCGGCGCTGCGCCGGTGGCGCCGGCCCCGCGCCCGGCGTACGGCTGAAGCGGGGCGCGGGACAGAACGAGGCAGGTGAGGCTGTCGCGAGCGACCACGTGCGCCATGCGCTCCCCGGCCAGCAGGCCGAGCTCGCCGAAGAAGTCACCCGCTTGCATCCGCCGCACGCGGGTCACCCGGCCGCCGGGATGCTCCACCAGACGATCGGCGGTCCCGTTGAGGATCAGGTACAGCGCGTCGGCGGGCTCACCTTGCTCCACCACGGAGGCGCCCGGGGGGAACCACTGCACCCGCACGTCGTCCCGGGCCAACCGCATGGTGGCCGACTCGCTGGCGAACAGGGCGATCGCCTGCAGCGCGGCGCGGTCGGTGGCCCGCTTTCCCGAATCGGTGATCCAGTGCGCGAGCTCCTCGGCCATGGACGTGTGCCGGGGCGGGAACACGGCGTGGTACAGCCGCTGGCCCCGGTCATGGTCGCGGGCCAGCGCCCGGAACGTCTCGGTGGCCAGGCCGGAAATCGCGACGTGGTCGGGGTGGCCGTAACCGCCGTCGTCGCCGAAGGTGATGACGGTGTCCGGATCGAACTGCCGCATGACGTCAGCGATCACGGCGCCCAGCGAGGACCGGTGGTGCGGCAGGGTCCCGTCCGGGTAGTCCAGCACCTGCACGCGCTGGACGCCGAGTTCGGCGGCGGCCGCGCGCAGCTCGCCCTCCCGGACCGCGCCCAGCGTGCGCCGGGTGGCAGCGGCAGGATCGCGGATCTGCCCCCGCTCCCCGCGGGTGGCCGAGACGATCATGACCTCGGCGCCCGCCTCGGCGGCCCGGGCCATCGTGCCGGCCGCGCAGAACACCTCGTCGTCCGGGTGGGCGAAGACGCCGAGCAGGCGCCGCGCTGAGCCGGGTCCGTTCTCCATGACGACCTCCTTCGAGCCGGCAGCAAGGCCCGGTGACTTAGCAGCCCCGCCGGGGCGCCAGGCCGCTGGTGTCGGCCGCGCGATCGGCGTAGGTGGCCTGCACGAAGGCCAGGAACCGCTCCACGTCGTCGACGTTGGAGGCCAGGCCCACCGAGGCGCGCAGCGCCCCCCCGCTGGGCAGCCCGAGCAGGCCGACGTACTGGGCCATCGTCTGCGGGCGGGCCCGCGCCGCGGCGCGCAAGGCTGGCCGGGTGAGCTGGAACGCGCCCTCTCCGGCGCCCGGGTTGCAGTGGCACCCGGTGCGGATCGAGATCCCGGCCGCGGCGGTGGCCCGGGCGACGGCGCGCTCGTCGATGACGCGGCCACCGGGATCCAGCAGGTTGAACGCGACGGTGCCGCCGCGGTCGCGGGTATCGCCGGGCCCGTAGATCCGCGCCATCGGCTGGCCGTTGCCGTGGCGCAGGCCGGCCAGCCGGTCAAGGAGCCACCCGGTCAGGTACATCACCCGCTCGTGGATCAGGTCGATCCCGATGCCGTTGACCCAGGCCAGCCCGGATTCCAGGTCGGGTATCTGCAGGAAGCTGACCGTGCCGTCCTCGAACCGGGCCTCGTCCGGGGCCAGCGTGTGCCAGTCGCCCGCCACGCTGGCCAACTGCACCGACCCGCCGGCGAACGACGGGCGCCGCAGCCGCCCCAGCGCCTCCCGGCGCGCGATCAGGCACCCGAGGCCGGTCGGGTAGCCGAGTACCTTGTACCAGCTGACCGGGACGAAGTCGGGCTTGACCACCGACAGGTCCAGCTCGTTCGACGGCACGTAGGCGGCCGCGTCCAGCAGGACGTCGTAGCCGTGCTCGTGCGCGGTCTCCACCCAGCTCAGCGGATGCTGCACCCCGCTGAAGTTGCTCTGCGCCGGGTAGGCCAGCAGCCCGCGGCGGCGGGGAGCGGCCAGCGCCCGGCGGCGGGGAGCGGCCAGCGCCCGGCGCATCGCGTCGTCGTCGACCCGCAGCTCGGGCGAGCCGAACGGCACGTACTGCGTGACCGCGCCGCGCGCCCGGGCGAACTCGCGGATGCCGTTGACCGAGTTGTGGTTGTCGGACGTCAGCACCAGCCGGGTCCGCGGGCCGAACGGGTAGGCCTCCCCGACCAGCCGGCACGCCCCGGTGGCGTTCGGGGTGAAGATGGCCGCGTACTCTTCCGGCGGCGCGTTGAAGTGCGCGAGGACCGCGAGCCGGGTCCGCTCGACCAGTTCCGTCGACGCGGTCGAGGCCGGGTTTTCCGAGTGCGGGTTCCCGAAGCACCGCTCGCTGATCCGCTCGGCATGCGTGCGGACCTGTACCTGCGCGGGCAGGCCCGCGCCGGCGTAGTCGAGGTAGACGTGCCCGCCCGCGTCGAGGTAGGAGTACTCGGACGCCCGCAGCCAGTCGAGCAGCACCGTGCTGCGGTAGCCGGGGTAGGCGGACAGGAACTCGGGCGGCTCTGGCCGCCGGTCACTGGGCACGCTGCCGGGCAGGCCGGCCGGTTCTTGCTGGGTTGTCGTCATGACCCTTCCTCGCTTGGTAAGTCTGTGCTGGTCAAAAGCCGCGGCGGCGGCGCAGCATGCGTCGTTCGTCTTCGGTCAGGCCGCCCCAGATGCCGGCCTCCTGGCCGCTGGCCAGCGCCCAGCCGAGGCACATGACGCTGACCGGGCAGCCGCGGCAGATCAGCTTCGCCGCCTTGACCTGAGCCCGGGCGGACCTGATCTCGCCCTCCGGGAAGAACAGCTCCGGGTCGGCGTCCCGGCAGGCGGCGTCGGCGCGCCAGGCGGTCTCGTCCTGCCCGTCCAGGCGGCGGTCGTGGACCGGCCTCGCGGCCGCGGCGGTCGTGCTCATCCCGAGCGGCCCGCGCTTACCGCGCGTCGTGTCGATTCATCCGCCTGATGGCCATAACGGGCCGTCCGGGCCCGGTCCAGGTCGCCGACGCGCCGCGCGGCCGGGGCGACCTGCCGGACGGCGATGATGCTGTCCAGCGGGCCGGCCAGCACCGTGGGCTGGTACGGGCGGCCGTCGTCGGCCTCTTCGAAACGGAAGCCGGGCACGCCCAGGTCCGCGTCGGCCCCGAAGCCCAGCGGGCCGACCGAGAACGAGCTGGGGACGATCCGGTGCCAGCCGTCCGCGAGCAGGACCGCGACCACTCGGGGGGCGGCAAGTTCGTTGTGGTTCATATCGCTGCCTCTCGCTTGTCTGAGCGGGGAAGGGGGGCTACCTCGCCGGCGTGCTCTCGCAGCAGCGCCGCGATCTCGGTGTGGCCGTTGCTTTCGGCGTCGGACCGCGGGGTGCCGCCCCAGCGGTCCACCGGCTGCGGGCCGGCGCCGGCCGCCAGCAGGTACCGGACCACGTCGAGCTGGCCTTCGGCGGCGGCCAGGTGCAGCGGGGTGCGACCGTCGTAGTCGGCGGTGCCGGGCTCGACCCCGGTGGCGATCAGCGCGCGGGCCTCGTCGAGGTCGCCCTGGCTCGCCGCCCAGGTCAGCGCGACCACGGCCTCGGTCTGGGTCTGGTTCTTCCTCCGACGCGGGTCCCGCTTGCTGGTCCGGCCCCGGCCGGTGACCAGCGAGTCGAAGACGTGCACGTTGTACTCGGCGACCAGCTTGCGGCAGAACTCGATGCCCCGCACCGAGTTGCCGTGCTCGTCCAGCCGGGGTGACCAGACGCAGATGCCCATCAGCCCGGGGATGACCAGCATGAGCGCGCCGGACACGCCGCTCTTGGCGGGCAGCCCGATCGTGAACGCGAACTCACCGGAGAAGTCGTACATGCCGCACGACGACATCAGCGACAGGCAACTCTGCACGGTGCCCGGGGTGAACACCGGGTCCTCGGTCAGCGGGCACACCCCGGCGTTGGCCAGCGACGCCGCCGCGGTGGCCAGCATCTGCGCGTCCACCTCGATCGAGCAGGTCTGGAAGTAGAACTCCAGCGTCTGCAGCAGGTCGGTGCCGGGCCGGAACGCGCCGCTTTCCCGCATCGAGTAGCCGAGCGCGAAGTTGCGGTCCGCGGTCTGCCGCTCGGACAGGTAGACCGCGTTGTTGAAGCCCGGCCGCCGGCCCCCGGCCAGCCGCCGCCAGGTCGCGGCGACCAGGTCGAACCGGTCGGCGATGTCTTCCTCCGGCCGGATCAGCGAGGTGGTCATGATCGCGCCGGCGTTGACCATCGGGTTGTGCGGCAGGCCCTTCGGGTTCAGCGCCAGCTCGTTGAACGACTGGCCGGACGGCTCGCGGCCCATGTGCTGGTGCACGGTCTCGGTGCCGTGCTCGTCCAGCGCCAGGCAGTAGCTCACCGTCTTCGACACCGACTGCAGGCAGAACGCGGTCGCCGCGTCGCCCGCCGAGAACCGCTGGCCGTCCACGGTGCACACCGCGATCGCGAGCTGATCCGGGTCGACGCGCTTGAGCTGCGGGATGTAGTCGGCCACCGCGCCGGACTTGACCCGCAGCAGCTCGTCGTACATCCGGGTGATGTCGGCGGCCAGCGCGGCGAAGTCGGGCACCGCGAGGTTGCCCTCGACCGCGCGCCTGATCAGGCTGCTGTTGTGCTGGGCGAGAGCTTTGAACTGGGCGAAGCTGAGCCGCCGGGATCCGCCGTCCGCGCCGGCCAGCCCGGTCAGCGCCTCGGCGATGCGCGGATCGTCGGGCCGCAGCCCGGAGCGCTCCAGCCGGCTGAGCACCTCCAGCGGGGAGATCCGCCCGCCGGAGTCCGGGTTGAACGAGTCAAACAGGCTGCGGTAGATCGCGTCGGCACCAGCCGTGGCGTCCAGCGGGCGGGCTTCGGTGGCCGTCTTGGCCATCGTGGTTTCCCTTCTGGTCTCGTGGCGCAGGTCATCGGTCGCGGTGGGCCGCGCCGGGCATTCCGGGTGGCGCGGGGCCGCGCGGATCGTGTCCCGGCGAAGCCGTTTGCCCACGTTGTCTAGTGGTATCCCGCGGCGCGACGCCGTCGCTTCGCCCGTCAGGGCCAGATTCACGCGGCCGCGGCAGATGGCCCGATCGGGCCAGGCTCAGACCAGCCCGGCGCGCGCGCCCCAGGCCGCGGCCGCCGCGCGCGAGGACAGGTCGAGCTTGCGCAGGATGTTGGCCAGGTGGCGGTGGACGGTGTGCTCGCTCAGGAAGAGCCGCTGGGCGATGTCCGGGTTGCTCAGTCCCTGCGCGACAAGTTTCAGCACGTCCAGCTCGCGAGGCGTCAGCACCGACGCGGCCTGACCCGAGCCGGCCACCCGCGCGGGCCCGGCCGCTGTGTCCTTGGACCCGAGCGCAGCCACCACCTGCCCTGGGTCGAGGGTGCGGCCCGCGGCGTATTCGGCGTCGAAGGCCTCGTCGCCCATCGCGGCGCGCAGGCGCTGGCGGTCAAGGTCGGCCAGCCGGGCTTCGAGCGGATCAATCGTCTCGCCCAGATCGGCCAGGAGCTGGTCGGCCGCACCGTGCAGCCGGGCCGGCCAGCCCGGTCCGGCGTCGCCGTGGCCGGCGAGGGCCAGGCCGAGCAGCGCGTAGGCCATGGACGCTTTCATCCCCATGCGCCGGGCCAGGTCGAGTGATTCGGCGAACAGGGCCTCGGCGCCTGACGAGCCGTTGAGGTACTCGGCCAGGCCCAGGTTGACAGTCCCGTAGACGATGTCGGAGCGGGCGTTGAGCGCGCGGGCGATGTCGAGCGACTCAGCCAGGTGGCGGCGGGCGGCATCCAGGTCGCCCGCCGCCAGCTCGTAGTAGCCGAGGTTGCCGAGCGTCGCCCCGACCTGGAGCCGGTCGCCGGCCTGGCGGAAGAGCCGCAGGGCCTCGGCCGTATCGCGGGCCGCCCCCGCATGGTCCCCCTCACGGGCTGTGGCGTACGACCGGGTCCAAAGCAGGCAGCCGGTCAGGCGGGTCTCCCCGAGGCGACGGGCCATGCCCAGGCCCCGCTCGATCATCGGCAGCGCGGTGTCGAGGTCCCCCTGGCGCAGCAGGATCCAGGCTCGCATGTACAGCAGCTCGGCGACCAGGTGCTCATCGCCGGCGGCGCCGGCAATGGCCAGCGCTTCCTGGCAGTAGTCCCCCGCGATTGTGTATCCGCCTGTTTTGTCGAGAAGACCAGCCGCCGCGACCAGCGCCCGGGCGCGCAACGGCGTCGCCTCCTGGGCGGCCGGCGCGTCCAGGAGCGTCCGCAGCGCGTCCGCGCCTTCGGCGGCGTGCCCGCGCGTTCTCCAGTACAGGCACAGCGAGGAGGCCAGCCGCAGGCCCGGCTTGAGGTCGGGCTGAGTCTGGCTGAACGCGATCGCGGCCCGCAGGTTGCCCAGCTCGGCGTCGAGCCGGTCCAGCCACTCGACCTGATCGGGCCCGATGAGCTGCGGGGCGGCCGCCTCGGCCAGGGCCAGGTAGTAATCGCGGTGCGCGGCCCGGGCCGCGCCGGCCGCCGCCGGACCGTGCGCGTCCAGCCGCCCGGCGGCGTACTGGCGGACGGTTTCCAGCAGCCGGTACCGGGCCACGCCGGTACCGGTATCGCCGAACTGCACCAGGCTCTTGTCGACCAGCGCCCCGAGGTGCACGGCGACCTCTTCCTCAGGCGCGCCCTCGCCCGCGGCGACCGCCTCGGCCGCGGCCAGGCCGAACCCGCCGGCGAACACCGACAGCGCGGCCAGTACCTGGCGCTCGGGGCCGGTCAGCAGCTCCCACGACCAGTCGACCGTCGCCCGCAGCGTCTGCTGGCGCGGCGGCGCCGCCCGCGACCCGCCGGTCAAGATGGCGAACCGCTGGTCCAGCCGGGCGTCAAGCTCGGCCGCGGGCATCATCCGCAGCCGGGCCGCGGCCAGCTCCACGGCCAGCGGGATGCCGTCCAGCCGCCGGCAGACGCGGCCGACGACCGACGCCGTCTGCTGATCCCAGGCCAGCGTCACTCCGTGCTGCCCCGCGCGGTCTTCCAGCAGCCGCACCGCCTCGCTGGCCCGGATCGCATCCGTGTCGCTGCCTTCCGCGGGGGTGCCCAGCGACGGCACCCGGTACATGCGCTCGCCGTCGATGCCCAGCGGCTCGCGGCTGGTCGCCAGCAGCGCCAGGTTCGGGCACCCGCGCAGCAGCGCGTCGGCCAGCTTCGCGCACGCATCCAGGACATGCTCGCAGTTGTCCAGCACCACCAGCAGGCTCCGTGCGCCCACCGCCTCCACCAGCGTGTCCGCCACCGCCCGCCCCGGCTCCTGGCGGACGCCCAGCACATCGGCCACCGTCACCGCGACCAGGTCCGGGTCGCCCACCGGGGCCAGGTCGACGAACCACACCCCGTCCCCCGCGCCGTCGGCCAGCCCGGCCGCCACCTGCACCGCTAGCCGGGTCTTGCCCGCCCCGCCCGCCCCGGTCAGCGTCACCACGCGGGAGACGGCTAGCAGGCGGCGCAGCTCGGCCAGCTCGGCCTCGCGGCCGACGAAGCTCGACACCTGCACGGGCAGGTTGGCGAGCAGCCCCGGGTCCGGCGCCATCCGCAGCGGGGAGGACGTCACCGCTAGGCCCTCGCCCACGCAGCCCCCAGCCGGGCCGCCATCGCGGCCGGACCCTCGATGTCGGTGAACAGGGAAGTGAACGTCTGCGTGGCCACCAGCCTGACGCTTCTCATCCAGGCCAACGCCGACCGCGCCGACCACCAAGCCACCGGCCTCCCCGACCGAGTCAACCGGGCGGCGCCAACATCATACGTCCGCCATCAGCGGCGAAACCAGGCGCGCCAGGGCCGCCGATCAGCCGCGAGCCAGGCTCAAACGATCCCGGCGCGCGCCCCCCAGGCCGCGGCCGCGGCCCGGGAGGAGAGGTTAAGTTTGCGCAGGATGTTGGCCAGATGCCGGTGCACGGTGTGCTCGCTCAGGTAAAGCCGCCGGGCGATGTCGGGGTTGCTCAGTCCCTGTGCGACGAGCCTGAGCACATCGCGCTCGCGCGGCGTCAGCACCGACGCAGCCTCACTTGATACGGCCACGCGCGCCTGTCCAGCCGCCGCGTCCGCGGGCCCGACGGCGGCGAGCACGTCAGCCAGGTCGAGGGTGCGGCCCGCGGCATATTCGGCGTCGAAGGCCTCGTCGCCCATCGCGGCGCGCAGTCGCTGGCGGTCGAGTCCGGCCAGCCGGGCCTCCAGCGGCTCGAGGGTCTCGCCCAGGTCGGCCAGAGCCCGGTCGGCCGCGCCGTGCAGCCGGGCGGACCAGCCCGGGCCGGCCCGGCTGCGGCCGGACATGGCCAGGCCGATCAGCGCGTAGGCCATGAGCGTCTTCATGCCTATGCGCCGGGCCAGGTAGAACGACTCGGCGAACAAAGCCCCAGCGGCGCCCGGCGAGCCGCTGAGGTACTCGGCCAGGCCGAGGTTGAATGTCTGGTGGGCGATGTTGTCGCGGTTGCCGAGCGCGCTGGCGATGTCGAGCGCCTCGGCCAGGTGGCCGCGGGCGGCATCCAGGTCGCCCACCGACAGCTCGATGGACCCAAGGTTGCCGAGCAGCACCCCAGCCAGGAGCCGATCACCGGCCTGGCGGAACAGCCGCAGGGCCTCGGAGGCATCGCGGGCCGTACCCTCCGGGTCCCCGGCCACGTACGTGGCGTACGACCGGGCGCCAAGCAGGCGGGCGGTCAGGTGAGGTTGCCCGAGGCGGCCGGCCAGGTCCAGGCCCGACTCGATGAGCGGTAGCGCAGCGCCGGGCTGGCCCTGGCGCATCAGGATCCAGGATCGGTTGAACAACAGGTCGGCGACCAGGTAATCGTCGCCGTCGGCGCGGGCAATGGCCAAGCCTTCCTGGCAGTATTCCTCGGCGATCGTGTGATCGTCGAGGAGGCTGGCCGCCGCGGTCAGCGCCCGCGCGCGCGGCAGCGTCGCCCGCTGGGCGGCCGGAGCGTCCAGGAGCGTCCGCAGCACGCCCGCGCCTTCCGCGACGTGCCCGCGGGCCATCCAGAACTCGCGCAGGGAGGCGGCCAGCCGCAGGCCCGGTTCGGGGTCGGGCTGGGCCTGGCTGAACGCGATCGCGGCCCGCAGGTTGCCCAGCTCGGCGTCGAGCCGGTCCAGCCACTCGGCCTGATCGGGCCCGATGAGCTGCGGGGCGGCCGCCTCGGCCAGGGCCAGGTAGTAATCGCGGTGCGCGGCCCGGGCGGCGCCGGCCGCGGCCGGGCCGTGTGCGTCCAGCCGCCCGGCGGCGTACTGGCGGACGGTCTCCAGCAGCCGGTACCGGCCCGGGCCGGTCCCGGCGTCGGCGTACTGCACCAGGCTCTTGTCGACCAGCGCCCCGAAGTGCGCGGCGACCTCTTCCTCAGGCGCGCCCTCGCCCGCGGCGATCGCCTCGGCCGCGGCCAGGCCGAACCCGCCGGCGAACACCGACAGCGCGGCCAGTACCTGGCGCTCGGGGCCGGTCAGCAGCTCCCAGGACCAGTCAACCATCGCGCGCAGCGTCTGCTGGCGTGGCGGCGCCGCCCGCGACCCGCCGGTCAGCAGCGCGAGCTGCCGGTCCAGCCGGGCGTCCAGCTCGGCCGCGGGCATCATCCGCAGCCGGGCCGCGGCCAGCTCCACGGCCAGCGGGATGCCGTCCAGCCGCCGGCAGATCCGCCCGGCCACCGCAACGGCCGCCTCGTCCCACGCCAGCGGCACCCCCTGGGCGGCGGCCCGGTCGGCCAGCAGCCGCACGGCCTCGCTGGCCCGGATCGCATCCGTGTCGCTGCCTTCCGCGGGGGTGCCCAGCGACGGCACCCGGTAGGTGCGCTCGCCGTCGATGCCCAGCGGCTCGCGGCTGGTCGCCAGCAGCGCCAGGTTCGGGCACCCGCGCAGCAGCGCGTCGGCCAGCTTCGCGCACGCATCCAGGACATGCTCGCAGTTGTCCAGCACCACCAGCAGGCTCCGTGCGCCCACCGCCTCCACCAGCGTGTCCGCCACCGGCCGCCCCGGCTCCTGGCGGACGCCCAGCACATCGGCCACCGTCACCGCGACCAGGTCCGGGTCGCCCACCGGGGCCAGGTCGACGAACCACACCCCGTCCCCCGCGCCGTCGGCCAGCCCGGCCGCCACCTGCACCGCGAGCCGGGTCTTGCCCGCCCCGCCCGCCCCGGTCAGCGTCACCAGCCGCAACCCGCCCACCAGCGCGCGGACCTCGGCCAGCTCGCGGTCACGGCCGATAAAGCTCGACACCTGCGCCGGCAGGTTGCTGCGCAGCCCTGGATCCGGCACCGCCTGAGGCAGGGAGGACGTCATCGCTAGGCCCTCGCCCACGCATCCCCCAGCCGGGCCGCCATTGCGGCCGGACCCTTGATGTCGGTGAGCAAGGAAGTGAACGTCTGTGTGGCCACCAGTCCGGGGCTTCTCTTCGAGACCAATGCCGGCTGCGCCGGCCACCAAGCCACCGGGCTCCCCGACCAGGTCAACCGGGCGGCGCCAACATCATACGTCCGCCATCAGAGGCGAAACCAGGCGCGCGAACGCCGCAGATCAGCCACGAGCCAGGCTCAAACGAGCCCGGTGCGGACGCCCCAGGCCGCGGCCGCCGCGCGGGAGGACAGGCCGAGCTTGTGCAGGATGTTGGCCAGGTGCCGGTGCACGGTGTGCTCGCTGAGCACGAGCCGCCGGGCGATGTCGGCGTTGCTCAGCCCCTGCGCGACGAGCTTGAGCACGTCGCGCTCGCGAGGCGTTAGCACCGACGCAGCCTCACCTGATAGGGCCGCGTCCGGCTCGCTCATCGGCGCAGGCGCACGTGGCACCTCGCGACCCGCTTGGATCTGCGGCCCGATCTCGTAAGCCGCGCGCGCCGGGCCAAGGGTGCGGCCGGCGGCGTATTCGGCGTCGAAGGCCTCGTCGCCCATCACGGCGCGCAGCCGCTGGCGGTCGAGGTCGGCCAGCCGGGCTTCCAGCGGGTCGAGGGCGCGGCCCAGGTCGGCCAGGGCCTGGTCGGCCGCGCCGTGCAGCCGGGCGGACCGGCCCGGGTCGGCCTCGCCGTGCCCGGCCAGGGCCAGGCCAAGCACCGCGTAGGCGGCAATCGCCTTGATCCCCGAGCGCCGGGCCAGGTCGAGTGACTCGGCGAACAAGGCCCCGGCCGCATCCGGCGAGCCACCGAGGTACTCGGCCAGGCCGAGGTTGAAAGTCTGGTAGACGATGCCGTCGCGATGGTGGACGGTGCGGAAGATGTCCAGCGCCTCGGCCAGGTGGCGGCGTGCGGCGTCCAGCTCGCCTGATGACAGCTCGTAGTTGCCGAGGTTGCCGAGCATCGTCGCCACATGTTGCCGGTCGCCGGCCTGGCGGAACAGCCGCAGGGCCTCGCCCGCATCGCGGACCGCGCCCGTATGGTCTCCCGCCGCGTACGCCGCGTGCGCCCGGGTGGTAAGCAGGCAGGCGGTCAGGTGACGTTCCCTGAAGTGGCGAGCCAGGTCCAGGCCCGACTCGATGAGCGGCAGCGCGGCGCCTCGCCGCCCCTGGCGCAGCAGGATCCAGGCTCGGACATACAGCAGCTCGCCGACTAGGCCGTCGTCCCCGGCCGCGCGGGCAATGGTCAGCGCTTCCTGGCAGTAGTCCCCGGCGATCGCGTAGCTGCCCATCTGCTGCAGCAGGTTGGCCGCCGCGGCCAGCGCCCGGGCGCGCGGCAGCGTCGCCTGCAAGGCGGCCGGCATGTCCAGCAGTGTCCGCAGGGCATCGGCGCCTTCGGCGGCGTGCCCGCGGGCCCGCCAGTACGTACCGAGCGAGCCGACTAGCCGCAGGCCGGGCTCGGGATCGTCCTGGGTCAGGCTGAAGGCGATCGCGGCCCGCAGGTTGCCCAGCTCGGCGTCGAGCCGGTCCAGCCACTCGGCCTGATCGGGCCCGATGAGCTGGACGGCGGCCGCCTCGGCCAGGGCCAGATAATAATCCCGGTGCGCGGCCCGGGCGGCATCGGCCGCGGCCGGACCCAGCGCGTCCAACTGCCGGGCCGTGTACTGGCGGACGGTCTCCAGCAGCCGGTACCGGCCCGGGGCGATCCCGATGTCACCGAACTGCACCAGGCTCTTGTCTACCAGCGCGCCCAGGTGCCCCAGGACCTCCCCAGCGGGCACGTCCGGGCCGACGGTGACCGCCTCGGCCGCGGCCAGGCCGAACCCGCCGGCGAACACCGAAAGACGGGCCAGCACCTCCCGCTCCGGGCCGTTCAGCAGCTCCCAGGACCAGTCCACCATGGCCCGCAGCGTCTGCTGCCGCGGCGCGGCGGCCCGCAGTCCCCCCGTGAGCAGCGCGAACCGCTGGTCCAGCCGGGTGTCCAGCTCGGCCACGGACATCACCCGCAGCCGGGCCGCGGCCAGCTCCACGGCCAGCGGGATGCCGTCCAGCCGCCGGCAGACGCGGCCGGTGACCGACGCCGTTTCCTGGTCCCAGCTCAATGTCACCCCGTGCGCGACGGCCCGGTCTTCCAGCAGCCGCACCGCCTCGCAGGCCCGGATGGCCGCAGGCTCATCGCCGTCGGCGGGGATGCCCAGCGACGGCACCCGGTACACCCGCTCCCCGTCGATGCCCAGCGGCTCGCGGCTGGTGGCCAGCAGCGCCAGGTTCGGGCAGCTGCGTAGCAGCGCGTCGGCCAGCTTGGCGCAGGCGCCGATCAGGTGCTCGCAGTTGTCGAGCAGCACCAGCAGGCTCCGCCCGCCCACCGCCTCTACCAGCGTGTCCGCCGCCGGGCGTCCCGGCTCCTGGCGTACACCCAGCACATCGGCCACGGTCACCGCCACCAGGTCCGGGTCGCCCACCGGGGCCAGGTCGGCGAACCACACCCCGTCCCCGGCGCCATCAGCCAGCCCGGCCGCCGCCTGCACCGCGAGCCGGGTCTTGCCCGCCCCGCCCGCGCCAGTCAGCGTCACCAGGCGGGAGACGTCTAGCAGGCGGCGCACCTCGGCCAGCTCGGCCTCGCGGCCGACGAAACTCGACACCTGCACGGGCAGGCTGCTGCGCAGCTCCGGGTCCGGCACCGGCACCGCCTGCTGCGGGGAAAACGCCACCGCTAGGCCCTCGCCCACGCGTCCCCCGGCCGACCCGACATCGTGGCCGTGCCCTCGATGTCGGTGAACAAGAACGTGAACGTCTGCGTGACCACCAGCCCGAGGCTTCTCATCCGGATCGACGTCGGCCGCACCAGCCAGAAATCCGCCGGCCTGCCCAACCGGCGGCGCCAATATCATACGTCCGCCGCCGGAAGCCGGACCAGGTTCGCAACGCCGCTGATCAGCGCCACGGACCGCTTCGCCACATGGGCTAGGCGGCTGGCGCCCAACGCCGGATGGTCAACCGGGGCAAGGTCACCTGGTGTTCTTGGTGACCGCGATCGACAGGCCCAGGCCGATCATGGTCAGGCCACCAATCCCGCCGATCAATTCCAGCCGACGGGGGGATCGGGCGAACCATGCCCGCACGGTACCGGCTACCAGGCTCCAGGCGCTGTCGGAGACCAGGGCGATCAGGAAGGACACCAGGCTGAGCAGTAGCATCTGGACCGGCACGTGCCCGGCTCGGCGGTTGACGAACTCGGGCAAGACCGCGGCGAACAAGATGACCGCCTTGGGGTTGGCCACTCCGACCATGAACCCTTCCAGCACCGCCTTACGGTGCCTTCGGGGCGCTGGCGCGATGGCCAAGGCGGACGCTAGGCCGCGGCGCTGCCGCACCGCGCGGATCCCCAGCCAGATGAGGTAGCCGGCACCGGCCAGCTTCACCCCGGTGAACACCAGCGCTGACCGCTCGACCAGCGTGCCGATGCCCAGCGCCACGCACACGGCTACCACCTCGAGTCCGACGGCATTGCCCGCCACCGTCGCCAGTGCCGTCCGGCGCCCGTAGGCCAGCGCCCGCCCGACGGCGAATAGCACGCTCGGACCGGGAATCACGATCAAAACGAAAGACGCCGCGGCAAACGCCGCCAGCTGACCTGCCGACACCATTCCTTCACCACTCTTCACTTACCGGCGAGGGTCGCCCGAGGCGACGGTCCAGTCCTCGCGTCATAGTCCGGGCGCCCGGGCTGGGTCAGGCGACGAGGCTGGCCGGCGCCTGGTCAAGCGCCTGGCGGGCCGCCGCGCGGCCAGCCTCGCGGGCTGCGTCGAGCTGGCCGAACTCGAGCAGTCCGACGCCCTGGGTACGCGGTTGGATCACCAGGTCGGCGTGGTGCCGGGCCGCCGCGGACGTGTCCTCGCTGCCGAGCAGCAGCAGCCGGGTGAGCGTCTCACCGAGGCTCGGCGGCCGGGCAGGCCGGTCGTCGCGGGCGCGTGCCCCGGCCGGGACGCTCTTGCGGTGCTCCGGCGTGGCCTTGACGTCGACCGCGATGATCGGCCCTTCTCCCATGTCGGCCAGGGCCTTGACGGGCAGGTTGTCGACCAGCGAACCGTCGATGAATATGTCGCGGCCACGAACCTGCGGTGGCGCGATGACCGGCAGGTTGATGCTGAACCCGACCGCCTCCCACAATGGCCCGTGCCGCGTGATCTCCAGGCGCCGGCTGCGGAGTTCGGTGCTGCCGCACATGAAGCTCCGCGGCAGTTCCTCGATCAGGCGCGTGCCGAAGGTGCGGTGCAGCATGGCCTGGAAGCGCTCGCCGCGGATCAGCGAGTGGCGGGGGATGGTGAAATCCCGCAGTGGCCGGCGCTGCACCCACTCCTCAAAGCAGATCGCGTCTATCTCGTCGGCGTCGTGGCCCATCGCGGCCAGCGCGCCGATCACGGCGCCCATGCTGACGCCGGCGATGCGGTCGATCGTCACGCCGGCCGCGGTCAGCTCTTCGAGCACACCGATGTGCGAGAACGCCCGCGCGCCGCCGCCGGACAGCACGATCCCGACCGAGGTACCGGCCAGCCGGCGGGCCATCCGGGCGATGTCGGCGCCGAGTTCCGTCTCCCGGATCAGGTGCGAGCGGGCCGGACGGAGCGCGGCCGCCCAGCCGTCGAGTGCGCCCGGCGCGGCGTCGTAGGCCACCAGGTCGCACGCTTGCAGCTCGGGATATTGGCCCAGCTCCGGCGGGACCGGGCCGCCTGCGGTCACGGCCAGGATCCGGTCTGCCTGCTGGAGGCAGAACTTCGTCCAGGGCTCGTCCAGGGCGAATCCGCCGGTGAGCAGGACCAGGTCGTGCCCGGCCTCGGCCCGGTCGAGCAGCGGTCCGTACGCTCCGGCCGGATCACCGGCCGCTGCCGCGCCCGGTACCTCGGCGCCACCGAGCACGGCGACCGATAGGTGAGCCTCCAGGGCGGCGCCCAGCAGGGCGGCCAGCCGCCACGGCCGGATCCGGCCGTCGACCGCGATCAGCGCGACCGTCGCCGGCCGGGGCCGGGCCGTCGGCGCCGACGCGCGCGCGTCTTGGAGCCGGCGGCTGAGCGACCGGTTCAGCGCCGACGACAGGGCCGGCGAGCCGTGCAGGAGCTCGGTGAAGTCGGCCTGGTCAACGGCGATAACCTCGGTGGCGCGCGCGGCGCGCACCGACGCAGATCGCGGCGAATCGGTCAGCAAGGCGAGGTCGCCGAGCGCGTCTCCGCGGCGGTACTCGCAGATCACGGCGTCGGCGCCCTCGTCAACGACCTCGAGCCGGCCAGCGCGGACCACGTACATCTCGTCCCCGGGGTCACGCTCGCGGAACAGCCACTTTCCTGCGGGCAGGCTCCGCGTGCGCGACTTCGCCGCGAGCTGGTCGACGAGCTCCGGATCGGTGCCCGAGAACAACGGGGTCCGGGCCAGGAACTCGGCCGCCGACTCCGCGCGCGGGGACGCCGGATCGCCGGTGTCCAGCGTGATCACGCGCCGCCGACGCGGGCCCGGTGAGCGCAAAGCCGTTTGCGGCTCAGCCTCCGCAGGAACCGCTCGCACAGCATCGTCTCGGGCGGCATCGCCTCGCACCGGCATCTCGTCCGCCTTGACGTGCCCGACGAACAGACAGCCAAGCCCGGCGACGAACAGGCAAACCGCACCAAACGTCCAGGCGTCGTGAAACACCGCGTCGGCCGTGGCCGGCGTCGGCGTCCCGATGATCGCTACGACCACCGCGACGCCCAGCGCGGCTCCGACCTGGCGCGCGACAGAATTCATCCCGGTCGCCGTCGCAAAACTCCCGCCCGGCGCCGAGGCGACCGCGGTCCCGCTGAGGTTCGGAAACAGCGTGCCCGCGCCGATCCCGAGCAGCACCATGCCCGGTAGCCATTGGCCCGCGAAGTCGGGCGTCGTCCCAACTCGTTCGACGAACCACAGCACCGCCCCGCCCCAGAGCAGGCCCCCGGCGACGAGAACGGGGCGGGGGCCGAGGCGCTGGGCCAGCTTGCTCGTCGGCCTGGCCACTACCACCGCCACGAGCGGGCCGACCGTGAGGGCCAGGCCAGCCTGGAGGACCGAGTATCGCCATACGCCGGTGAGGAACAAGACATTGGCGAGGGTGTAAGCGTAGAAGCCAACCGCCCCGATGACCGTCATTGCGTTGGCGACGCTGAACGTCCGGATCCTCAGCAGGGACAGGTCGAAGACCGGCGAGCGGTGCCAACGGCAGCGCCAGATGACCATCACGCCGGAAGCGAGCGCCACCGCCAGGCAGCCGAGGATCCGCGCGCTGCCCCAGCCCCATTCCTGGCCTTTGACCACGCCGAGCACCAGCGCCCCGATCGCGATCGCGAACAGCAGCGTGCCGGGCAGGTCGGGTATCCGCCGGCGGCCGGGTGATCGGCTCTCGGCCAGCAGCCGGCGGGCCAGCAGTACCGCTGCTACACCGATCGGGACGTTGACCAGGAACACCAGGCGCCAGTTGGCGGCGGTGACGAGCAGGCCGCCCAGCGAGGGGCCGAGGCCGGCGGCGGCCGCGCTCACCGCGGACAGCAGGGCAACTCCGTGGGCGCGGTGCGCGGGCGGGAATGCCTTGAGCACCAGCGCAAGGGCCGACGGCACCATGAAGGCCGCGCCGAGCGCCTGCACCACCCGGAAGGCAATCAAAGCATCCGCCGACGGCGCGATTGCGCACAGCAGCGAGCCGGCGGTGAACAACTCCAGGCCGAAGACGAAGACGCGCCGGCGCCCCAGCAGGTCCGCGATCCCCGCGGCCGCCATGAGAAACGCGGCGAACACGATGTTGTACGCGTTCAGCACCCACGACAGCGCCGAAATCGACGTGCCGGGGAACGACCGCGCGATATCGGGGAACGCGATGTTCACGATCGTCGCGTCAATGAAGGCGATGGCGCCGCCCAGGGACGCGATCGCGAGCACCGTCCGGGGTGAAGGCCGGCGCCGCGCCCGGCGGGCCGGGGCCTGCCTGCCGGGCCCCGCGGCCGCGGCAGGCCCGGCGGGCGCGGCAGGCCCGGCGGGCCCGTGCTGGTCGGGCCGCTCCCGGCGGGCGGCGCGGGCCAGCGCGTCACGCTGGGCCTGGTGGCGCAGGTCGGCTACGTGGGCCTGGGCCAGGTGGTGGGTGGTCGTGGGGTGCATCGCAGTTTCCTCGGTGTGGCCTGATGAATGTTGCTTCCGAGGATGCGGGCCGATCTGCATCGAGCGCTTCGCCCGTAAGGGCCAGATTCACGCGGTTGCGGCAGATGGCCCGATCGAGCCAGGCTCACACCAGCCCGGTGCGCGCGCCCCAGGCCGCGGCCGCCGCGCGCGAGGAGAGATTGAGCTTGCGCAGGATGTTGGCCAGGTGCCGGTGCACGGTGTGCTCGCTGAGCACGAGCCGCCGCGCGATGTCTTGGTTGCTCAGTCCCTGCGCGACGAGCTTGAGCACGTCGAGCTCGCGAGGCGTCAGCACCGACGCGGCCCCACCCGATACCGCCGCCCGCGCCCGCCCGGCCGCTACGTCTCTCGGCTGCAGCCCGGCGAGCACGTCGGCCGAGTCGAGGGTACGGCCCGCGGCATATTCGGCGTCAAAGGCCTCGTCGCCCATCACGCCGCGCAGGCGCTGGCGGTCGAGGTCGGCCAGCCGGGCTTCCAGCGGCTCGAGGGCGTGGCCCTGATCCGCCAGGGCCTGGTCGGCCGCGCCGTGCAGCCGGGCGCACCAGCCCGGGTCGGCCCCGCCGTGGCTGGTCAGGGCCAGGCCGATCAGCGCCACGGCGGTGCTGCGCTTCAGGCCCATGCGCATGGTCAGGGCGAGTGTTTCCGCGAACAGAGCCTCGGCGGAGCCCGGCGAGCCGCCGAGGTACTCGACCAGGCCAAGGTTGAAAGTCGCAAAGGACATGCCATAGCGGTTGTTGAGCGCGCGGGAGATGTCCAGGGATTCGGCTAGGTGGCGGCGGGCGGCGTCCAGGTCGCCCGCTGACAGCTCGGCGTTGCCGAGGTTGCTGAGCACCTGGCCGACCGCACGCTGGTCACCGGCCTGACGGGAGAGCCGCAGGGACTGGAGGTAATCGCGCACCGCGCCCGCGTGTTCCCCCTGAACAAGCGCGGCGTACGCCCGGGCGGAAAGCAGGCGGGCGGTCAGGTGGGATTCCCCGAGGCGGCGGGCCAGGTCCATCCCCGACTCGATGAGCGGCAGCGCGGCGCCGGGCTGTCCTTGGTGCAGCAGGACCCAGGCTCGCCGATTCAGCAGGTCGGCGACCAGGTTGTCGTCCCCGGCCGGGGCGGCAATGGCCAGCGCCTCCTGGCAGTAGTCCTCGGCGATGGCGTAGCTGCCCGCCCGCTCGAGGAGGCTGGCTGCCGTGGCTAGCGCCCGGGCGCGTGGCAGCATCGCCGTGGAGGCTGGCAGGTCCAGCAGCGCGCGCAGTGCGTCGGCCGCCTCGGCGGCGTGCCCGCGCGCCGACCAGAACACGTCCAACGAGGCGCCCAGCCGTAGGCCCGGCTCGGGGTCGTCCTGGGTCAGGCTGAAGGCGATCGCGGCGCGCAGGTTGCCCAGCTCGGCGTCGAGCCGGTCCAGCCACCCGGCCTGATCGGGCCCGGTGAGCTGTGGGGCGGCCGCCTCGGCCAGGGCCAGGTAGTAATCGCGGTGGGCGGTCCGGGCGGCGCCGGCCGCGGCCGGGCCGTGCGCGTCCAGATGGCCGGCCGCGTACTGGCGGACGGTTTCCAGCAGCCGGTACCGGCTCGGGTCGGCCGCGGTGTCACCGAACTGCACCAGGCTCTTGTCGACCAGCGCCCCGAGGTGCGTGGCGACCTCCGCCGCGGGCACCTCCTCGCCCCCGGCGACCGCCTCGGCCGCGGTCAGGCCGAACCCGCCGGCGAACACCGACAGGGCGGCCAGCACCGCCCGCTCGGCGCCAGTCAGCAGCTCCCACGACCAGTCCACCATCGCGCGCAGCGTCTGCTGCCGCGGCAGCGCCGCCCGCGGCCCGCCCGTCAAGACCGCGAACCGATGGTCCAGCCGGGCCTCCAGCTCGACCGCGGACATCACCCGCAGCCGGGCCGCGGCCAGCTCGACGGCCAGCGGGATGCCATCCAGGCGCCGACAGATCCGCCCGGCCACCTCGGCACCCGCGTCGTCCCGGGCCAGCGCCACCCCCTGCGAGGCGGCCCGGTCGGCCAGCAGCCGTACCGCTTCGCTGGCCCGGATCGCATCCGTGTCATCGCCGTCGGCCGGGACACCCAGCGACGGCACCCGGTAGATGCGCTCGCCGTCGATGCCCAGCGGCTCGCGGCTGGTCGCCAGCAGCGCCAGGTCCGGGCACCCCCGCAGCAGCGCGTCGGCCAGCTTCGCGCACGCGCCGATCAGGTGCTCGCAGTTGTCCAGCACCACCAGCAGGCTCCGCTCGCCCACCGCCTCTACCAGCGTGTCCGCCACCGGCCGCCCCGGCTCGCGGCGCACCCCCAGCACATCCGCTACCGTCGCCGCCACCAGGTCCGGGTCGCCCGCCGGCGCCAGATCCACGAACCACGCCTCGTCCCCCGTGCCGTCGGCCAGCCCGGCCGCCACCTGCACCGCGAGCCGGGTCTTGCCCGCCCCGCCCGCCCCGGTCAGCGTCACCAGCCGCGACCCGCCCACCAGCGCGCAAACCTCGCCCAGTTCCGCCTCGCGGCCGATGAAGCTCGACACCTGCGCCGGCAGGTTGCTGCGCAGCCCCGGGTCCGGCACCGCCCGCAGCGAAGGGAACGCTGCCGCTAGGCCCCCGCCCACGCGTCCCCCAGCTGCCCCGCCATCGCGGTGCAGCCCTCGATGTCGGGGTACAAGAACGTGAACTTCTGCGTGGCCACCAGCCCGAGGCTTCTCATCAAGATCGACGCCCGCCACGCCGGTCAGCGACCGGCCGGCCTCTCCCGCTCAAAACCGCACAAACATTCTACGCCCGCCACGGTGCGCCGGAATGATCGCCAAGATCGCGGGAGATCATCAGAGTGCCCGCAGAAACCTGCAGCCCCAAGCGTGGCTGTCACGCTTGGGGCTGCAGGGGCGAGCACACGGGCCGAGTGGCCGTCCCGGATCTGAGTCCAGCCGGGACCTTGGCGCCGGTGCCCGGGCGTCAGGGCAGGTTCACCCCCGGCCAAGCCGCCGCACTGGGGCTGCCCGACATGCCGAGCGGCTGGACCTGCTGGTCCGCGGCCCACTTCTCGCCGTCGAACGACGTGTACCACAGCTGGCCGTCGTTCTGGTCGCCCTGATGGAAGACGTAGAGAAGATCTCCGTCGACCACCGCGGAGGGGCTGTCGCTCATGCCGACGTTTGGGACTTGCGTGTCCCCGGCCCAGTTCTGGCCGTCGAAGGTGTCATACCACAGCTGGCCGTCGTTCTGGTCGCCCTGATGGAAGACGTAGAGCAGTCCGTTGAAGAACACGGCCGACGGGCTGGCACTCATGCCGAGGAACGGGACTTGCGTGTCTCCGGTCCAGGTCAGGCTGTCGAAGTCGTAGGTGTCGTACCACAGCTGGCCGTCGTTCTGGTAGCCCTGATGGAAGACGTAGAGCACTCCGTTGAAGTCCACGGCCGACGGGCTGTCGCTCATGCCGACGCCCGGGACTGGCCGGTCCCCGGCCCAGTTCTGGCCGTCAGCGGAAAAGTTGAACCACAGCTGGCCGTCGTCCCCGAAGCCCTGGTGGAAGACGGTGAGCTGCCCGTCCATGGCCACCACGGAAGGGCTTTCCGTCATGCCAGTGTTCCGGACCCGCTGGTCCCCGGCCCAGGTCTGGCCGTCGAAGGAGTTGTACCACAGCTGGCCGTCGTTCTGGGAGCCCTGATGGAAGTAGTAGAGCCGTCCGTTGAAGAGCGCCGCCGAGGGGCTTGCACTCAGGCCGGTGTTCGGGACTAGCCGGTCCCCGGCCCAGTTCGAGCCGTCGAAGGCATCATGCCAGAGCTGGCCATTGTCCTGCGAGCCCTGATGTGCCACGAAGATACTCATGCGGGTTTGCCTTTCGCTTGATCTGCTTTCCCCATTGCGGGATTACATCCACTGTCGGGCTGAGGGCCTTGACGCCGCATCGCCCGTAAGGGCCAACTCCCGGCATTCGCCGCAGATGGCCCGATTGGGCCAGGCTCCAGCGAGCCGATAGGCGGGACGCCGTGTGAATCTGGCCCTTCCGGGCGAAGCGGCCGCGCGGCACGGCCGGATACCAATGGTCTGGTCTTGACACGCATAAGGCTGGCGTGCCGATCACCACCGGCAGGCCAGGCCGCAAGGGGAAGCCAGATGCCGATCATCACAGCAACCAGACACACCACATCCGGGCCGGGCAGCCGCCCGGTCACCGAGCCGATCCGCGCTCCGCGGCCTGCTCAGCGGCTCATGCCGCGATCGCTGGCCGGCCGGCGGCGGTTCGCCGGCATGGCCCTGGCCGCCGCGGGCCTGGCAGCCACCTTCGCCGCGGCCATCGCCGGCAGCGGCCATCTCGGCCGCGGCGCCGCCGCGCAGATCGGGTTCGCCGCCACCGTCACCCTCTTCGCGATGGGCGAGGCGCTGCGTTCCCCGGCCGGGCCGGTGAGCATCGATGACCGGACCGCGCCTGGCGCCGCACGCCGCCGTCAGTGGCTCGGCGCCTTTGCTCTCGTCGCCGGCGGCCTACTCGGGCTGACCGTTGGGGGGGCCGCGCTCGGCGCCGGCTGGGGCATCAGCCTGCTCACTACCCTCGCCGTGGCCTGCGCCGTCGCCAGCATCGCCGCCCCACCCCCGGCCGCCCAGGCGGACTCGGCTGAGCCCTGGCCCGGCCGGGCCAACTGCGCAGACCGCATGAATCTGGCCCGGATGGGCGAAGCGACTGTGCCGCGCGGCCGGATACCACTGACAACACGGGAACAACGGGTTCGCCGGGGACAGCCCTGACAGGCGAAGCCGCTGACGGGGAAGCGAGATGCCGATCAGCCGCATCCCCGGAATCCCCCCTCTCCGGAGCCACCGGCTCCGGTGTCATCCGGCCGCAAGACCGCGCCGGACGTGAGCCAGCAACGGAAAAGGAAACGCAATGAGTACTCGCAGTCCATACCTGGATATCGAGGTCGCGGAGATCTCCCTGCCCAGGTTCGTTCTTGACCGAGCCGATAAGCCAGGTGCCGCGGTCCCGCTCATGGGTCCCGCCGACCACGGTAGCGCCAGCCCGCTGACCGGCCTGGCCGCCGCGGCCGTCATTACCCCGCTGATGGGCCCGGACGCCCCGGCCGCCGTTCGCCCGCTGCTCGGTCCCGCCGATCGCGGGACGATGGCCTCGCTCACGGGTCCCGCCGACCCGGGCACGGCCATGAGCTTGATGCTGCCCAGGCGGCCACGATGACTGCTGTCGTGACCGACATGACTGAACAGGAAATGGCCGATCCGCCGGGCATCCCGGGCAGCGGGCCGGGCAGTTCCGTTAAACAAATGGACTACATATTTCACGAGCTGCACGCAGATGGCCACCATGCTTTGTGCGGAGTCTGCGAAAGCCGACGCCGTCACCCCGCGGGGCAAGGTGACCAGTGACCTTTCGCGGCACGGATCCGGCTAATGCGGGCTCGTGCCCAGGTGCGCAGGCACGCCATAACCAGGAACCAGATCAGGAGTGACAAGAAATGACTAAATTCTCCGAGCAGCTACTCGACGATCCGATGCGCGAGCACGGGCTGGCGCTGGCACACACCAGGCCGCCGGCGCGTCCCAAGCGCCGGGTCACGCCGCGCCGGGCGCGGCGGGACCGCGGCGGCGCCCTCGTCCTCGCCGCCGCCGGCGCCGTCGCCGTCGCCGGCATCGCTGTGGCCGGGATTGAGAGCCCGGACTACGCGGTGACGAAGAACCCCGACGGCACGACAACGGTCGCGCTCTACCAGACGTCCGGGATAGCGGGCGCCAACGCCCGGCTCCGCCGGCTTGGCGACAAGCGGGTGGTCGTGGTGCCGGTCGAGCCGGGCTGCCCGAGCCCCGGGTCGTTGCCGCCGCCCGCCGTGTCGGAGCGCGGCCACCGGATCGCCACGCAGACAGGAATCTCGCGCCACGGGTCCGTCACCGTAAACGCCCAGGGCATCCCGGCCGGGGACATCCTCGTGATCGGCGTGCAGACCAGCGGGCGCAGCTCGCTCGGCGGAGCGGTCCTGACCTCGCCCCCGGCGCCGAGCTGCCTGAGCCTGCCCGCGCTGCCCGCAGACAACGGCGGCTCCAGGTGACAACCACCGGATGAGGCACCGGACAGGCGCCCGGCGATGGCCTGCCGCCATCACCGGGCGCCCGGTCGTCCGCGGGTTACCGTTCGCGCTTCAGCTTGCGCCAGCCCCCGGCCCGGTTGTTCGCGATGATCTGCCGGAACATCGCGCTGAGCGCCGGCGCGTTGATGGCCTGGCCGCGGCGGACGGCCACGGTGCGGGCGGTCTTGTTGTCGTGGCCCGCGGTGATGATCCCGTCGGGATCAGGGACGATCCCGCCGTCGTAGAGGAACACGTTGACGTGGTCCTTAGCCGCGAGCAGCGCGCAGATGTTGCCCTGGAGCACGAAATACGGCTGCCTGGTCCGCTTGACGGTCTCGGTCACCTCCGGATCGGCTGCGTGCACCAGGTCGCGGACCTGGCGGCAGATCGCCTGCTGCCAGCCCGGCAGGGCGTCGATGTAGGCGTCAACGCCCTCGTCAGTGGCGTACGTCATGACTGACTCCAGCCTCACCGGATGTGGCCGACGCGAGGGTAGCGTGCCGCTGATGGTAATGCCGAGCCCGGGCTCACAGATGCATCCGCCGCAGGGGATCCCCCTGCTCGGCCGAGGTAGCTTGCGCGCGACGGCGGGGATGCGTGACGCGACGGCGGCTGAAGGGCAACTAGAGACGTGACCGAGACAGCAGCGACATCGAGCCAGGCGCGCGGAACGGGGGCGCAGGTCGCCGGGGATGGCGCGGCGGCCGAGTTCGAGCGGCTGTACCGGGCGAACGTGGAGGCGGTCACGGCCTACTTCGCCCGGCGCAGCGCCGACCCGCACGTGGTCGCCGACCTCACGGCGGACACCTTCGTCACGGCGATCACCAGCTTCGGGTCGTTTGATCCGGGCCAGGGCACCGCGCGGGCCTGGGTGTTCGGGATCGCCCGGCACGTGTACGCCGCGCACTGCGCGGCGTATGGCCAGCAGCAGGACCGCCTGCAGCGGCTGGCGGGCCGGCGCGACCTGGAACCGGACCAGGTCGAGGAGCTGCTCGACCGCATCGACGCCGAACGGGCGGGCCGCGACCTGGTCACCGCGCTGGGCCTGCTGCCGGACCGGGACCGCGCGCTGGTCGAGCTTGTGGACCTGGCCGGGCTGCGCCCGAAGGAGGCGGCGGCCGTGCTCGGGATCACGCCGGGCGCGGCCCGGATGCGGCTGATGCGGGCCCGGGCCCAGTTGCGCAGGCACGCGATAACCACGAACCAGATCAGGGGTGACAAGCATGACTAAGTTCTCCGACCAGCTGTTCGACGACCTGATGCGCGAGCACGGGCCGGCGCTGGCGCAGACCACGCCGCCGGCGCAGCCCAGGCGCCGGGTCACGCCGCGCCGGGCGCTGCTGGCCGGCGGCGCCCTCGCCGTCGCCGCGGCCATCGCCGGCAGCGTGGTGGCCGAGAGCGGAAGCCCGGCCTACGCGGTGACGAAGAATCCCGACGGCACGATCACGCTCGCGGTCTACCAGACGTCCGGGATAGCGGGCGCCAACGCCCGGCTCCGTCAGCTTGGCGACAAGCAGGTGGTCGTGGTGCCGGTCGAGCCGGGCTGTCCGAGGCCACCGGCGCCCGCCGTGTCAGGGCGCGGCCACCGGATCACTACGGGGATGGCCGTCTCCCGGAACGGGGCCGTCACCGTGAACGCGCAGGGCATCCCGGCCGGTGACATCCTCGTGGTCGGCATGGAGACCAGCGGGCACAGTTCGGTCGGCGGAGGAGTCCTGACCTCGCCCCCGGCGCCGAGCTGCATAAGCCTGCCCGGGCCGCCCCCCGGCAACGGCGGCTCCGGGTGACAGCCACCGGATGAGGCACCGGACCAGGCGCCCGGTGATGGTCTGCCGCCATCACCGGGCGCCCGTCAGTGTCGCACGTCATGACTGTCCATCCCCGGCCGGTTACCAGCGCAGCTGGGCGATGGCGTCGTAGTCGACCAGGGAGTACCCGACCAGGCCCTCGGATAGCGCGAAGATCCACTCCGCCACGCCCAGGGACAGCGCCAGGCGGCTGCAGCGGGCGCAGAAATGGGGTTCCTCCAGCCGCACCGAGTCGTCCGCCTCGAGCCGCACATAGATCAGCTTCGATCCCGGCAGCCTGCGCCAGCCGTCGCCGTCGCGGGCCAGGGTGATCGCCCGCTGCTCCGCGTGAGTCCGGCACTGGTCATGATGGCCGAACTCCGCGACCTTGCAGTAGCAGTGGTCCTCCCCCGGGAACGGCACCCCGTTGGTCCCCCACGCCAGCAGGCTGCCGTCTTTCACCAGCACCGCCGCGTGCCGGGTCCGGGCCCGGGAATCCCTCGCCAGTTCGGCGGCCCGCTCCACCATCTCCTCCGCCAGATGACTGTCGTGGCGGTTCAGCGGCCGCCGCTGGGGCTTTTGCCCTGGTTGCACGCACACCACCCCTTCGCGCGAAAACATATTCTCCGCCGGGGCCCAGCGGCCCGCCACGGCGCCCCGGGTCAGCGCGTCGGGCGCCGAGGCAGGCCAGTAACCTCGGACATGTCCCCGAGCCCGGTCCGGCGATCCCATCATGTCGATAAGCAGGCCTCCCGTTGAGTATTGACGCCTCAAAAGCCGGTGATGACCGGGAGATCCCGCTGCCGGGCGGCAACGTGGGCGGAGCGGTGCGCGTCGGCGACACGGTGCGCCGCAGCACCGGGGCGTGGACCCCGGCCGTCCATGCCCTGCTGGGCT
The DNA here is from genome assembly GCA_963795055.1 of uncultured Actinomycetota bacterium. GTDB lineage: Bacteria > Actinomycetota > Actinomycetes > Streptosporangiales > Streptosporangiaceae > JASHPR01. The sequence continues at coordinate 29,516 of CAWCGJ010000031.1, forward strand.
ACCTGGCCTCGCGGGTCCCGAACATCCCGCGGGTTCTCGGGTTCGACGACCAGGGCCGCGAGGTCCTGTCCTACCTGTCCGGGCACGTGGTCGACAACGAGGCCGCCGGCTGAGCCACGGCCAGATCGTGTCGGTGGTCCGGTGGACGCGGCGCTTCCACGAGGCCGTGGCCGGCTTCACCCACCCCGGGCCGTGGCGCTTCTTCCCCGTCGCCGGCCCCACCACCCTGATCGGCCACAACGACATCGCGCCCTACAACGTGTGCTTCGCCGGCGAGGAGGTGGCGGGCGTCTTTGACTGGGACTTCGCCGGGCCCTCCACCCCGCTGCTCGAGCTCGCCTTCATCGCCTGGAACTGCGTTCCGCTGTGGAGCGACATCGGCCCCGGGACCGCGGCCGAAAGGCTGACCACCATTGCCGATGCTTACGGCGCCCTCTTCGCGCGCGAGATCCTGCACGCCGTCCCGTACCGGATCCAGGCCATGCTCGACGGCATCCCGGTCGCCGCGGCGGCCGGCGACGAGGGGATGCAGAACCTCATGACGGCCGGCGAACCGGAGCGCTCCGCCGCGTCCCTGGCCGGCCTGGTCGAGCGCATCCCCGGCATCGACCGGCATCTGGCCTGAGCCGGGCCAGGCCCGGCCTGGCCCGGCCACGGGAGCCCGGCGCTTCTTTTACGCTGCGGGTATGGGACAGATCCGGGTAGGCACGGCATCGTGGACGGATAAGACGCTGATCGCCTCCGGCTGGTACCCGCCCGAGGCGGACACGCCGGAGAAGCGGCTGCGGTTCTATGCCCGCCAGTTCCCGCTGGTCGAGGTCGACGCCACCTACTACGCGCTGCCCGCCGAGCAGACCGCCCAGGCCTGGGCGGAGCGGACCCCGGCCGGGTTCACCTTCAACGTCAAGGCGTTCAGCCTGTTCACCCAGCATCCGACCCCGGTCCGGGCGCTGCCCGCGGATCTGCGCGAGGCCGCGAGCGCGTCCGGCAAGGACCGGGTGTACCTCAAGGACGTCGACCCGGCGGTCGCCGATCAGGCCTGGGACCGGTTCCTGACCGCGCTGGAGCCGCTCCACTCGGCGGGGAAGCTCGGCGCGATCTTGCTGCAGTTCCCGCCCTGGTTCCCCATCGGCCGCGGCCGCAAGGACTACATCCTGTCCTGCGCGCAGCGGGTCGCGCCGCGCCGGGTCTGCGTGGAGTTCCGCAACCGCACCTGGATGACCGAGGACAACCAGGCCGAAACCCTGGACTTCCTCGCCTCCCACCAGCTGCCGTACGTGTGCGTGGACATGCCGCAGGGCTACCCGAGCTCGATCCCGCCGGTGCTGGCCGTCACCAGCGACCTGGCCGTGGTCCGGATGCACGGGCACTCGGACAAGTGGGACAGCAAGGATATCTACGAGCGGTTCGGCTACCGCTACAGCGAGCGGGAGCTGGCCGAATGGGCGCCCAAGGTCCGCGACCTGGCCGACCGCGCCGACACCACCCACGTGCTGTTCAACAACTGCTACAGCAACTACGCCCAGGTCAACGCCCGTCAGCTCGCCGACGAGCTCGGTACCTGACCGGGGCCGGCCGGTGATGATGGACGGCATGGGAACTTCCGCGAACGCCGGTGACGCACCGGCCGGGCCGCGGCACACGCCGTCTCTGCCCGGGCCGACCGGTCCTTACCCGGCCGGCACCACGTCCGTGCACCTGACCGACACCTCCCGCCCCGATCCCTGGGCCGCGGGGGTGAACGCACGAGAGCTGATGGTCTCACTGTGGTACCCGGCGGCGCCGTCGGACGGGCGGCGCGCCCCGTACATGACGCCAGCGGAGTCCGAGCTCCAGCTCACCAGCAGGGGCATCACCGCCGTGCCGCCCGGCGTGCTGAGCACGACCCGGACCAACGCGGTCAGCGACGCCACGCCGGCCGGGCCTGCGCGCGCCCTGCCCCTCGTCGTGCTCTCGCCCGGCTTCACCAACTCCCGCAGCGTGCTCACCGCCCTGGCCGAGGACCTGGCCAGCCACGGCTACGTGGTAGCCGGAATCGATCACACCTACGAGAGCTTCGCCACGGCTTTTCCCGACGGGCGGGTCGCCACCAGCCTGGCCCGTGAGACACGCCGCAGGGGCGAGGGGTTCTGGGAGAAGCTGGCGGCAGGCCGGGCGGCCGATGTCTCCTTCGTGCTCAATGAACTAACCGGCGCGCACCCGGCCTGGCCGGGCGCCGGGCTGATCGACCCGTCGGCGATGGCGATGGCCGGCCACTCCGCCGGCGGCGCCGCCGCCATCGCCGCCATGCTGGCCGACTCGCGCATCCGCGCGGGCATCGACATGGACGGCGCCACGGCCGCCCCGATCCCGCACCACGGCCTGTCCCGGCCGTTCCTGTTCCTGGGCAAGCAAGCCAACTACACCCCCGGCAGCGGAGGCGCCGTGACCACCTGGGAGCGTGACTGGGCCCTCCTGACCGGGTGGAAGCGGTGGATCCTGGTGGCCGGGGCGGTACACGCCTCGTTCACCGATCTCGCGCTGCTAGCCGATCAGCTCGGCATCGACCTCGGCACCCGCCTGTCCGGAGCCCGGTCCCTGGACATCACCCGCGCCTACGTCCGCGCCTTCTTCGACCAGCACCTGCGCGGCAAGCCGCAAGCGTTGCTAGATCAGCCGTCACGACGCTACCCCGAGGTCACGTTCTGCGCCCCGGAGGCTGGCCCTCTCCGCCGTCGACCCTGAGGACCGGCTTACCCGCGGCGGGCGCCTGACCGGGCTCAGGTTCGGGCGGAGCGGTCGATGGTCAGGTACCAGTAGCCACCCCCGAGGTTCAGCGCTCCAATAATCAGGAAGAAGGCTGCCCATCCGTAGACGCCGTACGCGAGGCATATGAGGCCCGCGGCGGCCGCGATGCTGCCGCCGGCCACGCGCGTGACCCCAAAGAAGCGGAGGTTGCGGTACTCCCACGGGTTGATCAGGCGTCGCATGCCGGGTCGCGGGGGAGATGCCCACCACCCGCGCAGGCCTTTCGCTGCGGTGTTGTCGTTGGGTGCGTTCATCGGGATGCCCCCTGCGGAGTGTGGTGTCGGCCACCCGATCACCTACTTAATGTGATATCACCTTGATAGCGGGCTTGTCAAGGCGGCCGTCCTGACGTGCCGAGGGGTTAGAGCTTCGGTGAGGGGCGTCATCTTATGGGGGGTGGCCTGCCCTCAGTGCTGCCAGGCAGGGCCGGGTCCCACCCGCTCACCTGGCAGGCGTACTGGAAGGCGGAGCGGGCGAACTCGACCGCCGCAGCGCGCGGGTCGGGCGCGGCGCGGACGTCGTCCCAGTCCAGGATGTACTCGCCCAGACGCTTGTCCCAGTGGGCCGCGGCCGGGGAGAGGGTACCTTCAGCGAAGCTGGGCCGCGCCGGGTAGGCGTAGGCGTAGAACGCCGCCTGCGGGTGGCGGGCATCTCCCGGCCACCAGCCGACCGTCACCTTCTCGGCGTCGTCGGAGTTGCGGGTGATGAAGCCGTCGGAGGGCGGGTCGGCCGGCAGGCCGGAGAACATGGTCACGGCCAGGTCGAACGATCCCCACCACGCGTTGACGGGGGTGGACCGGCCTCGGTAGGGCGCGCGGAACGCGGCCAGCGCCAGCGCCGCCTGGGTGGCCGCCGCGAAGTAGTCCCGAACCTGGCCGGCGTCGTAGCGCGCGTGGTCGTAGTCTTCGTCGAGCGGCACGCGCCATGGAACCTCTTGCGGTACCGGGTTGATCCGCACCTCGCCGGCCATCTCGGCCACCGCGGCGAGCACCTTCCGGGTCACCTCCGCCACCGGCCGGTCCGGGGTCAACGGCACCCGCTCCACGGCGCCGCCGTTGTGCTCGACTACCGCCTCGTGAACCCGCAGATCGAGCGCCACTACCAGCGACCCGGACCCGTCGGGCGCGGGCAGCGGCGCAGTTTCCCAGCCCCGCGTGCTCAGCCGCAGCGCTCCATGCTGCAACTCCGGCTCCGGCGGGGCCAGCTCGACCGCCAGCTTGCCCAGCACCTGGGTATGCGCGTGCAGAGTGTCACATGTCTCGCCCCACCGGTCAAAGGACACCGCTGGCCAGCGCTGCGCCATGACGCGCTCCTCATCTCTCATCTTCCCCTCAGGCACTGATACCCCGCAGGATGAGCCGGCTAGGCACCATCCGGGCGATTGGTCACGGCGGTCAGTGTGTACGTACGCGGGGGGCGGAGGCCGGAGGTTGGAGTCCTGTCTGGCCCACCCAGCTGATGGCGGCTCAGCCATAGTCCGATGGCAGGGCGTGGGCCGCACCAATTAACGTGTTGGCCGGGCCCGGTGACGTCCGGCCTGGCGCAGCACGTGTCGTATCGGAGCGAGCAGATGACCGACGCCGCGGGGCAGTACGCCTTCCCGCACGCTGGCGCGGATGAGCGCCGCCGACTGGAGCTCTTCGCCGAACGTCTCGACCCGCTCACGGTCCGCAGGATCAAGACGCTCGATCTGGCTCCTGGCGCCCGGTGCCTGGAAGTCGGCGGCGGGCTGGGCTCAATGGCGCGCTGGTTGTGCGAGTATGTCGGCCCGGCTGGCCGGGTCACGGCGACCGACCTGGAGACCGGCTTCCTGTCCGAGCTATCGCTGCCGAATCTCGACGTTCTCCGCCACGACGTGACCAGCGACGAGTTCCCAGACGGGTCCTTTGACCTGGTGCACGTGCGCGCCGTGCTCATGCACATCCCTGACCGGATGGCTGCGCTGCGGCGGATGGTCTCCTGGCTGGCACCTGGTGGATGGCTGCTGGCAGAGGATTGCGACTTCGGCATATGGCTGGCCGATTTCGATCCGATCTGGGCCGCGCATCCCGGCGCCTGGCATGAGGCATTCCCGAACGGGTCGCTGGCGCAAGGCAGGGCGA
>CAWCGJ010000032.1:0-75114 GCA_963795055.1 uncultured Actinomycetota bacterium
GTGACCGCCCGCCGACGCCGTCGCCGCGGCCATCCCGCGCCCGTTTCCCTCCCCCCGGCCTGTCATGGGCATCCCGTCGATCATGGCAGGATGTGCCCATGCGGTTCGTGCTCCGGGTCCTGATCACCGCGGTGGCCATGCTCGTCGCCACGTGGGTGCTCCCCGGCATCGAGGTAACGGCGGGCACCACGCTGCGCAAGGTCGCCACCCTGATCGTGGTGGCGCTGATCTTCGGCGTGATCAACGCCGTGCTCAAGCCGATCATCAAGGTGCTCGGCTGCGTCTTCTACATCATCACCCTCGGGCTGATCGGCCTGGTGGTCAACGCGCTGCTGCTGTGGCTCACCAGCTGGGTGGCGGGCAAGCTCAGCCTGCCGTTCCACATCACCGGCTTCTGGCCGGCGTTCTGGGGCGCGATCATCATCGGCGTGGTCAGCTGGCTGCTGGGCATCACGCTCGGCGAGAGGCGGCACCGTCATGGGGAGGAGGCCGGCTAGCCCGGCCGGGCTTACCCGCCGGGGCTGAAGCGGCCGCGCAGCAGGAACCGGCCCGCGCCGGGCTGGCCGAGGAACTTCCCGTCCTGGACCAGGATGCGGCCGCGCTGCATCACCACCTCGGGCTGGCCGCGGACCTTCCGCCCCTCGTAGCAGCTGTAGTCCACCCGCATGTGATGGGTACTGGCCGACAGCGTGCGCTCGGCCTCGGGATTGAAGACCACGATGTCGGCGTCGGCGCCCGGGGCGAGCGTGCCCTTGCGCGGGTACAGGCCGAACATCCTGGCGGGCGCGGTCGCGATCAGCTCGACGAACCGGGTGGGCGTGATGTGCCCCGCCGCGACGCCGCCGTCCCACAGCAGCGTGTAGCGGTCCTCGACCCCGGGCAGCCCGTTGGGTATCGCGGAGAAGTCGTCCTTGCCGAGGATCTTCTGGTCCTTGTAGTCGAACGGGCAGTGATCCGTCGAGACGACCTGCAGGTCGTCGGTGATCAGGCCGCGCCACAGGTCCGCCTGGTGGTCGGCGGGCCGCAGCGGCGGCGAGCACACGAACTTGGCGCCCTCGAACCCGGGCCGGGCCAGGTCGTCGAGGGACAGGTAGAGGTACTGCGGGCAGGTCTCCGCGTAGGCGGGCACGCCGCGGTCGCGCCCCTCGCGCACCGCGTTGAGCGCCTCGCGCGACGACAGGTGCACGATGTACACCGGTACGCCGGCCAGCTCGGCCAGCGCGATCGCGCGGTGGGTGGCCTCGCCCTCCATCGAGGAAGGCCGGGTCAGGCCGTGGTTGACCGGGGCGGTCTTGCCCTCGGCCAGGTAGCGCTGGACCAGGACGTCGATCGCGCCGCCGTTCTCCGCGTGCAGCATGATCAGGCCGCCGTTGTCCGCGGTGCGGCTCATCGCGCGGAAGATCGACGCGTCGTCCAGCATAAACACGCCCGGGTAGGCCATGAACAGCTTGAACGAGGACACGCCCCGGTCGATCATCGCGTCCATCTCGCGCAGGATGGGCTCGTTGATCTCGCGCACGATCAGGTGCAGGCCGAAGTCGATATGCGACTTCGGCTCGGCCTTGGCCAGCCAGGTGTCCAGCCCCTGGGCCAGGCTCTCGCCGTAGCCCTGCACCGCGAAGTCGACGATGGTGGTGGTGCCGCCCCAGGCCGCGGCGGCCGTGCCGGTGGCGAAGTCGTCGGAGGCGAAGGTACCGCCGAACGGGAGCTCCATGTGGGTGTGCACGTCGATGCCGCCCGGCATCACGTACCGGCCGGCGGCGTCGATGACCGTGTCCGCCCCGGCACCGGTACCGGTCCCGGCCAGCCCGGTCCCGACGGCCCGGATCCGCTCCCCGTCGATCAGCACGTCGGCGGCGGTCATGTCGGTGGCCGTGACCACCGTCCCGTTCTTGATCAGCGTGGTCATGGCCGCTCCGTGGCGTGGTCGTTATGGCCCTCGGTCGGCGCCATCATGGCAGCTGCTGGGCCAGCTCGCCGTAGGTCTCGGGCCGGCGGTCGCGGAAGAACTGCCAGGTGTTGCGGACCTCGCGGATCTCGTCGAGGTCGAGGTCGGCGACCAGTACCTCGTCCTCGCTGTCCGAAGCCTGGGCGGTGATCTTCCCGCGGGGGCTGCAGAAGTAGGAGGAACCGTAGAACTTGTGCGGGTTCAGCGGCGACTCCACGCCGACCCGGTTGCTCGCCGCGATCCAGAACCCGTTGGCCACCGCGTGGGCGGGCTGCTCGAGCTCCCACAGGTACCTGGACAGCGACTCGACGGTCGCGGACGGGTTGAAGACCAGCTCGGCGCCCTTGAGCCCCAGCTCGCGGGCCACCTCGGGGAAATGCCGGTCATAACAGATGATCAGGCCGACCCGGCCCACCGAGGTCTCCCACACCGGGTAGCCGAGGTTGCCCGGCTTGAAGTAGAACTTCTCCCAGAAGCACGGCCCCACGTGCGGGATGTGGGTCTTGCGGTACTTGCCGATGACCGTGCCGTCGCGCTCGATCACGCAGGCGGTGTTGTAGTAGACGCCGGGCTGCTCCTCCTCGTACCACGGCACGATCAGCACGATGCCGTGCTCGCGGGCCACCTCGCGCATCCGGCTGACGGTCGGCCCGTCCTCGGGTTCCGCGGTGTCGTACCACTTCGGGTCCTGCTCGGCGCAGAAGTACGGGCCGTGGAAGATCTCCTGGAGGCCCACCACGTCGGCACCCTGGCCCGCCGCGTCGGCGATCATCTTGATGTGCTTGTCGATCGCCTCCTGCTTGGACATGTTGGCCTGGGCCTGGATCAGCGCCGCACGGACCGTTCGCATCGGTGTTCCCTCCTTACCGGAACGCCGGGATGATCTCGCGGCCGAAGCCGCTGATCAGCGCCCTGGGATCGTCGACCATCGAGTAGATATTGAACTGCTGCACGCCCAGGTCCTGCAGCTGGCCCAGCTTGGCCCGCACCTGCTCGGGGGGGCCGAGCACGCAGAACCTGTCCACCACCTCGTCGGTGACGAACTCGGCGTTCTCCGAGCCGACCCGGCCGTGGTGGGAGTAGTCGTAGCTCTGGCGGGCCGCGATGTAGTCGGTCAGCTCGTCCGGGAGCTCGCCGCCGTGGTAGCGGTGGACCAGGTCGACCACGTGGTTGGAGACCAGGGCGGGAAACCAGCGCACCTGGTCGCGCGCGTGCGCGAGGTCAGCGGACAGGTAGGCCGGGGCGGCCGCCATCACCTTGATGTCATCGGGCTTCCGGCCGGCCTGCTCGGCGCCCTCGCGGACGTAACGCAGCGCCCATTCGATGATGAACGGGTCGGCGAGCTGGAGGATGACGCCGTCGGCGACGCGGCCGGCGCAGTGCAGCGCGCGCGGGCCGTACGCGGCGACCCAGACCGGCAGCGGCCAGCCTTCCGACCACTTGAGCTGTACCGGGGTGCCGTCCAGGTCGACCTCGTTCCCCTCGGCCAGCTCGCGGATGGTCATGCAGGCGCGCTCCAGCTCGGCGACGGTCACCGGGGTGCGGCCGAGCACCCGTTGCGCCGAGTCGCCGCGGCCGATCCCCATCTCCATCCGGCCGCCGGAGATCTCGTTCAGCGTCGCCATAGCCGCGGCGGTCACGGTCGGGTCCCTGGTCACCGGGTTGGTCACGCACGGGCCGATGTGGATGTCCGTGGTGCCCGCCGCCATCAGGGTGAAGATCGGGTAGACCTCTTGCCACAGGACGTGGCTGTCCCATATCCACGCGTGGCTGAACCCGTTCTGCTCGGCGAGCACCGTCTTGCCGACGGTCTCGGACACCGGCGGGTCGGCCATGAAGGTCACACCAAAATTGAGCATGATCGTCCCTTATGCGTGACTTAAAGTGATCACCTTGGTGCCGAATAACCCCAGTTCTGTCCTTACCATTACCCGGGTCGTCGTAACCTTGCCTGGCTCGACATTAAAGGAAGGTCCTGATGGTCGGTGTGACCATGAACCGTCAGGTTCGCGCCGAAACGCCGTCACGCTCAGTAAGCTGGCCGGTCCGGTCCGGCGCGGTTCCGCCGATCGCCGAATGCTTCATCTCGCGGCCGGAGACCGGGTTCGACGCAGCGCGCGGCCTGGCCCGCGGCGCGACCGTGGTCATGACCCGGCCGACCGTCCCCGGCGAGGCCGGGCGCCCGCCCCAGGCCGGCCTGGGCGGCACCGGCAAGACGCAGCTCGCGGTGGCGCTCGCCAGCGTCTTGTGGCGCTCGCGCGAGGTGGACCTGCTCGCCTGGGTGCCGGCCGCCAGCCGGGATGCGGTGATCACCGGCTACGCGGGGGCCCTGGCGGCGGCGGGCGGCCCCGGCGCCGGTGCCGACCCGGACACGGCCGCGGCCGGCTTCCTGGGCTGGCTGGCCACGACCAGCCAGCCGTGGCTGGTCGTGCTGGACGACCTGGCCGACGCGGCCGACCTGGACGGGCTCTGGCCGCGCGGCGCCGCCGGGATGGTCCTGGTCACCACCCGGCTGCCGGCCGACGCCGTGAGCGCCCCCGGCCGCAGCATCCTGGAGATCGGGCCGTTCAGCCCGCGCGAGGCCCTGAGCTACCTGTCGGCCAGGCTCACGGAGGACGCGGGCATGCGGGCCGGGGCGCTCGACCTCGCCGCCGACCTCGGCTACCTGCCGCTCGGCCTGGCCCAGGCCGCGGCGGTGATAGCCGACCGGGGGACCGACTGCCGCAGCTACCGCGCGCAGTTCGCCGACCGGGCCCGGCAGATGCCGGTGAACGGGGCCGGCCCGGACGCGGCCACGGTGGCCGCCACCTGGTCGCTGTCGCTGGACCGGGCCGACAGCCTGTCACCTCCCGGCCTGGCCGGGAACGCCCTGGTGCTGGTGGCGCTGCTCGGCCAGGCCGGCGTCCCGGGAGCGGTGCTCACCAGCCCGGCGGCGTGCGCTTACATCTGCGGGCGCCACGCCACGGGCACGCCGGCCGAGCAGGGCCAGGTCCGCGTCGTCCTGGACGCCCTGTCCCGGGTCGGCCTGGTGACGATCGATCCGGAGAGCGCGCCCCGCACCGTGCTGATGCACGGCCTGGTCCAGGCCATGATCCGGCGGTTCATCCCGCCCGCGATGCTGGAGCAGGCCGCGCGGGCCGCGGCCGATGCCCTGCTGCAGGCGTGGCCGCAGCAGGAGGCCGAGCCGCTCTACGAGCAGGCCCTGCGGGATGGCGCGGCCAGCCTGCACCGCGCAGCCGCGGGGCCGCTGTGGACGACCGAGGCTCATCCGGTGCTGCTGCGGGCCGGCCAGAGCCTGGGCCAGGCCGGCCTGACCGGCCTGGCCATTTCCTACTGGCAGGACATGATCCGTACCAGCGAGGTCCTGGGCCACGCTCACGCCAACATGTCCATGGCGCACGACCACCTCGCGGCCGCCTACCTGACCGCCGGACGGACCGCGGACGCCATCGCCGCTTACGAGCAGAGCCTCGCCGAGCGGCAGGCGGCCCCGGGCGACGACCATCCCGACGCCCTGGCCACGCGCAGCGGCCTCGCCCAGGCCTGCATGGCGGCGGGCCGCGAGCCGGACGCCATCGAGCTGTACGAAGGCATCCTCGCCGAGCGGGAGCAGGCGCTGGGGCCCGGCCACCCGGTCACCCGGAGCACGCGTGACGATCTCGTGGCCGCCTACCTGTCGGCGGGCCGCGCGCCGGACGCGATCGCCATCCTGCAGCGGGTGCTCAACGACCGGGGCGCCGCCCTGGGGCCGGATCATCCCGACACGCTGACGGCGCAGGCCGGGCTCGCGGCCGCGCTGCTGTCCGGGGGGCAGCTCAAGGACGCCGTCCAGATGTACGAGCGCATCCTGGCCGAGCGCGAACAGGCGCTGGGCGCGACCCATCCGGACACCATGACCGCGCGCGCCGGCCTGGCCTACGCCTACCGCTCGGCCGACCGGCTGAAGCACGCGCTGCCCGTCTACGAACGCACGCTCGCCGACCGGGAGAAGGTACTCGGGGCCGATCATCCGGATACCCTGACCTCGCTGGCCAACCTGGCCTCGGCCTACCACTCCGCGCACAAGCTCAAGCAGGCCATCCCGCTCTACGAGGAGGCCGTCGCGCGCCAGGAGCAGGCCAAGGGCCCGGATCACCCCGACACGCTGACCGCGCGCGGCAACCTCGCCTCCGGTTACCACTCGGCCGGACGGCTCGCCCAGGCCATCACGCTGCAGGAGCAGACGCTCGAGGACTACGAGCGGCTGCTCGGCCCGGACCATACGAGCACGCTGACCTCGCGCGCCAACCTCGCCTCCGCGTACCACACGGTGGGACGGCGCGCCGAGGCGGTAGCGCTGTTCGAGCGCACGCTGGCCGACTGTGAGCGGCTGTTGCCGCCTGATCACCCGATGACCGGGACGATCCGCGAGAACCTCAGCGCCGCCACCTAGGATCGTCCCGTCACCCGCCCGCCGGTCAGGCCGTACGCCGGCTGAACAGCCAGCCGGAGAGGATGACCGCCAGGGCCAGGATGCCGCCGCACCAGGTCAGCGCCAGCCACGGGCGGGTGCCGACCGGCGTTCCCAGCAGCAGCCCGCGGATGGTCTCGGTGGCCGGCGTGACCGGCTGGTGGCTGGCGAAGCCGCGTATCCAGGACGGCATGGTGGCGACCGGGACGAACGCGCTGCTCGCGTACGGCAGGAACGCCACGACGAACAGGAAGCCGCTGGCGGCCTCGGGCGCCTTGACCGCGAGGCCGAACGCCGCGGCGAGCCAGGACATGGCCAGGATGAACATCGCCAGCACGGCCGCGGCGCCGAGCCAGCCGGGCAGCCCGGCGTGCGGCCGGAAGCCGATGAGACAGGCCACGCCGAAGACCAGGACGGTCGAGGCGATGTTGCGGACGACGCTCGCCGTGACGTGGCCGGCCAGGATCGCCGCGCCGCGGACGTCCATGGACCGGAACCGGTCGACGATCCCGCCGGCCATGTCCTGGCTGACGCTCACCGCGGTGAGCGACGCCCCGTATCCCGCGCAGAGCAGCAGGACGCCGGGCACGACGTAGATCACGTACCTGGTTCCCGTGTGAATGGCGCCGCCGAACAGGCAGACGAACAGCAGCATGAGCAGAACCGGGAGCAGCAGCGAGGTCAGCAGGGCATCGAGCTGGCGGCGGCTGAGCCGCAGGCACCGGCTGGCCATGATCATGGTGTCAGACACGGGCGGTCTCCTGGTCAGCTGGGGTAGTGGCGTGCCCGGTCAGGGCGAGGAATACGTCGTCCAGGGTGGCGGTGTGCACGGCGAAGCTCCGCACCGCCGAGTGGCCCGGGTCGAGCTCGTCGAGCAGGGCCCGGACTCCGGCCGCGGACCCGTCGGTGGCGACGCTGAGGGTCAGCCGGCCCGGGTCGCTGCCGACCGCGCGGCCGCCGGCGCGGCGGGCCGCGGCATCGAACGCGGCCGCATCGGCCAGCAGCAGGTCCAGGCGCTGCTCGGCCACCAGCTGCTTGAGGTCGGCCGGGGTGCCCTCGGCGACCACGCGGCCACCGTCGATCACGGCGACCCGGTCGGCCAGCCGGTCCGCCTCCTCCAGGTACTGGGTGGTGAGGAAGACGGTCGCGCCCCGGCCGGCCAGGTCGCTGATGACCTGCCACATCACCTGGCGGCTGGGCAGGTCGAGGCCGGTGGTGGGTTCATCGAGAAAGACCACCGAGGGGGTGCCGGTCAGGCTGGCCGCGAGGTCGAGCCTGCGGCGCATCCCGCCGGAGTAGGTCCCGGCCCTCCGCTGGCCGGCCTCCGTCAGCCCGAACTGCTCGAGCAGCTCGCGCGCGCGGCGGCGGGCCCGGGCGCGGGACAGGCCGGACAGCCGCCCGATCATCCGCAGGTTCTCCGCCCCGGTCTGCAGCCCGTCGACGGCCGCGTACTGCCCGGCCAGGCTGATGCGGCGGCGCACCTGGTGCCGGTCGCGACCGACGTCGTACCCGGCCACCCGGGCCTGGCCCGCGTCCGCCCGGGTGAGCGTGGCGAGAATGCGCACGGTCGTCGTCTTGCCGGCCCCGTTGGGCCCGAGCAGCGCGAACACGATGCCGCGCGGGACGCCCAGGTCGACGCCGGCCAGGACCGGCACCTGGCCGAAGGACTTCTCCAGGCCGACCGCCTCGACCGCTAGCTCACTGACCATCCCGCGCCGCTCCCGTCTCCGATTCCGGCTTCGCTTCTGCGTATGGCATACGCATTACTGCGTAGGGTATACACAGTAAGGAGAGCGCTGTCAACTGGATTCGGGCCGCCAGGCGCGGGCCGCCAAAAGACCGGCCACCTGAGAGAGTGAGCCATGGACCACGAGCACGGCGCCGCGCTGCCCGCCGCCGTCGCGGCGGCGTGGGGGGTGCGGGAGAGCCCCGGCAAGGGCCCGAAGCCGGGCCTGAGCCTGGAGCGCATCGTCCAGGCCGCCATCAAGATCGCCGCCCGCGACGGCCTGGGCGCGGTGTCCATGAGCCGGGTCGCCGCCGACCTAGGCGCCTCCACGATGTCCCTGTACCGGTACGTCAGCGCCAAGGATGAACTGGTCAAGCTCATGGTCGACGCCGCGTACGGCCCGCCTCCCGCGGCCGAGCCCGGCGAGGGGTGGCGCGACGCGCTGTCCCGGTGGGCCTGGGCGATGCGCTGGGGCTTTCAGCGGCATCCGTGGGTGGTGCGGATCCCGATCAGCGGGCTGCCGATCCTGCCGAACGAGGTCGCCTGGTTCGAGCGCGGCCTGGCCAGCCTGGGCGACAGCGGCCTGGAGGAGGCGGAGAAGGCGTCGGTGATCATGCTGGTCAGCGGGTATGTCCGGACCCTGGCCACCACCGAGGGCGACGTCCAGGCCGCCATCCGGGCGTCCGGCGCCACCCCGGATGAGTGGATGGCCGCCTACCCCCGCATGCTGGCCAAGCTGACCGACCCGGTGCGGTTCCCGGCCCTGGCCGCGTTCATCGCCGCGGGCGTGTTCGAGGTCCACGACGACCCGGACGACGAGTTCACCTTCGGCCTCGAGCGCATCCTCGACGGCCTGGACGCCCTGGTGCGCACCCGGACGTGACGGCCTGGCTTACTGCCCGGTGAATCGCGGCGGGCGCTTCTGCGCGAAGGCCGTGACCCCCTCGGCGAAGTCGGCCGAGCCGGCCATCTCCCGCTGGATGCCCGCCTCGAACTCGAGCTGGGCGTCCATGCGCTCGTACAGCCACTTGTTGAGCTGGCGCTTGGTGCCGGCGTACGACTGGGTCGGGCCCTCGGCGAGCCGGGCCACGAGCTCGTCGGCGCGCGCCGCGAACTCCTCGTCCGGCCAGACCCGGTTGATCAGGCCCCAGTCCAGGGCCTGCCGGGCCCCGACCCGCTCGCCCAGCATCGCCATCTCGGCCGCCCGGGTGAACCCCACCCGCGACGGGACGAGCAGCGACGAGCCGCCGTCCGGCACCAGGCCGATGTTCACGAACGCCAGCAGGAAATACGCCGACTCGGCCGCGACGATCAGGTCGCAGACGAGCGCCAGCGACACGCCGATCCCGGCCGCGGGGCCGTGCACCGCGCTCACCACCGGCTTGGGCATCTGGCGGATGCTGACCATGATCGGGTGGTATTGCTTGGTCAGCCGCTCGTAGATGTCCTGGCCGGACGAATGCCCGCCGCCGCGCAGATCCGCGCCGCTGGAGAACGCGCGCCCGGCGCCGGTGATCAGCACCGCGCGGACGCCCGGGTCCGCGGCGGCGGCGGTCAGGACGGCCAGCAGGTCGACGCTGAATTGCTCGTTCCACGCGTTCAGGCTGTCGGGGCGGTTGAGCTCGACCTTGGCCGCGCCGCCGCGGCGGTGGTAGTTGACCGTCTCGTACTCGTGCACCAGCTCATAGTCACTCACGGCAGTCATGCTAGCCAGCGCCGGCCCGGCGGTAACCAGACGGCTCCCGGCCGCCGCCCGGCCGGGCTCCGCTCACCGCGAGCCTGCGGCCGGGGTCATCGCTGCAGCCGGTCGAGCGCCAGGCGGGCCTGGCGCTGCCTGGATCTCGCCCGCCGGGCCTGGTTCCTGGCCTGCGACAGGTTCCGCCGAGCGTCGGCGAGCTGCTCCTCCATCACCTGGACGGCTCGCTCGAGTTCCTGCTCGGCTGCGGTCGCGGCTTCGGCGGTCCGGTCCGCCTCGGCCGCCGCCTGCTCGGCCGCGGCCAGGGCCGTCAGGCGCCGGCTCTCCCGCTCCCCGCCGGGCGGCCCGGCCGGCGGCGCTGGCGTCCGGGGCGCCTGCCTGGCCGCAGGGGCGGCGCCCGCCACGGCCAGCGCGCGGGAGGCCCGCGGGGAAGCCGGGGCGGAACGGCGGGCGCCGGATGAGGTCACCAGCGTCAGCGCGGGCGGCCCCGGGCCGAAGCCCTCACTGCGGGCCGCCCGCTCCAGGGTTCCCGCCGCCAGCTGCTCGGCGACCTCCGGGTCGGCCAGCGCCGCGCCCAGGGTGGCGGTCACCTCATCCCGGAGCGCGGCGGGCGGCGGGCGCAGGCCGGCCACGGTGAACGCCTGGCGGGCCAGGGACTCGATCAGCCGGTGCCGTCGCAGCGAAAGCTCCCTGATCGCCGCGCCGTCCAGGGATCTCTGCGCGGCCCGGAGCTCCCGGCCCAGGCTGGCCAGCTCGGACGGCACCTCGGGCGCGGCCCGGACCAGCTGGTTAAGGACCCAGGCCGACCGCGTCGGCTTGCGCAGCCCGGCGATCCTCTTCGCCGCCGGGGCCTGCCCGGCCGCGCGCGCCCGGGCCGCGAGAACGCCCCGGCGCTCGATGAACTGGTCCGGGTAGGCCGAGTACAGCTCGGCGGCCGCTTCCCGGAAAAGGTCAGGTTCGGTCACTCGACCTCGTGTCCGTGCTCGAGGACCTCGGCCGCGCCGCGGATGACGCAGCGCAGCGGGTCGTCCACGACAAAGGCGGGGATGTCGGCCACGGCCTCGATCTTGTTGGCCAGGCCCGGCAGCAGGGCGCCGCCGCCGGCCAGGCGGATCTTCCCCCGCACCACGTCCTCGGCCAGGTTGGGCGGGATATCCGACAGCATCTCCTGCGCCGAGTCGGCGATAGCGGCCACGGTGTGGTCGAGCGCCTCGGCCACCAGGCGTCCGGGGACGTACTCCACGCGGGGCGTCCGGCGCGCCGCGTCGACGCCGACCACCTCCATCCACTCGGCCGCGCCCTCACCGAGGCCGAGCGTCATCTTCAGGTTCCTGGCGGCGTTGCGGCCGATGAGCAGGCCCAGTTCGGCCTTCACCGCTTGCATGATCGCCTCGTCCATGGCGTTGCCGGCCAGGCGCAGCGAGCGGGAGCGCACCACGTGGCCGCCGGCCAGCACCGCGGCCTCGGTGGTCCCGCCCCCGATGTCCACCATGAAGGCGCCGGTCCCGTCGGTCAGGCCGATGCCCGCGCCGGCGGCCGCAGCGACCGGCTCGTCGACGAGCTTGACGCGGCAGCGCGGCCGCTGCGCCTCGACCGCGGCGATCAGGGACCGCCGTTCTACCCAGGTGGCGCCGCTCGGCACGCAGACCACGGCCGATCCGCGGAGCAGGCCGCGGCGCATCCGGATCTTGCGCATGAAGCCCTGCAGCATGGCCACCGACGCGTCCAGGTCCGCGATGACCCCGTCGCGGAGGGGGTGGATGACGTCGATGTCCTGGGGTTCCTTGCCGGTCAGCGCGTCCGCGGCGTCACCGATGGCCACCACCCCGCCGGTTTCCCGGTCGATGGCGATCGCGGACGGCTCCTCGAGCACGATCCCGCGGCCGGAGACGTAGACGAGCGTGTTGACCGTGCCGAGGTCAATCGCTACACCTGGCCGCAACCGCATGGCACCTGCCCCTTGCCCTAATGCCGCTACGCCTTCCCAAACATCGTTTCTACCGCACAAACCATGCTGACCAGAAGATCGGGGGCCCTGCTGGTGAGTCCGGCGGGCCGCGGTACGCGGTCAGCGGGCGGGCGGCCCGCGGTCATCCGGGCGCTGCAGCCGGTAGGCGATATGCCGGCGCAGCGGGTGGCCGACCCCCAGCCCGGGATGGTCGAACAGCGCGTACGGGGTCATCCCCAGCCGGAGCATGACCGCCTGCGACGGCCGGTTGAGCACGGACGTCATCGACCAGACCTGGTCCAGGCCGGCCCCGTTGAAGGCCACGTCGACGGCGGCGGCGGCGGCCTCGGTGGCGTACCCGTGATGCCACGCGTGCCGGGCCAGCCGCCAGCCCACCTCCATGTCCCCGGCTCCGGGGACGCCATCGGGCATCGGGTTCAGGCCGGCGAACCCGATGAACTCGGCCGTGGCGGCCACCTCGAGCGCCCACAGCCCGAAGCCCTGCCGGGCCAGCAGATCCTCGATGCGGTCGACGCTGGCGTCACTGGCGGCCCGGTCCAGGGTGGCCGGGAAGTAGCGCATCACCTCCGGGTCGGCGTTCAGCGCCGCGTACGGCCCCCGGTCCGATTCGCGCCACCGGCGCATCACCAGGCGCTCGGTGCGGATGGTGTCAAACCGGCGCGCCACGCCGCCAGGGTAGCTTCCCGGCCCGTGCCGCCTCGGCCAGCGCGGTGCCCTCCGGGCCGCGTACTGGCGGCGAGCGTTCAGCCGCCCGCGCACGTCGGCTCAGGCTTGGCTGGCCGAGACGGCGGGCGGGTGCCCGGCCAGCCGCCCCAGCCCGCTGCCTTCGGCTTCCCGCTCGTACACCTGGACCGCCTGCTCCACGGACAGCCCCTTGGTCTCCGGCAGGAACTTGTACACGAACCCGATCGCCACGACGCACAACACGGCGAAGCACACCATGACCCAGCCCAGCCCGATGGACGTACGCCAGGCCGGGAACGCCTCGATCAGCGCATAGTTGGCCAGCCAGTCCACCGCGGCGCCGATGGCCGCGGCCCGGCCGCGGACGGCGGTGGGGAAGACCTCGCCCTGGATCAGCCAGCCGGTGCCGCCGACGCCGATCGCGAACGAGGTGATGAAGAACGAGAACCCGACCATCACGAGCACGACCTGGGGGACGCCGGTCAGGTACCCCACCCCGAGCGCGGCGACCAGGATGAACACCGTCATCCCCGCGTAGCCCCCGATGGCCAGCGGGCGCCGGCCGCGCTTGTCGATCCAGCGGAACGCGAAGTAGGTCGCGATCACGTTGACCGCGCCGAGGATCGCGGTGACCTCCACCCCGGCGACCGCGGCGGCGACCGCGTTGTGCCCGGACAGGAAGTACCCCGACAGGATCGTCGGCCCGTAATAGAACGGCACGTTGATCCCGGTGATCTGCTGGAAGATGAAGAACAGGCACACCACGATCAGCGCCCGGCGCACCCCCGCGGTCCACAAGGTCTTCCGCCGCCGTTCTCGCTCCACCCGGGCGGCCTCCTCCGCAGCCGTCCGGACTTCGTCCTCGGTGACGTCCATGCCCAGCCGGCCGAACGCCTTGCGGGTGTCGTCGTAGCGGCCGTGCAGCATCAGCCACCGCGGCGACTCGGGCATGTGGGACCGTAGCGCCACGGCAACCAGCGCCGGGATCGCGCCGAGGCCGAGGATCAGCCGCCAGTCGGCGCCGCCCGCGCTGCCCGGCGCGGCCTTGAGGACGATCACGGCCACGATGTAGGAGACCAGGATGCCCACGGTGATCATCCATTGCTGGATGATGCTCAGCTGCCCGCGCCGGTTGCGCGGCGCGAACTCCGCGATGTAGGCGGTGGCGATGGCCGAGTCCGCGCCGATGGCGAGCCCGATCAGCGTGCGGGAGGACACCAGCATGAACCAGTTCACCGTGAAGGCCGACAGCAGCGCGCCGACGGCGTAGATGGCGGCGTCGGTGATGAGCAGGATCTTGCGGCCGAAGTGGTCGGTCAGCGGTCCGGCGATCAGTGCGCCCGCCGCAGCGCCCAGGGACGCCCCGGCCACCAGGTAGCCCGTCCAGAAGCTGGACAAATGGTAAGGAATGAAGCCCAGCGCCGAGCCGATGTTGGAGGTGTCGTAGCCGAAGAGGAACCCGCCGATGCAGGCCAGCACGGCCAGGTACCAGTAGAAGTTGGTCGGGATCCGGGAGTCCAGATCCGCGAGTACGTTCCGTCCTGGCTGGGCTGCCCTAGCCTCCGGGACCATCTGCCGACCTCCTCGACCTTCGCTCGCCCCCGGCTACCCGGACCGCCAAAAGGCAAACACCGAGAATCCATAACGCAAACGCCGGGTAGGGCGGCCGCCGGGGTGGCAGCTCAGGGCGGCCGGAAAAAAGTCCGGAGAAATCTCGCGGCCGGTGTCGATCTGGGGCCGCGGCGTTCGACGCGTGGGCGAAAGAGGGGTCGCGGTGCAGGCCGCGGCCCGGGCCGGACCGGTCGCCGCCAGGTGCCCGGTCCCAGCAGGAAGGGAAGGACCATGCGATTCTTCGGGTACACGTTGGGCGATCCCGAGACGCCGATCGAGCCGCCGACCCCCGAGCTCATGACCGAGATGGGCGAGTTCGTCGAGGAGGCCACCAAGGCCGGCGTCA
This sequence comes from uncultured Actinomycetota bacterium, assembly GCA_963795055.1. Lineage (GTDB taxonomy): Bacteria > Actinomycetota > Actinomycetes > Streptosporangiales > Streptosporangiaceae > JASHPR01. The sequence continues at coordinate 14,431 of CAWCGJ010000032.1, forward strand.
TCGTCGCCGCCGGCGGTTTCGGGCCACCCGCGGAGGGCACCAAGGTGACCCTGGCCGACGGCACGTACACCGTGATCGACGGGCCGTTCACCGAGGCCAAGGAGCTGATCGGCGGCTGGGCGCTGATGGAGGTCCGGGACAAGGCCGAGGCGGTCGAGTGGACCAAGCGGTTCCTCGGCGTCCTCGGCCACGGCGAGAGCACGATCCGGCCGGTGTACTAGCAGTGACCGCGGGGCCAGCAAGCCCTGGGTGGCGCCGGAGTTGCGGCTGCGGCGCCACCCCGGCGGTTTGCCCTGACCACCCGGCCGGTGGTGTTATCGGTTGTCGTGACGGCGTCGGACACGCATGCGGCGATCGAGGCCGTGGTCCGGATCGAGTCGGCGCGGCTCATCGCCGGGCTCGCCCGCTACACCGGCGACGTCGGCCTCGCCGAAGAACTCGCCCAGGACGCGGTGGTCGCCGCCCTGGAGCAGTGGCCGCAGACGGGAGTCCCGCGCAACCCGGGAGCCTGGCTGATGACCGTGGCCAAGCGCCGGGCCGTCGACCTCTTCCGCCGCAACCGGGAGCTCCGGCAGAAGTACGCGCAGATCGGCCGGGCGCTGGAGGCCGAGGGGACCAGCGTCACCCCCGACTTCGACGCCGCCTTCAGCGACCACATCGACGACGACATGCTGCGGCTGATGTTCACCGCCTGTCACCCGGTCCTGGCCGTGCCGGCCAGGACCGCGCTGACCCTCAGGCTGCTCGGCGGCCTGACCACGGCCGAGATAGCGCGCGCCTACCTGGTGCCGGAACCGACCATCGCGCAGCGGATCGTCCGGGCCAAGAAGACCCTGTCCCGGGCCCGGGTGCCGTTCGAGGTACCGGGCGCCTCTGCACGGCCGGCCCGCCTGTCCTCCGTCCTGGAGGTCATCTACCTGATCTTCAATGAGGGCTACTCGGCGACCGCCGGCGATGACTGGATGCGGCCGGCGCTGTGCGCGGACGCGCTACGGCTGAGTCGTATCCTGGCCCCGCTCATGCCCGATGAGCCGGAGGTACACGGGCTGGCCGCGCTGCTGGAGATCCAGGCCTCCAGGCTCCGGGCCCGCACCGGCCCGTCGGGAGAGCCGATCCTGCTGCTCGACCAGGACCGGCACCGCTGGGACCGGCTGCTGATCAACCGGGGCCTGGCCGCGCTGACCCGGGCGGAGCAACTCGGCGGGGCCCGCGGCCCCTACGCGTTGCAGGCCGCCATCGCCGCCTGCCACGCCCGGGCGTTCCGGCCCGAGGACACCGACTGGGAGCGCATCGTCGGTTTGTACGCCGTCCTGGCCCAGGTGATGCCGTCGCCGGTGATCGAGCTGAACCGGGCGGTCGCGGTGTCCATGGCTTTCGGGCCCCAGGCGGGCCTCGACCTGGTGGACGCGCTACGCGCCGAGCCCTCGCTGCGGGGCTACCACCTGCTGCCGAGCGTGCGCGGGGATCTGCTGATGAAGCTGGGGCGCCCGGATGAGGCCCGGGCCGAGTTCGAGCGCGCCGCCGAGCTGACCCGTAACCAGCGGGAACGGGACCTGTCCGACGAGCGCGCCCGCGGCGCCGCGGCGGAGGCCGCGGCCGACGGCTGACCCTCGGCCGGCCGCAGGTCGCGGTGGGCGGGATGACCCGCGGCTGATGGAGGCAGGGCGGTACCCAGAAGATGCGGCTGGCGGCCTGATGCACAAGCGGTTGCCTCGCGTGTTACGGATGTGTTACGACAGTGTTACGCGCATCAGGGACAGTGGCGTTGGGGTGAACGGTATGACGCCCACGACGATGTGGACGAGGATGACCCGCAGGCTGGGGTTTGACCATAACCCGCTGCGCCGCGGCTCGGATGTGATCGAGGCGTGGCTGCTGCCCGCCGCGGTCGCGGCCTTCCTGATCCTGGGCCCGCTCGCCGTGGGCCTCACGGGCCTGCGGATCCACGCGGACAACGTGGCCGCGCAGCGCGCCGAGCACTCGTGGCACCGGGTTCCCGCCGTCCTGCTGGAGGCCGCGCCCGGCCCGTTGATGTCGGACAACGGCGCCAACTCCTGGCTGGTCTGGACCCCCGCACGGTGGACCTCCAGCGGCCGGGCCCAGGTCGGCAACGTGCCCGCTCCCGCCGGGACCAGCGCGGGCACCACCGTGCCGGTGTGGCTCGACCGCGCAGGGAACGTGCAGGTGCCGCTCACGGCGCTCGGCGCCCGCGACCGCATCATCATCGCGGGGGCGTTCATTCTCGCCATGCTCGCGGCGTTCCTCGCGGGCCTGGCCCTGCTCGTCCGGCGGATCCTTGATCGCAGCAGGCTCGCGGGCTGGGAGGCGGCCTGGCTGTCGGTAGGCCCGCAGTGGAGCCGTCAGGGATAGCCCGGCCGGCCGCTCCGCGGGGTCAGAACCTGGCCGACCGGTGGGCACAGAACCCCGGGACGGGTTACCTTTGGTCAAGAAAAGGTAAAGCCGCCGTCCGCATGGTGCCACTGGCCGACGGTTTGGCCTGGGGGGTCAGGTGCTCGACATTTCCCTGCTGGGCGAGATGCGCGTCGCCCTGGACAGCTCGGTCGTGGTCGCGCTCCGGTCGCCGCGCGCCATGGCCCTGCTCGGCTTCCTCCTGGTGCACCGGGGCGCGCCGCAGCGCCGCGAGTACGTCGCCGGCCAGTTCTGGCCCGATTCCTCGCAAGCCCAGGCCCGGGCCAACCTGCGGCGGGAACTGCACTCGCTGCGGTCGGGGCTCCCGCAAGTGCACCGCTGGCTGGCCGCTGACAGCGGGACGCTGCTGTGGCGGCTCGACCCCGACTGCCGCCTGGACGTGGCCGTCTTCGAGGCCGCGGCCGAGACCGCGGCGGCCGCCCAGGCGGCCGACGACGAGGCCACGTTCCGGCGAGCCGCGGCCGAGGCCGTGCGGGCGTACCGCGGCGAGTTCATGCCCGCGCTGTATGACGACTGGGCCGCCGCCGAGCGGGACCGCCTGCACCGCCGGTGCCTGACCCTGCTGGACCAGCTGATCAGGCTGGAGCGGGACGCCGGCGCTTACGCCGAGGCGATCGAGCTGGCCCGCCGCCGGATCGATCTCGAGCCTCTCGAGGAAGTGGGATATCGCAGCCTGCTGCGGCTGCAGGCGCTGGCCGGAGACCGGGCCGCGGCCCTGCAGACCTACCATCGGTGCACTACGGTCCTGGAACGCGAGCTCGGGGTCGCGCCGGACCAGGCCACCACCGCCGAATACGAGCGCCTGACCGGCCGCCAGCGGCCGGAGCAGCCCGCGCCGGGTTCGCCCGCCAGGCCCGCCTCCGGCACGACCGCCTCCGGCACGGCGATACCCGGCGCGGCGGCGGCCACGGCCGCAGGGGCGAGGGCGCGGGCCGGCGCAGCCCCGGCGGGCCGCGTCCAGGCCGGCGCAGCCCCGGCGGGCCGAGCCCCGGCGGGCAGCCGGGTCCAGCTGGTCGGCCGCGAGCGTGAGCTGGGACTGCTCCGGGAACGCTGGCAGGAGGCCTCGCGCGGGGTGGCCGACTTCACCGTGGTGGCCGGCGAGGCCGGCGTCGGCAAGAGCAGGCTGCTCGACGAGCTTTCCGCCGAGGTCCAGCGGGCCGGCTTCGACACCATGCGCGCCCGCTGCTTCGCCGCCCGCGGGCGGCTCGCGCTCGCCCCGGTGTCCGAATGGCTGCGCAGCCCGGCGCTGCGGTCCGCCCGGTACCGGCTCGACCCGGTATGGGCGAAGGAAGTCGACCGCCTCGTGCCGCCAACGGACGTCGGCCCGATGGCCCCGCCGCGCCCGATGGCCGACGCCTGGCAGCGGCACAGGTTCTTCGAAGGCCTGGCCCGGGCGGTGCTGTCCACCGGGCGGCCCGCCCTGCTGCTCCTGGATGATCTTCAGTGGTGCGACGAGCACTCCCTGGCCTGGCTGCAGCTGCTGCTGCACCTGGGCCAGGGGTACCCGATGCTCGTGGTCGCCGGGACCCGGCTGGAGGAGACCGACAGCAACGCCGAGCTCGCGGAGATGCTGCGGGCGCTACGCTCGGCGGGCCAGGTCACCGACGTCGTGCTCGCGCCGCTGGACGCCGGAAAGTCCGCCGAGCTGGCCGGGCAGGTGCGCGGGACCCCGCTCACCCGCGCCGAGGCGGACCGGCTGTACACGGCGACCGGGGGCTACCCGCTACTGGTCATCGAGTCGGTCCGGGCGCGCCTGCTGGACGGCCTCGGTGCGGGCAATACCAGCGCGGGCGGGCCCGACGTGCCCAGCATCAGCCTCCACGGCACCGTTGCCGCAAATGTCGGTGCCGCAAGCATCGGTGCCGCAAACATCGGTGCCGCCAGCACCGGCGACCCGGGTCCCAAGGCCCGCGCCGTGCTGGCCGGCCGGATAGCGCAGGCCGACCCGGCCGCCCGTGAGATCGCGGAGCTGGCCGCGGTGATCGGACGCGACTTCACCCTCGAACTGCTCACCGCGGCCGGCGACCTCGACGGCGACTCAGTGATCGGGGCCGTGGATGAGCTGTGGCGCCGGCGGATCATCCGTGAGCATCCGCCCGCCGGCTACGACTTCGCCCACGACCTGCTCCGCGACACCGCCTACGGGGGCATCAGCCCGCCGAGGCGCAGCCACCTGCACCTGCGCGTGGCCCAGGCCCTGGAGCTGACCCACGCCGACGACCCGCGCGCGGCCGCCGCGGCCATGGCCTACCACTACGAGCGGGCCGGCCGCCCGGCCCGCGCGGTACCGCACCACGTGCGCGCCGCCGAGGTCGCCACCGGCGTGTTCGCCAACCAGAAGGCCGTCCGCCATTACCGGCGGGCCGCCGAGCTCCTGCGGCAGTCGCCTCCGGGCCGCGAACGCGACGCCAGCGAGCTGGCCATCCTCGCCGCCATGGCCGCCCCGCTCAACGCCCAGCACGGGTACGCGTCGGGCGAGCTGCAAGCGGTCCTGGAGCGCACCCGCGACCTGGCCGAACGGCTGGGCGACAGCCGGCTGCAGCTGATCAGCCTGGTGGGCCTGTTCGGCGTGCGCTTCGTGCAAGGGCACGCAGCGGAGTCCCACGAGATCGCCCTGCGCAGCCTGGAGCTCAGCCACCTGCACCCCGACGTCACGGGCCAGGCGCACTTCGCCGTGGCCGGCTCGGCCACCAGCCTGGGGCGGCACGAACAGTCGCTGCGGCACTTCGCCCTGGCCCACGAGCTGTGTTACGACGCGGCCCCGACCCTGGTCGGCACCCGAGTCGAGGTCCACGCCCGGGCCTGGTCGGCGCACGCCCTGTGGCTGCTCGGCCGCGACGACGACGCGCTGCACTGGTGCGGCTGGGCGACCGCGCGGGCCGAGGAGGTCGAGCATCCGTACAGCCTGGCCGTCGCGCTCGCCTACGCGGCGATCACCCACCAGTTGCGCGGCGACGTGGACCAGACCCTGGAGTTCGCCCGCCGGGTACGGGAGATCTGCGACCGCTACGAGTTCGCCTACTACGGCCACTGGGGCCTGATCCTGGCCGGGTGGTGCGTGGGCGGTACCGCAGGCGCCGACCAGATCCGGGACGGGCTGCGCCGCCTGCGCGACCAGGGCGCGCTGGCCCGCCAGCCGTACTACCTGTCGCTGCTGGCGCAGACCCTGCTGTCCGCCGGCCAGCGCGACGCCGCGGGCGCCGTGCTGGAATCGGCGCGGGCCGCGGCGGCCGTTCACGACGAGCGCTGGTGGCTGCCGGAGCTGTACCGGCTCGACGCCCGGCGGCACCGGGGCGCGGCCGCCGCCGACCTGCTGCGCCGCGCGGTCACCCTGGCCGAGCAACAGGGCGCCGTGGCCCTGGCCCGGCGGGCCGCCGAGGACCTGGCCCGGTAACGGCACGCCGCCGAGGACCTGGCCCGGTAACGGCACGCCGCCGCGACGGACGGCGAACGCTCCGCGAACGCCCGGCCGCATACGGTCCTGGCCATGCCGAGCCGATCAGGAGGCCGGCCAGGCTCCAGGAGCAACCATGACCACCACAGCACAGACGGCCGCGTTCGAGACCCTCGCCACGGCCATGCGCGGGCCGGTGATCCAGCCCGAGGACGAGGGCTACGACGCGGCCCGAGCCGTCTACAACGCCATGATCGACCGCCGACCCGCGGCCATCGCCCGCTGCGCCGACGTGGCCGACGTCATCACCGCCGTCCGGTTCGCGGGCGAGAACGACCTGACCGTCTCGGTACGCGGCGGCGGGCACAACGCCGCCGGCCTGGGCGTGTGGGATGACGCCCTGGTCATCGACCTGTCCGCGCTGCGGGGGATCCGCGTGGATCCCGCGGCCAAGACCGTGACCACCCAGGGCGGCTGCACCTGGGCCGACGTCGACCACGCCACCGGCGCGTTCGGCCTGGCCGTCCCGTCCGGCATCCTGGGCACCACCGGGGTGGGCGGCCTCACGCTCGGGGGCGGGACCGGCCACCTGTCGCGGCGCTTCGGGCTCACCATCGACAACCTGATCTCCGCCGACGTCGTACTCGCCGACGGCTCGTTCGTCACCGCCAGCGCGCAGGAGCACCCGGACCTGTTCTGGGCGCTGCGCGGCGGCGGCGGGAACTTCGGCGTGGTGACGTCGTTCGAGTTCCGCGGCCACGACGTCGGCACGGTGGTCGCCGGGCCGGTGTTCTACGACATCGCCGACACCACCGACCTCCTGCGCTGGTACCGCGAGGTGCAGCCCACCCTGCCCGAGGAGCTCAACGGCTGGGCCGCGGTGCTCACGGTCCCGCCGGGCCCGCCGTTCCCCGAAGAGCTCTGGCTGCGCAAGGTGTGCGGGATCGTCTGGTGCTACACCGGCCCGGCCGAACGGGCCGACGAGGTGCTGGCCCCGGTCCGCGGGTTCGGCTCGCCGCTGCTCGACGCGATCATGCCGATGCCCTACCCGGTGCTGCAGGGCATCTTCGACGAGCTGTTCCCGCCCGGGCTGCAGTGGTACTGGCGGGCCGACTTCTTCAACGAGATCCCGGACCAGGCCCTCGCGGTCCACCAGGAGTTCGGCGAGGCGCTGCCCACCCCCTTCTCCACGATGCACCTGTACCCCATCGACGGGGCGGTGCACCGCGTTGGCGCGGACTCGACCGCGTTCGCCTACCGGGACGCCGGCTGGAACGGGGTGATCGTGGGGGTCGACCCGGACCCGGCCAACGCGGGCAAGATCAAGGACTGGACGGTGCGTTACTGGGAGGCGCTGCACCCCACGTCCGCCGGGGGCGCGTACGTGAACTTCATGATGGACGAGGGGACCGACCGCGTGCGGGCGTCCTACGGCCGCAACTACGACCGGCTCGCCCGTGTGAAGGCCGCCTATGACCCGGGCAACTTCTTCCACATCAACCAGAACGTGACGCCCCGCGGCTGACTTCCGGCCATCCGGCGGGCGTCACGCCCGGCGGTCTCAGGCGGCCTCGGTACCCGGCTGGTCAGGCTTGCCTGGCTGGCCGGGGCCACCGGGGGACTCCGGAGGCAGCGTCGCGCGCCGCTGGATGACCCCGAGGCTCTCGTAGAGCGCCTGCCAGACGGTGCTGAGGCTGGCGCTGACCGGCAGGTCACCGCGGATGGCGTCGAGCGGGTCGCCCTCGTCGCCCAGCGCGCCGAGGGCGGCGCGGCCTCTCTCCACGATCACCGGGTCGCTGGCCTCGATCGTGAGCTGGTCGCCGGTCACGCGGATCACCATCTGGCGGCGGCCGACCTCCTCGGGCGGCTCGTCGCTGGTACCGGTGACGTCCGCGCCGCGGAGCGCCTCCCGGGCCTGATCCAGGTCGACGCCGAGGGCCGCGAGGACCCGGGCCGCGGCGGTATCGGGATCGGACAGCGCGGCCAGCAGCAGGTGGTGCGATCCGACCGGCTGCGACCCGGCCAGCCGCGCGGCCTCGCTCAGGCTGGTGTCGGCGGCCGGCGTGGTGCGCAGTTCCGTCTGCTCGGCCGGATCGTTGGCCGCGAGCGGATCGCCCGAGGGCCGACGGCGCAGCCAGCGGCGGGCCCGGCCGGACTGCGCCGCGGCCGCGGCCGCGGGTAGCAGGTCGAGCACGGCCGTGCGGATCTCCTCCAGGTCGGCGTGCTGCCGCAGGACCTGGGCGCCGACGCCCTCGCCCTCCCGGATCACGCCGAGCAGGATGTGCTCGGTGCCGATGTAGTTGTGGTGCAGTTGCAGGGCCTCGCGCAGCGCGAGCTCCAGGGTCTTCTTAGCCCGCGGCGTGAACGGGATGTGCCCGCTGGGCGTCACCTGCCCGGTGCCGACGATGGCCCTGACCTCATCGCGGGCGCTCTCCAGCGAAATCCCGAAGCGCTCCAGGGCGCGGAACGCGTAACCGTCGCTCTCGCCGAGGAGCCCGAGCAGGATGTGCTCGGTGCCGATGTAACTGTGGCTCAGCTTGCGGGCCTCTTCCTGGGCCAGGACGACGACGTGCCGGGCCTTGTTCGTGAATCGCTCAAACATGCGACCAGGTTGCCTTCCCTCTTCGAACCCTGTCAATACCATGCTATTAATAGAGAGCGCAGGCAGCCGGGAGAGCGGCCGGGGCGGCTGGGAGGAAGCGATCATGGACTGGGAGGACCGGCTCGACGCGTGGGAACTCGAGCTTGAGCTGCACGCCCAGCTCGAGGGCTCGGACTGGGTGACGCTGGAGCGGGCGGCCGCCGACACCGGAGTTTCCCGGGCCGCGCTACGCAACTGGTACCGGACCGGGCAGATCCCGTCCCGGCTCGTCGACGGGCCGCACGGGCCGCAGCGGCTGGTGCCGCTCGCGCTGGTCGCGGCCCGGGCCGAGGCCTCGCCGCGGCTGCGCCACACCACGCAGCGACGGCTCGCCGACGAGGCCCAGCTCGAGATCCTCCGGCACCGGGTGGACCAGCTGGAGCTCCGGCTGGCCGCGCTGGAACGGCGGCAGCCTGCCGATCCGGCGCCCTGAGCCGATCGTGGCGGTGACCAGCAGCGCGACCACTCCGCGGCTAGTCAGGGCGTGCGGGCGCGGGACCTGCTGTCCAGCCACAGGGCCCAGGGCTGAACGGTCCCGGCGTGCAGCAGCCCCATGGCGGCCCACGGATCCTCGCCGAGCCGCGCGGCGATCTCCCGCTCGCCTGCGGCCTCGGCCAGGAGCAGCGCGCCCTGCTGGCCGTCTCCGAGCGGGCCGCCCAGGATGATCAGGCCGTCGTCGACCAGGCCGTCCATGAACGCCGCGTGCTCGTCCCAGCCGTCCTGCTCCCGGACCGGCCGCGAGCGGTCCCAATGCGGTCCGTGGACCATCGTCACCGCGAAGGTCGCCATGAGACCGAGCGTAAAGGCCGCCACTGACATCGGAAGCCCGGTGCCGCCGTGATGACTACCTTGCGCTCAGCGGGGCAGTGTCCTTCGGCAGCGTAGTCAGCGCACATCTCGCCCGCCGGAGGCGCACGTGGGTTACCTGGTGACGATCATCATCGTCGTGGTGGTGGGTACGGTGCTCGTAGCCGCCAAATTCGTCAGTCATGAACTGCACCCCGAGCCCATGCCCTCCCGGGTGTTCCGGCGCCGGGCGGCGCGCCGGGTAACGCCCGGGGATGACTGCGTCTGTGGCGGCACGATAGGCCGGACCGGGAGAACCTCCAAGCGCTTCGGGGAACTCCTGGGCTGCACGGCCTGCCCGCGGCGGTGGACGATGGACGGACGCAGGATCATCATCCGCCGACGACGGCCCGCCGGTGCGGCCAGCGCGGCCGACGCGGCCAGCGCGGACGGGCCGGACGCGGCCGGGTCGGCCGTCAGCTGACCGGCGGATGGTGCGGCACGGGCGGCTCGGGACCGGTGAGGCCGAACAGCGGCTCGTCCGCGGACCGGATGTCGGCGTTGGGCAGTCCGCCCGGGTAACGCTGCCTGACCTTCTCGGCGACGGCGATCGCGATCTCGACGTGCTGCTGCCGCGTGGCCGCGTAGAAGTCCTGTGCCTCCCCGCTGTGCTTGGGGCGCCCGTGCAGCGGCTTGTCGCTGACCGCGAGCAGCGTCGCCGTCGGTATCCGGTAGCGGAAACCGTTGGCGGCCACGGTCGCGGACTCCATGTCCACCGCGACCGCGCGGGACTGCCGCAGCCGGGTGTCGACCAGCGAGAACTCCAGCTCCCAGTTCCGGTTGGCGGTGGTGAAGACGATGCCCATCCGGCTGCGCAGGCGGCGGGCGGCCAGCTCGTCGAGCAGGAGCGTGTTCAGCGTGTAGTTCGAGGTCACCGGGACGCTCAGCGGGAGCATGTCGTCCAGGACGTGGTCGTCGCGCAGGTAGGCGCTGGCCAGCACCAGGTCGCCGATCTCCTGGTGGTTGCGCAGGCCCGCGCAGTGCCCGATCATCAGCACCAGGTCGGGGCGGAGCACGGCCAGGTGGTCGGTGATGGTCTTGGCGTTGGACGGGCCGACCCCAATGTTGATCATGGTCAGGCCGGTCTGGCCGGGCCGGAGGTGATGCCAGGCCGGCATCTGGTGGTCGTCGGAGTCGGGGCCGGCGGTCTCGCCCAGCGCATCGCGAAACTCCTGCACGTGCCAGGCGTAGTTGGTGAGCAGGACGTACCGCTGGAACGCCTCGGCCGGGGTTCCCGTGTAGTGCTGCAGCCGGTCGATCGACAGGGCCATCCGTTCCGGCCCGAACAGGAAGAGCTTCTTGCGCCGCAGGTCCCAGCGGGTCTCGTCGAGGGCCCGGGCCAGCTTCGGGTCGTGCAGGTCAACCGCCCGGCGCCCCGGGCGCACGGTGATCCGTGCCCCGGCCACGGCCAGCCGCCCGAGCTCCCGCAGCAGGTACCAGCGGATCGCGGCCGGCGAGGCGAACTGGCCCTCCAGCACCCGGTTGTGCTCCGACCATGGTCGCTCCACGGTCAGCCGCGCGTAGCGGCCGTCCTCGTCGGCCGCTTCCATGGCCGCGTACAGGTCTTCAACCTTCTCCGGGCGCTGCGCCTCGGGGATGGCCGCGAAATCCGCCGTCACCCTCACGCCCGCCATCATGCCAGCGCCGGGCGCGGCGGCCGCGCGGACACCGCCGGCGCCCCGAGGGCACCGGGCGGGGCATCACGTCCTGCGGAGCGCGCTGATGGCCACGTTGTTCGCCGTCGAGGAGATCGACGCGGCGCCGGAGGCGACCAGGACCGGGGTCATGACGGTGCGGGTGAGCCCGTTGCCGACCTGCCCGACCAGGCTGGCGCCCCACGCGTAGACCTTCCCGGTCGTCGACACCGCGTACGAGGTGGCCGACCCGGTGGCCAGGCTCCGGTAGGTCACGCCGACCGGAGGGTAGATCCGCACCGGAGACGGCCGCGTCACCGTCGTCTGGTCGCCCAGCTGCCCGGCCCAGTTATCGCCCCAGGACCACACTGAGCCGTCCGACAGGAACACGAGCGTCTGCCCGTTGTGCCAGATGGAGCCGCCCTGGGCGATCTGCGTCACCGGATGGCTGAGGTTCACCAGGACCGGGACGTCGGATGACCGGCCGGGGTGCCCGTCGCCGAGCTGGCCGTTGCCGTTGTAGCCCCAGTCGAAGTACTCCCCGTCGGACAGCAGCGCCCCGGAGTCGGCGAACGAGGCCACCAGCCGGGTGACCAGCGAGCCGTCGAGCCCGGCCACCCGCACCGGGGTCTGGCTGCTCAGCCTGCTGCCGTCGCCCAGGTCGCCGGCTGCGTTCTGCCCGCACGCGTAGACGGTGCCGCCAGCGTCGTACACCGCGTGGTTGCTGGCCCCGGCCAGCGCCGTCACGTGGCGCAGCGGGAGCCGGACCGGGGTGCGGTAGGACCTGGTGTTCCCCAGGCAGAGCTCGCCCCCGCCGTTGTGGCCCCAGCCCCAGACGTTCCCCTTGGTGTCGACGGCCAGGCCGGTGTCGTAGGGCATGGCGTCGTCGGGTATCGACGCGATCTTCACCCCTGCGGGGAAGCGCACCCGCACCGGCCGGGTGAAGGAGCTGGTGCCGCGGCCGTCCCCGAGCTGGCCCAGCGTGCCCAGGCCCCAGGCGTAGAGGCTGCCGTCGGACAGCAGCGCGTACTCGGTCGAGTTGGACGTCCCGACCTGGACGACGATCCCGGGCACGGTCACCGCGGACGGTGATGTGGCCAGGTCGTAGTTCACGCCCTTCGCGCCGCCGAAAAAGGCCCCCCAGTGCCTGACCGTCGAGGTAACCGGCCGTCTGGCCGTCGGGACCTGCCCGGGTGCCGACCCGCAGCCGCTGGCCAGGAGCGCGCCCGCGACGACCGCGCACAGGACAGCCTTGGCGAAAAGTGATGCCTTAATCACTTTACGCAACGGTCCCGGCGGCCTCATGCAGTGACCCTACGGTGACTCATGGAGCACCCGTGACCTGATTAGTCAGGAACCGGGTCCGCTGCCGCGCCGGGGCTGCAGCCCGCTGATGATCTTCCCGACCGCCACGACGAGGAACAACTGGCCGGTCACCGCCTCGACCACCGCGAGCGTCTGCCCGGGATTGGCGGCCGGCACCAGGTTCCCGTACCCGACGGTCGTCATCGTGACGAAGCTGAAGAACAGGTCCTCGCTGAGCGAGCCGTGGCCGGCCGAGCCGAAGAACGGCACGCTGCCGAGCTCGCCGGCCGCCTGGTAGGCGAAGGCGAAGAACATGCCGATCAGCAGGTAGGCGGCGACGGCCCCGAGCAGCGCCTCGACATCGATCTCGCGCCGCAGCAGCAGGTGGCGCAGGATGGAGAACGGCGCGATCAGGTACAGCAGGCAGCACACCGCGAATATCCCGCCGAGCTGGGTGCCCCTCTGGTGCACGAAAAAGCTCCCGACCGCGACGATGGCGGCCAGAACCAGCACGATGTCGGCGATGCGCCGCACTAGGGGCCGCGCCTGCGACGTCCGCAGGGTGATCCAGACCGTGGCCAGCTGAACGACCAGCACGATCGAAGCCGCCCGCGCCTCGTCCACCGAGACCGATACCACGTAGGTCACCATGACCAGCAGCAGCACGAGCCCGTAGCTGTTCGTCGACACAAAGGAGCGGGCCAGGCGGTGCCACCATCGGGACTCGGCGCCCGTCGCGGCACCGTGATCAGCAAAGTCCGACACCTGAACCTCCAGCGCCGTCGGGCAGGGTTCGCAGAGCCACATGGGTATCTGCCTGCGTGTTTCGCATCCGCACATTCTGCACCGGACGGCCGGGGGGCGCCGCCGTTGCGGCCGGCCAGCCTTCCGGGCCGTTGAACGCATCGCCGGGCGGGCAGGTATGGTGGCGCGGTGGTGCCTGGGATCTACCGGGATCTGTTCACGGCGGTCGCCGCCACGGCGGGCTCGCTGACCGGCCTGCTGTTCGTGGCCCTGTCGGTGGGAACCGGCCGGAGCGAGGCCGCCGGTCCCCCGGCCATCCAGCGGGTCCGGGCGGCCGCCGCCCTGCTGGCGTTCAGCAACGCGATGGTGGTCTCGCTGTTCAGCATCGTGCCCGGCACCAACCCCGGGTACCCGGCGGCCGTGCTGGGCGTCATCGGGATCTTGTTCACCGCCGCGGCGATCCGGTCCATCCGGTCCAGTCGGGCCACGCAGCGGCAGCAGCTGCGGCAGCTGGAACTGATCGCGCTGCTCCTGTTGATCTTCGGTACCGAGCTGGTCAGCGGCATCGTCCTGCTGGCCGACCCCCGCCGCACCGCGCCCCTGCAAGTGATCGGCTACGCCCTGGTCACATCGATCATCGTCGGCATCGCACGGGCCTGGGAGTTCGTCGGGGAAAGGAACACCGGCCTGCTGACCTCGATCGCCGTGCTGGCCGGCCACCCGCCGGACCCGGACGGCGCTCCCGCCCCCCAAACCGCCGCCCCGGCAGAGCCGAGTACCGCCCCGGGCCGCGAACCCGGCCCGCGCCGGGCGGACGAGCGCGACGAGTGACTCAGGTGGCGGCCCGCTCGCGGTGCTCGGAGCTCTCGCGCGGGTCGTGGACGGTGGTGACCTCGCCGGAGACGGGGTCGGTGTGGTGCTGGTGGGTGTAGAAGCGGACCTCGTGGCCGTCGGGGTCGTGCAGCTCGGGCAGGATCCAGCCGATGCTGGCCCAGTGCACCCCGGCGTGCCCCTCGCCCAGCGCGTTCAGCCGGTCCGCGAGCTGGTCGATCGCTTCCTTGTCGGGCACGCCGATCGCGAAGTAGTCGAATCCCGCGGCGGCCCGGGCCCGGCCGGGATCGAGCCGCAGGGCCAGCGGGGGGCCTCCGTTCGGGTGCCCCAGCGCGCAGCCCATCAGCCGGCCCTCTTCGACGAACTCGATCTGGAGCTCGTAGCCCAGGCGGCTGCGGTACCACTCGCGCGACGTGGCCAGGTCGGCGACCGGCAGCTTCAGGTGGTGTATCCCGGCCAGCGCCGGTGCGTCCGACACGCTCATGACCCCTCCTATGCAGTATCAGTGCAGTCTATGCAGTTATACTGCATCGCATGACCGACGACGTCAACCCCGGGGGCGGGATGCCCTCGCTGCGGCAGGCCCAGATCGCGCACACCGAGGAGCGGATCATCGCCGCCGCGACCGAGTTGTTCCTCGCCGACGGGTACGTGGCCACCACCCTGGAGGCCGTCGCGCGGCGCGCCCGGGTCGGCGCGCGCACCGTCTACCTGCGCTTTGGCACCAAGGCCGCGCTGTTCAAGCGGGTCGTCGACGTGGCCATCGTCGGTGACACGCAGCCCGTCGACGTGCTGGGCCGCGACTGGATGCGGGCCGCGCTGACCGCGCCCACCGCCGCCGAGCGGATCGGCGCCAGCGCGGCCGTCAGCCGCCAGATCATGGAGCGCACCGGGCCCCTGTTCGCCGTCGCCCAGCAGGCCGCCGCCGTCGAGCCCTTGATCGCGGGGTTCTGGCAGCAGGGCCGCGAGCAGTCCCGGCACGCCAACGCCGTGTTCTGGACCCGGATGGCCGACGACGGCCTGCTCGACCCCGGCGTCGACCTGGCCTGGGTGATCGACACCTCCAGCCTCCTCGCGGCCGCCGAGACCTACCTGCTCATCACCCGCATGGCCGGCTGGGACCTCGACACCTACCAGAACTGGCTCGTCACCACCGGGATCCGGCTGGCCACCGCGCCTTCCAGTGCCCCACCAGTCCCTCCCGCAAGCTGAGTCCCAGCAGTTAACACCGGCCTTGACCTGCGGCCCTTCGTTTCCGGCCTGTTGCGGGCTTATCGGCGATTCGCCGGACAGCCGCACCCGCCGGCCGCTACCTTCGCATGGTCAGGCGCTCCGCGGTCTCGTTCCGCCCCTGCCCCCGGCTGACACCTTGCTCCGCCCCGGTGAGCGCACCCCCCGATTCGGGGAAGGTGCCGGTGTCCGGCTCCCATCGCAAGCTGCTGCTGTCCCTGTCCGCCGCGGCCCTCCTGGCCGCTTTGACCTTCACCACCGCCGGCCCGGCCCTCGCCGCGCCAGCTCATTCCGTTAAGAGCACCGAAATCTCGGCGCGGTCGGCCGCGGCGAAGACGGTGCTGCCGGCTCGGCTGCGGGCGTTCTACTGGGCCAGGACCCAGTACGGCAAGCCCTACATCTGGGGCGGCACCGGGCCCGGCGGCTATGACTGCTCGGGCCTGGTCATGATGGCCTACCGGCACGTCGGCATCAACCTGCCGCGCACCACGTACGAGATGCTCAGTAGCTGGCATCTGGTGCGGGTCAGCGTCCCGCAAAAGGGTGACCTGGCGTTCTACGGGTCCGGGCACGTGGAGTTGTACGCGCACGGCAGCTTCACCTTCGGCGCGCATGACGCCGGGACGATCATCGGCTGGATCCAGTTCGGCCCGTGGTGGCATCCGACCGCTTATTACCGGGTCCGCTGAGCTCGCCGGGCCGGGTGGCCCGCCGGACCAGGCTGCCCGCCAGGCCAGGCTGCCCGCCGGCCCAGGCATTACCGGTCCGGGCGGACCATGGTGTCGATGACCGCGGCCGCGGCCAGGATCAGGATGTCGTTCTCGCCCGGGAACACCTCGACCGCGTAGGCGTCCCGGACCCGGAACCACCGCATGGAGACTTCGGCGACCTTGTCCCCGTCGCGCTCGACCGAGTACTCGTGCTCGACGAAGTTGCCCTGGGCATGCATCTGGTAGCACGTGGCGTCCCGCCCCTCGCGCCGTTCCCGCCGCCTCTCTCTGCCCGACACTGCCTGCCCCGATTCGTTTTGGTGCCGCACGGTCCGATGCGTGTCTCCCGGGCGGGCTCCGCGCGCATCACCTGCCGGGCGCACCAGGCCCGTTGACATGCAGCCAAAAGGCTGCCTAATATAGGCAGCCATATGGCTGCGTATTTTCGGTCGGGCCCGGGTCCGGCCCGGAGCCACCAGAGAAGGAGCGCATCATGGCAGGCATCCGGCCCCGCGCTGGCATCCGCACGCGAGGCTGACCACCGGATGGACGAGGTGTTCCGGGCGCTGTCCGACCCGAGCCGGCGGCGCCTCCTCGACAGCCTGAACGGCCGCAACGGCCAGACCCTGCGCGAGCTGTGCGCCGGGCTGGACATGGCGCGGCAGTCGGTGAGCAAGCACCTGGCGATCCTCGAGGACGCCAACCTCGTGACCACCGTACGCCGCGGCCGGGAGAAGCTGCACTACCTCAACGCCGCCCCCATCAGCGAGATCGCCCAGCGCTGGATCAGCCGCTACGACCAGCAGCGCGTCAACGCGCTGTCCGACCTGAAGCAGGCCCTGGAGGGAACCGCCGTGGACAAGCCCGAGTTCGCGTACACGACCTACATCCGCACCACGCCGGAGCAACTGTGGCGCGGGCTGACCGACCCGGCCTTCACCAGGAGGTACTGGGGGCTGGCCCTGGAATCTGACTGGAAAGCCGGATCGGCGGTGACGGTGCAGCTGGACCGCAGCAACGTGACGGTCGCCGACCCGGCCCAGGTCGTCCTGGAGTCCGACCCGTACCGGCGGCTGTCGTACACCTGGCACACGTTCACGCCCGAGTGGGCGGCGGCCTACGACATCAGCGAGGAGCACCGGGCCAAGTTCGCCGCCGAGCCGCGCTCC
This sequence comes from uncultured Actinomycetota bacterium, assembly GCA_963795055.1. GTDB lineage: Bacteria > Actinomycetota > Actinomycetes > Streptosporangiales > Streptosporangiaceae > JASHPR01. The sequence continues at coordinate 31,365 of CAWCGJ010000032.1, forward strand.
ACAGTGACCTTCGAGATCGAGCCGATGGGCGACTACGTCCGCCTGACGGTCGTACACGACGGCTTCGAGCCGGGCAGCGCGGTCCTGGCGGGCGTCAGCCAGGGCTGGCCGATGCTCATGTCGAGCCTGAAGTCCCTGCTCGAGACCGGCGATGTCCTCGCGGCCGGCTAGTCAGCCGAGAACCAGGCGGTACTGGCGCGTCGTCAGGCCGAACCAGCGCCCGGTCACGCCCTCGTCCTGCATGCCGAGGCGCACGGTCACCCGCTGCGAGGCGACGTTGTCGAGATCGGTCAGGGCGAGCACCTGGCCGATTCCCGCCTTCCCGGCCACGGCGAGGATCGCGCGTGCTGCCTCGGTGGCCAGCCCCTGGCCCTGGCGCTCCGGGTGCAGGTGCCAGCCGACCTCTACCAGGCCCGTGGGCCCGTCAGCGTCGCTGAGCGGCAGCAGCAGGAGGGTTCCCACGGGTTGTCCCGGCGGTTTGCTCGGCCGGAGCGGGACCATCGCCCACAGGCCCAGCGGAGGGGCAAGGCCCTGCTCGTGGTCGTGCCAGCGGCGGAGGCGGTCTCGCGCTTCCTCGTGCGTCGCCAGCGGCCGCCGCGGAGGCGCGCCCAGCCAGCGCGTGACGTCGTCACGCGAGTAGAGGTCGAAGAACGCGGCCAGGTCCGGCTCCTCCCAGTGCCGCAGCAGCAGGCGCTTTGTCCTCAGCAGTGAATCCTTCTCATCCGTCGACCTCACGCCCACAGTATGCGCGGAGCGGGAGATCACCGGGCAGGCTCAGCCCCAGGCCTGCGGCCACTGCGGTGCTGACCGGCACCGGGCCGGCTTCCGGCGCGCCGGTGTTCTGGGCGGCCGCGCCGAAGTAATCGCCGCCCTTGTAGCGCGGATTGTCCGTGCCCCAGTGCCGGACCCGGGACTGGGGTATCAGCTTGGGGATGTGCTTGGAGCAGTGAATATATGCCTCGGTGACCCGGACCAGCACCCATTGCACCGGCCGCCGGCCCGGATGCTCGGGCTCCTCGGGCAGGCGGCAAACTAGTTCCTGCATGTGCGCTGGCGTGACAATTTCAGCGCTGCCGTTGACGTGGAGCCCGATGAGATCGCGGGTGAAGTCGACCATGAATATGCCGATGTGCGGGTTCTCCAGGATGTTGCCCAGGCTCGCCATCACGCCGTTGCCGCGGAACTCGGGGTAGGCGATGGTGCGCTCGTCGAGCACCCGCAGGAAGCCGGCCGTCCCGGCCCGGAAGCTGCAGTCGCATTCGCCGCCCGCGTCGCTCGTGGCGATGAACGCCATCTCCATGCGCCCGATGAACTCCACCATCTTCGGAGTCAGCTGGTCGCTGAGCTGACGGTCGTAAAACCTGCCGGCCCGATCCCTCGTGCCGTACCAGTCCTGGAGGACATGCTCGCCTCGTGATCCAGGCCGTGGGTCATAGTGGCGCCCGCCCTCCCACAAGCGCCACCGCGCGGCGAAGTTCAGGACGTTGATGGACCATGCCCGTCCGGAGACCCCGGAAGGGGTTCGATCTTGGCCCAGGCCCATGGCAACCTCCCCGGTAGCCCCGAGCATCCGCTGCGCCCCTCGGCAGCGGGAGGTGGGCGGGGGGGCGACCCCCCGCGGCCGAGGACTGCACCACCATCGTGTGTCATCAGCCTGGACGCTTATCTTGCACTCGCCTTGACGCCTACCTTGCACCGCAGGTCACGGCGGCGGCTGTGGGCCGGCGACGGCCCGGCCCGCGCTCGTCCGCGCCCGCGGCCCCGTTGGCCGCGCCGGTACCGCCCGATGATCGTCGTGCCAGGATGGCGGTGCGTAATCGCTGGCGACTTGAGGAGGATCTTCGATGCCGGACGAGGTGGCCGGGCCGGTGACGGGCGCCAGGATGACCGAGGACTATGTCCGGTCGGTGGGCCGGGTGGCCTACCTGTGGGGCTGGCCGCTGGCGAACATGCACAACCGGCTGTCGATCATGGAGCAGGTGCCGGCCCCGGGCCTGCTGGGCGGGGTGGTCCCGGCCGCCCCGCCGGGCAGCGTCGGGATGCTGCACGACTACATCACTCCGGAGGAGCGGCTGGTCGCCTGTCCGAACCAGGACGTCGTGTACGGGTTCGGGGCCATCGACGCCCGGCGCGGGCCGTCGGTGGTGCAGGTCCCCGACTTCGGTGGCCGGTTCTGGGTGTACCAGGTGGTAGATCAGCGCACGGACTCGTTCGTGCGCCTGGGCGCCATGTACCACACCGGGCCGGGGCTGTACCTGATCGCCCCGGCGTCGTGGGACGGCCCGGTGCCCGGTGGCATCACGGAGGTGTTCCGGTTCGACACCCGGATCGCGGTGTGCGCTCCCCGGGTGTTCATGGACGACACCGAGCAGGACCGGGCCGCGATCCAGCCGGTCATCAACCAGGTGATGGTGTACCCGCTGAGCGAGTACGCCGGCGAGATGCGGACCACCGACTGGACGGCCGCGCCGAGCTTCCCGGCCGGGGACGCCACGTCGGGCGAGCAGGAAACCCAGTGGGTCGATCCCGCCCGGTTCTTCGCCGAGCTGCCCGAGGTGCTGGCCGAGGTCCCGGCCCGGGCCGGGGAGGAAGCCTGGTACGCGTGGCTGGACTCCGTGTTGCAGGCGGCGGCGGCCGACCCGCGCGTGGCCGACTGGCTGGCCGCCGCGGCGGCGGACGCGAACGCGGGACTGGTCGCCGACCTGTTCCAGTTCCGCAACATCGGGCTGCCGCTGCCGGGGAACTGGAGCACCCAGCGCAACGGCGCCCGGTTCGGCACCGACTACCTGTCGCGGACCGCGATGGCCAAGGCGAACATCTTCGTGAACACGCCCGAAGAGACCGCGTACTTCTACCAGGACCTCGACGCCGACGGCGAGCGCCTGCACGGGTCGCGCTCCTACTCGGTCACCTTCCCGCCCCACGACCTGCCGCCGGTACGCGGCTTCTGGTCGCTGACGCTGTACAACGAGCATCACTTCTTCCACCCCAACGAGCGGCACCGCTACTCGCTGGGCACCAAGAACAAGAACCTGCACCACGCCGCCGACGGGTCGCTGACCCTGACCGCCTCCGCCGCGCCACCCGAGGACGACGACCTGCGGACCAACTGGCTGCCCGCCCCGGACGGGCCGTTCTCCCTGTACCTGCGCGCCTACTGGCCGCAGCAGCCGATCCTGGACGGCACCTGGACGCCGCCGCCCGTCACCCGGTTCCGCTGAGGCCGCGGCCCCCGGTCAGCCGTTCAGGATGCGGGCCTTCTGCTGGTCGAACTCGGCCTGGGTCAGCACGCCCGCCGACAGCAGCTCGCCGAGCTGCTTGAGCTGGGTGAGGCGTTCGCTCATGTCGGGGGCCTGGGCCGGGGCGGCCGGAACCTGCGAGGAAGGGACAGGCTCGGCGTAAGCCTGGTGGGCCGGGGCCGCGGGCTGCGGTGGCGGTGGCGGCGGGGCGGCCGCCGGGGCCTGGTCCTGCGCGGCCCACCGGGCCTGCTGCCGGCGCTGGATCCGGCCGTGCACGGAGCTGGCGACCGCGACCGTGGCGGCGGTTTTCAATAGGCCCACGGTGATCTCCTCGTCGTTGGCTTCGTCGCTGGGTCGGTCAGGAGGGCCCGGGGCTCAGGAGGGCTCGGTCGCGTCGAGCGCGGCGACAAGGTCGTCCGCGGAGATCCCGCCGTCGGCGATCAGCCGGGCGCCCTCGCGCCGCCAGGCGTCCACCAGCCCGAGCACCCACCGGTTCTCGTAGATCACCACGACGGCGACGCTGCCCGGCTGCATCGCGGCCGAGATCTCGCCCACGTCCGAGTCATCGAGCAGGCCCGACGACGCCCCGGCCCACGCGCTCAGGTCGACACCGCCGGGAACGGCGAACTCCCAGACGTCGACCTTCTTGCTCTTGCCGTCGGCGTCCTTGGTGATGAACTCCATGTCCAGGATGTCGATGACCCCCTGGTCCGCCAGGGAAAGCAGCTTCTCGAACCCCGGGGCGGTCAGCCGGCCGCCCGGGAACTCGATGGCCAGGAAATCGACCGGTCCCAGCTCGTCATCGCCTGATCCCGGCTGAACTGCCTCCGTCATGCCTGACTCCCCTGGAAGCCCGGGCCGGCCCGCTGGCCGCTGCGGGACAAATCTAACAGTCCGGCCAGGGGCCAGGCATCCGCGCCGCCCGCCGGTTCCCGCGGTATCCAGGGCCATCCAGAACCACGGGCCGGCCAGCGCCCGGCCGCGGCCTGCTAAGGCGCGTCCGGCGGGTGCCCGTCCTGGCGCAGTTTCTCGGTCGCGGCGAGGATGCTTTTCTGCAGGTCGTTGAGCGGTTGATCGGCGGTCCTCGGCCCGGCGGCCTCGGCCCGCGCCGCGGCCTGGCGTACCAGGGCGTCCCGGGGCGGGGCAGGTCGTGGCGTCGTGCGGGTCAGCAGTTCCCCGAGGTGGTTGGCCTGGGCCACGCGCGTGCCCGGGTGTTGCGGGCCCAGGCCCAGCCGGGGCCGTTTGGCTGGCCCCGCCAGCGGATCGCTGGCCCCCGGGCAGAAGCGCTGCAGGATCGTCTTGATGATCGAGGTGTGGTCGAACAGGGTGTGCGACACCGCGCGCGGCTCGGTCCACGGCGAGACGATGATCGCGGGCACGCGCACGCCGTAGCGGCCGAACATCTCGGGCTCGTCGTCCGCGGCCGCAGGCGGCGGGACGTGATCGTAGAAGCCGCCGTTTTCGTCGTAGACGATGACCAGCAGGCAGCGGTCCCACTGCGGGCCGGAGGCCAGCGCGTCGTAGGCGGCGAGCACGAGATCCTGGCCGTCCTTGATGTCGGCCATCGGGTGGTCGTCGTTGACGGGCAGGCCGAGCGGGTTGAAGTTGGTGAACGCCGGGTCGATCCACGACACCTGGCGCAGCGTCCCGGCGGCGGCGTCTTCGAGGAAGCTGGGGATCTTCGGGTTGCAGGTGACGTCGAACACGGCCTTCCACGGCAGGCCGTCCTTGCTGAAGTAACCGTACCGCTGGTGGTGCCCCAGCCGGTAATGCACGTCGGCCAGGCGCAGCGTCCCGGGATCGAAGGAATACCAGCGCCAGGAGACGTTCTGCGCGTCCAGATGCCGGACGAAGGAGGGCTGGTGGTACAGCGGCGGAATATGCGGCGGCCGGTCATCGCGGCTGCCGGCGGCCACCCCGCACAGGGCGTACAGCCGGTTGGGCAGCGTGGCCTCGGGCACCAAGCTGAACCAGCGGTCGCAGACCGCGAACTGTTCGGCCAGGTGGTCGTAGACGGGGACGTCGGCGGCCTCGTAGTAGCCCATGACGCAGCCCGGGTCGCCGTCCTCCACCCCGTCCCGGGCCAGGGTCGCGGCCGCGCTGGCCACGAATCCGCTCATCTGGCCGTCGGCGATCTGAACGCCGATCGCGTCCCCCGAGTGGTCGGGATCCATCCCCAGGGCCGTCTCCGCGAGATGGTGCACCGGGTAGCTGCGCCCCTGGTACTCGTTGGCCAGGCCCGGGCGCAGGCCGTCGATGTCCGGGCGCCGGCCCGTTAAGGACAGGTATCCCAGCATGTGATCGAAGGAGCGGTTCTCCAGCATCATGACCACGATGTGGTCGATCTTCTCCAGGTTGGCGGTACCGGCTGGATCGCTGTCATTAACGTCCATGGTTCCTCCGTCGCTGGCTCAGCCCACCCGTCCGGTGGCATCCTCAACGAGTACCTCACCCGCTGACCGAGGACCAGTCCTCGAAGCCGGTGGGGTCGTGCCGGCCCATGCTGGCGTGCTCGAACATCCCCCAGCCCTCCTCGCCGCCGAGCCGGGCGCGGACCAGGTGATCGGTGACGCCGAACGGGATCCGGCCGGTCACGGCCGGATCGGACAGGTCGTAGACGGCGCAGCTGCTCCATCCCCGGCCCATCCACCGGCCGTGCGACCAGTCGGGGTCGCCGGTGTAGCCCGCGCCCACGTGCAGCGGCACCGAGGTGACGGTCTGCAGGTCCAGGGTCAGCGGGGTGCCGTCCCGTTGCGTCAGGTAAATCCGGGCTGATTCCGGATGCCGGGTGCCCGACCGGTAGCCAATGTCCACCCGCGGCCACCCGAGCTGATCCACGCGGCCGTCCGGCCAGACCCGCCGGGCGTCGTTCAGCGTGCGGTAGCCGTCCGGGTTCTCCTGCAGGATCACGATCACCGCGCAGGACTCGAACCGCAGCGGCGCGTAGACCCACCAGAACCCCGCGATGCGCTCGGCGGCCGCCCGGCCCGGGGGCTCCGGCTCGCCCACCGGCCTGATCCCCCAGGAGCGGTCCCGGACGCCGGCCCACCGGTCGCTGGTGACGGCGAACTCCCTGTCCCCCGCCCGCAGCCGTCCGCTCCAGCTCCCCACCTGGGAGAAGCGGGAGGCGTCCAGGACCGGCCGGCGCCCGGCCAGCAGCAGGTGCGGCTCTTCGGCTACCGCCGGGAACGCCCCGGTCCAGTGCAGGTCGAAGTCGATGCTGCCGTCCGGTGACTCGCAGCTGAGGTCCAGCCGCCGCAACGGCTCCACGACCTCGATCCGGTACCCGCCGACCCGCTGGTCGAGGCTGCGCTCGGCCAGGGCGTCGGAGAACCGCACGCTCCACACGCGGTCGCCGAGGCGGGCGGCCGCGTACGCGTCGATCACGCCCAGGTTCGGGTAGACCCCGAGCCCGGTGACCAGGAAGATCTCGCCGGTCCGGTCGTGCACGTTGAGGTAGCAGCGGTCGTAGAAGTTGCGGTCGCTGCTGGCCACGCGGTCCATGGGCAGCGGCGTCTGGTGGATCGGGTACTCGTCGAGCGGAGTCGGCACTCGCCTCAGTCCCATCGGTAGGTGCCGGCGAGCAACTGCTCCAGGCTCGCCCGGTGCATCACGTAATCGTCGGGATCCGCGGGCACCTGATCCTCGCCGAAATGGATCATCCGCCGCTTGATCCTGGCCATGATGATCGCGTGCCGCAGCGCGGCGTAGGTGAGGTAGAAGTCCATGTCCCGCAGCGGCCAGCCGGTCAGCTCCTGGTAGCAGCGCTCGACGTCCGAGCGCCGCAGGAGGTCGGGCAGGCCGGGCTGGTCGAAGAACTCCGCGATGTCCTGGAAGAACCGGTGCAGGAACACCAGCCAGCCGACGTCGAGCTCGCGGGGGCCGAGCGCGGCCATCTCCCAGTCGAGCACGGCGGCGGGCTCGAAGTCCCGGTAGATGATGTTGCCGATCCTGGCGTCGCCCCAGCACAGCGCGTCGGGCCCGGGATCGCGGGGCCAGTGCTGCTCCAGCCAGTCCAGGCTCCGCTCGATGATCGGCACCCGGAAGCCGTCGCCGGCCAGCGCCCAGCGGTAGTAGTCGCGCTGCTGGGCGACGTGGCACCGCAGCGCGTCCCGGCCGGCCGGGGGGCGCAGGACGGGGAACCTGGCCGCGGGCCCGGGAATCGCGTGCACCTTGGCCAGGATCGCGACGCTGGCCCGCTGCAGCCGCGCGCGTTCCTCGGGCGCGGCCTCCAGCAGCCACCCCGTGAACACATAGGGCGGGTTGTCCAGCGGAATCTGCCCGTCGACCTGGTCCATGACGAAGAAGGGGGTGCCGAGCGCGCCGCCGTCCGGCTCATTCCACCGCAGCGCGGGCAGCGGGATATCACAGCACGCGGCCACGCCGCTGATCACCTCGAACTGCGCGGGCAGGTCGTAGCGGGGGAACACCGGCACCGCACTCGGCTCGGGCGCCATCCGGGCGACGTAGCGACCGCGGCCCGGCGGGGGCTCGCCGGGCCAGCCGGCCTCGAACAGCACCGAGGTACTCGACAAACCGCCGTTGTCGGGCAGGCCGACCCCGGTCACCGTGGGGCGGCCCGGTCCGGGCGCCCGGCCGGCCAGCCAGTCCTGCAGGGCCGCGGTCAGCGCGGGAATGCTGCGCTCGCTGACGGTCATCTTGCGTTTCTCGCCGTGCGACCGGTCGTCCTCCGGAACGGCCATGGCGGCCTCCTATCCGGAAGACCGGCCCGCGGATGGCCCGCCATCCGGGGCGCTGCCTACCGCTCGCGAGGCCGGTCGCCAGTGAATTGAAACGTGTTCTAGCGAACGCTAACGAGCGTGGCTTGCGCGGTCAACGGCCCGTGCCCGGGCGACGGGTTCCGATATCTCCAAGCCCGCCCGCCGGACCCGGGTGCACGCTGGGGGCATGGAATCACCCGCGAACCCCGGGCCCACACCCGCCCCGAGCTTCGACCTGTCCCAGGTATACGTCCATCTCGGCCTCGGGGCCCGGGCGAAAACCCTGCCCGACTTCACCTGGAGCGAGGAGTATCTGCAGCGGTATGAGGCCGAGCATGCCGCCGACGGTGACGAGGGGCGCCTGGTAATGATCGGACCCGAACGGGCGTCCTGGACGAGCTGGGAGCGGCATCCGGCGGGCGACGAGGTGGTCGTGGCGCTCTCCGGCCGCCAGACCCTCATCCAGGAGGTCGATGGCGTGCAGCGCCGGATCGAACTGCGCGCGGGCCAGGCGGTGATCAACCCGCGCGGGGTCTGGCACACGGCGGACGTCCACGAGCCCGGCTCGGCCCTGTTCATCACGCCCGGGCGCGGCACCGAGCACCGCCCGCGGTAGGAAACACCGGATCATGGGTGGTCGGCCGGCTTGGTGGTCTCCGGGGCAGGCGGGCTTGCGTCGCCGGCGGCCGGGGCGCGGCCTGTATCTTAGGCGCGCTGCCCGAGCATTGTCGCGTCACGGAGGATGAGATGACTCAGCCACCGAGAATGGACGTCACGTCGGTAACGATCGGTGCGCCCGCCCCGCGTCAACTCGCTGCCTTCTACGCCCGGATGCTTGGCTGGCCCATCGCGGTCGAGGAACCGGCCAGGCCCGGTTACCCGCCGGAAGACGGCTGGGCGCAGATGCGGCCGCCGGCAGGCCAGATCGGCCCGCGACTGAACTTCGAGTATGAGGCCGAGTACACGCGGCCGGTGTGGCCGAGCGAGCCGGGCAAGCAGCACACCACCATCCATCTGGACATCGCCGTTGAGGATCTCGGCGCGGCCGTCGCCTGGGCCACTGAGGCCGGCGCGGTCCTGGCCGAGTATCAGCCGCAGGAGAATGTCCGGGTGATGATCGACCCGGCGGGGCATCCTTTCTGCCTCTTTCGCGACTAGCCGAGTACCGCCGGTATCGGCGCACTGGCCCGCGCCTGGGGTCAGCCGCGGGGTCCCGGCGCGACGAGTTCACGCTCGGGTTCCGGCACCGGCTCCTCCCAGCCGGGAAGCTCGAAGACCCTGCTCAGGTCCGGGCCCGAGGGCAGGTGCCCGCCATCCAGTTCCCGGCCTCCCGACGGCGGCGAGATTGGCTCGGGCCGCTTCGGGCCGCCGCCGGGCGGGTTACCGCCGGAGCCTTGCGCGCCCAGACGAAACCCCCAGATGCCGAAGACCACCAAGATGACCAGGCTAGTGAGATAGCCCCCGATGATGACGAGCAGGTTCCCGGCATAGACGACCGGTCCGCCGATGGCCTCATGCGATACCAAGGCGATCATGCCGACCCCCCATGCCAGGACGGCGCCCACGGCCGCACGCCCCCCGCGCCGGGCCGCCGCCAGTAAACCCGAATCTTGCCCAGCATCCGGACCTCCCAGCGCAGGCACAAGCTCCTACTACCAGGCTAAACCCAGTCGGCTCCGGCCACGCCGCCGCCCCTGATGCGGAGTTACCTGCCTCGGCGAGCTGTTCGGGCGGGGCGCAGCACGAGGGTCCAGGCGGCTTCGGGCTGCGGCGGCGCCGTGCCGAGCGGTGGCCGTGAACTCATGTGGCGCCGGTTGCGGATAACGGATGTAACCTTCCGAGCACCCTCGGCAGGCGCAACGAGGAGAGATCGCCATGTACCAGCCCCACCCGTCCAGCGGCCAGCCGACCGGTCCGCTGCGGCCTCCTGCTCCCGCGCCGGTGCTGACCGCGGTCAAGCTCATGTACACGGGCGCCGTCGTCAGCGCCGTCACCCTGATCGTCTGGCTGACCATTGCCATCGGCGACGTCCAGGCCGCCGCCCGCGGGCGATGGCTGGGCCACAGCCTCACCGCGGCCCGGCTGATCCACCTGCGTCCGCTCATCGTGATGGTGTTGATGGTGGGCGGCCTGGTCGTGATCGCCCTGTGGCTGTGGCTGGCGCGGGCGGTCGGGCAGGGCAGGAACTGGGCTCGCATCCTGTCCACGGTGCTGTTCGGCCTGGCGACGCTGGAGCTGGCCGGCCTGCCTAGCGCCGGGCAGGTGTTCTGGGCCATGCTGACCTGGCTGACCGGCCTCGCCGCGGTATGGCAGCTCTGGCGCCCGGCCTGCACCACGTTCTTCCAGCGATACCGGCCGGCGGCATAGACGCGGCCGCCGGCTCCCGCCGCAGGCCGCTGACGGTGCTCACCGGCTCGTTATGGCTGTCTGGACGGTGTGGCAGACTCCCCGCATGGTGGGAGTGGACGCCAAAGCCGACCTGCACCGTTATTTGCAGGCCGCCCGGGAAGCTCTGCTGTGGAAGCTCGACGGGCTGGCCGAGTACGACATCCGTCGCCCGCTGACGCCGACCGGCACCAACCTGCTGGGCCTGGTCAAGCACCTGGCCGGTGTCGAGCTGTGGTACTTCGGGGATGCTTTCGGGCGCCCGCCCCGCGAACGGCCCTGGTCGGCCGACGATGCCAGAAACAACGCGGACCTTTGGGCCACGGCCGACGAGTCCCGCGATCAGATCGTCGGGATGTACCGGCAGGCCTGGGCGCACGCCGACCAGGCGATCGAGGCGCTGGGACTGGATGCGGTCGGCCACGTGCCCTGGTGGCCAGCCGGTCGGCAGGAGGTGACGCTACACCTGATTCTGGTGCACGTCCTCGCTGAGACCAACCGTCACACCGGGCAGGCCGACATCGTCCGCGAGCTCATCGACGGGACCGCGGGACTGCAAGCCGATGCCGATAACCTGCGGATACGTGACGCGAAGGGGTGGCAGAACTATCGCGACCAGCTTGAGCGAGCGGCGCGACAAGCCGGCCAGCGCTAAGCCTATGAGGACCGGCGCCAACATCGGCTAGCCAGCCGGCGCCGCTCGCACGGGCCTGGCGGGTGCTAATGCCGGGGCCCAGGGCCGCTGTAGAGACGGCCTGCTGCCGCCGCCCTTCCTGCCGTTCGGTTCTAGCCCTCGATCAGCACGGTCCAGGTGTTGTCGTCGACCACTCCAGTCTGGGTCAGCTTGAAGGCGCGCTGCTGGGCCTTGACCGCGGTCTCCGTGTTCGGGCCGAAGATGCCGTCGATCGTGACCGGGCTCCCCAGCGCAGTGAGGAGACCCTGCAGCCGGTGCACCATCCGGTCCTGCGGCTTGTCCTGGTCGCCGGCCTTCAGTTCGGGAAGAGTGATATTCACTGTGATCTCCTGCGATGGCAGTGGCGGAGTCCTGACAATGCGGCTGTTCGGGATCGTAACAAGCGCCACCCGCCACCTCGGACGCCGGCACGGTCGCCGCTGACCCGGGCGCGCTCGGAGGGACTCAAGCCCTCAACAGTGCCACGGTAGAGACGGTCAGTTACGCGTCCAGCCGCTCCATGGATTGCACGTGCGCCTCCTGCACACGCAAGATCGCATCCTTGCCGCGGAACAGCACCACCCAGCCGTCTTCCCGTTCGACCTCGTCGATGTCGGTAAGCGTCTCCTGGACCACCGACTCATCGTCTCCGTAGACCATCCGGTAGGTCGCCATCTGGGCGCTCCTTTCCTGTAGTGACCACTCAATCATCCCGGCGACCAGCGACCCTTCCCGCTGGTTGCAGGTCTTCCCTGGGACCCCGCAGAGTCGCCGCTGACGCCGGGAAGATCGCCGCCGCCGTGGCGGCCGCCCGGCGGCAGCCCTTCTGGCCGCGCCCGGCTGTCAGCTGCCGGCGGGCTCTTCGCCGGTGTCCGGTTGGTTCTGTGCCGGCATCAGCCGGGCCCCGATACTGGGAAGCGTCCCGGCTGCTCACGGTGTACACCTTCAAGCGACCCTATAGCGAAGACAGCGGCCCCAGAAGATCGAACGGGTGTAGATGGCAAGTCAGGGGCAGCGGTCCGCAAGGACGCAGAACTCGTTGCCCTCTGGGTCGGCCATCACCACCCAGCTCACGTCGGGGCCCTGGCCGACGTCGGCGTGCCGGGCACCCAGGTCGAGCAGGCGACGGACCTCTTCGTCTTGCTCCCTGTCGGTGGGGTTGACGTCGAGGTGGAGCCTGTTCTTGACGTTCTTGCCCTCGGACACGCGCGCGAAGGTCAGCGTCGGTGGCACTGGGCCGAGGTGGTTCCTGCCTTCAGGCACCGCAGGGGAGCCAATTGTGACAATTCCGTCGTCTTCGTCTTGCACCTCGTAGTCAAGGACCGAGCACCAGAAGCCGGCGAGACCGCTCGGATCGGCGCAGTCGATCGCAAGTTCGGTGAACTTACTGGTCATGTCAGGACCTCCCAGTCAAGCAGCGGGTCCGGGGAGCTGATCCTCACCGGCAAGAAACCCGACGACCGTGTTCACCATGCCCGGCGGCAGCCTGCGGCTGTCCTTCGCCGGGTGGTTCCCGTGTTGGCTACCCCTAGGAGTGACCGAAGATCCATTGCCCGGCGCCCGCCAGGGGCGCGACACTACAGATGAGGGCAATCTGAGGGGGTGGCCGCCATGGGAGCAGCTGAGGAAGAGCGGCACGTCCTCGCGGTTATCTACGAGATGCTCGATGCCCAGGAACTGGGCAATGTGGGGCGGGTGCTCGACACGCTCTCCGACCGTCCTGAGGCTGCTCATATGGCCACCGACGGGATTAAGTGGGAGACCAGCACGGAGGCCGCCCAGGCCGTCACGGCAGTGCCCGGTGACGGTCTTCGGCTGGTGGCCGACCACTTCGACGTTCACCTTCAGGGCGGCGTTGCGTGGGCCGAGGGCCTTGGGCGCATCATCAATCAGAGCGGTGCTGAGCGCCCGGTACGGATGTCCGGTGTCCTGGTCCGCGAACATGGGCAGTGGGTGATCGTGCAGTCGCACGCTTCGCTTCCGGTCCGGGACGCGGAGATCTTCAGGCTAGAGACCGGCTGAGGATTCGAACCCTGACCCACCGTCTCGACAAGCGTTGCCAACCACAGGCGGAAGGAGCCCCGTGCTGAGGCAGGTCGCGGAGGGTGTGCTGATCCACGAGAGCGAGTTCTGCCAGAGCAACGCCGTTGTCGTGCCAGGCCGGGCTGGCGTGTTGCTCATCGACCCCGGGGTGCACGACTACGAAATGGCCGCCCTCGCGAACGACCTTCGCGAGTTGGGGCAGCCCGTTGTGGCCGGGTTTTCTACGCATCCGCATTGGGATCACCTGCTCTGGCACGCCGGGCTCGGCGCGGCGCCCCGTTACGGCACGGCCCGCTGCGCAGCCGCTGTCCGAGATGAGCTGTCGGACGCGGGTTGGAAGGCCCGCATCGCCGAGTGGATACCGCCGGACATCGCCGGGCAGATATCGTGGGACCTGTTTGGCCTCATTACCGGCCTGCCCGCCGAGATGGCGCGGATTCCCTGGGATGGCCCGCAAGTCCGGATTATCGAGCATCAAGCGCATGCCCCGGGCCATGCGGCGCTGCTGATCGAGGAACGCGGGGTTCTCGTCGCCGGCGACATGCTCTCTGATGTCTTGATTCCGATGCTCGACCTGGACGACACCGCGGACCCGATCGAGGACTACCTCGCCGCGCTGCGGCTGCTCGAGGGCGCGGCGGACGACGTGGATGTCCTCGTCCCCGGCCACGGGTCCATCGGCGGGGCTGATCAGGTACACGCACGGATCGACCAGGATCGCGCGTACGTGCATGCCTTGCGTGACGCCGGCGTTCCAGGCGACCCGCGGCTCGGCCCATCGGCGTACGGCAAGGATTTCCTGCCCGGCGTACACGCACGGCAGCTCCAGGGCCTCGCCCTAAGAAGCGAGCGCGACGGGACGCCCGGCTAGCGATCGGTGCGCGACACAATCTCCCTGGGTTGCCTTGAGCGGGAGCCGCGCGGGCACGAGAGACCGCGGTGCTAGATGCTGCAGGCGGCCGGCCACCAAGTCCGGCGGTGACCCGGGATGTCGGCTGGCCGGCGGCAAGGACGTGGCAACACCCCTTGACACCCGCCGTGTGGCACGGTGTGGGCATGCCCTCTTCGTCCCTCCCCCGCCAGCTGGCGCGGACCCGCCGCTTCCGCCTCGGAGCACCAGACCATTTCACCCTCGCCGCGGACGGCGGCACCGTGCTGTTCCTCCGCAGCAGGGCGGGGGATGACCCGGTCACCTGCCTGTGGGCGCTTGACGTTCGCGATGGCCGAGAGCGCCTGCTCGCCGACCCGGACGGCCTGACGGGCGGGGCCGCCGAACGCCTGTCCGAGGCGGAACGAACCCGGCGGGAGCGGGCCCGCGATGAGGGCTCCGGCATCGTCTCCTACGCCGCCGACGAGGCTGCCGGGCTGGCGGTCTTCGCGCTGTCGGGCGACCTGTGGACGGTGCAGATCGCCAACGGGCTCTCGCGGCGGCTGACCACGGCGGGGGCGGTGGTGGACCCGCGGCCCGATCCGACGGGACAGCGGATCGGCTATGCCTGCGGCGGCGCGCTGCGGGTGGCCGAGGCGGACGGGTCGGCGGACCGCGCCATCGCCGAACCCAGCGGACCGGATGTCAGCTTCGGCCTCGCCGAGCACGTCGCCTCCGAATCCATGGGCCGCCACCGCGGCTACTGGTGGGCACCGGATGGAACCAGGCTGCTGGTGGCACGGGTGGACACCGCCGCGGTCGAGCGCTGGTACATCTCGGACCCGGCCGAGCCCGCGCAGCCGCCGCGGGCCGTGCGCTATCCGGTGGCGGGGACCGCCAACGCCGAGGTCACATTGTGGATCATCGGACTCGATGGCACACGGACCCAGGTGCAGTGGGACATCGAGGCCTTCGAGTACGTGCCCGCCGCCGGTTGGGACGACCACGGCCCCTTCGCCGCCGTGGAGTCCCGCGACCAGCGCACCGTGCGGGTGCTCGGCATCGACCCGGCCGACGGCACGACCCGGGTCCTGGCCGAGCAGCGCGACAAGTACTGGGTTCAGCTGGTTCGCGGGCTGCCCGCGCGCACCGGCGACGGATCCCTGATCGGGCACGCCGACCTGGGCGGGACCCGCCATCTGACGGTCGGCGGCGAGACCGTCACCCCGCCGGGCCTCCAGTTGCGGGAAGTGCTCGGCGTGGACCGCGACGAGGTGCTGTTCACCGCGTCCACCGACCCGACCCAAGTCGACCTGTGGAGCTACTGCTCCAGCGACGGCGCCCGCAGGCTCACCGCCGAACCCGGCGTTCACTCGGGGGTCCGCCGCGGCGGCACGCTCGTCCACGCCGCACGCACCCCGGACCGGCCGGGCAGCCGGTTCACGGTGGAGCGCCCGGGGCATCCGGATGTGATGATCGAGTCCCTGGCCCAGCGGCCGGTGCTGGAAGTGCACGCGACCCCACTGGTGCTGGGGCCCCGGGAGCTGCGGGCCGAGCTGTTCTTGCCGTCCTGGCACCGGCCGGAGGGCGGGAAACTGCCGGTTCTGCTTGATCCGTACGGCGGGCCAGCCGGCCAGAAGGTCACCGCCATGCAAGGGTGGCTGCAGCTGACCTCGCAGTGGTTCGCGGAGCAGGGTTTCGCGGTGCTCGTCGCTGACGGCCGCGGAACTCCCGGGCGCGGCCCGGTCTGGGAGCGCGAGGTCTACGGCGACGTGCTCGGGCCTGCGCTGGAAGACCAGGTCGCGGCGCTGACCGAGGCCGCCCGCAGCCACCTCGAGCTCGATCTTGGCCGGGTCGGCATCCGCGGCTGGTCGTTCGGCGGTGCGCTCGCGGCGCTGGCCGTGCTGCGCCGTCCGGACGTCTTCCACGCCGCGGTGGCCGGGGCCGCACCCACCGACCTGCGGCTGTACGACACCCACTGGCGGGAACGGTTCTACGGCCACCCAGACCGGTACCCCGAGCGGTACGAGGCGAAGTCACTGCTGCACGAGGCGCCGAACTTGACCCGCCCACTGCTGCTGATCCACGGGCTGGCGGACGACAACGTGTTCCCGGCCAACACGTTGCGCCTGTCCGCCGCTTTGCTCGCCGCCGGGCGGCCGCACGAGGTACTGCCGCTGACCGGTGCCACGCACCGAGTCAGTGACGAAACCGCCGACGAGAACTTGCTGTGGCACGAGGTCCACTTCCTCCGCCGTCACCTTGGCTAGGGTGCTGTCTCCCGAGGCAGGCGCCGCTACCTGGCGTGCGAGTGGCGAGTCCCCGGCTGGTCGAAGCCATCGCCTGCGACGCCACCGCAGGGAGCGGTCTTGACGCGCCCCCCGCGGGCTGGGGCTGTGGCTGGGTCAGGTCGGGTTCTGCAGCCGGGTGATCTGTTGATGGAGGTAGCGCTGCTGCTGGGTGTTGGTGGCGTACCGGGCGGCGGTCTGGTATGCGGCCAGAGCGGCCGCCTGGTCGCCGCTCTGCTCAAGGAGGTGGGCACGTACGGCATGGAAGCGCCGACTGGTCCGCATCCTGCTGTCGGTCTCCAGCCCCTGGAGCAGGGTGAGGCCGACGCGCGGACCCGCGATCATGCTGACGGCGACGGCGTGGTTGAGGGCGACGACCGGGTTGTCGTCCAGCCGAAGCAGCACTCCGTAGAGCGCGGCGATCTGCGCCCAATCCGTCGTCTGGGCGCTGTCGGCTTCGTCGTGGACGGCAGCGATCGCCGCCTGGAGCTGGTACGGCCCGGTTGGCCCCCGTGGCAGTGCGGCCGTGATCAGCGCGACGCCCTCCTCGATCGCGGCCCGGTCCCACAGGCTGCGGTCTTGCTCGGCCATCGGGATCAGCAACCCGTCGGCGCCGGTGCGTGCCCGATGCCGGGCGTGGACCAGGAGCATCAGCGCCAGCAGCCCGTTCACCTCACCGTCGTCGGGCAGGATCGTGTGCAGCATTCTGGTGAGGCGGATGGCCTCATCGGTCAGGTCCACCCGGAGCAGGTGGGTGCCGGCGGTGCTGGCGTATCCCTCGTTGAAGATCAGGTACAGGACCCGCAGCACCGTATCCAGGCGGCTGGCGTCACCGGCGGGCAGGGCGAAGGGCACCCCGCTGGCCTTGATCGACTGCTTAGCCCGGGTGATACGTCGGGTTATGGTCGGCTCGGAGGTCAACAGGGCACGGGCGATCTCGGTGACGCTCAGGCCCCCGACCGCCCGCAGCGTCAAAGCGATCTGGGACGCCACCGACAGCGATCGATGGCAGCACATGAACAGCAGGACCAGCGTGTCGTCCCCATCCGCTGGGCGGTCCTGGTCCGCTCGAGGCTCCTCGATCTCGGGGAGGGCCCACCGGGCGACGATCTCCTCGCGTCGGCGGCGGGCCTGCTCGGAGCGCAACAGATCGGTCAATCGCCGCGCGGCGACGGTGACCAGCCACGCCTTGGGGTCGTGCGGTAGCCCGTCCCGGGGCCACTGCGTCGCCGCTGCCAGCAGCGCCTCCTGGGTAGCGTCCTCGGCGAGGTCGAAGTGCCCGTAGCGGCGTACCACCGCGCCGAGGACCTGCGGCGTCAGACGACGCAGCAGGTCCTCCACCTCGACACTGACCATCGCGGCCCGCCTCAGCTCAGCCTTCGAAGTCGGGCTGGTGCTCGTCGATCGGACGCACGTCCGCGTAAGCCCGCGCCCGCACCTGGTCAGGGCCGGGGCAGCTGGTCAGCCGGGACGCGATCTCGGTCGCCCGGTCAAAGCTCGCGCAGTCGACCACCCAGTACCCGGCGAGCACCTCCTCGGACTCGGCGTAGGGACCGTCGGTCACCACCGGCACGCCTTCTTGAAGCCGAACCCGCCTGGAGTGCACGGGCGTGCTCAGGCCCCTGGTCTCCACCAGCTCGCCCGAGTCGAGCAGGTCCTCGTTGAACGCGTGCATGAACGTACCCAGTGCGGCGTAGTCCTCCTGCGTCCACGCCGGCTGGCCCGCAGCCTGTCCGGTCATCGCCTGGTAGTCCTGCTGCGAAGCGAAAATCAAGATCATGTACTTCATCGACGTGTCCTTTCTCTCAGACGCCCCAGCGGCATCTTTCACCCAAGACGTCGAGTCCGCGCCGCCCGACCGGACACCTTTCGTAACGGGCGTGACCTCATCCATGGCATCCTCGGCAGCCCAGACCGCGATTGGTCCCAGCCCGCAGCCGGGGCCGTCCTTTGCCCGCGGCGAACGGGACGCTCACGCCCGGGGGTTCCGAGGCAGGGCTCTGCCTGCCTGGGCGAAGCCGGTCAAGATGCCGCGCCCCGCCGAACGATCTTGACCGGCTTGGCCTGGCCCGCTGGGCTTGTCCCCGTTCGATGGCAAGATCCCTAAACTGGTGGCCGCTGATGGACCGCGAGCTGATGAACGCTGCTGGTGCCGGGAACTGGCCGCGGTCACGACCGGTGGAGCAAGGAGTGATGGCTGATGCCCGCAGTGGATAGGTCCCATGCGCTGGATCACATCGTGGTGGTCCTGTTCGAGAACCGGTCGCTGGACAATGTGCTGGGACACCTGTACGGCCCCGGGGATGGCAAGAACTTCGACGGGGTCATCGGCAAGGACCTGAGCAACCCGATTCCCGGGTGGGCCGAGCACGGCGCTGAGCGCAAGGTGGTTCCCTACACCGTGGCCACCGACATGGATTCGCCGAACCCGGACTCGGGTGAGGAGTACTTCCACACCAACACCCAGCTGTTCAACATTCTCGACGGCCACAACCGGTTCAAGATCGGCGAGGGTGCGGCGGCTCCGTGGAATGCGCCGCCACCGGGGGCGGTACCCACGATGGACGGGTTCGTCACCGACTACATCTCGACCTTCACCGGGGAGACCGGCCGCCAGCCCACCTATGAGGAGTACGCCCACATCATGACCGGCTGCACCCCGGAGCAGCTGCCGGTGCTCAATGGCATCGCCCGCGATTTCGGGGTGTTTGACCACTGGTTCTGCGAAGTTCCGTCCCAGACCTTCATGAACCGGTCGTTCTGGACGGCGGCCACCTCGTCGGGACTGGTCGTGAACAGCCCGATGCGAAAGTGGTTCACCAAGAACGACGCCGAGACGCTCTTCGACCGGCTGGAGGCCTGCGGCAGGACCTGGAAGGTCTACGTCATGGAGCCGATGCCGGTCTCGTTCACCGGGGTGATCCACTTCCCCCGGCTGAGGGACCGGCTGGCCACCCACTTCGTGCCCTTCGCCGAGTTCGAGACCGACGCCGCCGCGGGCACGCTGCCGGACTTCTCGCTCATCGAGCCGAACATGCTGTCCGGCCACGGCGACTACCACCCCGCCTTCGGCCGCTCGTTCTCCGACACCGTGGACCTGGCGATGGACAGCCCGTCCGCGATGCTGTCGGGTGAGGCCTTCCTGGAGCGTGTGTACCGCGCCTACCGGTCCGCCACCTCCGGCACCGGCGCCAACGTGTGGAACACGCCCCTGCTGATCGGGTGGGACGAGCCCGGAGGCACCTACGATCACGTGCCCCCGGGGCCGGTCCCGCCGCCGGACCCGTCCGCGCCGCCCGGTGAGCTCGGCTTCACCTTCGACCGCTCCGGGTACCGGGTACCGGCCGTCATCGTGTCGCCGTGGGTCGAGCCGGGGTCGGTGTACAACGAGGAGTACCGCCACACCTCCTTGATCGCCACGCTGCGGAAGACCTGGGGACTGGGTGAGGCGTTCACGCAGCGGGACGCCTCGGCCCGCACCTTCGACCATGTCTTCTCTCGCGCCACGCCCCGCGACCCGGGAACCTGGGCGGCCATCACCGCGCATCCGGTGCCCGATTGGACAATGGACCCCGAGGTGGTGGGCCAGGGCCTGAGCACCTTGGGCATGGGCATCGGACCTGCCCTCATCGCCAGAGCCCAGCAGATGGGAGTGCAGCTCCCGGCCGAACTCAACGACCCGGCCGCTGACCTTCCGCCCCGGCTCATCGTCAGCGTCCTCAGGCAGATCGGCGGTCACTTCTTCCCACTCCTGGCAGGAGACGCCAAAAGCCTCAGATGAGTCCGGGCCCCGCCTGATCGCCTCCTGCTCAACTGGACAATCGGGCGGCGAGGAAGACGGCATCACCCAGCCACCCTGCCTGCGTGACGATGAGCCACCTTTATTCTGCGATCCCGGCGCGCATGGCCCGGCGTGCGCCGGGCGGGCGTCCCCAACGCTGAGCCCGCCGCTGATGCCGGGCCCGGCGCTGACGCCGCTTGATCATAAGTAAGGATTTATTCGGCAACGCAACGAGGTAACAAACGAGGTGACCGGCGTGCGATGCCCTAGCGCGATCTACCGGACGGAGACAGCACCGTGCTCGACCTGAACGTTGAAGTTGACGCTCGCCAGCAAGCAGAGGACGTACGCGCGGTCCTGCATGGCGATCAGCTGACCGTCGTCGTCTCGCCAGATGTGGCGGCCGCATCGCTGGCCTTCCTCTCCAGCGACGTTGCTCTCGCGGTCGCCGACGCTGTGGACCAGAAGACGGGGAACGCCGCCGAGCGGCCATGATCATCGGGTCATCCGGTCGTATCGCACGATCATCTGACCTGGGTTCGCGCGGGCCGCCTTACGTTTGGCTGTGCCCGTGATTACTCTTCCGGGCCAGTGGGTTCTGGCACGGCAGTGGCACGCGGACCGATTACTTCCCGGACGATCGCACGGTCTGTCCTGATGAACGCAACGGCCGCGGCCCCGGCACGGCCAGCACCGCATACGGCGGTGGCTCCTCCGCACCGGGCATACCCGGACCCTACGCGCCGCCAGCGCTCGTGCTTCCCGTCAGCCCTGACGCGCCATCATTCTGCTGCGCACGTCCTCGAACGGATCGAGCCTTACCGGAAGGAGACACGATGACCACCGCAGTGATCGGCGCCACCGGCCGCGTCGGCAGCCAGATCGTCCGCGGCCTGCTCGCGCGCGGCGATGCGGTCGCCGCGCTCGTCCGCGACCCGGGCAAAGCCCGCCGGGCCTTCGGCGAACCCGGCGGGCTGCACATCCGCCCCACCCGCCTGGACGACCCGCGTGACCTTACCGAGGCATTTGACGGGGTCCGCACGGTGTTCATGGCGATGGGATCAACCGGGATCGAGGGCGTCCTGCAGCGGATCGCGATCAACGCCGCCGCCGGAATCTCCTCGATCGAGCAGGTCACCCGCCTCTCGGTGCTCAACGCCTCGGCGGACTCCCTGGGGATCAACCAGCGAGCCCACTACAGCATCGACCAGTTCGCTGCCTCGACCGCAGTGCCGTACTCGACGATCCGCCCCGCGATCTTCTCGGCGTCTTTGCTCGCCGCAGCGCGCGAGGTGCGTGCCTCGCGGACATGGACCGGCCTGGCCGGCACCGGCCGCATGGCTTTGATCGACCATCGCGACGCGGCCGAGGCCGGGCTGCACGTGCTCACCGACCCGGCGCTCTGGAACGCGCACCACGACCTGACCGGACCGGTCCCCATGTCGTGGCCGGAGGCGCTCGAACTGCTATCGGCCGAACTCGGCGAGCCCGTCACCTTCCGGGTCGCGGCCGAACGGCAGTTCCTCCAGCGCCTCACCGGCGCCGGGGTACCGGCGGGGACCGCTGAGCTGCTCATCACGCGCGAGTGGGCGATCCTCGCCGGCGAGAACGACTACACCACCGACACCTTCCAGCAGATCACCGGCCGCCCCCCGCGCCCGGTGGCCGAGTTCCTTCACGAGTACCGCGCGGAATTCATCTGATGCCCGCGCGTCGCCCTGACCTGGAAGGATCTTGATGCCCTGGCCCCAGCCGACCGTGACTACCTGCGAATGCTCCTCGTATCGAGCACGGCCGCCGTCCCGCGCTCATGCTAGGGCGATACGGCAGTGCCGAGGGAGTCGGCTCCCGCGAATTTCGGCGTAGCCTTCTGATAGAAGACGTCGAGTTCGCTGATAGTAAAGCCCGCGCCGGTCAGCAGGTCAACGATGGACCTGGTGAAGTTGCAACCACCGAACACGCGCTGCTGCACTGGATTGAGACGCCGTTGCCAGCGGCGCACATTCTCGTCGGGCGCCAGGCCGTGCTCCAGGAAGTGCAGCGTCCCCCCGGGCTTGAGAACCCGCCGCACCTCGCGCAGGGCCGCCGCCGCGTCGGGGATAGTACACAGCGTCCAGGTAGACAAGGCGGCGTCGTAGCTGTCGTCCTCGAAGGGCAGCGACTGGCCATCCAAGCCGGAGCGCTGCACCGGAACACTGGCTGCCTTCAGGCGCTGGCCCGCCAGCTGCCAGCCCAGGCCGGAGGGCTCGACCGCGGCGACCCGGGTGACAGCTGCCGGGTAGAACGGGACGTTGAGGCCCGAGCCGAAGCCGATCTCGACCACATCTCCCGCCAGGCCGTCACAGACCCGGCGGCGCAGCGGCTCGACCGTCTTGGAGCCGCACGCGACGTTGAGGACCCGCGGCAGGACCTGTCTTTCATAGAATCCCATGACTGCCCCCTTGAACTGCCCAGATGTTAGTCCGGTTGTCCCCGCTGGTCACCCTTCTAGGTCCCGCACGGCATCCGGGCTCGTTCGTACCGTTCGGCGAGCCGCCCTGATCTCACTCGATCGTCCAGTGCCGTTTCGCGGCCAAGCGGTGCCAGCTTCTGTTCGCATGGTCCCCGGTGTGTACGACGCCTACCTTGGCGCGGCGGCCACGGCTTCTGCGGCGCTCAGTTCCGCGATGAGTTCCGGGGCCGCCGCCGTCGTTAAGATTGCGGCGGACCAACCCGGAAGGCGGCATAGATGGCGGACTCCGAGACCACTCCACTGACGGCACCGCGGGCGGTGGGCGATGTAAACCAAGACGACGAGTCGCGCATGCTCCTGGGCTTCCTGCAGCGCCAGCGCGACGCGGTACTGAAGATCGTCGAAGGGCTTCCCGAGGAGGCCTGGCAGACGCCGGTCGTGCCGTCCGGCTGGACGGTGGCCGGGATGCTCGCTCACCTCGGCGGCGCCGAGTATCACTGGTTCATGCACGTGACCGCGGGCGGCACGGAGGACCCGCCGTCAGACGAGGAAGAGGGGGAAGAAGGCGAGTACGACCCTAACGCCGCCTTCACGTGCGACTGGCCGAGCGCCGACATCATCGCCGACTACCGCGACGTGTGCCGGAAGTCCGATGAGGTTCTCGCCGTTACCCCGCTGTCTGCGGCCCCGCGCGGGCTCGACTTCCACCCTGACCCGGAGTACACCGCCCAGATCACGAGTGTCCGCTGGATCGTCCTGCACATGATCGAGGAGACGGCCACGCACTCCGGCCACTTTGAGATCGCACGCGAACTGCTCGACGGGAAAACCGGGATTACCGGACGCTGACCCGACGCCGAGCCATGCACCCGGACCCGCGCTGAGGCTGTCTTGACCAGGCCGAGGTCGGCCAGCTCGGTGACCGACTCGGTGATCGAGTCGGTGTGCCGCCGCGAGATCTGCTCGGCCCGTTCGCGGAACGCGGGCTCGTCGCCTGAGTCAGGATCCTCCGTCGTTCCGGCAGGCGCCGATTCCCTGGCGAGCGGCTGCCGGGTCTAGGTTCGGCGGAGCCGATCGCGAGCGACGCGACCGCAGGAGCGACCTAATGGGGCCGGGAGCGGGACGATGGATCGCCGGACCGGGGCGGCGGAGGTCAGTGAGATTTCCTTCTGGCAATGGTGCCGGATCCGAAGCAAGGCGTTCGCAGATGAGGCGAGAGGCGGCCGGAGGAGGCCGCTGGGACAAGGGAGTCATGGGATGACGCGGTACCTGATCTCGTTCCCTGACGGCGCGATGGACCATATCCCTGAGGAGGAGATGCCCGAGGTGGCCAAGGCCGCACACGCGGTGGTCCAGGATGCCTTGAACGCCGGCGTGTACCTGTTCGCCGGCGGACTGGAATTCCAGAGGCCGAGCATCGTGGCCACCGACGGGACGGTCGCCGACGGCCCGTACCCGCAGACCAAGGAGCTGAGTGGAGGCTTCACCGTCGTCGACGTGCCCATACGGGAGGCTGCCCTCGAGTGGGCCGCAAAGATCGCGGTCGCTTGCCGCTGTGCGCAAGAGGTACGGGAGTTCGGGCCCGACCCCGAACTCGACGCGATGCTTCGCCAGGCGGATAGGCGACGGTGACGTCCCGGCGACGTCTGATCGAAGGCGACCCGCCGCGCTAGAGCAGGACTTGCCTTGGCGGCGGTCTGACGACGCGGGTCTGCGCATCGACCTGAACTGGGGACGCGCGGCAGTGACCCTGGGATCGAGCGTGAAGCCCGGTCTTTGACTGACTGACTCACTCAGTTTAGAGTGTAGTGCATGCCCCGCCTGACGGTCGGTGAGCGCCTGCTGGAAGTGGCCCGAGTTGCCACAGAGGATTTCGGGCGCCTTGGCTACCGCGGGACCAAGACCGCCGACGTCGCCGCCAGGGCGGGCATGTCGACGGGCGCCCTGTTCACCTACGTCGAGTCGAAGGAAGCGCTCTTCCACCTGGTTTTCCTGCACTGGTTCGGGATGTCCGCCGAACGTCCTCCGGCCCTGCCGGTGGCCACTCCGGCCCCGGGGGAGACCCTCGCGGTGATCCAGGCGGGCCTCCGCGACGTGCAGCTGCCCCGTATCCGGGCGGCACTCGCCGAGGACGAGCCGGCTGACGTGGCCGAGGAACTGCGGGAAATCGTCGCGGAGCGCTACGCCCTCATCGAGCACTACTGGCCGTTGCTGGCGGTGATCGAGCGGTGCGCCGCGGAGATGCCAGAGCTGGAGTCCGCATGGTTCGACATCGCCCGGGCCGGGTCGTTCGAGGAGCTGGGCAGCTACCTGGAGCGGCGGATGGCGGCCGGGCTGCTGCGGTCCATGCCGGATGCCGAGGTAGCCGCCAGGATCGTCACCGAGTCGCTGTCGTGGTTCGGCTGGCACCGGCATGAGGGCCGGGATTCCGCCCTCTACGACGACGCAACCGTGCGGCGGACAGTGGCCGAGTTCATCTGCGCTGCCCTCCTTCCAGAAGCACGACAGGCAGAGAAGGACTAAGGCGAGAGACCATGACAGTGATCACCACAGCCTCGAGGGAGAACATCACCGGGTCACCCGCCGCACGCGCCGCCGGGCTGAAGACCTACGGCAAGGCAGGGACCGTGGTTACCCGGCGGCCTGCGGCGCCCCGGCGGCGGTTCGGCTTCATCGCCACCACGCCCCACGTCGGGCTGTTCCCGCGGCGTGCCCGGGCGCGGGCGGCACGGCGGACGGTGCCCGCCGTCCTGCTGGCGGACTTCCCGGCAGGACATACCGCAGGAGGCACGCGATGAATCAGCCCGGCAGCAGCGACGGCAGCCCGCAAGCCGCAGGTCCTCAGACGGCTGTCACGGAAGACGGCCCGGCACCGCTGTCCCCAGCGTCCTGGTCGGATCGCGTGCCGGTACTGGCGTGGGTGATCGCGGCAATATTCGTGGCAGTCGAGCTCGCTGTGAGCGGCCGGTACGGCTTCCAGCAAGACGAGCTGTACTTCATCGTCGCGGGGCACCATCTCGCGTTCGGCTACGTCGACCAGCCGCCGCTGGCGCCGCTGCTGACCCGGATCACCGGCATACTCGGTGTCAGCCCGACGGCCATCAGGATCATCCCGGCGCTGGCGGGCGGATCCATCGTGATCATCGCGGCCCGGCTCGCTGCCCTGTTCGGCGCGGGCCGCTTCGGCCGGACGCTCGCCGCCCTCACCACGGCGTGCGCTCCCGTCATCATCGGCGCCGTACACATCGGCAACACCACGCCGCTTGACCTGCTCGCCTGGGCAGCGGTCCTGCTGTGCGTCAGTACGGCGCTCCTACGGGACCGGCCGCGCTGGTGGCTTGCGGCGGGCGCCGCAGCCGGCATCGGGCTCGAGGCCGACAACCTGGTGGTCCTGCTGCTGATCGGCCTCGCCGTCGGCATCCTCGCCTCAGCGCACCGCCCCGTGCTGCGGACACGGTGGCCCTGGCTCGGCGCCGGCATCGCCGCGGTGATCTGGGCGCCGAACCTCATCTGGCAGGCGACCAACGGGTGGCCGCAGCTGGCCATGTCCGCCGCCCTGCACCGGGAGAACATCTCGCCGGCCGATTACGCCGGCGGCGTGCCGGCCCAGCTCCTTTACCTGGGACTGCTGATAGCGCCGCTGGTCATCGCGGGCTTCGTCGTGCTCTGGCGGACCCGTGAGCTCCGGTTCATCGCCGTCGCCGCCACGCTCATCCTCATCTACGTGCTGGCCTGGATACCGGGCAAGGTGTACTACGCCGACGGAACCGCGCCGGCCGTGCTGGCCGCGGGCGCGCTGGGGGCCGAGCGCTGGATCGCCCGTGCCCGCTGGCGGCGCTGGCTGGTGGTATCCGCGACGCTCGCGGGCATGGCAGTGGTCCTGCCGGGCCTGCTGCCGATCTTGCCGACCAGCGCCGTGCATACCTTGCCGGCAACCTCTCAGCACAGCTCAGTCGGAGACTCCATCGGCTGGCCACAGCTCACCCGCGCGGTCGCGGCACAGGACGCGGCCCTGGTGCGGGCCAGCCAGCCACCCACCTCGATCTTCACCGGGTATTACCCGGAAGCCGCCACGCTCACCGTCTATGGCGCTGGCTACCACCTGCCGCCCGTGCTCTCCGGCCACAACGCCTACTGGATGTGGGGACCCGGGCAGGCCTCAGACCGCACGGTGCTCGTCGTCGACGCGCTCAGCCGGCTGCGGCCATACTTCGCTAGCTGCCGCCTGCTGACCACCTTCAACCCGCCCTACCATGTGCAGAACGACTGGACCGATATCCAGATCGGCGTCTGCACCGGCCCGGTAGCTAGCTGGCGCGCGTTGTGGTCGCACCTGAAGTACTACGGCTAACCAGCACGCCGTGCATGGTGATCGCGTCTGATGCGCCACGCGCCGCGGGCAGAACGCCCGGTTCTGTGTGCGTGTTAATGGTCGGCCCCCGTCACGGCTTGTCTCTCAGCGCGCCCGCGACCAGATCGGCGGATAGCTCGTCAGGCCTTCCTGATCGGGTGCTCACATGGAGTGGCTTGTGGCCGCCGGCTGGCGCAGATGGCCGCGGTCCGGGCGTCGGTAGGATCATGGGATCCGCCCGAGCGCGCGCGCCGCTCGCGGTAGCGGGTACTAGAGCGGGGGAGGTGGCCGTGCCAGAGCCGTTCGCGGATCTGCCGACACCGCTGGTGGCTGATGCCTGCTTGCGCTGTGGTGTTCCGCTGCGGGCCGCCGATCCGGGAATCCGGGCGGTCGTGGCCGGGCAGCGGGTCGCTGGGCGGGTCCTGCCCGTGCGGCACTACGGCAGTGTGGATGTGTTCCTGGAGGCATTCGGCCGGGCCGAAGCCGGCGATGTGCTGGTCATCGACAACGGCGGCCGCTCGGATGAGGCCTGCGTCGGCGACCTGGCCGTACTGGAGGCTGAGGCCGCCGGGGTGGCGGGCCTGGTGGTGTGGGGCCTGCACCGCGACACGCCGGAACTGGCCGCGATCGGCCTTCCGGTCTTCAGCTACGGCAGCTACCCGGGCGGGCCGGTGCGGCTGGACGGGCGGGAGCCCGGGGCGCTGGTCAGCGCCCGGTTCGGGCCGCACCTGGTCAGCGCCGGGGACATCGTCTTCGCCGATGACGACGGGGTGTTGTTCGTCGCGGCAGAGCGCGCCGGGCAGGTGCTGGTCACCGCGCACCAGATCTGGCAGACCGAACGGGACCAGGCCCGCCGGATCCGGGAGGGTCAGGCACTGCGCCAGCAGACCGCCTTCGATGACTACCTGGCCCGGCGCGCCGCTGACCCGTCATACACCTTCCGGCGGCATCTGCGACGCATCGGCGGCGCCATCGAAGAATAGGATCTGCCAGGCGCCGGGCCTGACCCCGCTCAGGGCCTGTCACCGCCCATTGACCGCACCCGGTCACCGCAGGCCAGATCCGGCGACGGCCATCTTCTGGCAGCCCGCGATGTGGCACACGGTCCGGGCAGATGCCAGGCCGGACGTTCAGCCACCGTCATCCCACCCAGCCGCGCGGTAGCCGAGGGTGCTGTGCAGCCGGGTGCCGTTGTACCAGGCGATGTACTCCACGACTGCGCGCCTGGCGGCGGCCCGGGTGGGCCAGGGCTGCAGGTCGGGCAGCTCGCCTTTGATCGAGGCGAAGAACGATTCGGCCAGGGCATTGGCCCAGCGCTGGCCGGTGCGTCCATGGGACAGGGTTATCTCGCAGTCGGCGAACCGCTCCCTGAGCCAGTCCCGGTCGGCCCGCGGCCCTCTTCTGAGCCCGTGCAGCCACGGCGGTCGGTCACGACCGGTCCGCTGTGGACGCGCCGGACTGTCGTAGGCCCCCGGCATACTTGCCGGGCCGTCCGGCGACGCCGCGGCCTGACTTGAGGAGACCCATGGCTGTCCGATACCAGCTCGTCATCAACTGCGTCGGCCACCCCGAGCCGCTGGCCCGCTTCTGGGCCGAGGCCCTGGGCTACGTGCTGGAGCCGCCGCCGGCCGGCTTCGCCACCTGGGACGACTGGCGGCGCGACATCGGACTGCCCGAGTCCTGGCTCGGCCGGGGGACGGACTGCATCATCGATCCGGATGGCGCCGGACCCCGCATCTGGATCCAGGTCGTGCCCGACCGCAAGACCACCAGCAACCGGCTCCACCTCGACATCCACGCCAGCGGCGGGCGAGACCTCCCGATCGAGACCCGCAAGAAGCGCGTGGATGCCGAGGCCCTGCGGCTGTGTGATCTCGGCGCCACGCTGCTCAGCGACCTGAGCGAGGAACTCGAGGAGGGCGTGGACCACTACGCGGTCGCGCTGAAAGACCCCGAGGGCAACGAGTTCGACATCAACTGACGGCCGCCCCCCGGCGCTATCGCCGGGCTGGTGGCGGCCGCGGGCTCTCGCTGGGGCGACGCCCAGGTCGGCCCGGGCTTGCACCCGCCCCGGTGCTATCGCCGGGCTCATGGACCGGCGGCCATGCCGAACGCGCACGATCGCATGCGCATCAGGCTGAGCCAGCGGAGGCCGCAGACATCAGGAGTGGAGTTAACTGGGCCTGCCCCGCCTACTGAGACGGGGACATTGAGTCTCGGCGCACCAGCCAGGCATGGAATGGCCCCGCAGAGGTTCCTAAAACCGCGGCGGGCTCGGGCCGTTCTTGATGGCCACCTAGGCGCCTTCGCGGGCTTCGCCCGAGCGCTCGGCTTCTTGCTCCGCCCGCCGCTGTGCCTGCTGTTCCTCTCCTGCCCGGCGGCGCGCTTCCTCCAGGTGGTATCCGGGCCGTCATCACCAGCGACACCTCGACATCGCTGCGGCTATCCGTCGCGATCCAGGATTCACGAGGCTAACGCGGATCAATCGACGATGGGATCGGGGTGCGGCGCGCCGAAATAGGGGAACTCACCGAGGATGCTGGCCCTGGCCACAGCCGCGCCCTGGTCGATAGGGGTGTTGGCCTGCAGCGAGAGCATCACGTTCTCCACGTTGTCGGTCAGAGCGCGGCCGTTGAAGCCTGCGAAACCGAACGAGGCCGCCGAATCCAGGACATAAGGCAAAGTGGCCGGGAACAGGCGCTCCGCCACCCGCTGAGCGTAGGCGGCCGGGTCGCCGGCCGAGCCCGCCAGCTCGGTGACGCGCGCGACGGCGCCCGCGACGACCTGGCAGAAACGCGGCACGGGTTTACCGTCATCGCCATGACCGTGGTACCCGGCTGGCCGCGGAAAAGATAGAAGTCAAGGATGTTGAGCCGCGGGTCTTCCCTGGCAATGGCAGTGTCGAAATGATGAGACATTAGTTAAGATGACCCTTCATCCATTTGCCTCGATGCCGGTCAGCCTGGCGTGAAGCGCTTGCGAGTTAGCCGCCGCCGGAACGGCGGATGGATCTCGTGGCCGATGGCCGGACCGCGCTTGTGCAGCCATGCTGCGCAGCCGATGCACACGCCATCGTGAGGGTGCCGGTCGAACCTGACGATGTCGCTGGCCTCGATTGATTCATCGCAGCAGTAGCACGCCACCTGCTCTTGGGTACCGGCTGGCATGTCGTGGAGCGCGGCCATCGCTGAACTCCTTCGGTTCAGGCAGGTCTGGCCCTCTCAGGGTAGGCGCCGTTGTGCCTAGCAGTCGGCATGCCTGGCCGCTTGATCACCTGCCGGAGCTGGGAGGGCTAATGGCGCACCCGATGCCTTTCCGCCGTCATTGCGATACAGCCGACATGACGTGCCCGGCGGCTGCCCGGGCCGGGACACCCTCCGGCGATCATCCACGCCGGTAGTACGAGACAGGCTCGGGTGGCGCCCGGCAGTTTGGGGGTGGGAGGCTGGGGGATGTGCGCGGGTCGCGTTGGCGCTTCGCCGGGCTGGCGGTGTTGTTCGTGCTGCTTGGCGGGGGATGTAGTAGCGGATCGGCTACTGCGCGGCAGGTACATCTGGACGCGGGTCCCGCCGCTGCTTCCTTCGACACCCCGGTTCATATCACCGTCAGCGGGCTTTCACCGGCGGGACTCGTCACGCTGCAGGCCATGACCCGCGACTTTCAGGGCCGCTTGTGGGAGTCGGCTGCCGACTTCCGGGCCTCCGCGGCAGGAACGCTGAACCTGGCAGCGGCGGTGCCGGTCTCCGGCAGCTACCACGTGGCCGATGCCGCAGGGCTGCTCTGGTCGCTACATCCGGCCTTCACCAGGAATCCGGAAGTCCAGTTCATCATGGGCAACAGCGGCTTCACCGTCCGGTTGCAGGTGCTGGCAGGCGGCCGGGTCAAGGCGACCGCGGCCCTGTTCCGCCTGTGGTCATTCAAGACCGGGCCCAGCGTTCAGACGGTAAGCGGGGACGGCATTGCCAGCACGCTGTTCACGCCCGACAAGATCACGCCCGGCGTCCCGGCCGTTGTGGTTATCGGCGGCTCGGAGGGCGGCGAGGACACCCTCACCGCCGGGGCGCTGGCGATGGCCGGGTATCCCGCGCTGGCGCTGGGCTACTTCAAAGAGCCCGGGCTTTCGCAGTGCCTGTGCGCCATTCCGCTGGAGTACTTTGCCCGCGCTGTCCACTGGCTGCGCGCACAGCCCGTGGCACGCGGCCGCCGGGTCGTGCTGATCGGCGGGTCGCGGGGTGCGGAGGCGGCGCTGCTGGTCGCCTCATACGAGCCGCACCTGTTCGATGCCGTCGTGGCGGACTCCCCCACCGCGACTATCGACGGCGCCTTCGGCGGGACCGGAGCGGCGTGGATGTTTCACGGAAAGCCGCTGACCACCGGAGCAGCCATCCCGGTCGGTAACATCCGCGTCCCTGTACTGCTCAGCGACGGCGGCCAGGATAGTGTCTGGCTCTCCGCGGCATCGGCCAGCACCATCGTGCAAGAACTGCGCGGCTCCGGCGACCGCGCGCCCTACACCAACCTCTACTACCCAGATGCGGGACACGCTTATGCTGGGCTGCCGCCGTACCTCTCCTACTCCGGCTACGCCTTCAACGGGCAGTACGTCTATCTCGGTGGCAGCGAGCAGGCGAATGCGCTTGCCGGCGAGCAGTTCTGGGCCAAGCTGATCGAATTTATCAATAATCCTTCCGCACCATTGAAGTAGCCGTATCGCATGGGCAAGAGGGCTGGCCGGTTCGGAACTCCGCCGGAGGAATCGGCGGCGGGTCTGGTCCTGGTGGCCGGGCCTGGTGGTCATCGGTTCCTCCTGGAGCTGACTGGCGAGGCGGTCGGGTGCCTCGGCCGATAGCTGCCAAACCCCGGGACCGCGACTCCAGAACGCCGAGGAAGACGGCCGCGCCTGCCGGCCAGCGTGCGTAATGATCGAGCCGTCTTCGATCAAATGGCGCTCGTCCGCTGGGACGGCGCGCCCGCGCCGGGCGGGCCCCAAGGCCAGAGCCCGGCGCGGGGAGCGCCGGGCCCGGCGCCGCGCAGCGGCGCCGCTTGATCAAAGAACGGATTAATTCAGCGCGGTGACTGGCGCGGTGACTGGCGCTCAAGGCTGGACGTGCAGCCGGAGTGTGCCGGGTTGTCCTAGGCGCCGGAGACAGGTACGCCTGCTGCTCAGAACGTGTCAGGTGTTGTAGTGGATCTTGAACCGCTTGGCTGAGGGAAATTGTCAGCCTGCTCCTAGTGTTCCGGGCCAGTCACTGGACGCTCCTGTCCTCCTGCGGTTCAGCAGATCTCCTGCTGGCTCGTGCAGCCAGGCGGTGGCGGCGGCGGCACCGAGGAGCACGGCGAACAGGCCCAGACCGGCGGCGGCCCACACCCCGACCGGTCCCGCGAAGGCGCTGATGGCGCCGACGGCGACGACCCCGAGCGTGATGCCGAGCCTTAGCCGGTCTTCCCGTGCTGCCGCGATGCCTGCCATGGCCGCCCCGGCGATGATGAGCGGCCCCACGGCCGGGTACAGGCCATAGGCGATCGCGTGGCTGACCCCGGCGTGATAGAGCGCTCCCTGGAACACGTACACGGCGACCCACACCACCACCAAAGCGGTGGCCTCGGCCCGCCGCTGCCGCTGAGATCTCCCGCCGACTCCCGCACGCGCGCGGTTGGCCACGACGGCGACCGCGGTGATCATGATGGCCAAGAGCGGGTACACGACGCCGGCGTCCACCCCCGTCGGCCCCGTGTAGGGGTGCTGCCCCCGCACCGACAGCCAGATTGTGCCGTAGGCGGCGAGCACGACGACCGCTGCGATCATGTAGACCAGCGGCGGATTGGGGTTCAGTTGGCGGCGGGTCTGCCCTTGGGTCTGCTCAATGAGCGCCGCCGCCTCCCGGGGATCGAATCCGCCGCCGTTGTCGGCCGTTGCGGTGTCGTTGTTGTCGCGTGTCCCGTTCATGGCACGCCCTCCGATCTGACTTTGTGCCACAAAGGTAACTCGCTTTGCTGCACAAAGTCAAGGGCGTGAGGCAGCGCACCGGCCTTAGCGAGCCGATCTGCCCGGCACTGGGGCGGGGGTAGTACTGGTGCTTCGGGCCGCGCCGGGACTTAGCCCTGACCGCCCTGCGCGTCCGCGACATCGACTTCGACCGCCGCCGGGTCGATGTCCGCCGCGCCTTCTCCGACGTGGGCGGCCGCGTCATCCTGGGTACTCCCAAGTCGCACCAGTCGCGGACAGTGCCGCTACCGCGGTTCCTGGCCGTCGAGATCGCCGCAGCTGTCGCTGGCAAGCGAGCTGACCAGCTCGTTCACCATGCCTGGAGGCAGGGTCATGCGCCTGTCCAACTGGCGGCGCTCGGTCTTCCTATCGGCCTGTCGCTGAAGGTCTTTTCGCTGCCGGTGAGGGCTGTAGCGGTCGCGGGCAGTCGGTCAGGCAGGGGGATAGGTTAGGGCTACCTCTGCTCCGGCGCAGGCACCTGAAGAGGGCACGACTCGCAGGCTGCCCACACCTTGGGTGCTCCCTGGCGCCACACAATACCTTCACACGTTCAGCCGCTTGGCCATGGCGATGTGGCCTCTCCCGGTCATCGTCGCATTCTCTTATAGTGATAAGTGGCTAGCTGCGTACGCCGCCCCGCCGCTCCCCGCGCCCACGCCGCCGGGAGCACTCCGGTCAAGGCCCTCCGGGCCCGCCTCGACGTCGTTCAACCCGGCCACGGCTAGCGCCCGCGGAGCGTGGGAAACCGCGAGGAGGCGAGCATCCGGTGACCAAAGACGGCAGCAACGCCCGCAAGAAGGCGGCCCGCGAACTGGCTGCGGCCGAGCAGATCCCCTACACCGAGGCCCTGCGCCGCATCGATCAGCGTGCCGCGCACACCCCACCGGCCAGCGATGAGACCACCGCTACGGCTGGCGCAGCCCGGGTGCCCCGGGCCCGGGTTAGCGCGCCGGTCGCGACCTTGACCACCGACGTCGTCCTGATCGGCCACACCGATCGGGTCTGGTCGGTGGCGTTCGATCCGGATGGGCGCACCCTGGCCAGCGGCGGGGATGTCACCGTCCGCCTGTGGGACCTGGCTGCCAGGCAGACGACCACGGTCTTGACCGGCGAAGCCGACGTGGTCTCGGTGGCCTTCAGCCCGGACGGCTCCACCGTGGCCGCGGCGGACTCCGACGGGACCGTGTCGCTGTGGACGATCGCCACCGGGCAGGTCACCGCCCTCACCGGCTTCACCGGCCGGGTCCAGGCGGTGGCCTTCAGCCCCGATGGCCGCACCCTGGCCACCAGCGAGACGCATCTGGAGCACCACGGCCAGGGCTTGCCGGTGGCCTTGGGCCCCGACGGCCGCCCCAGCCTGGCCGCCAGCCAAACGCAGCCGCAGCAGCACGGCCCGCTCCCCTCGAGGGTGCGCACGTCCACCACCACCACCACCGTCCGGCTGTGGGACCTGGCCACCGGTCAGGCCGCCACGCTGGCGTCCCTTCCGGACAGCTACGGCGGCAAGGTGCTGGTCTTCCACCCCAGCGGGCACACCCTGGCCGGCGGTGCGGGCATGGACCGGACTATCCAGCTGGTGGACGTGGCCACCGGCCAGGTCACCGCCCTGGCCGGTCACGCTTCCGTCATCGATTCGGCGGCGTTCAGCCCCGACGGCCGCACCCTGGCCACCGGCAGTAGCGACAAGACAGTGAGCCTGTGGGATCTGGCCACCGGTCAGGTCACCGCCACGCTGACCCTCCACGGCGGCTATGTCCTCGCGGTGGCCTTCAGCCCTGACAGCCGCATCCTGGCCACCGCCTCATCTGACACTGTCCGGCTGTGGGATCTGGCCACCGGTCAGGTCACCGCCACGCTCTTGGGGCACACCGAATACGTCTGGTCGGTGGCGTTCAGCCCCGACGGGCACACCCTGGCCACCGGCAGCCAGGACAAGACAGTGCGGCTATGGGCCCTGGGCTGAACCCCGGACCGTCACCAAGGAGGTCACCCGCCGCAGCGCAAGCGGCCACATCGACTACAACATCTAGGGTCGGCGTCAAGCATCAGCCGACGGCTCACAAGGCTCAGGGCAGGCTCAGGGCAGGTTTGTCCTCCGTCGGTAGATGCGCGACAGGTCGTCCGCCGGTTGATCTGCGACACGTCGAGCGCGAACATTGCATGACGGTGCGTCTGTAACGCGCGCTGCTCGTGCAGCCTCACAGCTGGGATCTCAGCACGTCGAACTCGCAGCCTGGCGAGGATGGGTCGAAGCCGTGCTTGATCAGCCAGCGGGCCGCCTGCAGGCTTCGCAATGACCACCACGCGCGGATCACGTCGAGGTCGACGTCGGTGCCGTAGCCGGCGACGACGTCGCCAAGGTGCTCCTGGTGTCCGAGCGTCAGGATGGCGAGGTCGTACAGGGCATCGCCCTGGCTCGCCTCGGACCAATCGATCACGCCAGTGATCTTGTCACCGTCGACGAACACGTGCGTGATCTGCAGGTCGCCGTGCGTGAACACCGGTGTCCACGGCCGGAGCGCAGCCTCGGCAACCCGGCGGTTTCGCGTGACCAGGTCGGCGGGAAGGACGTCGTTCGTGACGAGCCACTCGCATTCGCCGTCGAGTTCCGATGCGATCTCGTCGAGGCTCCGGCCGGGCCATGGCGGCAGCGGCGCGTCGTGCAGCATCCGTGCGGCGGCACCCGCCGCGGCCCACGCCGCCGGCGACGTGGCCGACGGCTCGCCGAGGCGGCCGAGTGCCGTCCCCGGGAGGGCGGCGAGCGCGAGCACGGGCGGCTTGCGCCACAAGACCTCCGGAGTGGGGATCGGCGCCATGGCCATCGCCTCGACCTCGACGTCGGTACGCCTCTGATCAGCGTCGATCTTCAGGAACACGTCACCGACGCGCAGGGTCGCGCGCTCGTTGTGGGCGACGGCGACCTCGACTTCCTCCACGTCGGCCATTGTCGAGGGATGACCACCGACGTCGCCAGGGGTTTATCGCGTGCGACTGCGCGGCTGGCCGCATCCCGCTGCCGGCGGACCTCGTGCAAGGCGCTCGGCGGATGGGCTGCCTAGGTTCGGCTGTAACCTGTCGCGCATCAACTGGCGGACATGCGTCGCAGATCAGTCGTCGGATCACAGGCTCAGGGCAGGGCTCACGGCAGGTGGCTCAGGGAAAGACTCAGGGCAGGTTCGTATCGCCACAGACAGTCAAGGACATCCGGGCCACCCTGCGGGCCGCTTTGACTCATGCGGTCAACGAAGACGAACTGATCAGCCGGGACGTCGCCACCATGGTCCGGCTTCCGGCAGGCCGCATCCGCAAGGCCAGAGCATGGTCAGTCGCGGAGGCATGCCAGTTCCTGGAGTCAGCGCGGGTCGACAAAGACCCGCTGTACGCCGGGTACGTGCTGATGCTGGTCCTCGGCCTGCGCCTGGGCGAAATCCTCGGACTGCCCTGGGCCAACGTCAACCTCGACGCCGCCGAGGTCGATGTGAGCTGGCAGCTGTAGCGCGTCGGCAACCAGCTCCACCACCGGGAAACCAAGACACCCGGATCGGACGCCCCGCTTCCGCTGCCTGCGATCTGCGTGGCCGCGTTCAAGCTCCAAGCCGAGCGGCAGGCAAACTGGCGGCACGATGCCGGGCAGGCCTGGCGCGACACCGGCCTGGTGATCACCACGTAAGGGCAGGCCCTACGAGCCGCGCAACTTCACCCGGCACTTCGCCTCACGATGCTCTGCTGCCGGGGTCCGCTACATCACGCCGCACGGAATGCGCCGTACCTGCGCATCGCTGCTGGCCGCTCTCGACGTGCACCCTCGGGTAGCGATGCGGATACTCCGCCACAGCAAGATCGCGGTCACCATGGAGATCTACACCGAGGTTCCCGACCAGGCCGCCCGCGAAGCGCTCCGTCGGCTGGGAGAGCAGTTTGACAGCTAGTGCCGCGTCATCCAACGTTCGCCCTGTCGCCTACCGGCACATGCGTGGCACGATCGACCCGCGTCGAGGAGGATGGGTTCGCCGGCGGACCCTCCGTCGGGTGCGCTGGCGGGCCATTGCCATGACCGGAATCGAAGCTTCGACCTCTCCCCCTGCCTTGCCGCGCTGGTTTGGACCTAGAGCCAGCCCAGATGATCCGGCCGTCTCGGCCCTGATCGACCGCGTCGCGCGCGGGGCCGGATGGGCAGACATCGGCGGTGGATTCAACCTCAACCTGCGGATAGACGCTGAGCCGCCGGTTGTCCTCCGGGTTCACAGGCCCTGGGTCCGCCGCGGGCGAGTCGCGGGACTGCGGCGCTTGCGGGAACGGCTCCAGCCGACGCAAGTCCGCGTCGCCCGGCCGATTCCGATTTCCGGCTGCGACCTCCTGAGGGTCGCTGATCGTTGGGCTGAGCTTGAGGAGTTCATCGATCACGTGCAGCCACGGGCGGACGAGGACTCCTACGTCCGCGTATTCGAGGAGCTCGGACGCGTTCACACTGCGCTCAAAGCAGTCTGGGAGCCCAGTCCGCCCGAACCCCTCGACGACCACAGAACCTTCGGCCAACTGCGTTACTCGGTCGGCTTCACACGCCGCAGGCTCGGACCCCGCAGCGAGCCGGTCGTGCATCGGATGCGCCAACTGACTGGCGAGCTCTCCAAGCTCCGGAAGGAGGTCGAACTGCCATGCGCTCCGATTCATGGGGACTACAAATTGGGCAACGCGGGAGAACTGTCAGACGGCTCATGGGCCACCTTCGACCTGGATTTCGCGAGGGTCAGGGAGCGGCTGTACGACATCGCGGGCAGCCTGCATCAGGTCGCACCGAGCGGCGAATTGCTCGAGCCGCGACGACTGCTCGACGCCTACGAAAGCACGGCTCCGGAACCGTTGACTCGCGACGAGTACCGATGGCTCCCCGGGGCTCTAGCCCTTGTACCCCTGCACTGGGCTGCCACCGCGGGGCTCGTGGGCGACGGCATCCGCGAGGCCGAAGGCGCGATGACCGCCGCCGAGGCCTGGTGGTCGCGCCGGGCTGAACTCTGGTCGTAGTCCGGCGGCCGCGCTAGGGGGACTGGAGTTCGGAGGCTACAGAACCGCACGGTATCGCTCCGAGTTGAACTGCCCCAGATCGCCGGGTCTGCGCCATTCGCGCCGAGGCAAACGATGCCTGGCACGGCACTAGGTACTGCTGCACTTTGCTGCTGCACAAAGATCCACAACGGGTAAGGCCATGGTTCCAAAGGGCCACTGACCTGGGCGCGCTCGGAGGGACTCGAACCCCCAACCTTCTGATCCGTAGTTCTGGGCAGGTCGTCCAGGATCGTCCAGGCGTGTCGACGCTCTGGGCCGATGTTCCAGACTTGTCTACACGTGACAGAGGCCGTCCAGCGGTTTGGCAACAGTGTTGGCTACAGTCGTCCGCGAGTCGACCTCTTCTTTATCAGGGAAGTTTCAGCGACCAGCGCTACCTGCTGGAACCCAGATCGGGAGGCCTGCCGGTCTGTCCGCGAGGCGAACGTTCGGCCCACCCGCATGTCAAACTCGTCCTTGGTCAGCAGACCCTGCACGAACGCGGCCTTGAGCAAGTCGAGCACGTGCTCGCGGTCGGCATCAGAGGCTCGGAGGCGGCCGTGGCCAGCCGTGGCAGCTGCCGTGTCGTCTCCCGGCTTTGCCGTCACCGGCACCTCCCGGTGGCCGCGGATGCACCACGACGCGATGACCAGCTCATCGCGATCCCCTCCCCGTTATCAGCGTCACGATCGCGCCCGTCACCCCGCGCGCGATGCCCGCCTGACCCGCCCCAGCCAGGACACGATCGCCACCGGCCACACCAGCACGGCGACAAGCAGGATGACGAGCCAGGCCGCCAGGCCGCCGTACAAGCGAGATGGGACGGTGGCGGCGAGACTGGGCAGGAGCCCGGTCGCTACCAGCCCCGCGACCCGGCGGCCCACGGGGCCGGGTACGAGCGTGACGGCTACCGCGACCGCGATCGCCAGGACGCCCAGCAGGCGGAAGGCAAGATCTCCCGACGGCGCGGCAGGGTGCACCAGCTGAACGATCGAGGGGAACCCGAAGCCTGCGGACAGGCCCGCGATCATGAGGCAGGCTCGCCGCCACCCCACGATCGCCAGACCCCGCAGCGGGCCGGGGGACAAGGCCAGCGAGCAAGCCGCCAGGCTGGCCAGGACGACAGGGACGTCAACCGTGCCCAGGAACTGGAAAAGCCCTTGGGACAAGACACCGCTCTCCTGCACGCTCGCGGTCAGCACAGCCAGCCAGGCGAGCGTCAGCGAGATGGCCGCGATCACCGCGGCTGCTCCCCGGCAGCCGGTCAGCCCCAGCAGCACCACCGCCAGCCAGGCCAGCACCACGACGGACTCCCCAGAGAGGGCAGGACCGGGAGCAGTGTCCAGAACGGAACCCTCGCGGCGGCGGTTGCATCCATGGCTCCCCGTCCCAGGGCGAGGAGGATGACCACCACCGCCGGGGCGATCAGGCTCACGACGGCCAGGGCGTCCTGCCCGGCGTCGGCGGCCAGCCAGCCGGGGATCCGGCGTACCCGGATCACCAGGCCGCAGGCGGCCAGGTTCACCGCCTGGCGCAGGCCCGGCGCGCGCTGTCCGGTCCGGGCGGCGGCCAGCAGCACGCCGAGCATCTCCTCCCGGTGGAACTCGCGGTGGGTGGGCGGGTAGCAGCGCAGCAAGCGCCGGTAGCGTCGTTCCAGGACGGCCGCCCCGGCCGGGTCCCTCGCTGGCATGTCCCCTCCCGGCCCGGTGGCCTGGCCGGTTCCGGCCGCGCTCACGCGGTGCCTCCGGCGAGCCGCGCGCGCAGCCGCTGCGCCGCGACGGCGGCGCTGGCGCGCCGGCGTTCGGTCTCGGCCGCCAGCAGCGCCGCGCCCTCGTCGGTGAGCCGGTAGTACCGGCGCAGCCGGCCGTCGGCGACTTCCTCCCGGTCCGGCTCGACCAGCCTGGCCGAATGCAGCCGGTCCAGCGCCATGTACAGGGTCCCGGTCTGCAGCCGGGTCACGCCACCGGAGATACGCTCAGCATCGGTGATGATCCCGTAGCCATGCTGGGGCCCCGCCGCCAGAGCGGTCAGGATGAGGAACGTAGGCTCCTGCATGCTCCGCTTCTTCATGTCATAGGCATACATCAACCATCTACCTATAGCAAGCCGCCAGGCTCTTAATTTTCCGGACGAGCCGCGGGCGCGAGTATCCCGGCCTGGCCCGCCCTCACCCGGGTGCCGGACGCGGTCAGCTGGTTCCTACTCCTCCCGTTTCCTCGTAGGCGCCAAATCCTGGTGAGTGGTCGCCGGGTCTAGGGTTCGGCGTAGCCGATCGCGTGCGACGCGACCGTAGGGAGCGCCCTAGACGCGGTGGCCGCGAGCTGGACAATGGATGGCGAGGAAGACGGCTGTGCGTGC
Organism: uncultured Actinomycetota bacterium; assembly: GCA_963795055.1. GTDB lineage: Bacteria > Actinomycetota > Actinomycetes > Streptosporangiales > Streptosporangiaceae > JASHPR01. The sequence continues at coordinate 71,553 of CAWCGJ010000032.1, forward strand.
GCCGATCTGCGTGCCTGTCGAGTCTTCTTGATCTGCGTCCCTGCGAGTGTGGCCCGGTGTGCGTCGGCCGGGGCCTCCCCAAGGCCGGAGGCCGACGCTGACGCCGGGCCAGCGGCGCCGCAGGCGCCGCCTTGATCTATATACGGCTCAATTCGGCAACGCAGCGTGGATGCAAGCGTGGATGCTGGCCGGGCTGCTGTCCAGCGAATCGTGTCGGCCTGGTGGCCGCGCTCGCCGCGAGGATGTCACTCGCCGACTTGGGGGTGTCCTCATGCAGAGATCGCTGCGTCGGTCTGTGCCTCGATCCACCTGAGATAGTCGGGGTTGCCGTCCGTGATCGGCCTCGCGGATACGCCGGGTACCTCGTACGGGTGTTCGCGCTTGGCGCGGGCAACTATGTCGGCTACCCGTGCACAGCGAGTGTGAACGGATACCCGGCCCTCGGTCCGCTCGTGGACCTGGCCTTGCCAGGTGTAGATCGATCGGACCGGAGTGAAGTTGTGCGCGCTGGCCGCTAGGCCGTCTGCGACTAGCGATCGGGCGAACGAGTAGAGCCAGTCCGGGTCGGGGGCGGTGATCACGACTTCGCAGAGTTCAGCCATCGACGTACGGGACTCCCTCGCTGCTGATCAGCTTGCGCATGGTTTCTTCGGATTCCTCCTGTGTTTGCCCCATCGTGCCCCATCCGGTCATGATGCGACCGTCGTAGCCGAGGCCGACCCACCGCCCGGACATGTTCAGCCCGTGCGGGTGCAGCACGAAGTACATCGTGCCCTTGGACCGGATCGACCCGTCGTTGGCCGCGTACCAGCCCATCAGCACTTCGTTGTCCCACAGCCGAAGCTCTCCGCTCCAGTGGTAGCCGCCTTCCTCGACGGCCAGGCCGCGGGTAACGGTGGAGACCTGGAGCAGGTCTCCTTCCTGCTTGATCTCTACCTGCTGGGCGGCGATCTTCTGGGCGCCGTCGCGGAAGGTCTGCCATGACGCCCACCACAGCCCGCTCAGCTTGACCCGGTGCGACGGCTTGCCCGCCAGCTCTCCTACTGAGATCCCTAGCGCGTCGGCGATGGCTACCGCCACGGATAGTAGTGGCTGCTGCTCGCCTGCCTCATAGCGCCGGATCTGTCGCACGTCGACACCTGCGGCTTCGGCAAGATCGCGCTGCGACATGCCGGTTTCGCTGCGGCGTTCACGGATGACCTCGGACATCTCCACCTGCTCATCCTCCCAGGACTAAATCGTCCTTGACAAGCGGACTGATACGTCCGATGCTAGGGGACGAAGAGGTCCGCTGATGCGGACGAAATAGTCACATAGGAGGTGAGAGCCATGGCTCTCGGTAACGGAGTGCGGCTGCCGGTGGGCATGGCCGAGGTGTTCCCGGCTGGGTGTCACCTGCTGCCGGACTCGATCAGCGAAGCGCAGGACTGGGACGAGGTGTCCCGGGTCCGGACGCCTGCGGTGGACAAGATCACCGGCCAGCGGGTGTGGCATGTGCGCGTGGTGGACATGGACTCCGCGCTGGAGGGCCGGTCCCGCGAGGTGGTGGTCAAGGTCGCGGCCGAACGGGCGCCGGTCCCGCCGACCCGGACCGCGTTCGAGGCGGTGGAGTTCGAGAACCTCACCGTCACCCCGTACGTCGACAACGGGCGGTGCCAGGGCCGGGGCCGCTGCGCGGCGCGGATGGCATTCTCACTGCGCGCGACCGGACTCAAGGCCGCCCGCCCGGCCGCAAAGGAAGTTGCCTGATGCCCGCCAAGAGGGTCACCACCGTGACCCTGCCGGTCGACCCCCGGTCGGCAGTGGCGTTCGAGGCCTACCGGGATCACACGCCGCTGCTGACGATCATGGCCGTCCGGCCCGGCCTGCTGGTGACCCTGACCCTGCCCGAGCACCTGGAGGCCGGGCATGTGCGGTTCGCCCGCGACCTGGCCCGCCAGGCCGCTCGGTATGCGATCGAGGTCGAGCGCTCCTGGCGCGGCCTGCCCGCGCTCGCCTCTCTCACCCGAACCCGTCATCCGGGGTGAGGGTCATGGCCCCGGCCAGTGATGACAGCACCGGCCGGGGCTTCCCACCTTCTCCACTCCCGAGCAGCACTCAGGAAGGAACCATCATCATGACCGATCAGCCCGCCCGGGTCACGCCAGGCGAGATCAGCGCCCTGCTCGACCAGGCCCGCCAGATGATCAGTGGCGGCGCGTCGCTGGATGAGCAGATCGCCTACCACGAGCACAAGGCCAGCCTGCTGTCGCGGGTCGCCGCCGACCTGGACACCGCCGAGGCGCACCAGGTGGCGGCCGACGCCTGGCACTACGTGCGGACCCTGGCCGCCCGTCGCGACGCCGCGGTCCCCGAGGAGGCGGCGCAGTGAAGATGTCGGCGTTCTCCGGGGATCAGATCGCCCAGGTCAACAACCCCGACCCGTTCGCGGTCCCGGTATGGCGCTCCCCGGTGTACCACACCCCGGGCTGGGTGATCACCATCGTGCAGCTGGCCCGGGCCATCAGGGCCTTGGTCGCGTTCCTGGCCCGGCACCCGCTGGCCACCCTGACCGCCGCGATGCTGGTGCTGACCTGGCGGGAGTTCGGCTGGCCCGGCCCGGTCATTCTCACCGCGTCCATCGTCGCGGTGCTGGCGGCCTGGTGGTGGCAGTGGCGGGCCTCGTTCCGCCGCCATGTCACCGGCCGGGTACGGGGGAAGTGGCGGCGCTGGCACTACCAGCGGCACTGGGCCGCGGTGATGACCATCGGCCGCCTTGCCCCCGTCTACCAGGGGCGGCTGCTGCTGCCGGTACTCGGCAAAATCACCTCCACCCCTTATACGACTGGGTGCTGACCGGGATCGTGTCCGGCCAGTCCGCCGAGGACTTCGCCCGCCGCGCCGAGGCCTTGGCGCACGGGTTCGGCGCGCTGCTGTGCCGGGTCCGGTCGTCCCGGCCGGGGTGGCTGGTGCTGGAGTTCGTCCGCCGCGACGCCCTAGCCGTCATCATCCCCGCCCTGCCCATCCCCATCCATGTCGATCTCAAGGCGCTGGCCATCGGCCGCCGCGAAGACGGCTCGCTCTGGCTGGTCCGCCTGCACGGCACCCACCTCCTGATCGCTGGGGCCACCGGGGCCGGGAAGGCCTCGATCATCTGGGGCCTGATCCGCGCCATCTTCCCTGCCCTGCGGTCTGGGCTGGTCCGGCTGCTCGGCGCTGATCCTAAGCGGATGGAACTGTCCTACGGCCGGGAGATCTTCGACACTTACGGCCGGTACGCCGCCGACCCCGCCGACATCGCCGCGATGCTGAGCCAGGCCGTCAGGGAGATGCAAGATCGTGCCGAGCACCTGGGCGGCAGGCAGCGTGATCACACGCCCACGGCTGCGCTGCCGTTCGTGGTGATCATCGTGGATGAGGTCGCGTTCCTGACCGCCTACCACCCCGACAAGGCCCTGCGGGAGCGGATCAAGGCCGACCTGGCCACCCTCACCACCAAACCAGGGCAGTCGGCTACTGCGTCGTGGCCGCGCTGCAGGACCCGCGCAAGGAAGTCATGTCCATCCGCAACCTGTTCCCCGAC
>CAWCGJ010000033.1:0-43646 GCA_963795055.1 uncultured Actinomycetota bacterium
TTGATTTATTCATAGACGGGCCATGTCGCAGAAGCGACTGTAATGGCCCTGGAAGGCGACGGTTACCGTGGCAGTCGGGCCATTGCGGTGCTTAGCCACGATGAAATCCGCCTCACCTGCGCGTGGGGATTCCGGCTCATATGCGTCTTCTCGGTGCAAAAGTATGACAACGTCCGAATCCTGCTCGATCGATCCTGATTCGCGCAGATCGGCCAAGAGCGGGCGCTTGTCGGAGCGCTGCTCGGGGCCGCGGTTGAGCTGGGCGACCGCGACGACCGGGAGGTCGAGTTCCTTGGCGAGCAGCTTGAGCGAGCGGGACAGGTCCGAGACCTCCTGCTGCCGGTTCTCCACCCGCTTCGGCGAGCTCATCAGCTGCAGGTAGTCGACGATCACCAGGCGTAGGTCATGCCGCTGCTTGAGGCGGCGGCACTTCGCCCGGATCTCCATCATCGACATGTTGGGCGAGTCGTCGATGAACATCGGGGCGTCCACTACCTCGCTCATCCGCCGGGCCAGCCGGGTCCAGTCGTCCTCGCTCATCTGGCCGGTGCGCATCGAGTGCAGCGGGACCCGCGCCTCCGCCGAGAGCAGCCGCATGGTGATCTCATTGCGGCTCATCTCCAGGCTGAAGATCACCGAGGTGAGGCCGGCCTTGACCGAAGCCGCGCGGGCCAGGTCGAGGGCCAGGGTGGAGTTGTGCGTCGGGATCATGCCGGTGCCGGCCAGGTAGAGCTGGTCAGCGCTGTCCACCTGAACACAGCGCACGGGCTGCGATGGCACCGGGCGGACGTCGACAATCTGGCGCCAGCGGGCCCGCGGCGCGTCATGCCGCGACCGCTCCTTATGCAGCCGTTGCTTGCGGCTGAGCAGGAACACCTGTTCGTCAGCCCGGAACCGCACCAGGTAGCGGACCGGCGCTACGTCGCCGTGATGCGGGGCGTGCTTCGCGGGCCTCGAGCACTGGTAACCGAGGCCGAGGATCAGCTCCTGGACGTCCCGGGCCAGCTGCGGGCTCGCCACCGCCAGGTGGATGGCCCCGCTGCCGAGCACGGCCCCGCCAATGTCGAGGATTCCGGCCAGCAGCATCCGCCGCTGCCGTTCGCTCGCGCGCAGGTAGGGCTTGGGAATGCACCTCTCCCCTTCCCCGGCACCGGGGAGGGACAGTTCCGGGGTCGCGTGGCCTTCGGCCTCGGCCCGCATGGCGATTTCCGGCTCCGCTATGGTGCGGGTCGCTCCCGTTGCGTTCGGGTCACCGAGCCAGACCCCCAGCGTGTACGGCGGGATGGGCAGGTCGGCCTCGGGCAGCTCCAGCGGGCTGCACGTCGGCACGGCGTGGGTCGGCCGCCCGCCACCGGCTGCCTGCCGCAGGGTCGCCGCGATCTGCTCCGTGGTGATCACTTCCGGGGTCACCACGTCGGGCGGCCCGGCCCCGGCGTGGCCCTGGCGCGGCACACGGGTCCAGGTGAGCCACTGGTGCTGGCCGTCGGCCACGATGACCTCGCCGGTGGAGAACACCACCTCGTAACACGGCCGCCCGTGCATGACCTCGGTGGCGGCAAGCACGCGGGTCGGCCGGCCATCCGCGCCGATCAGGTAGTCGCCGACCCGGACCTCGCCCATTGTCGTCCAGCCAGTGGGGGTTGGCAGCGTGGTGGAAAGACCAACGGCTTTGCCGAGCGCGGGACGAGCAGCAATAACGACCATCTGACCGGGGTGCAGGCCGTTGGTCAGCGCGTCGAGATCAGCGAACCCGGTCGGCACCCCGGTCAGCGCCCCGCCCCGGCTGCCGATGGCCTCGATCTCGTCGAGCGCGCCGGGCATGATCTCCGACAGCGACAGGTAGTCCTCGCTGACGCGCCGGTCGGTGACCCCGTACACCTCGGCTTCGGCCCGGTCAACGAGCTCGTCGGCCTCCCCGTCGCCCGAGTACCCGAGCTGGACGATGCGGGTGCCGGCCTCCACCAGCCGGCGCAGCATCGCCCGCTCCCGAACGATGCGGGCGTAGTAGCCGGCGTTGGCGGCGGTGGGCACGGAGGCGATGAGCGTGTGCAGGTACGGTGCCCCGCCCACCCGGGCGATCTCGCCGCGCTTGGTCAGCTCGTTCGCCACCGTGACCGCGTCGGCTGGCTCGCCCCGGCCGTACAGGTCGAGGATGACCTCGTGCACGATCTGGTGCGCCGGGCGGTAGTGATCGCTGGGCCGGATGACCTCGAGCACGTCGGAGATGGCGTCCTTGGACATCAGCATCCCGCCGAGGACGCACTGCTCCGCGGCGAGGTCGTGCGGGGGGGTCCGCTCGAATTCCTCGCCGCGGGGGGCTATCTCCGCGACGCTCACTGTGCCACCTCCCCCATTGCGGCGCATTCCGCAGCTTCCCGCCCGGGCCATCAGATCCGTTCTATCGGATGGCTCGGACAGTCTTGCTCCAGCGCTCGCGGACGTCCAGCGGGGCTGTGCACAAACCTGTGGATAACTTGTGCAGACACGCCGCCGTCACTGTGCGCAGCATGGGGATAACGCTGTGGATATTCCTGTACGGCTGACCGAGGGGGCATGCCTGCCTGCGACTACGCCGTCCACCGGTTGTGCGCAGGAAAAAGTCCGGGGCCGCACGGCCGCCGCAATGGCGGGAAGTTATCCACACTTGAGATTTTGTATACACCCGCTATTGGCCGGCCCCGCGCCGCCCGGGTTGCGGCCGGCCGCGAGGGCCGCCCCGCCCGCGCGCGGATGCGTCCGTTTGATGGGTGACCGGACGCGCGGCTCTCTAGGATTCGACCATGTGTTCGACAACGGGCCGACAGGTCGCTCGGATCTGCCGGGCCATCGAGGAGCTGGCTGACCGCCCGGTGGCCGGGGGGAGCGCAGCCGCGGCGGAGTCTGGCCGGGTCACGGCTTCGGAGTCCGGCGATGTCGCGGCGGGGGACGACCTGGCGGCCTGGCTGGCTCGCCTGGCCGCGATCTGGGCCATGGTGGCCGAGGCCGATCCCGAGCTGGCCAGGCGTGTGCGAGGCTACCTGGCGGCACCGGAATAGGCCCTGGCGGCCGGCGTGGGGACGGCACCGCCGACGGCGGCTACGGGATGAAGACCGGGCGGCGGCCTTTTCCCGCGGCTGAGCGAGCTGGTCCGCGATCCAGCCGCGGGCACCATCGGCGACCCCGGCCGGCTAGACCAGCGGTTCGAGCGCGGCCTGCGGGCCCTGCTCGACGGCGCCTCCCCGGCCGGGGGCTGATACGCCCGGCGGCCTCAGGCTCCGACGACCTCGACGTCCAGCGTGGCCGTTACCTCGGGGTGCAGCCTGACCGACACCTGGTGCGCGCCGACGGTCCTGATCGGGTTCTTGATCTCGATCCTGCGCCGGTCCAGTTCGGGGCCGCCCGCGGCCTTGACCGCAGCGGCGATGTCCGCCGGGGACACCGACCCGAACAGCCTGCCGCCGCTGCCCGCACGGGTGGACAGGCGTACCTGGAGCGACGCGAGCCGGTTGGCGGCTTCCCTGGCGTCGTCGAGCCCTCGGATCTCCCGGGCGGACCGGGCGCGCTGGATCAGCTCGATCTGCTTCTCCGCCCCCCGGGTCCAGCGCATGGCGAGCCCGCGCGGCACCAGGTAGTTGCGGCCGTAGCCGCCCGCCACCTCGACCACGTCGCCGGGGGCACCCAGGCCGCTGACCTCCTGGGTCAGGATGAGCTTCATCGGTGTACCGCTCATCGGTGCGCTGCCTCCCTCGTTATCGAGCCGTGCTCGTGTAGGGCAGCAGCGCCATCTCGCGCGCGTTCTTGATCGCGGTGGCGACGTCGCGCTGGTGCTGCGTGCAGTTGCCAGAAACCCGCCGTGCCCGGATCTTGCCGCGGTCGGAGATGAACTTCCGCAGCAGCCCGGTGTCCTTGTAGTCCACGCGGGCGATCTTCTCCTGGCAGAACAGGCAGACCTTCTTCTTCGGCTTGCGAATAGGCGGTTTGGCCATCGTGGTGCTCCTTGGCAGAGCCCCGCCCGCGGCGGGGATGGTCGGTGAATGGTTCGGTTAACTCGGGTGGACGGGAACGGGCGACAGCTCAGAACGGGGGCTCGTCGGAGTAACCGTCGCCGCCACCGCCGCCACCGCCGCCGTCGGATGCCCACGGGTCGTCGGCCGGTCGCCCGCCGCCGCCTCCACCATACCCGGACTGGCCGCTGCCCCCGGACGGTCCACCGCCGCCGAAGCCGCCGCCGGTGGACCGGCTGGACTTGGTGACCTTGGCCGAGGCGTTGCGCAGCGAGGGCCCGACCTCGTCTACCTCGACCTCGTAGACCGTGCGCTTCTCGCCTTCCTTGGTCTCGTAGGACCGCTGCCGCAGCCGTCCGGACACGATGACCCGCATGCCGCGCTGCAGCGACTCGGCGACGTTCTCGGCCGCCTGCCGCCAGACGTTGCAGGTCAGGAACAGCGAGTCGGCGTCCTTCCACTCGTTGGTGTTCCGGTCGAGGAACCGGGGGGTGGACGCTACGCGGAAGTTGGCGACGGCCTGGCCGGTTGGCGTGTAACGCAACTGAGGGTCATCGACAAGGTTGCCGACGATGGTGATCTGGGTGTCTCCTGCGGCCATCGGGTCCTCCCGGTCGCTCGGGTGGTGTCGGGCCCGGCTTTGTCCCGGGCCCTGCGGTCATCTACTTGTCAGGCCGGACGATCTTCGTTCGCAGGACCGCCTCGTTCAGGTTGAGCTGGCGGTCGAGTTCTTTGACGGTGTCCGGCTCTGCCGTCATGTCAACAACGGTATAGATGCCCTCTGACTTTTTATCGATCTCGTACGCGAGCCGACGCCGGCCCCAGACATCCACCTTGTCCACGGTGCCGCCGCCGGTCGTGACGACGTTCAGGAACTGCTCGAGCGACGGCTGGACGGTGCGCTCTTCAAGCGAGGGTTCAAGGATGATCATCATCTCGTAGTGGCGCATGCGCTTACGTGCCTCCTTTGGACTGACGCGGTCACGGTCTCTCCGTGACAGGAGGGGGCCGGACGCTGCCACCGCAATGGCCAGCGCGGCCGGGCCAGCTTACCAGCAGGTACCCACCGGACTGCCCGCTGTTCACGACGATGCATCCAGAACGCAACGCAGCGCCAGGCTCCCGGCCGCTAGGATGATCACCATCGGGCGCGACCATGCGGTTCCGGTCCGCCCGGTGTGGGAACAGACCCAGTGGACACTACCGCGGGCCGCCGTGGAGGGGGTCAGTGCCATGCCCGAGGCTGCCGTCAAGTCCCGGCCCCGCCTGACGCTGAACAGCGACGGCGAACCGCACCGGGTGGAGAACGCGCTTACCATCTTCACCTTCGTCGCCGGGCTGGTGGCGTTCGCGATCGGGTTCGTGGTGAGCCTGCACGTGATCGGCACGGTACTCGGCCTCGTCGTGTTCATCGTCGGGCTGTACGCGCAGTTCGCGTCCAACACCCGCGAGCAGCGGGTCCTGATCATGGCTGGCATCATCGCCTCGTTCGTGGGGCTGGGCTTGAGCGTCGCGCACGGCGGCTTCGGCTGAGCCGTTTTCGTCCGAACGCCAGGCTAGGCTCGGGTGCATGGTCCGCATCGGAGCCCATCTCCACGACAGTGACCCGCTAGCCGCCGCGCAGGCCGCCGAGGCCCAGGCCGCGCAGTTCTTCCTCGGCGACCCGCAGGGCTGGAAGGCGCCTACCTTTCCCCTCGGCGGCGACCCAGCCGGGGTCCGCGCGGCGTTCGCCGCCGCCGACATCGACATCTACATCCACGCGCCTTACGTGATCAACGTGGCCTCGCCCAACAACCGGATCCGGATTCCCAGCCGCAAGCTGCTCGAGCAGCAACTGACCGCCGCGGCCGCGGTCGGCGCCAAGGCCCTGATCGTGCACGGCGGCCATGTGACCGCGGGCGTCGATCCCGAGGAGGGATACGACAGCTGGCGCAAGGCCATAGAGCGGATCGAGCGCCCGCTGCCGATGCTGATCGAGAACACCGCGGGCGGCGACGGCGCGATGGCGCGCAGCTTCGACCAGATCGCCCGGCTCTGGGAGGCCGTCTCGGACGCCGCTACCGGCGGCGGCGAGGTCGGCTTCTGCCTGGACACCTGTCACGCCTACTCGGCCGGAGAAAAGCTGGAGACGGTCGTGGACCGGATCAAGGCGATCACCGGCCGGATCGACCTCGTGCACGCCAACAACTCGCGGGACGAGTTCGGCTCGGGCCGGGACCGGCATGCCGACATGGAGTCGGGAACGATCGACCCGGCGCTCATCGTGGACGTCATCCGCGCCGCCGGCGCCACGGCCATCTGCGAGACACCCGACCCGGCCAGCGACATCCGCTGGCTGCGCGACCGGCTGGCCGGTTAGCCCCCGGCCGGAGATCTAGCCGCCCGGCCGACGCCGGCGGCGGATCCTCGGGACCCGCCGACGGCGGATCCTCGGGACTTGCAGCAACGCCACGCCGAAGGCGTTCGCGCCCAGGATTGCTCCCCCGAAGGGGGCCGTCGGGTTCGGCGTGGGCAGCGGCAGCCCGGGCAGGCCCGGCGGTCCGCCACCGCGGGTGGGCGGCGGGCAGATCCCGAAGTGCCGGTGTCCTGGCGGGCACGGATTCGGGTTCGGCTTGGGCTTGGGCTTGGGCTGCGGGGGCACCTGGTCCCATATGCTGAAGCCGGTGTAGTCCGGCGTGGGCAGCGCCACGACCGGCAGGGTCGAGAACTCGTTGTTGTTCATGAAGGTCTGCCAGATGGTCGCCGGCCAGTTACCGCCGTTACCGGACGGCTGCCCGTTGACCGAGGGCAGGATGCCCAGCGACTGCCCGCCCGGCTGCCCGTTCTGCTCGTTGGTGAATATCCCGACCGCCATCGAGTACTGCGGGATCGCGCCGAGGAAGAACGCCGACTGCTCGTCATCCGTGGTTCCGGTCTTGCCGATGGTCGGCCGGCTGGGGCTCAGCACCCCGTTGGGGAAGGCCGTCCCGCCCGGGGCGGTGTCGAACGACAGCGCGTAGTCCACGTCGGCCGTCTGCGCTGCGCTGAGCACCTGACGGTGGGTGATCTTCAGCGGAATGTTGCTGGGTCCGTTGCTGGTGTTCACGGTGATCTGGGCGATCACGTGCGGCGTGACGTACCACCCGTTGTTGGCCAGGGTGGCGAAGGTGGTGGCCTGCTCCTCCACGGTGAGCGAGCCGATGCCCAGCGCCAGGCCGACCTCGTGCACCTTGGCCTGCAGGTCGGACGCGGTCGTGTTCACGCCGAACGCCTTGGCCATGTTGATCGTGGCCTGGGTGCCGGTCCGGTGGATGAGATCCTCGAACGCGGGGTCCGAGGAGGTGGCCGCGGCCACCGGCACGCTGAGCCCGTGGCCCGCGTTCTCGCCGGGGATGTTGACCGGGAACCAGTCCGGCGGGCAGTTCGTGCTCTGCGTGGAAAGGTCGGAGCGGAAGGCCGGGGTCGAGTCCGGGGGGATGCACATCGGCTCGATCGCGTTGAGGGTGCTGTCCTGCACGTCCATGCCCTGGGACACGGCGGTGGCGAGCACGTACGGCTTGAACGAGGAGCCGACCTGCTCCCGGTTCTGCAGGGCCATGTTCCACTGGCAGTTGATCCTGGCGCAGTTCTTCGCGGTGAAGCTCGGCCCGCCGTACATGGCCAGGATCGCCCCGGTGCCCGGCTTCTCCAGCACCGCGCCGATGTGCGCGTAGTTCGGCAGCGCCTGGCCGTCGGCCTTCATCTGGGCCAGGTTCTGGTCTACGGCCTGGTACAGCGCGCTCATCAGGCGCTGGTTGAACGTGGTGACGATCTTCAGGCCGCCGGTGTCGATCTCCTGCTCGGTGTAGCCGTAGGTATCCTTGAGCTCGCTCTCCACGGCCGCCATGATGTAGCCCTTGTAACCCTGCCAGCTGGCCGCCAGCTGATTCACCGCGGTTACCTTCGGGAACGTCTGCGCGTCGGCCTGCTGCTGGCTCAGCACGCCGTCCCTGACCATGTTGGTGAGCACGTAGTGCCAGCGGGCGACCAGCGCCGTGTAGCCAGCCCCGGCGCTCGGGTCCGGGCTGAAGAAGCTCGGCTCGTTGACCATGGCCGCGAGCATCGCCGCCTGCGAGACCGTGAGCTTCGTGGCGGGCTCGTCGAAGTAGAGCTGCGCGGCCGCGGCGACGCCGTAGGCGTTGTTCCCGAACGGGACGGTGTTCAGGTACTGGGTGATGATCCAGTCCTTGGACTTCTCGTGCGAGAGCTTGATCGAGACGAAGATCTCCTTGATCTTGGTGCTGACCGTCCGCGAGGTGCCGATCGTCGTGTAGTAGTTCTTGGCGAATTCCTCGGTGAGCGTGGAGCCGCCCTGCAGGCTGCCGCCGCCCTTGATGTCCTCGTAGGCGGAGCGCAGGATGCCGGTGACCGAGATGCCGCCCTCGCTGTAGAAGTGCCGGTCCTCCGCGGCCACGATGGCGTTCTTCATCACCGCGGGGATCTGGTTGGAGGCCAGCATCTGCCGGTCGATGCCGTTGGCGGTGAACGTGCCGATCGGCTTGCCGTTGCTGAAGTAGACGGTCGACGACTGCTGCAGCGCGGCCTCGGATATGTCGGTGGGTATCGGCGTCTTGTCGTAGAGGTACACGACGGCGGCGGCGATCAGCAGCATGAATCCGGCGACCAGCCCGGCCGCGACCGCCAGGGCCTTCTTCCACGTCCAGTGCCGCCACCAGCTGCCCTTGCGGCGCGCGCGGGGGCCGCCGTCCCGGCCGTCGCCCGACCCGCCGCCGGGCCGGCGCCGGCCGCGGGTCCGCGTGGCGGTGCCGCGCTCGCGCAGCGCCGTGCCACCGCGGCCGCTTCCCGGTAGGCCATTGCCCGGTGCGCCGTAGCCGCGGCCGTCGTCGAAGCCGGCACCTCCCGGCCCGTATCCGTCGGCCCCCTCGTATCCGCCCGCGCCACCCGCGGCGGCGAAGGCCGGCCCGGCGCCGGAACTGGGCTCGGCGCGCAGCCCGAGCCTGGCCCTCAGCTCGGCGTCGGCTCGCGGGCCGCGGGTTCCCCGCGTCCCGCGCCGGCCGGTGCCGCTCCGCGAGGGCGGCACGCGGCTGCCGTTGCTCGTGACGGGCCCCGGGCCGCTGGCCCCGGCCGGCCGGGCCCTGCCATACGACGGGTCGGCCGGGTCCACCGGGCGGCCGCCGGCCGCCGGATAACCGTTGCCGTACGAGCCGTTACCGGCCGGGCGGCCGTTGCCGCCGACCGGACGGGCGTAGTGGTCCCCGCGATCGTAGGGATCCTCACGGCGGCCGGCGCTGGCCGGGTCTAGCCAGTACGCCCCCCGAGAATCTGGGTTACTCACGCGTCCTCGCTGGTCGGGGTAGGGGTCACGAACGCAGCGGTCCCGCCGGGAACCTCAAGGCACCCGGTGGTACCTACTGAGCCTCTCCCGGCACGTATCGCGTGTCACACCTAGGCCGTCCCGCATGGCCGCAGAACTGGCCGTGAAACCTGCGACCTGCTCGCTCAGTCACCAGCACGGGCGCGCCGACTGCGCCGGGGTTGCGGTTCGCCTGTGCCGAGTACATAGGACGACGCGAGGTGATTCCAGGCACAACTCTGGCAGACCTCGACGACGTAAACCCGGAACTCCGCGTATTCCGCGGCCATTTCCGCCAACTCGGGGGCCTGCTTCACGCGCCCCTCGTAGCGGCCGAGTTCGTCGCCGTAGACGTACGTCACGTGGGTGAGCTTGGCGTTTCTGCAGATCGGGCACGCCTTGTCGGTCGGCTCCCCGTGGAACTTGGCCGCCCGCAGCAGATACGGGTGGGCATCGCAGACATCGGTCATCGTGGTGCGCCCGGAGAACACGGACGCGAGCGTGGCCCGCCGCGCGAGCCCGTAGTCCACGACCGATCGCCTCATGCTCGACAGATTACGACGGAACCGCGTCCGCGCCGACCCCCGGCTAGCCTCGCCCGCGGCCGGCCCCGGTCAGCCCGCCGTCGGCCAGCCCTCAGCCAGCACCCGGCCAGCCCGGACTTGCGCCGCTCCGGGCGAGCGCATATCTTTGCGATGTATCGAGCCGATACATCGGTCCGAGACACCGTTACCACAAGACGTTGCGTAACGGCATGAAGCTTAGATGCGGTGCGGTTGCTGGACCAGCGCGCGGCAAGGAGGTAGGAGCACGCATGAGCAGTCAGCGGTCGGGCGTGCTCGAGTTCGCCGTGCTCGGGCTGCTGCACGAGACGCCGATGCACGGGTACGAGCTGCGCAAGCGGCTCAATTCGGTGCTCGGCGCGTTCCGCGCCTTCGGGTACGGATCCCTGTACCCGTGCCTGAAGGATCTGCTCCGGAAGGGCCTGATCGCCGAGGAGGCCCCGGCCGGGCCCACCGCCAAGCCGCTGGCCGGCCGGCGGACGAAGATCGTGTACCGGCTGACCGCCGAGGGCAAGGAGCGGCTGCAGGACCTGCTGAGCGAGGCCGGCCCGACCTCCTGGGAAGACGACGGGTTCGGGGTTCACTTCGCGTTCTTCGGCCTCACCCGCGCGGATATCAGGATGCGGATCCTGGAGGGCAGGCGCAGCAGGCTCGAAGAGCGCCTGGACAGCGTCCGCGCGGCCATGTCCCGGACCGCCGAGCGGCTGGACAGCTACACCCTGGAACTGCAGCGGCACGGCCTGGAGTCCGTGGAGCGGGAAGTCCGCTGGCTCAACGAGCTCATCGCATCGGAACGACAGTCTGCCCCGGCGCCTGGATGGCACACCGGGGATCACACGGAAGGCGGCTCAGGCGGCGCGGCCGGCTGAGCTGACACGACGCTGCCACCCGCTTGGCAGGAGATAAGGAGCAATCCGAATGGGTTCGGTACGGGTAGCCATCGTGGGCGTCGGGAACTGCGCCAGTTCCCTCGTCCAGGGCGTGGAGTACTACAAGGATGCCGACCCGGACAGCCGGGTGCCAGGCCTGATGCATGTCCAGTTCGGGCCCTATCACGTGCGCGACGTGGAGTTCGTCGCCGCGTTTGATGTGGACGCCAAGAAGGTCGGGCGCGACATCGCCGAGGCCATCGTCGCGAGCGAGAACAACACCATCAAGATCTGTGACGTGCCCCCGACGGGGGTCACGGTACAGCGCGGGCCGACCCTGGACGGGCTGGGCGAGTACTACCTGCAGATCATCACCGAGTCCGACGAGCGGCCGGTGGACGTGGCGCAGGCGCTGCGGGACGCGCGGGTCGACGTTCTCGTGTCCTACCTGCCGGTGGGCTCGGAGGAGGCCGACCACTACTACGCGCAGTGCGCGCTCGACGCGGGCGTGGCGTTCGTCAACGCCCTTCCTGTGTTCATCGCCTCCGACCCGGCGTGGGCGGCCAAGTTCACCGAGGCCGGCGTGCCGATCATCGGCGATGACATCAAGTCGCAGGTCGGAGCCACCATCACGCACCGCGTGATGGCCAAGCTGTTCGAGGACCGCGGGGTGGAGCTGGTGCGGACGTACCAGCTCAACGTCGGCGGCAACATGGACTTCATGAACATGCTGGAGCGCAGCAGGCTCCAGTCGAAGAAGATCTCCAAGACGCAGTCGGTCACCTCGCAGATCCCGCACGAGATGGAGCGGGCGGCCGTGCACATCGGCCCGTCCGACCACGTGCCCTGGCTCGACGACCGGAAGCTGGCGTTCGTCCGGCTCGAGGGCAAGGCGTTCGGCGACGTCCCGCTGAACCTGGAGTACCGGCTCGAGGTCTGGGACTCGCCGAACTCGGCCGGCGTGATCATCGACGCGATCCGCGCGGCCAAGATCGCCCTCGACCGCGGGATCGGCGGGCCGGTCGTGTCCGCCGCGTCCTACTTCATGAAGTCGCCGCCCGAGCAGTACGGCGACGACGTGGCCCACGACCTGGTGGGCAAGTTCATTCGCGGCGAGGTGGAGCGCTGACCTGACCGGGCCCCGGCCCGTAGGCTGAGGGGGTGCCCACCCAGCCGGATCGTTCCGCCGGGCCGGGCGTCGGCCGGGTCCGGCCGCCCGGCCGGGTCACCAGGTCGGCCTTTGTGTCCGACCTGCGTGCCGTGCTGGCCGGGCGGAACTTCCGGCGGCTGTTCGCGACCCGGCTGATCTCCCAGACCGGCGACGGCATCGTCACCGCCGGGGTCGGCACGTACGTGTTCTTCAACGCGTCGTCGTTCCCGAGCCCGACAGCGGCCGCGGCCGCGTTCACGGTCCTGTACGTGCCGTACTCGCTGATCGGCCCGTTCGCCGGGGTGTTCATCGACCGCTGGTCCCGGCGCCAGATCCTGGTCCTGTCGGCGCTGGTCCGCTCGGTCTTCGTGGCGGGAACCGCGGCGGTTATGGCGTCGGGCAGCCGGGGCGTGCTGCTCTACATCGCCGTCCTCCTGGTGCTGGGCGTGAACCGGTTCTTCCTGGCCTCGCTGTCGGCGGCGCTGCCGCACGTGGTACGCGAGGACAAGCTGGTGATGGCCAACTCGGTGACCCCCACTGTGGGCGGCATCCTGTCCGCGATCGGCGGCATCGTCGCCCTCGGGCTGAACGCGGCCACCGGCGACACCGAGCGCGGCGCCGCCATCACCCTGCTGGTCGCCGGCGGCTGCTACGTGGCGGCCAGCCTGGTGGCCGCCACCATGCAGCGGGACCTGCTCGGCCCGGTGCGCAAGCCGGGAGCGCCGCCGGGGCGGCTGACCGGCGAGCTCGCCTCGGTCCTGACGGAACTGGCCGCGGGGGCGCGGTACGCGTTCCGGCACCGCGGGCCGGCCACCGCGCTCGGCGCCACCGGCGGCGGCAAGTTCCTGTTCGGGATCTTGTCGGTGATCTCGATCCTGCTCTACCGGAACTACTTCTACCCGTCCAGCGCCCCCACGGCCGAGGGCCACGTCGCCGTGCTGGCGGCGGTGTCCGCGGTCGGCTACGCCTGCGCGGCGCTGCTGATCCCGCCGGCCACCCGGCGGCTGGCCAAGCCGGCCGTCATCACGCTGCTGCTCGCGGCCAGCGCGGTGGCGACCGGCGTGCTCGGCGAGACCTTCCACCAGATCGCCTACCTGGCCCTCGGGTTCTGCCTGTACCTGGCCTCACAGGGCGTGGCCATCTGCGTGACCACGATCCTGCAGGAAGAGGTGGACGACGCTTACCGCGGGCGGCTGTTCGCCTTCTACGACGTGATGTTCAACGTCGCGCTCGCGGCCGGGGCGCTGGTGAGCGCGGCCTTCCTGCCGCTCAACGGCAAGTCTCCGGCGGTCATCGGCGCGGTGGCCGCCGGGTACGCCGTCGTCGCGGCCGGGTACTGGCTGCTGAGCCGTCAGCCATCCTCCGGCGGCGAGCCCCCCGCGCCCAGCCCTTCGGCCTCGGCCCAGGCCAGCAGCTCCTGAGCGGCCTGCTCGGGGCCGAGCGGGCCGCGCTCCATGCGCAGCTCCAGCAGGTAATCGAGCGCCTTTCCCACCGGCCGCCCGGGCCCGATGCCGAGGATCCGCATGACCTCGACTCCGTCCAGGTCCGGCCGGATCTTCGCCAGCTCCTCGCGCTCGGCCAGCACCGCGATGTGCTCTTCCAGGCGGTCGTAGGCCCGGGCCAGCCGCTGCGCCTTGGCCTGATTCCTGGTCGTGCAGTCCGCCCGGGTCAGCGCGTTCAGCCGGGAAAGTAGCGGGCCCGCGTCCCGGACGTACCGGCGGACCGCCGAGTCCGTCCACTCCGCCGAGCCGTACCCATGGAACCGCAGGTGCAGCTCGACCAGCCGGGACACGTCGTCCACGACGTCCCTGCTGAACCGCAGGGCCGTCAGCCGCGCCCGGGCCATCTGGGCGCCCTTCACCTCGTGATGGTGGAAGGTCACCTTGCCGCCCGCCTGCTTCGCCCGGGTCTTGGGCTTTCCTATGTCGTGCAGCAGCGCGGCCAGCCGCAGCCTGAGGTCGTCGTCCAGGCCATAACGGGGCTCCAGGGCGATGGCCTGGTCCAGCACGGTCAGTGAGTGCAGGTACACGTCCTTGTGCCGGTAGTGCTCGTCCTGCTCCAGCCGCAGCCTGGGCACCTCGGGCAGCACCACGTCGGCCACGGTCGTGTCCACGAGCAGTTCGATGCCGCGGCGCGGCCCGCCGGCCGGCCGGGCCAGCATGAGCTTGGTCAGCTCGGCCGAGATCCGCTCGGCCGACACGATGGCCAGCCGGGGTGCCAGCTCGGTCATGGCCGCGCGCAGTTCGGGTGACACGGTGAAGCCCAGCTGCGCGGTGAACCTGGCCGCCCGCATGATCCGCAGCGGGTCCTCGCCGAGCGAGTCCTCCGGCCGGCCCGGGGTGCGCAACACCTTGTCCCCCAGGTCCCGCAGTCCCCCGAACGGGTCCACCACCTCGCCCCCGGGCAGCTTCGCGGCCATCGCGTTGACGGTGAAGTCCCGGCGGGACAGGTCCGCAACCAGCGACGTGCCGTACTCGACTTCCGGCTTGCGCGACGTGGGCGCGTACCGCTCAGTCCGGTAGGTCGTGATCTCGAAGATCTCGCTGCCCTTGCGCATCCCGACGGTGCCGAACTCGATCCCGATCGTCCACACCTGGTCCGCCCAGCCGCCGATGATCTCCAGGATCCGCGCCGGGACGGCGTCGGTGGTCAGGTCCAGGTCGCCGGGGTCGCGGCCGAGGAAGACGTCCCGGACCGACCCGCCCACCAGCGCGAGCTCGTGGCCGCGGCGGGCGAACCGGCCGCCGAGCTCGTTGGCCGCCGGGGAGACGGCCGACAGCAGCCGGGCCGCCGCCTCGCGCTGCCGCGGGCCCAGCGGCCTCGGGTCCCGGCCCGGCGGGGTCTGCTGCGGCGGCCCGGGGTCCCGGGGGCTGAGGTCCCCGGCGCCCGGGGATGTGGAATCCGGCACGGGCATTGAGGGTAAGTGCTGCGCGTAAGCTTTGGGAAACCCGGGGAGCGCGGAGGGAGACGATGCCGGACATCCCGCACCGCCTGGCCCGCCGCACCCGGCTGCCCGCAATAGCATTTCCGCCATGCCTCGCCCGCCGCTGACCGGTTGCGCCGCCCTGGCCGTCGCCGCCTCGGTGCTGGCCCTGGCCGGCCTGGCCGGATCGCCCAGCGCGGCGAGCGCGGCCACCGCGCAGCCGGGCGGGGCGCGCGTGTCGCTGGCGATCACCTCGGTCACCCCGACCTACGCCCGGCCGGGCCAGAAGGTGACGGTCTCCGGCACCCTGACCAACGTCTCCTCCGCCGCGCTGGAAGGGCTGTCGGTCGAGCTCAGCTCGTCCAGTTTCCCCCTCGAGAGCCGGAACGACCTGCAGGAGTACGCCGACGGCTCCATCGCGGTGGCCGCGCCGGTCACCGGCGCGGTCACCGACCTGCGCCCCCGGCTCGCTCCCCGGGCCACGGTGCACTGGTCGGTCACGCTGCGCCCCAGCCAGGTGCCCTTCACTGGCGGCTTCGGCGTATACCCGCTCGCCGCCGCGGCGGACAGCCCGGTCTTCGGCTCACTGGCGCAGGAACGGACCTTCCTGCCGTTCTGGCCCGGGAAGAGGGACCAGGACCCGCAGGCCCAGCAGATCGCCTGGGTCTGGCCGCTGATCGATCAGCCTCGCCAGGCCATGTGCGCCGGGGGGCTGGTGGACAACGGGCTGGCCGCCAGCCTGGCCACCGGCGGCCGGCTGTCCAGCCTGCTGGAGGCGGGGAGCCAGTACGCCAGCCGCGCGAGCCTGACCTGGGCGATCGATCCGGCGCTGCTGGCCGACGCGGCCACCATGACCAAGCCGTACCAGGTCGTCACCACCGTCCGCAACGGCGCATGCCAGGGCAAGAAACTGCTCACCAGCCAGGCGGCGGCCGCCTGGCTGGCCGGGCTCAGGTCGGCCACCGCCGGGCAGCCGGTGTTCGTCACGCCGTACGCGGACGCGGACATCGCGGCGCTCACCGGGTACGGCATGAACGCCGACCTGACCCGCGCATACAAGGAAGGCCGCCAGGTGGCCAGCAGCCTGCTCGGCCGTGACTTCACCAGCGCGGCCGGGGAAAGCAGCACCGACCTGACCGGGATGGCGTGGCCGGCCGACGGGATCGCCAACTACGCGGTCCTGGAGAACCTCGCCGCGAGCGACGGGATCGACACGGTCGTGCTCGACAGCTCGACGATGCCGCCGTCGTCGCCGTCCCTGCCCAATTTCACCCCGAGCGCGCAGACGACGACCCCGGACGGCGAGGGCGCCGACCTGAAGGTTCTGCTCTCCGACCACAGGATCACGCAGATCATCGCGTCCGCCGATTCCCCGTCCGACTCGAAGGCTCAGGCCTTCGCCGTCGAGCAGCGGTACCTGGCCGAGACCGCGATGATCACCGCGGAGGAGCCCAGCGTGCCCCGGTCGATCGTGGTCACCCCGCCGCGCCGCTGGGATCCCCCGGCCGGCCTGGCGGCCGACCTGCTCCAGGAGACGGTCAGCGCCCCGTGGCTGCAACCGGTCAGCCTCGCCCAGCTGGCCGCCACCCAGCACCCGGCGGGACAGGTCAAGCGCCAGGCCCCGCACGCGGTCAGCCAGGCCGAGCTCGGGCGGCCCCTGCTGGATCAGGCCCGCCAGCTGGATCAGCAAGTGAAGCTGCTGCAGAGCATCCAGCAGCGCCCGGACCCGGGTCTCGGCAACGCCGTGGCCGCCATCGAGTCCACCGCGTGGCGGGGCAGCGGCAGCGCCGCCGAGCAGGGCATGGACCAGGCCCAGCAGTACGCCCAGTTCCTGTCCGGCCAGGAGGCGAGGCTGACGGTCATCGGGCCGGAACGGATCACGCTGGCGGGCCTGA
Organism: uncultured Actinomycetota bacterium; assembly: GCA_963795055.1. Classification (GTDB taxonomy): domain Bacteria; phylum Actinomycetota; class Actinomycetes; order Streptosporangiales; family Streptosporangiaceae; genus JASHPR01. The sequence goes on from CAWCGJ010000033.1 coordinate 16,716, forward strand.
AGGGCGCGGTGCCGGTGTCGATCTACAACCGGCTGGGCTACCCGGTGAAGGTCATGCTGCAGGCCGTCCCGAACAGCGGGCTGACGGTCAGGACCCAGCCTTCCCTGATGGTCATCCCGCCGGGGCAGCAGGTGATCAAGAAGGTCGAGGTCGCGGCCGCCACCGTGGGCCCGGCCAAGCTCAGGCTCCGCCTGCTCACCCCGGAGGGCGTGCCGTTCCCTGCCCAGACCACCGTGATCCTCCAGGCCACGCACTACGGCACCCTGGCGCTGGTGATCATCGGTACCGCGCTCGGGGTCTTCATCCTCACCGCGGTGACCAGGGCGGTCCGGCGGCGCCGGGCGGCGCCCCGGGAAGGACCGTCGGGCTCCGGTCCCGGTCCCGGCCCCGGCCCGGATCCGGGCTCCGCCCCCCAGCCGCAGCAGGCGGGCCACGCGCCGGAGAGCGCAGGCGCCAGGCCCCAGGGGACGGGATCTGGGATACGGGACGCGGCCGCGGACGGGCATGATTGGCGCGATGATCGGGGGGAAGCCGATAACGTCGTGACTGGGGGCTCGGCCTCCGGCCAGCCCCCTGCCCACGATGCCGCAGAGGAGACAGATGACTACGCCTGGGCACCAGGCTGGGCCGACCCCCGCTGACGGCGGCCTGGCTCCGGGCGCAGGCTTCCCCTTGGACGAAGGCGGACCCGAGGCCGGGGACGTCGGCTACGGCCCGGACGCGGGCGATCCCCGGTACGGCCGGCCCGGACCGGCTGACCCGCGGTACGGCCTGCCCGAGGCGCAGACCCGCCGGTACGGCCTGCCCGAGGCGGAGGAGTCCCGTTATGGCCCTTCCGGCGACGGCGGGCGGCAGGAAGCCGACCTGCACGGTGAGGTAGGCGCACGCCGACCGGAAGCGCGGGGCCGGACCCGGCCGCGTCATGCAGCCGACCCCGGCCGCGCCGACTGGGCCGCCGGTCCCACTCCGGCCCCTGGCGCCTCCGCGGTGTCCGACACCGCGCCGGACGCCCGGCCCGCCAGGCCCGGACCGGCCCAAGCCGGGGCGGAGGGCGCGGGGAGTTCCAGCCTGCTGCGCTCCAGCGGTGTCATGGCGATGGGCACCATCGCCTCCCGGCTCACCGGGTTCGTGCGCTCGGCCATCCTGATCTACGCGATCGGCACCCACGATCTGGGCAACGCCTACAACCTGGCCAACACGATCCCCAACATCGTCTACAACCTCGCCCTTGGCGGCATTCTCACCAGCGTCGTGGTACCGCTGCTGGTCAACGCGGCCCGGCGGGACCGCGACCGCGGCGAGGCCTACGACCAGAGGATCTTCACGCTCGGCGTGCTGGCGCTCGGCGGCATCACCGTGGTCGCGACCCTCGCGGCCGAGCCGATCGCCAGCCTGTACGCGGGCAACATAGGCACCCCCGCCGCCTACCACCTGACGGTGATCTTCGCGTACTTCTTCATCCCGCAGATCTTCTTCTACGGGGTCAGCTCGCTGGCCGGGGCGATCCTCAACGCGCGCGGCAGCTTCGCTGCGCCGATGTGGACGCCGGTGATCAACAACGTGGTCGTCATCCTGGTCGGCCTGGCGTTCATGGCGACCGCGGGCCTGAACCGCACCGCGGAGAACATCACGGCCAGCCAGGTCCAGCTGCTGGGCATCGGCACCACGCTGGGCATCATCCTGCAGACCGCGGCGCTGGTGCCGTCGCTGCGCCGCGTCGGGTTCCGCTGGCACCCCCGGCACGACTTCCGCCGCGCCGAGGTGTCCGAGATCGGCCGGATGAGCGGCTGGATGTTCGGCTACGTGCTCACCACCCAGATCGCGTTCCTGATCACCACGCGGGTGGCCAACGCCGCGGGCTTCCGGGCCGCCGCGCAGGCCGGGTTCTCGCAGCAGGCCGCGGGGGCCGGGATCGCCGCCTACAGCAACGCCTACATGCTGTTCCAGCTGCCGTACGCGATCGTCGGCATCTCGGTGATCACCGCGCTGCTGCCGAGGATGAGCGCGCACGCGTCCGAGCGCCGGTACGGGCTCGTCTCGGGGGACTTCTCCACCGCCGCGCGGCTCGCCTCGGTCATCGTCGCGCCCGCCGCGCTGATCCTCGCCGTCCTGGGCACGCCGCTGGCCGAGGGGGTGTTCGGGTACGGAAGCACCTCGATCGCGAGCGCCCGCTACGTGGGCGAGATCTTCGCGGTGTTCTCCCTCGGCCTGCTCCCGTTCACGCTGTTCCAGCTGCAGCTGCGGGTCTTCTACGCGACGCATGACAGCCGGACGCCCGCGCTCATCAGCGTGGTCACGATGGCGATCAACATCACGGCCAATCTCCTGGCGCTGGCCATCCTGCCGCCGCAGCACGTGGTCGCGGGCCTGGGCGCCGGGTTCGGACTCGCGAGCCTGGTCGGGAGCATCATCGCGTGGCGGGTGCTCAGCCGGCGCATCGGCGGCCTGGACGGCCGCCGGGTCGGCTCCGCGCTGCTGCGGATGAACCTGGCGGCCGTCCCCGGCGTGATCTTCGCCATCGCCGTGTCGGTGATGGTGGGAGCCATCATCCCGGGCGGGCGGATCGCGGCCCTGCTCACGGTGGCGCTCGGCGGCAGCGGCGCGATGCTGCTTTACGTGCTGTTCGCGAAGGCCTTCCGCGTGACCGAGCTAGACGAGCTCACCTCATCCCTGCACGCCAGGTTCCGCTGAACGGGCCGGCGGGAGCCGCCGTAGGCCCGTTCGGCCCCGACGACCTGGACGATTCCGGGCTCTTCGGACATCTCTTCGCGGTAACGGTTTGCGATGGTAGCTTGCGCGGGGACTGTCGGGGGCCGGTCTGCGGCCTAGCATGTTGTACAGCATGATGGTCTTGTCTGTCCGGCTCATCCTCAACGGGGCTAGGAGGGAGGCTCGGGAGCCGTCCCGCTCGTCGCAGGCATGTGAGTACGTTTACGTCTGAACCTGGAACGCGGCTGGGCGACCGGTACCGGTTGGAGGACCGGGTTGCCGCCGCTGCGGGCTGGGCTGCCTGGAAAGCCATCGACGAGACCCTGGCCCGGCCGGTCACCGTGCTCACGTTCGCGCCGGGCTTCCCGCGGCTGCACGAGGTCGTTACCGCGGCGCGTGCGGCCAGCCGGCTCAACGACTCGCGGTTCGCACAGGTGTTCGACGTTGAGGATGACTGGGATCACGCCTACATTGTGCGGGAGTGGGCCGGCGGAGACTCGCTGGACGACATGCTGGCGTCCGGCCCGCTCGACGCGGCGCGCGGCGCGCGGATCATCGCCGACGCGGCCGAGGCGATGTCGGCCGCGCACGCCGCCGGCCTCGCCCACCTGTGCCTGACCCCGGACTCGCTGCGCTGGACCCCGGGCGGCGGCGTGAAGATCACCGGTCTCGGCATGGACGCGGCGCTCTCCGGCGCCACCGCGGAGGATCCGCCGCTGGCCGACACCTACCGGCTGGGCATGCTGCTCTACGCCGCGCTGACCGGGCACTGGCCGGGCCCGGACTGGCCCGCCCTGCCTCCCGCGCCGCTCGCGGACGGGCTTCCCTGCAGCCCCCGCCAGGTCAGGGCCGGCGTGCCCGCGGCCCTGGACGAGATCACCAGCGAGGCCATGCTGCAGCGGGACCGGGACGGCGTCTACCCGCTGACCACGCCGGCGCAGCTGGCGACCGCCCTGCAGGCGGCCATCCCGCCGGTCCCGATCCCGCAACTGCCGCAGCCGCCGCGATCGCGGGGCAACTCCCACCGGGCCGGACCGCGGCCCGCGCGGGAGACCGAGTACTGGGCTCCCGGCGAGCCGGAGCCCGCGTACTGGTCACCGGACGGGCGGCCGGTCTCCCCCGGCCCGGGGATGCGGGAGCCGTCGCCCCGGAAGGCTGGAACGTCCGGGGTCAGGGTCGGGGTCATCGTGGTGCTGGTGGCGGCCGTGGTCGCCGGGCTCGCGCTGGTGGGCCTGCGCTCGCTGCGCGGGGGCCACCCCCCGTCCAGCGCGGTAACGCACCCGCCCACGTCCTCGCGGACCAGCACGGCCGTGGTCACGCTCAAGCCGGTCAGCGCGCAGGCGTTCGAGGACAACCCCCACGGGGCGGACCTGGCCATCGACAACAACCCGGCCACCGACTGGCAGACGGACTGGTATCTCGGCAACCCGGTGTTCGGCGGCCTGCAGCAGGGGTCCGGGCTGATCCTGGACATGGGCCGCTCGGTCAGGCTGAGCTCGGTGACGGTCAAGTTCGGGTCGATCCCCGGGGCCGATGTCCAGATCAAGATCGGCAATCCGGCCACGCCGGTGCCCCCGCAGAATGAGCCGACCACGGCGCAGGCCATCGCCAACAGCATGACCACCGTGGCCCAGCAGTCCGACGTGAGCGGGACCGTGACGTTCCCGGTCACCAGCTCGGCCAGCGGGCGGTACATCCTCATCTGGTTCACCAAGCTGCCGCCGATGGCCGGCCAGCCCAACAGGTACCAGGCGGATATCTTCAACATCATCGTGAAGGGCATGGGCTGAACCCTGGTGCCGAAGGCATAACGGGGAGGGACAGCTACGGAACACCACGAGGCGGGCGGCCCTCCGGCGGGGCGCGCCCTGCCGGAGCCGTGCCCGCCCGCGGGTGACGAGCCACCCGACGCGGAACTGGTCCGCCGGGCTGCAGCTGGTGACCCGGACGCGTTCGGGCAGCTGTTCCTGCGCCACCGTGACCGGCTCTGGGCCGTGGCCATCCGCACTCTGTCCGACCCGGAGGAGGCGGCTGACGCACTGCAGGACGCGATGATCTCGGCGTTCCGCCGGGCCGGGAGCTTCCGCGGCGACTCGGCCGTGACCACGTGGCTGCACCGGATCGTCGTCAACGCGTGCCTGGACCGGCTGCGGCGCAAGGCGGCACGGCCGGTGTCCGGCGGGACGGACGAGCGCACCCTGGACCACCTGGCGGCCGGCCAGGCCGCGCCCGACCCCTCATCCAACAGCGATATCTCGCTGGATGTGCAGGCCGCGCTGCGCACGCTGCCTCCCGACCAGCAGGCCGCGCTGGTCCTGGTGGACATGCTCGGCTACTCGGTGGCCGACGCGTCCGAGATCCTCGGCGTGTCCCAGGGCACCGTGAAGAGCCGCTGCGCCCGGGGACGGGCCCGGCTGCTGCCCCGGCTGGCGCACCTGCGCCGGGGCCCGGACCATCCGCCCGGACCGGCCCGGCCGCAGCCACCAGGGAACCGATCCGCCGCCGGAGACGTCCAACCTGCGCGAGAAGGGGGTGACGACCCGGCATGAGGCCGCATGTCGGCGCCAAGACGCTGGCCAGGTACCGCCAGGGCGACCTGTCGCAGCGCCGCAGTTCCCGGATCGGCGCCCACCTGGCCGGATGCGCTCGCTGCCGTGCGCGCAGCGAGGACCTGGCCGGGGTCACAGCGCTGCTCGCCAGCGTCCATCCGCCGCCGATCCCCGAGCACCTGGCGGCCAGGATCCAGGCCGCGCTGGCGACCGAGGCGGCCACCAGGGTCACCCCGTCCGCCGAGAAGGCACCAGCCGGCGAGAAGGCGGCCGCCGCGGCACGAGCGGCGGCGCCGGCGGGAACCGGGCCCGCCGGAACCGGGCCTGCCGGGAACGGGCGCCGCCCGCGGCCGGAGGTGCCCGGTCATCGCCGGCGGACGCGCCCGGCCCGCCCCTTCCCCGCGATCGCGCTGCGCGCGCTGGCCGCGGCCGCCGCGGTGGTCCTCCTGGGGGGCGGCATCTACGGGCTCACCCGGCTGGGCGCGAGCTCCACCTCGTCGTCCGCGGGCCCGGCCGCCGGGCCCGCGGTGCCGGCGCCTGCCAGCCAGTCCCCCCCCGGCAGCATCACCGCGATCAGGTCCGGCACCGACTACACGCCGGGGAACCTCAGCAGCCAGGTCGCTGCGCAACTGGCCAGGCACGGCCAGAACGCGCCGGTAGCCGGGCCGAACGCGACGAGCCCGGCCCACAGCCCGGCCGAGGCGTCGGGCGGGCGGGCGGCCGCGGGCATTTCCGCGGCGGCCCTGGCCGGATGCGTCAACCGGATCGCGGCCGGCGAGCGGGTGTTGCTCGTCGATGTCGCGCGGTACCAGGGCGCGCCGGCCACGGTCATCGTCACCCAGCCGGCGACGGGCGGCCCGGAGCGGATATGGGTGGTCGGCACCGGGTGCTCGGCCTCCCGCAGCGACCTGCTGCACCATGCCATGCTCAACACGGTCGGCTGAGCCGGCCGCCCGGGAATCTCAGCGCCCCCGGAACTGTTGACCTCGCAGCATGTTCACAGAAGGGCAGCCACCAGTGACCGACGTTCGGGATGTGATCATTATCGGATCCGGACCCGCCGGCTACACGGCCGCGCTGTACGCGGCGCGGGCGCGGATGCACCCGCTGGTCTTCGAGGGCTCGGTGACCTCCGGTGGCGCGCTGATGAAGACCACGGACGTCGAGAACTATCCGGGCTTCCCCGACGGGGTGCTCGGACCCGACCTGATGGACTCCATCCGCAAGCAGGCCGAGCGCTTCGGCGCCGAGCTGGTCCCCGACGATGTCACGGAGGTCGACCTGACCGCGACCCCCAAGGTCGTCAAGACCGGCGAGGAGATACACCTGGCCCGTACCGTGATCATCGCCACCGGATCCGGCTACCGGGAGCTGGGAGTGCCCGGGGAGGACCTGCTGGCCGGTCACGGCGTCTCCTGGTGCGCCACCTGTGACGGCTTCTTCTTCCGCGAGCAGGACATCGCGGTCGTGGGCGGCGGCGACTCCGCGCTGGAAGAAGCCACGTTCCTGACCCGGTTCGCGCGCTCGGTGACCGTGATCCACCGGCGGGAGTCGCTGCGGGCCTCCAAGATCATGCAGGACCGCGCGTTCACCAACCCGAAGGTCAACTTCGTCTGGGACAGCGTGGTGACCGAGATCCTCGGCGACGACCGCGTCAGCGGCGTGCGAATCCGCAACACCAAGACCGGCGAGGAAAGCACTCTCGCGGTCACCGGCGTGTTCGTGGCGATCGGCCACGACCCGCGCAGCGAGCTGTTCACCGAACAGCTCCCCACCGATCCCGAGGGATACCTGCTGGTCGAGCAGCCATCCACGCGCACCGCGATCGACGGGGTGTTCGCGGCCGGCGACGTGGTCGACCACACCTACCGGCAGGCGGTCACCGCTGCGGGAACCGGCTGCGCGGCGGCCCTGGACGCGGAGAGGTGGCTGGCCGACCACGAATCCTAAAGGCCCAGACCATGCCCTCCCGCGTCATCACGCGAGGCCGTGCCGCGCCGTCACCGGAACGGCCCGGCCGCCGCGCCCCTATCGCGCCCCCGCAACCATCGTCACGAACTAAGAATGGAAGGAAGTCCGCACCGTGGGATCAACCAAGAACGTAACCGACGCCTCGTTCGAGGCTGACGTGCTGAAGAACTCCAAGCCCGTCGTCGTCGACTACTGGGCCGAGTGGTGCGGTCCGTGCCGCCAGGTTTCCCCGGTCCTGGAGGAGATTGCCAGCGAGCACGCCGAGAAGATCGATGTGGTCAAGCTCAACGTCGACCAGAACCCCGTCACGTCGCAGCGGTACGGCATCCTGAACATCCCGACGCTGAGCGTGTTCAAGGACGGCGAGGTCGTCAAGGAGATCGTCGGCGCCAGGCCGAAGTCGGCCCTGCTCCGCGAGCTGGCGGACTTCATCTGATTCACGCCGCATCCCGCGGCACCCGCCGCGGCCCGCTGCTTCCCGCCCGGCTTCGGTGGGCCCGCGACCGGGCCGGGAGCACGGCAGGCTTCCCCCGGGCGGCCGCTGCGGCGGCTGGCGGCTAGGCGAGGCGCAGCGCCCGTTCCGGGGTCATCGAGCCGAGCAGCCGCTCCAGCGCCACCTCCACGTCCTCACGCCAGGACAGCGCCGTCTTGAGTTCCAGCCGCAGCCGCGGGTAACGGGCGTGCTGGCGGACGGTCTTGAACCCGACCGCCAGCAGGTAGTCGGCGGGGACCATGCAGGACGGGCCGCTCCACTTCAGGTCGCCGAACGCCTCGATGGCCTTCATGCCCCGACGGGTCATGTCCTTGGCCACTCCCTGCACGAGCATCCGGCCCAGCCCGCCGCCCGCGAACTCGTCGAGCACGTGCGCGGTCATGAGCAGGACCGCGTCAGCGCTCACCGGGCTGGTCGGGAAGGCCACCGACCGCGGTACGTACTGCGGCGGGGCGTACAGCACGTCCCCCGCGGAAACGCCGTCAACGTAGATGATCTTCCCGCAGCTGCCCCACTCCAGCAGGACGGAAGAAACCCAGGACTCCTTCTCCAGTCCCGGGTCGCCCTCCTCATGAGACCGGGCGTAGCCCACGGGGTCGAGTTCCCAGAAGACGCAGCGGCGGCACCGGGGCGGCAGGTCACCGATGTTGTCCAGCGTGATGCTAGCTAGGCGGCGCGACACTGGCACCCCTGAGGTCGTCGAGGCTGCTCTGGCACCGGGCCCGGGGGCTGGGCTGCTTCCCCGGCGTCCCCGCTGACCCGTACCCCTGACATGCTACCCACTGGGCCCGCGGCCGGAGCGACCTTGTGCACTAGGCTCGGCGGGTGACACGACGCAAGAGCTTCGGCAGCGACAACCACGCGGGCGCTCATCCGGCGGTGCTGGAGGCTCTCGCCGCGGCGAGCCAGGGCGATGCCACCGCGTACGGCGACGATCCCCGGACGGCCCGGGCCAGCGCTCAGCTCGCTGAGGCGTTCGGTGCCGACGGCGGCGCCTTCTTCGTCTTCAACGGCACGGCGGCCAACGTCCTGGGCCTCAGCCTCATGCTGCACTCGTACGAGGCGGTCATCTGCGCCGAGGGCGCTCACCTCAACGTGGACGAGTGCGGGGCCGCGGAGCGGATCATCGGCTGCAAGCTGCTGACCGTGCCGACACCCGACGGCAAGCTGACGCCCGACCTGGTCGCGACCCGCCTGGGCGGGCGCGGAGACGAGCACCGGGTTCAGCCCCGGGCGGTGGCCATCACCCAGGTCACCGAGGTGGGCACCTGTTACACGCTGGACGAATTGCGGCGGCTCGGCGAGTTCTGCCGGGCCAGCGGCCTGCTCGTGTACATGGACGGTGCCCGCCTGGCCAACTCGGCGGCCTTTCTCGGCTGCCAGCTCTCCGACCTGGCCGCCAGCGTGGACGTGCTGAGCTTCGGGGGAACCAAGAACGGGGCCGTGGGAGCCGAGGCCCTGATCGTGATGAACGCCTCGCTGGCCGACGGCGTCCACTTCCAGCGCAAGCAGCAGATGCAGCTCGCCTCCAAGATGCGCTTCGTGGCCGCGCAGTTCAGCGCGCTGCTCGAGGACCAGCTGTGGCTGCGGAATGCTCGTCACGCCAACGACATGGCTCGGCGGCTCGCGGACGGCGTCGGCGATGTTCCCGGCGTGCGGCTGCACTACTCGGTCGAGTCGAACGGCGTCTTCGCCGCCCTGGACCCGGCGCTCGTCGAGCCGCTGCAGCGCGAGTGGAACTTCTACGTCTGGGAGGCCGCCGGCCCTGTCGTCCGGTGGATGACGGCGTTCGACACGACCGAGGACGACGTCGACGCCTTCCTGGCCGGGATCCGCGCCTCGGCCGGCGCGCTGGCCACCTAGGCCCCGGGCGGGCCCGGCTACCCCGACGCGATGTTTCACGGGAAACATCGCGGGCCGGGCCGGGCCGGGCGGCTCAGGCGCTACGCGGCTCGGTCCAGCCGGGGGTCATCGCGTTGACGATCCTCTCCAGGTCGTCCAGCGAGGCGAACTCGACGACGATTTTCCCCTTGCGCTGGCCGAGCTCCACCTTTACCCGGGTATCGAAGGCGTCGGAAAGCCGGTCGGCCAGGTCTCGCAGCGCGGGAGCAACGGGCTTGGGCCTGGCCTCGTGCTGCCGGGGAGCCTTCGCGACCTGGGCGCCGAGGGCCACGATCTCCTCCACGGCCCGCACGGACAGCCCCTCCGCGACGATCCGGTGCGCGAGCTGCTCCTGGGCCTGCAGGTCCTCGACGCCGAGCAGCGCCCGGGCGTGCCCCGCGCTCAGCACCCCGGCCGCGACCCGCTTCTGCACGTTCGCAGGCAGGCTGAGCAGCCGGATGGTATTCGAGATGTGCGGACGCGACCGGCCGACCTTCCGGGCCAGCTCCTCGTGGGTCGCCGAGAAGTCATCGAGAAGCTGCTGGTACGCGGCGGCCTCTTCCAGCGGGTTCAGCTGCTCCCGGTGCAGGTTCTCGATCAGCGCGTCCCGGAGCAGGTCGTCATCGGAGGTCTCCCGGACGATGGCGGGGATCTGCGACAGGCCGGCTAGCTCGCAGGCCCGCCACCGCCGCTCGCCCATGACGAGCTCGTAGTGGCCGGGCATGACCTTACGGACGACCACGGGCTGCAGCAGGCCCACCGCCCGGATCGAGGCCGCGAGCTCCTCCAGCGTCTCTTCGTCGAAGACCTGCCGCGGCTGCCTCGGGTTGGGCGTGATCGCGCCGACCGGTATCTCCTCGAAGTAGGCGCCGATCACCTCGGGATGGGCCCCGGCCGCGGCGGCGTAGGGCTGACCGGGCAGTGCGGCCGCGGCTGACGACGCGGTCGGAATCAGCGCCCCGAGTCCCTTGCCCAGTCCGCGCTTCTGCTGCGGCATTGCCTCTCCTCGCTGTCCGCTCGCACCCGGCCACCGCGCGGGCCCCGCCGGCCGCTGACCCTCCGGTCATCGGCCGCTCCCAGGGCCATCCTGCCAGGTACCCGCCGGGGAAGCCGACACCATCGGGCAACGGGCGCCGCCCCCCGAGCCCCAGCCGGGAACCGAGGCCGGGCAGGGGTGAAGTATTAGAACTAAATTTCGACGCCTTGGACTCCGCCGGCGGGGCGGGCTCCCGGGTCAGGCCGGCGCGGCCATGCGGTGCGCCATCTCCTGGGCCGCCGCCAGGTAGGCCTGCGCCCCGCTCGACCCGGGATCGTAGGTCATCACGGACTGGCCGTAGCTGGGGGCTTCCGAGACCCGGACGCTGCGCGGGATGATCGTCTTGAGGACGATCTCGCCGAAGTGGTCTCTGACCTCCTCGGCGACCTGCGAGGCCAGCCGGGTCCGGCCGTCGAACATCGTCAGCAGGATGGTAGATACGGTCAGGGCCGGGTTGAGGTGGCTCTTGACCAGGTCGACGGTGCGCAGCAACTGCTCGAGCCCCTCCAGCGCGTAGTACTCGCACTGAATCGGGATGAGGACCTCGGGCGCGGCCACGAGCGCGTTCACCGTCAGCAGCCCGAGGGACGGCGGGCAGTCGATGAAGATGTAGTCCAGGCCGGAGGAGTCAAACCCGGCCAGCGCCCGGACCAGCCGCGATTCCCGGGCCACCAGCGGGACGAGCTCGATCTCCGCGCCGGCCAGGTCGATGGTCGCGGGCGCGCAGTAGAGCTGCGGAATGCTCGCGGACGGCCTGATCACGCCGGCCAGCGGCTGGCCGTCCACGAGGACGTTGTAGACGGACGCGACGCCCGAGTGGTGATCGACGTCCAGGGCGGTCGAGGCGTTGCCCTGCGGGTCCAGGTCGATGACCAGCACCCGGAGGCCGTGCAGGGACATGCTCGCGGCAAGATTGACGGCCGTGGTCGTCTTGCCCACCCCGCCCTTCTGGTTCGCGATCGTGATGATCCGGCAGGCCCGGGGCCGCGGCCAGGTCTGGCTGCCGGCCCGGACCGACACGGCGGCCCGCGCGGCGCGGGCGATGGGCATCTCCGGGCCGGTGTCGGCGGCCTCCGCCGCCTCCGGCCGGGCCGGGTCGTCGCCAGAACCCGGCGCCACGGGCCAGCCGAGCGCCCCGGGCCAGGCGGACGCACCACCTTCCCGGTCCGGCTGGCCCGGCCAGCCCAGGCCACGAGCGGCGGCCGCTGTCACGTTCCTGCTCCTCCCGGCGTGCCTGGCGGTGCCGCGGCGGCGGTCATCCGGACGACCGTCGGCGGCGGACTGACCTTACCGCTCCCAGGGCGGGAGATGGTCACGTCCCGCGCACCGAGCCGGCGGAGCACGGGCCCGGCCCGCGCCACTTCCTCCGCTGCCCCCGCCCCCTTCACGGCCAGCACGAGGCCGCCGGGCCGCGCCAGCCCGAGCGCGAGGCCGGCCAGCCGCTCCAGCGGGGCCACCGCGCGGGCGGTGACGACGTCGGCCGCCAGCTGCCCCGCGACGTCCTCGGCGCGGCCGCGGCAGACCGACGTGTTGGCCAGGCCGAGCACCCGGACGCACTCCTCCAGGAACGCCGCGCGCCGCGCCATGGGCTCCAGCAGGACGATCTTGGCGTCGGGCCGCAGCATCGCGATGACCACCCCCGGCAGCCCCGCTCCGGAGCCGAGGTCGATCACCGAGCACGTGTCCGGGACCAGTTCCGCGACGGCCGCACAGTTCATCAGGTGCCGGTCCCATACCCGGCCGGGCTCCCTCGGCCCGATGAGGCCCAGCTCCGCCGCCGGCCCGGCCAGCAGCTCGGCGTAGCGCTCGGCCAGCCCCAGCGCCGGCCCGAACACCGCCCGGGCTTGCGGCGGCGCCGGAGGCGCCAGGCCAACCCCGGCCCGGGACGAGCCGGACGCCGGGGCCCGCGGGCCGGCTGACTCAGTCCCCAGGAAGAACAACCACCCGGCGGTCCGGCTCCTCGCCCTCGGATTCGCTCCGGAGCCCGGCGGCCGCCACCGCGTCATGCACGATCTTGCGCTCGAACGGGTTCATGGCCCAGAGCTTCTTGGGCTCGCCGGTGCGCTTGACCTCATCGGCGGCGTCCCGGCCGGTCTCCGCGAGCTCCATGCGCCGGCGCTGCCGGTACCCGCCGACATCGATCATGATCCGGGTGCGGTTTCCGGTATGCCGGTGCACCGCGAGCCGCGTCAGCTCCTGGAGCGCTTCGAGGACCTCTCCCCGGGAGCCCACCAGCTCATCGAGGGTGGCGCCGACCACGGAGACCACGGCGCGGTCCCCTTCCACATCCATGTCGATGTCCCCGTCCAGGTCGGCGACGTCGAGCAGCCCCTCGATGTAGTCCGCGGCGATCTCGCCCTCGAGTTCCAGGTCCGCGACATCGGTCAGCCCCGGGGCCGCTCCCCCCGGCTCCGACTCGGAGCCGGGTTCCGCCACGTCATCGCCGACGGCGTCCGCCGCCTCATCCCCCGCCTCGTCACCGGCTCCGGCGAACTCGTCCGCGGCGGCATCGGCCTGCGCCGGGCCCGCCTCCTGGACCGGCCCGGCTTGGACCTGATCTGCGGCGGACACCTGCGGGTCGGTGACCGCGCTCTCCCCTTGGCTCACGACCGGGGCCTCCTACGTTCGGGGTTGAACCTCTCCTGGCACGCAGCATTCCGCGCGGCGGACGTCGCCGCAGCGTCTTTACCGCTTGCCGGAACGCTTGCTGCGGGACTGCCGCTGCTTTTGCTGCCTGACGAGCTTAACCTCGGGCTCCGGCGGCGGGGGCTCGGGCTCGGCCCGGCCCTTGCCGAGCCGCCGCAGCATCCCGCTCGCGCCGCCTCCGTTCGCCGACGGCTGGGCCCCCTGGCCTGCAGAACTCCCGGCCGGGGAGCCGGCGGCCTTGCGGGCGGCGCGCGGCTTGGTGCCGTTGGTATTCGCCTGGGCGGCACCGTCCGAGCGGGCCGCGCCGTTGGCCTGGCTGGCGCCATCTGACTTGGCGGCGTCCTGGTTCCCCGCGCTCCGGGCCGGACGGGATCCCGGGGAGAGCGGGCGCTTGGGCTTGGTGGTGACCGTGGGGGCGATCGCCGGGGCCGCCGCCCCGGCCGCGCCCGCCGCGGCGGGCTTCGGGTACTTCCGGAACAGGAGCCACTGCTGCCCCAGCGTCCACAAGTTGGTGGTCACCCAGTACAGGACCAGCCCGAACGGCCAGTACAGGCCGGACAGGGCGAAGACCGGCATGATGTACATCATGTACTTCTGCGACTGGCCCATCGGGTTGTCCGGGGTCGCCGCGGGCATCATGCCGCGCTTCATGCTCTGCCGCACGGTCATGAAGGTCGTTGTCATGCTGATCAGGACGAAGATGAAGATGACGACCTTCGCGTGCAGCGGCGTGGCCGAGTCGAACAGGAACTTGTCCGCTATCGTGACGCCGAGGATCTTGGCGTGCTGAGCGCTGGTCACCATCTGCAGCGTGAGCCCGTACTTGGGCGCCTGGCCCGGCTTCCACTCGGAGATCGCCTTGAGCACGCTGAACAGCGCGAAGAACGCTGGCAGCTGGAGAATCACGGGAAGGCACCCCATCAGCGGGTTGACGCCCGCCTCCTGGTAGAGCTTCATGGTCTCCTGCTGCAGCGTCTGCTTGTCGTTCTTGTACTTCTTCCGCAGCGCGGTCATCTGCGGCGCCAGCGCCGACATCGCGCGCGTCGTGTGCATCTGCTTGACGAACAGCGGGACCATGATCAGCCGCATGAGGACCACGAGGATCACGATCGACAGCGCCCAGGTCCATCCGCTGGCCGGGCCGAATATGGGGCTCAGGAAGTAGTAGATCTGCTTGAGCACCCACGCGACGGCCTCGTAGATCGGGTTTAGCAGGCTCACCGGGTAACTCCCTCGGGATTTGATCGGTACGCCTGCGCCTGGGCCCGGCCCGGCGCGTCCGGAGCCGGTGCCGCGCCGACCGTGCCGGTCTCGGCGGTCCGCCCTGGCGTGCGCGGCGGTGGTACGGGGTCCAGCCCCCCGGCGTGGAACGGGTGGCAGCGGCTCAGCCTCCGGGCGGCCAGCCAGGTGCCGCGCAGCGCGCCGTGCACCTGTACCGCCTCGAGCGCGTACGCGCTGCACGAGGGGTAGAACCGGCACCGGGGCCCGAGCAGCGGGCTGATGAAACGCCGGTACCCGGTCAGCAGCAGCACGAGAACCCGGGCGGCGGCCGTCGGCCGCTCGCTCGGGTCGTGCTGTGCCGTACTAGTCACGGCTGTGTCCGTCACGGACGCTGCGTCCACCCTGCCGCCGAAGCAGTGCTCCGATTACCAGGTCGAGTTCGGCGGCGAGATCCGCCTGGCGTGCGGTAGCGGCCCGGGGATTGGCACGCACCACCAACAGGCTACCTTCAGGAAGCGACCCGAGATACCCGCGGGCCAGATGACGCAGCCTGCGGCGGACCTTGTTGCGCACCACAGCACCCCCCACGGCCCGGCTCACCACGAAGCCCACCCGGGCCGGCTCATCGTGGCCCGGCTGCCGGAGCAGGTGGCCGGAGACCAGTTCCCGCCCGGCGCGGCGACCGCCGCGCACCGTGCGCGTGAACTCCGAGCGCTTCCGCATCCGTGCCGCTGCGGGAAGCATCGGCCGTCACCGCGGGCCGGTGCCGGCCCGGGCCCCGGGCCGGTCAGGCACTGACCCGCGCACGCCCCTTACGGCGCCGGGCGGCCAGGATGGCGCGGCCCGCGCGGGTGCGCATGCGCAGCCGGAACCCATGCGTCTTGGCGCGGTGACGGTTGTTCGGCTGAAACGTACGCTTACTCACTGGAACTCCAGGTAACAAGGCAAGATCGATGCACGACCGGGCCGGTCTCGGGACACGCGAAAGCCAGCCCTGCGCGGGACCGGACAATGAACGGTACGCGGGCCGGGCACCGCCGGTCAAACCGGCCCGGGATCGGGGGCCGCCGCCTGGCCTCCCCGGGCGCGCATCCGCGTCGGCATCGCCCGGCCGGGCGGGCGGCCGGCCGCTGCCGGGCACTGTCACCTGGGGATCCTCACTCGGGCCGGCCGTCCACAACCGAGCCGGTACCTTCCGTGACAGTGGCCGTTTGCCAAACGCGCGCCGAACCCTGGCCCTAGGCTGTGGACAGTGAGATAGCGGTCCCGGGACGTGGGGATCGGGGTTAGGCGGCCGCCGAGCACCAAGCCCCCGGTGGCCGGTGGGGAGGCCCGCCGCACTAACGTGCAACGTGCACAACCTGTGGATAAACCTGTTGATCATACGGGGGGCGCGAGGTGAACGGCCGATGAGTGAAACAGACCTCGCGGAAGTCTGGGCCAGGTCGCTGGACGAGCTGGCCGGCATGCAGATCGAGCCCGCTCACCGAGCGTGGCTGCAGCTCACCCGGCCGCTCGGCCTGGTCGAGAACACCGCCCTGATCGCGACGCCGAACGAGTTCGTCAAGGAGCAGCTGGAGACGAGGCTGCGCGCGCTGATCACCAACACGCTGTCCAGGGAACTCGGCCGCAGCATCCAGCTGGCGGTCACCGTGGACCCCACCGTCGCCGCGCCCGGCGAGGACCACTCCCCGTCCGGCCTGCCGAACCTGGCGGGGGCTCCCGCCGAGCCGGCCGACGACCCGGCCGACGACGCCGCCATCACCACTGGCCCGATGCCGCGGATCGCCAGCGACCGGACGCCGCTGCCCGGGGAGTTCGGGCCCGGGCCGCGCGAGTTCGGCGCCGGGGCCGGCGAGTTCGGCCGACCCCCGGACCTGGGCGGCGACCGGCTGGGGGGCCCGGGCGGAAGGCCCGGCGGCCTGGGCTTCGGGCCCGGCACGGCACCCGGCGCGCCTCGCCCGGCCCAGGCGCGGCTGAATCCCAAGTACACGTTCGAGACGTTCGTCATCGGCTCGAGCAACAGGTTCGCCCACGCCGCCGCCGTCGCCGTGGCCGAGGCGCCGGCCAAGGCGTATAACCCGCTGTTCGTGTACGGGGACTCGGGGCTGGGCAAGACCCACCTGCTGCACGCGATCGGCCACTATGCCCAGAGCCTTTACCAGGGCGTCAAGGTGCGGTACGTCAGCTCGGAAGAGTTCACCAACGACTTCATCAACATGATCAGGGACGGCAAGCAGGACGGCTTCCGGCGCCGTTACCGGGACGTCGACGTGCTGCTGGTGGACGACATCCAGTTCCTGGAAAACAAGGAAGGGACGCAGGAGGAGTTCTTTCACACCTTCAACACGCTGCACAACGCCAGCAAGCAGATCGTCATTTCCAGCGACCGCGCCCCCAAGCGGCTGGTGACGCTGGAGGACCGGCTGCGGAGCCGGTTCGAGTGGGGGCTGCTCACCGACGTCCAGCCGCCCGAGCTGGAGACCAGGATCGCCATCCTGCGCAAGAAGGCCGTCCAGGACCGGCTGAACGCCCCCCCGGACGCGCTGGAGTACATCGCGAGCCGGATCACGACCAACATCCGCGAGCTCGAGGGCGCGCTGATCCGGGTCACCGCCTTCGCCAGCCTGAACCGGCAGTCGGTCGACCTCCAGCTCGCCGAGTTCGTGCTCAAGGACCTGATCCCCGAGGCGCAGGGACCCGAGATCACCGCCTCGACGATCATGGGCCAGACGGCCTCGTACTTCGGGCTGTCCATCGATGACCTGTGCGGGACCTCCCGGTCCCGGGTACTCGTGACCGCCCGGCAGATCGCCATGTACCTCTGCCGTGAGCTGACCGACCTGTCGCTGCCGAAGATCGGCCAGCAGTTCGGCGGCCGCGACCACACCACCGTGATGCACGCGGACAAGAAGATCCGCTCCCTGATGGCCGAGCGCCGGTCCATCTACAACCAGGTCACCGAGCTCACCAACCGGATCAAGCAGCAGGCGTTGTCCGGGTGAACCTGCGGTGAAGATTTGCATACCTGCGACCGCAGGCACAATAAGTGCACACAGGCTGTGGATAAATGTGTGGACGAACTTGGGACTTCCGGAGGAAAACTCGGCCCGACCAGAGGGTAACGGCCTGTCATCCGGATACCGACTCCCCCGTATCCACAAGGTAGTCACCGGCGGCCCTACCGAGCCACAGCCCTTTGTGGACGGCGCAGAAAGTCCTGGCCTGCGGCGCAGCCGGATATCCCCAGAATCCACCGGCCCTACGACGACTACTTTTCTCTAAATAACAAAGACCAAACCCAACAGGAGGCAGTTTCCCTGTGAAGATCCAGGTCGAGCGTGACATCCTGGCTGACGCTGTGGCGTGGACGGCCCGAGCTCTCCCGGCCCGTCCCACCGTCCCGGTACTCGCCGGGATGCGGCTGCACGCCGAGACCGACCTCACGCTGTCCAGCTTCGATTACGACGTGTCCGCGCAGGCCAGCATCCCGGTGATGATCGAGGAGGAAGGCAGCGCCCTGGTCTCGGGCCGACTGCTCGCCGAGATCAGCCGCAGCCTCCCGGCCCGGCCGGTGCAGATCGCGTCCGAGGGAGGCAAGGCGGTCCTGTCCTGCGGCAGCGCCACCTTCACCCTGCTGACCATGCCCGAAGAGGAGTACCCGGCGCTGCCGGAGATGCCCCCGGCCGCCGGGTCGGTGGGCAGCGACGCGTTCGCGTCCGCGGTCAGCCAGTCGGCCACCGCCGCCGGCCGCGATGACACGCTGCCCGCGCTGACCGGCGTGCGGATCGAGATCGAGGGGGACACCCTGACCCTGATCTCGACCGACCGCTACCGGCTGGCGGTCAGGGAACTGCGGTGGAGCCCCGCGCGGCCCGACCTGTCCGCCGCCGTGCTGGTCCCGGCCCGCGCCCTGGCCGAGACCGCGCGGTCGCTCACGTCCGGTGCCGAGGTGTCGATCGCCCTGGCGCTGCCGGGCGAGGGCGGGGCCGACGGCGGCGCGGGCGGCGACGGGATGATCGGGTTCGAGGGCGGCGGCCGGCAGACCACGACCCGGCTGCTCGGCGGCGAGTTCCCGCGGTACCAGGCGCTGCTGCCCAGCCACGCCAACGCGACCGCCGAGTTGTCGGCGCCGCTGCTGATCGAGGCGGTGAAGCGGGTGGCCCTGGTGGCCGAGCGCAACACGGCGGTGCGGCTGGCGTTCGCGCCCGGGCAGCTGGTGCTCGAGGCGGGCACCGGCGAGGAGGCGCAGGCGGTCGAGGTGCTCGAGGCCAGTTACGAGGGCGATGACCTGGCCATCGCGTTCAACCCGCAGTACCTGCTCGACGGGCTGGCCGCGATCGACTCCGACACGGCCCGGATGTCGTTCACCGAGCCGGGCAAGCCCGCGCTGATCACCGGCAAGCCGGCGCCCGACGGCCAGCCCGACTACCGGTACCTGCTGATGCCGATCCGCCCCGGCGGGTAGTTCGGCCGGTACGGCTGGCTGCTCAACATCGCGGAGCTTGCTCCGCGGCGGGGGTTGAAGGGGGTCGTCCCCCCGAGGGCTGCATTAGTGTCGCAAGCGTGCACCTGACCCGGCTGGCGCTGACCGACTTCCGCAGCTACGCCGCGGTCGATCTCGAGCTGGGTCCGGGCGCTTCCACGTTCACCGGCGCCAACGGGCAGGGCAAGACCAACCTGGTCGAGGCGGCGGCGTACGTCGCGACCTTCGGCAGCCACCGGGTCGCCGCCGACGCCCCGCTGATCCGCCGCGGCGCGCAGCGGGCCATCCTGCGGGCCGTGGTGACCTCGGCGGTGCGCGACAGCCTGATCGAGATCGAGGTCAACGCGGGCCGGGCCAACCGGGTGCGGTTGAACCGGGTCCCGGTCCCGCGGCCCCGCGAGGCCCTGGGCACGCTGCGGACCGTTATGTTCGCTCCCGAAGATCTGGTCATGGTCAAGGGTGACCCCGACCAGCGGCGGCGGTATCTCGACGACCTGCTGGTCGTCACCCGGCCGCGGTTCGCCGGGGTCCGGGCCGACTACGAGCGGGTGCTGCGGCAGCGGACCGCGCTGCTGAAGTCCGCCCGGGCGCGGGGCGGCGCGCCCGCCGCCCTGGAGGTCTGGGACGAGCACCTGGTCGAGAAGGGCGCTGAGCTGACCGCGGGGCGGCTGGAGCTGACGGCTTCGCTGCGGCCGCTGATGACCAAGGCGTACGCCGCGGTGTCCGGTGAGGACCTGGCCGCGGCGATGAGCTACCGGCAGGCCCGGCAGGAGCAGCCGGACGCCGAGCCCGCCGCGGACCGTGCCGCCCTCGCCGAGGGCCTGCGCCAGGCGCTGGCCGGGGTGCGCCGCGCCGAGCTCGAGCGCGGCGTCTGCCTCGCCGGCCCGCACCGGGATGAGCTGGAGCTGCGCGTCGGGGAGTTCCCCGCCCGCGGTTACGCGAGCCACGGCGAGTCGTGGTCGCTGGCGCTGGCGCTCCGGCTCGCCGCCTACGACCTGCTGCGATCCGGCGGCGAGGATCCGGTCCTGCTGCTGGACGACGTGTTCGCCGAGCTGGACAGCGGGCGCCGGGAGCGGCTGGCCGCGCTGGTCGGCGGCGCCGAGCAGGTCCTGGTCACCGCGGCCGTGCCCGGCGACGTGCCCGCGAGCCTGGCCGGCCCGAGGTTCGAGGTATCCGGGGGGGCGGTCTGGCGTGCCTGACGACCGCGACCGGGAGCGGCTGGCCCGCGAGGCCCTGGCGCAGGCGAAGGCCGACGCGCTCGCGCGGGGAGTCCGCCCCGCGCGTCCCCAGGACCGTAATCCGCAACGGGCCGACGCGCCGGACCCGCCCCCGTCGCGTCGGCCCGGGCGCCGGGCGCGCCGCGACGACCCGGAGCCGCTGCAGGCCGCGATCGACGGCCTGATCGACTCCCGGGGCTGGCAGGAGGCCGCCGCGGCCGGGTCGGTTTTCGGGCGCTGGGCGCAGATTGTCGGCCCCGACCTGGCCGCGCACACCCGGCCGGATTCCCTGGCCGACCGCGAGCTGACCGTGGCCGCGGACTCCACCGCCTGGGCGACCCAGGTCCGGCTGCTCGCGGACCAGCTCGTCCGCAGGCTGAACGCCGAGCTCGGTGACGGCTCGGTGCAGCGGGTCAGGGTCCGCGGGCCCGCGGCCGCGGCGGGCCCGGCCCGGCGGCCGGGCGAATGGCGGGTGCGCGGCGGCCGCGGGCCCCGCGACACCTACGGCTGAGCCTGCCGACGCCGACGGCAGTGAAGGGGGATGGAGAGGTGGTGGGGAAGGGGGAGGTGGGGGAATCGCGGGGGTTCTGGCGGTGTTATTACCTAAGGACGCAATCGCGGGTTTTCCAGGAGGTCGTCCTCCCGGACACATAAGCCCTAACGGCCCGGCCAGACGGTACTCGCAGGTAAAATGTAAAGGCAGCCGGAGGGGGAGCACGAGGGGATGTTTCCCGCGAGGCAGTGCCCGCGTGGCTGTCCTGTTCAGGAGGAGTATCCCGTTTTGTCGTACGACGCGCGCTCGATCACGGTTCTTGAAGGGCTGGAGGCGGTCCGCAAGCGCCCCGGCATGTACATCGGTTCCACCGGCGAGCGTGGCCTGCATCACCTGGTCCAAGAGGTTGTCGACAACGCGGTGGACGAGGCGCTGGCGGGCTACGCCGACCGGATCGAGGTCACGCTGCTCGCCGACGGCGGCGTCCGGGTGCTCGACAACGGGCGCGGCATCCCGGTGGACAACCACCCGGTGGAGAACCGGCCGGCGGTCGAGGTCGTGCTGACCACCCTGCACGCGGGCGGCAAGTTCGATCGGCAGTCCTACGCGGTGTCCGGCGGCCTGCACGGCGTGGGCGTCTCGGTGGTCAACGCGCTGTCGGCCAGGTTCGAGGTCGAGGTCTACAAGGACGGCTACGTCTGGCGGCAGTCCTACGCGGCCAGCGAGCCCACCGGGCCGTTGCAGAAGGGCGAGCCGACCGAGGAGACCGGCACCATCATCACGTTCTGGCCGGACGAGGACATCTTCGAGAGCACGGTCTGGTCGTTCGAGACGCTGTCCCGCCGACTGCAGGAGATGGCGTTCCTCAACCGCGGGCTCTCGATCACGCTGACCGACGAGCGGCCCGATCACATCAACGGCGAGCCGCACGTCGTCCACTACCGCTACGAGGGCGGCATCGCCGATTTCGTCCGGTACCTCAACGCGTCCAAGGAGCCGGTGCACGGCTCGATCATCGAGTTCGGCGACGAGCAGCCGGGGATCTCGGCCGAGGTCGCCATGCAGTGGACCGGTTCGTTCTCCGAGTCGGTGCACACCTTCGCCAACACCATCAACACCGCCGAGGGCGGCACGCACGAGGAGGGGTTCCGCGCGGCGCTCACCTCGATCGTGAACCGCTACGCCCGGGAGCAGAACCTGCTGCGGGAGAAGGACGAGAACCTGACCGGCGACGACGTGCGCGAGGGCCTCACCGCGATCATCCACGTCAAGCTGGCCGAGCCGCAGTTCGAGGGGCAGACCAAGACCAAGCTCGGGAACACCGAGGCCAAGTCGTTCGTGCAGCGGGTCGGCAACGACCACCTGCGGGACTGGTTCGACCGCAACCCGGGCGAGGCCAAGGCGATCGTGATCAAGGCCACCCAGGCGGCCCGGGCCCGGATCGCCGCCCGCCAGGCCCGCGACCTGACCCGGAAGAACCTGATGGGCGGCTCGGGGCTGCCCGGCAAGCTGGCCGACTGCCAGTCCGGCGACCCGGAGATCTGCGAGATCTACGTGGTCGAGGGCGACTCGGCGGGCGGCTCGGCCAAGGGCGGCCGGGACCCGCTGTTCCAGGCCATCCTGCCGATCCGCGGCAAGATCCTGAACGTGGAGAAGGCCCGGATCGACCGGGTGCTGAAGAACACCGAGGTCCAGGCGATGATCACGGCGCTGGGGACCGGGATCCACGACGAGTTCGACATCGACAAGCTGCGCTACAGCAAGATCATCCTGATGGCGGACGCGGACGTCGACGGCCAGCACATCACCACGCTGCTGCTCACGCTGCTGTTCCGGTTCATGAAGCCGCTGATCGAGGCCGGGCACGTGTACCTGGCCCAGCCGCCGCTCTACAAGATCAAGTGGGAGGGCCGGGGCGTCGTACCCGGGTACGCCTACTCCGACAAGGAGCGGGACGCGGTGATCGAGGCGGGCATCGCCGACGGCCGCAAGGACCCCAGGCCGCGGGATGCCGTGCAGCGGTTCAAGGGCCTCGGTGAGATGAACGCCACCGAGCTGTGGGAGACCACCATGGATCCCGCCAGCCGGTTGCTGCGGCAGGTCACGGTCGACGACGCGGCCCAGGCCGACGAGCTGTTCACGGTGCTGATGGGCGAGGACGTGGAGGCCCGGCGCGCGTTCATCCAGCGCAACGCCAAGGACGTCAGGTTCCTCGACATCTAAGGACGATGACGCGCCGGATGCCATGATCACGGAGAATCCGGCGGTTCCGGCAGGCCAGATCATCCGTGATCACGGAAGCGAGATATGAAGTGACCGACGTGAACGTTCCGGCCCCACCCGGCGGCGACCGCACCGAGCCCGTCGACATCCAGGTCGAGATGCAGCGCAGCTACATCGACTACGCGATGTCGGTGATCGTGGGCCGCGCGCTGCCCGACGTGCGGGACGGCCTCAAGCCGGTGCACACGCGCGTGCTGTACGCGATGTACGACGGCGGGTACCGGCCCGACCGCGGCTTTTCCAAGTGCGCCCGGGTCGTCGGCGAGGTGATGGGCCAGTACCACCCGCACGGCGACAGCGCGATCTACGACGCGCTGGTCCGGCTGGCCCAGCCGTGGTCCATGCGGATGCCGCTGGTGGACAGCCAGGGCAACTTCGGCTCGCCGGGCAACGACCCGGCGGCGGCGATGCGGTACACCGAGTGTCCGGCTGGCCCCGCTGGCCATGGAGATGCTGCGGGACATCGACAAGGAGACCGTTGACTTCCGGCCCAATTACGACGGCCGGTCCGCCGAGCCGGTGGTGCTGCCGGCCCGGTTCCCCAACCTGCTGGTCAACGGCTCGGAGGGGATCGCGGTCGGCATGGCGACCAAGATCCCGCCGCACAACCTGCGCGAGGTGGCCGACGGCGTCCAGTGGTACCTGGACCATTTCGACGCCTCCGACACCGAGCTGCTCGAGGCGCTGATCGAGCGGATCAAGGGCCCGGACTTCCCCGGCGGGCCGGATGGCAGCACCGGCGCCCAGATCGTCGGCCGCCGCGGCATCCAGGAGGCGTACCGCACCGGCCGCGGCTCGATCACGATGCGCGCGGTCGTCGAGGTGGAGGAGGACCGCAAGGGCCGCGCCAACCTGGTCGTCACCGAGCTGCCCTACCAGGTCAACCCGGACAACCTGGCGCTGAAGATCGCCGAGCTGGCCCGGGACGGCCGGGTCGCCGGCATCGCCGACGTGCGCGACGAGACCAGCGGCCGCAGTGGCCAGCGGCTGGTGATCGTGCTGAAGCGGGACGCGGTCGCCAAGGTGGTGCTGAACAACCTGTACAAGCACACCCAGCTGCAGGAGACGTTCGGCGCGAACATGCTGGCCCTGGTCGACGGGGTGCCGCGGACGCTGCGGCTGGACCAGCTGATCCGGCACTGGGTCACCCACCAGGTCGAGGTCATCGTCCGGCGCACCCGGTACCTGCTGCGCAAGGCCGAGGAGCGGGCGCACATCCTGCGCGCGCTGATCAAGGCGATCGACCGGATCGACGAGGTCATCGCGCTGATCCGGGCCAGCGCGTCCGCCGCGACCGCCCAGCAGGGCCTGATGGACCTGCTGGAGATCGACGAGATCCAGGCCCGGGCGATCCTGGACATGCAGCTGCGCAAGCTCGCGGCCCTGGAGCGGCAGCAGCTCATCGACGAGTACGACGAGCTGATGGCGGAGATCGCCGACTACGAGGCGATCCTGGCCTCGCCGGAGCGGCAGCGGCAGATCATCGGCACCGAGCTGGCCGAGATCGTGGCGAAGTACGGCAACGACCGGCGCACCGAGATCGTCGCCTACGACGGCGACGTGTCCGTGGCCGACCTGATCGCCGAGGAGGACGTGGTCGTCACGATCACCCGCGGCGGTTACGCCAAGCGCACCAAGACCGACCTGTACCGGGCCCAGCGCCGCGGCGGCAAGGGCGTGCGCGGGGCCCAGCTGCGCGCCGACGACATCGTCGAGCACTTCTTCGTCACCTCGACGCACAACTGGATCCTGTTCTTCACCAACAAGGGCCGGGTCTACCGGGCGAAGGCCTACGAGCTGCCCGACGCGGCGCGCGACGCCCGCGGCCAGCACGTGGCCAACCTGCTCGCGTTCCAGCCCGACGAGAGAATCGCCGAGGTGCTGGCGCTGTCCGACTACACGGTCGCCCCGTACCTGGTGCTCGCCACCTCGTCCGGCCTGGTCAAGAAGTCGCACCTGACCGACTTCGACTCGCCGCGCTCCGGCGGCATCATCGCGATCAACCTGCGCGAGGACGACGAGGTCATCGCGGCCCGGCTGGTCTCGGCCGACGAGGACCTGCTCCTGGTCAGCAAGGACGCCAAGGCCATCAGGTTCCGCGCCAGCGACGAGGCGCTGCGGCCGATGGGACGGGCCACCTCGGGCGTCATCGGCATGCGGTTCGGCGAGGGCGACCGGCTGCTCGGCATGCACGTGCTCAGTGACGGCGCCGACGTGCTCGTCGCCACCGGCGGCGGCTACGCCAAGCGCACCCCGGCCGACCAGTACCCGATGCAGGGCCGGGGGGGCCAGGGCGTAGTGACGGCCAGGATCGTGGAGGCCCGCGGCGAGCTGATCGGCGCGCTGATGGTGCTGCCAGAGGACGAGGTCTTCGCGATCACCTCGGCCGGCGGCGTGATCAGGACGTCCGCGGCCGAGATCAAGCTGTCCGGCCGGCAGACCATGGGAGTCCGGCTGGTCAACCTGGCCCCGGGGCAGAGCCTGGTGGCCATCGCGCGCAACGAGGAGTCGCTCGACGGGGCCAACGGCGACGGGGCCAACGGCGACGGCCAAGGACGAGCCAACGGCGCGCGACGACAAGCGAGCGATGAAACCGGGACCGACCAGCCGTGACGCTCGCCGCGGAATCGGCCGTCCGCCGCCTGGCTCACGCCGGCCCGCAGGCCACCCAACGCAACTCAATGGGCCTGAGCAGCGTCTTATAAGTGTTACCGCCGGTACCCGGTATGGTCCGAGGGAACCCAGACCGGCCATAAGGGGATAACCTCTTGTGAGGCCAGTTTCCGGAGGAGGACGGGGTGGATCACCGCGTAGAGCCATCTATGTGGCTCACCGATGGATCGACCGAGGGCGCTCCGGCAGCCCCCGAGTCGGCGCCTGCAGACCCGAAACCAGTGCTGAGCGATCCGGCAGACGGGGCTGAACCGCTGCCCGACCTGCCCATGCCCACCGGCTCTTACCATGCCCCGGCCAAGGAGATGCCGTACACAGGCCAGTACTCCTCCGCCGGGAACGACATGCCGTACACCCCCGCCAGCCAGGAGACCCAGGGCAACGGTGACGGGCTCAGGATTCCGCCGTACCAGCCGCAGGTCCCGCCGCTCCCGGCCCACCAGGTCACGCCGCCCCCGGTCCAGGATTTGATGGCGCCCGGGAACCCCGCAGCGGGCACGGCGAGCATGGCGGGCATGGCGGCCAAGGTCACGGCGCCGTTCGCCGCCCTGACCAAGGCCAAGTCGAAGAAGGCCGACCGCCCGCCCAAGTCGTCCAGGTTCAGGCCCACGGTGACGCCGTCGCCTGCGGACCGTACCACCGCCGAGGTCGCCAGGCCCGCACCGGTGCCCGTACCCCCCGTACCGGTGCCCGTGCCTCCCGCGCCGGCCCCAGGGCCCGCCCCTGCCGCGTCCAGGCCCACGCCCGCCACCGCGCCGACGCGGCGGGCCCAGCTCGTGCTGGCCAGGGTCGAACCCTGGTCCGTGATGAAGTTCAGCTTCATGATCTCCCTGGTGGGCTGGGTCATCCTGTTCGTCGCGGTCGCGGCGCTCTACTACGTGCTGAACAAGCTCGGCGTCTTCCACTCGGTTCAGTCGACGATCACGGACGTGACGTCCGGTAAGGGGAGCCCCGGGTCCGACGCCAGCGGCCACTGGTTCTCGGCCTCCCGGATCCTCGGCTATACCATGCTGGTCGGTGCCGTGAACGTGGTCCTGATCACCGCCCTGGCCACCGTCGGAGCGGTGATCTACAACCTGGTCACGCACCTGGCCGGCGGCATCGAGGTCACACTCAAGGAGACCGACTGACCCTCAACCCCCGGCGTGCGGTAACCTAGGCCGGCGTGCCCGGCATGTTGGTTGGCCCGGCGCCCGTGAGGGCCTGTAGCTCAGACGGTTAGAGCGCTTCCCTGATAAGGAAGAGGTCCCTGGTTCAAGTCCAGGCAGGCCCA
>CAWCGJ010000034.1:0-87093 GCA_963795055.1 uncultured Actinomycetota bacterium
TGCTTCTTGTCTGGTCTTAGATCAGCTGTAGGTCGATGGCGCGTTCGATGGCGGCGGTTCGCGAGGTGACTCCGAGTTTCTGGTAGATCGATCGCAGGTGGGTTTTGACGGTGTTGCGGGAGATGTAGAGGGTGGCGGCCATCTGCAGGTAGGTGCTGGTCGGCAGGAGTTGCAGGATGCGCAGCTCGGCCGGGGTCAGCGGCTCGGCGAGCGCGTGGCCGGGCGCCGAGCCGTTGGGCTGGGCGGCGCGTGCGTGCATGGCCGCGGCGATGAGCTGTTCCATGAGCGGGTCCGGGCGTACGTGGGCCCAGTGCTCGATCAGGTAGCTGGTCAGCGGGGGGGCGGTGGTGACGACGGTGTTGAGGAAGCCCCCGTGGCGGGCGGCGTGCAGGACGCCGCCGACGATGCCGGCGGTCATCGGGTCGGCGCGGTCGATGGCCACGGCGGCCTGCAGTACCTGGCGCTCCAGCGCGCGCCGCGGGGTGGGCTGGCCCGGCGCCGGGGCCTGCAGGCGGGCGGCGGCGGCCTGGTGGTCGCCGCCGGCGAGGGCGATCTTGGCTTGCAGCAGGCTGCGGCGGGCGCCGGGCAGCCGGGCGGCCAGCTCGGCGGCCCCGGCCAGGTCGCCGAGCGACAGGCGCAGCTGCGCCGCCAGCTCGTCGGCCTGTGCCAGCAGCACCGGCCTGGTCCCGGGCAGGACCAGCCGCGCGGTCTTGACGGTGGCCAGCGCGTCGCGGACCTGCCCGCGGGCGGCCCAGATCCTGGCCCGGTCCAGCAGCGCCAGGAACTCAAACAGCGGCCGCCGCCGCTCGGTTATCGACAGCGCCCGCTCGGTCAGCCGCTCGGCGGTGTCGAGGTCACGCCGTTCCAGCGCCAGCGCGGCCTGGGCGCGCAGGTGATCCACGGCGAAGAAGTGCTGGCCGAAACCCAGCCGCGCCGCCGCCGCGGCCGCGGCCCCGGCGGCCTCGGCCGCGTCGGCCAGGTGGCCGGCCTGGGCCCAGGCCAGCGCCCGCGCGCCCGGCACCAGCACCAGCCGGGCCGGCTCGGTGAGCCCGGGCAGCGCCAGCGCCCGCGCGGCCTCACGCTCCACCGCCTGGTAGTCCTCCAGGCACGGATAGACCCGCAGCAAGATCAGCGCGACAGCGGCGGGCCACTCGTCGGCGACCTGGACCCGGTCCTGGACGGCGCGGGCGGCCAGGGCCGCCGTCACGGCCTGCTCCAGGCGCCCGGCCTGCGCGTAACCGAACGCGCGCATGGCCGCGTACCGGGCCGCCAGCTCCGACCCGGGCGCGATCGGCGGCCGGGCCCGCTCCACCAGGTCCAGGTACTGGCCGCCGCGGACCGGGTCACCCGACAACAGCAGGTCACTGGCCAGGGCCAGCACCTGGTCCGGGGCCGCGGCCAGCAGCGCCGGGCCGGCCGCGGCCAGATCCAGCGGCGCGGGCAGCGCCGGGTCGCGCAAGAAACCGGGCACCACCCGGTCCTGCAACAAGGCCAGCGCCCGGCCGGGCTGCTGCGCCGCCAGGAAGTGCCGCGCCGCCCGCCGCGCGTCCCCCGCAGCCTCGAACCACTCGCCCGCCCGCAGCTGCACAGCCCGCTCGTGGTCCCGGTCCCGGGCCCGCAGCTCGGCGCGCAGCAGCCGGCGCACCAGATGGTGATACCGGAAGCTAGCCCGCTCGTCATCGAGCGGCACCAGGAACAAGTTGGCCGCGCCGATCCCGCGCAACAACGCGGCCGCGTCCGCCCGGCCGGTGACCGCCGCGCACGCCTCGGCGGTCAGCTCCCCCAGCACCGAGGTCTCCAGCAAGAACCGGGCCACCTCGGGCGGCTGGCTCTGCAGCACCTCGGCGATGAAGTACTCGGCGATCGCGTGACCGCGGACATCCAGCGCCCGCGCCGCCCGCCCCGGGTCACCGGCGCCGCGCAGCGACAGCGCCGCCATCTGCACCGCCGCGGCCCACCCCTCGCTGCTCTGGTGCAGCAACGCCAGCTCACCAGCGCCGACCCGCACGCCGAAGTTGGCCAGCAGCTCACCGCTCTCGGCCAGCGACAAGCACAGGTCCCGGTCCCGCAGCTCGCACAACTCCCCCGCCATCCGCAGCCGGTGCAACCGCAGCTGCGGGTCGGCCCGGCCCGCCAGCACCAGCTGCGCGGTACGGGCCGGCCACCGCTCCACCAGATCGGCCATGTCCCCGGCCACCGCAGGCGCCGCGGCGTGGAAATCATCCACGATGACCGCCGACCCAGCCGGCAACCCCGCGGCGTCGTTGGCGATCGACGCGGTCACATCAGCCGACATGACACCGTCCATGGCCAGCAGCTCGGCGGCGTCAGCGCCGAACCCCGGCCCGATGACCCGCGGGGCCTCGACGAACCCGGCCCAGAACCGCACCGGGTTGCCGTCGCCCCGGTCACACGACAACCAGGCCGTGGTACCCGGCGCCCGGGCCGCCGCCCAGCTCGACAACAGCACGCTCTTGCCCGAACCCGCCGACCCGACCACCACCGTCAGCCGCCGGCCCGCCCCGGCCGCCAGCCGCTCATGCAGCCCCGGCCGGCCGACCAGCGTACCGGGCAGCGTCGTCGGCCGGAACTTGGCCAGCGCGAACCGGGCGCCCCGCCAGGCGCCAACCCCGGCCGCCACGCCGTCTGCCACGACAGCCCCTCCCGCCAGCTCGCCGCTCCGCGATACACCCGCTGATTTACCCAGTCATTACCCAAGCCCATCCGCCGCCCGGAAGGAAGGGACCAAAGCCACATCCCGGCGCGGAAACCCTCCCAGCTCACCCCGCAGGGGGTGATGACGCACGCCCGGCCGCCGGGCACGCTGGTCAACGTGAACCCAACCTGAACCGGCAGACAGTGAGGCGTAACCCGTGCGATCGCAAACCTACGAGATCACCTTCACGGGCCAGGCAGGCAGCACACTGCGCGCGGAATTCGACGACTGCGAGGTCACCCTAGGCCCGGGCACCACCACCCTCCGCGCCCAACTACCCGACCAGGGAGCCCTCTCCGGGCTCATGGACCGCATCACCAGCCTCGGGCTCGAAGTGATCGACATGCACCTGGTAGCGCCATCCCCCGGTGACTAGCCCCGAACCCGCCCGGCCGGCGGAGGTCAGGACAGCGCCGCTTTCCGGGACGCCGCGAGGTACCAGGGGGTACCGCGGCGGATCCTCGCATGCCCGCGGCCTGCGCGCCTCACCCCACCGAGGGGTGATCTCAGCGCGATGCCGCTCACGGGCTGGGTGAGGGGGACGCAGACCCGCACTGCGGGGCGAGCGAGGCCAGCAGGCTGCTGGCTGCGGTGGCGACCCCGCCGACCGCGGTCGCCACGCCTTTCACCGTGCTGGTACCGGGATGGGCGGTGAGGTTGGAGACCGCGGTCTTGAGCGTGTCGAGCGCTGACTTCACGGCGGTGGTCTGGGCTGTGAATTCGCCGTGCATCTGCGCGGTGAGGGCGGTGAGCTTTGCCTCGACGTCGGCTAGGTCGGACTTGATCTCGCTGGCTGTGCCTTTCCCGATCTTGACGTGGGTGAGCGTGTCCACCGAGGCGCGCAGGTCCGCTGCAGCCTGGCACACCGCCGATGCGGGGCTGGGCGTCGTGGGGGTGGGCGTCGGCGCCGCGGCGGCAGCGGAGGTGGGCGCAGGGGCGGCGCCCGGGGATGGGCTGCTACTGGGGGATGAGGTGCTGCTGGAGCCGCAGGCGGCCAGGAGGAGCCCGGCGGCGAGGGCGGCTGCGACGATGCGCCACCGGCCCGGCCTGGTTACCGTGGCCCGCATCGTGTTCGCCTCATCGTCGAGGCCGCGGCCGTTGACCACTCCCGCGATGAACTGCACCGGCTCCATAGCCATCGTCCTGCCCCCTCATCCAGCCGGCCGGCCTGACCCGCTGCCGCCATGGTCTTGCCGGACCGCCGCCGGCGCATCACCCTGCCCGGGGTGATGTACGCGCGCCTTGCTGATGGGCTTGGCGGGGGTTTCAGCGCTGCACCTGCTGGAGCGAGGCAGCTCCAGCCCCCGCCGTTGGCGCCTGCACGGCCACCTCGGCGCTTGGTTTGCTCTCGCGCGGCCGTGGCACTATCTGCGTGTGTGGCGGCCAGGCGGGCTGCGGCTGGAGCCGGAGGGCTGACTCCGGCCCGGCAGCTGCGCGTAGAGCTGTGCGCCCCAGCGCCGCTGCTGACCATCGTCGCGCTGATCGCCCCGTTCGCCGTCCGCCACATCCCCGCCCAGCAGCCCTCCGCCAGCCCGCGGCCGAGCCGCAGACTGGCCCTCCAGCCCTAACAGGCCAGCCCGGCGTGGCTGGCCGACTACCTACTCGCTGAGCACCTGCCCGCAATCGATGTGGCCGCAACGAGCGGGTCTGCGATTTATCCGGTGGCAAGACCGCTGTATCCCTTGGCAGGCGGCTTAAGGAATCGGGGTGCGCTTCAGGAATCAGCTGGGCAGACGCCTGGGGGACGAGGAACCTGCGGTCCAGGCCAGTGATCCGCATGATCTTCACCAGCGACGGACGGGGCGAGACCAACCGGAGCGGGCAGCCCGCCTGCTCCGCATGATCGGCCATGCGCAGCAGCGCGGCTAGACCCCGGGCGTCGCAGAAAGCCAGTGCGGTTAGGTCCACAGTCAGCGGCGCGCCGTGGTGATCGATGACATTCTTTACGTAACTGACGGCCGCCTCGGCGCTGGCGATATCCAGTTCGCCACGGAGGTTCACGATGGCCTCACCCGCAGAGCCGATCCGGTGGCTCAGCTCAAGCGGCTCAGTTCTCCGCGGATCGCCCTGTGCTGCCACGGTTACGTCCTCGATGGTCCTTGCCTCGGCAACATGTGCGGGCATCTTGCGCTCCGTTCGTCAGCGGCCCGCGCTGCATGTTCGCGGGCGATTCCGCTTTCCGCCCGTCCAGCGCCGTGACCGGCGCATGATCAGTCATGGCGGGGAGGGCCAGCTTGCGGAGGTGCGCCTGGACGAGGTCAACCCCGCGCTGGGGGGCGGTGATCTCGGGTGTAGGTGATCGCATCAGGGTTGCGCCTTGCTGTTCGCTGATCCTGCGGTAAGCATGCAGGTCGGCTGGGGTCGCCGTACTCACCCTTTTCCGGGTGATTGCACAGGCCCGCGACCCGGCGGCATGGTCGGCGGCCGTGGCGGCCAGGCGACCCGGGCCGCGATCTTGACCTTGTGATCTCCCGATGAGCGCCGTGCGGCCTACCATGTCGGTGACATACGTTGACCTGCTAGCCGGCGCAGTCGAGGAACCTTCTTAACCAGGCTTGGACTACGGAAGACGCTCGCATCGGCTCCGCATTATTCAACTGACCCTCCAATCAAGGTAGGAGATGGCCCGTTCCGCAAGGGTGAGCGTCGAGGTATTCGCCGACCTCCGCGCTGACGTGGGCGAGGCGCCGCACTGGGACCAGCGGAGTATGACGCTGCTGTTCGTCGACTTGACCGGCGGCACGATCTTCCGTTACGACCCGTCCGGGACTGAGCTGAATTCCTTCTCCGTGGGCCAGGAGGTGGGCGCGGTTGTTCCCCGGCGCGATGGCGGGCTCGTGCTCGCGGTCCGCGACGGTATCGCCGTGGCCTCAGATACCGGGGACAACTTCAAGCTCACCGCGCCGGTCGAGCGCGACACCCCGGGCAACCGGATGAACGACGCGAAATGCGACCCCGCCGGGCGGCTCCTCGCCGGGACAACGGCCTTTGACTTCGCTCCGCACGCCGCGTCGCTCTACCGCGTAGAACCGGACTGGTCATTCGACCAGATAGTCCGCGACGTAACGCAATCGAACGGCATCGCATGGAGCCCCGACGGCCGCCAGTTGTACTTCATCGACTCGGCCACCCAGAGTATCGATGTCTTCGACTACGACACCGACACCGGCTCCGCCGGCAACCGGAGACGGCTCGTCACTATCGAACGCGCGCACGGGGTACCCGACGGGATGACCGTCGATAGTAAGGGGAACCTCTGGGTGGCGTGCTTCGGTGGCGGCGCGGTCCGCTGCTTTTCACCGGCGGGGGAGCAGCTGGACGAGGTCTTCTTCCCAGTGTCCCAGGTGACGAGCTGCGCCTTCGGGGGTCCCGGCCTAGCCGACCTGTACGTGACCTCTGCCGCTTACCGCCTGAGCACCGAGCAGCTGAAGAGGGAGCCGCGTGCGGGCGCGACGTTCGTCTGCCGTCCCGGGGCAGCAGGCATGCCTGCCTCGTCCTTCGCCGGATAACGGCGGTTACAGCAGGCCCAGCGAGGCCGCTCGTTTGACGGCAGAAGAACGGGAGGTCACCCCCAGCTTCTGGTAGACCGACCGGAGGTGGGTCTTCACCGTGTTGAGCGAGATGTACAGGGTGGTGGCGATCTGCCGGTAGGTGCTGGTCGGCAGGAGTTCCAGCACGCGCATCTCGGCGGCGGTCAGCGGGTCAAGGAGCTTACTTTGCCGGGAAACCGGCCGGGCGAGCTTGCGTGCCCGGAGGCCGGCGGTGATCAACGCCGCCAGGTGCTCGGTGTGGGGATAGAGGTCCGGGTTGGAGATCACGTGATCGATCAGTTGCGGAGCGGTGTCCACGACGGTCTGGACGAAACCGTGGCGCATGGCCACCGCTAGAGCCTGCCTGACCAGGGCGGGTGCCTGGGGTGAGGATCGGCTGATGGCGACGCTGGCGCGCAGCAGCCGCAGCTCCAGGTCGGACCGGATGGTGGTTCCCTCGGCCGGGGCGTTGCTCAGGGCTTGTGCCGCTTGTTCGGGGTCCCCGGCCGCGAGAGCAATGATCGCCGACATGACGAGGCGCCGGTTATCGGGCAGTTCCTTGGTGAGGTTTCTGGCGCCTTTCTGATCGCCGAGACCGAGACGGAGGCGGGCTTCGAGCTCGTCGGCTTGGGTCAGAAGGATAGAGTGATCGCTTTTGAGCGACGAACGGGCGGCGGGCAATGAGTT
This sequence comes from uncultured Actinomycetota bacterium, assembly GCA_963795055.1. GTDB lineage: Bacteria > Actinomycetota > Actinomycetes > Streptosporangiales > Streptosporangiaceae > JASHPR01. The sequence goes on from CAWCGJ010000034.1 coordinate 6,934, forward strand.
GAGGGCTTCGTCGAGGTTGCCGCCGGCCGCCCAGATCCGGGCCCGGTCCAGCTGGGCCATGCAATTGAAGGCGGGCCGGGCGCTGCCGACCATGGCCAGCGCGCGTTCTACCGGCTCGGCGGCCGCAGCGAGATCACACCGCTCCAATGCGAGCAGAGCGGTGGTCCGTAGCGCGTGGAACACGAAAAAGTGGCGGTCGAAGCCGAGGCGGCGGGCCGCGGCCAGGGTGCCAGCGGCCAGGGTGCCAGCCTCTTCGAGGGCGCCCTCGATAAGGGCCGCCTGGCTGATCACTCCGGGGCAGAGCACCTCGGTCAGCGGAGCGCTCACCTCCGCCGCGGCGAGGGCATCCGCGAGCTGGCGGGCTTCGCCGAACTGGTTCACATAGGTATGGCAGTACATGGCCAAGGTGTTGAGCGTGACGACCCAGTCGCCGACCCCGTCGGCCACGGTCTCGAACGGCCGTGCCCAGTCCCGGTGCGCCAGCGCCTCGTCAAACTGGCCGATGAACGTGCAATGAAGCATGTTCACCAGCGCCAGCCGCACCGCCAGTTCGGGTTGCCGGCCCGGATCGACAGGGCTCTGCCGGGCCAGTGCGACAGCACGCGAACCGCGCTCGAACGCCCCCCGCCAGAGCAGCTCGGCCGCCATGGGCAGCAGGAACTCGGGTGTGTCCGCGAAGAGCTCGGGCCGGACCTCGCCGAGGTCGAGCGCGCTGACGACGGCCGGGTTCGTCAGCACGTCGCGTACGACCCCCTCATTGAGCAGGCTGAACGCCTCGGCCTGTTGACCGGCGGCCAGCAAATGCCGCGCTGCCGCGCCGACCTGATCAGCCTCGATCAGGTACCGTGCGGCGGCCTCATGTAGCCCCTTCTCCCCGGCCGGATCCCGGGCGTGCAACTCCGTCTGAAGAACTTCCCTGATCAGGTGGTGGTACCGATAGATGCGAGCCTCGTGGTCCACGATCGCCACGAACATGTGCGCGCCGTAGATGAACTCGAGCATCTTGGCCGCGCCCTGGCCGTACACAGCGGCACAGGCAGGCACCGAAAGCTCATCGAGAACCGAGGTGGCCAGCATGAACTCGATGACCTCGGGAGGCTGCCGGTAGAGGACCTCCTCCAAGAAGTAGTCGGCGACGGTATGACGGCGCAGATTGACCCGGCCAGCTGCCATGGCGGGATCGGGCGAAGCATGGATCGAGATCGCAGCCATCTGCAGCCCGGCTACCCATCCCTCGCTGCGCCGGTGGACCAGAGCCAGGTCCGGCTCATCCAGCCACACGCCGAACCCGGACAGGAAACTCCTGGTCTCTTCCACGGAGAAGGACAGGTCCTGATCCCGCAGCTCGACCAGGTCCTGATGCGCCCGCATGCGATGCACCCTGAGCGGCGGATCAACCCGGCTGGCCACCACCAGCTGCAGTGACGGCGGGTGGTACTCCACCAGCCAGCTCAGCGCGTCGGAACTCGCCGCGCCGGCCAGGTGAAAGTCGTCAATGACCAGTACCCGCTCCCCGTCCTGCGCGTCCAGGTCATCGGCCAGGGCAGCGACAACATCAGCCGACACCTCACCATCAAGGCCCATCAGCTGGCGGGCGTCCTCACCAATCTTCGGCTGATCGAAGCCAAACCGCACGGCCTCGATGACCGCAGAGACGAACCGGACCGGGTCGGCGTCGGCCACGTCGCAGCCCAGCCACGCCGACGGCCGGTCCGGACGGGCAGCCAGCCAGTCAGCGAGCAGCATGGTCTTGCCCGCCCCCGCCGGGCCCACCACCAGGCCGAGGCGAACCTGCTCTCCCCGGTCCAGCCGGTCGAGCAACCTTGGCCGGCGCACCAGACGTGGCACCAGCCTCGGAGCAGAGAACTTCGAGGACGGGAACCGCGGGATGCGCGCGCCAGGCTCACCGGCCGCATTCGTTACCGACACTCGGCTCGGCCCTCCCGTGACGCAACCACCCGGGCTTCGCTGTCCGGCAGCCAGCACGGAAGCCAGTCCTGCGCGATGGAACGGTCCCACCATCAGCTAACTCAGACAAGGCTATCGCCACGCAGCACGCTGACAAGGGCAAACACAACCTAAAGCGTGCTCCGGGGCACGAGGACGCCCCGGCAACTCGCTGACCAGGGGGCTGTAACGAGAGGGAGCCGACCCGGTAAACCACAAGCCCGGGGGCCAGCGGGGATCTTGAGGCACGTCACGACGGTTGGCTCTGTAGACGGTTGGCCCTGTATAGGTGACGGCACCTGGCCCGCTGGCTGGCTGGGCTCCTGTTTTTGCCGTCGCCGCCGGGCAGCGACCAGCCTGGACAGACTCACTGTCCAGGCCGTCCACGGACAGGCGATCGTCCGGGCAGCCTGGGCTGGCCCGCTTACATCGTCGCGACCGCCTGCATCGCCCTGAAAGGACGATCCCGGTTCCCGGCCGGCCGGGGCATCATGGAGTATGGCCACGTGGCGGAAGCCAGGCCGCCGGCCCGCGATGGAGCCGGCGCCGGCTGCCGGGCGGGGTGAGCACTGGTGGCCGGTCGCCACGGCGATCATCGTCGTGGCCGGCCTGCATGTGGCGCTGCCGGCCCGGTACCGGGTGCAGCCCGCCTGGGTGGTCCCGGTTGTGCTGCTCGTGCTGCTGGCCGTGCTGATCGGCGGGGACCCCGGCCGTATCGACCGGCAGAAGACCTGGCTGCGGGTCGTCACCGGCGTCGTCATCGCGTTCATCACCCTGGCGAGCCTGCTGGCCGCCGTCCGGCTGGTGGTGGACATCTTGACCAGCAATAAGCTCTTCGCGCATAACCCGACCGGGCTGCTTGCCACCGGCGGGGTGATCTGGGTGACGAATGTGATCGCGTTCGGGTTGTGGTACTGGGACCTTGATCGCGGCGGCGCCGCCGCCCGGGCCCACGACCCGGACCGGAACCCGGCGTTTGTCTTCCCCGAGATGCTGCACCCCGGCTACGCAGGCGCTGACTGGGTGCCGCAGTTCATCGACTACCTGTCGCTGTCCTTCTGGACCGCTACCGCGGTCAGCCCGACCGACATTTCAGCGATCAAGCCATGGGCCAAGGCCCTCATGATGCTCGAAGCGGCCGGGTCGATCGCCCTGGCCGTGCTCGTGATTGGCTATGCGGTCAACCTTCTGTAGTGTCCCGGCGTGCTCCCCAGCCAGGCACACGCTCGTCGTCAGAGTCAGCGGATGGCCTGGACCGGCGACCTGGCTTCTCAGCGGCCGCTGCCCGATGGGCTGCCGAGGATCTGGAGGGCGCCGCCCCTGTCCATGAACGGTTCACAACAGTTCTATGTGGGTGGACGCAGACGATTCCGTCACGGTCAGTGATCCTGCCTCGACATTTACGAGGCGCGCAGTGCCGCCGCTCTGCTCGATGATTGTGCGCAGCCGCCGCCAGCGGTATCCCGCGCCGATATGGACGATCTGCGCTGGCGCGGGATGGCGCTGCGATGATCTTTCAGCGGGCGGGCCGGACACCTGGTCCGGCAGGGGGAGCGCCGCTAAGTCTCCGATCTCCAACTGGCACCCGGCGGGTCCCTGCGGCTCAGTCGGGGTATTCGTCCTTGCGCCAGATGCGGGCCTCGCTTGGGCCCTCTTTAGGCGTCCGCTCGAGCAGGAAGGAGTGGTAGGGCGCGACGAAGGGGTCTGGTGCCATCACCGTGTAGGTGTGGTAGACGGTGCCGTTCTCGCGCGCAAAGGCGATCCACCCGGGGCCCTCGCGCAGGCCGTCCCTGAGTTCGGCTCCGATCTGCTCTGACCACTCCTGAAGCCCCTCGGGCGGATCGTCGATCATCGCCTTGACCTCGGGGACCTGCTGCGTCTGCTGCTCGGTCATCGCGAGGCCGAAGTCGAACGGGAAGTCCGTGCGGTAGGTCGACACGTACGGGAACTGCCAGCCCATCCGCTCTTTGTAGGCGAGGAGCCGGCCGATCGGCGCGCGCGAGAAGCAGATCAGGGTCACGTCGGAGTGGTTGAGGTGAACCAGCGTCCCGCCGAGCTCGTCGCCGAGGCTCGTACACCCAGGACACGCGCCGCGTGAGTACGCCGGCCCGAACATGATGTTGTAGGCGAGAAGCTGCGAGCGGCCGTCGAAGAGGTCCGCGAGGCTCTTCTTACCGTTCTCGGTGTCGAATTCGTAGTCCTTCTCGACCGCGACCCACGGAAGCTCGAGCCGCTTCCTGCGGATCTCCTCGTTGCGCTGCGCCTGCCCGGCCTCGAGCTGCGCGAGCTCCTCACGGGCCGCCTGCCATTCCTCGTGGGTTCCGGTCCTGTGCTCGGGCATCATCTACTCCCTTCGGGACGCGGCCTGAATCGGTCGTGGCAACACGCTACGTGAGCCACAGATTGCGACTCCCCGCGGCGCGGAAAATCATCGCGGGGGTTCCTGCAGCGGCGCTGGACGCGGGCTTGAGCAGCCGGGCGAGCTTTGGGGGCGATTCTTACTAAGCATCGGAGGCCAGGCGGCGGGCCTCCCGCCCGCCCGCACCCGCCGCAATAACCCGCCGGCCGGCTGAACTGCCCGTGTCCACCATCCGTACTAGTAGTTGAGCAGTCAACATCAGTAGGAGACAGCCATGCGACACCCAAAGATCATCATCGCCGGCATCGGCCTGGCCGCAGTGGCCGCCGCCGGCGGCATCACCGCCGCCTCGGCAGGCACCTCGCCGGCCAGCAGCACGCACTCCGCCAGCCAGGGCTCCGCGGCGACCGTGCGCACCGCGCCGGCGACCGTCGGAGGCAAGACCGAGACCATCCTGGTCAACCGCCGCGGCCTGCCGCTGTACTACTACCGGCCCGACACCGCGACCAGGTCGCTGGTCACCGGCGGCCTGCTCGCGCTGTGGCCGGCGGTGACCTCGACCACGCCCGCTGCGGGCGCCGGGGTGAACGGCAAGCTCACCGTGCTCAACGACGCCCACGGCCAGCAGGTCACCTACAACGGCCACCCGCTCTACACCTTCGCGGACGATCAGACGGGCCAGGTGACCGGCCAGGGCGTCTCGGACTTCTTCGTCGCCACCCCCGGCCTCGCCCCGATCACCGGGTCCCCGGCGCCAGCGGGATCGGCCCCTGCCGCCCCGTCCGGCGGCAGTTACGGCTACTGACACCGTCAGCCAACCCGGTCCGCTGACCTCCGCCCCTTCGGGTGGAGCCAGCGGCCCAGGAGGCGCCGCGGCTACGCCCCGGGCCTCGGTGATCCGGGCCCGGGTGAACGCGGTGCCGACGGCGTCCGCCACCGATCTCCAGTAGTCGGGCCCTGAGAGCCGGCCGGGTCGCGGACATCGGCTTCACACTTGCCACACGGTGGTGCCGGCGGCGGTCAGCGCCTCGAGCTGCGCGGCCGGGGCGGTCTCGTCGGTGACCACCGTGTCCAGGGACGACGCCGGGGCGACGGCCGCCAGTGCGGTACGGGTGAACTTGGAGCCGTCGGTGACCACGATCGTGCGGCGCGCCGAGGCGATCGCGGCGCGCTTGACGGCGGCGTCGGGCAGGTCGTAGGCGGTCAGCCCGTCGGCCGCGCTCAGGCCGCAGCAGCCGAGGATCGCGGTGTCGAAGCGCAGCGCGGCGAGCGAGGTCTGTGCGAGCAGGCCGGTCATGGTCAGCTCGCCGGTTCGCACCTCGCCGCCGGGCATGAGCAGCGTCAGCCGCGGCCCGCCGGCCAGGGCGTTGGCGGCGTGCAGGGACAGCGGCATCACGGTGATCCGGTGGTTTCGCAAGGCGTTGGCCACCTCCAGACAGGTGGTGCCGCTGTCGATGACAACTGATTCACCGTCGGCGATCAGCCGTGCGGTTTCCGCGGCGATGCGCTGCTTGGCCTCGATGCTGTCCTGCTTGCGCAGGGCGAAGGGCGGGCCCTCGCCGCGCAGCAACAGGTTCCTGGCCCCGCCGCGGAAACGCTCGAGCACGCCCTGTCCGGCCAGAACCTCCAGGTCACGGCGGATCGTCATCTCCGAGGCACCGGTGGCGGCGGCCAGCTCGGCCACGCTCACCTGTTCGGCGCCGCGGACCGCATCGGTGATCATCCTCAGTCTTCCCGAGCTTCCCATGCTCCTTATTGAACATAATATATGTGCGTAAGTCAATCTAGAGCACACAGATCATGTGCGTTAAGCTCGTAAGTATGTGCCGGTCACTTCGCGCCGCCCGCGCGGCCACGTTCGCCTACTTCGCAGTCAACGGCTTCGTCATGGGCACCTGGGTCGTGCACATCAACGTCATCGCACGTCAAGCCGGAGTCGGTACCGCCACGCTCGGCTACCTCCTGCTCGCGCTCGGCGGCAGCGCCTTCGCCGGCATGCGGCTGTGCGGCCCGCTCAACGACCGCCTCGGACCACGGCGCGTCATCCCCGTGAGCGCGGCCCTGTTTAGCGCGGCCGTGGTCCTGCCCGCCCTCGCCCACAACGTCTGGTCGCTGGCCGGGGCCCTCGCCGCACTCGGCTTCAGCAACGGTTGCCTGGATGTGTCGATGAACACCCACGCCGTGAAGGTCGAACACCGCTACCAGCGCCCGATCATGTCCGCCTTCCATGCGACCTGGTCGCTCGGCGGCGTCCTGGCCTCGATCGCCGGCGCCCGCACGATCTCCTGGGGCTGGCCCATCGCGCCCACCTTCACCGTCATCGCCGTCCTCGCCGCCGCGACCTCGTTCCTGGCCGCGCCCGCCCTTCTGGCGAACGAAGCCGCCGCGACAGGCGCACTCCGGCCGGCCCCGCCCCAAGCCGCGGGTCCCCAAGGGCGTGTGGGCGCTCGCGGCGGTCGCGATGATGGTCATGCTGTGCGAGGGCGTCGCCTACGACTGGAGCACGGTGCATCTGCACACCGTCATCCACGCCTCCGCCGCGACATCGGCGCTGGCCTACGGCGCGTACGCCACCGCGGCGACCGCCGGCCGCCTGACCGCCGACCGGCTGGCCGCCCGGATCGGGCCGGTCGCGCTCTTCCGCTCCGGCGCCACGCTGGCCGGGCTCGGCATGGTCACGGTCGTCCTGTCCCACCAGGCCACCCTCGCCATCGCCGCGTGGGCAGCGGTAGGGCTCGGCCTCTCCGGCTGCATCCCCCAACTGTTCACCGCCGCGGGCGGCCTCGACCGGGACGCCGCCGGAGCCATCGTCGCCCGAGTCGCCGGCCTCGGCTACCTGGGCATGCTCGCCGGACCCGCCATAATCGGACCGCTCACCCGCCTCATAGCACTCAACCTCGCCCTCGTGCTCCCCATGGCCCTGTGCTTCGCCGCGGCCTACGCCGCCGGCGTCCTGCGACCAGCCCCGCAGCCCGCCGAGCGACCCGCTCGCCACCCAGTCTCAGCAAACTGAGGACGTGCGAGCGCCTCATCATGATCCCGGTGATGCGGGGTCACCTGCCCGCCCGTGACCATGACGTCGTGGACATGGCACCCGCCCCGTACCTGATCCGGATCAAGGGGAGCCGCGGCGCGAATCACCGGGATCAGGCGACGTCTGGGATTACGGCGGCGCTGCCGGCGCAGGACCTGGGCCGGGCCAGAGCGTTCTACGTTGAGAAAGTGGGACTTCAGGCACTCGAGTCCGGCCGCCGGTAGAGCCATGAAGATCATGGCCACCCCGCCGCCCGACCTGGTTCCGATTCTTGACAATTCAGATCAAGATTATAGAGAGTTGGCCTTAGAACACATCAAGGAGGCCCCAGTGACACTCACCACCGTCATCGCAGACACCCGCAAGGCCGTGACCGACGACCCGGCCGCCGCGCAGGCGCTGTTCGGCACGCACAGCACGCTGACCGGCGTCACGGAGGTGGCTGTCCGCACCGCCACCCACGCCTTCACGGTCGACGAGCCGCCCGCGCTCGGCGGCGGCAGCGCACCGAACCCGGTCGAGTACGCGCTCGCCTCGCTCGGATCCTGCCAGGCCATCACCTACCGCTTCTGGGCCGAACACCTTGGCATCTCGTTCGACAAGCTCACCGTCACGGTCGAGGGAGATCTCGATATCCGCGGCTTCTTCGGGTTCGACGACAACGTGCGGCCCGGTTACTCGGCGGCCCGGGTGCGGGTCGACATCACCGGGCCGGAGACCCCCGAGCGCTACCAGCAGCTCGCCGCGGCGGTGGACGAGCACTGCCCGGTCCTTGACCTGTTCCGCAACCCTGTCCCGGTCGACCGCACCATCACGGTCGGCTGACCAGACAGCCCAGGTCCATCCGGCCGGGCCCGCGTGCCCGCGGTGCCCGGCGGCCCAGTGGCCCAGCCGGGCTATCCGGGTCCGAGGTCAAGCGGCAGTTCGGCGTCTGCCGACCACTCTTCCAGGGAGCCGTCATAGATCGACACGTCCTCGCGTCCGGTGATCAAGAGCGCGTGCGCGACGACGGCGGCCGAGATCCCGCCGCCGCAGTAGACGGTCACCGGAGCGATGTCCGGGATGAGGGCGGCAGCCTCACGGAGTTCTGCCGGCGGGCGCAGGCGCCCGCCGGGAGTCAGCAGGGTGCGGGCCGGGATGTTGAGGCTGGACGGTATGTGCCCGCGCCTGGCGTACCGGGTGGGCGCGGTTCCCGCGAACAGCTCCTCCGAAAGAGCACAGACAAGCGCCCCGGCTTGCGAGCCGTTGACGACATCGAGCACGTCGGTCCGGTCCGCCCACATCCCGGGCCGCTCGCGCGCGGTGACGGCGGGGGCGCCATGGCCTGCTTCGGGAAGATCAGGACCCTGCGGCGCGCCGGACTCGACCGCCCCGCCGCTGGCCAGCCAGCCCTGCCAGCCGCCGTCGAGCACGGCAGCCCGGACGCTGATCCAGTGCAGCATCCACCAGAGCCGCGCCGCCCAGGCCCCGCCCGCAGCGTCATAGCAGACCACGGCGGACGAGTCGGTCACGCCCAGCCGCCCGACCGCAGCCGCCAGCCTGGCCGCCGACGGCCTGGCGAAATGGTAGGAGGCAGTGTGGTCGGAGAGATCCCCGAGCAGGTCCGCGTAACGAGCGGTAGGGATATGAGCCGCGGCGAACCGCTCCCGGCCGCTGGCCGGGCGGTAGTCACCATCATGGGTAGCCGCGGGCAGCAGGACCGTCGCGTCGAGCACCGTAACGGGTGGGCCGAGATGGGCCGCGAGCCACGATGGCGACACCAGCGGCCCCGGCAACGGCGCGGACGGCGGGTCAGCCTCCATGGTGCCGAGGCTATAACGACGGACCTGGGGGCGAGCGGTGGCCGGCCGCGGCGCGAGCCGCCCATCATCGGGCGGCTGGCGTGACGGCGGTCACGAGAGCCTGCGCTGCCGGCGCCCGCCTTCCCGATGACGCTGCTAAGTCTCCTTTACATATCGACATGATAGGATTTCGAGGTGGCCGGGACGGGAGTGGTAATGGACCTCGACGAGGCGATCTGACGGTGACCGCCCTTGAGGAGTCGGCCGCGGGGATCACGGCCCCCGAGTTCCGGCACGCAATCGGCCACTTCGCCACCGGGGTCACGGTGGTGACCTCGCTGGGACCGGACGGTCAGCCGGTCGGCACCACCGCCAGCGCGGTCACCTCGCTGTCGCTGGATCCGCCGCTCGTGCTGGTCTGCCTGGACCGCGCCAGCCTCACGCTCCGGGCGGTCCGGGCGCACGGCGCGTTCGTGGTCAACGTGCTCGCGGCGCCGCAACAGCACCTGTCGGCCAACTTTGCCCGTCGCGGACCGGCCGCGGCCTGGGACGGCGTCCGGCACCGCCCCGGCCCGACCGGCAGCCCCCGGCTGGAGGGCGTGCTGGCGGCCCTGGAGTGCACGGTCGAGAACAGTCTCCCCGGAGGGGATCACGAGATCGTGGTCGGCCGGGTGCGTGACGTCGAGACCAGCGACGGCGGCACCGCCCCGCTGCTGTTCTGGCGAGGCGTCTACTCGTCCCTGAGTGAGATGCGGCAGGATCGGCCCCCGTGCGCATCGTGACCGTAGTCGGCAATCCCCGGTCCGCATCGCGCACGCATGGCCTCGCGCGGACCCTCGCCGTCGAGCTTGCTCACGTCCTGCCGGGCGCGAGCATCGGTGAGGTGGACCTGGCCGTGCTGGGCCCCCGCGTCCTCGATCAGGCCGACCCTGAGGCGTCGGCCGCTGTCGAGCAGGTGCTCGACGGCGACGTGCTGGTCGTCGCCAGCCCCACCTACAAGGCCACTTACTCGGGCCTGCTGAAGGCGTTCCTGGACCGGCTCGCCACCGGAAGCCTGGCCGGAAAGACCGCCGTCCCGGTGCTGCTGGGCGGCGCGCCCAATCATCAGCTCGCGGTGGACGTGCACTTCACGCCGCTGCTGCTCGAGCTCGGTGCGGCCGTCCCGGTGCGCGGCCTGTTCGTGCTCGAGTCCGACGTCGAGGGTTTCGGATCATTCGCCGCGAAGTGGGCCGCGGCCAACGCTCCCGCGATCGCCCGCGGCTAGGCCGGCCCGGGGAGCTATATTCGACAATCCCGATAGGGATAGCCTAAATTGGCATCAGAGGCCTGTTCACGCGGTCACGAGAGCCAGCAGCAGGTCCTGGCCTGCCGACCCGGCGGCGCGAACGGCACCCGGGAGGTGCGGCCGGGTGCGGCCTGGCCGACGTGCCCCTGACCAACGGGAGAGCATCCTGACCTCCGCTGCGCCATCGCCCGCGACCCCGTCCCGGCTCGTTCACCTGTCCATCGCGCTCGACGACGCTGGCTGGCATCCGGCCGCCTGGCGCGAGCCGCGCGCGCGCCCGGCTGAGTTGCTCACGGCCGGGTACTGGGTGGATCTCATCCGGCAGGCCGAGCGCGGCCTGCTGGACTTCGTCACCATCGAGGACGGGCTCAGCCTGCAGTCCGGCCGCTTCGGCCGGCCCGACCCGCGGACCGACCAGGTCCGCGGACGGCTCGACGCCGTGCTGATCGCGGCGCGCGCGGCGCCCCTCACGCGGCATATCGGGCTGGTGCCGACGGTGATCGTCACCCATACCGAGCCATTTCACGTGTCCAAGGCGATCGGCACGCTGGACTACGTCAGCACCGGGCGGGCCGGGGTGCGGATCCGGGTGTCGCTCGCCCAGCACGAGGCCGCGCAGTTCGGTCGGCGCAACTTCCGCCCGCCCGCCGATAACGGCCGGCCCGAGGCTGCGGAGATCGCCGACGGGTTCGACGAGGCCGCCGACTACGTCGAAGTGCTCCGGCGGCTGTGGGATAGCTGGGAAGACGACGCGGAGATCCGCGACGCCACGACCGGGCGGTTCGTCGACGTCAGCAAGCTGCACTACATCGACTTCCAGGGCCGCTGGTTCTCGGTAAAGGGCCCGTCGATCACCCCGCGGCCACCGCAAGGGCAGCCGGTCGTCGCGGCCCTCGGCCATGCCGCCGTGCCGTACCGGCTGATCGCGCGCGCCGCTGATGTCGGCTTCGTGACGCCGCGCGACGCCGGTCACGCCGCGCAGATTGTCGCGCAGGTCAGGGCCGCCCAGGACGCGGCGGGCCGCGCCGGGGAGATCCTGCACGTGTTCGGCGACCTGGTCGTCTTCATCGGGCCCGGCGCCGCGAGCCGCAAGGACCGGCTCGACGAGCTCGCCGGGTTCCGTTACGAAAGCGACGCGGCCATCTTCACCGGGACCGCGGCGGAGCTGGCCGACCTGCTGCAGGAATGGCAGGGGGCGGGGCTGGCCGGGTTCCGGCTCCGGCCCGGTGCCATCCCGGACGACCTCGAGGCGATCACCACCCAGCTGGTGCCCGAGCTGCAGCGCCGCGGCGCCTTTCGGCGCGGGTACGAGGCCCGGACGCTGCGCGGCCTGCTCGGCCTCGGCCGGCCCGCCAGCCGTTACGCCAGCCCCGTCGTCCCGGCCGCAGAGAGGAGCTGAGCTGAGATGACCGAGTCAGCCGCAGCCGGGCCGCGCAAGCAGGTCCACCTGGCCGCGCACTTCCCGGGGGTGAACAACACGACGGTGTGGAGCGACCCGCGATCGGGCAGCCACATCGAGTTCAGCTCGTTCGCGCACCTGGCGCGGACCGCTGAACGGGCCAAGTTCGACTTCCTGTTCCTGGCCGAGGGCCTGCGGTTGCGGGAGCAGAACGGCAAGATCTACGACCTGGACGTCGTCGGCCGGCCGGACACCTTCACCGTGCTCGCGGCGCTGGCCGCGGTGACCGGCCACCTGGGCCTGGCCGGAACGATCAACTCGACCTTCAACGAGCCGTACGAGGTCGCCCGGCAGTTCGCCTCGCTCGACCACCTGTCCGGCGGCCGCGCCGCGTGGAACGTGGTCACCTCGTGGGACGCCTTCACCGGGGAGAACTTCCGCCGCGGCGGGTTCCTGCCCCAGGAGGGGCGGTACGAGCGGGCCCGGACGTTCCTGCACACGGCGTGGGAGCTGTTCGACTCCTGGCACCGCAACGAGATCGTCGCCGACCAGCAGGCCGGCGTGTTCCTGGCCGATCCGCAGCCCGGACGGTTCGCGCATCACGACGCGCACTTCGACATCGCCGGACAGTTCAACGTGCCGCGCAGCCCGCAGGGCCGGCCGGTGATCTTCCAGGCCGGCGACTCTGACGAAGGCCGGGAGTTCGCGGCTTCGGACGCTGACGCGATCTTCAGCCGGTACGGGACGCTGGAGGCCGGCCAGGCGTTCTACGCCGACGTGAAGAGGCGGCTGCCGAAGTACGGCCGGTCGCCCGGCGAGCTGCTGATCCTGCCGGCGGCCACGTTCGTGCTGGCCGACACCGATGCCGAGGCCGCCGACCTTGCGCTCCAGGTGCGGCGGCAGCAGGTCAGCGGGGCGACCGCGATCGCGTTCCTGGAGCAGCTGTGGAACCGCGACCTGTCCGGCTACGACCCGGACGGGCCGCTGCCGGAGATCGACCCGGATCCCGGGGAGCACACGATCGCGCGCGGCCGGGCCAGCGTGCGCATGCACCGGGACCCGATCGCGACCGCGCGGGAGTGGCGGGCCAAGGCCGAGGCCGGGAACCTGTCGATCCGGGAACTGATCATCGAGGTCACCGGCCGCCAGTCGTTCGTCGGCTCGCCCGCGGCGATCGCAGCCCAGATCGACGCGATGGTGCAGGCGGACGCCTGCGACGGGTTCATCCTGGTGCCGCACATCACGCCGGGCGGCCTGGATGAGTTCGCCGACACGGTCGTGCCGCTGCTGCAGGAACGCGGCGTGTTCCGTACCGAGTACGAGGGCAGGACGCTGCGCGAGAACCTGGGTCTCGCCCCGCCGGGCGGAGGGGCCCGGGGAGGCCGTCCCGTCGGCTCGGCGCTGACCGGGCCGGCGGTCGCGCGGGCGGCGTCATGAGGTTCCTGCTCATCACGCTGATCGTGCACGCCCCGGACCCGGGCACCGAGGCGCAGCCGCCGACCTCGGACCGGTTCCGCGAGGTGCTGGACAGCGCCCGGCTGGGCGAGGAACTCGGCTTCGACGGGTTCGGCGTGGGGGAGCGGCACGAGCGGCCGTTCATCTCGTCATCACCGCCCGTCGTGCTCAGCCACGTCGCCGCGATCACCTCACGGATCCGGCTGTTCACCGCCGTGACGACGCTGAGCCTGCTGGACCCGGTGCGCGCGTACGAGGATTACGCGACTCTTGATCACCTTTCCGGCGGGCGGCTCGAGCTCATCATCGGGAAGGGGAATGGCGCCGCCCAGCGCGAGCTGTTTCACGTCACGCCGGACGACCAGTGGGACCGCAACGCCGAAAGCTACGAGCTGTTCCGGCAGATCTGGCGCAACGCCAAGGTGACGGCCAGCCCGCGGTTCCGTCCGGCCCTGCGCGACGCCGAGGTCTGGCCCCGGCCGCTCCAGCAGCCGGTCCGGGTCTGGCACGGCAGCGCCACCAGCGAGGCCTCGGTCGACCTCGCGGCTCGCTACGGTGACCCGCTGTTCTCGGCGAACGTGACCAACCCGATCGAGCCCTACGCCGAACTGGTCCGCTACTACCGCGAGCGCTGGGAACACTACGGCCACGACCCGGCGCTGATCGCCGTCGGCGCCGGAACCGCCGGGTACTACGCCACCCGCAGCTCGCAGGAGGCGCTGGCGGTCTACCGGCCGGTCTTCAACGCCCAGCGCGAGTTCCAGCGCAGGCTCGGCCTGCAGCCGGTGTTCACCGACCTGGAGGACTTCGTCGAGCGGAGCTCGGCGCTGATCGGCAGCCCGCAGCAGGTGATCGACAAGGTGCACCGGTACCACGACCAGCTCGGGCACAGCGTCATGCACCTGCACGCCGAGGCCGGCGGGCTGACCGCCGGGCAGCACCGGGACTCGCTGGAGCTGTTCCAGTCCGAGATCGCGCCCGTGCTGCGCCGCGACCTTCCCGACCCGCCCTGGCCCTGGGGGCCGGTCGGCATCGCCGGCCCCGGTCCCGCGCCGGCCGCCGAGCCCGGCCCGGTGAGCCTGGCCAGCACCGGCTGAGAGGACACGACGTCATGGCCAACACCCCGCTGACGGTCCTGGACCTGGTCCCGATCTCGTCAAGCTCCACCGCCGGGCAGGCGCTGCGTAACAGCATCGACCTCGCGCAGCAGGCCGAGCAGGCGGGCTACCTGCGGTACTGGTTCGCCGAGCACCACCTCAACCCGGGCGTGGCCGGCACCTCGCCCGCGGTGGTGATCGCGCTGACCGCCGCCGCCACCTCCCGGATCCGGCTCGGCTCCGGCGCGGTGCAGATGGGACACCGTACCGCGCTCGCCACCGTCGAGGAGTTCGGCCTGATCGACGCGCTGCACCCGGGGCGGCTTGACCTCGGCCTGGGCCGGTCCGGTGGCCGCCCCCCAGGTCAGCCCGCCCACCCGTCTCCGTCCGGCCAGGCCCCGCCCTCGTACCCGCGGGCCGCGCCGTCCGCAGGCGGCACGACGGCGCCGAACGGCCTGCTGATCCCGCCCCGGTTCTCACTCGAACGGCTGCTGGCCTCGCCCCGGCTGGCGCTGAACAAGAAGCTGCTGATGCTGCCCGGCGCCGAGCCGCAGAACTACACCGAGCAGGTCGACGACGTGCTGGCGCTGATCGCCGGCCGCTACCGGACGCCCGACGGAGTCGAGGCGCACGTGATTCCCGGCGAAAACGCCCGCGTACAGATCTGGATCCTGGGCAGCAGCGGCGGCGAGAGCGCCCAGGTGGCCGGCGAGCGCGGCCTCCGGTTCGCGGCCAACTACCACGTGAGCCCGGCGACCGTGCTGGAGGCGGTCGAGGGCTACCGTTCCGCGTTCCGGCCGTCGGGCGAGCTGAGCGAGCCCTACGTCAGCGTGTCCGCGGACGTGGTGGTCGCCGACGACGAGCCGGCCGCCCGCGAGCTGGCCGCCGGCTACGGCCCCTGGGTGCTCAGCATCCGCACCGGCGCCGGGGCCATCGCGTTTCCCACCCCGGAGCAGGCCCGCGCTCACCGGTGGGCCGATGAGGACCGCACCCTCGTCACCGACCGCATCGACACCCAGTTCGTCGGGTCGCCCAAGCAGGTCGCCGACCGGCTGGAGCAGCTGCGAGACGCCACCGGTGCCGACGAGCTGATCGTCACCACGATCACCCACGACCACGCCGACCGGGTCCGCTCCTATCAGCTGCTGGCCGACGAGTGGCAGCGCCGATGACCCCGGCGGCCTTGCAGCTACTGGAGCCCGGTGCGCACCGACGTGATGCGCTGCGTGTTGAAGCCGAGCCAGTGCATCCGGCCCATGTAGCGCGCGTGCTCAACCTTGAGGCAGCGGTCCATGATCACCGTCACGCCGCCGTCCTCGGCGATCCGCGCTCCCTCCTCGTTGATCACGCCGAACTGGCACCACAGGGCGCCGGCACCGATCGCCACAGCCTCCCGCGCGATCTGAGGCAGCGCATCCGGCGCGCGGAAGACGTTCACGACGTCCACCGGCTCGGGTACGTCCAGCAGGCTCGGGTAGCACGTCTGCCCGAGGATCTCCGTCTCGCGGGGGTTCACCGGGATCACGCGGTAGCCGTGCCGCCTGAGGTAGTAGCCAACGAAGTAGCTGGCCCGCAGCTCGTTGGGCGACAGGCCCACGGTCGCGATCGTCGTGGCGGTGTGGAGCACGCGCTGGATCGTCAGCGGGTCCTGGTAACGCCGCAGATCGGTCATGTGGTCGCGACCTTCTTTCCCGCCGTCGCGGCGACGCGCGCGAACCCCTGCTCCAGATCCCAGATCAGGTCCTCAACGGACTCGGTGCCGACCGACAGTCGTATCGTCCCCGGCCCGACGCCGGCCGCCCGCAGTTCGTCCTCGCCCAGCTGGCGGTGCGTCGTGCTGGCCGGGTGGATGATCAGGCTCTTCGCGTCGCCGACGTTCGCCAGGTGGGACCAGAGCGTCACGCCGCCGATGAGGGCCTGCCCCCCGGCCCGGCCGCCGGCGCAGTCGAACGAGAACACCGCGCCGGCGCCGCGCGCCAGGTACTTCTCCACGAGCGGCCGGTACTTGCTGTCGGGCAGGCCGGGGTAGGTCACAGTCGACGCCAGCTCGTGGGACTCCAGGAACGCCGCGACCGCCCGGGCGTTGGCGACGTGGCGTTCCATCCGCAGCGACAGCGTCTCGAGCCCCTGCAGGAACAGGAAGGCGTTGAACGGCGCGAGCGCCGCGCCGAGGTCGCGCAGGGTCTCGGCCCGGAGCTTCATCAGGTAGCCGTACATCCCGAACGTCTCGTGGAACTGCAGGCCGTGGTAGGCGGGCGACGGATCCGCGACCACGGGAAACCGCCCGTTGGACCAGTTGAACGTGCCGGACTCGACGACCACGCCGCCGATGCTCGTGCCGTGGCCGCCGATGAACTTGGTGGCCGAGTGGATCACGATGTCGGCGCCCCATTCGATCGGGCGGCACAGGTACGGCGTCGCGAACGTGTTGTCGACGATCAGCGGCAGCCCGTGCTCGTGGGCGATGGCCGCCACGGCCTCGATGTCCAGCACGTTCCCGGCCGGGTTGCCGATCGTCTCGCCGAAGAACGCCTTCGTGTTACCGCGGACCGCCTTGCGCCATGCGCCCGGGTCGTCGGGATCGACCCAGGTCAGCTCCACGTTCATCTTGCGCAGCCAGTGCTTGAACTGGTTCACCGTCCCGCCGTAGAGCGCCGAGGACGAGACGACGTGGTCGCCCGGCTGCAGCAGCGTGAACAGCGCGCCGGCCTGCGCGGCGATCCCGCTGGCGAACGCCACCGCGCCGGCACCGCCCTCGAGGTTCGCCACCCGCTCCTCGAATACCGCAACGGTCGGGTTCATGATGCGCGAGTACGTGTTGCCGTACTCCTGCAGGTTGAAGTACGCCGCCGCTGATTCCGGGTCCTCGAACACGTAGCTGGTCGTCTGGAAGATCGGCACCGCCCGCGCGCCCGTGTTCGGGTCGGGATGTTGCCCGGCGTGCAGCTGCCGGGTCTCGAATCCGAACGCGCGGTTTTCCTCGGCCCGGGAGGGCTTGTCGGTCACGAAGGCCTCTTCCTCGATGTCACCGGCTCGATGTCACCCACCCACACCGCCCCCGGCCAGGAAGCCACGGATGATGGGTATCTGGCGGGCTTCTTCCAGCAGGAAGCAGTCGTGGCCGTACGGCGCCTCGATCACATGGCATTCGACCGGCTTGCCGAGAGCCTGAAGCGCTTCGGAGATCTCCCTCGACGCCGACGGCGGGTACAGCCAGTCGGAACTGAACGCGATCAGCAGCGTCCGGGCCGCGACGCCTTCGAGCGCCTGGGTGAGCGATCCGCGGCCGTACTGCCGCGCGAGATCGAAATACGTCAGCGCGCGCGACGTGTAGAGGTAGGTGTTGGCGTCGAAGCGCTTGACGAACGAGTCGGCCTGGTGGCGCAGGTAGCTCTCGACCTGGAACTCCGGCTCGGTGATCGTGTAGCGGATGTCGTCGGCGAACTGCAGCCGCCGGCCGAACTTGTCGTTCAGCGCCGGTCCGGACAGGTACGTGACGTGGCCGACCATCCGCGCCACGCCCATGCCTGCGTCGGGCGCGCGGCCCGTGCCGTAGTAGCGGCCGCCTTGCCAGGCCGAGTCACGCATGATCGACTCGCGCGCGATCGCGTTCCAGGCCACGCCCTGCGGCTGGAGGGCGTGCGTGCTGGCGATCGCCACGACCGCATCGACCTGGTCAGGGAACAGGATCGCCCACTCGAACGCCTGCATCCCGCCGAGCGAGCCCCCGGCCACCGCCGCCAGCCGCTCGATGCCGAGCTCGGCCAGGAACGCGCGCTCGGTCCGTACCATGTCCGCGACCGTGATCACCGGGAAGTCCGCCCCGTACGGCTCGCCGGTCGCCGGGTCGACCGACGACGGCCCCGTCGTCCCGCGGCAGCCGCCGAGCAGGTTCGTGGAGACGACGAAGAAGCGGTCGGTGTCGAACGCCTTGCCGGGGCCGATCATCCCGTCCCACCAGCCGAGCCCCTTGCCGGCCGTGCCGTCGCGATCCTCGGCCCCGAACCCGTCGCGCGTGCTCTCCTCGGACGGCGTCTTCGCGAAGCCCGCCGCGTGGGCGTCGCCGCTGAGCGCATGGCACACCAGGATGACGTTGTCGCGCCGGGGGGAGAGGGCACCGTAGGTCTCGTACGCCACCCGGACCGGGTGCAGCTCCCGGCCGCAGTCGAGCCGCACCGGCCCCGGCAGGTCGAGATACTGGGTTTCGACAGTGCCGACCGAGCCGGCCGCGAGCGTCGAGGCTGGCTCCGCCATGCGGGCTATGATATCTCCCCCCGGGTCGTGTATTGTCAATCACCTCTGTAGGAAATCGGGGAAGCGGGCGAAGGGGATCACGAAATATGACTACGGTTACCAACGGCGTCAACGTGCAAGCGCTGCTCGACGCGCGGGAAGTGCTGAAGGGCGCACCGGAGGCCGCTCAGTTCACCTGGCGGGCGTCGGCCAAGTGGCAGAGCGGTGTGCACAGCCAGATCAAGGTGCAGAGCTTCTTCGGCCTCGGGCAGGAGCAGAGCCACAAGGAAGAGTGGAGTTTCGAAGCCGACCACCCCGAGGTCTTCGCGGCGACGGACAACGGCATCACGCCGATCGAGTACCTCCTCGTCGGCCTGGCGAGCTGCCTGACGGGCGGTATAGCGTCCGTCGCGGAGAACCGCGGCATCCAGCTGCGCTCGGTCGAGTCCACGGTCGAGGGCGGGCACGATATCCGCGGGATCCTCGGTGCCGACAGCGACGTCCGTAACGGCTACAACGACATCAAGGTGACGTTCAACATCGACGCGGACGCGTCGCGGCAGGAGATCGAGGCGCTGGTGGCCCAGTCGGTGAAGCGCTCGGCCGTGTTCGACGCCCTCACCAACCCGACCGACGTCACCGTCGAGGTCGCCTGAGCGGCCGCGCGGCGGCTTGCCGACGCGCGCTCCCGAAAGCACTGAGGTCCAGCCATCGAGCGCTTTACCACGGTCGTCATCGGCGCGGGGCACGCGGGCCTCGCGGCGAGCCACTTCCTCGGCGGCCGGTCGATCGACCACGTCGTGCTCGAGCGCGGCGAGGTGGCGAACTCCTGGCGCCGCGAACGCTGGGGCTCGCTGCGGCTGCTCACGCCCAACTGGCAGAGCCGCCTGCCGGGCCTTCGCTATGAAGGGCTGGAACCAGACGGCTACATGACGATGGGCGAGGTGACCGAGTTCATCGAGCAGTTCGCCAAGGTGTCGGGCGCTCCCGTCCGGACCGGCGTGAACGTCACGTCGGTCCGGCAGGCCGGCGACGGATACCACCTGACGACCAGCCGCGGCGAGATTCTCGCCCGGACCGTGGTCATCGCGAGCGGCGCCTGCAACCAGCCCGCGGTGCCGCCGCTGCGCGAAGCGGTGCCGCCGTCCGTCGAGCAGCTGACGCCGTTCGTCTATCGCCATCCCGCCCAGCTCCCCGACGGCGGCGTGCTCGTCGTGGGAGCGTCGGCGACCGGCGTGCAGCTGGCCGCCGAGATCCGGCAGTCCGGCCGGCCGGTGACCCTCTCGGTGGGGGAGCACGTGCGGTTGCCGCGCACGTACCGCGGACGCGACGTGCTGTGGTGGATGGACGCGTCGGGCGTGTGGGACCAGCGCTACGACGAGGTCGAGGATCTCACGCGGGCCCGGCGGCTGCCCTCGCCCCAGCTCGTCGGGACTCCCGAGCGGACGACGCTCGATCTGAACGCGCTCACCTCGATGGGCGTCGAGCTGGTGGGCCGGTGGGCGGCGGTACGTGACGGCCGCGCGCTGTTCTCCGGCGGCCTGCGCAATCTGTTCTCGCTCGCGGACCTCAAGATGGTGCGCCTGCTGGATACGTTCGACGAGTGGGCCCGGACGAGCGGGCGTGACGCCGACGTCCTCCCGTCCGGGCGGTTCGCGCCGACCCGCGTGCCCGAGTCCACGCGGTTGCAGCTGGACCTGGCCAGCGGCGAGATCCGCGCGATCGTGTGGGCCACGGGTTTCCGGCCCGACTACGGGTGGCTCGACGTGCCGGTGGTCGACGCCAAGGGCCAGCTGCGCCACGAGGGCGGCGTGGTCGACAGCCCGGGACTGTACGCGCTGGGGCTGCCCGTGCTGCGGCGGCGCAAGTCCACGTTCATTTACGGCATCGAGGACGACGCGCGCGAGGTGATCGATCATCTCGCGCAGTACCTGGCCGTCCGCCGGTGATCCGGGCCGCCGCGTGGGATGGCCGCCGGCCGCCTAAAGTCTAGTTATACGATCGGAAATATTGACAGCCGCGCGGCGCCGTGTCATGCTCGGATCATGACGAGCTACGACCGGGCCGAGCGCCGCTACGTGGACATGGCGTTCGTGGCCAGCGCGCTCTGTCTCCCGCGGGCCTGACGGCCCCGCGTCGTTTACCTCGCTCCCAGCGCTGGCCCAGCCAGCCTGTCTCACCTCATCCGATTGCGCCGGGCGGCCGGCCACCCCGGCGTGCCCCGGCCGGCCATGCCCGCACTCACGCCCGCCCACGAGATGAAAGGCCCTGCCGTGACCGACACCATCGCCAGCCAGACCCGTACCTCGGTGACCAGGCTCGCCGGCAACATCGGCGCGCAGATCAGCGGTATCGATACCGGTACCGCCCTGAGCGACGAGGACGTCGCCCAGGTGCGCCAGGCGCTGCTCGACCACAAGGTGGTCTTCCTGCGTGACCAGAGCCTCGATTACCCCCGGCAGGTCGCGTTCGCCGAGCGCCTCGGCCCGCTGACCCTGGGCCACCCGACGCTGTCGTCGCCACCAGACCAGCCTTACCTGGAGGAAATCGACTCGCGCCGGGGCGTACGCGCCAACCACTGGCACACCGACGTGACCTTCGTGGACCGGCCGCCCGCGTTCACGCTGCTGCACGCGGTGGTCATCCCGCCGGTGGGCGGGGACACGATCTGGGCGAACACGGTGACCGCTTACCAGAGCCTGCCGGGCGACCTGCGTGAGCTGGCCGACCGGCTCCGCATCGTGCACACCAACGATTACGACTACGCGGCGGTGACCGGCCGGGACGCGCGCGACGACGCGGCGGTCGCGGATCGGCGCCAGGAGTTCCTGTCCACGATCTATGAGACCGAGCACCCGGCGGTCCGGGTGCACCCGGAGACCAGCGAGCGCTCCCTGGTCCTGGGCGGCTTCGCGCGCACCGTGACCGGGTTCTCGCCGCAGGCCTCCCGGGACCTGATCCGGATCCTGCAGGACCACGTGACCCGCCCGGAGCAGACGGTCCGGTGGCACTGGCGCGCGGACGACCTGGCCATCTGGGATAACCGCGCGACCCAGCACTACGCGATCTTCGACTACGGCACCGAGCACCGCCGCGGCGAGCGCGTGACCGTGTCCGGCCCGGTGCCGGTCGGCGTGGACGGCCGCCCGAGCGTCGCGATCAAGGGCGACGCGGCCACGTACTACGCGGGCGCGACGCACTGAGGCCGCGGCCGGTCACGCCAAACCACCCAGGCAACCCGATCACGAAGGCAGGCTCATGAGCACCTCAGCCGAAGTCACCAAGCCCGAACGTAGGCAGGTCCCGGCCTACAAGCGCAGGCGGCGGCGGATCTACGGCGGCGTCGCCGTGGCGGCGATCGCCGTCATCGCGGTCATCGTCTGGGCGGTCACCCAGGGCAACTCCGGCGCGCCGGTCCCCGGGTTCACGATCGCCTACGGGCAGGGCACCGTGGCGAACTCCGACAGCATCATCGACAGCGATCCCGCGCTAGCCAAGGTGATACCCGCCCACCTGCATTTCGTGCCCTTCGACGCGGGCGTCACCGCGATAGCCGAGATGCGCAGCGGCAGCCTGCAGGCCATCAGCGGAGTCGGGAACCCGCCGGTCGTCGGGGCCATCGGCACCCATACCGGCGTCGACGTGGTCATCGCGCAGAGCTTCGACGCCGACGCGCTGATCGTCCCCAAGTCGGTCCAGGCGCCGGCCCAGCTGGCGGGCAAGTCCGTCGGCGTCCTGGTCGGGTCCTCCGAGGACTACGAGCTGCGAGGCTGGCTCGGGCTCGAGCACCTCACGTCCTCGGTCAAGGTCGTCGGCTTCGCCAGCGAACAGGCGGCGGCCGCCGCCTACCTGGGCGGCTCGGTCACCGCGGCGTACGTGCAGGCCGGGCCGGAAGCCCAGCTGATCGCCAAGGGCGGTCACCCGCTGACCGACGCCGAGCAGATCGCCAAGCAGGGCATTCCCGGCCTGAACGTGGTCGCGGTCGCGGACAGCCTCGTCAAGAGCGACCCCGCGCTGGTGCAGAAGTACGTGTGCACCGAGGTCCAGGCCACCCGCCTGTTCACCGGCCCGCAGGCGGCCAAGTACCTGACGCAGAGCGCCAAGGCCCAGGGAGTGCCGGGCAACCTCATCGTCACGGCCACGAAGAACTACCCGTTCATCCCGCTCAGCCAGCAGCTGTACTGGCTCGGGTCGGCGCCGGGCGACACCAGCAGCCCGATCGTCAAGGCCTACGTGCAGACCGGGCAGTTCCTGGTCGGGCAGGGCCGGCTGCCGTCAGCCCCGACCGCCGCGGTGATCGCCGCCCACGTGGACCCGACCTTCGTCGAGAAGGCTCTCGCAGGTGACTGCTGACGCCATGCGAGGGGCGGGCCCGGCCGCACCCAGCGGGGGGAGGGTGGCGGCCGGGCCCCATCCCGGGGCGGGGGGCCGGCCGCGGCAGCGGTCCGCCGACGGCGCCCACGTGGTCCTCGAATCGGTCGGCAAGACATTCCGCCGGGCCGGCCGGCGGACGGTGGCCATCTCCGGGGTCAGCCTCCAGGTCGCCGCGGGCGAGCTCGTCTGCCTGCTCGGCCCGTCGGGCTGCGGGAAATCTACGCTGCTGCGCATCGTCGCCGGGGCCCTGGAGTGCGACGAGGGCTCGGTGACCGTCGGCGGCCGGGCGGTGACCGGGCCGGCCGCCGACCGGGGCATGCTGTTCCAGAGCCCGATGCTGTTCCCCTGGCTGACCACCCGGAAGAACGTCCTGTTCGGCCCGAAGGCACAGCGGGCGGCCGGCGCCGACGAGCGTGACGATCCCGAACTGGACGCGGAGGCCGACGCGATCCTGGCGACGGTCGGCCTGTCCGACTTCAGCGACGCCTTCCCGCACGAACTGTCGGGCGGGATGCAGCACCGGGCGGCGTTCGCCCGGGCCATGGTCACCCGGCCCTCGCTGCTGCTCATGGACGAGCCGTTCGGCGCGCTCGACGCGATCACCCGGGTCCGCATGCACGAGTTCCTGCTGCGCATGCGGGAGCAGTACCGGATCACCATCATCTTCGTGACGCACGACATCGAAGAGGCGGTGCTGCTCGGGGACCGGGTCGCCGTCATGGGCGGGCGGCCGCCGGGGATCCAGGAGGTCATCGACGTGCCGCTGCGCCGGCCCCGGCAGGCGGCCGATGTCGACACCGAGGCGTTCCTCGCGGTAAAACGCCGGATCCGGGCCGCCCTGACGGCATGACCAGCAGCACGCAACCGTCCCGGGCCCGCCCGGCCGCCCGTTAAGGAGAAAGTGATGTCAGGCTGGCGTTACGCCCCGATCGGCGCCACCGGGGTGCTCGAGGCCCAGGACCAGGGCAGCCCGGAAGCGGGCCAGGGCGGCGAACTGGCCGAGCGCGCCGAGCTGCTGGCCCATCGCCAGGCCGCGCGCCGCGCCCGGATCAGGCGCGTGGCGATCGGCGGGGCAGGCCTGGCCGGCTTGCTGGTGCTGTGGCAGGCGAGCGCGGTTATCCTCGGCGACCAGGTCGCGCTGCCGTCGGTGAGCCAGACCGTGGCGCAGTTCGCGCACTACCTGGGCCGGCCGTACCCGGCCCAGGGCGAGCCGCTCTGGTTCGACCTGTACATAAGCCTGCGCCGGATCCTGATCGGCTTCGTGATCGGCGTGGCCGCCGGGGTATCCATCGGCGCCGCGATGTCGGCCTGGACGTTCGCGCGCCACCTCATCGACCCCGTCATCGAGGTCATCCGCCCGCTGCCGCCGCTGGCCTTCATCCCGCTGTTCATCGTCTGGCTGGGCATCGGAGAACTGCCCAAGGAGGTGCTGATCATCGTCGGGGTCATCCCGATCATGGCCATCACCACCGTCGCCGCGCTGGACGAGGTCCCGCAGGATCTGCGGCTGTGCGCGCGGACCCTCGGCGCGTCACCCCGCTATACGCTGCTGCACGTGCAGATCCGCTCGGCCCTGCCGGGGATCCTGACCGGCATGCGGATCTCGATGGCCGGCGCGTGGAGCAGCATCGTCGCGGTCGAACTGCTGGCGGCCACCAGCGGGCTCGG
Source organism: uncultured Actinomycetota bacterium (assembly GCA_963795055.1). Classification (GTDB taxonomy): domain Bacteria; phylum Actinomycetota; class Actinomycetes; order Streptosporangiales; family Streptosporangiaceae; genus JASHPR01. Next base: position 31,566 of record CAWCGJ010000034.1, read on the forward strand.
CTTCATGATCATGCAGGCGGGTGACTACCTCAACACCGCGCTCGTCTTCGCCGGCATCATCATGATCGCGGTGACCGGCCTCGTCCTCGACGCCTGCCTCCGCGCGCTGCTCATCCTGGCTGACCCCAGCCGGAGACGCTGACGCAACGATCACGCCAGCCCGGGGTGTACATAACCGCCGCTAGCCTATAATATCGATAGGTTAAATAGACTAGCGGGGAGGGTCCTGTGATCGAGGTCGTGACGATCGAGACGCCGTCGCTGGGGGACCGGACCTACCTGGCGACCGACGGTGCCAGCGCGCTCGTGATCGACGCGCAGCGGGACATCGACCGGGTGCTGGCGGTGGCGGCCGCGCGGGGGGTCGCGGTGACGCACGTGTTCGAGACCCACATTCACAACGACTACGTCTCCGGGGGCCTGGCCCTCGCCCGCCGGTCCGGCGCCGCCTACCACGTCAACGCGGCCGATACCGTGGCGTTCAGCCGGGTCGGGATCGGCGACGGCGACACGATCGACGTCGGGCCGTCCATCCGGGTGCGGGTCATCGCCACGCCCGGGCACACCTTCACCCACCTGGCCTACGCGCTCGAGGACGCCGCCACCGGCGAGGTGGCGGCGGTGTTCACCGGCGGCTGCCTGCTGTACGGATCGGCCGGCCGCCCGGACCTGCTCGGCGCGGAGCACACGCACACGCTCGCGGCCGCGCAGCACGCCTCCGCCCGGCGGCTGGCCCGGGCCCTGCCGGACCGCACGCCGGCGTGCCCGACGCACGGCTTCGGCAGCTTCTGCGCCGCCACCACGGCCCAGACGGCCGCGTCGACGATCGGGGACGAGAAGCGGTCCAACCCGGCGCTGACCCTGGACCGGGACAGCTACGTCGCCGCCCTGGTGGCGGGCCTGGACGCCTACCCCGCCTACTACGCGCACATGGCCGCGGCCAACGCGGCCGGCCCTGAGGCCCCCGGCCTCGCCCCGCCCGCCCGGGTGAGCGCAGGCGAACTGGGCCGGCGGATCGCCGCGGGAGAGTGGGTGGTGGACCTGCGCCACCGGCGGGCGTTCGCGGCCGGGCACCTGCCGGGCTCGCTCAGCTTCGAATACTCCGGCAGCTTCGCCACCTACCTCGGCTGGCTGATCCCCTGGGGCACCCCGCTGACCCTGATCGGGGAGACCGGCCGGCAGATCGCCGCCGCGCAGCGCGACCTGGCCCGGATCGGGATCGACCACCTGGCCGGCGCCGCCATCACGAGCTCGGGCGGCTGGCCATCTGCGCCGTTCCTGGGCAGCTACCCCGTCAGCGACTACCCGGGCCTGGCCGCCGTCCGGGACCGGCAGGACCTGGCCGTCCTGGACGTCCGCCGCGAACCAGAGCGTGTTCGCGGTCACATCGCCGGCTCGGTTCACGTGCCGCTGCACGAGCTGCCGGGCCGCCTGCGTGACCTGCCCGACCGGCCGTTGTGGGTCCACTGCCAGGGCGGCTACCGCGCCAGCATCGCCGCCTCCCTGCTGCAGGCGGCCGGGCACGCCGTCACCGCCGTCGACGACGACTTCGCCCGGGCCGCCGCCGCCGGCCTGACCATCGCCGGATCACCCAGGCGCCCCGCAGCCTAACCGGATAAGGCGTTGCCGGCCCGGCGGCTGATGGCCCATGATTTACGTCAGGAAGTATCGTGCCGATCGCCCGAGGAGGGTAGATGCGCCAGGCGTTCACGTCCACCGAGATGGCCTTTGGGACCTATTCATGGGATGTGGCGCGTGTCGCGGAAAACGCTCAACTTGGGGATCCTGGCGCATGTAGACGCGGGTAAGACGACTCTTACCGAGCGGCTGCTGTACGACTCGGGCGTCATCGACCAGCTCGGCGCCGTCAACGCCGGCACCACCCAGACCGATTCGCTGCCGCTGGAACAGCGGCGCGGTATCACGATCAAGTCCGCCGTGGCGTCCTTCCCGATCGGGGACGTCACCGTCAACCTGATCGACACGCCGGGCCATCCGGATTTCATCGCCGAGGTGGACCGCGTGCTGAACGTCCTCGACGGGGTGGTGCTCGTCCTGTCGGCGGTTGAGGGCGTGCAGGCGCAGACCCGGATCCTGATGCGCTCGCTGCAGCGCCTGGGGATACCGGCGCTGCTGTTCGTGAACAAGGTTGACCGGCCCGGGGCGAATCCCGAGGGCGTGCTGCGGGACATCGCCGGCCGTCTCAGGGTCGCCGCCTTCGCCATGGGGTGCGTGACTAACGCCGGGACGCGCGGGGCCAGCGTCACCGCGTCAGGATCCGGCGACGCGGAGTTCGCCACCGGCCTGACCGAGCTGCTGGCCGAGCGCAACGACGGGCTGCTGGCCGCCTATGTGCGCAACGAGGCGGGGGTTCCGTATGACCAGCTCCGCGCGGAACTGGCGGAGCAGACGAGGCGCGGGCAGGTGTATCCGGTCTTCTTCGGCTCGGCCATCACCGGGGCGGGCATCGCGCCGCTGATGGCCGGCCTCGCCGAGCTGCTGCCGGCCTCGGACGGTGACCCGGGCGGCCCGCCGTCCGGCAGCATCTTCAAGATCGAACGCGGCCGCAGCGCGGAGAAGATCGCCTACGTCCGCATGTTCTCCGGAACCGTGCGCGTCCGCGACCGGCTCCGGTTCGGGTCCGGCCACGACGACAAGGTGACCGCGGTCGCGGTCTTCGAGCGAGGGCCGGCCGCCGCGCGGCAGGCGGTCAGGGCCGGCCAGATCGGCAAGCTCTGGGGTCTGGCCGAGGCCCGGATCGGGGACCGCATCGGGGAGGCCGACGGCGGTGCCGGCCTGCAGTTCCCGCCGCCGACGCTGGAGTCCGCCGTCGTGCCGTGTGACCCCCGCGACAGGAACCGGCTGCGCGTCGCGCTCGGCCAGCTCGCCGAGCAGGATCCGCTCATCAACCTGCGGCAAGACGACGAGCGGCAGGAGATCTACGTGTCGCTCTACGGCGCGGTCCAGAAAGAGGTCATCCAGGCCACCCTGGCCGACGATTTCCATGTCGCCGCCACGTTCCGCGAGACGACGATGATCTGCATCGAGCGGCCCCTGGGCCGCGCGAGTGCCGTCGAGGTCCTCCAGTCCGACAGCCATCCCTATTCCGCGACGGTCGGGCTGCACATCGAACCTGGGCCGGCCTCTGGCGTCAGGTTCCGGCTCGACTTCGATCCGCGCCTGATCCCGCTGTATATCTACAAGACCGCTGGCCGCTTCGCCGACGCGATGACGCAGTACATCCGGCACGCGCTGGAAAAGGGCCACTACGGATGGCAGGTCACCGACTGCGTCGTCACGATGAACGAATGCGGGTACTACATCGGTGACGGGCCCACCAAGCGCATGCTGCCCACCCCGCGGACCACGGCCGCTGATTTCCGCAAGCTGACGCCGCTGGTCCTGAGGGAGGCCCTGCGGCAGGCCGGCACGGTCGTCTGCCGGCCGATGGCCCGCGTCCGCCTGGAGCTGCCCGCGCCGAGGACGGGCGACGTGCTGTCGGCCCTGGCCCGGCTCGGCGCCGCCACGCAGACGCCGCGGCTCGATGCCGAGCTGTCGGTGGTCACGGCCATGCTGCCCTCAGCGCAGGTCCGCAGCCTTCAGGAGCAACTGCCCGGGCTGACCGGTGGCGAAGGCGTGCTCGACACCAGCTTCGGCGGTTACGAACCGGTACACGGCAGCTTCCCCCGGCGCTGATCCGGTTCCGTGCCGGTCAGGAGAGCCGGTGCGGGTACACCGAAGGGGACGGCATCTGCAGGGCGACAACATCTTCAGGAGGACGCGATGACACTGGCCGCGGGCGAGCCGACGAGTCAGGCGGCAGCTGGTGCCGGGCAGGCCGGGCGCCTGGCCGACCCCGGGATGGGCCCCGGTACCGACCCGCGGATCGATCCCCGGCTGCTCGCGGTCCTGGCCACCTTCGGCCTGGAGGCCGCGGCCGGGCCGCCGTCGCTGACCCGGGCCGCGCCGGTGGAGGAGCTGTGCGAGTTCGTGGGGCAGGCCGAGGCGGGTTTCGAGGGCCTCTACGAAGCGCTGCCGAACGCGCTGCCCGGCGATGACGCCAATATCGCTTACTCCACGCAGCTGATCCAGGGGATCGACGGCAACGACATCGCGCTGCACATCTACCGGCCCGCCGATAGCGCCGGCCCGCTGCCGTGCTCCGTCTACCTGCACGGCGGCGGCATGACCATCCTCAAGGCCGACAACAAGGTGCACCAGCAGTGGAGCCGGGACCTGGCGGCGGCCGGCCTGGTGGTCATCGGCGTCGACTTCCGCAACGGGTACACCGCGGCCGGGCTGAACCCGTTCCCGGCCGGGCTGAACGACTGCGCCAGTGCCGTGCGCTGGATCAGCTCACACCGCGACGAGCTCGGCGTCGGCCAGCTCGTCTTGCAGGGAGAATCTGGCGGCGGCAACCTCGTCCTGGCCGCCACGCTGCGCGCCAAGCAGGACGGTCGGCTTGACGACATCGACGGCGTCTACGCGATGGTGCCCTACATCAGCGGGGGATACGCCTGGGACCAGGCGCGGAAGCTGCGGGAACTGCCGTCCCTGGTCGAGAACGACGGCTACTTCATCGAGTGCCAGATGATGGACCTGCTGGTCTCGATCTACGACCCGACGGGAGATAACGCGGAGAACCCGCTCTGCTGGCCCTACTTCGCCACCGCCGCGGACCTCGAAGGGCTGCCGCCGCACGTCATCTCGGTCAACGAGCTCGACCCGCTGCGCGACGAGGGCGTGGCTTACTACCGCAAGCTCCTCCGGGCCGGCGTTCCCGTGGTGGGCCGGATGAACCTCGGGCTCGTCCACGGGGCGGACTCGATCTTCCGCCAGGCTCTCCCCGACGTCTACGCGGCCACGGTCGGCGACATCAGGCGGTTCGCCTACAGCCTGTGAACCGGCAGGGTTCGCTGGGTGCGCCGGGGTACCGTGCGTGCGGGGCGGCCGCCGCGGGCATGGTGCTGGTGCAAGCCAGATCTAACCGGGGCGGGGGACCATGAATGCACACGGGCCGGGCGACGAGGCTCCGGTGACCGCCGCCAGCGACGGCCTGGCGATACCAGGCCCGACGGGTCAGGCGATGACGGTGAAGGTCAGCGGCGCGGCCAGCCGCGGGGCTTACTCGCTGATCGAGTACTCGCACGCGCCCGGTGCGCCGGGACCGCCGGCGCACGTGCACCGCGAGCACGAGGAGGCGTTCTACGTCCTGGAGGGCGAGCTCACGCTGGCGGTCGGCGATTCGTCGGTGACGGTGCGCGCGGGGCAGAGCGTCGTGGTGCCGCGCGGGGTGCTGCACCGGCCGAGCAATGCATCGGACCGTCCGGTCCGGTTCGTCTTCGTCAGTTCCCCGCCGATGGATGAGTTCTTCACCGCGCTGGGCTCGCTCACCGCCCGCGGCGGTGGCCGGCTCGACTCGGCACTGCTAGCCGAGCTGGGCGGCCGGTTTGACACCGTCTTCCCCGGCCTGCCCTCGGGTACCGTACGGATGCGCAACGAGCAGCCCTGAGGCCTCGCGGGCGGTAGCCTCCGGGTGGGAGGCCGGCGGCGAGCACGGAGAGAAGCAGATGACGGTCATTAAGGCAGGCACGGTCGCGCGGCTGTCCCGTGGCGGCGGCGTGGTGACGATTCCCCTGATTACCTGGCAGAGCGCGAAAGAGCCGAACAGGATCACTACGGGGATCAGCATCTACCCGCCGGGCACCGGGGCGCCGCTGCACCTGCACAATTGCGACGAGCAGCTGACACTGCTGGAAGGCACCGGCGAGGTGGAGATCGCCGGGCAGGTCACCGCGCTGGAACCGCTGGACACCGTCCATTACGCGGCCGGGACCGAGCATGCCCTCCGCAACACCGGCGATACCCCCATGAAGATCCTCTGGGTTTACAGCTCGGCCCTGGTCACGCGGACGTTCGTGGCCACCGGGGAGATGGTGGACCATCTGTCTCCGGCCGACCGCATGGTCCGCGACAGCTGACCTACCCGCTGGTGGTCGGCGCCGGCGTCGTGAGGTCGTAGACGGTCAGCCCGTTCTTCATCACGGACCGGAATCACGATCTCTACCTGGGTTTGTCCTGGCGGCACGCCGGCCTGGCCTGCGAATATAGCTTCGGTAGTTTGCATGACCTGAGGCTCGGCGACGATGCTCTACCCCCGCCTAACCGACCTTCTGTAGCAGCCATGAGCCGTGCTTCACTGTCAGAGGGGGAAGGGGCGGCGTGATCGACTACCGGATTCTCGGGCCGCTCGAAGTCAGCGCAGACGGACACGTGATCGAGATCGGCGGCCCCAAGCTGCGTGCCCTGCTGGTCATCTTGCTGCTCCGGGCGAACGAGTCCGTCCCGCGTGACGTCCTGATTCAGGAGCTGTGGGGCGAGCAGCCCCCGGCCAGCGCGCGGGGCAACCTCGATGTCTACATCTCGCGGCTGCGCAAGGCGCTCGGCGCGCACGCGAACGGATCTGCCCTGGTGACCCGGCCGGGCGCATACAGCGTGCGGGTCGAGGAGGGACGGCTGGATGCGCGCCGGTTCGAGCAGCTCGTCGAGCAGGGCCGGGCTGCGCTGGCCCGGGGCGCGCCCGACCAGGCGGCCGCCAGGCTTCGGGCGGCGCTGAAGCTCTGGCGCGGGCAGGCGCTGGCCGACCTGGCCGACGGGCCGGGCCCGCGGGTCGAGGCCATCCGGCTCGAGGAGATGCGGCTGAGCGCCATCGAGGACCGGATCGAAGCAGACCTGGCGCTGGGCCGTAACGCCGACATCGTCGGCGACCTGGAGGCGCTGGTGGCCGTGAACCCGCTGCGTGAGCGCCTGCAGGGTCATCTGATGATCGCGCTGTACCGGAGCGGTCGGCAGGCCGAGGCGCTGGAGGCCTACCAGGCCGCGCGCCGGAAGCTGGTCGATGAGCTCGGCGTGGAACCGAGCCCTGCGCTGCAGCGGGTCGAGCGCGCGATCCTGCTACAGGACGCGTCGCTCGACCCGCCCGGCCGGGCGGCGACGGCTCAGCCGCCGCCGCCGGCCCCGCCGGTGGTACCGGCGGGGCCGCCCCCGGCCGCCGGCGCGGATCGCCGGAAGCGGCTGCTGGCCGTCGCCGGGGTGCTGGCCGCGATCGCCGCGGTTCTCGTGGTCGGCACTACCCGCGGAGTCGCCCAGCTCGCCGCGGGCCCGGACACCGTAGGCGTGATCGATGGCGCACGGGGCGACCTGTCCGCCGTGGTGACCGGGGTCGGTCGGCCGAACGGGATCGCCTACGGGGCCGGATCCGTCTGGATCACCGACAGCGCGGACGATCTCCTGCTCCGGGCCGACCCGGCCGGGCAGGTCATCGACTCCATCCCGGTCGGCCACGGGCCGGCCGGCGTGACGGTCGGCGACGGCCTGGTCTGGGTGGCCAACGAGCTCGACGGCACCGTCTCGGAGGTCAATCCCGGCGCCGGACGGCAGGTGGGGGCGCCCATCGGTGTCGGGACCGGCCCGGACGCGATCGCGTTCGGCTTCGGGTCGGTCTGGGTCGCCAACGTGACCGACGACACGCTGTCGCGGATCGACGCGGCCACCGGCGTAGTGACCGCGACCATTCCTCTCGCCAGCACGCCGGTCGGCATCGCCACCGGCGATGGCGCCGTCTGGGTGATCAGCCAGGATGCCGGGGAGCTGCTGGACATCGATCCGGCTGACAACCGGCCGTCGCGGGCGGTCACCATCGCCGACAGCCCGGACGGCCTGGCCGTCGGGGCGGGCCGGGTCTGGGTCGCCGACACGGGCGGCACGGTATCGAGCTTCGACCCGCGCACGGGCAAGGTACGAACGATCAAGGTAGGCGGCGCACCGGCGGGCGTCGCGTACTCCGGCGGCGCCGTCTGGGTGGCGGACAGCCTGAGCGGCGCGCTCTCGAGGATCGACCCGCGGACCGGTACGACACGGCTCGTCCGGGTCGGGAACGAGCCGACAGATCTCGCTGCCGCCGGAAACCATATCTGGGCCACGGTGCTCCCGTCGCTCGCGAGCCACCGCGGCGGCACCCTCACGGTCATCGCCCCGCAGCTGCCGCCTGACCACCCTCCCGGGCCGACCGACCCCGCCGTCGCGTATGAGCTCGACACGTGGCAGATGCTGAGCCTGACCAACGACGGGCTCGTCGGCTACCGCCGGGTCACCGGCCTGGCCGGCGACGAGCTCGTGCCCGACCTCGCGACCGCGCTGCCCCGGCCGACCGACGACGGCCGGACCTACACGTTCCGGCTCCGCGCCGGTATCAGGTACTCCACGGGGGCGCCGGTGCGGCCCGCGGACTTCCGCCGGGCCATCGAGCGGGTTTTCGTGATCGACAAGCGGCAGGATCCGTTCATCCCGGCCTTCTACGCCGGGATCGTCGGGGCGGGGCAGTGCGAAAGCAGTCCGGGCCCGTGCAACCTCGCGCGCGGGATCGTCGCCGACGACGCCGCCGACACGGTCACCTTCCACCTCACCGCGCCCGACCCGGAGTTCCTCTACAAGCTGGCGTTCTCGTGGGCCTACGCGGTCCCGAGCGGCACGCCCAGCCAGATGATCAGCGCCGCGCAGCTGCCTGCCACCGGACCGTATCTGACGCAGTCCCTGGTCCCGGGGCACACCTGGATCCTGGTCAGGAACCCGCGGTTCCGCGAGTGGTCCTCGCAGGCCCAGCCCGGCGGCTACCCGGACCGGATCGTCTTGCGGCAGGACGTCGGACCCGGCCAGGCCGTCGCCGACGTCGAGCACGGCGAGGCCGACGTCCTGCTGTCTCCTCCACCCGGCAGCGTCGGCCAGCTCGCGACGCGCTACACCAGCCAGCTGCACAGCGGCCCGCTCGCGGGAACCGTCGCGCTCACGCTGAATACCCGCGTCGCGCCGTTTGACCGGCTGGCCGCGCGCCAGGCGGTCAACGATGCCATCGACAGGAACATAGTGATCGCGCTCAATGGCGGGTCGCTCACGGCCCAGCCAACCTGCCAGGTCCTGCCGCCGACCATGCCCGGCTACCGCCCGTACTGCCCCTACACGATCCAGCCGGGCCCGGGTGGCGCGTGGACGGCGCCCGACTTCGCGCGGGCCGAGCAGCTCGTGCGGGCTTCCGGGACGGCGGGCGACCGGGTGACCGTGCTGTACAGCAACCAAGGAGCCCCGTTCCCCTCCCCGGCGACCGCCCGTTACGTGGTGTCGGTCCTTGATCAGCTCGGGTACCGGGCCTCGCTGCGCGTGGTCAGCCCGGATGCGTACTACGGCGTGCTGGGCGATTCCCGTAACCAGCTCCAGGCCGGGTTCTTCAGCTGGTACCAGGACTATCCCGCGCCGTCCGACTTCATCGACCCGTTGCTGTCCTGCGGCTCGTTCCTGCCGGGCAACCCGGCGAACCTCAACACCGCGGAATTCTGCGATCCGCGGATCGACGCTCAAGCCGGGCAGACGCTGACGCTCGGGTCAGGTGACCCCGCCGTTGCCGCCAGCCGGTGGGCGGCCATCGACCACGAACTCGTCGACGAGGCGCCCTGGGTCTCTCTGTACTACCCGCGCGACCTGACCGTCCTGTCCGCGCGGGTCGGCAACTACCAGTTCCACCCGTACTGGGACCTGCTCATCGACCAGCTCTGGGTCCGTTAGCGCTGCCGGGGACTGTCAGCTTCCTGTAAGGCCGCCGCGCCAAGATCGGGGGACGGCGGAGCCGGCATTGGGGAGGGCGGGCATGACCAGAGCGCTGCGGGCACGGCTGACCAGGGGGGATCGGGCCTGGCTGACCCCGGGGGATCGCCGGTCGGAACACACCGACAGGTCAGGCCGGCCCTCGCGCCGCCGACCCGGTCCCCGGATGATCGCCGCGCTGGCCATGGCCGGCGGTCTGGCCCTGTCCCTGGTGTCGCCGGGCGGCGCGGTCGCTTTCGGCTCCGTCGCGACGGCCCCGAAGGCGGTGACCGTGGCACCGGGTGCGGTGGCGGCCGGGCCCGGCTCGCTCGCGGCGCTGGCCGCGCGGTTCGGGGCGCTGCGAGGGGAGTCCGCCCGGCTGGCCGGGACCGGGCGGGCGGCGCCGGAGCCGCTCGCCGACGTGGCGACGGCCGGGTCCGGCCACGGGCGCGGGTTTGTCGTGCTGGGCGGAAGCCCGGGGGTCCCGGTCGGGAACCCGCGGACGCACACGCTCTACGTGCCGATCCAGTGCACGAACAGCACCTGCGCGACGCCTGCCCGCGTGGTGGACGTGATCAGCACCGCGAGGTGCAACGTGAAGGTGCTGTCGGGTTGCCGGGTGGTGGCCCGGGCCAGGGTGGGCATCAGCCCGCTGGCGGCCGCGATCGACCCCCGGACCGACACCGTTTACGTGGTGAACGGGACCAGCAACACGGTCTCGGTGCTGAACGGCGCCCGGTGCAACGCGCAGGTGACCAGCGGCTGCGCCCGGCCGGTGGCCACGGTCAGGGTCGGGACATTCCCGGTCGCCGCGGTCGTGAACCCGGCCACGCGCACACTGTACGTGGCCAACCTCGGCGGCGGCAGCCTATCGGTGATCAACGCGGCGGCGTGCAACGCCCGGACGACGCGGGGGTGCTCGCGGCCGGCCCGGACGGTGCCGGTCAAGGCGGGCCCGGACTGGGTCGACGTGGACGCGGCGACCGACACCGTGTACACGGCGAACAGCGGCACGTCGGGCAACGGGGACACCGTGTCGGTGATCAACGGGGCCGCGTGCAACGGGCACGCCGGCCGCGGCTGCCGGGTCCGGGCCACCGTCACGGTGGGCGTCAGCCCGTTCGCGGTGGCCGTCGACCAGGCCAGCGACGCCGTTTACGTCGCCAACTTCGTCAATGAGTCCAACGGCGGATCGGTGTCGGTCATTGACGGCGCCCTGTGCAACGCCGAGGACACCTCGGGCTGCGGCGATACCCCACCGGCCGTGCCCACCGGCATCGGGACCGGCTTCGTGGCCGTCGACCAGCCGCTGCACACCGTGTTCGCCGTCAACCAGGGCGATGACACGCTGTCGGCGATCGGCACCCGCACCTGCGGGGCGGCGGTGACCACCGGCTGCGGCGCCCGGCCGCCGAACCAGCAGGCCGCACCCGTGCAGGGTCCCGGATTTGCCCCGTTCCCGAACGCCTTCGCGCTGGTCCCCGGCACCGGAACCGCCTACGTCGTCAATGTCGGCGGCGAGAGCATCCTGTCGGTGACCGGCATCGGCCGCTGCAACGCCGTCAACACCTCCGGCTGCCGCGCCGAAACGCCGACCGTGCCCGAGGGCGAGTTCCTGATGTCGGTGGATCCGGCCACGAACACCATCTACGCCGGTAGCCTCACCAAGCCGCAGATCGACGTGATCAACGGCGCGGCCTGCAACGCCACGCTCCTGTCCGGATGTGGCCCGGTCGCGACGATCCCGGTGCCCGACCCGCAGGCCAACGTCGGGGCGATCGACGAGGCCACCCATACGCTCTACGCCGCGGACGAGGCGCAGGCCGGCACCGTCATGGTGATCAACACCGCGACCTGCAACGCCGACGTCACAACCGGCTGCGCCCAGCACCCGCCGATGGTCAAGATCGGCGCGTTCCCGAGCCCGCCGGCCTTGAACCCCGCCACCCACACCCTGTACGTCTCATACGGCAACGCCGGGAACAGGGTTGCGGTCGTCGACGCCGCGACCTGCAACGCCGCCGACACTTCCGGCTGCGGGCAGGTCCCGGCCGTGGTCAAGGTCGGCCAGGGCACGTTCGCCCTAGCCGTCAGCACCGCGACCGACACCATCTACGGTCCGAACTCGGGGTCCGGGCTCAACGGCGACACCGTATCGGTGATCAACGGGGCGACCTGCAACGCCACCAGCCACGTCGGCTGCGGGCACCTCGCCGCCACCGCGAAGGTCGGGCTCGGCCCGGCCGGAGTCGCCGTCAACGACCGCACCCACACCGTCTACGTCGTCAACAACGCCGACGGCGACTCCCCCGGCACCGTGTCGGTCATCAACGCCGCCACCTGCAACGGCACCGACACCGCCGGCTGCGGCGGGCCGTTCCCCGTCATGGCCACCGGCAACTCACCGCTGCTCATCGCGGCGGACACCCGCACCGGCGTCCTGTACGTCACCGACTTCTCCAGCGCCTCGGTCACCGTCCTGGACGGGTCACGGTGCAACGCCGAGATCACCGCCGGCTGCCGCCGGGGCGCCCGCGGACAGGCGGTCGGCTCCGGCCCGTTCGGCATCGCGGTAAACCCGCGCACCCGCACCGTCTACGTCGGTAACACCTACCTGCCCGGATCCCTGTCTGTCTTCGCCGCCGGCCGCTAGTAACGGGTGGCGCGTCCCTGGGCCGCTGGGCCGTGTTCTGGCAGGCTACGGTGTTATGAGCGACAGCCCGCCTGACCTGCACATGCTCAACCTCGTGGTGGATGACATGGGGGCCACCCTGGATTTCTACCGTCGGCTGGGGGTCGCGGTGCCAGACGGCGACGACGCGGCCGGTTACCACGTGCAGCTGCGAATGCCGGGCGGGTTCAGCCTGGAACTGGACACCGCCGAGTCTGCGCGCCTCTGGCACGCGGCCTGGCGCGCCGATCCGGCGAGTGCGAGCGTGGTCGTCGGGTTCTCGCTCCCGACCCGGGAGGCGGTTGACGAGCGTTACTTTGAGCTGACCTCCGTTGGCTATGCGGGCCGGCAGCCGCCCTTCGACGCCTTCTGGGGAGCGCGGTACGCGATCGTGGCCGATCCCGACGGCCATGACGTCGGCCTAATGAGCCCGATCGACGAATCCCGCCGCACCTGGCCGCCGCAGGAATCCCCGGCTACCTGACGGGGTGGTGGCAGCATCCGCCGCGGGCCAGCAAGCCCGCTCTATCCGGCGGGCGGAATAAGGCGCTGGCCACCGGTAAGATCCCGGCTGAGGGAGGGAGCGCTTCAGGTGTTTGAGACCGTGGTGGTGGGTGCGGACGATTCCCCGACAGCCGCCGAAGCCGTGCAGCAGGCGATCGAGCTGGTCAAGCTGACCGGCGGTCGGCTGCACATCGTGACCGCCTACAAGCCGCAGCAGTTCGGGTCGGGGACGAGCGGCGTCGACCAGTTCCTGAAATCGCTGGGCTCGAACCACCTGGCCGATTCCCTGCTGGCCGAGCTCGGATCCCGGGCCAGGATCGCCGGCGTTGACGCGGAGACCCACGCCAAGACCGGTGCTCCCGCCGACGCGATCTGCGAGGTCGCCACGCAGGTGAAGGCCGACGTCATCGTGGTCGGCAACAAGGGCATGACGGGCGTGCGCCGCGTCCTGGGCAGCGTCCCGAATTCGGTGGCGCACCAGGCGCCCTGCGCGGTGCTGATCGCCTTCACGAGCTGACCGGCCCGGGGACATGCGGTGCTGACCTGCGCGAACTGCGGGCACAGGAATCCGCCCGATGCCCGGTTCTGCAACCGCTGCGCGAGCCCGCTGACGGCGGCCGCGCCGCCGGAGCAGCTGAAAACCATCACGGTCTTGTTCGCCGACGTGACCGGTTCAACCGAGCTCGGAGAGCGGCTCGATCCCGAGGCGCTGCGCCGGGTGATGGAGCGGTACTTCGAGTTCGCGCAGCGGGTCATCACGCGCCACGGCGGCACCGTCGAGAAATTCATCGGCGACGCGGTGATGGCCGTCTTCGGCGTGCCGGTCATCCACGAGGACGATGCGCTCCGGGCCGTCCGCGCAGCCGCGGACCTGCGCGCCGAGTTGCCGGGGCTCAACGTTGAGCTGCGGCGGGATCACGACGCGACCCTGCAGCTGCGGACCGGGGTCAACACCGGTGAGGCGGTGACCGCGATCGATGACTGGCTGGCCGTGGGCGATGCCGTGAACGTCGCCGCGCGCCTGGAGCAGGCGGCCGCGCCGGGCGAGATCTTGCTGGGGCCCGAGACGGTTGACCTGGTGCGGGACGCGGTCCGTCTCGAGGCGCTCGAGCCGATGGCGCTGAAGGGCAAGTCCGGTCCGGTGGCCGTCCACCGGCTGGTCGAGGTGCTCGTCAAGGCGGGATCGCCGCGCAGGCTGCTGGAAACCCCCATGGTGGGCCGGGCCCACCAGCTCCGGATGGTCGAGGACGCGTACGCGAACGTCGTCCGGGAACGCACCTGCGGCCTGTTCACGCTGCTCGGTGTCGCGGGCGTGGGCAAGTCCCGGCTGTCGGCCGAGTTCACCGCCGGGCTCGACGCGACGGTCGTGCGCGGCCGCTGCCTGTCCTACGGGGAGGGGATCAGCTACTGGCCCGTGGCGGAGGTGGTGAGACAGCTACTGGCCAGCCCGGGCCTGGGCGAGGCCCTGACCGGCAGCGCGGACCAAGCTCGCGCGATCCGTGCGCTGCTCGGTGAGTCCGCCCCCGCCGGAACCTCGGCCGAGATCGCCTGGGCCGTGCGCAAGCTGCTGGAACGGGCCGCCGCGCTGCGGCCCCTGGTGGTGGTCCTCGACGACATCCACTGGGGCGAGCCGACGTTCCTGGACCTGGTCGAGCAGGTGGCGGACCTGAGCCGCGGCGCTCCGGTGCTCCTGCTGTGCCTGGCCCGGCCCGAGCTGCTGGACCGCCGGCCCGCCTGGGGCGGGGGGAAGCTGAACGCGACCACGGTGCTGCTGGAGCCGCTGAACTCCGACGAGGCCGGCGAGCTGATCGAGCGGCTGCTGCCCGCGGCGGCCGTGACCGATCCCGCGCTGCGGACCCGGGCGCTCGAGGCAGCGGCCGGCAACCCGCTGTTCCTGGAAGAGATCGCGGCGGTCGCCGCCTCGTCGGGAGGCAACGTCCTGGTGCCGCCGACGATCCAGGCGCTGCTGGCCGCGCGCCTCGACCAGCTCGACCCCGCGGAGCGCCGGGTACTCGAGCGCGGCTCGGTCGAGGGCAACTCGTTCCACCGCGGCGCGGTCGAAGCCCTCGGGCCCGAGGAGACCTCGGTCCCGGCCAAGCTCGTCACGCTGGTGCGCAAGGACCTCGTGCGGCCGGACGAGGCCACCTTCCCCGGAGACGACGCGTTCCGGTTCCGGCATCTGCTGATCCGCGACGCCGCGTACGACGGCCTGCCGAAGTCGGTGCGGGCCCGGCTGCACGAAACGTTCGCGAACTGGCTGGACGAGCGGGCCAGCGATCTCGCCGAGCGCGACGAGATCATCGGCTACCACCTCGAGCAGGCCTGCCGTTACCGGCGAGAGCTCGGGTCGGTCGACGTGGCCGCCCGGGCCATGGCCACCGCGGCGGTCGGCCGGCTCGAGTCGGCGGGCCGACGCGCACTCGAAAGGGGAGACGCCGGGGCCGCCCTGAACCTCCTGGAACGCGCCAGCAGCCTGGGTACCCCTGGCCGGGTCGACATCTCCCTGGAGCTGAGCGTCGTCTGGGCCATGTTCCAGGTCGGCCGGTTCTCCGACGCAGCGGCCCGGGCCGGCGCGGCCTCGTCCCGGGCGGCCGAGGCCGGGGACCGCATCGGCCAGCTCCGGGCCGAGCTTGCCCGCCTCTACCTGCTGGCGCACCTGGATCCCGAGGGGCGGCTGGCCCAGCTTGACGAGCTCATCGAGCGGGCCCGGCCGGTGTTCGAGCAAGCCGGCGACCACGCCGCCCTCGGGTCGCTGAGCATGGCCACCTGGGCCCTCGAGCACAACCGGTGCCGGTTCGGCGCCGCGGCCGACGCGGCCATCCAGGCCGCCGAGCACGCGGCCGCGGCCGGCGAGCAGTACCTGGCGACCTGGTGCCGGACCAACGCCGCCGCGGGCGTCGCCTTCGGCCCGATGCCGGTCACCGAAGCGCTCGAGTGGATCGATCGGCAGGCGGCGCTGCTCGAGAAACCGCCCACCTGGCGCGAATTCTGGCAGGCCCGGCTCCTTCCGCTGGTCGGCCGCTTCGACGAGGCGCGAGCCGCGCACCGGTCGGACGTGGAGCAGATGGCCGAGCTCGGCGACCGGGTCGGCGCCGCCCTCGACAACGGCTGGGAGATCGAAATGCAGGCCGGCCAGTTCGACCGGGCCGTGGAGGCGGGCCGGCAGGCCTGCCGGCGGCTGGAGGAGATGGGCGAACGCGCCTACTGGTCGACGAAGGCCTGCGAGGTGGCCGAGGCGCTGTACCGCCTCGGCCGTTACGAGGAAGCCGAGACCTGGGCCCAGCAGGCCGCGGACGTCGGCGCCAGCGACGACGCCATCACGCAGCTGATGAGCCGGGAGGTGCTGGCCAAGGTGGCCGCCCGCCGGGGCCAGTTCGAGCAGGCGCGCGCGGTGGCGGCCGAGGCCCTCGCGATAGCCGACGGAATGGACGCGCCGCTTTCCCAGGGTGATGCGTGCCTCGATGTGGCGGAGGTGCTCTGGCTGGCCGGCGATCACTCCGGGGCCATACGGCACGCCGAGCGCGCGGCGTCGTTCTACCAGCGCAAGGGCGCGACCGTCCCCCGGGACCGGGCCCTGCGGTTCGTCGAGGCCGTGGCCAGCGACCGGGGTGACGCGCCAGCCACCTGACCGCCGCGGGCGGCCGCGGGCCAGCTCACTTGAGCAGCTTCTGCACCTCGCGGAACCTCGGGTGCCGGGCGTCGCGCAGCCATTCGAACAGCACCATCTCCGAGGTCGACCAGCAGCAGCACGCCGGCCTCGGCGGTGAGCAGCACCCGAACAACGCTAGTCCATGGGGCGGCCGGTACCCGGCTGGCCCGCGCCGGGCGTAAGTTATCGCGTTAACAGGCGGCCCGGTCGGGCCGCGGATGACCTGGGCAGACATGTGAACGAACGGCCCGGCACCTACGTGATCCGAATTAAGGGACCTGACTCCTGCGCGATTGGGGACACGCGATGGACAAGAGATGGCTGGCACCGGCCGGACTCGCCGCTGCCGCTTTGATGATCGCCGCATGCGGCAGCTCAGCCAGCACGACCAGCTCGCCCCCCGCGGCGCCGGCGGCCACGACCTCGGGCGCGGCCGCGGCGAGCGGGACGACGCTGAAGACCGCCACGATCGGCGGGGTCACCGTGCTGACCAACGCCCAGGGGTTCACCCTGTACTGGTTCGCCCCGGACACCCCCACCACGTCGAAGTGCAACGGCTCGTGCGCCACGTTCTGGCCGCCGGTCAAGGGACCGGCCACCGCCGGGTCGGGCGTCACCGGCAAGCTCGGCACGATCACCCGGGCCGACGGCTCCACCCAGGCCACCTACAACGGGCACCCGCTGTATACCTACAAGGGCGACACCGCCCCCGGGCAGGACAAGGGCAACGGCCTGAACATCTCCGGCGGATTGTGGCACGACGTCACCGCCACCGGCGCCGCGGCCCCGGCACCCAGCACGTCGACCAGTTCCGGCAGCGGCGGATACGGATACTGAACCTTGTTACGCCCACACCTGGCTCGCGACGCCGGCCACCAGGGCCAGCTTGGCGGCCTGGTCGGCCGGGCTGATCAGGTTGCCGGCCGCTACCGAGGCGAAGCCGCACTGCGGGCTTATCGCCAGCCGGTCCAGCGGCACGAAGCGCGCGGCCTCCTCGATGCGGCCGCGCAGCGTGCCCGCGTCCTCGAGCTGCGGCTTCTTCGTGGTCACCAGGCCGAGCACGACGACGCGATCGTCCGGCACGTGGCGCAACGGGTCGAAGCCGCCCGACCGCTGGTCGTCGTACTCGAGCAGGAACCGGCCGAACCGGCTGCGCGCGAAGATGCGGGCGAGCGGCTCGTAGCCGCCTGAGGCGTAGAACCTGGACCTGGAGTTGCCGCGGCAGATGTGCAGCCCGAACGTGACCCCGGGGAAGCCATCGATGATGGCGTTGTCCATCTCGATCCCGGCGTCGATCAGCCGGTCGGGATCGCTGCCGCGTTGCCGGAACAGCTCCCGGACCTCGGGGTCGGTCAGCGCGCCGTACTGCGGGGAGTCGAGCTGGATGTAGCGGCAGCCGAGCCGGACCAGTTCCGACACCTCCCACCGGAGCAGTTCCACCACGTGAGCGTGGTAGTCGTCCCGGGAGGGGTAGGCGTCCCGGGACAGCCGGTCGTCGTACATGGCCGCGGCCATCTCCGCGCCGGGCATGGCCACCTTCGCCGGCCGCGTGGCCCGGGCCCGCAGGAAGATCCACTCTTCCAGCGTGCCGGGACTGTGCCGCCGGCGGAGCCTGTCCACCACGACCGGCCGCCGGCCCGGTGACTCCAGGCGGTGGCCGGACTCATCCCGCCACGGCATCGCCACGCCGGTGGTCCGGTCGAAGCCGTCCAGCCCGTCGGAGAACGGGGACATCCATGACTCGCGGCGCAGCTCGCCATCGGCGGTCACGTCAAGGCCGGCGCTCTCCTGGAGCACGATGGCCGACTCGACCGCGGCGTCCTCGATCCGCTTGAACTCGGGCGCGCCCAGCTCACCGGCCGCCCGCCGTCGCCGGGCCTCGAGGAGTTCCAGCGGCCGGAGCAGGCTGCCGACCCCCTCGGCGTGCCAGTGAGGTTCACTGCCCGCCATCTGCGCCCCAGGTCGCGAAGGCCATGCCGACCCCGGTTCCGGCCGGGGACCGGTAGGCGGGGATGTAGTCGACGAGGTCGAAGGCCAGGCCGCCGAGGGCGCCCCCGGCGGTGATCCAGTTGAGCGTCTCCGACGTGCCGGAGCGCATCAGCTGGACCGGGATCTGCTCGAAGACCCCTGCGTCGCCGCTGTCCAGGCCGGCCAGCACGCGGCGATCGAGGTCCTCGATGACCACGAAGTGGCTGAGCCCGCCGCTGGCGAAGATCGCGACCCGCGCGGCCGGCACCCAGGACTCGATCCCCGCGCGCAGGGCCTGGCCCAGCCGCCAGCACCGGCCCGGCGACGGTACGTTCGGCGGGAAGTAGGTGTTGAGCAGCACCGGCACGATCGGGACCGGGTCCGCGAGGCGCAGCCGCCGGCGGACGAACGTGAAGGCGTGGCCCAGGCCGCGCCCCGCGGGCTGCTCCGACATCACGGTCAGGTCGAACTCCCGCCCGGTCAGGACGCGGGCCAGGTGCTCGCCGAGGTCGGCGGCGACGGGGTAGCGGTCGGGCACGTCGGCGTGAGCGGCCCAGCCGGCCGCCCGGATGTCCGGAGGGGTCTGGGCCAGGCGCTCGGCGTCCGGGGGCAGGTCCCACAGGGATTCCCCGGTGAAGAGCCCGATCGCGGGTATGCCGTCCGCGCCGAACAACTCGTGCTGGTCGTCACCGACAATGACCACGACGTCGGGCTCGGCCGCGCCCAGCCGCTGCGCCAGAACCTCGACCGCGGCCTGGGCGCGGTCGAACTTGCTGCGCCAGACCGAGGACTGCACCTCGCCGGCCAGGCCCGGGTCGGCGGCGGCCAGCAGCTCGTCGTAGGTGTGATAGCGGCCGTCGGGCCCGAGCAGCCGCGGGTTGCGCTGGTCGCGGGCGGCGTGCTCGGTCCAGTAGTCCGCCGAGGTGCTCAGCTGCGGCGTGTGCGACGACGCCAGCCCGAGCGTGAGCTCAGCCATCGGACCTTGTCACCTGGGCTTCGATGATCATTACCGTCTATCGTGGCTGCTTCCCCGCGGATCGTCCACATGGCTTCCGCATAGCGGAATCAGAGCTGACCTGACCGTGTGTGGCCCGCGCCCGGGTATAGGGGCATCAGGTCCATCCGCGGTGGCTGAGGACGAAGACGGTGGCCAGGACGCGGGTGGCGCCGAGTCGAGAGGAGGATCCACGTGAGCAATGACGACTTCCCCGATCCGCGGAGCGGGTTCGTGGTCACTCATTTCCTGGTGGTCTCCGACCAGGACCGGTCCCGCGAGTTTTATCGCACGGTGTTCGGCGCGAAGGTCGTGCTGGAACGAGACCCGGTCATCATGCGGATGGCTAATAGCTGGCTCATCCTCAACGCGGGCGGCGGCCCGACCGATGACAAGCCGACGGTGACGCTCGCGCCGCCTGCCGACCCGGACCGGGCCAGCGCGTTCCTCAACCTCAGGGTCGCGGACATCGCTGCGTGCTACGCCCAGTGGTCGGCGCGCGGCGCCGAGTTCCTCACCGAGCCGAAGGATCACGGCCGGGAAATCCGCGCGTATATCCGCGACCCGGATGGCCATCTGATCGAGGTCGGCCAGACGACAGCCAGGCCGGCCTGAGTTCTTCGATCGAGTGGACGGCGGCGGCACTGCCGCATTGCGGGCACGCCGTTCCTGCCTGGCCGTTCGTCACCGCCCTATTGTGCCCTCCCGCGGCCCGCCGGGGAAGGCGGGGCAGGAGCCGACCGGAGTTGCGTAAGTTGACGGTATGACCAGCGACCCAGGCACGACTCCCGGCCACCTCGATGACCTTGCCACGGTCCTGCACGCGGCAGGCCCGGACCCCGTATACGCGGAGCACCTCGGCCTCTTCGGCCGCTTCATCGGGGCCTGGGATGTCGAATGGCAGGGCACGGACCGCAACGGGACGCCCGCGACCATGACCGGCGAGCTGCACTTCGGGTGGGTCCTGGGCGGCCGCGCGATCCAGGACGTGTGGCGGGTGCCGGCGTCCGGGACGCCCGCGGCCACCGTGCGGCCGTTCTACGGGACGACCCTGCGCTTCTACGATCCGTCGATCGCGGCGTGGCGGTCGACCTGGATCGACCCTCTCAACGGGCGGGTCCGCCAGTTCATCGGCCGTCCCGACGGCGCCGACATCGTCCTGGACGGAATCGGCGACGATCCGCCCGAGCGCTGGTGCTTCCGCGACATCACGGCGGACAGTTTCCGCTGGACGGGCGAGGTGTCCGACGACGGCCGCCGGACGTGGCGCCTCGACGAGCAGATGTTCATCCGCCGGCGGACCCGGCCCGGCGCGTGATCGGCGGTCAGCTCCAGGTCGGGCCCTGGCCGCCCTGGCTTGGCGCGCCCGGGTAGTACTCCGCCTTCCAGGTGGTGGTGCCCGGCGCCGGGTCCGTGTCGTCCTTCTTCAGCACGGTCATCCAGACCTTGGCGGCCGATATGACGATCGTGATCTCTTCCTCCGGCTTGAACTCCTGCGGCGGGGTGACGTAGACGGTCACGTCGGCCACGCCGTCGAAACTCACGGAGTCGACCGTCTGCGTGTCGAAGATGTTCACCATGCCTCCGCTGTTCTGGGTGGCGTAGCCGGTGATGGTGACGGATTCGTCCTTCTCGAAGCCGGTGAGCAGCACGCTGAGCGCGAGCTTCACGCCGCCGGTGCCGTTCGGCTGCTGCTCGATCTTGTCGACATGGGGGAGAACCATCGCTGGGTCCTTTCGAGCGGGCGCGTCCGCTGCGGATGGCGGACTAATAAACAGGAGGGGCCCATCGGGCTTCCAGATACCACCAGGCAGATTCGTTAGCTCCGTTCAGGCGGGTGAACCGGGGGACAGGCACCGGAGCGCCTCCCGCACTCCGGGCAGGTTGCCCTTGCGCTGGTAGAGGTCGAGAGCCTGGGCGGCGGCGGCGTGCGCCTCAGGGATGCGGCCGCCCGCGATCAGGACGTGAGCGAGATCGAGCAGGGTGTCGGCGTGGTCGCTGAGCAGGTCGGTCTGCGCCGCGAGCGCGACCGCCGAGCGGGCGAGTTCGGATGCTGCGCGAGGGCGGCCACGGTCGGCGAGGATCCTGGCCGACAACCCCCGGCCGGCGGCCTGGGCGGACAGGTCCTCGTCCGCGGCGGCTTCCCGGCTTATGGCGAGCAGGCGGAGGGCTTCGTCGTACCGGTCCTGGCCCTGGGCCGCCATGGCCCGGGCCAGCTTGGCCGCGGTGGTGGCCAGGTAGCGGCGCTCCCCCATCTGGTCGAGGAACTCGTATTCGCGGCGAAGGTGCGTCTCGGCGGTCGCTGGATCACCCGCGAGCATGGCGACGAGCGCGGCCAGCTGGGTGATGATCGCGGTCATCGTGGGGCCGAGAGCGTCCAGCGTGCTCTGCGATCGGCTCAGCGCGGCGTGTGCCGCGGTCATGTCGTCCTGCATCGCGTACAGGCCCGCCGTGTAGCGAAGGATGACGGCCCGGCCGAAGGGCTGGTTGCCGATCTCGTTGAGGTAGTCCTCGCATCGCCGGAT
This sequence comes from uncultured Actinomycetota bacterium, assembly GCA_963795055.1. GTDB lineage: Bacteria > Actinomycetota > Actinomycetes > Streptosporangiales > Streptosporangiaceae > JASHPR01. Next base: position 53,510 of record CAWCGJ010000034.1, read on the forward strand.
CCCCTCGGGGGCCGGCGTCGGGCCCCAGAGCGCGGCCGAGGCGAGCCAGCTGAGGATCTCGGCTAGTTCCCTCCGGTCGTTCACGCGGCGCGCGTAATCGGCCGCGCGCTCCCAGGCGTCCTCGGCGGCGGCTGATCTCGCGTGGTTCCAGTGCAGCGCGGCCTCCAGCTGCAGGATCTGGCAGATGCCCAGCTCGTCCTGGCTCCGGTCGAACTCGCGCCGCAGTCCGGGCAGCGCGCGGGTGATCTCCGTTTCCGCGTCGTGCGGATCCAGCCGCAGGCCCAGCAGCAAGGCCTGCACCCGCGCGTGCGCGTACTGGCTTTCGTCCCCGGCGGCGGCCGCGATGCGCTGGGCCTGGTCGAGGGTGCCCTTGGCCTTCTCGAGCTGCCCGGCCTCCGCCAGCGCCGCCCCCAGGCTGGTGTAGAGCCGCCCGAGAGCCGGGTCGTCGCCGGGGAGCAACGCCGCCGCGCGCTCCAGCAGGTTCACGGCCGCGAGGTCGTCGCCCCGGTCGTGGGCGGCGCGCCCGGCCGTCTCGAGGTGCCCGGCCGCCCGGAGCGACAGCGCGGCCGACTGCGCCTGCGCGGGCCACAGCTCATTGCCATAACGGACCGCCTGTTCGAGGTGATAGCCGACGATCTCGGCGAGCCCGGGGACGGGCTCCGGCGTACCGAACTCCAGCCAGTCGGCGAAGCGCTGGTGCAGTTCGGCGCGAAGCGACTTGGGGATCGCGCGGTAAGCCGCCTGCTGGATGAGGATGTGGCGGAAGCTGTACTGCTCGGCGGGGCTCCGGCCGGGCCCCTCTTGCACCAGGCCCTTGGCGATGAGGGTCTGCAGGTTGCGGCCGAGCGGGTCGCGGGCCTCGGGCGGGAGCAGTTCCCGGACGGACGGCAGGTCGAATTCCTTGCCGACGATGGCCGCCCGGGCCAGGACGCTGCCGGCCCCGGGCCCGAGGCGCTGCAGGCGCGCCGCCAGCAGCGCCTGGATCGTGGGCGGCAGCGCCGGGCGGTCGCTCCCGGCCTGCTCGCTGAGGGAGACGGCCAGCTGCTCGAGGTAGAGCGGGTTGCCGGCCGCGGTGTCCATGAGCCGGGCCCGGGTGGACGGCGGAAGGCGCTGGCCGGCGATCAGCGTGTCGAGGAGCGAGGCGGCCGGCCCTTCGTCGAGCGGCGGCAGCTCGATGGAAACCGCCCGGTCCGCCTCGGCTGTCCAGGCGGGGCGCTGTTCCAGCAGTTCCGGGCGGGCGATGCAGACCAGCGCGATCGGTGATCGCCCCGGCTGCAGGGCCAGGGATTCCACTAGGTCGAGGAAGGTCGGCTCGGCCCAGTGCAGGTCCTCGAAGACGACCAGCAACGGCCGGGACCGGGCCAGCACCTCCAGGAAGCGGCGGGCCGCCCAGAAGATCTCGGCCGCGTCGGACCGGCCCTGGTTACCCGGGCCGAGAGCGCGGTGCAGCCGCTCGGCCACGCCCGCCGCGTCCGCGTCACCGCCGAGCAGGGCCCTGATCCTCTCCGGTGAGTCGTGGCCGCCAGCCGCCTGGTGTACCAGTTCGCGCAGCGGCCAGAACGTGATGCCCTCGCCGTACGGGAGACAGCGGCCGGTCAGGACGTTCGCCTCGCGGCCGAGACGCTCCGTGCTTTCCTGGACGAGCCGGGTCTTCCCCTGTCCCGCCTCGCCGATCACGCAGACGGTCATCGTCACCCGCTCGCGGGTGGCCCGGGCGTACACCGCCTGGAGGAGGTGCATTTCCTCGTCGCGGTTCACCAGGGGCGCGTCGAGACGGACGGCCAGCGGGCGCGCGCCAGCGTGCGCGGACCGCAGCAGGAACCGGTCCGGACCGGCACTGTCGGTTTCGAGGGCGGCCGCGGCCAGCTGCTGGGTCTGCCGGCTGATGAGGATCTGGCCGGGCGCGGCGGCCTCCGCCAGGGTCACGGCCCGGGCCCCGACGTCCCCCGCGAATCCGAGCGGACCCGACCCTCCCACCAGCGCCTCGCCGGTCGCGAGGCCGAAGCGGCACATCAGGCTCGCGCCCTGGCGGCGCCGCAGGGTGTCGGCTTCGGCGGCGAGCGCGTCCCGCGTGGCCAGGCTGGCCTGCGCCGCCCGCAGCGCATCGTCTTCGTGCAGGCTGGCGACGCCGAACACGCCCATCATCCGCTGGCTGTCGCTGCTGGCCAGCTTGCCCCCGTACCGCTCGAGCACCGCGGTCAGGCTCGCGGCCAGGTGCTCGTTCACGACTTCGTGCGCTTCCGGATCCAGGGCCAGGCCGGAGCCGGACGCCATCTGCAGCACGACGCAGAGCACGGTCACCGGCCGGCGCGTGAGCGGCGTCCCGCCGGTGCCCGGCCCGGGTGCCGGAGTCCCGGCGGGGGCGGACCCGGGGAGAAGAGCCGCGTCCTGGCGCAGGATCGCCGCCTCGAGCTCACCCAGGTCCGGGGACGGTTCCAGGCCCAGCTCTTCGGCCAGTGTGCTGCGGAAGTCACGGTAGGCCTCAAGAGCGTCGGCCTGCCGTCCGCTGCGGTACAGCGCGAGCATGAGCTGCCCGCGCAGGCGCTCGCGCAGCGGATGCTCGCTGACCAGGGCTCGCAGCTCGGCCGCGAGTTCGCCGGCCGAGCCGAGAGCCAGGCGCGCCTCGGCGCGTTCCTCCAGGCAGGTCAGGTACAGCTCGTCCAGCCTGGTGATCTCGGTCTGCGCGAAGGGCTCATAACGGAAATCGGCCAGCGGCGGGCCGCGCCACAGCGACAGCGCCTGGTCCAGCATCCCGGCCGCCTGCGCCGCGTGGCCCGCGACGACGGCATCGCGGCCTTCGGCGATCAGCCGCTCGAACTGCCTGACGTCCAGTTCCGCCGGGAAGATCCGCAGCGAGTAGCCCGGCGCCGCGGTGATGAGCCGCTCGGCGGAAGCACCCGGCGTAGCCGTGAGATCGCCGCCTGGAGGGCGTTGGCCGCGCTGGGCGGGGCGTCCTCGCCCCAGAGGTCGACCAGGAGCTGCTCGCTCGGCACGACCTCGTTGGCGTGCAGCACCAGATCGGCGAGCACGGCGCGCTGCCGCGCGCCGCCGATCGTGATCCGCCGACCAGTGTCCTCGACCTGGAACGGACCGAGGAGCCGCACCTGCATCCGCGCTCCCCAGAGGTGTCAGCGGACTGTCAGCACCCAGCCCTCATTGTCGAACCATGCAGCAAGCAAGGCAATCACAGACAGCTACCGCACCCGCGCTCACCCCCGATCCGGCCGACCTGGTGGACCGGATCCGGGCCGGGGACGAGTCGGCCTGGCGCGAGCTGAGCGATCAGTACGAGCCGCTGCTGCGGTGGCTGGCCCGCCAGCACGGCCTGTCGGCCGAAGACGCGGCCGATGTCATCCAGCTCACCTGGCTGCGCTGCCTCGAGCACCTCGACCAGCTGGCTCACAAGGACCGGCTCGGTAGCTGGCTGGCCACCATCTGCCGCCGGGAGTGCATGCGGCTGGCGACCAACGGGCGCCGGGAGGTCCCGCTGAGCGAGCCGGACATGGCACCGCTGATGGCCGGCCAGGGCAGGCAGTGGGACCCGTGCGACGAGGTCCTGCGCGGTGACGAGCGCCGCCGCCTCTACAGCGCTATCATGGCCCTGCCCGAGCGCCAGCGGATGGTGGTCGTCGAGGTGCTGACGCGGGAGGAGCGGAGCTACCTCGACCTCTCCCATCGCCTCGGCCTCCCGGTGGGGAGCATAGGGCCGACGCGGCAGCGGGCCCTCACCCGGCTGCGGCGCGATCCCCGGCTGGCCGGCCTGTCGTCCGCGACCCCGGACCGTGAGCTGCTGAGCGCGTGACCTCCGGCCGGCCCGTCCGTTCCGCGCCTTGACTTTGCATGGCAAAGTCAGCTAGCTTTGTAACGCAAAGCTAGCGAAGGGGCTGTGATGAGCCGGGGAGTCGCCATGCAGGACAGCGCGGACGCCGATGAGGGAACGGGCATGGACATCCAGGACGCGGCGGCCATCATGCAGGAGGCCCGCGAGCGGGCCGAGCATGAACTGCGCGTCAGTTTCCGGCTGCTGTTCGCCACCTACGGACTGCTGTACCTCATCGGCTACGGCACGGTATGGCTGTCGGTGCGCGGGCAGCGGCCGTATCACGGGCCGGGCAGCGCGGCGCTGGTCGTACTGACCCTGCTCGCCGCGGCGGCCGTGGTCGTCACGGTGGTGGTCGTGGGCCGGGCGTTCAGCGGCGTCGGTGGCTGGTCCGCGCGGCAGCGGCGCGTCGCCCTGCTGTCCTACGTGATCGCGATCGTGGGGGTGTACCTGCTGGAGGACGCGCTCTTCCAGGCCGGCGCCAGCTGGTCGGTGCTCGGCGTGTACGGGGCGACCGCCCCCATGCTGGTCACCGGGATGGCCTACGCCTTCAGCTCCGCCTTCGTGGCGAACTGGTCGGTGTTCGGCCTGGGCATCTGGCTGATCATCGTGGCGGGCACCAGCGCGTTTGCCGGGCCGGTGGGGGTATGGGCCGTGGGCGCGCTGGCCGCGGGCCTGGCGTTCCTGCTGGTGGCGGCCGTCCGGCCGGGACTGCGCCGTTCATGAGCCAGGATGAACTCGACCCGGTCATCCACGTGCCCGCGCGGCTGCGCATCATGGTCAGCCTGGCCACCCTGCCCGAGGGAGACGACCTGTCCTTCACCAGGCTGCAGGACCTGATCGGGCTGACGCCGGGCAACCTGATCACGCACCTGCGCAAGCTGCAGGACGCGGGGTACGTGCGGACCGAGAAGTCCGGCAGCGGCGTCACCGCGCGGACGGGGGTGTCGCTCACCGCCGAGGGCCGGGCCGCGCTGGACCGCTACACCGCGGTGCTGCGGCAACTGCTGGATACGGTCGAGCCGGTGCCGCCGCGGCCGGCCGGCGGCTGACCGCCGTCACAGCAGCACCAGGCGGTGCCGCGCCGATCCGTATCCCTCGCCGGCGGCCTCGACCAGCAGGCGCAGCGCCCGGGTGGCCGCCTCGCGGTCGGCGGGGGCCAGGTGGCCCATGATCCGCGACAGCTCGTCGCGCCGCCACTGGAGCACCCGCGCCACCAGATCCTCCCCGGAGGGCGTGAGCGCGAGCGTCACGACGCCGCGGTGGCACGGATCACGGCCGCGCGTGACGTGCCCGGAGGTGACCAGCCGGTCCGCGAGCCGGGTCACCGTCGACGCCTCCAGGCCCAGCGCCCGGGCGACGCGCCCGGACCAGGCGCGCCCGAGGTCGGCCAGCACCGCGAGCACCCGGAACTGCGGCAGCGACACCTCCCCGCCCAGCGCGTCCAGGCTCCGCAGGGCCACCCCGGCCAGAACCCAGGTGGCCGCCTGCAGCGTCTCCACCATCGCCGCATCGGGCCCGGCCGGGACGTCGCCGATTGCTGGCTTTGCCATAGTCAACTATTGTAATAAGCAACACTTGCCAAGCCTAGAAGTGCCGCTAGGTCCCAGCAGGGCGCGGGTCCCCGGCGTCGACCGCAGGCCAGACGTGCCCGGGTCGCGGAGGCGTAGCGGAATGCAGCGGTACCGGTACCGGGCCCTGGTCGAATTCGATCAGCCCGCGGGCGGTCCCGGCAGGCCGTACCCCAGCGGAACGCACGCCCTCATGGTGCACGCCCGGCGCCTCGGCGAGCCGTCGGGGCACAAGTACTTCCCGGCCACGATGGTCTGGGACGATCAGCAGCCGCCGCAGCCCGGTGACCACATCGTGGTGACGATCACCGTGACCGACGACGACGCGCCGTCTTACTTCGCCCCGGGCCAGCCGTTCACGATCTGGGGCGACGCCGCCGGCCGCGGCATCATCTCCCGCCGCCTGCTCACCGACCCGGATCCCGGCTAGCGCTGCCGACGATGAGCGGCGCACGAAGGGCGGGGCCCGGCGGCGCGGCCGAGATCGCCGCCCGCTGGGGATTCCGCAGCGCGGCGCACTTCACCCGGGCCTTCCGGGTCACGCCCGCGAGCTGGCGCCTCCGGCGCCCGTCCTGAGGCACGCCGGACTCATCCCGCCGCGACCGATGAATCGCCGGTCGCGGCGCCGTCCTATCTCGTGAGGACACATCAACGGCGGGGAGCCCGCGACCGGGGAGGAAGCCATGCATCCAGTGATCGTCCAGGCGGCCGCCACCGAGCGGAGCGCGGAAATGCGGGCCTACGCGGCGGCGGCGCGGCGGGCCCGAGCCAGCCGCCGCGCCCGGCCGGCCCGACCCTTGGCCTGGCTCGCGCGCGTCCCGAAGTCCCGGCCCGCGCCGCGGCCGCTGCGCGGTCCGGAAGCCGCCTGAGGCGAGCCTGGCCAGGCACAAACCGGGGCGTCTCAGGCGGGCCCGGCCCCGCTCCGGGCCCGCCTGAGGCCGACCTGGCCAGACCGCCTCACGGCGACGGGACTCCGCCATCCAGCCGGCGCGGTTCTTGAGCGCTCGGCCGGCCCCGCGTGCACATCGCGCTGTCCGACCTCGCAGGCGCGAGGACGCTGATGCGGGAGATCGATGAGCTGCTCAAGCGGCGGCCCGGCCTCGGGACCCTGGTCGGCGAGGCAGCGGCGCTCCGCGCCTGGCTGTCCGGGCCGCGCAGCCCGGGCGGCCCGGGGACCTCAGCGCTGACCGCGGCCGAGCTGCGCCTGCTGCCGCTGCTGACCACCCACCTGTCGTTTCCCGAGATCGCGGCCGAGCTGTCCCTGTCGCCGCACACCGTCAAGTCGGAAGCGTGGTCGATCTACCGGAAGCTGGGCGCCTCCTCCCGCAGCCAGATGATCGCCCGGTCCCGGGAGCTGGGCCTCCTGGAAGGGTGACGGCCGGATCCCCTAACCGGGCAGGGCCTGCCGGTTCAGCGGGGCGGCCAGGCCGGGATAGGCGGTCGCGGCGGGCAGGGACAGCTCGAACACCGAGCCCTGGCCCACCGCGCTGCGCACCCCGACCGAACCCCCATGGGCCTCCGCGATCGCCTTCACCACGGCCAGGCCCAGGCCGAACCCGCCGGTCTCCCGGCTGCGCCCCTTGCCCACCCGGGTGAACCGGTCGAAGATGTGCCCGATGTCAGCCGCCGGGATGCCGGAGCCCCAGTCCCGGACGGCGAGGACGACCTGGTCACCCGACCGCCGGGCGCTCAGCTCGATCCGGCCGTCGGGCTCGGTGTGATCGACGGCGTTCTCGATGAGCGCGTCCAGGGCCAGGGTCAGGCGGTCCCGGTCGGCCTGCACCGGCGTCTCGGTAAGGGAACCGAGCGACCACCGCCGGGGAGTCTGGCTCCACCGGTGCAGGGTCTCCATCATGAGCTCCGGGGTGTCCACCGGGGCCGGGCGCAGGAAGTCCGGGCTGTCGGTCGAGGCCAGGAGCACCAGCCGGTTCGACAGCCGGCGCATTCGGAGCAGCTCGTCCACGGCCACACGGGCATCCTTGGCGATGGCCTGGTCGGTGGCGGCGTGCGTGATGAGCTCGGCGTGCCCGAGGGCGATGGTGATGGGCGTGCCCAGCTCATGGGAGACGTCCTGGAGGAACTGGCGCTGCTGGCCCAACAGCAGCAAATTGTGTTCCGAGACGCGCTTCATCTCCTCCATGGCCGTCTGCCGTCGGTGTGCGTGCCAGGCCATCACCATGAACATCGCGGCCAGCAGCGGGACCTCCGCGAGGTAGTCCCCGTCCTGCTTCCCCCGCAGCACCTGCCAGCCGATCAGCCCGCCGGTCGCCAGGGTCACGATCGCCACCGTGAGGACCGTGGAGCCGAGGTGCCACAGCCGGAAGCCGTAGATCGCGGTCAGGCTGATCCAGATGATCAGGAACGGGACGGTCTGCCAGGCGGAGATGAGGCGCATGGCGATCAGGTTCAGCACGATGAAGACGGCCCAGGCGATGTCCACCCGGTACGTCCGGCCGAACTGGTAGACCCTGTCCGCCAGCAGCCGTGCGGAGCCCCCGACGCCCTGGGCCGCAGCCCCGGCTGCCGCGGGTTCAGCAGACGATTGCATCGATGTTCATCTCCCTGGTCCAGCGGCTACCGAATCCTACGGCCCCAGGGTGGTCCGGTGGCAAGTCGGTGCTGGTCAGGCCGCGTCGTGGAAGACCATACCCAGGGTAAACCGCTGGCCGGAGCGGACCACGGAGACCCCGTGCCGGACCGGCGCGGCCGACCAGCCGCGGCTGGACCTCACGGGCCGGTCACGGGTGGTGAACACCAGCCCGTGCCCGGCCGGGATGAGCGTGGCGGTGCCGCGGGACTGGGCCCGGGGCCGCTGCTCGAGCAGCAGGAACTCCCCCCCGGTGTGGTCGATCCCGGGCCGGCTCAGGTTGACGACCACCTGCAGCGGGAACACCAGGTCGCCGTACAGGTCGCGGTGCAGCGCGTTCCAGTCGCCCGCCCCGTACTTCAGCAGGATGGCCGTCGACTTGACCTGCCCGGCCGCGTGACACATGGCCAGCCACTCATCGAGGGTGTCCGGCCACGGCGCCGGCCAGCCCAGCTGGCGGTACCAGTCGCGGGCGATCGGGAGCAGGCGCGGGTACAGCGCCTGCTTCAGCTGCTCGACGGGCTCGGGCAGCGGCGGCGCGAAGTACTTGTACTCGCCCGCGCCGAAGCGGTACCGCTCCATATTCACCACGGACCGGAAGCGTCCCTCGTGGTCGTAAAGGCCGGCCAGGGCGTCGCACTCGCCCGGGCTCAGCAGCTGCGGCGTCAGCGCGCCGCCGAGCTCGCCGGCCTCCGCGGCGATGTGCGCCCAGTCGGCGCCGTCGACGCGGTCCTTCCAGACGCGGGCGGTCAGGGCCGAGGTCATGCTGCCTCCAGGTTGAGCAGGAGCCGCTTGGCGGCCGGGCCGCCCCGGTAGTTGCCGAGGTCACCGTCGGACTTGATGACCCGGTGGCAGGGCAGCACCACCGGCAGGGGGTTGGTCGCGCACGCCGTGCCCACGGCGCGGAACGCCCGGGGGCTGCCCACGGCGGCCGCGACCGTGGCGTAACTGGCGGTGGTCCCGTAGCCGATGCCAGGGAGGTGGCCGAGCACCTGGCGGCGGAAACCCGTGGCCAGCCGGTAGTCCAGCGGCAGGTCAAAGGCGCGGCGCTGGCCGGCGAAGTACTCGTCGATCTCGCGCGCGGCCGGGTCCAGCCGCCGGGGCGCGTTCAGGATCCGCGGGCTGACCCGCGCGGCGAGGGCCTGCAGCACCTGGTCGTGACCCTCGATCGGGTAGGCGACCCGGACCAGGCCGGTCTCGGTCGCGGCCAGCAGCAGCGTGCCGACCGGCGTGTCGAGCGTGCGGTAGGCCACGTCGAGCACGCCGTCGGCGTCGGCGCGCGCGGCCAGGCGGTCACGCAGGGCGGCCAGGTCCGCGTCGGTGATGGCGGGCAGGCGGTCGCGCAGGGCCGCCGCCTCCGCCTCGGTGACGGCGGGCAGGGCGTGGCGCAGGTCCGCTTCGTGGTTGGCGTTCATGAGTTCTCTCCGTCTGCTCGTGCGGCGCCCGGATAGGTCTTCCGCAGCCGGGCGATGCCGTCGGCGGCCGCCCGGCGGGCGGCATCGGTGCTGCCGCCGGTTATGGCCGCGACGTCCTGATAGGGCAACCCGGCCAGGTAGTGGTAGGCGATGGCCTCCCGCTGCCGGCGCGGCAAGGCGGCCAGTGCGTCCGCGAGATCGATGTCCCGGCCGCCGGCCCGTTGCGAAATCGAAGGCTCGGGAACGTCGGCGACCGGGACCGCGCGCCGCGCCGCCGCGCGGGTGACGTCGATCGCCTTGCGGTGCGCGATCGTCACCAGCCACGCCTCGACGTTGGCGTCGGCGGGCAGCCGCGGGTACGCCTTGAGCGCGGCCAGGAACGTCTCCGACCACGCGTCATCCGCGTCGGCGGGCCCCAGGACGGCCCGGCACACCCGCAGGACGGTCGCGCCGTGCTCGGCCACGACGACCTCGAAGGGCGGCTTGGGGCTCACCTGAGGTAGACGTCCCGGGCCCGCCGAACGTGAGGTTCTCATTGGAGTCCTGGGGCCGCCGAAGGTGAGGTTTCATTGGAGTCCTGGGGCCACCGATGGTGAGGTTTCATTAAAACAGCCTCGCGGATACCCTCTCCAGGTCGAGCAGGAACCTCTTGCGGGCCAGCCCGCCGGCGTAGCCGGTGAGCCTGCCGTCCTTGCCGACCACGCGGTGGCAGGGCACGACCACGCTCAGCGGGTTGCGCCCGACGGCCGCGCCGACGTCCTTGGGCGTGGCCGGCCCGCCGACGTCGCGGGCCAGGTCGCCGTAGGTGACGGTCTCGCCGTAGGGGATGCCCGCGATCAGGTCCCACACCCGGCGCTGGAACTCGTCCCCTTGGGGCTCGACGGCCAGGTCGAAGCGGGTCCGGTCACCCGCGAAGTACTCGGCGAGCTGGGCCGCGGCGTCCTCGAACCCGTGGTCGGTCCGCGGGCCGAACGTGTCCGGGTCCGGCCGGTACCAGTGATGCGGGAAGTACACGCCGGTCAGCTTGCCCTCGTCGGCGACCAGGGTCAGCTCGCCGATCGGCGAGTCGACGGTCGTGTGGGTGGCGGTCATCGCGGTCCTCCTCGTCCGGGTCTGCTGTCCGGTAGACGGTGCGGACCGGCGAAACGTGAGGTTAGTGCCGGGCCTGACCGCCGCCGGTGTCCGAAACGTTCAAGACCGCGGGCCGACGGGCGCGGTAGACCAGGGTCATGAGCAAGCCACGTTTCGAAGACGCCCGCCAATTTCTCTACGCCGAAGGGCGGCTGCTGGAGCGCCGGATCTTCGGCGTGCTCTTCGAGCAGGCCGACGCCGACGGGGCGCTGGACGCGCTGCGCGGCTACCGCAACCCCGACGGCGGCTTCGGCCACGGGCTCGAGCCGGACAAGCGCGTGCCCGACAGCCAGCCGCTCGACGTCGAGACCGCCTTCCACGCCCTGGACGCGATCGGCCGCGCCGACCAGGACCTGGTCACCGGGGCGTGCGCGTTCCTGGAGCGCCTCGGCCCGGGCGTGGGCTGCCTGACCGAGGCCTACCGCGGCTACCCGCGGGCCCCGCACTGGGCGGACTTCGCGCTGCCCCCCGACCTCAACCCGACCGCGGGCCTCGCGGCCATGCTCTGGAAGTGGGGCATCAACCACCCCTGGCGGGAGGCCGCGACCGCGTTCTGCTGGGAGCGGATCGATTCCGGGTGGCCGGCCGACGCGCACGGCTTCGGGGAGATGCTGTCGTTCCTGGCCTGGGTGGGCGACCGCGAGCGCGCCGGCGATGTCATCGCCGCCATCCGCGCCGACGCCGACGGCGCCCTGGGCGGGCTCCAGATGTTCCGGCCCGATCCGTCCGTTCCCGGCTACGGCCTCACGCCGCTGCACTACGCCGCGGCGCCCGACAGCCCCTGGATCGGCCTGTTCGAGCCCTCGGTCATCGAGGCGCACCTCGACGACCTGGTCGCGGCCCAGTGCGACGACGGCGGCTGGCCGATCAGCTGGGAGACGATCGGGCCCGCCGCCACCAGCGACTGCCGGGGAGCCGAGACGCTCCGGGCGCTGCGCACGCTGCGCTCGTTCGGCCGCCTCCCGTAACCGAGACTTCCCGCCGGCGCCCCCGGGTCAGCCCGGGGTCGCTGGCGGGGAACAATGAGTCGCGTGCACATCCTGCGAGAGGGCGCGGCGATCGCCGACCCGCTCGCGCCCTACGCGGAGGTTGACCGAACCCGCGGCCCGGGCGCGTGCTGGGTGGTGGCCCACGTGGTGGGCGGGCTGGACGGCTCGGCCGCGATCAGGGGCCGGGTGGGCGAGCTGTCGACCGCGCCCGACGCGAGGCTGTTCAGCCTGATGCGCGCGCTCGCCGACGTCGTGCTGGTCGGCGCCGAGACCGTACGCGCGGAGGGCTACGGCGCCGTCCGCCTTCCCCGGGAGCGGATCGAGGCGCGGGAAGCGGCCGGGCGGCCGGGAACGCCTCCGCTGGCCGTGGTCACGCGTTCCCTGGAGCTCGACTGGTCGGCCAAGGCCTTCACCGACGCGCCGCCGTGGAGCCGGACGCTGGTGATCACCTGCGCGGCGGCCGATCCCGGGCGGCTGGAGCGCGCCCGCGAGACGGCGGACGTGATCCTGGCCGGGGACGATCGGGTCGATCCGGACCTGGCCATGCAGCGGCTGTCCGAGCGGGGGCACCGGGTCGTGCTGTGCGAGGGCGGCCCGACCTGGCTAGGCGAGGTCGTGGCGGCCGGCTTGCTCGACGAGCTCTGCCTCACCGTCTCGCCGATGATGGGCGGCGACCCGTTGCCGGTATCGATCACCCCGGCCGGCGCGCCGCTGGCTCGCTTCGCCCTGTGTCACGTCCTGCGCGACGGCGACACCCTGTTCCTGCGCTACGAGCGGGGCCGCGGTGACCAGTGACCCCTTCGACGCCGTGGTGTCGTCCCAGGACGCCGGGCTGATCGTCGTCACCACGGCCGAGGCCGGCGAGCAGGCGGGCTGCCTGGTGAGTTTCCACACCCAGTCGAGCATCGCACCGCACCGGTACTGCGTCTGGCTGTCCAAGGCGAACCACACCTACCGGGTGGCGCTGCGTTCCAGTCACCTGGCCATTCACTTCCTGGCCTCGACCGACCTCCGGCTGGCGGAGCTGTTCGGCACCCAGACCGGCGACCAGGTCGACAAGTTCGCCGGCCTGCGGGTGAGCCCGGCGCCGGGCGGGGCGCCGGTCCTGGCCGATTGCGGGCACTGGCTGGTGGCCCGGCGGACCGCGCTGCTGGACGAAGGCGGTGATCACGTGTGCGTGGTCACCGAGCCGGTCGCCGCGCACAGCAGCGGGCCGTTCGAACCGCTCCGGACGTCCCAGGCCGCCCACATCGTGGCGGCACACCGTCCCTGGGAACGGCACGATCCGCCCACCGAGCGGGCCGCGCGGTAACGGTCAGGCCGGGGCGAGCAGCGAGACCAGCTCGTCGGCCAGCCAGGCCGCCCGGGCCGCCCCGGGCCGCCCCGGGCCCGGCCGGACGGTAGCCTCGTGGAGGAAAGCCAGGCCGGCACGGGCGAAGGAGCAGATCGACATGGGTCTCTTCCAGCGGGCGCACGACATCGTTGCAGCCAAGACCAACAAGGCACTCGACGCGGCCGAGAAGCCCGACGAGATGCTCGACTACTCCTACGACCAGATGCTGGACCAGATCACCCAGGTCAGCCGGGGGCTGGTGACCATCGCCGCGTCACGCAAACAGCTCGAACTGCAGGAGCAGCAGCTCCAGCACTCGGTGGACCACCTGAATGACCAGGCCAAGGCGGCGCTGGCCCAGGGCAAGGAGGACCTGGCGCGGGAGGCCCTGTCCCGCAAGGCCGCCGCCCAGCAGCAGATCGACGGGCTGGAGCCGCAGCACCAGCAGCTCACCGAGGAGGAGCAGAAACTCGAGCAGACCCTCGCCGCGCTGCAGCAGCGGGTCAACGAGTTCCGGAGCAAGAAGGAAGTGCTGAAGGCGCAGTACAGCGCGGCCCAGGCGGAGAGTTCCATCAACGAGAGACGTCACCGGGATCTCCTCGACCTACAGCGACGCGGGCGCGGCGCTTCAGCGGGCCCAGGACAAGATCGCCAACATGCAGGCCCGCGCCGACGCCACGGACGAGCTGCTGCAGTCCGGGGTGCTCGAGGACGTCGGCGGCGACACCGACGACATCCAGAAGGAACTCGACGAGGCCAGCTCGAACGCTCAGGTGGACCAGGAACTGGCCGCGCTCAAGGCCCAGATCGGCTCCGCCACCCCGCCGCCCGCGCTCCCGAGCAGCAGCTGACCCGCGGGGTCCCCGGCGCCCGGGAACAGCCGGGTCCCCGCTGCGGTTGCCGTCAGCGGCAGGTGAACCGGGGACGCGGGAGACGCAGGGCTTTGCAGGCACGTATCAGCCAGAAGGTGGCGGTCAGCGTCGTCTTCGTGGCCGCGATGTTCATCAGCATCATGGACGTCACGATCGTCAACGTGGCCCTGCCGACCATCGGCCGCGAGTTCTCGGTGAGCCCGACGGCGGTCGACAGCATCTCCATCGCGTTCCTGGTCAGCCTGGCGGTGTTCATCCCCGCCTCGGGCTGGCTCGGCGACCGCTTCGGCGGCAAGCGGGTGCTGCTCACCGCGATCGCGGTGTTCACCATCGCCTCGGCGCTGTGCGGCCTGGCGTCCAGCCTCGGCGATCGGCCCGGTGCTCGGCGGACTGCTGGTCACCGAGCTGTCGTGGCGCTGGGTGTTCTACGTCAACGTGCCCATCGGGGCGGCGGCCATCGCGTTCGGGGCCCTGTTCCTGCGCCCGGTCACCGAGAGCCGGCCGGGCCGCTTCGACGTGCCCGGCTTCCTGCTGTCGGGCATCGGCCTCGGGCTGCTCATGTACGGCGTCTCGGAGGGCCCGGACCTGGGCTGGAGATCGGCCGCGGTGCTCGCCACCGTCTGCGCCGGGCTGGTGCTGCTCGCCGCCATGGTCGTGGTCGAAATGCGCACCGCGGAGCCGATCGTGGCGCTGCGCCTGTTCGGTAACCGCCTGTTCCGCTCGGCCAACGGCGTCATGATCCCGGCGTCGATCGCGTTCCTCGGCACCTTGTTCGTGATCTCTCTGTACTACCAGGACGGCCGCGACCTGTCCGCGCTCCAGTCGGGGCTGAGCACGTTCCCCGAGGCCGTCGGGGTCATGCTCGGCGCGCAGCTGTCCAGCCGGGTGCTGTACCCGCTGCTCGGCCCGCGCCGGCACATCGCCATCGGGCTGATCGGCACCAGCGCCTCCATCGGCCTGCTGGCCCTGCTGACCGCCCAGTCCAGTCTCTGGTGGGCCCGGCTGCTGATGTTCGCCCTGGGGTTCGCCATGGCCCAGGTGTTCGTGCCCACCCAGGCGGCGGCGTTCGCCACCATCACGCCGGCGGCGACGGGCCGGGCCTCGACGATGTTCAACGCGTTTCGCCAGCTCGGCGGGGCCGTCGGCGTCGCCCTGCTCACCACCATCATCGTGCTGGTCGGCGAGACTCACCGCGTGGCCGGGCACGAGGTGGCCAACCTCGCCGCCTACCGGATCACGTTCCTGGTGGCCGCCGCGGTCTGCCTCGTCGGTCTGGCGTCGGCCCTGTCGATCCGCGACGCCGACGCGGCCGCGACAATCCCCGCCCGCCGCCGGCGGGCTGTCGGCCCGGATGCCGGGGAGGCGTCGGCGCCCGCGCGTAGCGCCGCATAGGCCATAACGGGCACGCCACGTCCGGGCTCACGGGAAGACGATCCACCGGCGGCCGGGGAAGACCGGGGAGATCCAGACCGCCCCGTTGCACGGGGCCAGGGCGGCCGCCACGACGCGGTAGCCGCGGGCGCCAGGCAGAGTAACCTCCGCCTGGGTCGCCGCCGGGCAGGCTTGCGCGTACGGCTTGCTGGCCTGCGGACCGAACGGGTTGTCCCCGTACTCCAGCTCGAAGGCGGCGAAGGCGCCGGGGCGCAACGCCACCCGGTGCGGGGCCACCGGCGGGAACAGGTAGGTGCCGGAGGTGGCGTGGTGCACCGTGGTGGGCAGCCGGCGGCCGGCCCGGGAGAGCAGGCGCAGTCCCGCGTAGCCGCGGTTCATGTCCGGTCCCCTTGACCTCAACGCCTGACTCTCAGACGTCGGCGGCCCGCAGATGGTTGGACCGGGGCGGCCGGGCCCGCGGCGTTTCCGTTCCGCGCCCTCGTCGTGATCTCATGGCGGGGTGAAACGACCGCTGCTGAACAGACGGATGGCCGGGATGGGCTCGACGATCTTCTCGGAGATGTCGTCGCTCGCGGCCGCGACCGGATCCGTCAACCTGGGCCAGGGCTTCCCGGACACCGACGGGCCGCGCGAGGTCGCCGAAGCGGCCGCCGCCGCGATCCTCGGCGGGCGCGGCAACCAGTACCCGCCCGGGAACGGCGTCCCCGAGCTGTGCCAGGCCATCGCCGAGCACCAGCAGCGGTTCTACGGCCTGGACTTCGACCCGGTCGGGGAGGTGCTGGTGACCACGGGCGCCACCGAGGCGGTGGCGGCCGCGCTGCTCGCGCTGGTCGAGCCGGGCGACGAGGTCATCGCGTTCGAGCCGTACTACGACTCCTACGCCGCGTGCGTGGCTCTGGCCGGGGGCGTCCGCGTCCCGGTGACGCTGCGGCCGCCGGGCTTCCGGCCCGACCTGGACGCGCTGCGCGCCGCGGTCACCCCGCGGACGCGGCTGATCCTGCTGAACTCGCCGCACAACCCGACCGGGTCGGTGTTCACCCGCGCCGAGCTCGCCGCGATCGCGGAGCTGGCCTGCGAGCGCGACCTGCTCGTGATCGCGGACGAGGTGTACGAGCACATGGTGTACGTCGGCGAGCACGTACCGATCGGCTCGATGCCCGGGATGGCCGAGCGCACGGTGTCGATCAGCTCGGCCGGCAAGACGTTCTCGTTCACCGGCTGGAAGATCGGCTGGGTGACGGCCACGGCCGAGCTGGTGGCGGCCGTCCGCGCGGTCAAGCAGTTCCTCACCTTTGTCAGCGGCGGCCCGTTCCAGTACGCGATCGCGCAGGCGCTGCGGATGCCCGACGCCTACTTCACCGGGATCAGCGCGGACCTGCGCGTCAAGCGCGACCTGCTCTGCGCCGGCCTGGCCGACGCGGGCTTCGCGGTGTACCCCCCGGCGGGCACCTACTTCGTGACCACCGACATCCGGCCGCTCAGCGACGCCGACGGCGTGCAGTTCTGCCGCGACCTGCCCCGGCAGGCCGGCGTGGTCGCGATCCCCAGCGCCGTGCTCTACGACGATCCCGAGGCCGGGCGGACGCAGGTACGGTTCGCGTTCTGCAAGCGGCCCGAGGTGCTGCAGGACGCGCTCGCCCGCATCGAGAAGTGGGCGCACCGCGGGTAGGCACATGCGGGTGGTCGTGGTCGTGGTCGGTTCGGGCGTGGTCGGGGCCAGCTGCGCGTACACGGCCAGCCGCCTCGGGGCCGAGGTCGTGCTGGCGGACGCGGCCCTGCCCGGCCAGGCCACGGCGGCGGGCGCGGGGATCGTGTGCCCGTGGGCATCGGCCCTGGCCGGCGACCCGGCCTGGTACGCCCTGGCCTGCGCGTCGGCCCGGCACTATCCCGGCCTGGTGGCCGAACTCGCCGAGCTCGGCGAGACCGAGGTGGGCTACCGGCAGGTCGGCGCGCTGATCCTGGCCGAGTCCCCGCAGCAGCAGGCGGACCTGCGCCGGCAGCTCCTGGCCCGGCGCGCCGGGGCGCCCGAGATCGGCGAGGTCGCGGCGCTGACCGGTGCGCAGGCCCGCGGGCTCTTCCCGCCGCTGCGGGGGGATCGCGCCGCGGTGTCGGTCGGCGGCGCCTGCCGGGTGGACGGCCGGATGCTGGCCGGCGCCCTGGCCCGGGCGGCGGTCCGGCAGGGCGCGGTCGTCACGGCGGGGCGGGCGCGGCTGGTCTGCCGCGCCGGCCGGGTGGCCGGCGTGACCGTGGACGGGCGGCTCGCCGAGGCCGACGCCGTGGTCGCCGCGACCGGCGCCTGGACCAGGTCGTTCCTGGAATCTGCGGGGTTCGCCGTGGCCGTGACCCCCCAGCGCGGGCAGATCGTCCACCTGTCCGTTGCGCCCGCCGACACCGGGCGCTGGCCGGTGGTGCTGCCCGGCGGGAGCGGTCATTACCTGCTGGCCTTCGACGGCTCACGGGTGGTGGCCGGCGCCACCCGGGAGACCGGCGCCGGCTTCGAGCACCGGGTGACGGCCGGCGGCCTGGCGGAGGTCCTCGCGCAGGCGCTGGCCGTGGCGCCGGGCCTGGCCACGGCCGGCTACCTGGAGACCAGGGTCGGGTTCCGGCCGATGAGCCCGGACGCCCGGCCGCTGCTCGGGCCGGTCCCCGGCGCGGATGGCCTGGTGGTCGCGACCGGCCTCGGGCCCACCGGGCTGACCATGGGCCCGTACGCGGGAGCGCTCACGGCCCGGGCCGCGCTGGGCGAACCGCCCGGCTTCGACCTCGCGCCGTTCCATCCGCTGCGCGAATATCCATAACGGTCCGCGGCAGGGTCGTCGTCAGCGCGGCCGCAGGTCGAGTTCGCCGGAGACGATCCGGGCGGTTACGGTGCGCGGTGAGCTGTCGTCCTGCGGGATGCCTACGTTGATGTAGCCCGCGGTGACCTGGCCGGCCACGGCGTAGGCGGCGCCGCCCGGCAGCCATAGCGTGGCCTGCGCGGAGCTGAGCGTGACGCTGACCCGCCGCGGCGCCGCGGCGAACATGGCGCCCAGGTGGCCCGAGGTGATCGTGGCGGCCAGCGATGGGCAGCGCAGGCCCGTCGCGCTGACGTCGGCGCTGCTGGCGGTGATCTGCAGCGGTCCGGCCAGGCCGGAGATGACGACGTGGCCGGCGGGCTCGCGTAGCGCGACCGCGGTGCGCCACGGCACGACCAGCGTCCAGTCCGCGGTGCACGGGCTCGCCGCGGCGCAGCGGTAGGACAGGCGCAGCGTGCGGGCGCCGA
Organism: uncultured Actinomycetota bacterium; assembly: GCA_963795055.1. GTDB lineage: Bacteria > Actinomycetota > Actinomycetes > Streptosporangiales > Streptosporangiaceae > JASHPR01. The sequence goes on from CAWCGJ010000034.1 coordinate 71,882, forward strand.
CACCGACCCTGGCCACGGGGGAATGCCCGGTCCAGTTCAACGGCCCGGACAGCGTCACCCGCCCGGTGGCCGCCCCGACGATGGTCAGCTGTCCCGGCACGGCCTGCAGGTCGACCGCGGCGACGGGCGCGACGGTGACCAGCACCGTGCCGGTCTTCCCGGCTGCGCCCGGACTGCTGCCGCCGCGGGCCGCCGCGCTCATCGCGGCCATGACCGCGATGAACGCGACCACGGCGGTTAGCAGGGCCGCGGAACGCCACGCCAGCCGGCGTGAGCCCGGCGCGGGCGCGCCCCGGGCAGGATGCGGGTTCATCGGTACTGAACTGCCCCGCCGCGACCCGATCATGCGCGCCCGTGCTCCGCTGCTCGGCCAGGCCCCGCTTCTTCCCCGTGGTCTCCTGGCCACGGGCACCAGTGTGGCCGCCAGGCGGCGGCGGTGGTCGTCGCCGCCTGGCCTGGCGTAGCCGCGATCGTCGGTACCAGTCGCCGATCACCGCTAAAGTTCCGGCATGATCTCTGAAGAAACTGTGGCGCAGGTGGCTGCCCTGATGCCACAGCCGGAACGTTCTGTCGTCGCGATCCCGCCGCCGGCGCCGGGCCAGGGGACCTGGGCCGGCGCGCCCAGCGCGGCCCGCGGCGACGGCGAGATCTACCTGGCGTACCGGCTGCGCCGCCCGGAGGGGCAGGGCCGCGGCTACGCGGTCGTGGTGGGGCGCTCGGCCGACGGCGTGCACTTCGAGACCCTGCTCACCATCCGCCGGGAGGAGCTGGGCGCGGAATCGCTGGAGCGCCCGGCGCTCGTGAGGACCCCGGACGGGGACTGGCGGCTGTACCTGAGCTGCGCCACGCCGGGTACCAAGCACTGGCGCGTGGAGGTGCTCCAGGCCGGTCATCCGGGCGCCTTCGACGCCCGGCACAGCCGGGTCGTGCTGCCCGGCGACGGTGACACCGCGGTCAAGGACCCGGTCATCGTCCGCGACGGGGACGTGTGGCACCTGTGGGCGTCGGTGCACCCGCTGGACGATCCCGACCAGACCGACCGGATGGCGACCGACTACGCGTGCAGCTCCGACGGCCTGGCCTGGACCTGGCACGGCACCGCGCTGAGCCCGCGGCCGGGTGAGTGGGACTCGCGCGGCGCGCGGGTCACCGCCGTCCGGCTCGCGCCCGGCAGCGTCGTCGCGTACTACGACGGGCGGGCCAGCGCGGCGGAGAACTTCGAGGAACGGACCGGCATCGCGACCGGCACCGGGCCCGCGGCGCTGGCCGCGCACGGCCCGATCGTCCAGTCACCGTACGACGGCGGGGGGCTGCGCTACCTGTGCGTCCTGGGCCTGGCCGACTCCCGCGAGCGCTACTACTACGAGATGACCCGCGCGGACGGATCACACGAGTTGCGCACCGAGCTGCGCTGAGCCTGCCGGGACGGCGCGGGCCGCGGTCAGAACTCGCGGGGCTGGCCGTTGCGGGCCTGGCGCTGCCCGGCGGGCCTGGCCCCGACCAGCCCGCCGGAGTCGCCGCGCGGCTGCAGCCAGTTGCTGAAGTCCTCGCCGGTGATGACCTCCAGGAGCCTGATGTCCGCCTCGAACCGGGGCAGCAGCGCCTGACGCTGCTGCCAGGTCAGCGGCTGCCGGGGCCGGCTGTCTCGCTGCAGGATCTGTTCCAGCGAGCCGGTCACGGTGGCCGCGCCCGGCAGGACGTTGCTCACGGCGCTGCTGGCCCGCAGGGCCCTGGCCACCGCCCGGTGCCGGAACGAGAGCTGCGGGTGGGCCGTGACATTCTCCCTGGGCACCTCGGCGAGCACGCCCTGCGGCACGCCGAGGAAGGCGCAGATCCGGTCCAGGACCAGGGCGGGGGACTCGAGCAGGGCGCGGTAGCGGAAAACCAGGACCTGATCCTGCGGGAACACCGAGTAGAGATGCTCGAGTTGCTCCCCGTAGCGCCCGAGCGCCGTGTAGCGCCAGAAGTCCGCCCAGCCGGCCTCGATCCGGCGCTGCTCCTCGGCGCAGGCCAGGACGAAGTCGTCGACCGGATCCAGGCCCGCGGACCACAGGTGGGCCCAGTTCGAATGCGCCCGCTCCACCGGGTCGCGCAAGATCACGATCAGCCTGGCGTCCGGTATCAGCGCGCGGATCCGGCGCTGCGCGTCGCGGTTGTAGAGGTAGAACGGCGTCGACTCGCCGCGCAGGGTCCCGGCCGGCGCCGGGGCGAACAGCGCCTCGTAGTCGTCCCGCGGCCACACGTGCTCCCGGTAGGTCTGCACGTCGCCCGGGCCGCCCCGGGTCGGCGGCGGGCCGTCGGTGAGGAAGAACTTGGGCTCCTTGACCGCCGACATGTAGAGCGCGGGGTGCCGGGCCAGTGCCGCGTGCACGGCGGTGGTGCCCGCCTTCGGCGCGCCAGCAATGAAGAAGTCGGGCAGGGCCATGGCTTCTCCTGGGGATTGCGCCCGAGCCGGGCGGAAAACCTACTATACCCATCCTGTTACTAGGCATAGATCCTACTGGCTATGCATACCCGGCCCACGGCGTTCAATGCACAACCGGGGCAGGTCAGGGCGGGCCCGCGCTATTCGATGCCCTGCTCCAGCGCGTACCGCACGAGCTGCGCCTTGTTGTGCAACTGCAGCTTGATGAGCGTGTTCTGGACGTGATTCTGGACGGTCCGCGGCGAGAGCACGAGCAGCGCCGCGATCTCCGGGTACGTCATCCCCTTGGCCACCAGGCGCAGCACCTCGGTCTCCCGGTCGGTGAGCCGCGGCTGGCCCGTGCTGGCCGGTCGGCCCGGCCCGGTCGGCCCGGCGGCCCCGCGGCCGGCGTCGGCCCCGGAACCCGCGGCCAGCCTCCGGTACTCGCCGAGCACCAGCCCGGCCAGCCCGGGCGTGAACACCGCCTCGCCCGCCGCCGCGGCCCGCACCGCCGCCAGCAGCTCGCTGAACTGAGCCGACTTGACCAGGTAGCCGGTGGCACCGGCGGTCATGGCGTCCAGCACGTCCTGTCGCTCGCCGCTCGCCGACAAGATGAGCACCCGGACGGCGGGATCGGCCGCGAGCAGCCGCCTGGTTACCTCGGCCCCGGACATGTCCGGCAGGTTCAGGTCGAGCAGCACCACGCCAGGGCGCGTGGCGGCGGCCACCCGCAGGGCCTGGGCGCCGTCCCCGGCCGTCCCCGCCACGGCGCAGCCGGCCTCCTCCAGCCCGGCAGCCACGCTATGCCGCCAGATCGGGTGGTCGTCGACCACGAGGACCCGCAGTTCAGCGTCGGGGCACACGAAGTTCCACCTCGGTTCCCTGCCCGGGCGACGATCGCACGCAGGCACTCCCGCCCACGTCCCGCAGCCGCCCCATGATCGACTGTGCCACGCCCAGCCTGCCCGCGGTCTCGGCCTCGGCCAGCCGGCCTGCCGCGAAGCCGAGCCCGTTGTCACGCACGCTGACCGCGACCGCGGTGCCGTCGTCCTCGACGAGCACCCACGCCCGGGCGTCGGCCCCGGCGTGCCGCCGGACGTTGTCCAGGGCCTCGCCCGCCGCGGCGGCCAGCGCACGCGCCGGGGCGTCGGACAGCAGGACGGCGCCGGCCGGGCAGGACACGGTCACCCGCGAGTTGCCGAGCGGCTCCAGCAGGCCGGCCAGGTCGAGCTGGCCGCCCTCGGGCGGGGCCACCGCCGCGCCCGCGACCAGCGTCCGCAGCGCGGTCTCCTGTTCCCCCGCGAGCCGGGCCAGCTCGGCCGCCTCGCCGCCGAGCTCGCGCCCGCGGGTGGCGACCAGCGCCAGCACCTGCAGCACCGAGTCGTGGATGCCGCGCGCGATCCGCTCCCGCTCGGCGATCGCCGCCTCGAGCCGGGCCGCGTGGTCCGCGGCCGCCTCGGCGCGCAGCCCGAGCTGGACGATGTACCCGCCGACCCCGCCCGCGATGAGCACCAGCACGATGTTGCTGAGCGTGCCCTGCGGCAGCGCCTGGCGCTCGGCGATATCCGCGGCGATGATCACCGATGCGCCGGCCAGCCCTCCCGCTGGGCCGCCCGCGACCGCGCAGGCCAGGACGGACGAGGCGGCCCAGGACGAGGGGATGGTGGGGGCTCCCGCGTTGATCTGGCTCGCGGGCACGATCAGCCGGGTGCTCAGCACCAGGCCCGCGGCCACCGCGACGTCGGCGCAGATCAGCCAGGTCTGCCGGCCGCGTGGCCGGGAGTAGGCGGCTATGGTGATCACCGACCACACGGCCATGACCGCGAGGGCCAGCCACCCCGCCGCGGGATGAAGGTAGTCGCCGTGGTCCCGGGTGATGAGCACGGCCGCGTAGGCGAGCGTGACGACGCGGAAGACCGCCACCACCCGCCACATCTGTTCGGCCATGACCGTGACGGTACGCCAGGCGGGGTTATCTCAGGCCCGGAAGGTGCCCGGCCACAGCGCGTGCAGGGCGACCGCCGCGAGCGTGAGCAGCATGAGCCCCCAGCACAGCACCAGGATGGCCACGGTGAGGCCCAGCCGGGCGCCGCCGGCCCGGATCTGGCGGGCCAGGCGCTGGATCACCGGCTGCGGCCTGGGCTCCGGCTCGTACGAGCGCAGCGCGGTCGGGCGGTTCCGGCGGAGCATGAGCCGCCTGCTGCGGTAGAAGGCCACCGACGGGTAGCGGTCGCGCAGCCGCCGGGCGAAGCGGCGGGGCACCTTGCCCGACAGCCAGATCGCCTCGATGCGCGCGTGCTGCGCGCGCAGGCCGCGGGTGCCCGGCACCACCTTGCCCCAGCAGGCCACCACGGCCAGCAGCCGCCGGGCCTCGGCGTAGTCACACGCCGCGCCGTACGTGCCGTAGGCGTAGAAGCCGCACTTGCAGCCGGGCGCGGCCGGCGTGTGACCCTGGCCCAGGCACCGGGCGGTGTTCGGGCCGTCCCGCCACGGCCCGGCGGCCGTGTATCCCACCGGGTTCAGGTACCCGTACTCGGACAGGCGGAAGGTGCGCAGCGCCCGGATCTCGCCGACCCGCAGATCGGGCAGCGTGCGGTCGTCGTCGAACTGGCTCGCCGTCACGCTCGGGTCGGCGTCGGCTCGGCGGCCGGGACGGGATCGGGCGGCGCGGGCTCAGCCTGGCTCTCGCGCTCCGCCGGGGCCTGCTCCGCCGGGGCAGCCTGCTCCGCCGGCAGCACCTCGATCTCCTGCGCTTCCTTGCCGATATTCCCCACGGTCCGACCCTTCGCCCGCTACGGTCGCCAGGTTCCCGGGGTTCATAGTGCCAAACCTGGCAAGACGACCGCAACGCCTCCGAAAAGACGCCGGGCCGGGCCGCTGGCCAGGCGCCGATTATTTCCGGCCCAGGTTGGCGAACGCCGGGGGCTGCCCAGGCCGTCGGCTGCGCTTAGGCGGCCGGCGGGGCCCGGGCTCCGGGTCGTAAGAATCCAGGCTGGTCAGGGGGGCCCGGGCGTCGCGTTATGGCCTATGGGGTGGCCGGAGCGCAACCAACGGCGGGGCCGTCAGCGGCTCGCCGTCGTAGCCGGGGACCGTGCCGAAGCGGCCTTCCCGCCAGTCGGCCACGGCCGCCTCGATCTCCTCGGGGTGCGCGCGACCAGGTTCCACCACATGAGCAGCGGCTCGCCGAGCGGGACGCCGCCGAGCAGGGTGCTCCAGCAGCCCTTAGCGAACACAGAACTCGGCCCGGAGCCGGCCGCGCGGCCGGGCGGCTCAGCCGACGAGGGTCTTGACCGCGCTGCTCAGCTCGGCCAGGGCGGTCTTGGCGTCCGCGAAGTACATGCTGGTCTTGGGGTTGGTGTACAGCTCGTTGTCGATACCAGCGTAGCCGTGACCCATGGAGCGCTTGATCACGATAATGCTCTTGGCCTGGTCCACGTCCAGGATCGGCATGCCGGAGATGGCCGTGCCGGGGCGGCGCGCCGCCGGGTTGGTGACGTCGTTGGCCCCGATCACCAGGGCCACGTCGGTCCGGGCGAACTCCGGGTTGACGTCATCCATCTCCTTCAGCAGCGGGTACGGCACGTTCGCCTCGGCCAGCAGCACGTTCATGTGCCCGGGCATCCGGCCCGCTACCGGGTGGATCGCGTAGCTGACGTCCACGCCATGCTCTTCCAGCTCGTCGGCCAGCACCGCCACCTCGTGCTGGGCCTGCGCGGCGGCCAGGCCGTAGCCGGGCACGATGATCACTTTGCCGGCGTAGGCGAGCTGGATCGCCGCGTCGTCGGCGGCGATCGCCTTCACGCCCGCGCCCGCGCCCGGCAGGACGGCCACGGCCGTGTCGCCGGTGCCGAACCCGCCCACGATGATGTTGCCGATGGAGCGGTTCATCGCGTCGGCCATCAGCTTGGTCAAGATCCCGCCCGACGCCCCGACCAGGGCCCCGGCGATGATCAGCGCCCAGTTGCCGATCACGAAGCCGGCCATCGCCACCGCGGTGCCGGTGAACGCGTTCAGCAGCGAGATCACCACCGGCATGTCGGCCCCGCCGATCGGCATCACCATCAGCACGCCGAACGCGAGAGACGCCACGACCACGATCCAGAGAGCGGCCAGGCTCGGCGTGGCGATCACGTACCCGCCCGCGGCCAGCCCGAGCGCGGCCAGCAGCAGGTTGACCGCGCGGGCCCCGGGGAACGTGACCGGGGCCGAGGTGATCACGCCCTGCAGCTTGCCGGCCGCGATGATCGACCCCGAGAACGTCACCGAACCGATGATCACGTCCAGCAGCGTGAAGACCGTCGTGGACTCCGCCACGCCGCCCGCGGCCCCGGCCAGGTGGATGTAGTCGTGAATGGCGACGAGCGCCGCCGCCCCGCCGCCCACCGCGTTGAACATGCTCACCAGCTGGGGCATCGCGGTCATCTGCACGGTGCGCGCCGCGTACAGCCCCACCGCGCCGCCGATCAGCGCGCCGGTGAGCATCACGGCCCACCCGGTGGCGCTGATCACGCCGGCGTGGACGATCAGCGCGAGGGTCGTGACGATGGCGATGACCATGCCCGCCATGGAGAACTGGTTGCCCCGGCGCGCGGTGGCCGGGGTGTTCATCAGGTGCAGGCCGAGCACGAAGCACGACGCGGCCAGCACGTAGATCAGCTGGGTGGCGAAGCTGAACCCGCTCACGACGCCTGGCCGTTCCGGGCCGCCACGGCCTCCGCCGCCGGGGCGGCAGGCGCGGTGGGCCTCTTGCGGAACATCTTGAGCATCCGGCCGGTGACCACGTAGCCGCCGACCACGTTGGCGGCCGCGAACATCGCGGCGACGAAGGCGATCACGTAGCCGATCCAGCTGTTCGTGGCGGCCGCGATCAGCATGGCGCCGACGAGGATGATCCCGTGGATGGAGTTGGCCGCCGACATCAGCGGGGTGTGCAGCGTGGCGGGGACCTTGCTGATCACCTCGAAGCCCACCCAGAGGCTGAGCACGAAGATGACCAGGTCAGTGAGCAGCGCCGTCGACACGGGCGGTACCTCCAGCGGAATCAGACAGGGCGGGGTGAACCACCTGGCCCTCGTAGGTGATCACGACACCCCGCTGCAGGTCGTCGGCGAGGTCGACGGCCAGCGAGCCGTCCTTCACCAGGTACAGCAGCAGGGCGCTGACGTTGCGCGCGTACATCGCCGACGCGGCGGCCGGCATCGTCGATGGCAGGCGGCCGGCGCCGATGATGGTCACCCCGTTCTCGGTGACCACCGTCTCCTCCGGCCGCGATCCCTCGACGTTGCCGCCGAGGGCGCTCGCGCCCATGTCCACCACCACCGAGCCGGCCGCCATCCACTTGAGCGCGTCGGCCGTGACCAGAAGCGGGGGCCTGCGCCCGGGAACCTGCGCCGTGGTGATCACCACGTCATGCTTGGCGATGTGGCTGGCCAGCTCGTCCTGCTGCGCCTGGCGTTCCTCGTCGGTCAGGGCCCGGGCGTACCCGCCCTCGCCGCCGGCCGGGCCGACCGAGGTCAGCTCGATGAAGGTCGCCCCGAGCGATTCCACCTCGGTCTTGGTCTCCGGCCGCACGTCGTAGGCGCTGACCACCGCGCCGAGGCGCCGGGCCGTGCCGATGGCCTGCAGGCCGGCCACGCCGGTCCCCAGCACGAGCACCTTGGCCGGCCTGGCGGTCCCGGCCGCCGTGATCAGCAGCGGGAAGAACCGGCCGAATGCGCCCGCGGCCACGACGGCCGCCTTGTAGCCGGCGATGTTCGCCTGGGACGTGAGGGCGTCCATGGACTGGGCCCGCGGCAGCGTCCGCGGGATCAGGTCGAGGCTGATGGCGGTGACGCCGGCCTCCGCGAGGCGCTGCGCGAAACCGGGATCCCCGAGCGGCGCCAGCATCCCGAGCACGGCCTGGCCCGGGCGGAGCCCGGCCATCACCTGTTCGTCCGGCTTGCCGACCGTTACGATCACGTCCGCGCCCGCGACGAGCTCGTCGCGGGCCGCGATGCCCGCGCCCGCCTCGGTGTACGCGTCATCGCTCAGCCAGGCGCTGTCTCCTGCGCCGGTCTCCACCAGGACCTCAAGCCCGGCCGCGCGGAGCTTGGCCACTGCCTCGGGCACCAGCGCGACGCGGCGCTCGCCCGGTCCTGTCTCCTTAACGACGGCTACCTTCATGCGCGACCTCACGACTCGGGAGCGCGACCATCGTCGCATGCGGCAAGTCGGCCGATGGCCAACTCTGCTGCGCTCTTCAGGAAGTCCACAGATAGGACATTACCTTCAGGTCAGAGCGCAGCCGTCCGCGCTCGCGGCAGCCGGGAGGCCGCGCCCGCCCCCCAACTGGGCCGGGACGCGCCGGCTGGGGCTGGGGCCGGGGGGATACCGTCAGGACACCGGCCGCCCGGCGATCGGGCCGGACCGGAGGAGGATGAGGAGCTCAGGTGCAGCCTGCCCGCGCCGCCGACCCGATCCCGTTCGCCGCGGCGGGGAACATGCCCGCGTCCTGCACCGGCCGGGCCCGGTCGGTTCGGCGCGGTGGTGGGGTGCCGGCGGACGGGAGCACGGCCGACGGGCCCGGCCGGCCCACCCGTTCCGCAGCCACGATCCTGGTCGCCGGCCCCGATGGCGGCCCGTCGGCCGGGCGCGCGATCGCCGCGGCCGCCGGGCGCGGGCTGCGGGTTCTCATCTCATCCGGGCTCGATGATTTCCTTCGCTATAGCCTGATAAAGGCGGCCATATTGCCCGTATGCGTTGACCGGGAAACCGCCGCCGCGCTGCAGGTGGCGGTCGAATCCGACCCGGGGATTCTGCTGACCGTCGATTTCGGCCGGCACGAGGTGAGGGCACGCGGCTTTGTCGCGCGATTCGAGATCGGCGGCGGGACCGAGAACATGGCCGAGCGGCTGCGAATAGCGCAGCGCCTGCTCGGCTCGGCCGCGCTTCCCGGCGATGTCCGGGTCCGCCTGCAGCGCAGGCTCGCGGCGATATGCGATGCCCTGAAGGTCCCCGGTGCCGACGCGGCCCGCGGCGCCAGGCGGCTTGACCTGCTCCTCGCCGACCTCGCCCGGAGCAGCTCGGCCGGCCTGCCGGGGGCGGCGCGGCCGGGGGCGGCGCGGCCGTATATCCGGGGCCCGGCGCCGCCAGGAATTCCCCATTCCCGTAGCATCGTGCCTAGTTCCGGCGTCGACACGCCGTGTTATCACGCGGATGTGATTGTGCCGTACCGCTGGATCGCCTAATTTCGGGCACACCAGAGGTCGCGAGAGCGGCCGCCCCGGCCGCGTGACCTCCCGTTGGGGGACCGCAGGAGTGAAGAATGAACAAGCGTGACCTGATCGACGCGATTTCGCCCCGCATGGGCGACAAGAAGACCGCGACCGAGGCAGTCAACGCGGTGCTCGACACCATCCAGGCTGCGGTTGCTAAAGGCGACAAGGTCGCCATAACGGGCTTCGGGGTATTCGAGAAGGCCGACCGGCCGGCCCGCACGGCCCGTAACCCCGCCACCGGCGCCGCCATCAAGGTGCCGAAGTCGTCGGTGCCCAAGTTCCGGCCGGGCGCGGACTTCAAGGCCATCGTCAACGGCGAGAAGAAGGCCTAACCGGGGACGCAGGGCCGACAGGCAAGGTCAAGAAGCAGGAAGGCCCGGGCCAGGCAGGAACGCGGCCGCGGCGCGCGATGCCGCCGCCCGCCAGGATTGGCCGGTACCCGCCCGCCAGTGGCACGGCTACACGGCCGGCGGCCGCTGGCGGCTGCGGCGTGCTCTCAGGTTCCTGTTCTTGATCAGGTTTCCGCACGACGCCATGTCGCACCACGCCCCCCGGCGGCTGTGGGAGCGGTCGTAGAACGCCCAGTGGCAGTCGCTGTTGCCGCAGGCCTTCAGCCGCGGCCAGGTGCCGTCCCGCTGCGCGTCGCGGATGATGAGCAGGAGCCGGGACAGCCCGTCTGCGAGCCGGCCGGATCCGGGATCCACCTGGACCCGGCCGGCCGGGTCGACGCTCAGCCGTGGCCGGGACGAGCACGCCACCTCCTGGAGCGGCCGCAGGCTGCCCGCGGTCGGAGCCGGGCCGTTGCCGTTCTGCACGATCAGGGCCCGCAGGGCCTCCCGGACGTCCCGGGCCGCGCGCAGGTCATCGGCGCCGGCCGTGGCCTCCGCCGCTAGCAGCCCGCACTGGCGCAGCCACTGGTTGGCGGCATCGGCGTCGTCCAGCAGGTCCGTGCCCAGGCCCCGGTCCCTGGTGTTGACGAACGCCTGCACGAGCAGCAGGGGCTCGGGCGCCGGCTTCAGTTCGTCCGGCGGGGCCCAGGCGGACAGCGTCATCTCCGCAGCCTACCAGGCGTGACCAGTTAAATCGCTTGAGCGGTCACCATGTGACCTGCATACTGGTCTTAACGGTCACGAACTCCACGGTCTGGGAGGTGCCCGATGCTGGTGCTGCTGGAGGAAGAGGGTAGTCCGGTCGCGTGTGCCGTCCACCCCTGGGACCGGGTTTTGATCCGCCTGCGCGCCTTCCGCCTGGACCATGACCTGGCGGCCGGGGCTTCACCCGAGGCCAGCTTCGCACTGGCTCTCCGGGCCCAGATGCTGGTGCGCACGCGCCACCGGCGCGACCTGGCCGCCAGCGCGGACCGGGTGCTCGCGATGGCGATGCAGCCGTCCTTGCCCAGCCGCCCCCGGGTCCCGGTCTGCCGGGACCGGGTCAGGGACTGCTGCGAGGAGTTCGAGGACCTGATCCGCCGGTTGCGCGCTCCCGGCCCGGTTCCCGCGCAGGGCATGGCCAAGGTCGGGGTCCTGCTCACCGACGCGGGCGGGCCCCTCTACCACCGCGCCAACGCCGGTGACCTGCGCGCCCAGGTTCGTGACGCGGCCGACGCCCTGACCGCCGCTTGAGTAGCCTCCGGGGTGGCGCCGGCCGGGGCGTGACCGGGCTCCAGGTCGGCGTGATCCTTACCGCAGGCCGGGACGCTTGTTCAACGCGGTCCGCAGCACCCGGTCGATGATCTCGCGCAGCGGCGTGCCGCTCGCCTCCCACATCTTCTGGAAGTAGGACGTCGGAGACAGCCCGGGGATCGTGTTGATCTCGTTGATCAGGATCTGGCCGTCTCGGGTGTAGAAGAAGTCCACCCGGGCCAGGCCCTCGCCCGACACCGCCTCGAAGGCCAGCGCGGCCATCCGGCGGATCTCCTGCTGGTGCTCCGCGGGGATCCGCGCCGGGATCGCCATCCCGTTGGTCTGGTCCAGGTACTTCGCCTCGAAGTCGAAAAACTCCTCGCCGCCGTCGATCAGCAGCTCCCCGGGCAGGCTGGTGTCGGGCGGGGCGCCGTGCTCACCCTCCAGGACCGAACACTCGACCTCCCGGCCTTCGATCGCGGCCTCGACGATCACCTTCGGGTCGTAGGCCCGGGCGGTGCGGATGGATTCGTGCAGCTGCGCCAGGTCCGAGGCCTTGGACGTGCCGATGCTCGACCCGCCGCGGGCGGGCTTGACGAACAGCGGCCAGCCCAGCTCGGCGATCGCGTCGAGCACGCGCTTGCGCTCCGGATCGGCCAGGGTGCCGCCGTCGGCCTCCTCCGGGGGCCAGTCCCGCTCGCGCACCACCAGATGCGGCCCGACCGGCAGCCCCCGGGCCTGGAAGATGATCTTCATGTACTCCTTGTCCATGCTGACCGCGCTGGCCAGCACGCCGGACCCGACATACGGGACGCCGGCCATCTCCAGCAGGCCCTGGATGGTGCCGTCCTCGCCGAACGGGCCGTGCAGCACGGGCAGCACCACGTCCACCTCGCTGAGCAGGTGCGGTATCCGCCCGGGAGCGCTGGCCACGAGGGCCTGCCCGGGCGGGCCCGGGGCGACGGGAGCCCGGCTGCCCCACGGAACGACCTGCGCGCCCGGCTCGGCCACCGCCTCGACGGACGGCAGCTGACCGTCGGCCGCCATGAGCCTGGCCGGCTCGTCGGCGGCCAGCACCCAGTTGCCCTCGCGGGTGATGCCGACCGGGATGACCTCGTACTTGTCGCGATCGATCGACCTGAGCATGTTGCCGCCGCCCATGCAGGACACCGAGTGCTCGGGGCCCCGGCCGCCGAAGACGACCGCGACCCGGATCTTGCGTTGCTCGTTCACGCGGCTCCTTTCTCGTCCCCCGCTGTTTTCCGCTGCTTCCCGGTGCTGCCCGCTGCTCAGACGCCGTAGCGCTCTGGCTTCGTGGAACGGCTGGCGAGCAGGAGGGCGGCCTTGCCGACGTCAAGGTCATCGTGCAGCACCGCCGCCATGACCTCGGTGATCGGCATCTCAACGCCGTGCCGTCCGGCCAGTTCGAGCACTGACTGCGACGACTTCACGCCCTCGGCCGTCTGCCGGGTGCTCGCGATCACGTCGGCGAGCGTCATGCCCCGGCCCAGGTTCTCGCCGAAGGTGCGGTTGCGGCTCAGCGGCGAGCTGCACGTCGCCACCAGGTCGCCCATCCCGGCCAGTCCCGCGAACGTGTGCTGGTCGGCCCCGAGCGCCGCGCCGAGGCGGGCCGTCTCGGCCAGGCCCCTGGTGATCAGGAGGGCCCGGGTGTTGTCCCCCAGCCCCATGCCGACCGCTATGCCGACCGCCAGCGCGATCACGTTCTTCACCGCGCCGCCCAGCTCGCAGCCGATCACGTCCGGGTTGGTGTACGGGCGAAAGTAGCTGGCGTGGCAAGCCCGCTGCAGCCGCTGCGCGGCGGCATCGTCGGTGCACGCCACCACGGTCGCCGCGTACTCGCGCCGCGCGATCTCCCCGGCCAGGTTGGGGCCCGAGACCACGGCGATCCGGTCCGCGGGCACCCCGGCCACCTGGCCGATCACCTCGCTCATCCGGTTGCCGGTACCGCGCTCGATCCCCTTCATCAGGCTGACCAGCAGCGCGCCAGGCGGCAGCAGCGGAGTCCACGCCGCCAGGTTCTCCCGCAGCGACTGCGCCGGCACGGCCAGCACCACCAGGTCCGCGCCCTCCAGCGCTTCGGCCGGATCAGCGGTCGCGCGCAGCACGTCGGGCAGCGTGATCCCGGGCAGGTAGCCGGGGTTCTCCCGGGTGGCGTTGATCTCCTTGGCCGTCTCGGCGCGGCGGGCCCAGAGCACCGCGGGCGTAGCCGCGTCGCAGAGCACCTGAGCGAACGTGGTGCCCCACGACCCGGCTCCCATCACCGCGGCTCTCACGTCGGCGTGGCCTCCGTACCGGAGTCGACCGTGTCGGAGCCGATCGGGCCGGCGCCGGCGGGCGTTTCCGTTGTGGCCTGGCCCTCTCGTTCGCGGGCTTCCTGCCTGGCCTTGCGGCGGGCGACCGCCGGATGGTAAGGCTCGGCGGGCGGAATCTCGCCGCGGATGCCCGCCAGCAAGGCGGTGATGTCTTTCATGATCTTTTCGGTGGCCGCGCGGAGGACTTGAGTGGTCATCGGCTGGCCCTCGAACTCCGACAGGTCGACCGGGGGGCCCGCGCTCACGTGCACGGTGGTGCGCGGCACCAGGTGCGGCCGGAAGCTGCCGTAGGGCAGGATCTTCTGCGCGCCCCAGTGCGCGATAGGGATCACCGGGGACCCCGTGGCCAGCGCGAGCCTGGCCGCGCCGGTCTTGGCCACCATCGGCCATTGGTCCGGGTCGCGGGTCACCGTCGCCTCCGGATAGAAGATCACGCAGGCGCCGTTCTTGATGCCCTGCTCGGCGTCCCGGAGTACGAGCGCCGCATCCGTCTGGCCGCGGTAGACCGGAAGCTGGCCGAGCTTGCGAATGATCGTCCCCAGGACCTTGATGTCGAACAACGACGATTTCGCGAGGAACACCGGGTAGCGGCCCGCCTCGTAGGCAAACAACGAGTCCGCGAAGATGTCGGCGTAGGACAGGTGGTTGATGGCGAGGATGAGGCCCTGATCGGCGGGGATGTTCTTGATGTTTTCCTGGCCGTGCCAGTCGTGCTTCATCCCTACCTGGATCAGCGGCCACAGGATGATCTTCGAGGCTCGCCGCCAGGCGGGCGAGTAGCTGCCATCCGCGCGTTTGCTCATTAGGGCAGTCTCCCGCTCGGGGCGCTGGTCGCACCCGCGCCGCTCGTCGTTGACGCCAGTCTCGCGGTTCGCGCAGCATCATGTCGAGGCAGGATCAGGTGCATGCCGCTCGATACCTCGCTCCGCTGGTCTGTGGTGATCCCCGTCAAGGTACTTGCCCGCGCGAAGTCCCGGATCACCGGCCTGGCCGGGCCGCGCCGGGCCGAGCTGGCCCTGGCCATGGCCGCGGACACGGTCGCGGCCACGGCCGCCTGCCCGGCCGTGGACTCGGTGATCGTGGTGACCGATGACCCCGCGGCGGCGGCCGTGCTGTCGGGGCTGGGAGCGCTCGTGCTACCCGACGAGCCGGGTGACGGGCTTAACCCCGCCCTGGCGTTCGGGGCCGCGTACTCGGACGAGCGCTGGCCAGCGCGGGGGAGGGCCGGGCTGGCGGCGGACCTGCCCGCGCTCGATCCCGGCGGGCTCGGCCGGGCGCTCGCCCGGGCGGCCACGGTCGGGCAGGCCTTCGTGGCCGACGCCGCGGGCACCGGTACCACGATGTACACCGCGGGCCCGGGCGTCGCGTTCCGCCCGAGGTTCGGGCCGGGCTCCTACGCGGCGCACCTGGCCGCGGGCGCGGTGGAGCTAGCCCTGCCCGGGCTGGACGGGCTGCGCCGCGACGTGGACACCGTCGCCGACCTGCGTGACGCGGCCCGCATCGGCCTCGGGCCGCGCACCGCGGCCCTGGCGGCGGACGCGATGGCCTAGTCCCGGCGGACGGCTGCTAGATATGCACGAACTGATCACAGGCGTGC
>CAWCGJ010000035.1:0-12979 GCA_963795055.1 uncultured Actinomycetota bacterium
CATCGGCCGGGACAAGCTCTACGACCTGATGCGCTCGGGACGCCTGCGTTCGGTCAAGGACGGCCGGGCCCGGTTCATCACGGCCAAGGCCCTGACCGAGTACGTCGCCATGCTGGAGGCCGAGGCGCGCAAGGCGGCATGAGGCACGGGGCAGACAAGCGAAGGGCTACCGGAACATCTTGTCCATCACGTCGGCGCCGGTGGTGATCACCGGGCGCAGCTCGTGCCGGTAGACGACCTCGGTCGTGCGGGAACTGGAGTGCCCCGCCAGGCGGGCGATCTCCTCCACCGCGATCCCGGACTCGGACATCAGGCTGACGAACGTGTGCCGCAGCTCCCGAGGCGACCAGCTGCCGCCGATGCCCGCCTTCTCGCACAGAGCGCGGAAGCTGCGGCGGACGTTCGCGTCGTCCAGCGGCTTGCCCGTGCTGCTGGTGAAGACCAGGCCGTGGTCCTGCCATAACTCGCCCGCGGCCAGCTGGGCCGCCGCTTGCCGCTTGCGCTGTTCCCGCAGCGCCGCGACAGCGCTCTGCGGCAGGGCCAGGGTCCGGCGGGATCGCTCGGTCTTGGTGTCGCTTCCGGCCCGGACCGAACGCCATACGGCCATGTGCGGCGGCACTCCGGCGCGAGGATCACCGTCGAGGTCGACGTGATCCCAGCGCAGTGCCCGCGCCTCCTCGGTCCGGATGCCGGTGGTCAAGGACACGATGACGTAGGCGCCCAGGTAATCGTCGTCCTTGGCGGCGCGCAGCAGCGCCGCGGCCTGGTCCGCGGTCATGGCCTTCGAGAGGCCGCCCGGCCTGGCCCTGCGGCGGCTTGACCAGCGCGGCGACGTTGCGCCGGACATGATCCCCGGCCTCGGCGTGCCGGATGGCCCGCACCAGCAAGTTCTGCGCCAGCGCCACCGTCGCGCTCGATCTCGACGCGGCCAGCTCCGACAAGCGCGCGGCGTACGTCGTGGGTCCGCAACGCATGCAGCGGGATACTGCCGATGATCGCCAGGACCGGGCGGAGAATCCGCTCGTCGCGGCGCAGGGTGCTTGGCGACCGGCCGTCGCGGCCCTCGCGCATCCAGTCGGTCACGGCCTGGTCGACGGTGTAGCTGGCCGAGGTCTGCACACCTGCGTCTAGGTCGGAGTGCAGTTCCTTGAGCTTGTCCTTGACTTCGGTCTTGGTCTTGCCGGAGACCTTGCGCCGCAGCCGCTTGCCGCCGGAGTCGAAGCCGAGACTGACCGAGCCGTACCAGCGGCCCTTGCTCTCGTCCCAGTAGATCGCGTCTTCGCCGTGAGCCCGGCGCTTTGCCGGCTGCGCCATGAACAGAGAGCCTACAACTAGTTGGCTCCCCGTTTGGCTCCCCTGACGGGCTACAAGCATCTAACTTGATCGCTGATCATGGCTTCTAGCTGGGGATTTTCGGAGCCGCCTGTCGGAATCGAACCGACGACCTGTTCATTACGAGTGAACCGCTCTGCCGACTGAGCTAAGGCGGCGCGTCATCATGCGTGACGACGGCTCAAGGAGTCTACCGGTTCAGCGCACAGGGCCTGCATTAGTGTGGGCAGTGCCCGATCGTCTGAGCCGGTTACCCGAAGGCCGCTCCGCGCCGCACAAGTGCGCGGGGGTCGGCGCTCGCCTGCACGGGGCGGGAGAAGCAGTGAAACTCGCCATCACGACCGCGGCGGTTGCGGGCGGCATGCTCCTGGCCTGCTTCGCAGCCGGATGCAGCACGTCCTCGGGCAGCGCGGGCGGCACCCCGCAAGCCACCGTGCCGGGCTGCACGGCCTACGGGGTGTACGCGATCGAGCATCACATCACGGTGACCCAGACGCCGGCGGCGTGCGAGGGCCTCAGCAAGACCGAGGTCAACCAGGCCGCCGCCCGCGCCATCATGCAGGTAGCCGGAGGTGTGCGGAAGGTCATCTGGCGGAAACGGGCGTCTGAGGCGGCCCCGTTCCTTGCGCACCTGTTCAGCACGCCCCCTCCGGTGACCAACTCACTGCCCGCCCTCGCGGCCGGGTCGGCAGCCACCGGGCCTCTCGGCGCCAGGAACCTCGGGATGGACACCGCCGCGCTGATCGCCTGGCTCGTCACGGCGGGCAGCGGTGCGTACGTGCTGGGCAGCTGGCTCTCTCATGGCGGCAGCCTGCGGCGTCGCGCGGGCGGCACGGGCGCCCCGCCTGCGGTGATCTTCGGACATTTCGGCCTGGCCCTGACCGGGCTGGTGATCTGGATCGTTTACCTGGTGGCCGGCTGGGCCGCGCTGGCCTGGACCGCCGTCGGCGTCTTGCTCCCGGTGGCCGGGCTCGGCATGGCCACGCTGGCCATCGGCCTCCCGGGCCTGCCCAGCCTGCCGGGTCTCCCGGGACGTCCGGTCCCCGCCGTGGCGGGCAGCGCCCCCGCGGGCTCGTCCGCGGGCGGCTCCGTCCCCGGCGGCGCTGACACCGGAAGCACCGCGGGCACCGGCAACACCGCTACGGGCGGTCCCGGCCGGACCGCGTCAGCCAAGCGCCGCCTGTCCCCGCTGATCGTCGTGGGCCACGGCGTGGTCGCCGTCACCACGATGCTCCTGGTCCTGCTGGCCGCGCTCGGCGTGGGGCTGGGGTAACGCACCCTGATCAGCTGCTGGCCACGCCCGGCGCGACGCTGCCTGACCGGCCTGGATTACTGCTGTCCGTATCTGACCTCGTAGGCCTGCCTCGACCCGCACACGCTGGCCTTCGGGCACGCGCAGCGCCGCCCGTCCTCGGCCAGCTTCACCACGACCTGATCGGCGGGGACGCTATGGCCGACCACCGTGCCCGGGCCCTCCGGCGTCTCCACGGACGCGCCGACCCTGGGGGCCTCCTCGCGGAATTTCTGGTACAGCGGGTGCTCGTACTTCAGGCAGCACATCAGCCGCCCGCACGCGCCCGCGATCCGCATCGGGTTCACCGGAAGGTCCTGGTCCTTGGCCATCCGGACCGACACCGGCTCGAAATCCTTGAGGAAGGTGGCACAGCACAGGTCGCGCCCGCACGGCCCGATCCCGCCCTGCAGCCTGGCCTCGTCCCGCGGCCCGATCTGGCGTAGCTCGACCCGCGCGTGCAGCCGCCCGGCCAGGTCCCGCACCAGCGCACGGAAGTCAACCCGGCGCGGCGCGCTGAAGTAGATCGTGAACACGTCCGGCGAGTCCACGTAGTCCACCGCGACCACCTTCATCGGCAGCTCGTGCTCGCGCACCAGCCGCCGCGCGGCCACCCGCCCCTCGGCCCGCCGGGACCGGTTGGCCTCGTCCCGGCTCAGGTGCTCGTCGGTAGCCAGTCCCGCGCACACCGGCAGGCCCCCGATCTCGTCGTCCACGTACTGTGGCGCCCAGATGCACTCCGCTACCTCCGGGCCCGCATCGGTGGGCACGAGCACCCTGTCCCCCACGGCTGGCGTGTACGGTCCGGGGTCGAGGTAATAGAGCCGCCCGCTCCGCTCGAAGCTGACCGCCATCATCATGCCCATCGCCCCAGGTTACGGGACGATCACAAAGCCGCCCACCCGGCCCGGCCCGCTCACCAGGGCCCGCCGCTCAGCGGGCGGCGAGGGCCAGGGTCATCTCCTCGACCGCGAGCAGCGGGGCAACGCTGGCGGCCAGGCGCTCCCGGCACTTCATGATGGCCTCGATCCGGCGCACCGTGGTCTCGGGCCGCGAGATCACGGCTACCTGTTCCAGTTCTTCTCGCCGCGCCGCGTTGGCGAGTTCTACGTCCGCGCCGAACTGGACCGCGAGCACGTCGCGATAGAAGCCGGCCAAGTCGAGCAGGGCCCGGTCCAGCGCGTCCCGCTTCAGCCTGGTCGCGCGGGACTTCTGCCGGTCCTCGAGTTCCTTCAGGGCACCCGCGGCGCCCCGGACGGCGGTCGCCACCCCCTTGCCGGTCGAACCTTCGCCGAACGCCCGGCGCATGGCATCCCGTTCGGGAACATCGAGCTCTTCGGTGATCGCTGCGGCTTCCGCCTCCGCCGCTTTCACGAGATCGGCGGCGGAAGCGAGCGCATGGCCCAGGCCGCCCGAGACCTGCATCGGCACCTTCAGCACCTCGGCCCGTCTGCTGGCGGCCTGCGGGTCGGTGGCCAGGCGCCGGGCCCGGCCGATGTGCCCCTGGGCCGCCCGCGCGGCCGCCAGCGCCGCGTCCTCGCTGACCCCAGAACGGACCAGCACCTCGGCCACGGCGGCGGTGGGCGGAGTGCGCAGGGTGACCAGGCGGCACCGTGACCTGATCGTGGTGGGCAGGTCGTCAGCGGACGGCGCGCACAGCAGCCAGACGGTGCGCGGCGCGGGTTCCTCGATGGCCTTGAGCAGCGCGTTCGCCGCCTGCTCGGTGGCGCGGTCCGCGTCCTCGAACAAGACCACCCGCCACCGTCCGTAGACCGGCGCGGCCGCGGCCCGCAGCACCAGGTCCCTGGTCTGCCGCACACCGTAGGAGAGCCCATCCGGCCGGATCAGCAGCAGGTCAGCGTGGCTGCCCGCGGCGACCTGGCGGCAGGACGGGCACTGCCCGCACCCCTGGTCGGCGCACAGCAGCGCAGCCGCGAAGGCGCGGGCGGCCACCGACCGGCCCGAGCCCGGCGGGCCGGTGAACAGCCAGGCGTGGGTCATGCCGGACCCGGCCGGGGCGGCACCCGGGGGCGGGGAGCCGCCCGGCGTCCGGGCCGCGGCGGCCGCGGCGGCGAGGCCCAGCTGCTCGACGACGGGTTCCTGGCCGACCAGTTCGCCGAAGACGGCCGCGGTCATTTCGGCCTCAATCTCGCACGACCGGGATGCCGCCGGTGTTCTCCTCCGTCGCCAGCGGCACCGGATCGGGAAGCAGCGGCCTGATCCGCTCCTGGATCTCGCGGCTGATCTCGGCGGGCCGGCGGCCCGCGTCCAGCACCAGGTAGCGTTGCGGGTCGGCGTCGGCCAGGGCGCGGAACCCGGCGCGGACCCGCTGGTGGAAGTCGAGCGGCTCAGCCTCGAGCCGGTCGGCCGACCGCTCCCGGCGGCCCAGGCCCTCGACCGGGGGCAGGTCGAGCAGGATCGTGAGGTCGGGGACCAGGCCGCCGGTGGCCCACTTGTTCAGGTCGGTCACGTCGCCGAGCGGCAGCCGGCGGCCGGCGCCCTGGTAGGCCAGGGACGAGTCCACGTACCGGTCAGTGACCACGATCGCGCCACGGTCCAGCGCGGGCAGGATCACCGACGCCACATGCTCGGCCCGGTCCGCGGCGTACATGAGGGTCTCGGCCCGCGGCGACAGGCCGGTGTGCGCGGTGTCCAGCAGCAGGGCGCGTAGCCGCATCCCCACCTTGGTCGCGCCGGGCTCGTGGGTCGACACCACGTCGTAGCCCTGGTCGCGGAGCCAGATCGCGAGCAGCCGGGCCTGGGTGGACTTGCCGGCGCCCTCGCCGCCCTCCAGCGCGAGCAGCAGGCCGCGGGGCGGCCGGGGGAACGGCTCTTGCCCGTTGGCGTGCGACGGCGTCGTCGGCACCGGGGTGAACTCCTCGCCGCGCAGCACTGACGTCAGGTCCGCGAGCAGCGGCACCCCGGCGCGGTCGTCCATCTGCCGGTAGGAGACCACGCCGAGCACGACCGCCACCGCGGCCGCGAGCAGCAGCACGAAGTTGTCGCCGACCGCGCCGTAGACGATGTTGCCGATCCGCACCGTGGTCGCCCCGGTCAGCCCGCGCACCGCGGCGGTGAAGCCCGCCGCGACGAACGGGGCCACGGCGATCACCCCGAACATGATGACCCGCATGGCCGACTGCAGGAACGCGAACGTCCGGCCGCGGGTCTGGTCGTCCACCTCGCTGCCGACGATCGTGTACCCGGTGACGTACGCCACGCCGGCGCACGCGCCGAGCAGGACCACCAGGACCGTGACCACGACCAGGTTCGGGATCAGCCCGATCAGCACCAGCGGGAAGGCCGCGAACGTGATCGACAGGCCGAACAGGCGGCGCCGCGAGAACCCCCGCAGGATGCGCAGGCCGAGGAACATGCCGAGGGCCAGGCCGACGAAGATCGCGGCAAAGACGACGCCCCAGCCCGCGTGGCCGCCGTGCAGGGTGTCGCTGATGTAGACCTGCCCGAGGCCGACGACCACGCCCGCGGCCGCGAACGCGCCGACCATCCCGATCACTATTCCGCGGACCACCCGGGTCTTTCCGATGAACCGCCAGCCCTCCACGATGGTCTTGGCCACGGACGGTGCGGAGATCTCGCCGCTCTTGTGCTGGCGCGGGATCTCCCGGAGCGCGAAGATCGTCAGCGCGGACACCACGAACGTGGCCGCGTTGAAGTACAGCGCCAGGTTGACCTGGTTCAGCTCGGTGGTGAAGTAGTGCGAGGCGGCCGGGATGGAGCCGAGCGCCCGGCTGATCAGCTCGAGCAGGCCGAACACCAGCCCGGCGATCGGCGCGGTGCCGTACGTGGTCAGCAGGCTCAGCTGGTTGGCCTGCTCCAGCCGGTCGGGCGGCACCAGGTTGGGCACCGTGGCGTCCTTGGCCGGCGTCCAGAACAGCGACGCGCAGGAGGCCAGGAACTGCACGGTGTAAAGCCAGGTCAGCTCGTTGACCAGGTGCAGTGCGAGGTTCAGCGGGATGGACAGGTACAGCACGGCCCGCACCACGTCGCCGACGATCATGGTCATCCGCCGGTCGAACCGGTCGGCCACCGCCCCGGCCAGCGGGCCGAGGACCAGCGCGGGCAGCAGCGAGGTGAGCCAGACGCCGCCGACCGCGGCGCTCTGCGCTGCCTCGCCGCCGCCGGCCAGCGCGGCGGCCAGCGCGGTGAGCGCGAGCAGGCTCAGCCAGTCCCCCAGGCTGGACAGGGACAGCGCGATCCACAGCCTCCGGAAGGGCCTGATGGACAGCACGCCGTTCCGGCCGCTGCGCAAAGGGGATGCGAAGTTCACGGCGTTAGGGTATCGGCTGATCTTCTTGTGGTCCGGGAGACCACCGGGCCCCCTCACCTCTTCTTAGCATTAGCTCCTGCGGACTTTGATCCAGAACGGGACGCCCCCGACCCGGACCGGGCCGCGGAACCGCCGGACCTGGCCCGGGACCGGCTCGCCTGCCGCTTGGGCGCAGGCGCGGCGGCCCGCCGCTCGGCCAGCAGCTCGACCGCCCGCTGCAGCGTGACCGACTCGGCCGCGTCGCCCTTGCGCAGCGACGCGTTGGTCTCGCCGTCGGTGACGTACGGGCCGAACCGGCCGTCCCGGAGCACGATCGGCTTGCCGCTGGCCGGGTCGTCGCCGAGCTCGCGCAGCGGCGCGGCGCCCGCGCGGGCCGCCCGGCCGCGGGGCTTGGGCTGCGCGAACAGCTGCCGGGCCTCGTCCAGGGTGACCGTGAACATCTGCTCTTCGTTGTCCAGCGACCGGCTGTCCGTGCCCTTCTTGACATAAGGCCCATAACGGCCGTTCTGCACGGTAACTGGCTCGCCGTCGATCTCGCCCAGGGTCCGCGGCAGGGTCAGCAGCCGCAGCGCGTCGTCCAGCGTCACGCTGTCCAGGTCCATGGACTTCAGCAACGAGGAGGTGCGAGGCTTGGCCGAAGCAGGCGCGTCCTCGCCCAGCTGCTCGGTCACGTACGGGCCGAACCGGCCCGCCTTCGCGACGATGGTCCGGCCGGTGTCCGGGTCGGTGCCGAGGATCTTGTCGCCGTTCGGGCGCGACAGCAGCTCGGCTGCGTACTCCGGGGTCAGCTCGTCCGGCGCGGTGCCCTCCGGGATGTTGGCCCGCTGGTCATCGCGCTCCAGGTACGGGCCGTACCGGCCGACCCGGACCACGATGTCGGTGCCGGACAGCGGAAACGAGCTGACGGCCCGGGCGTCGATGTCGCTCAGGTCGCTGACTAGCTCCTTGAGCCCTTCCTCGCCGGGGGCACCGAAGTAGAACCGGCGCAGCCACGGGACCCGCTCCGCCTCACCACGGGCGATCTCGTCGAGCGCCTCCTCCATCTGCGCGGTGAAGTCGTAGTCGATCAGGTGCTCGAAGTGCTGCTCCAGCAGCGTGACCACGGCGAAGGCCAGGAACGAGGGGACCAGCGCGATGCCCTTCTTGAACACGTAGCCGCGGTCCAGGATCGTGCCCATGATCGAGGCATAGGTGGACGGCCGGCCGATCGCCCGGTCCTCCAGCTCCTTGATCAGCGAGGCCTCGGTGTAGCGGGCCGGCGGGCGGGTGGCGTGCTCGGCCGGGGCCAGGCTCTCCGCGATCAGCGGCTCGGCCTCGGCCAGCGCCGGCAGCCGGCGCTGGTTGTCGTCCAGCTCGGCGTTGGGGTCGTCCGCGCCCTCCACGTAGGCCTTCATGAACCCGTAGAAGTTGATGATCTTGCCGGAAGCGGCGAACTCGGCGTCCTCGCCCGAACTGGAGCGGCCCGCGACCCGGACCGTGACCGACTCCCCGGTGGCGTCCTTCATCTGCGAGGCCACGGTGCGCTTCCACACCAGGTCGTACAGCCGCAGCTCGTCACCGGACAGCCCGGTCCGCGCCGGGGTCCGGAACCTGTCCCCGGCCGGCCGGATCGCCTCGTGCGCCTCCTGCGCGCTCTTCACCTTGCTGGTGTAGACGCGGGGGGCGTCGGGGACGTACTCGGCGCCGTACAGCTCGCGGGCCTGGGCGCGGGCGGCCGTGATCGCGGTCTGCGACAGCGTGATCGAGTCGGTCCGCATATAGGTGATGTAGCCGTTCTCGTACAGCCGCTGCGCGACGCTCATCGCGTACTTGGCCGAGAAGCCGAGCTTGCGCGAGGCCTCCTGCTGCAGCGTCGTGGTGCGGAACGGCGCGTACGGGGACCGCCGGTACGGCTTGCGCTCGACCGACCGCACCGAGAAGTCCGTGTCCGACAGCCGGTCCGCCAGCGCCGCCGCGGCCTCGCCGTCGAGGTGCAGCAGCGCGGCGCCATCCTGGCCGCCGCGCAGTTCCCCGGTCGGGCTGAAGTCACGGCCCTGCGCCACCCGGCGCCCGTCCACCGACACGAGCGCGGCCGGGAACGACGCCACGTCGGCGTCCGCGGCCTGGTCGCCGCGGACCTTGGCGAACACCGCCTCCAGGTCCCAGTACCGGGCGGGACGGAATGCGATCCGCTCCCGCTCCCGGTCCACCACGAGCCGGATCGCCACCGACTGCACCCGGCCGGCCGACAGCTGCGGCATGACCTTCTTCCACAGCACCGGCGAGACCTCGTAGCCGTAGAGCCGGTCCAGCACCCGGCGGGTCTGGTAGGCCTCGACCAGGCCGTCGTCCACCGCCCGCGGGTGCGCCACGGCCTGGGCGATCGCCTCCGGGGTGATCTCGTGGAAGACCATCCGGCTGACCGGGATCTTCGGCTTCAGCTCTTCGACCAGGTGCCAGGCGATGGCCTCGCCCTCGCGGTCTTCATCAGTGGCCAGCAGCAGTTCGTCGGCGCCCTTGAGCAGCTGCTTGAGCTTGGAGACCTGCTGCCGCTTGTCGGGATTGACGACGTAGAGCGGCTCGAAGTCGTGGTCCACGTCCACGCCGAGCCGCGCCCAGGGCTCCCCGCGGTACTTAGCCGGTATCTCCGCAGCCTTGTCGGGCATGTCGCGGATGTGGCCGATGCTGGACTCGACCACGTAGTCCTTGCCGAGGTATCCGGCGATCGTGCGTGCCTTCGCAGGCGACTCGACGATCACGAGCCGCCTGCGGTGGCTACCGCCGTCGGTTGCCGCGCCGTTCCCGGACGCGCCGTCCTTGCCGTCGCTGACCTTCGCGCGGCTGGCGGCCGTCCCTGTCTTCGCTGCCACTCTCTCACCTTCACATCCCGCGGGCCGATGAGCTACCGCGGACGCCTGGAGGCTACCGCAGCTGACCCGCAGGCGGCCGATTGTACGGCCACTCTGCTTCCCCCGTCCCTATGTGCAACCGGCCACCGGGACCTGTGTGTTCCCGCAGCCGCCGTATTCCGGCCGCCGCAGTAGGTTACGCAGGCCGGACGGAATCACTGCGGCGATCACGCACCATGAGCCTTCTTCATCCCCCCTGGCCGTCCAAGTACTCTGAGCCGGGATGACAGATGAAGAAGGTTCATGAGGTGATGAGGGAGTACTCCTACATGGTCCTGTACCTGCCCCGCGACATGCCGAGGGACGCCGCCCGTCGGATACTGACCGACCATGCCGAGTACGGCCAGTGGGAGCTCGCGCGGATGCGGATGAACGCGGACGGCAGCAGGAAGGCCACCTTGCGGCGGCAGATCATCCGCCCGGCCCGCACCCCGCTGCCGCACGTTCGTCCCTGACGGCCCCGCCGCGCGTCCCCCCACGGGCTAGCAAAGATCGATAAACCGGTCCAGGACGCGGGCGCCGAAGCGCAGCGCGTCGACCGGGACCCGCTCGTCCACGCCGTGGAACATGCCGGCGAAGTCCAGATCGGCCGGCAGCCGCAGCGGGGAGTACCCGAAGCACCTGATACCGAGGCGGCTGAACGACTTCGCATCCGTCCCGCCGGACATGCAATAGGGGACGACCCGCCCGTCCGGGTCCTCGTCGAGCAGCGCAGCGGTCATGGCCGCGGCCAGGTCGCCGTCCAGGGTGGTTTCCAGGGCGATGTCGTGCTGCACGAACTCGCGCCGCAGACCCGGGCCGAGCAGGGCGTCCACCTCGGCGAGGAACTCCACCTCGTGGCCGGGCAGGAACCTCCCGTCGACCTGGGCCGTCGCTACCTGGGGTACGACATTGACCTTGTAGCCCGCGCTGAGCATGGTGGGGTTGGCGGTGTTGGTGAGGGTCGCGCCGACGATCCGGGAGATCGAGCCGAGCTTGGCGAGAAGATCCTGATAATCGTCCCGATGCGGATCGATGCCGAGAGCCGCGGCGGCCTCTCCGAGGAAGGCCCGCACGGCCGGGGTGAGCCGGACCGGCCACTCGTGCCGCCCGATCCGGGCCACGGCCTCGGCCAGCTCGGTGACCGCGTTGTCGGGCTGCAGCATCGACCCGTGCCCGGCCGTCCCGCGCGCGGTGAGCCGCATCCAGGCCAGGCCCTTCTCCGCCGTCTGGATCAGGTAGAGGCGGCGGCCGCCGATCGTGACGCTGAACCCGCCGACCTCACTGATCGCCTCGGTCACGCCCTCGAACAGTTCCGGGTGGTTGTCCACCAGCCAGCGGGCCCCCCAGGTCCCGCCCGCTTCCTCGTCGGCCAGGAACGCCAGCACCACGTCGCGCGGCGGGCGGCGGCCTTCCCGCAGCCGCTGGCGGACCACCGCGAGCACCATCGCGTCCATGTCCTTCATGTCCACCGCGCCGCGGCCCCAGACGCATCCGTCCTCTGTATCACCGGAGAGCGGGTGCACCCGCCAGTCGTCCGGGTCCGCGGGGACCACATCGAGATGGCCGTGGATGAGCAGGGCGGGCCTGGTCTGATCCTGGCCCTCGATCCTGGCCACGAGGCTGGTGCGCTTCGGGTGCGACTCCAGCACGGTCGGCTCCAGGCCGACCTCGGCGAGCAGTTCCGCGACGTGCTCGGCCGCCGCGCGCTCGCCCGGGCCGGAATGGTCGCCCGGGTTGGTGGTGTCGATCCTGATCAGGTCGCTGGCGATGGCGGCGACCTCGTCCTGCGCGGTCGGGCCGGCCGGGCGGCTGGAATCGTTATGGGTCATTCCAACATCGTCGCATTATGCGCCGGGCGACGTGCTCCCGCGCCTGCCCGGCTTCCCTCGCCGTGGCCCCCGCGTGCCGTGGCCCCCGCGTGCCGTGGCGGCGTGGCCCCCTGCCGCGTGGCCTACCTGGTCGCCCGGCCAAAGCCCCATCGCCGAAGCCGCCCGGATTTGCTATCGTGATGCGGCCAGCCCGGCATCAGCCGTGGCGTGCACTCGTCCGGGTGGCGGAATAGGCAGACGCGCTAGCTTGAGGTGCTAGTGCCCCAAAAGGGCATGGGGGTTCAAGTCCCCCCTCGGACACCGCAGGTCAGAGCCATGATTCAGTTGTCTGATCGAACCAACCAGAAGCCCTTTACGGGCCCGATTGCACACCAATTGCACGTTCACCCCTCGCTGACCTTCATCGCGGCCAGGGCGTCGCGCGCGGCGGCGAGGTCTTCGGGCCGCGCGTGCACATAGGTCTTCATCGTGAAGCTCGCATCGGTATGGCCGAGCCACGCCGCGATCACGGCAGGCGAGACCCCCAGCCGCGCCAGGCAGGTGCCCGCGGCATGACGGCTCGCCGTGTACGGCTTGATCCGGCGGACGCCAGCCTGTCTCATGAGCCGGTACCAGGCGCGGCGCAGGCGGGCGGGGTCGTAAGGCAGCCCCAGCTCGTCACGGAGAACGTAATCGGAGCCGCCGTATGCCTCGCCCGCAGCCAGCTTCTCCGACGCCTGGAGCGCATGAAATGCCGTGAGCGACGCGGTCAGCGGGCCATCGAGCGGGAGCACCCGGTTGCCGGCGTCGGTCTTCGGCGGCTTCTCGGTGACCTGGCCATCGACCAGCGTGCGGGCCATCTGGATCTTCAGCGTCCGCGCGGTCAAGTTCACGTCACGGCGCCAGCGCAGCCCGCACACCTCCTCCGGGCGAAGCCCGAGGCACTGCAAGGTGATCACCGGGTGCAGCCGGTCGGCCGCCGCGGCCATCTCGAACCTCGCCGTCTCCTTGTCTGACCACAGCTCGTGCACTGGCTTGCGCTGCTTCGGCCGCTTCACCCTCCGGCACGGGTTGATCGTGATGAGCCGGTCCTCGATCGCGTCGTCGCAGGCCCGCTGGAACGCGACCAGGGTGAGCTGCACGCTGCGCGGACCGAGTCCGGTGCCGGGCTTGCCGCCCCGCTTGCGGCCCTCGGTCATCATCCAGTCCACCAGCGCATCGACGTCGGCTCTCGTCACGGACTGGAGCCTGCGCTCGCCGAGACGCTCCCGGACCGGCCGCAGGGAGTGACGGATGACCGCCTTCGACCCGGCTTCGAGGTCGCGGCCGTGGGCAGGCTCCCAGCGATCGAGGTAGCCGCTGACGGTGATGCCATCGCGGGAAACGA
>CAWCGJ010000036.1:0-89100 GCA_963795055.1 uncultured Actinomycetota bacterium
CGCCCTGGCCTCGCACCTGAAGCAGTTCCCGGCCCGGCCTGTGCCGCTGCCGTGGCTGGAACCTGGCGGCAAGCCGCTGACGGAGACACTCGTCTTCACCACCGTCCGCGGGCTCGCATTTCACCGGACAACGTTCAACGACGAAGTATGGCGGCCGGCCCGGAAGGCTGCCGGGCTCCCCAATGACCGCGAGAACGGCATGCACGCCCTGCGCCACCACTATGCGAGCATCCTGCTGGCCGGCGGCGTGGACATCCGCGCCGTGTCGGAATACCTCGGCCACCACGACCCGGCGTTCACTTTACGGATCTACGCCCACCTGATGCCGGGCGCCGACGATCGCGCACGCCGGGCAGTCGAGAAAGCGCTCGCCGCACAGCAAGGGGGATTTGAATCACATGCTACAAAGGCGTAGCGTATGAGTCATGGCGGAGCTGACGGTGCGGCAGGCGCAAGAGCTACTGTCCGACTGGGCTGCAGTCGTGCGCAGCCGGGACGAGCGGGTGCGCACGGCCGTGGAGTCAGGGCTCAGCAAGAGCGAGGTGTCCCGCATAACCGGCATCGCGCGCAGCACCATCCACCGGATCATCGAGTCCGCGCCAGACGGCTCACCCACGGCTCACGGCGAGTGGGCGGGGCCATGAGCGCAGGTCAGAGCGGCTACTCGCTCAGATATGCACGATCGGACAGGTCAGCGTCCTCGTGATCCCGGCCACTCCCTGAATCTGGGCGACGACGAGCTTGCCCAGGTCGTCAACGTTGTCCGCCTCCGCCCGGACGATCACGTCGTAAGGGCCGGTGACGTCGTCCGCCTGGGTTACGCCGGGGATCTGGCCGATATGCACAGCGACATCGGCAGCCTTACCGACCTCTGTCTGGACGAGGATATAAGCGTGCACCATGCCGTCCTCCCAGGCCCCATGTGTGGTGGCCACGCTACCGTAGGTTCCCGGCGGTTGGCTTGAGGAACATGCCCGGCCGGCCCCGGGTTGTGGCCGGGGGCGCAGCCGCGAAGACTGGCGGGAGGCCTGCCATCACCGTCGCTGACCTGGGTGAGTTCGGTCTCATCGCGGCGATCCAGGCTCTGCTGCCCGCCAGCAGCGCGGGACCGGTGGGCATCGGGGACGACGCGGCCGTGGTCCGTGCGCCCGACCGGCGGGTGGTCGCAACCACGGACCTCCTCGTCGAGGGGCGGCATTTCCGCCGCGACTGGTCGGGCGCCTTCGACATCGGCGGCAAGGCCGCCGCGCAGAACCTCGCCGACGTCGCGGCCATGGGCGCGTCACCCACCGCCCTGCTGGTGGGCCTCGCGGCACCTGGTGACCTCCTGGTGACCTGGGCCGAGGACCTGGTCCGCGGCCTCGCCGCGGAGTGCGCGCGCGGCGGGGCCAGCGTGGTGGGCGGAGACGTCAGCAGCGCCGACTCGGTCATGCTCGCGATCACGGCCCTCGGCGATCTCGGCGGCCGCGAGCCGGTCACCCGGGCCGGGGCGCGGGCGGGCGACCGGCTGGCCATCGCCGGCCAGGTCGGCCGCTCGGCCGCGGGGCTGGCCCTGCTCGAGGCCGGGCTGGCCGACGCGCCCGGCCCGGGCGGCGAGTTCGCCGGGCTGGTGGCCAGCCACCGGCGCCCGCAGCCGCCGTACGACTGCGGGCCGGAGGCAGCCCTCCTCGGCGCGACCTCGATGATCGACATCAGCGACGGGCTGGTCGCCGACCTCGGTCACGTGGCCAAAGCCAGCGGTGTCCGGCTGGACATCGAGGCCGCGCGGCTGCCGGCCGACCCGGCGCTGCGGTCGGCGGCGGCGGAGCTCGGCGCGGACTGGCTGCGCTGGATGCTGACCGGCGGCGAGGACCATGCGCTAGCTGCGACTTTTCCCCCGGGAACGGACCTGCCGAGCCATTGGCTGGTGATCGGCACGGCCAGCGAGGGACACGGAGTGACGGTGGACTCCCGGCCCACGGACCGGCTGAGCGGGTGGCAGCACTTCGCATGACGCAGGAATCACGATTACCACTTGCACACCACTAGCCCACCGGGTCAACGCTTGGTATAAACCCCTTGATGCCAAGACATCGCCAGGCGCGCGAGCGCATGCACTGGACGCTGCATCGGGGGGAAGACTCCTGGCGCAGCGTTCTTCCTGGCCGCGTTCTTCCCGGCATCCTGGCCCCGGCACGCGGCGCCCGCCGCGCGGCCAGACGCCCCCCCGGGCGCGGCGAGGCCCAGACCGCGGCGCGCGGTCCGGGCCGGGAGCGGTTCCGGCTGGCGCGGTCGCTGATGGTGACCCCGTGGTTCGCGGCGAGCGCGGGCATCGTGATCGCCGTCGCCCTGGCGGTCGATTCGCCGGCCGCGCTCATGTACGTCCCGAACAGTCCCGCCGTGCGCTGTCCCGCGAGCGGTTGCGCCGGCCCGGCGTCCAGCCCGCCCGGGGTGACGACCGAGGTGCCGGGGGTAAAGCTCAAGACGGGCTCGGCGCCGCGGGCGGCCCGGACGGGCGACCCGGTCCGCCGTCACGCCGTCTACCAGCTCGACTACCAGGTCGTTCGCACCTGGCCGGGGGGCTTCGTCGCGGTGATCACCTTGCCCGCTGACCTGAAGCCGGGCGCGTGGAGCCTGCGGTTGGGCTTTCCCTCGGCTCGCGTCGACCGCATCTGGGGCGCGCGGTGGCAGCCAGCGCATCATGGCCACGCCGGCACGGCGACCGGGTCATGGCGGCCGCATGGTCACAACCCGCACGACCGCGGGCTGGACGGCCGCCAGCTGATGATCTTCGCAGTCGGCACGCCGGCGCTCCCGTCCGGCTGCAGACTCGACGGGATCAGCTGCGACTTCAGCGGCTAGCGCGTGGCCGGACCGCTCAGCCGTGGATGAAGGTCAGCGGTCGGCCGGCGCGGATCGGCGGCGGGCTGGCGCGGTCAGCGCTCGATTTTGCCCGCCTTGATGCACGAGGTGCACACGTTCAGCCGCCGGGGCGTCCCGTTGACCTTGGTGCGGACGTGTTGAATGTTCGGGTTCCAGCGGCGCGGGGTGCGGCGATGTGAGAACGACACGTTGTTGCCGAAGCCCGGCCGCTTGCCGCAGATGTCGCAGACGGAAGCCACGGGATCGCTCCATGGGGTGATAGCCAGCTGGGTCATCGTCCGGTCCAGGCCGGAACGGTCGGTGAAGGATATCCGACGACCGGGTCCTGACGCGAACCGGGTGCGATTCCGGCCGCGGCCCGGCGGCTCCCGCGGGTCCGCCGCGGCCTTCCGCCGTCCCGTTGGGCACCTGCGGGCCGGCGGCCGCGTTCGTCGGTGCCAGGATCTACCCTGCGAGTATGGCGGCGGAAGTCCTGGACGGTGAGACCGTCAGGCACTGGTGCCGCCTCAGCGTGGACGCTCTGGCCCAGGCCCGAGCCGCAATCGACGCGCTGAACGTCTTCCCGGTCCCCGACGCCGACACCGGGACCAACCTGTACCTCACGCTGATGGCGGCGGCCGAGGCGGTGGAGTCGCTGCCGCCGGCGGCCGGGCCGTCCGAGGTCTGGCCCGCCGTGGCTCGCGGAGCTCTGCTCGGGGCCTGCGGGAACTCCGGGATCATCGTCAGCCAACTCCTGCGCGGGCTCGCCGACGTCTGCGCGCCCGAACCCCGGTGCGACGGCGCGGTCCTGGCCCGGGCGCTCACGCACGCCGCAGCGACCGCCCGGGCCGCGGTGGGCCGGCCCGCCGAGGGGACCGTGCTGACCGTGGCCGACGCGGCGGCCCGGGCCGCCGTGTCCGCCGCCGGCTCTGGCGGCCTGGCCGCGGTGGTCACTGCCGTGTCCGCGACGGCCCGCGAGGCGCTGGCCGGCACCCGCGAGCAGCTCGACGTGCTGGCCGCGCGCGGAGTGGTCGACGCGGGCGCCGCCGGGCTTTGCGTGCTCCTCGACGCGCTGGCGGCGGTGGTCACCGGCGCCCGGGCCGGCGCGTTCGAGGTGCCCGCGCCCCGGCCGGCCCCGGCCGCCGCGGCGCAAGCGGCGTCGACGCGGGAGCCTTCCTCGTTCGGCTACGAGGTCACCTACCTGCTCGAGGCGCCGGCCGGGCCGGTCGGTGAGCTGCGGGAACGGCTCGACTCGCTGGGCGACTCGCTGGTCATCGTCGGCGGCGAGGACCTGTGGAACGTGCACGTGCACGTGGCCGACGCGGGCGCGGCCATCGAGGAAGGGCTGCGCGCCGGCCGCCCGCGCCGGATCACCGTGACCTGGCTCGGCCCGGCGGCGGCCGTCGGCCGCGGCGTGGTCGCGGTGGCCGACAGCGAGGGCCCGGCGTCGTTGCTCCGCGCGGCCGGCGCCCACGTCCTGCGGCAGCGGGACGGCACCGGCCCGGCAGTCCCCGCGCTGATCGAGACCATCCGGCAGGCCGGGGCTCATGTTGCTGTCATTCCGAACGCAGACCGGGTGGCCGGCCTGGCCCGTGCGGCCGCGGACCGGCTCGGGGACGAGGGGATCGACGTGTCGGTGATCCCGGCCCGCTCCGCGTTGCAGGGGATCGCGGCCATGGCCGTGCACGACCCGCAGCGCAGCTTCGAGGCCGACGTCGCGGCCATGAGCCGGGCCGCGGCCGGGATGCGCTACGGGAGCGTGGCCGGCCCGGGCCAGGACGGCGGTTTCGTCGGGCGGGACGGCGAGGAGGTGACAGTGACCGGCGCGGACCAGGGTGACGTGGCGGCCGCCCTCGCGACCGCTCTGCTGTCGCGGGGCGGGGAGCTGGTGACGCTGATGGAGGGCGCGGGCTCGGAGCCGGGCCTGGCCCGGCGCGTCGCGGACCGGATCGCCCGGGCCAGCCCGGGCCTCGAGGTCGTGTGCTACGACGGCGGCCCGGTGCCGCTGCTGATCGGCGTGGAGTAGCCGCAGATGGCGATCCTGGAAGACCCGCTGCGCCTGGTGGTCGGCGACAAGGCGGCCAAGACGCTGGACCGGGCCCTGGAGCTGCGGACGGTGGGCGACCTGCTGCGGCATTACCCGCGCCGGTACGAGACCCGGGGCGACCTGACCGACCTGGCGTCGCTGCGCGACGGCGAGTACGTGACCGTGCAGGCCGAGGTCGCCCGCGTGACCAGCCGCCCGTGGCGGGGCAGGCGGGGCAGCATCCTCGAGGCGACGGTGACCGACGGGCACGGGATGCTGGTCCTGACGTTCTTCGCCCGGGGTCGGCAAGACTGGCGCGAGAAGCAGCTCGCCCCGGGAACGCGCGGCCTGTTCTCCGGCCAGGTCTCTACCTTCCGGGGCAAGCGCCAGCTCGCCCATCCCGATTACGAGCTGCTGGACGAGGGCGACGACGCGGCCCACGCGGCCGCCGAGTACGCCGCCGAGATGATCCCGGTCTACCCGGCCGCGAAGGAGATCACCTCCTGGCAGATCGCCCGCTCGGTACGGATCGTCCTGGATGTCCTCGACATCGCCGACCCGATGCCGCGCGCGATCCGCGACCGCCACGGCCTGTGCGGGCTCGCCGACGCGCTGCGCGGCATCCACCGGCCGATCGACTGGACCGACGTGCGGCGCGCCACGAAGCGGCTGAAGTGGGACGAGGCGCTCCTGTTGCAGGTCGTGCTCGCGCAGCGGCGGCTGGCGGCCACGGCGTACTCGGCGACGCCGCGTCCGCGCGCGGCCGGCGGGCTGCTGGACGCCTACGACGCCAGGCTGCCCTTCGAGCTGACCGTCGGCCAGGACCTGGCCGGCGCGACGATCGGCGACGAGCTGGCGCTCGAGCACCCCATGCACCGGCTGCTGCAGGGCGAGGTCGGCTCCGGCAAGACCGTGATCGCGGTGCGCGCGATGCTGCAGGTCGTGGACGGCGGGGGGCAGGCGGCGCTGCTCGCTCCGACCGAGGTGCTCGCGCAGCAGCACTTCCGGTCGATCACCGAGCAGCTCGGGCCGCTGGCCCAGGCCGGGGAGCTCGGCGGCGCGGAGCACGCGACCCGGGTGGCCCTGCTCACCGGGTCGCTGGGCGCGGCGGCGCGGCGGCGCGCCCTGCTGGAGGCGGCGTCGGGCGCGGCCGGGATCGTGATCGGCACCCACGCGCTGCTCGAGGAGCAGGTGCAGTTCGCCGACCTCGGCCTGGTGGTGATCGACGAGCAGCACCGGTTCGGCGTGGAGCAGCGCGACGCGCTGCGGGCCAAGGCGGGCGACGGCCGGCCGCACGTGCTGGTGATGACGGCCACGCCGATACCGCGCACCGTGGCGATGACGGTTTTCGGCGACCTGGAGATGTCCACGCTGACCGAGCTGCCCGTCGGGCGCTCGCCGATCGTCACGCACGTGGTGCCTGCGGCGGAGAAGCCGCACTACCTGGAGCGCGCCTGGGAGCGGCTGCGGGAGGAGGCCGGCCGGGGCCGCCAGTGCTACGTGGTCTGCCCGCGGATCGGCGGGGGCGGCCCGGGCGAGGGCGGGCCGGGCGAGGGCGGGCCGGGCGAGGGCGGGCCGGGCGGGTACGAAACCGCCGGGGAAGACGGGTCGCTGCTGGGAGAGCCGCTGGGTGATGAGCCCGGCGACGGCACGCGGCCGCCGCTCGCGGTCCTGGATCTGGCGGCGGAGCTGGAGCGAGGGCCGCTGGCCGGGTTGCGCCTCGCGGTCCTGCACGGCAGGCTGCCACCTGACGAGAAGGACGCGGCGATGCTGGCGTTCGCGGCCGGGTCGGTGGACGTGCTGATCACCACCACCGTGGTCGAGGTCGGCGTGGACGTGCCGAACGCCACCGCCATGGTCATCATGGACGCCGACCGGTTCGGCGTCTCCCAGCTGCACCAGCTGCGCGGCCGGGTCGGCCGGGGCAGTCACGAGGGACTGTGCCTGCTGGTCACCGAAGCCGAGGCGGACGGCAAGTCGCGGCAGCGGCTCGACGCGGTGGCCGCCACCCTGGACGGGTTCAAGCTGTCCCGGCTCGATCTCGAGCAGCGGCGGGAGGGTGACGTGCTGGGCGCGGCCCAGGCGGGGCGCAGGTCCAGCCTGAAGCTGCTGACGCTGCTGAAGGACGAGGAGCTGATCGGCGACGCCCGCCAGGAGGCCCAGCAGCTGGTCGATGCGGATCCCGCCCTGGCCGGGGAGCCGGCGCTGGCCGCCGCCGTCCGCGTTCTGCTTGACCGAGAGCGGGCGGAGTACCTTGAGAAGGCGTGAGAGGAGGCCGTGACCCGCATCATCGCAGGCACAGCGGGTGGCAGGCGGCTTTCCGTGCCCGCAGGCCGGGGTACCCGGCCCACGTCGGACCGGGCCCGCGAGGGCCTGTTCGCCACCATCCTGGCGATCCGGGGCCCGCTCGACGGGGCGCGAGTGCTTGACCTGTACGCGGGCTCGGGCGCGGTGGGCCTGGAAGCGCTGTCACGGGGCGCATCCGACGTGCTCCTCGTGGAGTCGGACGCCAGGGCGACCCGCGTGATCCGGGACAACATCGAGGCGGTGGGGCTGCCGGGCGCCCGGCTGGTCGGCGACCGGGTCGAGCGGGTCCTCGCCCGCGGGCCCGGCGGTCACCCGCCGCGCGACGTGGTCTTCGCCGACCCGCCGTACGCGGCGCCGGCCGGCGAGGTCCAGCGGATGCTCGCCGCGCTGCACAGCGGTGGCTGGCTCGCCCCCGGCGCCCTGGTGGTCGTGGAACGGGCCACCCGGTCGGGCCCGGTGGCCTGGCCGGCCGGGTACACGCCCGACCGGTCCCGTGGTTACGGTGAGGCAACGCTTTGGTACGGTCTGGGCGCAGGCGCCGGGCCTGCGGCAGGGTCACTTCCAGGAGGGGGAGCCAGCGTGCGCCGTGTGGTCTGTCCAGGATCGTTCGACCCGGTCACCAACGGACATCTCGACATCATCACGCGCGCGGCGAAGCTCTACGACGAGGTCGTGGTCGCCGTGCTGCGCAACCCCGGCAAGACCGCGCTGTTCACCGTCGACGAGCGGCTGGAGATGCTGCGCGAGGTCACCAGGGACCTCGGGAATGTCGGCGTGGTCAAGTTCGACGGCCTGATCGTCGACTTCTGCAAGGCCAACGACATCTCGGCGATCGTGAAGGGCCTGCGCGCGGTCAGCGATTTCGACTACGAGCTGCAGATGGCCCAGATGAACTACAAACTGGCCGGCGTGGAGACGCTGTTCATGACCACCAACCCGCTTTACGCGTTCCTGTCGTCCAGCCTGGTGAAGGACGTCGCCAAATACGGCGGCGACGTCACGAGCCTGGTGCCAGGCCCGGTCCTGGACCGGCTCAAGGAGCGCTCGGCCGGGTCGTAGCCCCGGCCCCGGGTGGCCAGGCCTGCGGCCGGGCGCCACCTAGCGCTGCCTGCACCGTCGCCCCGGACCCCGCGCGAGACCGTGACCCGGAGTCGGCCGACTTGGGCTTCTCGCAGGCAGCCGGTATGCTGACCGCCCGACACCCCCGTCAGCACCTCTGACTGCCATGCCACACGCAAATCCGAATCGTTCCAAGCGGCTCGACCCGCGGTTGCCGCTCGTCCTCGACACCCGGACCCTCGGCTCCGGCGCCTCGCGCACCGTGACCATAACGGCCTCGGCTCCCGCTAACCTGGGAGTCGAGCTGGTCAGCGTGCCCGAAGGAGCCGAGCTCGAGCTGGATGTCGAGCTCGAGAGGGTCACCGAGGGCGTGCTGGTGACCGGCACCGTGCGGGCGCCGCTGGTCGGCGAGTGCGCGCGGTGCCTGGACATGTTCGCCTCCGCGACCGAGGTCCGGTTCACCGAGTTGTTCACCCACGAGGCGGGCGACGACGACGCCGACGGGTATCTTCTGGACGGGGACCTGCTCGACCTCGAGCCGGCCCTGCGCGACGCGCTGGTGCTCGAGCTGCCGCTTGCGCCGCTGTGCGCCGAGGACTGTCCGGGGCTGTGTTCGGAGTGCGGCGTGCGGCTGGCCGACGCGGGAGCCGGGCACGGCCACGCCGATGCAGACACGGATCAGACACCGGACGGGACTCCCGTGCCGGAGATAAGTCAGACACCGGACGGGACTCCCGTGCCGGAGATAAGTCAGACACCGGACGGGATGCCCGTGCCGGAGACAAGAAAGGAGCGCTGACGTGGCGGTCCCCAAGCGGAGAATGTCGCGCAGTAATACCCGGTCACGCCGGGCCCAGTGGAAGACCACGGCGCCGCAGCTCGTGACCTGCCCTCAGTGCCGCGACCCCAAGCTGCCTCACACGGCCTGCCCGACCTGCGGTACCTACAACCGGCGCCAGGTGATCAACCCCTCCTGACCCGCATCCTCACCGGATGCGCGGCACGGCAGCACGCGTGCCGCGGAAAGGAGGAAGCGTGATGGCCGCATCAGGTGATGGCGGCGCAGCGGCGCCCGGCGCCACGAGGGTCGAGGCCGCCGAGTTGCCGGGCGCCCTCGGGGTGCCGCTGGGCGCGGCGCTGCTTGAGCGAGCCCTCACCCACCGCTCGTTCGCGTACGAGAACGGCGGTCTGCCGACCAACGAGCGGCTGGAGTTCCTCGGCGACTCGGTGCTCGGCCTGATCATCACCGACACGCTGTACCGCGAGTACCCCGACCTGCCCGAGGGGCAGCTGGCCAAGCTGCGAGCGGCGGTGGTCAACATGCGCGCGCTGGCCGGGGTGGCCCGCGGGCTCCGGCTCGGCGACTACGTACGGCTCGGCAAGGGCGAGGAGGGCACCGGCGGCCGGGACAAGGCGTCGATACTCGCCGACACGCTGGAGGCCCTGCTGGGCGCGGTCTACCTGGACTGCGGGCTGAACGAGGCCGACGCGCTGGTGCACCGGCTGTTCGACCCGGTGATCGCCATCTCGGCCCGGCTGGGCGCGGGCCTGGACTGGAAGACATCGCTGCAGGAGCTGACCGCGGCCGAGATGCTCGGCGTGCCCGAGTACCACGTCGAGGAGAGCGGGCCCGACCACCAGAAGTCCTTCCGCGCCTCGGTCAGGATCGGCGGGCACACCTACGGCGAGGGCGAGGGGCGCTCGAAGAAGGAAGCCGAGCAGCAGGCCGCGGAGGCGGCGTGGACGTCGATCACCAAGCGGCAGTCCGCGGTGTCGCCTGCCGCCGACGGCGATGCCCCGGAGGGGAACCCTGACGAAGGGACCGCCGGGCGACCCGTCGACGGCCACGGCCCGCAGCAGCGGAGCTAGGCGTGCCCGAGCTCCCCGAAGTCGAGATCGTCCGGCGCGGCCTCGAGCGGCACGTCGTCGGCCGCACCATCGACTTGGTGCAGCTCCGGCATCCCCGCGCGCTGCGCCGGCACCTGGCCGGCCCCGACGATTTCGCCGCGGCCGTGAAGGGACGCCGGGTCACGGGCGCGCTGCGTCGGGGAAAGTACCTGTGGCTCCCGGTGGAGGAGGACGCGCTGCTCGCTCA
Organism: uncultured Actinomycetota bacterium; assembly: GCA_963795055.1. GTDB lineage: Bacteria > Actinomycetota > Actinomycetes > Streptosporangiales > Streptosporangiaceae > JASHPR01. The sequence goes on from CAWCGJ010000036.1 coordinate 10,329, forward strand.
CCTCGGCATGAGCGGCCAGCTGCTCGTCGGCGACCCGTCCCGCCCGCTGACCCCGCATGTCAGGGTCCGCTTCACCTTCACCGACTCCGGACCCGATCTGAGGTTCAGTGACCAGCGGACGTTTGGCCACCTGTCACTCGTGGAAGGTGGGGCGGTCATGCCCGCCCCCATCGCGCACATCGCTCCCGACCCGCTGGAGCCCGCCTTCGACCTAGCGGCCGTCTCAGCCCGGATCCGCAGCCGCCGCACCGGTATCAAGCGCGCCCTGCTCGACCAGTCGCTGGTCAGCGGCATCGGCAACATCTACGCTGACGAGGCCCTGTGGCGGGCACGGCTGCACTGGGCGCGCCCGTCGCAGCGGCTGCGGCCCGCCGAAATCTCCCGGCTCTTCGCGTCGGTCCGGGAGGTCTTCGACGAGTCGCTCAGCGCCGGCGGGACCACGTTCGACAGCCTGTACGTCAACGTGAACGGGGAGAGCGGCTACTTCGAGCGGTCGCTGAACGTGTACGGGCGGGCCGGCCTGCCGTGCCGCCGGTGCGGGACGCCGGTGCGGCGCGACCCGTTCATGAACAGGTCCGCGTTCAGCTGCCCGAAGTGCCAGCCACGCCCTCGGCCGAGGCCTTGATCCCGGGCGAGCAGGCCCGGCTCACCGCGTGGGTGGAGGGCCGGGTTCAGGGTGTCGGCTTCCGGTGGTGGGCGCGGGCCGGGGCGCTGGAACTGGGCCTCGCGGGGTGGGCCGAGAACCTTGAGGACGGCCGGGTGCGGGTGGTCGTCGAAGGCGCCTCGGCGAGCTGCGCCAAGCTGCTCGCCCTGCTGGAGGGGACGGAGACCCCCGGACGTGTCGTCAGGGTGACGCACCGGTGGGACGAGCCGCGCGGCGACCTCTCTGGCTTTGCCGAGAGGTGAGCGTTAACATTGCGGTGACCGGCATTCCGGGCGTGACCTGGGCAATCGTCAACTTGACCGGATACCCGTCCCGGTGGGACCATGGATTCGTTACCCACGCGCGCAAGGCTTCGCTTCTTCGCGTCTGTGCATGCGCGCCCACTCTGGTCACTCAGTGTGGAGGACCTCACAAATGGCGAAGGCTCTATATGGCCACGTCGGCGGCCCGGATCCGCGCATGGTCTCAGAGATGCGCCGCCTGCAACAGCGAGTACGCGATCTCGAAGCAGAGCTTGCCAGGCTGCACGAGGAGAACGACGTGCTTACCGCGGAGGCGGATCACGACCTGCTGATTCCGGTTCGCGAGCCCGCGCTCACCTGACGAGCGCTGGCTGGCCGCGACAACGGAGGGACGCCTGAGAGCAGGCGTCCCTCTTGCCTTCGTTGCCTACCACTCCAGCCTTCCCCATCACTCCAGTCTCTAACCGCCTCACCCGGCTGCATTTACTTCTTCCGCCCCAGCCGTGTCTTGGCGCGTACCGGTATCCCGGTAGCTGACACGCGCGAAGAACAACTCGGCCACCGGAATCATGAGACCGCGCCCCTGAGCGGCCTCCGGTTCCTGGTCCAGCTTCATATCGGAGGCCGGCGGCCACCTCGTAAACGGGGATAAAACGGGCTGGCCACGGCGGGCCGCCGCTGGAATCCACGGGACTGACACCGGCGCACGGTAATGTGCGGTCGAGCGCAGCCGCCGTCCTTGGCCGAGTCGGCCGCTTAGCCCGAGGGCCGGGGGAAGCGTAGTCAGGCGCGGCGTGGCCGATGGGTGGCGTGATCTCAGAGGAGGAGAGCCGGCAGGTGTACCTGAAAGCGCTCACGCTGCGCGGGTTCAAGTCCTTCGCCTCGGCCACCTCGCTGCGGTTCGAGCAGGGGATCACCTGTGTCGTCGGCCCGAACGGGTCGGGCAAGTCCAACGTGGTCGACGCGTTCTCCTGGGTCATGGGCGAGCAGGGCGTCAAGCCGCTGCGCGGCGGCAAGATGGAGGACGTCGTATTCGCGGGGACCGCGGGACGGCCGCCGCTGGGCCGGGCCGAGGTCACGCTGACCATCGACAACAGCGACGGGGCGCTGCCGATCGACTACGCCGAGGTCACGATCAGCCGGCTGCTGTTCCGGTCCGGCCAGAGCGAGTACGCGATCAACGGGAACCAGTGCCGGCTGCTCGACGTGCAGGAACTGCTCTCCGACACCGGCCTGGGCCGGGAGATGCACGTGATCGTGGGCCAGGGCCAGCTCGATCAGGTGCTGAACGCCGGCCCTGACGCGCGGCGGGCGCTGATCGAGGAGGCCGCCGGGGTCCTCAAGCACCGCAGGCGCAAGGAGAAGGCGCTGCGCAAGCTCGAGGCGATGCAGGCCAACCTGACCCGGCTGGTCGACCTGACCGCGGAGATCGGGCGCCGGCTCAAGCCGCTCGGGCGGCAGGCCGAGATCGCCCGCAAGGCGGCGGTGATCCAGGCTGACCTGCGCGACGCCCGGCTGCGGCTGCTGGCCGACGATTACGCCACGCTCGCCGCCGAACTCGAGCGCGACGAGTCCGATGAGGCGGCCACGGCGGCGCGCCGCGTTGCGCTGGAGGCCGGCCTGGCGCAGGCCCGCGACGCCGAGGCCGCGCTGGAGAGCGCCGAGCAGCAGCACGCGCCACGCCTTGCCGCAGCCCAGGAGGCATTCTTCGGGCTATCCAGCCTTTCCGAGCGGCTACGCGGCGTGCTCAGCCTGGCCAGCGAACGGCACCGGCACCTTTCGGCTCCTCCGGAGCCGCAGCGGCCCGGCCGGGACCCCGACGAGCTTGACGCGGAGGCCGCCGCGCTGCGCGAGCAGGAGGAGGAGCTGCGGCGGCGGCTGGGCGCCGCGCGGGATCAGCTGGGCGCGGTCGTGACCAAGCGGACGGAGGCCGAGGCGGCCCTGGCCGAGACCGAGCGGCGGCTCGCCGACCAGGCCCGCGCGGCGGTCCAGCGCGCCGAGCGGCTCGCCCGGCTGCGCAGCCAGGTCGGGGCCGCCCGGAGCAGGCTGGCCGCGGCCCAGGAGGAGGCGGGCAGGCTGGCCTCCGCCTACGAGCAGGCCCGCTCGCGCGCCGAGCAAGCCCAGCACGAGTACGGCGAGCTGCAGGACGTGGTCGCCGGCCGCGAGCAGGGCCGTGCCGACCTGGCCGCCGCGTACGACAGCGCGGCCGCCGCGGTAGCCGAGGCCGCCGCCCGGGTGGTCCGGCTGCGCGCCGCCGAGCACGAAGCCAGCGACGCCCGGGCCGCGCTGCGGGCGCGGACACAGACCCTGCAGGAGGCGGTCAGGCGCGGCGCCGACGCATCCGGCGCGCTGCTGGCCGAGCCGCGGCGGTTCGCCGGGGTGCTCGGCAGTGTGGCCGACCTGCTGACCGTACGGGACGGTGCCGCCGACGCGATCGCGGCGGCCCTGGGCGCCGCCGCCACCGCGGTGGCCGTGGCCGACCTGGATACCGCCGTGACCATACTGGCCACGCTGAAGAGCGAGGATGCCGGGCAGGCGGCCCTGATGATCGCGGCCGCCGGGAACGGCCACAGGGCCGCGCACAGCAGCCATGGGGCCGCCGGGAACGGCCACGGGGCCGCTCCGAACGGCCACGGGGCCGCCGCGAACGGCCACGGGGCCGCAGGCCACGGGGCCGTCGCCCATGGGGCTGCCGGTAATGGAGCTGTCGGCGGAATGGCGGTCGGCAACGGGACCGGCAGACTCCCAGGCCAGCTCGCCTCGCCTTCGGCTGAGTACGCTCTCGACCTCGTCCAGGCCCCGGGCGAGCTGGCCGGGACGGTCGAGCAGCTCCTGGCCGGGGTCCTGGTCGCCGCGGACCTGCGGCAGGGCCTGGAGCTCGTGCGGGCCGACCCGCGGCGGCGCGTGGTGACCAAGGACGGCGACCTGATCGGCGCGCACTGGGCGTGCGGGGGATCGGCGGGGGCGCAGAGCCTGCTCGGGCTGCGGGCCGCCGCCCAGGAATCGGCCGGGCAGCTGACCGAGGCCGAGCATCGTTGCCAGCTGGCCGAGCGGGAGCTGGCCGACGCCGCCGAGGACGAAGACGCCGCGCGGCAGGTGCTGGCGGAGGCGCTCGCCGGACTGCAGGAGACCGACGCCGCGGCCGCCGAGACGTCGGGCAGGCTAGGGACGCTGGCCGGCGCCGCGCGGGCGGCGCAGGACGAGGCAGGCCGGCTGGCGGCCGCGATCGCGGCGGCGGAGCGGGCGCGGGAGAAGGACCTTGCCCAGCTGGCCGATCTGCAGGGCAGGCTGGCGGTCCAGGAGGCCGACGGCACGGGAGCCGAGGGCAGTCTCGCGGACGGCGCCGGGCCCGACAGCACCGTTGCTGACCGCGCGGGCGCGGACGGCACGGGGAACGATGCGAACGGCACGGGGAACAATAAGGACGCGCTGGCCGCGGCCGCCATGGTCGCGCGGAACGCCGAGATGGAGGCCCGGCTCGAGGTCAGAACCGTGGAGGAACGGCTACGCGCCGTGGCAGGCCGCGGCGATGCGCTGGCGTCGGCCGCCGCGGCCGAGCGCCAGGCCATCCAGCGGGCCAAGGTCAGGGCCGTGCGCCGGGCGCAGGAGGCGAAGGTGGCCGCCGCGGTCGCCTCGGGGGCCACGATCGCGCTGGCCGCGATCGAGCGCTCCCGGGCCCTGGCTGACGCCGAGCGGCAGGCCGCCGAGCAAGCCAGCCACGGGCGCGACAGCGAGCTGAAGACCGTCAGGGCCAGGATCCGCGAGCTGGCGGCCCAGCTCGACGCCACGGTGAGCACGGCGCACGGCGCCGAGATCGAGCGGGCCACCCGCCGGATGAAGCTGGAGCAGGTCGCCGCGCGGGCCGCCGAGGAGTTCGGCATCGACACCGACGCGCTGGTCGCGGAGTACGGTCCCGAGGTCGGCATCCCGGCCGCGGAGGAGGGCCAGCCGCCGGTGCCCTACGACCGCGCCGCGGCTGAGAAGCGGGCCCAGTCCGCGCAGCGCCTGCTCGACCAGCTGGGCAAGGTGAACCCGCTGGCCCTGGAGGAGTTCTCGGCGCTGGAAGAGCGGCACGCGTTCTTGTCGGCGCAGCTGGAGGACCTGAAGAAGACCCGGCGCGACCTGCTGACCGTGATCAAGGAGGTCGACGACCGGGTACAGCAGGTGTTCGCCTCGGCCTACGCGGACACGGCCCGGGAATTCGAGGACATCATCGGCCGGCTCTTCCCCGGGGGGACGGCAGGCTGATCCTCACCGAGCCCGACGACCTGCTCGTCACCGGGATCGAGATCGAGGCCAGGCCGCCGGGAAAGAAGGTCAAGCGGCTGTCGCTGCTGTCTGGCGGCGAGCGCGCGCTGACCGCGATCGCCTTCGTGGTCGCCATCTTCAAGGCCCGGCCGTCACCGTTCTACGTACTCGACGAGGTCGAGGCCGCGCTCGACGACTCCAACCTGCAGCGGCTGCTGCAGATCTTCGCCGAGCTCAGGGACAACTCGCAGCTGATCATCGTCACCCACCAGCAGCGAACCATGGAGGTCGCGGACACGCTGTACGGGATCAGCATGCGGGGCGACGGCGTGTCCACCGTGGTCAGCCAGCGGCTGCGAGAGCCGGAGAGCGCCTGATCTGGCGGGCGCGGGCGCTGCGGGCGTCTGCGAGACTGGGACGGTCATGGAACTGCTGATAATCATCCTCGTCGTGATCGTCGTGGTCGGCGGTGCTGGCACGACACTCCTGGTCCGCTCCCGCCGCCGGGTGCCGCCGCTCGATCGGGCTCCGCGCTCCGACCAGGCCGTTGGCACCGCGGAAGCGCCCGCAGCCGCGGGTACCTCCCCGGCCGCAGAGGCGACCGAGACCGCCGAGCCAGAGGTGGGTGCCCTGCCGCCCGAGGTGGCCGCCCCGCCCCCCGCTCCCGTCGCGCCGGAGCTCGAGAAGCCGCCGCCGTCGGCCGGGCGGCTGGCCCGGCTGCGCGGCAGGCTGGCACGGTCGCAGTCCGCGCTGGGCGGCGTGCTGCTCAGCCTGCTCTCCTCCGGCCGCCTCGACGACGAGACGTGGGACGAGATCGAGGAGACGCTGATCACGGCCGACATGGGGGTCGCGCCAGCCCGGCAGGTGGTCGAAGACCTGCGCACCGAGGTCAAGGTGGCCGGAACGCGCGATCCCGAGGAAGTCAGGTCGCTGCTGAAGGGGGAGCTGCTGACCCAGGTCGGCACGGACATGGACCGGTCGCTGCACAGCGCCCGGCACGGCGACCGGCCCGCGGTCATGCTCGTCGTCGGCGTCAACGGGACCGGGAAGACCACCACGTGCGCGAAGCTCGCGCGGGCCCTCATCGGTGACGGGCACAGCGTGCTGCTCGGCGCCGCGGACACGTTCCGCGCCGCGGCCGCTGACCAGCTGCAGACCTGGGGAGACCGGGTGGGCGCCCCGGTCGTCCGCTCCGACCGCGAGGGCGCCGACCCGGCCAGCGTGGCGTTCGACGCGGTCAACGAGGGCATCCAGCGCGGCATTGACGTGGTCATCGTGGACACGGCCGGACGGCTGCACACCAAGGCCGGGCTCATGGACGAGCTGGGCAAGATCAAGCGGGTGATCTCCCGGCACGCCACCGTCGACGAGGTCCTGCTCGTTCTCGACGCCACCACGGGGCAGAACGGGCTGCGGCAGGGTCGCGTGTTCGCCGAGGTGGTCGACGTCACCGGGGTGGTCCTCACCAAGCTGGACGGCACCGCCAAGGGCGGGATCGTGATCGCCGTGCAGCGGGAACTGGGCGTGCCGGTGAAGCTGGTCGGGCTCGGCGAGGGTCCCGACGACCTCGCGCCGTTCGATCCGGAGACGTTCGTCGACGCTATCGTCGGCAACTAGGATTGCCTGCCTCCCACTACCCGCAGCCTTCGCCGCCGACCGGATAGCCTGGAATGCGGGCCCGCGACAGAGCAGACCGCGCGCCCGGCCGGCGTCTGCGGGCCGGGCGCAGGGGATCCGGCGCGCGCCCCATCAGCCACTAGCCATGCACGAGGACGGCAGCCAGACGTGTTCGAGACACTCTCCGATCGACTGACCCAGGTCTTCTCCTCGCTGCGCGGGCACGGACGGCTGTCCGCGGCGGACATCGACGCGACCGCCCGCGAGATCAGGATCGCGCTGCTGGAAGCCGACGTGGCGCTCCCGGTGGTCCGGCAGTTCATCGCGCGGGTCAAGGAGCGCGCCTCCGGCGCCGAGGTCTCCGAGGCCCTGAACCCGGCGCAGCAGGTCATAAAGATCGTCAACGAGGAGCTCGTCGAGATCCTGGGGGGCGAGGCGCGCCGGCTCCGCTTCGCCAAGGTGGCGCCGACCGTGATCATGTTGGCGGGCCTCCAGGGATCCGGCAAGACGACGGTCGCGGCCAAGCTGGCCCTGTGGCTGCGCCAGCAGGGCAACACCCCGATGCTGGTCGCCGCCGACCTGCAGCGGCCCAACGCCGTGCAGCAGCTGGAGATCCTGGGCGAGCGGGCCGGCGTGCCGGTCTTCGCCCCGTCGCCGGGCAACGGCGTGGGCGATCCGGTCGAGGTGGCCCGGCAGTCGATCGACGAGGCCAAGCGCCGGATGCAGAACATCGTCATCATCGACACGGCCGGCCGGCTGGGCATCGACGAGGACATGATGCAGCAGGCGGCGGCGATCAGGGACGCCACCGACCCGGACGAGATCCTGTTCGTGGTCGACGCCATGATCGGCCAGGACGCGGTGACGACCGCGCAGGCGTTCCTCGACGGCGTCGGTTACGACGGGGTCATCCTGACCAAGCTCGACGGCGACGCGAGGGGTGGCGCGGCCCTGTCCATCGCCCAGGTCACCGGGCGGCCGGTCATGTTCGCCTCGTCCGGGGAGAAGCTCGAGGACTTCGACCTGTTCCATCCCGACCGGATGGCTTCGCGGATCCTCGACCTCGGCGACATCCTGACCCTGATCGAGCAGGCTGAGCGCACGTTCGACCAGGATCAGGCGGCCGCGATGGCCGACAAGCTGGCTTCCGGCGAGGGTTTCACGCTCGAGGACTTCGTCGAGCAACTGGCCATGGTGCGCAAGCTTGGGCCGATCGGGAACCTGCTGGGCATGCTGCCCGGCGCGGCGCAGAACCGGGAGATGCTCAGCCAGGTCAGCGACAAGGACCTGGACCGGGCGACGGCCATCATCAATTCGATGACGGTCGAGGAGCGCCGTAACCCGAAGGTCATCAATGGCTCGCGGCGAGCCAGGATCGCGGCCGGCTCGGGTGTCGCGGTCGGCGAGGTGAGCACGCTCATCACCAGGTTCCTCGAGGCCCAGAAGATGATGCGCCAGATGATGGGCATGCCGGGCATGCGGCGCGGTACGCAGAAGGCGGCGCGCAAGACCAAGAAGAAGCCCAAGGGCGGGCGCCCGGGAGGGGGCGCGGCCACCCGGACCGCGGCCGGCAGCCGTCCGGGCGGGCCGGCCGGGCTTGGATCCAGGCCAGGCCAGGGACCGGGCATGCCGGGCTCCATGCCCGGGCTGCCGGACGGGCTGGGCGGAGGCGACGGAGGGTTCAAGCTGCCGCCGGGATTCGGGACCCCGCCGCCCAACCTGCCGCCCGGCCTGCGCGGCCCGGTGCCGAACCGGCGCGGCCGCCCGGGCAAGAAGGGCCGTTAGCCGGTCGTACGCCGCCCGCGGCGGGCGATGAGGCCGGGTCGCCGCGCGCCCGGGAATGGGTGCATGGCTGCCTGGCCGCGCGCCCGTGGGAAACGGCCCAACAGCCGCACGTGGACGGGCGATGACGCCTGAGGTCGCCGCGTCTGGCAGAATATGGTCGCGACGGCAGCTTCGCGGGACCCTCTCTCGCCCGTTGAGCCGCCTCCATGGGCAGCGCCACCGGTTCCCCACCCGGAGTGCCCGCCGCCCGCCAAACGAAACTTCTGGGAGAAGACTGCACCCGTGGCTGTAAAGATCAAGCTGAAGCGCCTGGGCAAGATCAGGGCGCCGTACTACAGGATCATCGTGGCCGATGCCCGCACCAAGCGGGACGGCCGGGCGATCGAGGAAATCGGCAAGTACCACCCGAAGGCTGAGCCGTCATTCATCGAGGTCAACTCGGAGCGGGCCCAGCACTGGCTGTCCGTCGGGGCGCAGCCGACCGACCCGGTCAAGAAGATCTTTGAGATCACCGGCGACTGGCAGAAGTTCAAGGGCCTGCCGGGCGCCGAGGGCACGCTGAAGACGGCGGCGCCCAAGGAGGACAGGAAAGAGGTCTTTGCCGCCGCGGTCAAGGAGAACATGGGGGACAGCGCCCCGGCGCCGAAGGGCAGGGGCCGGTCCGCGGCGGCCGCCAAGGACTCCGGCGCTGCGGCGGAGAAGTCCGGCAAGACCGCGGCGAAGGACACGGCGGCGAAGGACACAGGGTCGGCCAAGGCTGAGCCGGCCAAGGCTAAGCCGGCCAAGGCTGAGCCGGCCAAGGCTGAGAAGCCCGCCAGGGCGAAGGCCGACCAGCAGCCGGACAAGGCCAAGACCGGCGCCGCCGAGGACGCCAAGGACGATGCCAAGGCCAAGGACACGGCCGGGGACGCCAAGGCCAAGGACAGCGCCGCCAAGGAAGCCACGGCCAAGGACAGCACCGCCAAGGCCAGTGGCACGGCCAAGGACAGCACCGCCAAGGCCAGTGGCACCGCCAAGGACGGCGCGGCCAAGGACGGCGCGGCCAAGGACGGCGCGGCCAAGGACGGCGCGGCCAAGGCCAGCGGCGCGGCCAAGGACGGCGCGGCCAAGGACGGCGCGGCCAAGGACGGCGCGGCCAAGGACACGCCGGATGCGGCCGAGGAGCCGGCGGACGGCTCGGCGGCGCAGCCCGCGGCCGTGGCGGCCGACGCGGAGCCTGCGAGCGGGGACTGACGTGCTCGAAGAGGCCCTTGAGCACCTGGTGCGAGGCATCGTGGAATACCCGGACGAAGTCCGCGTGGACAGTCGCGGGTTGCGCCGGGGGCGGGTTCTTGAGGTTCGCGTGCACCCCGAGGACCTGGGCAAGGTCATCGGGCGCGGAGGGCGGACGGCCCGGGCGCTGCGGACCGTGATCGGCTCGCTGGCGGGCAACGCTTATGTCAGGGTCGACCTTCTGGACACTGACGAGATTCGCTAGCCAGGCCGGCATGCAGTTGGTCGTCGGCCGCGTGGGACGGCCGCACGGGATCCGCGGTGAGCTGAGCGTGCACGTGCACACCGACGACCCGGACCTCAGGTTCGCGGCGGGTTCCGTGCTGGCCACGGAGCCCGCCGCGCGGGGCCCGCTGACCGTGTCGTCGTCCCGCTGGCACTCCGGGCGCCTGCTGGTCACGTTCGCCGGTTACGAGGACCGCAGCCAGGCCGAGGACCTACGCGGGACATTGCTGGTCATGGACTCGGCCGACGTGGCCCCCACGGCCGACCCGGACGAGTTCCACGATTACGAGCTGATCGGGCTCGACGTGCTGACCGTCACCGGGGAACCCGTCGGCGTGGTGACCGATGTGCTGCACCAGGGCCAGGAAATGCTGGTGATCCAGCCCGCGCCCGGGCCAGAACGCAACCCGATACTGGTCCCGTTCGTGGCCGCCATCGTCCCGGAGGTCGACGTCAAGGCGGGTCGCCTGGTTATCGACCCGCCGCAAGGCCTGCTCGACCTCGGCGCGGCAGGCTAGGTAGGGGCGTGCCCGTTGCGAATAGATATCATTACCATCTTTCCCGAGTACTTCGCCCCGCTGGGGGTCTCGCTGATCGGCAAGGCCGCGCAGCGCGGCGACATCAGTTTCGGGGTGCACGACCTGCGGACCTGGGCGCATGACCCGCACCACTCCGTGGACGACTCTCCCTTCGGCGGCGGTCCCGGGATGGTGATGCGGCCCGAGCCGTGGGGCGAGGCCCTCGACGCCCTGGTCCCGCCCGGCCAGGCGGCCCGGCTGGTGCTGCCGAGCCCGTCCGGAGTCCCGTTTACCCAGCGGATGGCGGCGCAGTACGCGCGGGAGAGCCATCTGGTCTTCGCCTGCGGCCGGTACGAGGGGATCGACGCGCGCGTGGCGGAGGAGGCGCGCACCAGGATGGCCGTGGACGAGGTGACCATCGGTGATTACGTGCTCGCCGGGGGAGAACCGGCGGTTCTGGTGATCACGGAAGCCGTCTGCCGGCTGCTGCCTGGCGTCATCGGCAATGCCGACTCCGCGTCGGACGACTCGTTCGGCGGCGGCAGCGGGCCCATGGCCGGGCTCATCGAGGGTCCCGCCTATACCCGGCCGCGGGTCTGGCGCGGGCGGCCCGTGCCGCCGGTCCTGCTGTCCGGCGACCACGCGGCCATCGCCCGGTGGCGTCGCGATGCCGCGCTGCTCCGGACGGCCGCCAACCGTCCGGATCTGGCCGCGGGCGCGGCGGGGCTTGATTCCCGCGACCGGCAGGTGCTCTCTGAGGCTGGTTTTCCACTCAGTGGCCAAGATATGGCAGACTGAATCCGCCGCCCCGCCATATGTGTGTCAGCAGGGCGCGCCCGGGCGCCCTGCGCCACGGCACCCAGACCGATTCAGCGCGTTCGCAGGCGTGCGCGTGATGACTAACGAGGAACTACAGCGATGCACACCGCGATTGCCGAGCTGGAGCAGGCACAGATCCGTTCCGACATCCCGGATTTCCGGCCGGGGGACACGCTGAAGGTCCATGTCAAGGTCACGGAGGGCAACCGCTCCCGGATCCAGGTCTTCCAGGGTGTCGTCCTGCGCCGCCAGGGTGGCGGCGCGCGGGAGACCTTCACGGTCCGCAAGATCAGCTACGGCGTCGGCGTGGAGCGGACCTTCCCGGTGCACAGCCCGTCGATCGACAAGATCGAGGTAGTGACGCGCGGCCGGGTGCGCCGGGCCAAGCTGTACTACCTGCGCTCGCTGCGCGGCAAGGCGGCCCGGATCAAGGAGCGCCGCGAGCCGGCGGCTCGCTAGGCCAGCCCGCCGAGCGGCCGGCCAAGGATCCGGCCGGGCGCTGGCGTCGCCTGCGGGGGGCGCCGGCGCTACGCTCGAAACGATGGCAGACGACGACCAGGACGACCACGGTCCCGCCTTGATCAAGGCGGACGGGCCCGGCTGGCCGGCCCGCGATCACGATGAACAGGCCGGCGTGGCGCCGGGCACCGAGCTGAGAGGTTCGCCCATGGCAGGCACGGCCGCTCGGGACGAACCAGTCGGCTCCCCCGCGGATCCCGCTGCCTCCCCCGGTGCCCCGGATGCCGCCCAGAATTCGCAGAAGGCGCAGGAACCACAGGACGAGCAGAGCCCGCGGAAGACGCGGAGGGCCAGGTCCTTCTGGCGTGAGCTGCCGGTGCTCATCGTCATCGCGCTGGCGATCGCGCTGCTGATCAAGTCGTTCGTGGTGCAGGCGTTCTGGATCCCGTCGTCCTCGATGGAGAACACCCTCGACATCCACGACAAGGTCCTGGTCAACAAGCTCGTCTATCATTTCCGCTCGATCCAGCCCGGCGACATCGTGGTGTTCAACGGGGCAGGCTCCTGGGATCCGGTACCGGCTCCGGCCAAGGCCAGCTCCGATCCCGTGGTCCGGCTGTACGACGCGACCCTGGACCCGCTCTATCACTCGATCCTCGGCCTGTTCGGGACCGCTCCGGGCCAGACGGACTACATCAAGCGGGTCATCGGCGTTCCCGGCGACCGCGTCGCGTGCTGCAACGCCAGCGGCGACGTGACCGTCAACGGCGTGGCCCTGCACGAGCAGTCCTACCTCTACCCGGGCAATCCCCCGTCGATGCAGCACTTCAGCATCACGGTCCCGCCCGGCCGGCTGTGGGTCATGGGCGACCACCGGAGCGTCTCGTGGGACTCCCGCGGCCATACGTCGGATCCCGGCAACGGCACGATTCCGGAGAACATGGTGATCGGCCGGGCATTCTTGATCGTCTGGCCGCCAAGCCGGTGGCGGGTCCTGGCGATCCCGTCCACGTTCGGGCAGCCCGGGATCGCCGCGGTCCACGGGGCGGCCTCCCTGGGCGCGACGACCGTGCCCGCCGCGTCCTACCTGCCCCTGGAGGCTGGCTTCCTCGTCGCGGTCCCGCTGACCTGGCTGCAGCGCCGGCTGCGCCGCCGCAGGCTGCCCCGTGGTTTGCTGCCCCGTGGTGTGCTGCACGGGTGGCCAGGCCGCCTGCGGCGCCGGTGACGTCATGGACAGTGCGCTGCAGCGTCATCCCGGCTACACGCCGAGGCGTGGCGGCGGCCTGACCGGGTATGAGCGGGTCCTGGCCCGCGCCGGGCTGGCGCCGGTCGCCGGGATCGATGAGGCCGGCCGCGGGGCCTGTGCCGGGCCGCTCGTGGTGGCCGCGGTCGCGCTGGACCCGCGGCGCAGGTCCGACCCGGCCGGGGTGGCCGACTCCAAGGCCCTGACCGCCGACGCCCGCGAGGCCGCCTACCGGGAGGTGGTGGAGCACGCCCTCGCCTGGCACGTGGTCGTGATCCCGCCCGGCGACATCGACGGGCTGGGGCTGCACGTGTGCAATGTGACCGGCATGCGCCGCGCGCTGGCCGGGCTGGCCGTCAGGCCCGGTTACGTGCTGACGGACGGTTTCCCGGTCCGGGGGCTGGCCGTTCCCGCGCTAGCCATGTGGAAGGGCGATGAGGTCGCATTGTGCGTGGCCGCCGCCTCGATCGTGGCCAAGGTGACCAGGGACCGGATCATGAGGGATATTCACCCGCAGTACCCGCAGTACGGTTTTGCCCGGCATAAGGGATATTCCACGCCCAGCCACATGGCGGCCCTCGCGGAGCACGGTCCCTGTCCCGAGCACCGTTCGTCCTTCGTCAACGTGAAGGAGGTGATCCGCGCGCGTGCGGGCCTGTCGCCGGCCGCGGCAGACGAGGAGCGTGCCGGTGAAGAGGCAGAATTGTCCTATGGTTGACCTGGCCCGGGTTGCGCATCCTCGGCGCAGGCCGGACTGCGGTCGCTCAGCGGGCGCTGACGCCTGTTGTGCCCGGTTACCGGGCGCTGCAGCCAGCCTGCGACCCGCCGAGCGCGTGCGGTCAGAACGGAGAATTACATGAGCGCGGAGGATCTCGAGAAGTACGAGACGGAGATGGAGCTGCAGCTCTACCGCGAGTATCGCGACGTCGTCGGGCTGTTCAGCCACGTGGTCGAGACCGAGCGCCGCTTCTACCTCACCAACCAGGTCGAGCTCAACGTGCGCACCTCGGACAACGGCGAGGTGTTCTTCGAGGTCACCATGCAGGATGCCTGGGTGTGGGACATGTACCGCCCGGCGCGGTTCGTGAAGAACGTCAGGGTCGTCACCTTCAAGGACGTCAACATCGAGGAACTCTCCAAGAGCGACCTTCAGGTCCCCGACCCCAACGACAAGCAGCAGGGCTTCTCCTGACGGCGGGCCAGACTCCGGCTTAGGCCGCGGGATCGCCCGATCGCCTGGCGGGCGGTCCGGCTCTGCCGCCCGATCAGTTCGGGCAGGCCGCCGCCTGCCAGCCGGGCAGGCATCAAAGCATGGCGTGCCGACAGTCCGGCCCGCCCCTCCACATCCGGGGCCCTGCTTCGCGTTTCTTCCACAGCCGGCGCCCGCCCTCTGCGGCCGGCCCGCCGTTTCCGTCACCGTCGGTGGCGGAGGTGGTGAGCGTGAACGCTAAGGACGCCCTGGGCCAGCAGGGGGAGCAGTTAGCCGCGGAATACCTGCAGCGAGCCGGGTTCCGGGTACTCGCCCGTAACTGGCGGTGCTCGGAGGGAGAGATCGACATCGTCGCGGCCGACCGCCGGACCCTGGTCGCCTGCGAGGTGAAGACCCGCTCGGGCACCAGGTACGGCACTCCGCTCGAGGCGGTCACCAGAAAGAAGCTAAGCCGGCTGCGACGCCTGGCCGTGCGCTGGGTGCTCGCGAACGGCGTCCTGTTCGACGAGGTGCGCGTGGACGTCGTGGAGGTGCTGAAGGACGAGCGGGGTGACTTCGTGATCGAGCACATCCGCGGGGTGGGTTAGATGTCGCTAGCGCGGACCCACTCGATCGCGCTGGTGGGCGTGCAGGGTCATCCCGTCGAGATCGAGGCGGACATCGAGAACGGGCTGGTCAGCCTGCTGCTGGTGGGACTGCCCGACACCGCGCTGCGCGAGGCCCGGGACCGGATCCGATCGGCCATCGTCAACAGCCAGGAGAAGTGGCCGAACCGCAGGATCACCGTGGGCCTGTCGCCTGCCAGCCTGCCCAAGCGAGGCAGCAGCTTCGACGTCGGCATCGCGATCGCGATCTTGTGCGCGGCCGGGGTCATCCCCGCGGCCGGCCTGGAGGACCTGATGTTCCTGGGCGAGCTGGGGCTCGATGGCCGGCTGCGGCCGGTTCGCGGCGTGCTCCCCTCGGTGGCGGCCGCCGCGGCGGCAGGCTTCGGGGCGGTCGCCGTGCCGGCCGAGAACGCGCCCGAGGCATGCCTGGTGCCGGGTCTGCGGGTGCTCGCGGTGCCCAGCCTGAGTTCGTTGCTGAGGTGGCTGCGCGGCCAGGCCCGGCCGCGGGACGCGACCGGGGCTCGGCCGGGTGAGGTCCAGGTGTACGAGGGCGGGGCTGTGCCCGATCTGCCCCGCGGCTCCGGGCCGGACTCCGACCACGGCCGCGACCTGGCCGACGTGGTCGGCCAGCCGACGGCCCGGCGGGCGGCCGAGATCTGCGCAGCGGGCGGCCATCACCTGCTGCTGCTGGGGCCACCCGGAGTCGGCAAGACCATGCTCGCCGAACGCCTTCCCTCGCTGCTGCCCCGGCTGGAACTCGACGCCGCGCTGGAGGTCACCGCGATCCACTCGATCGCGGGCACCCTGCCGCCCGGGAGCCCGCTGCTGACCGAGGCCCCGTTCTGCGCGCCGCACCACACCTCGACCAGGGCGGCGATCGTGGGCGGCGGCACTGGCGCACTGCACCCGGGCGCGGCCTCACTCGCGCACAAAGGATTCCTGTTTCTGGACGAGGCACCCGAGTTTCCCCGGGACGTTCTTGACGCCCTCCGCCAGCCGCTGGAGTCCGGGGAGGTCGTGCTGGCCCGCTGCGGGCTGACGGCCCGCTTCCCGGCGAGGTTCAGCCTGGTGCTCGCGGCCAACCCGTGCCCCTGCTCGCGGGCAACGTCCTCGCGGGCGGCATGTTCCTGCACTCCGCTGGTCCGCCGGCGTTACCTGGCCCGGCTGTCGGGGCCGCTGCTGGACCGGGTGGACGTGAAGGCGGAGTTCTTTCCGGTCGGCAAGGCCGAGCTGCTCAGCGACCGCAAGCTCACCGAGCCCAGCGCGGTGGTGGCCGAGCGGGTGGCGGCGGCCCGGCAGCGGATGGCGTTCCGGCTGCGCGGCACCCGCTGGCGGCTCAACGCCGAGATACCAGGGCGGGAACTACGGCGCCGCTACGCGCCCGCGCCCGGCGCACTGGCGCCGCTGGAGCGGGCGATGGACCTGGGTGAGGTCAGCGCCCGCGGGGTCGATCGCGTCATCCGGCTGGCCTGGACCGTGGCCGACCTCGGCGGCGTACCCCGGCCCACGGCCGCCGAGATCAGCTACGCGCTGGGCCTGTGGCTGGGCGTGATGAACCACTGAGCGCGGCGCGGCGCCGGTCAGGCCTCAGTCCCTGGTGGCGAGGTAATACGTGTTGGCGACGTCGCCGTCGACGTGCGCGGCCTGGATGGAGGTGAAACCCGCGTCGCTGAGCATCTCCCGTGCCTTTTGCTCTCCCCACATCGCGCCGAGGCCCATCCCGCCTTCGGCGAGGGAGACGGTCATGCAGTGCATGCACGAGATGGTGTACAGGAACGGCCCGAGCGGGTGGTCCAGGTTCTCCGAGAGCGTGCTGGAAGCACGGATGTCCGCGCACAGGTAGACGCCGCCCGGGCGCAGGGCCCGGGCGATCCCGGCGAGCACCAGGTCCGGCCGGGCCTGGTCGTGGACCGCGTCGAAGGTCGTGATCAGGTCGAAGCGCGCCGTCTCACCAAGACGGGCGGCATCGCGCTTCTCGAACCGCGCGTTCGTGAGATTGTTGCGGCCGGCCTCCGCCCGGGCGAGGGCCAGCCCGGTGTCGGAGAAGTCGAACCCGGTGAACCGCGAGCTGGGGAACGCCGCGGCCATCACGTTGATGGCATGGCCGCCGCCGCATCCGACGTCCGCGACGTCGATGCCCCGCTCGAGCCGGTCAACCAGCCCGGGAACCAGCGGCAACGTCACGTCGATCAGGGTCGCATCGTGGACGGCGCCGCTGTCTTCGGCCATGAGGGCCTGGAACTTCGGGAACGCCGAGTACGGGACTCCGCCGCCCCGGCGGAAGCAGTCCACGATCTGATCTTCCACCAGCGCCAGCAGCCCCACGTACTGCGCCTGCACGGCCACGTTGTCCGCCCCGGCCGCCCGGGTGAGCCAGGCCGCGTGATCGGCGGGCAGCGAGAAGGAACCCGCTGCGCCGTCATGATCGACGATCCTGCCGGTCGTCATCGCCGCCAGCCACTCCCGGACATACCGCTCGTCCAGCGCCGCGGCCGCGGCGATCTCGGCGCTCGTCGCCGCGGGCATCGCGGCCATGACGTCGAACAGCCCCGTGCGGTGGCCGACGCTGACCATCAGGGCCAGCGTGGCCTCATTCAGCATGTGGACCATCCGCCTGGCGAACTCGGCCGGGTCGGCCGCCTCGGCGTGCGCCACCCCGGCCTCAGCTCCGGGCCGGGTCTGATGCGTCACCGAGCGCGGCAAGCGCACGGTCCATCCCCCGCTGCACGGCGTCGATCAGGTAGGGGCGGAGCCGGCGGGCGGGGACGATCGTGTCGACCGAGCCCACGCTGCGGGCCCGCTCGATGCTGTGCACGCTGTCGAACTCGTCGGCGACCTCGCCCAGCTTCTCCGCGTGCACGGCGGGCCGGACCGACGCCAGCTCGGCGCGCAGCCGGGACGCGTCGGCGTCGGAGCCGTTTTCCGTGACCTCGGCGAGGCTGGCCTGCAGATCGGCGACCCGCGGGTCGGCGGCGGTGCGCTTGTTGACCTCGGCGGCGAACACCACCGCCGCGGCGGGCGCCCCGCCGATCACCGAGGCGTAGGAGCCCTCGACGGCGGCGATCTCCATGTTGTCGTTGAGCGTGCCGGAGAACACCACGAAGGCGCCGCCGTGGTAGCGGGAGACCACGCAGAACACGATCGGGCCGTCGAAGTTGACCACCGCGCGGCCGATCTCCGCGCCGTGCTCCAGCTGCAGCGCGCGCATCGACTCCGGGGAGCCGTCGAAGCCCGACAGGTTGGCCAGCACCACGAGCGGGCGGTTCCCGCTGGCCGCGTTGATGGCCCGCGCGGTTTTCTTCGACGAGCGGGGGAACAGCGTCCCGGCCGTCCACTGCGACGGGCCGTCGACCGGGTAGGGTCCGTGCCGCGGCAGCGGGCGCGACTCGATGCCGATCAGCTCGACCGGCTGGCCGCCCAGGTGCGCGTCGAACACCACGACCGACTCGGCGTCGAGCATGTCCGTCCAGCGCTCCAGCGGCGGCTGGTCGGCATCGATCACGCCGCGCATCAGCGAGCGGACGTCAAAGGGCTTCTTGCGCTCGCCGTTGGTCGCGGGATCGAAGATCTCGCCGAGCACGCCGAAGTCGCAGCCCGGCCCGGCGTGCGGCGACGCGGAGATGTCCCGGTCGGCGGCGTCGGCGGTCGGGGTCGGCCGGGGGAAGCGCTCGCCCGGTGCGGTGTAGGTGTGCTCGTAGTGCGCGAGCAGCACGTCGACGGCGGCCGACAGGTCGGGGGCCCAGTACTGGGCCTCGCCGTTCGGGCCCATGATCCGGTCATAGCCGCCGATGCCGAAGTTGTCCTCGGCGGAGACCCCGCCGGAGTAGTCCAGCGACTGCTTGCCGGTCAGGACCATCGCCGAGTCCGGGGTCATGACCAGGATGCCGTTGGTGTGCATGAGCATCGTGGCCTCGGCGTTCCAGTACGGCTGGGCGCCGACGTTGATGCCGCTGACCACGACGTTGATCTCGCCCCCGTCCTCGGTGAACTCGACGATCCCGCGCAGCACCCGGGAGATCCAGTCCATGGACTCGGTGCCGGAATCCATCGCGATCTTCGCGCCCGCCGAGAGCGCGAACCATTCGATCGGGGCGTGCCAGCGCCGCGCCAGGTCGATGGCCGCGAGCACCCGGCGGCACTCCGGCTCGGCCAGCGCGCCGAGCGCCTTGGTCGGGTCGCCCATAAGCACGACCCGGCGCATCCCCTCCGGGTAGCGCTGCGTGGGCGTGCTAACGACCCCAAGCACCACGTTCGCGATGTTCGACCCCGGCGGCCGGTCCACCGGCACCGGGGCGCCGGTCTCGTCGAGGTCGTATTCGGTGAACGTGCCCGCGACGCCGCCCCGGTCGGGCGAGCGGGTGATCAGCGGGATGAGCTCGTAGGGGTAGACGGCGCCGCGGCGGCGGGCCCGGATCACCTTCTGCGTGTAGGAGTCCATCTCACGCAGCGGCTCCGACGGCGGATCGGTGAGGCGCAGCGTCAGCCCGGCGCCCGGCGGGCGGTACAGCCGCAGCATCAGCTCGCGGGGTTCCGCGCCCGGGTCACCTGGGTCGGCCGCCCGGAACTGCACCATCACCTGCTCCAGACCCAGCGCGGCGGTGCGCGGGACGAACGACCGGATGACCTGGTCGAGCTCGGTGAGCGGCACGTCCGCGACCGGCCAGAGGTAGAGCTTGACCCGGTTCCAGTCCAGCCGGGCCAGGGCGCGGTCGGCGGAGCGGGCGGCGCGCATGCTGTCCAGGCAGGCGTCGAGGATCCGCTCGACCTGCGGCAGGGAACGGATCCGGCCCTCCTCGTCGCGCAGGATGGTCAGGTCGCGGACGTCGGCGAGGGCGATAAGCCGCTGATCGTCGGGGACCTCGCGGCCCTGGGCGCGGAACAGGTGCACGTCGGTGGCGGCGGGCAGCCGGGTCAGCTCGAATGCCGACAGCCGCCACAGGCCCAGCCGCTCGGCGACCATCGGGTGCATGCCGCGCTGTGTGCGGTCCTCTACCGGCGCCCCGGTCTCCGGCGCGCCCCGGAAGGTGAACCAGGCCGGCTCGTCACCGTCCTCCGCACCCTCGGGACGGCGCACCGCGACCGCGACCCGTTCCACGGCGGGCGGGATGATCCCGAGCTTGTCCCGGATCCTCCCGGCCCGGGCGTCCGGGCCCCCGGCTTCGTCCTCGGGCGTCTCGGAGGTCACGTAGAGATCGACCAGCACGGTGCGGTCGGCCGAGAGCTTGTCCACCAACTGGAGCAGGTCGGTCTCGGCGGCGGTGTCCGTACCGCTGGCCACGGTCGCGATCAGGACGTAGTCCTGCCCGTCGTGGTGGTACTCGGCGGTCAGCAGCGGCCGGTCGCCCTGCTCGGTGACCCGGACCTGGCTCAGCGGCCTGATCTGGTAGTACCGCCGGGTCATTACCTCGATCATGACCGCGCGGTGCCGTTCGGCGAACACGCCGAGGATCGGCGCGCCCGAGGCGACCACGGCGTCGATCTGGGCCGCCCGGGCCTGCGGGTCGGCGGAGAGGTTGTCGAGTTCCGCGAGCACCTCCCCTTGCGCCCGCGCCCGCTCCTGTGCGACCAGCGGGGCGTCGAAGCAGCGGTACCGGACCTGCCGGGCCAGGTCGCCGACGGCCGGATGGCGCAGCTGGGTGGCGGACACCAGCTGGTCGATGACCTGCCGGTAGCCGTCGCGGGCCTGCTCGGGCAGGGACTGCGGATCCCGCAGCCGCCACCGCAGGAACTGCGATACGACCGGGGCGTGTACGAGCGCGCGGCTGTGGGCCAGGAACATCTGGTACAGAGCGGGCTCCAGGTCCTCCGAGGGCCCGAGGTCGGTGACCCCGTAGTGGGCCAGTGCCCGGCGCAGCTTGATCCGGAACGACTCGGGCAGGTTCTCGGTGTCGGCGTCCCGGGAGCGCAGGAACGCGTAGAAGTACTCCTGCGGGTTGCGCGCGGCCTCGGCGTCAACCGCGGCCTCCTCGTCGGTCTCCGCCTCGTCGGGCACCCGGCGGTTGCGCGACAGCGCGGAGAGGTCGGCGAAGATCTGCAGGATCTCGGTCTCCCCGGCCAGCAGCCGCGGGTCGTCGGCGGGCAGGTCGGCCCGCGCGGCCGCCAGCCTGCGCAGCAGCCAGGCCTCGCTCTCGTCGATGTCGTAGCCGAGCACCAGCGAGCGCAGCGTCACCAGCGTGTCGGCCGCCGTCGCGGCCGGGTCGCGGTCCGCCGCGGCCGCGCCGGCCAGCGCGCTCAGGTCGGCCCGCGGGCCCGACGTCGGCTCCCCGCCCGGCTCGGAGCCCGATTCGAGTTCGATCCTGACCAGCTTGGTGCCGCTCTCGACCTGGGTGTTGACCTCGGCAAGCACCTCGGCGACCCGGCCCGCGGCCGGCGCGTGCAGCGCCGTCTCCAGCTTCATGCTCTCGACGACCGCGACGACGTCGCCCTCCGCGACCTGGTCACCGGCCCGGACCGGGATGGCCACCACCATGGCCGACGCCGGGGCGCGGACCAGGCCAGCTTCGCCCCCGGATATCCGGTGCACCGCGCCGTCGACCTCGACCAGGTAGTCCGGGCCCTGCGCCACCGAGAGCACGGCAAAGGCCTGGTCGCCGACGCGCAGCATGCGCTCGAACGGGCCGGGGCGGTCGACGTCGACATCCACCGTCGTCGCCCCGTCCAGTTCCACGTGGTAGCGGGCGGGGCGGCTGCGGGACACCCGCAGGCGGTAGGACTCCCCGTCCGCACGGACATCGGCCTGATGCCAGGTCTCGTGGCTGACCTCCGGCCTTCCCCGCTCCGCGGAGGCGAACAGGCGGGCTTGCTGGCGTTTCACGTGCGCGTCGTAGGCCTCGACAGCCGTGGCGAGCAGGGCGACGTCGAGCCGCCGCGGCGGGGTGTAGCCGTCGGCCATCATCGTGTCGAGCCAGGTCGTGTCGACCTCACCGTGCACGAAATCCGGCCGGTCCAGCAGGTCGAGTAGGAAGGCCTTGTTCGTGGTGCCGCCGCGGATCACCGTGGCGGTCTGCTTGACCGCGCGGGAAAGCCGGGCCCGGGCCTCGCCGCGGTCCCGTCCCCAGGCGATCACCTTGGCGATCATGGAGTCGAACTGCGGCGGGATGACGTCGCCCGCGGCGACCCCGGTGTCGACCCTGATGCCGGGGCCAGCGGGCAGCGCCAGGTGCTCGATCCGGCCCGGCGCGGGCGCGAAGCCGCGCTCGGGGTCCTCGGCGGTGAGCCGGGCCTCGATGGCGTGCCCGAAGGTCGGCGGTGCCGCGTCGGCGACCGCGGCCAGCGTCCCGCCCGCCGCGATGTGCAGCTGCAGCTTGACGATGTCGGTGCCGGTGGTGGCCTCGGTGACCGGGTGCTCGACCTGCAGCCGGGTGTTGACCTCAAGGAACGACATCTGCCGTTCCTTGGGCTCGTAGAGGAACTCAACGGTCCCGGCGTTGACGTAACCGGCCGCCCGGACGAGGTCAGCCGCGTGGGAACGCAGCGCCTGCTCCTGCTCGCCGTCCAGCGCGGTCGACGCGGACTCCTCGATGACCTTCTGGTTACGGCGCTGCACGCTGCAGTCGCGGACGCCGAGCGTCCACACCGTTCCGGCGGCGTCGGCGACCACCTGCACCTCGACGTGCCGCCCGCCGCGGATCGCCCGCTCCAGGAACACGGTCGCGTCCCCGGCGGTCTTGGACGCCTCCGAGCTCGCGCGCTCGAAGGCCTCGTCGAGTTCCTCCGCGGAGCCGACCAGCCGGATGCCGCGGCCGCCGCCGCCCGCGGTGGCCTTGACCATCAGCGGGTAGCCGATCGTCTCGGCGTGCTCGCGGGCCTCCTCCAGGCTGGCCACCGGGCCGCCGCTCCAGGCCGCGAGCGGCACGCCGACCTGCTCGGCCAGCCGCTTGGACTCGATCTTGTCGCCGAGCTTGCGCATGACCTCGGCCGACGGGCCGACGAAGGTGATCCCGAGCCGGTCGCACAGCTCGGCGAACTCGGCCTTCTCCGACACGAACCCCCAGCCCGGCCACACCGCGTCGGCCCGGCACTGCCGCAAGGCCCGCTCCAGCTCGGCGTAATCGAGGTAGGGGCTGGCCGCGAACGAGCCCTCGTCCTGGTCGTCCGGGCCGATCAGGACCGCCTCGTCGGCCTCGCGCACGAACATCGCGTGCCGGTCGGGGGCGGTGTACACGGCGATGACGCGCAGCGCCGGGCGGCCTTCGGCGTTCCACTCCCGGACGGCGTTGATCAGCCGCATCGCTGGCTCGCCCCGGTTGACGACCGCGAGGCGGCTGAAGGCGGCCCCGGTTCCCTGGCTCATCTGGTCACTCGCCGAACGCCGCGCGCACGTCGTCGGTGGTGCCCGCGGTGGCCCGTCCCGGCGGTGCCGCAGACCCGGCGTCCCGTTGTGTCTCCTGGACGTCCAGCACAACCTCGTCGGCGACGATCGCGGGGTCGATGCGCATGACCGCGTAACCGCCGACGGCGCCCGCCCCGAAGCCGGGCGCGAAGACCCGGGTCGGGCGGGTGATCACGCCGTCGCGCACGGCGTCATGGACCGCGATGGGAATGCTTGCCGCTGACACGTTGCCCATCTTGTCAACATTGAAGTACAGCTGGTCGGCAGACAGCCCAGCCTTCCCGGCCAGGTTGAGGATCATCGTCTTGTTGGCCTGGTGCGGGACGATCAGCTCGATGCTCTCCAGCAGCGTCCGGCCGGGGTCGTCCGGATCGGGCTGGGCGCCGAGCTCGTCGAGCATCTGGGCCAGGTAGCGCCCCACCAGCGACTTGACTTCGGGACCGTACACGGTGATCGCGTTGTCGAACTCCGGGTTCGGCCAGATGATCGAGTTGACCTCGCTGTGTGGCCCGCTCGCGTAGGTCTGCACGACCTCCACGTCCCCGGCGGCCCCGTCCGGGGCCGGGGCGATGACCATCGCCGCGGCGCCGTCCCCGAAGATCATCCGTGAGGGCCGGACGCCGCCGATCTTGTCGGAGAACTTCTCCACGCAGACCAGCAGGACGGGCCGCCGGACCTCCTGCAGCTGCCGGACGGCCTCGGCCAGCCCGTAGGGCAGACCCGCGCAGGCCGCGACCAGGTCGGCCGAGGCGTGCGTCTGCAGCAGGCCGAGCTCGCCGGACAGCCAGCAGGCGATCGACGGGATCAGCCGGTTGCTCGTGCAGGTGCTGACGAGCACGGCGCCGATCTCCTCCCGGGAGCGGCCGGACTTGGCCAGGGCGGCCCGGGCCGCGGGCAGCGCCAGTTCCTCGGGCTCGCGGCTGGTGTAGCGGCGCTGCTCGATGCCGGTCTTCGTGCTGATCTCGTCGGCGCTCATCGGCGACCAGGAGAAGCTGGCGTTGCGGATGATGTCGGCGTTGTCGCAGACGTGCTCGCCGCGCACGATCGCCAGCGACTCCAGCCGGGGCTGGACCGCGAAGGCCTCGCGCACCCGCACGGGCGGGTAGGGGGCGGCAGGCGCGACGGCCTGGGCCGGCTCGCGCCGGGCCGGAGCGGCGGCGCCGCGGCCGCCCGCGGCGGAGCGCTTGACCCGGCTGATGAAGTCCATCACGTCGCGGTTGCGGGGGTGCAGCGCGACCACGAAGTCGTCGTCCCCGATCGCGGCGGGCCCGCGCAGCTCGGCGCGGGATCGGTCCCACGGGTACTGGTTGTGCAGCACCATCGCCCAGCGCAGCAGCGCCTCCAGCTCGGGAACCTTCTCCTGGGCGTCGACGATGTCCTCGGTCCGGAACACCGGGTAGTCGGGGTCGTACTCGGGCATGACCCACGTCAGCGCGTCGGGCTGGCCGGTGAACTCGGCCACCGTGGGCTTGATCGGCGGCAACTCGGTGGCGTGGTACAGCTTGTTGCGGAACAGGTCGAAGAGCAGGTCGAAGACCCGGGTCTCGGCCTCGGCGTCCCACGTGGCCGGCAGCTCTCTGAAGGCGTGCTCGACCGCGGCCACCTTGCGCTCGCTGTCCTCCCAGGGGGTCAGCACCGCCAGGAAGACGTCGTCGCGGTGCTTGGCGAGGTCACGCCAGCGCGTCGGCCGCCGGTCGAACATGGGGATCGTGTACCGGTTGGCCCAGAACAGGTTCTGGCCCAGGTCGCGCAGCAACTCGAAGCGCCCCGGGTAAGACCCGGAGTCGACGCGGGCCAGGATGTCGGTCCCGGTCGGCGCCTTGGCCTCGAAATCCCGCCCGATCACCGCGGTGAACTGGTCGAGCGTGTCGAGGACCGAGAAGTCCAGCTCGCCGAGGAAGTTGTCCGGGAACACCAGCCGACCGTGCCGGTTGACCACGAACGCTGTCACGAGTCACCTCGCCTGTAAGTCGCCGCCGGGCGGGCAGCCTGCCGGCCTAGGGCCGGACCTGGTGAGGCCCGGCCGGGCAATGGCGGCTGCGAGCGTGCCGAGCAGGTGGGCGGCCCTGGGGGGGTGTAGCTCGGCCCTATCGCTCCGTTAACCCCGAACCGCGCCCGTCAAACGTGGTCGGGCCGTCGGCTTGGCCCGAGGTTTTGCCCGGGAAGAGGTTTCGGCTCTGCCCGCGGGGAAGCGTAAACAGTTCAACGCCCGGTCGGTGCGCTGCACCGCCGATCTACACGACTCGGGCGATCGCGACCGCCGCCGCGTCCGGTGTGCCGGGATATCGCGATGGCCTGATCCGCCTGCTATCCAAGGAGGAGCCCGTTATGCAGGCACGTCCCTCACCGACCTCGACCGCGCCGCCGATGCAGGAACCGGACCAGCCGCTGGAACCCGCGACGGTCCTGCCGCCCGCCGACTTTGCCGCGCGCGCCCAGGTGACCGATCCCGCCATCTACGCGCAGGCCGAGGCCGACGCCCCGGCCTGGTGGGCGGAGCAGGCTCGGCAGCGCCTGGACTGGGACACCCCGTTCCAGGCCGTGCTCGACGACAGCAACCCGCCCTTCTACACCTGGTTCGCCGACGGAGCGCTCAACGCGTCCTACAACTGCCTGGACCGGCACGTGCAGGCCGGCCACGGCGACCGGGTCGCCTTCCGCTGGTACGGGGAGCAGGGCGAGGAGCGCTCCCTGACGTACGGCGAGATCCTCGCCGACACCCAGCGCCTCGCCAACGCGCTGAAGGCCCGGGGCGTCGCGAAGGGGGACATCGTCGGCATCTACCTGCCGATGATTCCCGAGGTCGTGGTGGCCATGCTGGCCTGCGCCCGGATCGGCGCGCCGCACAACGTGGTGTTCGGCGGCTTCGCGCCGTCCGCCGTGCGGGAGCGGATGGAGGTGTCGCGGGCCACCGCGCTCATCACCGCGGACGGGGCGCGGCGGCGGGGCAAGACCGCGCCGGTCAAGCAGGCGGTGGACGAGGCGATCGCCGGGCTGGACTCGCTGCACACGGTGATCGTGGTCCAGGCGACCGGCGCGCCGTGCGAGATGCAGGAAGGCCGGGACCACTGGTACCACGAACTGCTCGAGGAGGCCGAGCCGGAGTGCCCGGCCGAGCCGATGGAGGCCGAGCACCCGCTGTTCCTGCTGTACTCCTCCGGTTCCACGGCCAAGCCCAAGGGCATCGTGCATACGACCGGCGGTTATCTCACCGGGGTCACCACCACGGCCGCGATGGTCTTCGATCTCGACGCCGGGCGGGACGTGTTCTGGTGCACCGCCGACGTCGGCTGGATCACCGGGCACTCGTACGTCGTGTACGGCCCGATGGCGAACGGCGCCACCTCGGTGATGTACGAGGGCGCGCCGGACTATCCGGACAAGGACGCCTGGTGGCAGGTGGTCGAGAGGTACCGGGTCTCGATCTTCTACACCGCCCCCACGGCCATCCGTGCCTGCATGAAGTGGGGGGAGGAGTATCCCGGCAAGCACGACCTCTCCTCGCTCCGGCTGCTCGGCACGGTCGGGGAGCCGATCAACCCGCGGGCGTGGCTGTGGTACTTCTCGGTCATCGGCGGCGAGGGGTGCCCGGTGGTCGACACCTGGTGGCAGACCGAGACCGGGGCCATCATGATCGCGCCGCTGCCCGGCCTGACCCCGGCCAAGCCGGGCTCGGCCACCCGACCGCTGCCCGGCGTAGCCGCCGGCCTGGTCGACGAGGACGGCCACGAGGTCACCGAGGGGGACGGGCTGCTGGTCCTCACCCGGCCCTGGCCCAGCATGTTGCGCACCCTGTACCGCGACCCGGACCGTTATGTAGAGACCTACTTCTCCCGGTTCGGGCCGCGGACCTACTTCGCCGGGGACGGCGCCCACCGGGATGAGGATGGCTACTTCTGGATCACCGGCCGGATCGACGACGTGATCAACGTGTCCGGGCACCGGCTGTCCACCGCGGAGATCGAGTCAGCGCTGGTCGGCCACGCGGAAGTCGCCGAGGCCGCGGTCATTGCGGTGACCGACGACATGACCGGCCAGGCGGTGGTCGCGTACGTGACCGTGGCCGGCGGAGTTGACCCCGGCCCGGACCTGGCCGGGGAACTGTGCGAGCACGTGGCGGCGCAGATCGGTAAGTTCGCCCGGCCGCAGCGGGTGATCTGGGCCGCCGACCTGCCGAAGACCCGGTCCGGGAAGATCATGCGCCGGCTGCTGCGCGACATCGCCGACGGCCGCGAGCTCGGCGACGTCAGCACGCTCGCCGACCCGTCGGTGGTGGCAGCCCTGCAGCAGGCGGCGGAAGGGAGCAAGCGATGACGTCAGCACAGCAGCTTCGACCGCGCCGCGACGGCACGGACCACGCCCGGCCCGGGCTCCGGGTAGCCCTGGTCACCGGCGGCACCCGCGGCATCGGCGCGGCCGTCAGCCAGGCATTGGCCGACGACGGCGCGGCCGTGGCGGCCGGCTACCGGCGTAACCGCGAGGCCGCCGAGAAGTTCGCGGCCGGCATGCGGGCCGAGCATCCCGATGGGCAGTTCACGGTGCACGAGGGAAACATCGGCGTCCCCGACGACTGCCGCCGCGTCGTCACCGAGGTGATCGACCAGCACGGCCGGCTCGACATCCTGGTCAACAACGCCGGGATCGCGATCGACAAGACCGCGGCCAAGATGACCGACGATGACTGGCACAAGGTAATCGCCATCAACCTGTCCGGCGCGTTCTTCATCGCGCAGGCGGCGATGGAGCACATGATCGGGCGCGGCACGGGCCGGATCGTGAACGTGTCCTCGGTCATCGGCGAGACCGGTAACATCGGCCAGGTCAACTACGCGGCCTCCAAGTCGGGCCTGTTCGGCCTGACCAAGTCGCTGGCCCGGGAGGCGATCTTCCAGCTGGACAAGGCCGGACGTCCGCCGGGTGACGGCACCGGCATCACCGTCAACGCCGTCACGCCCGGCTTCGTGGCTACCGACATGCTGACCGGGATGCCGGACAAGGCGCTGGACCGGGTCAGGGGCCAGATCCCGCTGGGACGGCTCGGCCGGCCCGACGAGGTCGCCCGGGTGGTCAGCTTCCTGGCGGCGGAGGAGTCCGCGTACATCACCGGGCAGGTCTGGGCCGTCAACGGCGGCCTGGACATGTGAGCTAGGGCCTGCCGCCCGGTGGCGGGAAGGGCGGCGGGCCGCCGATGGGACCGACCTGGCCTCCGGCCAGCCGCCACTGGCCGCCGTCGCGCACGGCGATCAGGGTGGTCCGGAACTCGCCGTTGGCCGGGTGCCCTTGGTACTGCGCTTGCTGCACCTGCCGGCCGATGGATACGGCCGTGTCGCCGTACCGGCGCGTCTCGACGTCCTCGAATCGCAACGAGGCGGTGACGAAGTCGCCGAGGCGGTAACGGTCGAGCCACTGCTGCTTATCCAGCACGAACCCGACCGGGCCCACCAGCCGGAAGCCATCGGCCGCCAGGGCGTCGAGGGCGGCCACGTCGCCGTGTATCTCGGCCTGGGCCCAGCGCTGGTTCAGTTCGCGGATTTCTTCCTCGGTCTTGTCCTGCTCGGGCATGGCCTGTCCCCTTCCAGGTGGCCTGGTGATGGCACTGGAAAGAAAGATAGATATCTAATGCTTAGCTGTCAAATGCTTTAACATCGATCTGACCTGTTCAACTGGGGCCCGGACGAGGCAGTCTGAAGACAGGGCCCGGGTCTCTGCGGGCCCGGAGCCTCCTGGAGGTGGCCATGGCATCCGGCGCGACAGGAACACTCGACGAGGCATACGAGCGGCTGCACACCACGGGACCGGAGTTCGACGGCTGGCTGTCCAACCACGGGCCGATGGCCGCCGAGGCCATGGTGCGTCACGGACACGCCGAGAGCGTGCCGGAGTGGCTTGACGGCTACATGGAGCGGCTGGAGGAATTCCCGCGCGGCACCGGCCCGATCGGCGCCGACTGGCAGGAGGCGCTGGGCGATCCGCGGCGCATCGCCGACTGGACCGCTTACTTCCGGCGCGAGGTCACCGAGCAGCCGTGGCGCGAGGCACTGGAAACCTGGTGGCCGCGGCTGCTGCCCGGCGTCGCCGCGGCCGCCACCCATGGCGTGATCCGGGTCGGGCACGCCGTGCGGGCGCTGCGGGCAGACGGCGAGGACGCCGATCACGTCACCGAGCTGGCCCATGGCCTGGCCTACTGGGCCGCCCGCTGGCAACCGGTACCCGGCGCCCCGGCCACCGTGCCGTCCCTCGGCACCGCGTCCGGCGCGGCCGCGGACCCGGCCGGGGCCGAGCCCGCAGCGGCTCCGGCCGGGCCTACGGCGGCCGAGGCGCTGGCGGCTGTCCCGCGGATCGCCGACCAGTCAGGCAGCGTCCGCGACCGCCTCGGCCGGCTGGCCGAGCTGCCAGGCTGGCCGGCCGCGGTAGCCGCGCCGCGCCTGCCGGCCTCCGCCGAAGGGCTCAGGTCCTGGCTGGCCGGCCTGGTCGATGCCGCCGCCACCCGGTACCTGTGGTACGGGCACGGCAACGGCGTCATGCTCGTGCACTCGGCGACCGCCCCGAACGCGATCCTGCGCACGCTTCCCGCCCTGGACACGCCGCTGTGGGCGCCGAGCGTCGCCGCGTCCTGGGCCGCGACCGCCGCGCTGACCGCCATCTACGCGCCCGCCACCCCGGCCAGCCGGGCCGAGCTGCCGGATGCGCCGGCCCGCAGGCGGCCGAGGAAGCATTCGCGCGGGCGGTCGAGCACGGCGACGAGCATGTGATCAAATTCGCGGACACCGCGGCCGACGTGTACGCGCGCACCGGCCGGCCCGACGCGCTCGCCGCCGCCGTCCGCGCCGCCGCGCTGATCGACCGCTGACCCGCCCGCAGTGAGCCGGGGTTCCGTCATCGTGGGGGCGGCGCGGCCTCATCGCCGAGGAGCGCGAGGATAGCGGCTTCGAGTTCCGGGCTGGCCAGCGGGCTGGGTGGGTACCCGGGCCTGTGCCCGGCAATAGCAGGCTGGTCTGACACTTGGGACGGCGCGTCCCCAGTGAGGCTGAGACCGCCCGGCCCGTCCACAGCCGCTCCCGGCCGCCAGCGGCCGGGAGCGAGCCTCCGGCACCGTCAGGAGCCGGAGGTGATCGGATGGATGCGACGATCGACCGGGAGCGGTTCGCGCGCATCGCGCTGAGCTTCGTGGCCGAGCCAGGTGACCTGACGCTGGGCGTGATGTTGCGCACGTCAAGTCCGGCGGAGGTGTTCGCCGCGGTCTGCGACGGCCGCCCGCCAAGGCCGCCAGCCGGCGCCGAGGGCGGCGAGGGCACGGGGCGGGCCCGGGCGATGCAGCGGTGGGCGGCGCGGCTCGGCCGGGTTCCCACCGACTTCAAGCTGGCCGCCTGGGAACGCGTCGGCCTGCGGCTGCTGTGCCCCGGCGACCCGGAGTGGCCGACCCAGCTTGACGTGCTCGGCGACGCCCGCCCGCTGGTGCTGTGGGTGCAGGGCAGCGCGGACTTGCGGTTCGCTTGCCTGCGCTCGGTCTCGGTCGTGGGAGCGCGCGCGGCAACCGGCTACGGCCGGCACGTCGCCACGGAGGTGGCGGCCGCGCTGGCGGAACGCGGGTGGGCGGTCATCTCCGGCGGCCCGTACATGACTAAAACACCACAAGCGCGCACCAAGGCTGACCAGGGCGACTGCGCGTTCGCCGGATGCCGCCACCAGATCTCGTTTGCAGTACCTGCGATCGTCAGTCCCTGGCCTGCTGCGCGGCTTTGGCTGCCTCCAGGTTGCCCAGCGCGACGCGCTCGCTGTGCTCATCGCCGGTGTCGCGGTAGATGGCGGCGGCGTCCTGGTGCGCGGTGATGGCCTGGTCGAACCGGCCCACTTCGGCCAGGGCGAGGCCGAGGTTGCCCAGCGCTGCGCCCTCGCCGTGGCGGTCGCCGGTGTCGCGGTAGGCGGCGGCGGCGTCCTGGCAGGCGGTGATGGCCTGGTCGAACCGGCCCACCTCGGCCAGGGCGAGGCCGAGGTTGTTCAGCGCGCCGCCTTCGCTCTGGCGGTCGCCGGTGTCGCGGCAGATGGCGGCGGAGTCTTGGTGGGCGGTGATGGCCTGGTCGAACCGGCCCACCTCGACCAGGGCGAGGCCGAGGTTGCCGAGCGCGTTGCCTTCGCTGTGGCGGTCGCCGGTGTCGCGGCAGATGGCGGCGGAGTCTTGGTGGGCGGTGATGGCCTCGTCGAACCGGCGTACCTCGCGCAGGGCGTTGCCGAGGTTGTTCAGCGCGCTGCCTTCGCCGTGGCGGTCGCCGGTGTCGCGGTAGATGACGGCGGCGTGCCGGTGCGCGGTGACGGCCTCCTCGAACCGGCGCACATCACGTAGGGCGATGCCGAGGTTGCCCAGCGCGCTGCCTTCGCTCTGGCGGTCACCGGTCTGGCGGAAGATGGCGGCGGCGTCCTGGCAGGCGGTGATGGCCTCCTCGAACCGGCGCACCCCCTGCAGGGCGAGAGCGAGGTTGCCCAGCGCCATGCCCTCGCGATGGCGGTCGCCGGTCTGGCGGTAGATGGCGGCGGCGTCCTGGTGCGCGGTGATGGCCTCCTCGAACCGGCGCGCATAGCCCAGGACGAGGCCAAGGATGGTCAGCGCGTCGCCTTCACCCCGGCGGTCGCCCAGGCGCCAGGCCGCATCCAGGCTGACCGCGGCGATGGCCAGCCAGTCGTCGAACCGGCGCCGCCACTCCAGGTACCTGGCCAGCGCCAGCGGCAGCCGTAGCGCGGCCTGGTCGCGGCCGGTGGCGGCGGCCATGGCAGGCGCGGCGACCAGGCTGGCCCGCTCGCCATCTAGCCAGCCCAGCGCATCCTCCCGGCCGGTGAACCGATCCGGCACCGTCGTCCCTGGCAGCGCCCGCAGGTGATCGTCGGCCGCCTCCGCGGTGTCCAGGTAGTACGCCAGCAGCCGGTCGCGGGCCTGCTCGCGGCCATCACCCTCGGCGTGCTCGGACAGACGGCCGGCGTACAGGCGGACCAGGTCGTGCATCCGCCACCGGCCTGGCGCGCCGGGCACGGTCTCGGCCAGGTGCGCCCGGGCCAGGTCGGCGAGCACGGCCCGGGCCTGCTTGCCAGGCAGGTCCGCCAGCGCCGCCGCCGCAGCAGTGGAGATATCGGAGCCGGGGTTGACCGGCAGCAGCCGGAACACCCGTGCCGTAGTGTCGTCGAGCCTGCGGTAGGACAGCTCGAACGCCGCGGCGACCGAGGGCGCGCGGGTGCCGCTGCCGTCGTCGTACGCGAGTAGCTGAAGCCGCGCTGATTCGGCGGCCAGGTCGCCCGCCAGCTCGGCCGCGGTCAGCGCCGGGTCGGTGATCAGCAGTGCCGCGGTGATCTGCAACGCCAGCGGCAGCCCCCCGCACGTTTCCGCCAGCCGCCGCGCCGCGTCCGGGTGACCGCTGATCCGGTCGTCGCCGGGGCGGGCAGCCCGCAACGCGTTACCGAGGAGGTCGACCGCCGCCTGCTTATCCAGGACCGTCACGTCCACCAGCCGGGCGCCCAGCCCCGCCAGGGTGTGCCGGGAGGTCACTAGTACCTTGTGGCGCGCGGCGCCGGGCAGCAGCGGCCGGACCTGCGCCTCGGACGAGGCGTTGTCGGCGATCACTAGCACCGGTTCGGTGATCTGGGCGAGGACTGACCGGTACAGCGCGGCGCGTTCCTCGGCGGTCGGCGGGATGTGCTCGGCGGGCACCCCCAGCGCCCGCAGCAGGGCGTCCAGCGCCTGGCCGGGCTCGACGCGCTGGTCGTCGTATCCGTGCAGGTCGAGGAACAGCACACCGCCGCCGAACCAGTCATGCTCCCGGGCGGTGTGCCCTGCCTGGACGGCCAGGGTGGTCTTGCCTACACCCGCCAGCCCGGCCACCGCCGACACCAGAACCGGTCCGCCCGCACCGCTCGGGTCCAGCAGCCCGACCAGGGTTGTCAGCTCGCCGTCGCGGCCGGTGAACCCCAAGGCCGCCGCAGGCAGCTGCGCCAGCGCGGTCGGCGCCGCCGCCACGCCGCGAGCGGCATCCAGCCGGGCCAGCGCCTGGCGGACGTCATCGGCCAGCTGCCCGAGCATGGCTTCGAGCCGCTGGCCCTGCAGGTGGGCCACGTCGTCGTTCAGCTGGGAGGCCAACCAGAACAGCGGCCCGCCCCCGGCGCCGCGGGTCACGATCTCGCGCAGCAGGTGACCGGTCAGCGCGCCCGCCACTGCCGAGCCTGATACCCCCAGCACGCCCGCCGACGATTGCCCGGTGCCGGTCAGGCTGGCATCATCGAGCACCGCCAGCTGCCCGGCGATCCCCGCATCCAGGGCCTCCAGCACGGTCGCATGACCCGCCAGCGGCGCACGTGGTACCGGTTCGTGGAAGACCTCGCTGACCACCATCGCCAGCTCGGCGGCCTGAGCCTCGTCGCCGGGGCGCAGCTGGGCAGCGGTGCGCTGGACCGCGGCGGTGGCCGCCTGGCGCAGCGCCCGCTCGTGGTCGGTACCCAGAAGCAGCGCGGTCAGCTTCTTGCGGCCCGCATCGGCGAGCACCCCGGTCAGCCACGCCGCGAGATCGTCGGCGACAAACACCACGCGTGCCAGTTTCCCAGCTGAAGGCCTGCCTTGGCACTGGTCACCTTCCTCGCGGAAGATGGCAGCGTGTCCTGGCAGGAGGCGACGGCTTCGCCAGTCCGCCCCGTCGCAAGGCCGTGCCGGGGTTGTGCTGGATCGGCCCCAGCGAGTAACCGTGACGCGGCCGCACGTTTGATCAACTGGACCCGCGGTCGCGCGGTCGCGCTCTGCATGACTTTGCCCTGCAGCACTCGCAACGCGACGTACCTCATCGCGGCAGATGCGGATGCCGCCGAAGTGCTGCGACCCGGTTGGTCGCATCGATCAATCGGCTGGGATCTGATCCGTGCGTCTTGGCCAATAACTATCCTGCGGTGGCCGGGTCTTGTAATGTTCCCTCCATAAGAACGATAGCTTGCGCGGTCATTCAACCCGCGCCGCTGATGGAGATTGTTATATGACAGGTGTCCGAAAGCCGAAATCTCGCGAAGCCTTCAACCTCAATATGAATGATGCTGAGACTCTGGTCTCGATTGCCAAGCTACTTGAAAACGAACGTATTTACCGCATGCGGGCTGAACTGCGTACGCGTATCGGCACCGCTCTGCGAATACCAAAGGCGAAACATTCAGCTCTTGAGTGCCTGGAGAACCAACAAGTCTTCATCACCTTCAAGCCTGGCTCAGCGCACCTCAGAGGCAGCCTCATACACGAGAACCTCAGACCCCTCTTGAGACAAGCGCTCGTCGCAGGGTGTGCAGCGGTCGAGACTTACGTGGCGGACAGGACGATGGAGTTGCTGGGCCCTGTGCTTCGCGCAAAAGAGAAGCCTCCCCGTCTCCTAGAGCTGACTATGACAGTGCAGCAGTATCTCAAGGTGCAATCGTATCAGCGTAAGAACTGGGGGCTACGCGACCTTATCGCGGACCAGGTGCTCCTGAAGGCAAGTACATCTCCATCTTCTATAGGCATGCTCATGAGCATGGTTGGCGTTCCTAAGGTCTGGGCCACCGTTGATGCAAAGCGAGGCGTGGCCAAGGGTTCTTCCGAGACAGCCCTCGAGGCTATTACTCAACGCAGGAACAGGATTGCCCACAGTGGTGATCGTCAGGGCCGCGGAAGGGCACTGATCACCGTCGGTGAAGTCGAGCGTGACCTCGCCTGCCTGGTGGACATCGTCGGCGTGCTCGACCATGTAACGGAGCAGGGTGCCGTAGCAAAGTTACGGCAGCAGTAGTTCGTGACCGTAGCGTGTTGGTGCAGGTCAGGTGAATGATCGCGTAGAGGTGCGGCTGCCGCGATCATGACGGGTTGTGAGACACAATCAAGAGGCGGCAGCCGCTGCTGCCACGGTAACGGATGATGCCCGGTCCGCGCTGCTGGCGGACCTGCTGGGGCGGGTGGCCGGGTGCTTTCCCCGGCGGGAGACCCGGCAGTCCTGCGGCCAGATGGTGAGCGGGCTGCTGATGGAGCTGGACGATCACAACTGCTGGACGATCGCCGAGGCGGCCGGGCATCGCGGGCCGCACCGGCTGCAGCACCTGCTGTCGCGCGCGGTCTGGGACGACCAGCGGGCGGTGGACATCGCGTCGGCCTGGGCGGCCGGGCACCTCGATGACGGGGACGCGGTGCTGATCGTGGATGAGACGGCCGATGAGAAGTCCTCTGCCGGCGCGGCCGGAGCGGCCCGCCAGTACAGCGGCACGACCGGCGGTATCGCGCTGTGCCAGGTGACGGTCACCTTGACCTATGCCACCAGCCGCGGCCATGCGCTGATTGGCCGCGCTTTGTACCTGCCCGAAGGCTGCGCCGCTGACGGGGAACACCGCGAGCTGGCTGGCATCCCCGAGGAGGTGATGTTCGCCACCAAGCCGCAGCTGGCTGGCACGTTGCTGGAACGCGCGCACTCCCGCGGGATCCGCGCCGCCTTCGTGAGGGGCGATGAGGTATATGGCGGCCGTGAGCTGCGCCGCGGCATCCGCCAGCGCGGGATGGGCTATGTGATGGCGGTCCGCGCCAACCACGCCGTCACGGCCGGCTCGGGCCGGACCGTGACCGCGGCCGAAGCTGCCCGCATGATTCCTCCTCACGCCTGGCACCGGATGCGCACCGGCTCGGGGACCAAGGGCACCCGTCACTACGACTGGGCGATGCTGGAGGTGACCAGCGACGATACGCCCGACGGGCACGGCGGCGGGAACAGCGTGCTGCTGTCCCGGCGGCACCGCTACACCGGCCAGCTGTCGTTCTACCGGTGCTGGACACCCGAACCGGTCCCGCTGTCCCGGCTGATCGCGATCGCGGTCAGCCGCTGGCGGATTGAAGAAGATCACCAACTCGCCAAGCAGAGCACCGGCCTGGACGCCGGACAGGTCATCCGCTGGACGTCCTGGCACCGCTGGACCGCGATCTGCCTGCTGGCCTACATCTACCTCGCGGTCGCTGTCGCCGTGCAACGCCAGCAAGACGCCGGCTCAGACCTGGACGCCGGGCTGATCCCGATCACCGTCCCGGAGCTGCTGCGGCTCCTGCGCGACATCGTCATCCCCCCGCCCCGGCGAGACCGGGCACACCGGCTCCACTGGTCGGCCTGGCGACGCCGCCACCAATACCGCGCCCGCCAAGCCCACCAACGCTGGAACGCCTATGCCGAGGAAACACCGTGATCACAACGAACTACAGCTGCCGTAAAAGTAGCCTAATCCAACTCGGACTTGATCATAAGCGGTGTGCTCGGTTGGGATGACCCTCCGGTCAGCGGCAGCGGAGGATGCGCTGCTTGAATGGGCTCTGCCGAAGAGGGGGGAAGCTTGGTTGCGCTCACTCCGAGCGGGCCAGCCGTCAGCTATCCGCGGGCCCGCCTGCGCAGGTCGGCGACGGTGACTGCGATCGTAGCGCTGAGTTCATAATTATTATGACTTGGGTCTTCGAGTGCTGATCGGAACGTGGCAAAGGAGCGGACAGTGACCACAGCGGACTGGATCAATGCCGTAACGCCGATTGTCGCGGTGCTCATTACCCTGATCGCTGGCTGGCTCATTGGCCAAAGAGTGACTGATCGCTGGGAACGTGCGCGGAAGCGGCGGGAACTCGATATGTCGGCGCTCGGAGAGCTATACCGCTGCTACGGTGAGTTCTATGCCGTCTGGAAGGCTTGGAATCGCTACTGTCACTTGACGGACCGCTCCGTTGCCCCTCCGCACACCGACTGGGATCTGCTGCTGCGTGCTACTGCGGCGGAGGGTAGCGTTGAGGCGCTACTAACGAAGATCGTCACAGAACGGGAGTTGAATGAGACGGAGCTAGACGCGCTCGGGGCGCTGCGGCAAGCTTATCACCAGCTGCGCCTAGCGATAAGGAAAGACCAACCACTTCCATGGAGTTATTCGGGGCACCAAGATTATACAGCCTTCAAGGGGCTTCAGACGCTGGTGGCGGAACTCCTCACGCGAAGCAGCGGGAAACGCCCGATGCCTGCTGATGCCGCACGTCACTTCGCCCGCGTAACGTCGAACATATACGAGGTAATTTTCCCTGATGTGGCGGTTAACGCTAGGGTTTACTACCCAGACGGCCGTAATGCCGCTGGCCTGAAACGACCTTTGCGGAGAACCGAGATAAAATCAAAGAATCAAGACCGTCTTCCTAACTCGAGATCGTTCAGATCTGTCATACTTCGTTATCGACGTCAGCTGTAAGAACAAGGGATAGAATCCTGCTTTATATCAACTTAAGACATGCACATTAGCCGTACGTCCACGTTCGGCAAAGACTTACCGATCGACAGCAATAGACGGCATGCTCATCGGCATGTGCGGAAGGGTCGGAGCTGAGCGCTGTCCGCTCCGATTGGCGGGCACACAATCCCCGCCCACGGACGGGCAGCCTCTACATCGGCACTGAGCTGAGGGCCGCCCAGGCGGCTCGGCGAGCCCGTCCGTGATCAGATTCCGCCACAGTCAGCGATCGGGCGGCGAACGAGCATCATCGCCATGGGACTAGCCGATACCCGGTGGCTGGTGGTCCTCGCGCGGGCATCTGGCGACACGCTGCCTGAGAGCCTGGTGCGCGCCGCTATCGATCACCTATGACATTCGATGGCCCGAATATGACGAAGACACCAAAAGCGCGCACCACGGCTGGCCAGCGCGGCCGCGCGTTTGCCGGACGCGGCCGCCGAGTCAGGTTTCGGTGCCGGCAGCTGCCGGCGTCAGGCCTGCCGCGTGCCTGGCCGTGCCTGGCCGCCGGCCGCAGGACCGCAGCCCGGGAATTCCTTGATCACCTAGCCGGCTGGGTCACGGCGCTGGCCGGGACCGGGCAAGAGCCGGAACCGGATGAGCTGGCGTCTGCAGCCTGGCAGCCGGGCGACGCGGCAGGCGGCGATCGCGTTCAGCACTGCTTGCTGGTGCTCGCAGCTGGCAGCTCCTTGTCCGCAGTGCCAGGTCGCCCATACCCGGTCGCGCAGCTGCTTGGGCACCAGGTACCAGTCGCGGCGGCACATCAGGCGGGTGCGGTCGATCTGATCGCCGCAGCCGGGCACCGGCCGGGCGGCAGCGGCAAGCCCGCCGGCGGCCCGCCGGGTCCCCGGCCGCGGCCTGCGGGTAACGCTGTGACGGTCGGGCGTCCGGCCAGCTGGCTGCTCATGATGCATCTCCTCGCATATCCGGCTAATGACGGCAACGCTACCGGCTGTGGCTGACAGTCCTGGCGAGCCACGACCGGCGCCATTGTGACCATCGGTCAGCGCTCAGCCAGTGCGAGTAATTGTCAATACCTGTGGATCAAGATCCTTTTAGGCGGCTTCCGGCTGGGCCGCCTGGGCGGCCTCGTCCTCGGGTCGTTCGACGAGCTTGCCGTTGACGAAGGTCGCCCCGGCGCGGACGAGCGCGACCAGGTGGGGTGCGTTGACCATGCGCCAGCGGCGCTGGGCGGACTCGATCAGCTTGAAGGCCATCGCCAGGGCGGCGGCCTTGGACCCGTGGCCCTTTGTGACCTTCGTCCGCAGCCGGACGGTGGCGAACGTCGACTCGATTAACCGGCCATTGTGATCTTGTCAAGGGGAGCTGGGAAGTTGGGTCGTGTTTTCGAGGCGGCTGCAGTGGTGTTCCAGTGCGCTGATGACCCGGCCGTGCCGCTTGGCCTCGCTGTCCCAGCCGCGGTGCCCGGCGTCGGCGCGTAGCTGGCGCAGGTCGGAGAGCTGGTCGCGCAGGGCGGGCAGGTGCTCGGGGCCGGGAACGAAGTTGTCGCAGGTTTCGCAGATGTTGGCGTAGGGGCAGGCGCCGGCGGCGAGGTGGCGGGAGCAGTAGCCGTGGGCCACGCGGGTCTTGAGGAACTCCGAGGCGATCCAGTCCACCTTGGCGGGCACGATCGGCTGCCCGGCGGGGGCGATGGGCAGGGTCTTGCGGACCTTGCCGATGGCCTGGTCGTAGGCCGAGCGCAGGGCCGGCGAGGCGAGGGTGGCGTAGCGCAGCGTCATCTCGGGTGTGACGTGGCCGAGGACGGCCATCAGGGCCTGCAGGCTCATCCCGGCATTCGCCAGCTCGGTGGCATAGGTGTGACGCAGCTGGTGCGGGGTCACGTTGAGCGGTTGCCCGCCGGGCCCGGCCAGGGCGGCCGCGGCGGCGGCGGTGCGCAGGCCCTCGCGGATCCGCCAGGCGCTGAGCCGCCGGCCGTGCTCGGCGAACAGGAAGTCGGCAGGTTTGCCGGTGCGCGGATGGGGGTGGGGCCGCTGCTGGCCGCGGTGCCGAGCCCAGGCGTCGAGAGCAGCCACGGTGGCCGAGTCGAGCGGGACGGTTCGCTCGGTGCCCAGCTTGCCGAGCGGGACGCGCAGCCACGTGCCGGTGGGCCCGTAGTCGACGACGCAGCCGAGCTCCAGGTCGAGGCACTCGCCCAGGCGCAGCCCGGAGCGCCGCAGCAGCAGGATCGCCGAACGGGCGAACAGGTCATCGAGGCTTGCTGCTGCGGCCATGAGCGCGGCATCGGCGTCTGGGGCTAGCGCCCGGGGCAGCGGCCGTGGCAGGCGGGGCACGTCGCTGGCGAAGATGAGCCGGCGGCGGGGCTGGTCGGCCCAGCCCCACAAGGTGATGTCGTCGAGGAAGTTCCGGACGGTCAGCACCGCGCCGTGCACCGCCGCGGCCGAGACCTGCTGGTCGCGGGCGACCCGGCCGCGCCAGGTCCGGGTCCGGTTCCAGGCCAGGAAGGCCTCGATGTGGTGGCGTTCGAGCTGGGCGAGCGAGGCGATGGCGGGGAACTTCTCGCCGAGGAATATCCCGAAGGGGATGAGGTCGTTGACCAGTCCGTCCGCTGAGGACCGTGACAGTACCGCGGCCCGGGTGCTCACGTAGCGGGCCATGGCCCGGCGGATCTGAATAGCGGGGACGACGGCGAGCCGCTCTTCGGCCGAGGCCCCGGACGGGCCGCGTTTGGGCGGCTCGGGGAGCTGGCCGTGTTCGAACAGCAGCTGGCGCAGGCCGAACAGCCGTCCGCGCCACTGCTTGAGCGTGGTGGCCGACGCGCTGGTGACCTCGCCGAGGGCCGCGGCGAAGTCGTCAAGTATCTCGGCATCGATCCCGGGGATCGTGGCCTGCGACCAGGCGATGACCGCTGGCACGAACTGGTCGATGACGCTGCGCGCCCAGTAGTAACTCCACCCGAGCCGACGCGCGGTCTCCCACAGGCGTTCAAGCTCTTCTGGCCATAGCTGGCGGACCGAGGCGCTCATGCCGCCGAGGTCCTTGGCGGCCAGCAGGTCCAGGTCCAGCCGGATCAGCCCGGACAGCCCAGCCCACGACAGCAGCGGCCACGCCTTGATGCGGCGCAGGTCGGCCAGCCTGGTCCTGGTCGGCCGGGTCATCCACTCGCCGAGGTCAGGATGCTCGGCGAGGAACAGCCGGGCCAGGCGCAGCCTCTCCCGAAGGGCCCGGTCCGGGAGACCGATCTGGTGGCAGAACCGGGCATAACCCTCGACCAGAAGGTGGTCGCCGACGGTGACGAAGCGGGGAACCGGAGCGGTCACTGGCCGATCACCGCCCGGGCTGCCGCGTACTCGGCGGCCAGATGCTCATCGGACAGGTGCACATACCCGGCGGTGGTTTCCGGGGAGGCGTGACCCATCAGCTGCCGCAACGCCAGCAGGTCGATGCCTGCCGCCGCCAGCTCGGTGCCATAGGTATGGCGCAGCCGGTGCGGGCGCACCCGGAGCGCGCCCGAGCGCTGCCGGTGGTAGCGGAACATGCTGCGCATCCCGGCCTCGGTGAGCGGCCGGCCCGCAGCCGGGCCGTGCAGCACCACGAAACACTCCGGCGTGGCAAGCCCCGGCGGGCGCTCGCGGGCCAGGTAGGCGGCAAGCTCGGCGAAGAACACGCCATCGACGGGGACGGCCCTCTCCCGGCCGCCCTTGCCCACCACGCGTAGCTGCCGGCGCCCCTGGTCCACATCGGCCAGCAGGAGCCGGCGGACCTCCCCGGCCCGCAGCCCGCCCAGCAGCATGGCCAGCACGACCGCACGGTCCCGGTGCGACCCCAGGCCTTCTACGAACACCAGCACATCGGCCGGGTCGAGCGACTCCGGCAGCCGCCGTTCCTG
The DNA here is from genome assembly GCA_963795055.1 of uncultured Actinomycetota bacterium. Classification (GTDB taxonomy): domain Bacteria; phylum Actinomycetota; class Actinomycetes; order Streptosporangiales; family Streptosporangiaceae; genus JASHPR01. The sequence goes on from CAWCGJ010000036.1 coordinate 51,695, forward strand.
GCGGACCAGCCTGCCGCCGCCCCGCACCCGGCCCGGGCCCAGGTGCCCCAGCAGGCCCCGTGACTTCGGCCGCAACCCCTGGCCGCGCCGGGGCGCCGGCACCGGGTTATCGGCCCGGGCACCGGCCAGCACCAGGTACTCAAACAGTGCCCGGGCCGCGGCAACCCGCCTGTTCACCGACGCGGGCGCCGCACCCCGGCCAGCGCCGATCGGCACGACCTTGCCGTCTCGCCGCCGCGGGGCCGACTGCCAGTCGATCCAGTCGAAGACATCGGTCGGCACCAGGTCACCCAGGCTGATGCCCCGTTCTTCCAGGAAACGCGCCAGGCACACGATGTCGAACGCATAGGCCCGCACCGTCGCCGGGGAGAACCTCCGCGCCTCCAGATGGGACAAGAACGCGTTCGCCGGCTCGGTGCCAGCCCACGTGCCATCAAGCCGGTGCGAACCGTCGCTGCGCTTCACAGCCACCGTCATCGCCAACCCCCAAGGGCCGCGCCCAGGCTCAGGATGAACCCGGACTCCTCCCGGCCCGGGGACCTCAGGCCGCTTCGGCGAGTCGGGCTTCCCATGGCCGGTTAACCCATATCGGGTTGGTGGTGCGCAGGTGCACCCAGTGCTCGGCCGGGTAGTCGTAGAAGGCCAGCAGTTCCTCCTCATCGTCGGTGATCTTGGCTGCGGCCTTGGGGAACTTCGCCCCGTAGGCGGCGGCGAAGGCCTTCACCGGCGTGCGGGCGTGGTCCTTGTCCTCGGCGTTCCAGATCTCGGCCAGGGCCTTCTTCGCGCCCGGGTGCGCGGACTTCGGCAGCGCCCCGAGCACGTTCGCGATCTTGTGGAACCAGCAGCGCTGGGTCGCAGCCTGCGGGAACACCTCCCGCACCGCGCTCCAGAACCCCAGTGCCCCGTCCCCGGCCGCCAGCACCGGGGCGCGCATGCCCCGGCGGGCGCAATCGCGCAGCAGGTCGGCCCACGACTCGGCGGACTCGCGGTAGCCGTCGGCCAGCGCCACCAGCTCCTTGCGCCCGTCAGCGCGCACCCCGATCATCACCAGCAGGCACAGCTTGCCCTCGCCCAGCCGGATGCCCAGGTGAATCCCGTCGACCCACAGGTAGACGTAGTCGGCGCCGGACAGGTCCCGGGTCATGAACACCGCGGCCTCGGCGCTCCACGTCTCGGTCAGCCTGGTCACCGTCGAGGCTGACAGCCCGGCATGCGAGCCGAGGAACTGCCCGAGCGCGGGCACGAAGTCCCCGGACGACAGGCCGTGCAGATACAGCAACGGCAGCACCTCGCTGACCTGCGGGGTCTTGCGCGCCCACGGCGGCAGGATCGCCGAGCTGAACCGGTTCCGCTCGCCGGTGGCCGGGTCGGTGCGCTTGTCGTTCACCCGAGGCGCGGTCACCTCCACCGCCCCGGCGCTGGTCAGCACCGTCCGCGGCCCGGCGGTGCCGTTGCGCACCACCAGGCGCCGGCCGTCCTCATCGCGCAGCCCGGCGAAGTGGTCGATGTAGGCGGCGACCTCGGCCTGCAGCGCCGCGGCCAGCATCTGCCGGGCGCCGTCCCGCACGATCTGGTCGATCAGCGACGACGGCTGCCCATCAGCCGGCAGCGCGCCAGCCACGTCAGGGACTACTGTGAGCATGGGTGTACCTTCCCGGCCCGGCGTTCCAGCGCCGGCCATTGCTTGAGACCTCTTACGACTCGGTCACCGGGAAGGTACACCCTCCTTCACGTCCGTGCCCTTCCCGGCCGATCCACAGGTTTCAAGCATTGCTCGTTTTGCAGACCGCCACGGCACAACTCGATTTTGTTGGCCCTGCTGGGGCGCTCTCGTGCACGCCTGTCCTGCTGATCATCCCTCAGCCAGCTACACGGCGGACGGTGCGTTAGCGATGACCCCGGAGCCGGGTGCCCCAAGCCGGAGGGAGCGCTTTTACAGAGAGACGGCGGCTTCACCGACCGCACATCTCTGAACTGGGCTGATACGCTCTGAGCTTTCTACGCGGGAAGCTGTCGTTTCGCCATGGTTACGAGACCGCCGGTTTCCGGTGCTGAGGCGTGGCCGCGAATGCTGTGTCAGCCGTTACATAGATGCAAGGCCCGGGAACGCGCGCATGACCGTGGCGGTGCGGCTCGGTACCTGCAGCCTGGCGTAGATGTTCTGCAGCCGGATGCGCACGGTACCTTCCGATACGCCGAGCTGGCGGGCGGCGTGGGCGTTGGTGTGAAGGTTCCCGAACGCCCGTGACAGGTTGCATTAAGACCGACGCCCGCGTTGTCAGTCCCGTCCAGTCATGGTGGAGGTACTCGTCACGCAGAACTCGTTTCCTTCTGGATCGCGCATCACCGTCCACGTGCCCGGGTTGTCCAGGGAAGCGGGATCTTGCCGCATCTCAATCAGTTCGGCTCCGGCTTCGACCAGCCGCGCGACCTCCTCCTCCATCGAGCCTGACGTCACCACGTCCAGGTCCAGCCAGTTCTTGCCCACCATGGGCTCGGGTATCTTCATGAAGTACAGCGATCCGCCGACCCCGGCGGGGTCGCTGACCCGGAACTCACCAGGGTTGCGCTGGCTGACCTCGTACGCCAGCACCCGCGCCCAGAACTCGGCCTGGCGACGCGGGTCACGGCAATCAACGACAATAGCCAGCAGCGAAACCGGCATCCTGGCCACCCCCACCGAGAACCAGTGAATCGATCCGAGCGCCCCCGTCGCTATCCACCAGCGACATGGCCTCCGTGACTAGCCCGGCGCAATCAGCCTCTAGCTCAGGCCTATCCCGTGTAACACGGCTGCAGACCCTATGGAGGCGGCGTGGAGACTCATCACCCACCGCCGGGAATCACGCAGCGCTGATGGTACATGGCGAGCGTGTCGAACAGCCGAGGGTGCGGTAGATCAGGTAGGAGTCCGGCTATCGATCCTCCGGAAGGTCTTCGGGCCGGGAGATCTCGCCAATCAGCCAGCGTCCTCGTTGAAGCTGCTCAGACATCAAGATCTCATAGATTCCCGGTACGCCTCGCGCCGCTGCTGTCGACGCTGCAAGACCGCGGTGATCAGGGAGAGCGCCACCGCCAGTATCGCGATCCCGAGGCTAAGAAGGTCCACGGACGATCAAATGCCCATGACCGTAGTGCGCCGCCAGATAGGGGACCATCCCACCCTTGAGCCTGTGCCGTAGCACCTGTCCGTGCCGAGAATCCCGTCCACGGCTCTGACCAGCAGAGTTGCTCATCCAGCCGCCTGACCGTCACGATCACCGGTCATGTGCCTGCGGCTCGTCTTCCTCCTGATCACGCGGGTGATCACGTGGCTGCGGCTGTCCCGACGCGAGGAGGCATGGCAGACCGCAGAGATCTTGATCCTGCGCCACCAGCTCGCTGTCCTGCAACGGCGGCAACCGGACCGCCCGCACCTGACCTGGGCGGACCGGGCACTGCTCGCGGCCTTGCTCAGTGTGATACCCAAAGCGCGGCGGCAGGGACTGGGGCTGCTGGTTACCCCGGACACGATCGTGCGCTGGCACCGCGATATCGTCCGGCGCCGCTGGTCCGCCAGATCCAAGCGCGGCAGAACTGGCCGCCCGGCCACTCGCCGGAACGTCAAGGCCCTGGTCCTCCGGCTAGCCAGGGAGAACCCCGAATGGGGATACCGCAGGATCCACGGCGAGCTGGCCGGCCTGGGAGTCAAGGTCGCGGCGTCGACCATATGGGAGATCCTCAAGACCAGCGGCATCGCCCCCGCCCCGCTGCGACGGACCGGGCCGACCTGGCAGCAGTTCCTGCGCTCTCCAGCCGAGGCGATCCTGGCCTGCGACTTCTTCACAGCCGACCTGCTCGACGGCACCCAGGCCTACGTCCTGACCGTAATCGAGCACGCGACCCGGCGGATCTGCATTCTCGGCATGACGCTGCACCCAACCGGAGGCTGGACCACGCAGCACGCCCGCAGCCTCATCATGGACCTCGGCGGCCAGGCAGGGCACGTCAAGTTCATGATCCGCGACCGTGGCCCGAACTCACCGCCGCATTCGACGCGGTCCTCGCCGATGCCGGGATCCGGACCGTGCTGTGCGGCGCGCAGACGCCCCGCATGAACGCGATTGCCGAACGCAGGATCGGCGGATGCCGGCGCGAGCCCCTGGATCGCACCCTTATCTGGAACCAGAGCCATCTGCGGCAGATCTTGCGCGAGTACCAAAACCACCACAACCAGCATCGGCCTCACCGCTCGCTGCACGCCGCGGCCTCGGCGGGCAGTTTGAGATCGTCGTGGAAGTCCATGAACCGTGCCATGTCATGCTCCGGTCGTCGGGTGGGTTGATGCTGTGCGGTCCGGCTCGGGTGCGGCGCGGCACGGTCCGGGCCGTTAATCTGCCCTGGGCTGTGGCCAGCGGGCGTGAGGCCCGGTACCGGGCTGGCAGGGGCGGCTGATCTGGCCAGCTACCGGCACGGAGCGGGTTCGCCCTGATGGGCGTCTGGCTGGCTGGCGGTGGCGCGGTCCGGGCGCTGGGCCGGCATGGGCTGGGCCAGCGAGCGGGTCAGCCAGTCCAGCAGGAGGTGGCCGGCCTGGAAGTAGGCGGCGCTGGGCCGGACGTGCCCGCAAGGGATGAGTTCCAGGGCGGACCGCGGGGGGCAGGAGGACCAGTGGTTGACCTCCAGCCGCATGCGCAGCGGCGGGCGCAGCGGCCCGCGGGCCAGGCGGACCTCGATCCGGCAGGTCCCGTTGCGCCGGTCGTGCCCGACCGGTCCGCACACCAGGCTGTGGCCAGCGCGCCGTCCGCTGTTTTGCCCGGTGAGCTGCCCGCTGTCCATGGCGGCCACGCAGGTGGCGAACGGGATGTCCACGATCCGCTGGAACGACGGCCAGCCCCGGACCGGGCAGGTGCCCGCGCTCATTCTGGGACTGGCGGCGGGTGGCACCGCTTGATCTGCGTGCATGGCTCAGGCAGCCGTGGTGGCGGACGTGCGGCGGGCGGTCCGGGCGCGGTCGGCCAGCACGGCGACCGTGGCCGCGATCAGTGCCGCCGCGGCGGCGATCAGGGCGATCTGCCAGCCCGGCATGCCGCCGGCGACGACGACATGGGCGGGGACCGGGCCCGGGGCCTGGGGCGCCAGCTGGTGGATGTGCGCGGCCAGCGGGGCGGGGAGTCCGCCGGTGAGCGATTGGTGGTGCTCGGCCGCGGCGGCGGCCTGGCCGGGCAGGGGCGGGTGCTTGTTCCAGCCCGGCGGCTCAGGCGGCAGGGTGATCCCCGCCGACCCGCTACCTGGGGGCGGGACGCTCCTAGCGGCGAACGCGGCGGGCGCGGCAATGGCGAGCCCGAGCCAGGCGCAAGCCAGCCCGGCCAGGACGCCAGCGATACGGCGGATACGACGGATGGGGTTCATGGCGATCTCCTTTCGGCCCGGGTGTCCCGGGGGGCGTCGCTGTTGATGTCAGCCTGCGGCGAGAGGGATGGCCGCACATCGGTGGCCAGCGCGGGTTCACCACTGATGGGGTACTGATTTCGCGCGTGGCTGCGATGATGGGGCGGTGGGGGATGTCCTTGCGGCCGGGATGTCAGCGCGCGAGGCCGAGGTGCTCGATGCGGTGGGCGCGCACCTGACCAACGCCCAAATCGCGGGCCGGCTGCATATCTCGGTGCGCACGGTCGAAAGTCATGTCCGGTCGCTGCTGCGCAAGTTCGGCGCCGCCGACCGCCGGGAACTGGCCGCGCTTGCTCCTGCCGCCGCTTCCCACGCCGCCGCGGTGGGCCTGCCCGCGCCGTGGACGAGTTTCGTGGGCCGGGAGCGGGAACGGGCCGCGGTGCTGGCGGCGCTGCGGGAGGCCCGGCTGGTAACGCTTGTCGGCCCCGGCGGCGTGGGCAAGACGCGGCTGGCGGTGGAGGCGGCGCGGGATGGGGCATCGCTGTTCCCGTCCGGTTGCGCCTTCGCCGATCTGGTGCCGGTGCGGGAAGGGTTTGTGGTCCAGGCGGTGGCGTCGGTGCTCGGGGTGTCCGAGCAGCCTCAGCAGCCGCTGATGGTGGCCGTGTTTGAGCACTTCGCCGGGCGGCGGGCGCTGCTGGTGCTCGACAATTGTGAGCACCTGCTGGCCGAGGTAGCGGCGTTCACCGAGCGGCTGCTGGCCGCCTGCCCGGGCGTGGGAGTGCTGGCCACCAGCCGCGAGCGGCTGGCGGTCACCGGAGAGCACGCGGTGCAGGTGCCGCCGCTGTCCCTGGTTGCCGGCGGGGCGGATGGCGGCGGCGGTTCTGAGGCCGTGCTGCTGTTCGCCGACCGGGCCCGTGCCGTCGGCCCGGATTTCGTCCCGTCGGCCGAGGTCGATGAGCTGTGCGCCCGGCTGGAGGGCATGCCGCTGGCGATCGAGCTGGCCGCGGCGCGCAGCGCATCGCTGGGGCTGGATGGTCTGCTCGCTGGCGTGGACGACTACCTGCGCCTGCTGGCTGGCGGCCGCGGCGCCGATCCACGGCACGGCTCGCTTCGGGCGGTCATCGGCTGGAGCCACGATCTGCTCGACGATGCCGAACGGGCCATATTCCGCCGCCTGGGGGTGTTCGCCGGCGGGTTCGACCTGGGTGCGGCGTGCGCCATCAGCGGCGACGCAGGGCGCGGGGTGGTTGCTGATCTGGTTGGCCGGCTGGCGGACAAGAGCCTGCTGGCCGCCGCGCCGGGCGGCAGTGGCCGGTGGCGGATGCTGGACGCTGTCCAGGCCTACGCGCTGGAACAGCTGGCCGCCAGCGGCGAAGAGCAGGCGGTGCGGGAACGGCATCTGGCCTGGGCGGCGCAGACCGCGGCGGCGCTGGAACAGCAGGCGCAGGCAGCCGGGGGGTCAGTCGAGGCCGGCTGGCGGGGCGGCTTCGATGCAGTCGCCGGCGATCTGCGGGCCGCGCTAAGTGCTGGCACCGGGCCGGGGCTAGAGGGTATGCGTCACCGCCTGGCCCGCAGCCTCGGCCATCTGGCTTATTCGCGGCGGTACCTCGCCGAGGCGCGCGGGCATTTCGGGCAGGCAGCCGGCCTGGCCCCCGGCGACGGGCTGGCCGCCGCGGACCTGCTGGCGCAGGCCCGCGTGGCGGCAGCCGAGGGAAGAGGTGAACTTGCCTTCGGCCTGCTCCTGGCCTCGGCCAGCAAGGCCAGGACCGCCGGCGATGACCGCGCCCGGTCCACTGCCCTGGCGGAGGCCGTTTTGGTCGCGCATCGCATCGCCGGGACGTTCGAGCGGGAGGTGCCGTACCCCCGGCTGCGCGAGCTGCTCACCGAGGCAGCGCGCAGCGCACCCGCGGATGACCCCGTCCTCGCCGCGCAGCTCGGGGCCGCCGCGGCCTTCAACGCCCGGGCGGAAAAGGTCACGCCGGATCCCCAGCTGGCCGCCGCAGCCCTAGGTGCGGCACGCCGCGCCGGCGATCCGGTGCTGATCAGCGGTGGCCTGGCTGCTGCCGCCGAAGCCGAACGCGCGGCCGGCCGGTACCGGCAGGCGCACCAGCTGAGCGCGGAACGCTACCACCTGATCGGCCGCCTGTCCCGCCACGACGTCCGCGCGGGATTTGAGATCAGCGACTCCAGAAGTATCACCCTGGCCGTCGCGGCGGGCGATCTGCCAGCCGCCCTGTCCATGGCCGACCCCGCGGCCAGCGACCCGCTCGCCGCCGACCAGCCGATGACGCTGTTCCGCCGGGTCATCGCGCTGGCCCTGCAGGGCGACTTCGATGCGGCGATCGCCGACGCCACCGCCATGTGGCAGGCATGGCTGCGGGCCGGCGCACCGCCAGGCCACTGGATGGCCCCGGCCGCCTACGCCGGCGTCCTCATCTACGGCCTGCGCGGCGATAGCGGCGGAGTGCGTGAGTGGCGCGGCCGCGCCGCCGAGCTTGCCGCAGGCCGGATTATAAGGAGCATCAGCCTCTTCACAGCATTCGCCGACTCCCGCGTCGCGCTGCACCACGGCCACTATGACCAGGCTGCCGCCGCCCTCGCCGGGCTCGGCATCGGCGAACGGCCCTGGCATGACAACACCCAGCACTGGGACTACGACGCCTACGCCTGGGCGCTCGCCGCCGAGGCCGCAGTCGCCGCCAGCCTCCCCGACGCCACCCAGCTCCTCGCCGCAGCGGCGCCGGCCGCCCAGGAGAACCTCTGGGCCGCCGCCTGCCTCGCCCGGGCCACCGGCAGGCTGCACAACGACCGTTCCGCGCTGCAAGAATCCCTGGCAGGCTGGCAGCGCATCGGATCGCGATTCGAACGGGCCTGCACCCTGCTGCTGCTACCCGACCTCGCAGCGCAAGGACGCACCGAACTGGACGCGCTCGACTGCCCCCCGCCCAGCACCTGACAAGGCCCAGACAGGCCCGCCCGGGGACTGATCTCACCGCCAGCCCCGAACCAGCGAAGCCTGTACCGCTTCAGAACTCGCCGCAGGCGCTGTGACCTGCGAATTGGCCGGATGAGCCGGTTGCGGAAAGATCGCGGTTTGTGTCCCTTCGCCTGCTCTACCTGATCACGATCCGGGTCTTTGGCTGGCTGGCGCTGCTCGACCGCAGCCAGGCGTCCAAGGATGCCGAGATCATGGTGCTCCGTCATGAGGTCGCGGTGCTCCGGCGTCAGGTCGCTCGGCCCAAGCCCGACTGGGCCGACCGCGCCATCCTGGCAGCACTGGCCCGGCCGCTGCCAGCCGTGCTGCGGGCCCATCGGCTGGCCACGCCGGGCACGCTGCTGGCCTGGCATCGCCGGCTGATCACATGCAAGTGGACGTATCCGAACCGGCCGGGCCGCCCGGGGACCAGCCAGGACATCCGCGACCTCGTACTGCGGCTGGCGCGGGAGAACCCGGCCTGGGGGTACCGCCGGGTGCGCGGCGAGCTGTCCCGGCTCGGTCACCGCATCAGCGCGGCGACGGTGCGGCGGATCCTGCGCGCCCGGCGGCTCAAGCCGGCACCGCAGAACGTGGACACCTCCTGGCGGGCGTTCCTGCGCAGGCAGGCAGATGGCCTGCTGGCCTGCGATTCCTTCCACGTCGACACGATCTTCCTCAAGCGCCTGTACGTGCTGTTCGTCATGGAGGTGGGGACCCGGCGGGTACATATCCTCGGCGTGACCGCCCACCCTGGCGGCGCGTGGACCGCTCAGCAAGCCCGTAACCTGCTCATGGACTTCGGTGACCGGATCGGCGCCTTCCGCTTCCTGATCCGGGACCGCGACGCCAAGTTCACCGGCGTCTTCGACACCATCTTCGATAGCGAGGGTGTGAAGACGGTCAAAATCCCGCCGCGGACGCCGCGCGCGAATTGTTACGCCGAGAGATGGGTACGCACCGCGCGAGCCGAGTGCACCGACCGGGTGCTCATCTACGGCGAACGGCATTTGCGGTCGGTCCTGGGCGAGTACGCCGGCCATTACAACAGGCACCGCCCGCTGCCGGAGGCCCAGTTCGGAACGCCTGGCCCCGGCTGGGGCTTCACTGTCGCGCTGACCGGGCAAAACGGATTCTCGGCCGACCAGGCCCGCGGGTTCACACAGCCAGCGGGTGCCTACACCTTCGGTGTCTGCCCGGTGGGCGACACGAGCCCGATCTGCTCGCTGGATCCGTCAACAATGCCCGAGACCATGGACGTCCTCACCCCGCCGGGCGTCCTCCAGTCCACCGAGCTCGACCCGACCCTCGGGCCTGTCGTCCTCCAGCCGGTCACCGTGCCATAGCAGGCAGGCTGGCGAGACGGGCGGCATTCGGATGCCTTCGCCAGCCAGCTTGCCGCTCGGCTGCTCGACTTCCCGGATTGCCAAGCGCCGGGCCTCATGTAGGTCTCTGAGGTCTACATGAACGAGGTGCAGCGTGCCCGCAGTGGCATTGTTGCGCGCTGGTGCGCGCGTGGTCGAGTCTGGCCCGGACGGGGAGAACCTGGCTGCAGGCGCGTGGCAGCGCCTCGAAGCATTGCCGGACCCGCGCTCCCGCGGGGGCGGACTACCCGCTGGCCTGCCTGGTCGCGATCGCGGTGTGCGCGTCACCGCCGCCGGGAACGACCGGCTGCTGCGGTCGGGCAGTGGACTGAAAGGAGCCAGCCAGGCAGACCTGGCCCGGCTGCGCGCCCCCTGGGACCCGATGGCCGGCCGGTACCGGGCACCGGATGAGAAGACGATCCGGGTGGTGCTGGACAAGCTGGACCCGCGGGCGCTGACCCGGGCCCTGCTCGGTCCCGGCCGCGCCGCCGCACTGGCAGGCTGCCCTCGGCCAGCGTGCGCGGCTACCGGGCCCGGCGCGCCATCCAGGAGGCGAAAGCACTGGCCCGCGGCGGGTTACGGGCTGTGGCCGTGGACGGCAAGACCTCCCGGGGGGCGCGCCGTGCCGACGGCACCCGGGACGCACCTCCTGGGTGCCGCCGAGCACGGCGGCGCGCTCCTGGGCCACCTCGAAGTCGACGTCAAGCACAACGAGACCAGCCACTTCACCGCCCTGCTGGAACCCCTGGACCTGGCCGGGGCCGTGGTGACCTTCGATGCCCTGCACACGGTGCGGGCGAACCTGGACTGGCTGACCGGGCAGAAGAAAGCCCATTACATCGCCGTGATCAAGCGCAACCAGCCGCTGCTGCATGCCCGGGTCAAGACGCTGCCCTGGCGGCAGGTCCCGGCGGCAGCCTCACCCGCGACACCGGACACGGCCGCGCCGAGACCCGCACCCTCAAGACCGCGCACGTGGGCCGGCCTGGACCTCCCCGGCGCCCGCCAGGCCATCAAGATCACCCGGTGGCGGCAGGTCACCGCCACCAGCAAGGTCTCCCGCCAGAGCGTCTACGCCATCACGAGCCTGACAGCGCCCAGGCCACACCGCGCGACCTGGCCCGGCTCCTGCGCGAGCACTGGACCATCGAGGCGCACCATCACGTGCGGGACGTGACCTTCACCGAGGACGCCGCCACCAGCCGGACCGGCAACGGGCCCGCAACCTGGCGACGATCCGCGCCGCGATCATCGCGGCCATCAAGGACGCTGGTTACCTGCACGTCCCCGAGGGACGGCGCGACACACCACCCCGCCGAAGCTCGCTCAGGCTCGATAACACAGCAAAACGGGGAGACCCCGGCCCGGCGCCGCAATGGTGCGCAAGTTAGCTGACGACGATGCCTGCGAGCGCGATGGCAGTGGGCAGCGAAACTGGGGAACCGGACAGCCTTCTCAGGGTGCCGCCGCCGACGGCGAACTCGTCGACCGAGCCGATCTTGCTCTCGTCCAGGTACAGGAACCGGCCACCGGAAGTCGGAGAGGATCCGATCGAGGCGAGCGTCCCGTTGCAGGAGCCCGGAACGCCGAAACCGCGTCAGCACGGGGCGATCGGCGATTGATAGGACAGTACAACTCGTCTCGACGACAAGTCGGCGCCGTTATCCCGTAGCGCCCGATGCCCGAGACGTGCGGACGGCCGGACAGCGAGCGCGCAGATCGCCCAACTGTGCATCCAACAGAGCTGCGTTGCCTCGGCCTCTGCGGCCGCGCCGAACGGCGGATAGTTCGTCGCGCCTTCCTGATTGGGTAGTCACATGGAATGGCTTCTGGCCGTCGGCTGGTACAGATAGCCGTTGTCCCGGGCGGCAGTAAGATCATTCCCCGCCCGCGCGCGCTGTCCGCGGTACCGGATACTGGACTGGGGAGGTCGCCATGCCGGAGGCGTTCGCGGATCTGCCCACTCCGCTGGTGGCTGATGCGTGCGTGCGCTGTGGTGTTCCGCTGCGGGCCGCCCATTCGGGAATCCGGGCGGTCGTGGCCGGGCAGCGGGTCGCTGGGCGGGTCCTGCCCGTGCGGCACTACGGCAGTGTGGATGTGTTCTTGGAGGCATTCGGCCGGGCCGAAGCCGGCGATGTGCTGGTCATCGACAACGGCGGCCGCTCGGATGAGGCCTGCGTCGGCGACCTGGTCGTACTGGAGGCTGAGGCCGCCGGGGTGGCGGGCCTGGTGGTGTGGGGCCTGCACCGCGACACGCCGGAACTGGCCGCGATCGGCCTTCCGGTCTTCAGCTACGGCAGCTACCCGGGCGGGCCGGTGCGGCTGGACGGGCGGGAGCCCGGGGCGCTGGTCAGCGCCCGGTTCGGGCCGCACCTGGTCAGCGCCGGGGACATCGTCTTCGCCGATGACGACGGGGTGTTGTTCGTCGCGGCAGAGCGCGCCGGGCAGGTGCTGGTCACCGCGCACCAGATCTGGCAGGCCGAGCGGGACCAGGCCCGCCGGATCCGGGAGGGTCAGGCACTGCGCCAGCAGACCGCCTTCGATGACTACCTGGCCCGGCGCGCCGCTGACCCGTCATACACTTTCCGGCGGCATCTGCGCGGCATCGGCGGGGCCATCGAAGAATAGGATCTCCCGAGCGCCGGGCCTCGACCCGCTCAGGGCCTAACACCGGCAATAGGCCGCGCCGGATCACGCAGGCCGGATCCGGCGACGGCCATCTTCCGGCACCCGCGATGTGCGGCAAACGGTCCGGGCAGATGCCGGCCGGACGATAAGGCACCGTCATCCCACCGGCCGCGGGCTGCCAAGATCACCGAATGCCATCGTCTTGGCCGCTACCCTCATACAGCCGCAGCACTGCAGCAACCACGCTGCCGCTGACAGCCGCCCGGGAAACCCGCCCGCCAGCGGACTCAGAATGACTATTCGGGATCGCGTTGCTCGCCATTCCGACCAGTCCGACCCAGCGCCAGATCGGCGGTTACACGCGCGACCTGCCAAGGTGGCTTGACCACGTTCCGTGACCGGTGCAGGCCTGCCGCGCAGATATTGCGAGCGCCAACGGGCCGTGCCTGACGGCGTTGAGGCTAGGTTCGCGAGCTTCGTGACAGGACCCACCACCTGCAGATGCTCGAGGATCTCGGACGTACCTCATCGCGGCACCCATGGGGGCCACTGTTGTCAAGAGGGCGTGGTGGTTTGACCCGGTGGCTTTGCGTTGCGGTCGCCGGGCTGGCCTGACTGTTCTTCGGGATCTTCCTCGCAGTTGCCGGGGTCTTGTTGCCGCGCTGGAGGGGTCCTGCTGGAGCGCCCGCAGCCGTGCAGCGGCGAGGACGAACGAGCTGGACGCCGACGAGCGGCGACAGATCATCTGGAGCGAGGCTCTTGCTGGCGACCGAGCCGTGCAGGTACAAGGTGTCCGGGTCGTGCTCGTACACGGTGGGGACCACCATGGGCCACCCGCTTGTGATCACTCCGAGGTGGGCGACCAGCCCGGCGTCGAGCACCGCATACAAACTGTCCCGGTCAGCCCGTCCCAGGTGCCGGTACCTGCGGTGCCGGGTCCGCTCGGTCGCCGACAGCGGCCGCCTCCCGCCGGCGGCGGATGCGATCCTGTCCTGTCTTGCGATTAGGCCTCGCTCCGATGTCGGGTCGGGACTGAGGTCGGTGGCTTGCGGGCCAGAACGTAGGCCTGCGGCTCCTGCTCGGGGAATGGGCCGCCGTGATCGGGTTCGCGCAGGACGCGGGCGCGTACATCCAGACCGCAGCGGCCGAGCACGTCAGCTACCTGGTCGGGCTGCCGCTGGTGAAAATCAAGCTTTACCGCGTAGCCATCCAGGTCCGCGCAGTGCAGTACCTCAGCGCCAGCCTGGAATGCCGCCAGCAGGTAACCACCGGGAATCAGCACTCGGTGAAACTCCTCGATCGCCTGCGGAAGCTGCTCATCAGGTACGTGGATGATGGAGTACCAGGCAGCGATGCCGCCCAGGCAGCGGTCCGGCAGGTCGAGCGCAAGCATCGATCCCACCTCGAACCGCAGGTCTGGATACGCCCGGCGTGCCTGCGCGACCATCTGCGGCGACAAATCAATGCCGAACGCGGGTGATCCCAGGTCATTCAGGTATGCCGTCACGCTTCCCGGACCGCACCCGATGTCAGCGATCGCAGCCGAGCCGGCCGCCCGCACCAGCTCCGCGAACCCGGCAAGTAGGCCCCGGTCCAGCGGGCGGGCCGCCAATTCTGCTCCGAACTGCGCCGTATAGTCGGCGGCCACCTTGTCATAATATGCGCGGGCGGCCCGGATGAACTGCATTTCATTCACTGGCTGGGGTATTCGTCGCGGCGGAGCCGCACCGCTAAACCAGCGGCCGGGTTAACCGTCATTCCGTTTGCCGTTTCGCGGTCCTGGCGTGCTGTTGGTACTCCGGTCGGCCCGGGTGCCGGCGCGGGAGCGGATGTGGCCGGGGAGGGGGATGCCGGGCGGGAGGGCCGGGTCGGGGATGGGCTGCTGCCATGTCACGGCGAGCGGCAGTTCGCCAGCCCACAGGCCCAGCGCGGCGTCCGCGCCGTGGCCGTCGTCGGGCGGCCCGGTGCGGATCTTCACCGAGGCCTCGTCGAGCGGCAGCGCCAGCAGGCGGGCGGCGGCGAGTTCCTTGCGGCTGGGCTGGCGCGCGTAGTCCCACTGGCCAGGTGCCATGTGCTCGGCGATGCAGCGCAGCCCGGCCAGCTTGCCGGCGGGGTCGGTGACCAGCCGGGGGACCCCGTAGATCATGGCGCTGCGGTAGTTGATGGTGTGCTCGAACACCGACCGGGCCAGCACCAGGCCGTCGGTGAGGGTGATGGTGACGCACACCGGGCCCGCGGTGTTCAGGCTCTTGCTGGCGACCGAGCCGTGCAGGTACAAGGTGTCCGGGTCGTGCCCGTACACGGTGGGGACCACCATCGGCCACCCGCTTGTGATCACTCCGAGGTGGGCGACCAGCCCGGCGTCGAGCACCGCATACAAACTGTCCCGGTCAGCCCGTCCCAGGTGCCGGTACCTGCGGTGCCGGGTCCGCTCGGTCGCCGACAGCGGCCGCCTCCCGCCGGCGGGGCTATCTGTCGCGGGCACGGCCTGGGCCGGACTGACGGTCAGGGCACTGTGCCTGCCTGGCACCGTGTCGGCCGTGCTGGATGGGTCCGGGGATTGTGCGCTCATGGCTGTCTCCTGTTGAGCTGAACATTCAGGCCGGGTTCTCGCCGCGGGTCAGTCCTGGCGCGGGTCAGCATGAAGACCGGAAACTGCCGCGTGGTCCTGGCCTGGGCTGCGCCGAGGTCAGGGGACCCCGGAGCCGGCTTCGGCCACTCGGCGACCAGCTTGGGCCACAGCTGAGCGCGGGCGGTATCGTCCAGTTCCTGCGCCAGGACCGTGAACGTCTGGGCACCGGTCTCGACGGTGATCGGGGGTGGGCCTTGAGGTTGTGGTACCAGTTCGGGTGGGTCGGCGATCCGCCGTTGGCGGCCCAGACCGAGAAGCGGCCCTTTCCCCGCGGGGAGCAGGCCACCGGGGTGACGCGCTCGATCCCGGACCTGGCGCCGATGTGGTGGATGAGAATGAGCGCGGTGCTCTCCCACATCCCGCCGACGCGTCCGCCGTTCGCCCGGAACTCGTTGATGATCTCGCTGTTGTAGTCGCTGGCTTCGTCCGCAGCCGAGTTCGTCATGATCTCCTCCGGCACGTGTCACTGGGTGTGGTATTCGTCGTGGCGGCGCCACCAGGGGCCCTCACCGGTTTCGTGGCGGCCGCGTGGTGCGCGGTCGAGCCACTGGTACATGCCCCACAGGCCGTCGATCCCGCGCTCGTAGGCGGAGTAGGTGTGTTAGACGACGCCGTCCTCGAGCGCGAATGCGCTCATGCCGGCCGATTCGCGCCGGTAGGCCGCCCAGTCGGTGCCGGTGCCCCCGGCGAGCACGGAGACCCAGGGATTGTCCGGGTCGGCGTCCAGCTGCGCCCGCATGTCGAAGGTGCGGAAGTTGTGCTCGCCGGTTCCCGTTTGCTGCTGCTCTTTGGTGTATGCGGCCTGGAAGTCGTAGTTGAAGTCGCTGCCGAACGACGACGCCCAGGGGAAGCTCCAGCCCATCCGCCGCTTGTAGGCCTGCAGCTTGGCCAGCGGGGCCCGCGACACCGCAGTCAGCGTGACGTCGTGGTTGGCGAGGTGGACGACGGAGCTGTTGAAGCCGTCGGCGATCGCCGAGCAGGACGGGCACCCTGCGGTCCAGTCGGGCCCGAACATGAAGTGATAGATGAGCAGCTGCGAGCGTCCGCGGAACAGGTCGGCCAGGGACGCCGGGCCCTCGCCGGTCTCGAACCGGTACTGTTTGTCGATCCGGACCCAGGGCAGCTGCTGGCGCTGCTGCGCCAGTTCGTCGCTGCGGCGGGTCAGCGCCTTCTCGGCTGCCAGCAGCTCCAGCCGGGCGGCAAGCCATTCTTGACGTGTTCCGGTCTTGTGATCAGTCATTGCTTTGCCTCCTCATGTCGTTGCAGCGGGTGCGGCCCGCGCGGCCGGTTGAGGTCTCACATCGGCGGCCTCAGCCCGGGAACCGACGAGGGGTCCACGATGATCAGAACCCCGAGTGCGACGATCGCGAGTGCGAGCGGCACATCGAGGACGACCCTGGGGGGCAGGAGCTTCTGGGCGGTGACCAGGACGGCGATCACGGCCATCCAGCCCAAGCTCATCACGCCCAGCACCACCAGCATCGCCATCAGCCCAATACTCGACCCGAGGCAGCACAGCCCGAACCCGAACCCCGACCCGGCGCTCTCCCGGCAGCGCCGGCGGAAGTGCCGCTTGAGCGCCGTGAACTCATAGACACCGGCGCCGATCGTCGCCACGCCGGCCGCGGCCGTACCGTGCGGCCGGTAGGCCGCGAACACCACAGCACCCGCCAGGGCCCAGAGCGCCAGGTACGACCCGGCGAACAGCGACACCGCGCGCACACCCCCGGCGCGGGCGGCCCGCGCCAGGGCCGGAGCCGCGCCCGGCAGCATCATCGCCGCCATCATCGCCATCCACACCGCAGCGAAGAACGCGAACGAGCCGAGCCGGGTCGCCACCCCCATGCCCATCCCGGTCATCTGCCAGGCTGAGACCACCCAGCACACGGCGGCCAGCCCAAGCGTCACCGGCAGCGCGGCCGCGGCCGCCAGGGCCGGCCTAACGGCCGTCATGGCCGGTGCCGAGGTCGTCGGAGCGCCCAGCTTCGAGTCGCGGCCACTGGGCGATGGGGCGTCCGCCCGGCCACACTGACACGGGTCGCCAGCCGGGCGAGCCGCCGTCAGTACGCGTGTTGGTGCACGCTTGCGGCCATCCGGGGGGCGAGTCCTCCCACGACTCCTGGCGTCCGTACACGGTGAGGTCCATCAGCGCGTAGCTGTAGTCCATCGCCTCCACGCCGCGGCGGGTCGTCCAGTAGGTCTCGAAGACCCGGCCGCCGTCGCGCAGGTAACACACCAGGTGGAACAAGCCGACCTGGCGCCCGGCCAACAGCGCGCCGAGGGAGGCGCGTGCTGAGTACCACGGCATGTCCCAGCCCATGAAGTCGCGGTAACGGCTGCTCTCGTCGTAGGGACCCTGGCAGAAGACCGCGTAGGTGATGTCCCGGGAATGCAGGTAGGACAGCTCGCTGACCTGCGTGGTGTAGAACGTGCAGCCTTCGCACTGCTCGGGCGCGGGCCGGCCGGGGTACCACATGAAGTAGTAGGCGATGAGCTGCCGGCGCCCCTCGAACGCCTCGGCCAGGGTGAGCGGCCCGCGCGGCCCGGTCAGCGCGAGGCTGGCGTCGACCTGCACCATCGGCAGGCGCCGGCGGACCGCGGCGATCGCGTCGCCTTCCCGGGTGTGCGCCTTCTCCCGGACCCGCAGCCGGTCTAGTTCGGCCTGGAACGCGGCCCGGTCGACGGTCGCCGGCAGACCCGCTGCGCGCGCGATCTTTTGTTCTGGCATAACGACCCTCCCGGAGTCCTGCGGCTTCCAGTGCCGCTCGTGCGGCTCTCTCTTGAGACAATCCGGCTGAATTCGGCGGCACCGCTTCGGGCCCGGACCGAGCCAGGCAGTGCGCATGCTGTGCTGGCCTTGCTGACTAGTCTTAACCGGCTCCTTGAGCGCAGCCAGTGCCTGGAGCACCGGCCAGGAATGGGTTTCTCAGGCTGTGCGCATGCACTTTGCACGCCGGGCGCGGCCTGCCAGTGTCGTCGGCGTGCTCGCGGTCAGCTCACGATCCCCGTGGGCGGCCAAGCCAGTGGCTGGTGCCGGCGGCATCAAGATCATGCCGCGAATTGGCGGTTAACTTCGGCCAACGGGGACGCAGGTGCAGGTCCACCCGCCGCCGCAAGGGGGCCAGCACAGTCCGGCCGCCGGCCGCCGCCCCACACTCGGGCTGGCCGGCGACGTCGGCGCATTCTGCGCCGGTGCTTTGTCCGCCACGGCCAGCAGCCAGTCCGCGCCAGGCCCGCTCTGAGCTTCACCGCTGAGGGGGCGCGGCATCCCCGGCAGCCGATGTCCTGACATCATGCTGCACGTCACGGCCTGCCGCTCGCGTCGAACGGCCGCCCCATTCATCGGCCTTGGGAGATATTCGGGGAACGTCAGCAAGCCAGACGCGCCGCTGCGCAGACCGGGTGTCGCCGTAGAGGTACCTGCGGGCCCCATCGCAAGGTGGGAAGATCGGTGCGTACACGATCGGCTGGAGTATCGCGATGGGTTAGGGAGCATAGTGACCGGAGCAGGATCGTTGCCCGGCCCGGCGGCTGGTCTGCCGTCGGGCCAGGCCAGCGGGGTGATCCGGGTGCTGGTGGCCGAGGACATGCGGATCTTGCGGGACACGGTGGTCGCGGTGCTGAACCTGGAAGATGACATCGAGGTGGTGGCTGCGGTCACCGACGGCGAGGCCATCGTGCCGGCGGTGATCGACCAGCGGCCGGACGTGGCCGTTGTCGACATCGACCTGCCCGGCACCGACGGGCTTGCCGCGGCGGCCCGCTTGCACCAGCAGTGCCCGGACTGCCGGGTGCTGATCCTGACCGTGCTGGGTAATCCGGGGAACCTGCGCCGGGCGCTGTCCGCGCATGTGGCCGGGTTCCTGGTCAAAGATACTCCCGCCGCCGATCTAGCCGATGCGGTCCGCACGGTCGCCGCAGGCGGCCGGGTGATCGACCCGCAGCTGGCGCTGGCGGCGCTGGAGGTCCCGGACAACCCGCTGTCGCCGCGCGAGGCGGAGGTGCTGCGCAGGTTCGCGGCCGGTGCCGGCCCGGCCGAGATCGCCGCTGCGGTGCACCTGTCGTACGGCACGGTGCGCAACTACCTGGCTTCGGCGGTGACCAAGCTCGGTGCCCGCAACCGGGTGGATGCGGTGCGCATCGCTGCCGAGGCCGGCTGGCTGTAACACTCGCCACGCCATCCCGGGCAGGCGGCTTCAGGCCGGCGGGCATGCAAACTGCATGACGCCGGCGGTGTGATGTGCATGGGCAAGTCGTGCCGGGCGCAGGTTCCGCAACGGCTGCCACGTGGGCCAGACTCGGCGTGATGGGCAGCACACCGGTTCCGGCGCCACCGGCGCGCCAGCACGCCCCGCGCAGCGGGAGCACCGGGCAGCGCCGGGTGATCCGGGTGCTCCTCGCCGAAGATGTCACGGTGGTGCGCGACACCCTGGCTGCGCTGCTGGACCTGGAACCAGACACTGAGGTGACTGCCGCCCTGGCATCGGGGGACCAGATCGTTCCCGCCGCCCTGGCGCAACGCCCGGACGTGGCGCTGCTGGACATCGGCCTGCCCGGCACCAGCGGCCTGACCGCCGCGGCAGAGCTGGCCCGCAGCGTGCCCGCCTGCAAGGTGCTGATCCTCACCGGCCTGGATGCCTGCGGCAACCTGGACGCGGCGCTGCGCGCCGGCGCGCGGGGGTTCCTGCTCAAAGACGTCACCGCGGAAGATCTCGTCGCCGCGGTGCGTGCCGTGGCCCGCGGCGAGCAGGTCATCGACCCCCGGCTGGCCGGTGCGCTCCCAGACCCCGGGGAGGGGTCTGAGCAGGCCCGGTGACCGCGCCGGGGCCTGGCAGCGGGATCTGCGCGGTCAGCTCGAACGAGCCGCCGGCGCGGCGGGTGGTTAGCTGCCCGCCCGCGGCCTGCACCCGGGTGGTGAGGTTGGCCAGGCCGCTGCCCCCGTCCGCGCCGCGTCTGCCGTCGGCGCCGGGCGGGCCGGCCCGGCCGCTCACCCCGTCGTTGCTGACCTTCATCCGCACCGCGGCGTCACCGGCGGCGGCCTCGATCGTGCAAGAGGTGGCGGTGCTGTGCCGCAGGATGTTGGTGACCGCCTCCCGCAGCACCACCGCGAGCACGCCGTCGGCCGTGGCAGGCAGCTGCCCGGCGGGCATGCTGGCGTGAACCTGCACCCCGGCCGAGGCAAGGATCTGCCCGGCCGCGGCCAGCTCCGCTGCCAGCGACAGCTTCTGCCCGCCGCCGGTTACCAGCCGGATGTCGGCGCGGGCCGCGGCACACGTCCGGCCCAGCTCGCCGATCTCGGCGGCGGCCCG
Source organism: uncultured Actinomycetota bacterium (assembly GCA_963795055.1). Classification (GTDB taxonomy): domain Bacteria; phylum Actinomycetota; class Actinomycetes; order Streptosporangiales; family Streptosporangiaceae; genus JASHPR01. The sequence goes on from CAWCGJ010000036.1 coordinate 71,969, forward strand.
GACGTTGTCGCGGCCGATCAGCTTGGCGATCAGGTCGGTTTTCAGCGCGATCGCCGACAGGCCCAGGCCGAGCAGGTCATGCACGTCCCGGGCCACTCGCAGCCGCTCCCGGACCGCCGCCATCTGGGCCAGCTCTGCGCGTACTGCTTCCAGCTCGCGCGCCATCCCCGCCAGCCGGGACAGCGCATACACCAGCAGCCCGGCGCCCGCGATGGCAGCGGCCTCATAGAGGGTTGTCAGCGCGCCGCGGGCGCCGGCCGTTCCGGCCAGCGGCACCGTCGCATACAGCGCCGGCCAGCTGGCGACAACCGCCACATAGCCTGCCCACCGCCACCGCCCGGGCACCAGCAGCAGGACCGACCCGGCCAGGAACGGGGTGAGCGTAAAAAACACCCTGAGCGGCGGCAGGAAGAACCCGTACGCCACCGCCGCCTGCAGGGACAGCGTCACCGGCCACGCCCGGGGCCGCCTGCCCTGACGTGCTGCCCACGAGTGACGCAGCTGCAGCAGCATGCTCGCCGCAAGGCCGGCCGCCAGGAACGCCGTGAGCCGCGGGCTGTAGTTGGCGCCGGCGGCGTCGATGAACGCGGCGGCGGCATACCCGCACAACACCACGACCAGGACGGCCCACGCCAGCCGCGCCCCGATGACCGCGCCGCCCGGCGGCGGCGCGGCAGGCTCGGCCTGGGGCAGGGCGCGGCGGCCGGCGGTGATCGCGCGGGCCTGCGCCGCCGCTTGCCTGGCCGCGGACCCCGCCGCCGTGACCTGGGCCCGCGCCTCGCCTGGGTCGCGGGCCAGGGCCTGCCGCGCGGCTGCTGCCATCGCGGCGATGCGGTCAAGGCGTTTGCCGACCGCCGTCTGCAGTTCCCCGGTCGCGTGCAGCCGCTCCGCGGCAACGGCAAGCCCGGCGTGCTGGTCTTGTGCTTCCTGCAACTCACCGACCAGCTGCGCCAGCCGGATCACCCCGAAAAACGCCAGCCCGAGGTCGGTGAACGCGACCGCCGCCCACAGCGCCCCCGCCCACCCGGGCGCACCGACATCGGGCAAGCCCACGATGCCGGCCCGCACCGCGACATCGGCCGCCAGCAGCGCCCCGGCGACCAGCCATGACACCAAGCCCGGGACCGTCAGCAGCACCAGCCCGGCCAGCAACCCTCCGACGCCGACCTGCCACCGCCCGCCGAACACCGCGAACGGCACCCAGGTCAGCACCCCCTGCACCGCCAGCACCGGCCACCGGGCACGAGCCAGCACCAGCCGCGGACCACTGAACGCAAACAGCAGCGGTATGACGAACACCGCCACCACGAACGGCACCTGAGCTGCCCCGCCCCCGAAGTAGGGGTCGGCGGCGTAATCGACGTGGCTGACCAGCGCCAGGCACAAGACGGCGGCGGCCAGCACAGCAGCCCGGCGGGGTACATCACCGGACGGGCGGGCAGGTACTGGGAGCATCATCTGAGCCCGCCGCAGCCCGGCCGGTGCCCGCCGCGGCGATGACGGCGGCGCGGCGCGGATGCCCGCAGAACAACCCGCCGACGTGCGCGGCAGGCCACCGGCCGCCGCCCAGATCGCGCGGCCCACGGCCACTTCACACGCCGCTCCTGCCCCGACACCACCGAACCGTGGTTCTCCTCAGTGACCGCCGGATGGACTGCGATCATGTTAACCGGCGCATCAGCGGAATAGTGAGCTGCGCGGACGCAGCGGCGGGCGGGCGCACCTGGCCCAGACCCGCCAGGCGTTGACCAAGATCAGCCTAGCCAGCCGTGCGGACGGAAGCTCACCGCAGTCTCGGCTGAGCGAGCTGACCGCCCGGAGGGCATCGTCGCGTAGAACATACAGCCGCAGACCGTAGCAGTCGCGTTCTGCTGAACTCAAGCGCTGGGCGCTACGGGCGCGCCTGGGGCGCTGCCGGCGGCTGGTAATCACGTGGGTGCAAGGTGCATGCCGGGAGCGTGGCAATCTCATCCCGGACTGGTGCTTAAGACACTGGCAGCGCCCGCCGGCGCCCGCCCAGACTGAGTGGCGTGACCAGCGCAAACTGCTAGGTGCCGCGCTCGCCAGGCGCCAACTGGTGCGGTGAAGGTCAACTGCGCGCCTTGGCCGGGCCTGTGGCTATCCCAGACGTGCAGCTGGTCGGTATGAGCAGGCCCCAGACAAGCGGCGCGCAAGCTCCGCACCAGACAGCGGAATCGGAGGAGCAGTCATGACTATCGCAGGCAAGTCGGTGCTGGTGACCGGGGCGAATCGCGGGATCGGCCAGGCGCTGGTGGCAGAGGCCCTCAGCCGAGGCGCGGAGCGGGTATATGCGGGCACGCGTCAGCCGCTGACCCATCCCAGCAGGCGAGTCGTGCCGCTGACGCTGGATGTGACCAGCGCGGCGCAGATCCAGGCCGCCGCCGCTCAGGTCGAGTCCCTCGATATCCTCGTCAACAACGCCGGCGTCTTCGAATTCGATGACCTCAGCGACCGCGAGGCGCTCGAACGGCACCTGTCGGTCAACCTGTTCGGCACCTACGCCGTGACGCAGGCCTTCCTGCCGTCGCTGATCGATTCCGGCGGTGCCATCGTCAACAACGTGTCGATCGCTTCCCTCGCACCCATCCCGTTGACCCCTGCCTACTCGCTGTCCAAGGCGGCGATGTTCAGCCTGACCCAGTCGCTGCGGATGCTCCTGGCCGGACAGGGCGTGCGGGTCCACGCCGTCCTGACCGGGCCGGTGGACACCGACATGGTCCGCGCTCTCGACATCCCGAAGGCTTCTCGCGAGTACGTCGCCCGGGGCATCTTCGACGCGGTCGACAACGGCGAGGAGGACATCTTCCCCGATCCGCTGTCCGCGGCCCTGGCCGACGGCTGGCGCGCCGGGCCGGCCAAGGCGCTCGAGCGCCAGAACGCCGCCCTCCTGCAGCCTCAGCCCGTCACGTCCTAGCCCGTCCCAGGCAAAGAAAACTACGAAGGGTGCGCAGAATGATCGGGCGGTTCGGTCGGCATTAGGCAAGAGCGCGGCCGGGCAGGATGCGCCAGGCTCTTCCAACATCTGCCGAGAGGAAGGAACATGACCAGTCACAAGTCCGGGACACGTGAGGAGTGGCTTGCCGCCCGTGCCGAGCTGCTCCAAGCCGAGAAGGAGCTGACCCGGCGTAGCGACGAACTGGCGCGGCAGCGGCAGGAACTGCCCTGGGTCCACATCGACAAGGAGTACCGTTTCGGCACTGATGAGGGTCCGGCGTCCCTGGCGGACTTGTTCGATGGACGCTCCCAGCTGCTGATCTACCACTTCATGTTCGGGCCGAGCTACCAGGCAGGGTGCCCGGTCAACTCATCGATAGCCGATGGCATGGACGGCCTACTACCGCACCTTCATGCGCGCGATGTGACGCTGGTATTGGTCTCGCAGGCTCCGCTGGCCAAGCTGCAGGCATATAAGCGGCGGATGGGCTGGAGAATTCCCTGGGTATCGGCGGCGGGCACCGACTTCAACTTCGAATTTGGCGCTTCTTTCCCCCCGGAGCAGGTACACCAGTTCCTGCCAGCCGATCTGGCCACCCTGCCGCCGATCGTTGCCGTAAACGCGGCCGCGACCGGGACCGACGTCGCCGGGTACCTGTCGGAAGCACCAGCGGTGAGCGTCTTCACGCTCCAAGACGGCATCGTGTACCAGAGCTACGGGACCGCGTCCCGCGGGGTCGAGTTCCTGATGAGCTACTACCCGATCCTCGACCGGGTGCCGAGGGGACGCGACGAGAGCAGCGGGTTCCAGACTTGGATCCGCCGACATGACGAGTACACCTGAGGTAGCTCAGATGATGGCGTTGCCCGGTGCGGGCCAGTCCAGCCAGCGTCAAACCACAGAAGGAGGGAATCATGACTGATCACAAGGCCGGAACACGTGAAGAGTCGCTGGCGGCCCGGCTGAACCTGGCCGGCCAGCGCGTGGTCGTGGTCGGCGGCACGAGCGGGATGGGCGCGGCGACGGTCCGGGCGGCACGAGAGCTGGGCGCCGATGTCGTCTCTGCGGGCCGGCGTTCTGTGTCCGAGCGCAAGCCCGCCGGCGGTGTGCGCGAGGTGGTCGTTGACGTCACCGGCGAACAGTCCGTGCGTGCCCTGTTCGAGTCGGTCGGCGAACTGGATCATCTGCTGGTCACCGCGTCGCCCGGACAGTCCGGCAGGCTGTTCGACCAGGACCTCGCGCAGGCGCGCAGCTTCATGGATGGCAAGTTCTTCGGAAGCTGGATGTGTGCCCGCTATGCCGCCCCTCGCTTGCGGTCTGGCGGGTCCATCACTTTCGTCACCGGCGGTTCGGTGGTCCGCCCTCGCGCCGGCGCGTCGATGATCACGGCGGCATTTGCTGCCGTCGAAGGCTTGACGCGGGCGCTCGCGGTCGAGCTCGGACCGCTGCGGGTGAACGCGATCCGGCCCTCGTATACAGACACCGAGTTCTGGGGCTTCCTGTCCGGTCAGCAGCGGGAGGACTTCCGGCGGCGCGTCGCGGAGACGGCGCCGGCACGGCGCGCGGGCGCGCCGCAGGATGTTGCGCAGGGCGCGATCTTCCTCATGACCAATCCGCAGGTGACCGGGACGATCCTCGAGATCACCGGGGGAGACACCCTGGTCGACAATGTGGACTGATGGTCCTGGAGCGGTCGATGTCCGGCACCGGTCGTAACACTCCCGCGACCGCGGGCGCGGCTCGACGCGAGCCGTTGCCCGCGGATAGTTCTGCTGGCCATGGACACGCGGCTTCAACGCGTCCATGGCCGTCTCCGTGCACGGAGTTAGAGGCTGGTATAAGCCTTTGACAATCACAAGTAATCACAGGAGGAGCCCCGATGGCACCGCACACGATCGGCACTCGCGAGGAATGGCTCGCAGCGCGCCTGGACCTGCTCGAAGCCGAAAAGGAATTGACGCGCCGCAGCGACGAGCTGGCGCAACGGCGGGAGGAGCTGCCGTGGGTACCGGTTGAGAAGGACTACCGGTTCACGGCCGAAGACGGCGAGGCGTCGTTGCGCGATCTGTTCGGCGGGCGTTCGCAGATGCTGGTCTATCACTTCATGTTCGACCCGGACTGGGACGAGGGTTGTCCGAGCTGCTCGGCGGTCACCGACGGCTTCGCCGGCAGCATCGCGCACTTCGAGCACCACGATGTCGCGTTCGTCGTGGTGTCGCGCGCGCCGCTCGGCAAGCTCGCCGCCTACAGGCGGCGTATGGGCTGGGACTTGCGCTGGGTCTCGTCGGCCGGCAGCAGCTTCAACTACGACTTCCACGTGACGATCGATCCCGCCGTGGCACCGGTTGAGTACAACTACAAGGACCAGGCGCAGCTCGAGGCGCAGAACCTCGCCTGGCGCGGCTGGTCGGGCGAGCAACCCGGCATGAGCGCGTTCGCGCGTGACGGCGACGACGTGTTCCACACCTACTCCGCCTATGCCCGCGGCTTCGACGGGCTGTGGACGATGTGGCAGTGGCTGGATCGCGCGCCGCTGGGCCGCAACGAAGGCGACATGGCATGGTTTCACCGGCACGACGAGTACCTTGCGGTTGCGCCGGAACTACTCCCGGGACCGCCGATCGCCATAGAAGACGAATGATCTCCGAACGCCCTTCAGATGAGGTGCACACGGGTCTGCGGGCAGCGCCGGTAGCGTCATCGCCGTTGGGTGCGGCTCGTGTGAAGGGACGGTTTGATCAGGGAAGTTGATGGTTGGGCTGCTGTACGTGGTTGTTGTCTCCTACCGTTCCGGTGAGGGTAAGGAGGCGGTTGATGGGGTCGCTGATTGATGAGCTGCAGCGCCGGGAGGCGGCGGCCCGTGCGGAAGCGGAGGAACTTCGCGGGCAGATCGCGCGGCTGAGTGAGCGTCTGGCTGGGGCCGAGGAGCGTCTGTCGCGGCTGGTGATCACCCGGGAGACGGTGGATGAGGTGCTGAGTGGGGCCGGCGAGCAGGCGTCATCGGCGGCGGCGCCGGACGGGACGGGGCGGTCGCGGTTCGGGCACCTGTCACCGATCGGGGTGCTGACGGTGCCGCCGTGGCGGCCGGGCCTGGAGGCCTCAGCGCTGCCGGAGTCCTACCGGGACCTGCTGGAGGTGGCAGAGGATGCCGGGTGCCCGCTGCGGGCGGGGCAGATCGCCGCGGCGGCCGGGCTCAGCACGGATAAGGCGAAGGTGGAGGGCCTGCGGGCGAAGCTGAAGCGGCTGGCCGAGCGGGGCTGGCTGGCCGAGGAGGCCGGGCCGGGGCTGTTCGGGCTGCCGGCCCGCAACGGTGCCGGGGAAGCGGCGAAACCGGGGTGATAGCGGGCTCTTCTTCCTAGGTTCGAAGGTGCCAACCCATTACGAACCCGGCAGGAAGAAGAGCCCTATGGAACCGTATGCCCCGATCCCGGGTACTGGCCCCTTTGCCGCCTCGATGGATTTGTTCACCGCGCTGGTCACCGACCTGCAGGACCCCGCGGCAGGCAGGCTGACCGCCTGCGAGGTCGAAGAGCTGCTCGCCGGCCGGGGGCGGGAGGTGCTGCGGCAGATGGTGCAGGACCACCTGGACCTGCGGGCGGTGCGGGAACAGGAGGCCGCCCGGGAGCGCGGCAGGGCCGTGATGGGGGCGGACGGGATCACGCGGAGCCGGGTGGAGACCGGCCACCGTCGGCTGCTGGCCACGCTGTTCGGCACGGTGCGGGTGACCCGGTGCGCCTGGCGCCGCCCGGGGGCGGGCAACCTCTACCCGGCCGATGCCGCGCTGTCGCTGCCAGCGCCCCGGCACTCCCCTACCCTGGCCCGGCTGGCCGCACTGGAGGCGGCGCGCGGCTCGTTTGAGACCGCGCATGCGGCGATCACCAGCCGCTGCGGGCCGGTGATCGGCAAACGGCAGATCGAGCAGGCCGTGGTGCACGCCGCCGCCGACATCGCCGCCTTCTACGCCACCCGCATCCCGGTGCCAGCCACCGCCTCGACGCTGCTGGTGATCTCCGCCGACGCCAAGGGAGTGGTGATGCGGCCCGGGGCGCTGCGCCCGGCCACCGCCAAGGCCGCCGCCCGCCAGGCCCGGATGCGCACCCGCCTGGCGGCCGGGGAGAAACCGAACCGCAAACGGATGGCCACCCTGGCCTGCGTCTACGACGCCGAACCCGCGCCGCGCCGCCCGCACGACGTGATCGCCCCGCCCGGCGGCCGGCACGGCCACCGCACGCTCCGGCCCAGGCCCAAAGCCAGAGCCAAGTGGCTGGCCGGGTCGGTGGAACACGACCCGGCCGAGGTGATCGCCGCCGCCTTCGATCAGGCCCAAGCCCGCGACCCGGCCCGCCGGCGGACCTGGGTCGTCCTGGTCGACGGGGCCGAGCACCAGCTCAGCCTGATCCGCGCCGAGGCCGCCCGCCGCGGCATCACGATCAGCATCGTGATCGACCTCATCCACGTGCTGGAATACCTGTGGAAGGCCGCATGGTCCCTGCACGCCGCCGCCGACCCCGCCGCCGAGGACTGGGTGGCGGTCAAAGCGCTCGCGGTGCTGGCCGGAGACAGCGGCCGGACCGCCGCCGAGATCACCGCCGAAGCGGACGCCGCCGTCCTTACCGCCGGCCAGCGGAACGGCGCGGACACCTGCGTCCGCTACCTGACCAGCAAACAGGAGTTCCTGCGCTACGACCAAGCCCTGGCGGCGGGCTGGCCCATCGCGACCGGGGTCATCGAAGGAGCCTGCCGCCACCTGATCGGCGACCGGCTCGACATCACCGGAGCACGCTGGGGCCTGGACGGCGCCGAAGCCATCCTCACCCTGCGCGCCGTGATCAGCAACGGCGACTTCGACGAATACTGGCGCTTCCACCTCGCCCGCGAGCACCAGCGGCTCTACCCCGGCACCACACAAGACCAGTACACGCTCGGGGCCTGACCCGCCCTCACTCGAAACGAGCCGCACCCATCGCCGTTCCCCAAGTCGGGGTCACTGACCGAGAGACTTGTCGATCTAGCACCGCGGTTGCATCTGCCTGACCTGACGCGCCATATGCGACAGATCCGGGCGACGCGGCGCGCAGAGCGACCAGATCTGCACGCTTTGACCGGTGATCGCCGAGGAGTCGCCAGCCGTCCAGAACGGCGGATATCGTACGCGGTGCGACCACCGCGCTGTCACTATCCGTAGCGGAACGCCGGGACCCGGAGGCGGGCAGGTCAGGTGACCGGGCCCTCGACCTGAACCAGGACACCCTGGAGCGCGGCCCCCGGGTTCTGGGTGAAGACCACCCTGACGCCAATGCCTCCGCAGAGAACCTTTGCCGCCGACTTGCGCGCACTCGGCGAGCCCGAGAAGGCACCGAGGCCGGCAGATAACTTGGGCTATGAGGCTCGGCCGGGACGTGCGTTTTAGCCGCGTGTTTACCCGTTTCATAGACGGTTGCCCGACTCGCGTCGCGGAGATATGGCGCCAATGAGACCAAGACAGAGCTGTTTACAAAAGGTGCCAGTTCGGGTCGCCGGTATCATGGAAGACAGTCATGGCGCCTTGTGCGCGGCGATGGCCCCGGTGCGGTTCCTGTTCATCAACGTCGACCTCACGGTCATCCTGCCGCGCGACCCGGCCGGCGAGTGGCTGCTGCTCGACGCGGTTACCACGATCGGGGGAGTGGGCACCGGCCTGGCCGAGACCGCTGTTTCCGACGTACGCGGCCGGTGCGGCACCGCGATCCAGACCCTGCTGGTCACGCCGCGCTAGCGCGGCGTGTGCTACCGCGCCGGGGTGATGACCGTGTTGCTCAGCGACAGGCCGTGCGCGGCGGTGGCCAGCAGCACCATCCGGTACTCCCGGCCGGTCCCCGGGACGCGTACCAGGAACGTGACCTGCCGGGCGCCGTTGAGGTCGCGTATCTGCACGTTCCGCCAGCGCATCCCGGTCCAGATCTGCAGCACGACCGCGTTGCCCGGCGACGCCAGCGGGCTGCTGGCGGTCAGCACGTCGCCCTGCCCGGCCGGACCGCTGGCGACACTGGCCGACACCGGGGGTACCACGATGACCAGCACCGGCAGGCTCGGCACTCCGTGCGGGGCCGCCAGCCGGAACCCGGCGTTCCTGGTCAGGTCCGAGGCGGTCACCGCGGCCCGGCCGTCGGCGCCGGTCGTGGCCGAGCCCACCGGACGCCAGGTCCGCTCGCCGGCCTGACGTTCCTGCAGGCTCAGGCTCGCGCCGGCCACGGGCCGCCCGTGATCGGTCAGCAGGCCGGTGAACGTCTCGCTGCCGCCCGCGACGATCCGGCCGCTCGCGACGGTGACCGACAGGGCCTGCGGCCCCGCCGGGAGCGGCGCGCCTGGCGAGGACGCGCCCGGCTGCGGCGAGGCCGATGCGGAAGGCTGCTGGACCGCGCCCGGCGAGTGCCGCGTGTGGCGGGCCGGCCCGGGCCCGGCCGGAGCGGGGCTGACCGTGGCCAGCCCGGGGTGGTCCGTATCCGGAACGCCGGCAAAGCCGAACACGCCGTAGGCCACGTGCTGCAACGGCGCGGGCAGCGCCTCGGTGTAGGCCGCGGCGGCGAACCCGGCGGCCGCGGCAAGGGTGACGGCGGCCGCCAGCCGCCGCGCTGAGCGGGCGCGCCAACCGGTCGTGCGCGGAACGGACGCGCGCCGCCCGGGCGCATGCGGTCTGGGCGCATGCGACCCAGGCGGGCGCGGCCCGGGGCCGCCGGGTTCGGGGGGAAACGGCCCGGGCAGGGCAGCAGCCGCCCGCCGGCTGCTGCGGAACATGGCTAGTGCGGCGGCTTCTCCGGCCAGCTCATCGGGGGTGGGACCGGCGGTCAGCAGGCCGAGCAGCGCGTCAAGCCCCGGCTCGCTGGACGCGATGTCGCTCACCAGGTCGCCGGGAATGGGGTCGGGGGCGGCGGCGGGACGGTCGTCCGGAGCATCGGCATCCCAGTCGCGAGGAAGGTCAGCGTTCACTCAGTCCCACCTCCCCCAGGAACAGCAGGCCCGGATCGGCAGCGGGCGCGGCCAGGCTTGGATCGGGTCCGGCCGGGCCCGGACCGGGATCGGGCCCGGCCAGGCCCGGGTCGGCGCCAGCGCCGCTGGCGAGTGCTTGGACCCGCGGATCGGCCGCGAGGGCCCGGAGCCCGCGGTGCAGCGCCACGCGCACCGCGCCGGGCGACTTGCCGAGGATGCTGGCCACCGCGGGCGTGTCCAGGCCGGCGATGACGCGCAGTGCCACGGCTTCCGCCTGGTCCTGGGAAAGGCCGGCGAGCATCGCGATCGCCTTCCTCGCCGACATCCCGTCCAGCACCTGGTCCTCAACGGTCTGGGTGTCGGCCAGGCCGTCCAGGCCATCGGCCACCGGGCTGACGCGGTACCGGGTGCGGGCCCGCGCGGCGTCGATCGCCCGGTGCCGGGCCACGGTGAACAGCCAGCGGCGGAAATCCTCGTCATCGCCGCTGAACTTGTGCCAGTCGCGGAGCACCTGGAACCACGTCTCACTCGCGACGTCATCGGGATCGTCACAGCCGAAGACGCGAAGGTAGCGCAGGAGGGGCGGCTGCAACCCGCGCCACAGCCCGAGGAACGCGGCCTCGTCGCCCGACCGGGCCCGCGCCAGCAGCCCGCCCAAGTCGCCATCCTGTGTCGCCATCGCGCCAGAAAGAGTCCCACACCGGCGGGCCGGGCGTGCCTGCACACGATTTTTCCCAGCATCTGGTTAGGCATTTCCCAGGATCGGGTCAGCCGGCCCGCCGATGTGTGACCTCACGCCGCGTCAGGCCTTGACGGTCAGGATGCGGCTGTGACTCGAGTGCAGGTGACGGGTGCCCTCGAAGACCCACACGTAGTGCGTGGTCTTCGCCGGGTCGACCATCATCGAGGCGTCGCCCACCGTGCCCTTCGTGGTGCTCGTGACCTCGCGGGCCACCCTGATCAGCACGATCTTGTTGTGCCTCCACCGGACGGCGTCCAAGAAGACGACCCGGCCCCCGAGCGGGATGTTGCGCAGGTGCCGGAACCCGGTCGTGAGCCGCGCGTTGAGCATCGTGTCGGACGAGCCCGTGACCGCGGACTTCGAGGCCGACACATGCGTGGGAATCCGGGGGCGGTAATGCACGGAAGCATCGGCGGCACCGGCCACGGTCATCGCCCCGGTCGTGGCGATCACGGCGGCGGCGGCAACGGATGCGGCCCGCGTCAGCAGGGATGCGCGCATGGTTCTCCTTGAACGGTTGGGCCTCGGCCCGAGGCCCGAGGCGGTGATAACACCCCTAGAGCGATGCCGGCCCGCCGTGCGTTACTCGGGCACCGGGCCCCCACGGGTCCCCGGCCGCGGCCTGCGGGTATACCTGGGAACATGCCAGCGGACCTGCCCATCTGCGCCACCTGCGGCGTCCAGTACTCCGCCCCGCGCAAGGACTGCCCGATCTGCCTCGACGAGCGCCAGTACGTCGGCTGGGACGGGCAGCAGTGGACGACCCTCGCGGAGTTGCAGAAGGCAGGCCACCAGGGCGTGACCAGGCCGGAGGGCCCGGGCGTCGTCGGGGTGGGCGCGCAGCCGCCAACCGCGATCGGCCAGCGGGCGCTGCTGGTCCGGGCCGCGGGGGGGAACGTCCTGTGGGACATGATCAGCTACATCGACGACGACCTCGTCGGCGCCGTAGCCGAACTGGGCGGCGTCAGCGCGATAGCGATCAGCCACCCCCATTTCTACGGCTCCATGATCGAGTGGGCGCATGCCTTCGACGCCCCGGTCTACATCCACGGCAAGGACCGCGAGTGGGTGGCCCGTCCCGACGACTCGGTGATCTTCTGGGACGGCGACACCCGCGAGATCGGCGACGGCCTGACGCTGGTCAACGCCGGGGTGCACTTCGACGGCGGCCAGGTGCTGCACTGGGCGGCCGGGCCCGACGGCCAGGGCGCGCTGTTCTCCGGCGACATCTTCACCGTGGTACCGGACCGCCGCTGGGTCAGCTTCATGCACAGCTACCCCAACCTGATCCCGGAGCGGCCGCGAACGATCCGTCGCGCGCTGTCCCTGATCGCGCCGCTGCGCTTTGACCGCGTCTACGGCGCCTGGTGGCAGCGCGTGGTGGCCGCCGACGGCGCGGCGGCCATCCGGCGTTCCGCGGAACGGTACCTCAGCTTCGCTCTCGACGATGACCAGCCATAACGGACCGTCTCGCCCGTCTCATCCTCGCCGGGCCTGGCCGCGGATCAGGCCCGCCACGCCAGCGCCCGGGCGTTGTCGCAGCAGATCCCGCGCTTGGTCTCGGCCGACAGGTCCGCCGAGCGGACCGTCCCGACCGGGTCGGGGTCCGCGATGGGGAACGGCACGTCGCTGCCGAGCAGCACCTGGCCGGCGCCGACCCGGCGGACCAGGAACTCCACGCTCAGCGGGTCGAGCGTGACCGTGTCGAAGAACAGCCGGCGCAAGATGACCGACGGGGCCTCGGTCATCTTGGTCCGCGGCAGCAGGCCCGCCCGGACCAGCCCGTCCAGCCGCGACGCGTGGTAGGGCAGCAGCCCGCCGCCGTGCACGACGATGACGCGCAGGCCGGGGTGCCGCTCGAACAGCCCGCCGGCCATCAGCTGCAGCACCGCGCTGCTGGTGTCGATGAGCCGCCCGGCGACGTTCTGCAGCACCGGCGGGATGAACTCCCGTGACGGCCCGTTCACCGGCGGGTGCAGCAGCACGGGCAGGCCGAGGTCGGCGAGCCGGGCCCACAGCGGCCCGAGCGACTCATCGGCCACCGACTTCGTCCCGGCGGGGTGCGTGCTCAGCAGCACGGCCGGCGGCCCGAACCGCTCGGCCAGGGAGGTCACGTCGTGCGCCGACGCGGCGGGGCCGGCGGACAGATCGACCGCCGGGACCAGCCGCAGCCTCCCGTCGCTGCCGCCGACCGAGTCGGCCAGCGCCTCGTTCACCACCCGGGCCCAGCGCCTGCCGTCGGCCGGCCCGAACGCGTGCCAGCTGAACAGGTCGATCCACGGCGATACCCACTGCTGCGCGATCGCGTGGTCGTCCATCCAGCGCAGCCGGCCGGCGACGTCGGTGATGCCGGCTCCGGCCGGGCCGACCCGGTCGGCGCCGGCGGTCAGGACCGGCTGGTCTCCGGCCTCGGCGACGGTGAGGCCGGGGAACTCCCCGGCCCGCACCACGTCGAGCAGGCCGGGCGGGACCAGGTGGGCGTGCACGTCGATGGCGGTGGCGGGGCGGCCCGGTGAGATCACGGCGCATCCTCCTGGTCGACCGGGCGCGGCGGGGCCGGCAGCGGCCAGCCCGGGCCCGCGGCCGACGGGGCCGGGCCGCCGCTCACCGGGCCAGCTCCGGCCACCGCGGCGCGGCGCGGCGCGGCAGGTCGTCGCTGAGCTCCCCCGGCACCGTCCGCATCTGCCTCCCACTGGCGCTGGTCAAAGACGGACATGCGGCTCCTTCCGGACATGGTGACAGTCGGCATCGTAGGAGCGGGGCCCAGCCCCGTCAACGGGGACCGTTGGCGGCGAGCCACCGCCGCAGCGGCCGGCGGTTCGGGTCCTGACACACCGCGCGAAGAAGAGGATGATTCTCCAGCAAGGGGGAGCACGGCCAGGGACTGGTGATGGACCTGGCCGCCGTGGCTAGGGGAACGCCATGACACCCGCACCGTCGCTGAATACCGTGCTGAGCCGCGTCGGCGAGACACAGGCGCCACTGCCGCCAGCGACCTCCGTGCTGATCGGGCTGGCGGCGTTAGCCGCCGCGAGCTTGCAGGAGATCTGGCTCCTCGTGCAGTACGCCAACACGATCGCGCACGAGGGCGGGCACGCGATGACCGGGTCAGCCATCGGCCGGAAGGTTCAGTACGTGTGGCTGAAAGGGAACGGCGACGGGGAGACCAAGACGAGTGCCGGCCAGCTGCCGGGGGAAGTCACGATCGGCGTGGCGGGCTATCTCGGCCCGAGCGGTTTCGGGCTCGGCGCGGCGAAGCTAGTCCAGATCGGGCATAGCGTCGCGGTGCTCTGGCTGATCCTGATCCTGCTCGCCGTCCTGCTATTCGTGCTGCGCACGGTATTCAGCTACGTTCCGGTGCTGGCCGTCGGCGCGCTGATCTATCTCATCGTGCGTTACGCCTCGGTCGGGACCGACACCGTCGCGGCGTACGCCGTGGCCTGGTTCTTGCTGGTGTCCGGCGTCCGCGTGGTGGTCGATCACAACCTGGGCGCAGACGATGCTGGGAAGCTCGCCGAGCTTACCTATATCCCGAAGCTGTTCTGGTTCCTGCTGTGGCTGGCCGGCTCCGTCGCCGCGGTCGCGATCGGCGGCTCCTGGCTGGTCTGAGCCGGGCTACGGGCGCGCGTGCGAGCCGGTCATCAGCCCGGCGAGATCCTCGGGGTGCAGGAACGACGGCGGCGGGGGCGGGCCCCAGTTGAACAGGCTCCTGGCCCCCTCCAGGGTCTCCGGCGTCCACAGCTGGTCGTCGATGATGCAGTCCATGTCGGAGTAGTACTCGGAGAAGTTGCCCGCCGGGTCCTTCAGGTACCAGAAGAAGTTGGAGCCCGCGTAGTGCCGGCCGAGGCCCCAGATGTGGCGTTCGGGATGGCTTTCCAGCATCGCGTACGCGCCCCGGCCGATCTCGTCGACGTCTTGCACCTGCCAGGAGGTGTGGTGCAGGAAGTTCACCGGCGCGCCGAGCACCAGCACGTTGTGATGGTCGGTGGAGCAGCGCAGGAACGCGGCGGCGCCCTTGATCCAGTCGCTGGCCTTGAAGCCCAGCCCGTCGGTGAAGAACCGGCTGGTGGCCGCGTGGTCGGTCGAGCCGACGACCACGTGGCCGAGTTTGCGCGGCCGCACCGGCCCGTCGCGCAGCACGCCGGGAGCCCGGTCCTCGGTCCGCTCGGCCCGGCCTGGCCCGTTGTACGGGGTCGGCGGGACCGCCGGCTGCTTCAGCCGCGGGCGTACCTCGACGGTGGCCGCGAACCCGGCGACCGGCTCCTCGGCGCGCAGCGTGCCGCCCTCGCGCACGCAGGCCAGCCCGAGGCCGGCCAGGTTCGCGGCGATCCGGTCCAGGTCGTCGGGGTCGTCCGCGCCGACCGTGAGGTCGATCAGCCGCCGCGTCGGCGCCCGGGTGATCCGGAGCTGGGGGCCGCCGTCGGCCGTGGCGAACGCGCCGTCGCCCAGATCGGTGAGCCCGAACTCGGCGTAATAGGCGGCGACCGGCGCGACGTCGGGTACCCCGATCGTCACCGAGGTGAGCTGGTGCAGGGACATGGCCGGTCCTTCCGGGCGTCGGCGGGGCTCAGGTGCCGGGCGCGGCGACGAAGCGCTGCCGCAGCTCGCCGATGCCCTCGATGTAGCTGACCAGCTCGTCGGCGGGAGCCAGCCAGCGCTGCGGGTTGCGGCCCTGGCCGACCCCGGCCGGGGTGCCGGTGAAGATGACGTCGCCGGGCAGCAGCCGGGTGATCGCCGACAGCCTGGCGACGAGCTGCGGCACCGAGATGATCAGGTGGCTGGTGCGGGACTTCTGCACCTCCTCGCCGTTGATCGCGCAGCCGAGCTCCAGGTCATCGGGGTCGGCGAACTCGTCCGGCGTGACCAGCCAGGGCCCGGTCGGCCCGAAGCCCGGGAACGACTTGCCCAGGCTGAACTGCGGCGGCTTGCTGGCCATCTGGGTGATCCGCTCGGACAGGTCCTGCCCGACGCACAGCCCGGCCACGTGGCCCCAGCCGTCGGCCTCGGCGGCCTGCCAGGCCTCCGCGCCGATGACCGCGACCAGCTCGACCTCCCAGTCGGTATGACCGCCGGGCGGCAGGACCACCTCGGTTTCGGGACCGGTGATGCAGCTGGGGAACTTGGTGAACACGCTCGGCTGGTCGGGCACGCCGAAGCCCGACTCGTCGGCGTGGTCCCGGTAGTTGAGGCCGATGCCGAACGACTGCCTCGGCGCCGGCGCGGGCGCACCGAGCCGCGCGTTGTCGTAGGGAACCGCGGCCTCGCGGTCCGCGGATCCGGCCCAGGCCGTGAAGTCGGCCCAGCGCTCGTACACCGCCTGCGGATCGGCACCGAATCGGCCGCCGCTGGCCCGTTCCACGTCGATGGCCCCGGCGCCGGTCAGGATGGCCAGACGGCCGTCAACGTTGCCGATCCGCACGAAAACCTCCCACGATCCGCTGGCTGATGCCTCGCCCGGCACCAGCTCGGCCGCCGGCCCGCTGGCCGGCCACCCTCAAGTCTCCGCTGCCGCCGCCGCGCCGGGCAAGGCGCCCCGGGCCGACGGCAGTGCCGCGGCCGGCCGGCGCGTCGTAGTGTGGATGGGTGGTGACAACGCGCGGCCGCCACGGCCCGTGAGCTTCGTCCGGCACCAGGCATGGCGCCATTGGCTCGTTGTGGCATGCGGTGTGGCCCTCTTGTGCGGGCTCCCGGCCATCGTCGCCGCGCTGCCCGTGCCGGGCTCGGCCCTCAGCGCGACCGCGCTGCGGGCGCGCATCCTGGCCTCGGCCGGCGTGCCATACCAGGCCTACGCGGAGAGCTCGGTCGACCTCGGCCTGCCGGAGCTGCCCGACCTCGGCGACGTGAGCACGCTGCTCGACGGCATCACCGACCAGGACGTGTGGTACCGCTCGCCCGGCCAGTGGCGCGCCGACGTCATCACCTCGGCCGGCGAGACCGACACCTACCAGACCAGCCACGGGATCTTCGTGTGGGACTACAGCAGCAACCTGCTGACCCAGATCCTCGGGGCCGAGCCGGTCCGGCTGCCCCGGGCCGCCGACCTGCTGCCGCCGGATCTGGCCCGCAGGCTGCTGGGCTACGCTTCACCCGCCGATCACCTGTCACGGCTGCCGCCGCAGCGGGTGGCCGGGGTGGCCGCGGCCGGCCTGCGGCTGATACCCGCCGACCCGGCGACCACGGTCGGCGAGGTCGACATCTGGGCCGACCCGGCCACCGGCCTGCCGCTCGAGGTCGAGGTCACCGGCCGGGGCGCGAGCCATCCGATCCTGGTCTCCCGGTTCCTGGACCTGAGCGAGCGCCGTCCCTCGCGCGCCACCGTCACCCCGGACCCGGCCCCCGGCACCGGCTTCACCACCACCGTGCTGCCCGACGTCAGCGGGATCCTGAACGGCTTCGGCCCGCTGCTGCCGTCGCGGCTCGCGGGCATGGACCGCGTCGCGTCTCCCGGCGGCCTGGCGGACGTGGCCG
>CAWCGJ010000037.1:0-436983 GCA_963795055.1 uncultured Actinomycetota bacterium
TGGTGGTCCTGGACCTGCTGCGCCGTGGACTGGCGCACGTACACAGCCGCAAGGCGATCACGGTGCCGCGGCGCGACCTTACCCTCCAGCCGCTCCCACGGCCTGGCCGGCGCGCTCATCCCGCTCACCCCCGCCCCCGTCCGCCAGGCCCGCCGGTGCCATCATCCGCTGGACCAGCAGCCCCAGCAGGCACTGCACCAGCGCCGGGCGGCGCCCGGCCGGTCCGGGCGCCCGCAGATGATCATGTCGTTAATCGTTCGTTTTCAACACCGGTGGTCACGTCCGGCATCGCGCGATCCCCGGACGTCCTGTGGCTGTCCATCCGGTCAGGAGCTGGTTCTCTGGGCATACCGGCTGCGCCGGGGCCCCAGCCTGCGCAGCCAGGCGGGGCGCCGGTGCGGAGTGGGTCAGGGCAGCGTCCACAGGGCCAGGGTGCCGCCGGTGGTGGGCGCCCCGGCCACGATGCGCCCGCCCGGGGAGAACGCCACTTCCCCGGCGCCGATGCTGTTGCCGGTAATGGTGGTGACGCGGCTGCCCGCCCCGGGGTCGGTCACGTTCCACAAGGTCACTGCTCTGTTACCCGCGATGGTGGTCAGCGTGCGCCCGTCGGCGGAGAACGCGAGCGCGACGTCAGGGCCAGTCCCCACCCCGGATACCGGCGGCGAGGCGGGGAAGCGGAGGATGGCGGTGATAACCGGCGCGGCCAGGTCGGCGAGGTTCCGCAAGATCACCGTGCCGTTGTCGCTTGCGCTGGCCAGCAGGTGCCCGTCCGGGGAGAACGACACGGCGGAAACGCCGCCGGCCTGGCCGGTCAGGGTGGCGATGTGCGTGACGCGGGCCGGGTCGGCGAGGTTCCACAAGAACACCGTGCCGTTGGGGCTTGCGCTGGCCAGCAGGTGCCCGTCCGGGGAGAACGACAGGGCGGTAAGGTTGCCGGCCTGGCCGGTCAGGATGGCGATGTGCGTGACGCGGGCCGGGTCGGTGACGTTCCACAAGAACACCGTGCCGTCGCCGAGGCCGCTGGCCAGGGTGTGCCCGTCGGGGGAGAACGCCACCGCGTTCACCCCGCTGGGATCAGCAGGCAGGACCGCGATCTGGGTGAACCGCGCCGGATCGGCCACGTTCCACAAGGTCACGGCCCCGCCGCAGGTGGCCAGGACGCGCCCGTCTGGCGAGAACGCGGGGTCCGCGCCGCCGACGGTGTCATCACCGTGGGTGTAGTTCAGCAGCTTCGGATGAGCCCGGTCCGCGACATCCCACACCTCCAAGCCGGGGTTGACCACGGCCACGGTGCGCTCGTCCGGGGAGAACGCCACTCCGGACGCCCCGTCACTGATCGGCATGGGCGACCCGTACTTTTCGCGCCAGATCCCGTTGACGAAGCACCCGGCGGGCAGCAGCAGGACCACGGCGATGACAGCGAACACCGGGGCCGAGCGGCGCAGCCGGATCATGGGGTGCCATCCGGCCCACCAGGCCGGGTCCAGGTGGGCGCTGACGGCGCCGGCCCACAGGTTGAGCACGGTCCGCGCGGTCGGCTGGTGCTGGTCGAGGACTTCCAGCAGTTCCTCGGCGTAGCGCTGCCGCCAGCGGGGCGGGTAGCAGCCGACCAGGAAGCGAGATAGCCGGGCGACCAGCGGGGACGTCATCACATGCCGAACGCGGTAGCGGTGCGCTGGCGGGCGATACGGACGATCTGCTGCATCGTGGTGACCTGTTCGGCCAGGATCTCCTGCCCGGCCGCGGTGATCTCATAAGGGCGGCGCCGTTCCTCGGTGGCCAGCGGCCGGACCCAGCCGCGGCGCTCCAGCCGAGACAGCGCCCCGTACAAGGTGCCCGGCTCCATGCTGACGCCGCTGAAGCCGCCGACGTCGGTCATGATCGCGTAGCCGTGCTTGGGGCCGTCGGCCAGGCTGGTCAAGATCAGCAGCGACGGATCAGCGAACCGGCCGAGGTCGTCGAACTTTCCGCGCATGCCCCGCCTCCCATTCATCAGCACCGCTTACTAAGTTGTACTTAATATCGTAGCGGGCAGGCAGGTGTCAACCGCGGTGGCCACGCACGGCCGGCCGGGGACGGCGCGCACGATCTGCCGCATCTCCGTGACCTGCCCGGCCCGTCCAGGTGGCAGCGATCTCATAAAGGCGGCGTTCCCCGGTGTTCAGCGGCCGGACCCAGCCGCGGCGCTCCAGCCGGGACAGCGCCCCGTACAGGGTGCCCGGCTCCATGCTGACGCCGCTGAACGCGGCGACGTCGGTCATGATCGCGTAGCCGTGCTTGGGCCCGTCGGCCAGGCTGGTCAAGATCAGCAGCCACGGGCCGGCGAACCGGCCGAGGCCGTCGAGCTTGCCAGGCACTCCGCCACCCCGCTTATTAAGCACCACTTACTAAATCGTAGTGAATAACTCGCCGGGCAGGCTGTCAACCCCGGGTCGGCGGTGCCGGCGACCGCGGGCCCCCACCGGCCCGAAGCAGGGCACAGGCCTCTTGCCGCAACCAGGCACTTACCACCGGCCAGCCCGACGGCAGCGCTCGCGGATTCGCCCATCGGGAACGTCCTGGCCGCCCCGGGGAAGTCGCGCTGGACATCGCGATCCAGCCTTACACCCGGCAGGCCGCGCCAGCTCCGGCTGCGAACCCGCGCACATGTAACCTGATCTGCGCGGCGGGAGACCCCACGGTCGAGACGCAGTCCCGGCGAGCATTAGATGACATGCATCGGGCCGGGCTGAGGTCGCTGGCCGGGTGCTGGAGACCTCCCCAGCTCAGACGCGGGTCACGCTTGACCGCGTAGGCATTTCGCATGGGGGCGTGCGCCCCTTCGGAGCTTGAGGAGGTCCCGATGCCCATCGTAGGCGGGCTGGATATCCACCGGAAGCAGCTGACCTTCGACTATCTCGACACCGTGACCGGGGAGGTAAAGCGTGGCCAGATCGCCCCGGCTGACCGGGTGCACCTGCGGGCCTGGCTGGCCCGGTTCGCCGGCCGCGACGACGTCGCGTTCGCCATGGAGGGGTGCACCGGGTGGCGGTATGTCGCCGAGGAGCTGGCCGCGGCCGGGATTGCCGCGCATGTGGGCGAGCCGGCCGACACCGCTGCGGCTCGCGGCCGCAAGCGGCATGCCAAGACCGACAAGACCGACTCCCGGCACTTGAGGGTCTTGCTGGCCGAGGGCCGGCTGCCGGGGTGCTGGGTCCCGCCGGCGCAGATCCTGGAGTACCGGGCGCTGCTGGAGACCTACCACGACCTGCGCCGTGAGCACACCGCCTGGGTGCAGCGCATTCACGCGGTGTTCTTCCACCAGGGCGCCCCGGCGCTGGGCGAGGGCGCGCTGCGCACCGAGCAGGGCCTGGCCGCGCTGCGAGCCGCCGCCGCCGCGCACCTGTCGCCGGGCGGGCAGCTGCAGGTCGCCACCGCCCTGGACATGCTCGCCGCCACCGAGGCCCGCATGGAGGTGCTGCGCACCCAGCTGCGCGGTGCCGCCCGGCATCTGACCGGGGCGAAGGTGCTGGCCGCGCGGCTGTATGGGGTCGGCCCGGTCACCGCGCTGGCGCTGACCTGCTGGCTGGCCGGGGCGGGCCGGTTCTCCTCCTCCCGCAAGGCGGTCCGGTTCACCGGGCTGGACATCACCGTCTGGTCCTCCGATGGCAAAGGCCCGCCCGGGCGGCTGTCCCGGCAGGGCCCGCCGGTGCTGCGCTGGGCGGTCTATGAGGCCGGCAAGACCCACGCCCGCGCCTCGGCCCCCGACCACGCCTACTACGCGGCGGTCAAGGACCGCAAGAACAGTAAGCGCGCCGCCTTGTCCGAGGCTCGCAAGATCGTCCGGCAGGCCTGCCACATCCTGACCGAGCTCGGCGACGACGCGCTCACCGCCGCCTGAACACCCCTCACCCGTTGCCCATGGTCACCAGCCCCCCTGGCGCGCCGGCCCCCGGGCGGCACGCCGCAGCCACACTTCACCGATGGGGAACTACCGCGGCCGGCTCCCGCGAGCCGCTGTCAGCCGCTGCCGGCCCGGCCACCAAGGGCCAGGCGGGCGGCCTGATTAGACTGAGCGGCCGCATCCCCGCAAGCCGGGGACACCCAATCAATCATCATGTCGCCGGGGCAGCGCCCAAGCCCCGCGCACCTAGGTAAGGCTGGCTGCTCCTGCCCCGCCCCCCGGCCGCCACGGCTGGTCACCCGCACAGAAAGGCCCCAACCTGAACCGCTGACCACACCCGCGCACCACTCTCCCTGCCCTGCCGCCTGGCAATGATCCACTCCCGGGCGACCGCGTCAAGGACGCCTAACGGCGCCGGCTACGCCGGCCGGGCTCCCGCCCGGTCCTTGACCCGCCCGCCCGGTCGCAGGCCCGGCAGCTATCAGGGACAGGGAGCCGACTCAGCTACGCCCGAACAGAACACCTCACGGGCCCGCAATGCCCAGGCCGAACCACCTTGCGTCATCACCCGATACAGGTAAGGCGGCTCTTTGCGCGGGGCGCGCGAAGACTCATAGTGGGCCGATATTACCGCTGCGCATGACTCGGCAGGCACTAACAGTCCCGGACGCACTTTGACGAGGCGCGGGCGTCAGCGGGCGGTCCAGCGCTCGTGCGACCCAGTCAGATCACGTCGCGCCGCTTGGTCAGGGCGATTCCGCCAGCGACGAGAGCCACTGTGTATCCGATCATGATGACCCCGCCGACCCACCCGGGCGGGGCGTTCGGGAAGGCCGGACCGGAGGCGGTCATGACCTCTGAGGCGACCGCGGGGGCGATGACCGGCGCCCCGAGCATCCAGCCCTGGTGGAAGAGGTTGTAGAGCGCGGTGAAGACGAGTATGGCGCCGAAACTGCCCGCGTACACGACTAGCGCGGCGACGACGGAGGCCATCTGGCTGCGCAGCACCGCGCCAAGTCCGAGCCCGAAGACTCCCCAGGCGACGAACGCGAGCAGGTTCAGCGTCACCGAACGGGCCACGGTCCATCCGGCTAGTGACGCGCTGACGTGCTGGCTGTACAGGAACGGCGGCGTGGCCACCGCGGCGATGACCGTGCCGACCAGCCAGAACAGCGCTCCGCAGCAGGCCGCGGCGGCCACCTTGGCCCTGATGACCGTGACCCGGCGCGGAACGGTCACGAACGTCACGGCCGCCGTCTGGTTCGCGAACTCACTCGTCACGATCAGCACGCCGAGGAGCAACGCGAACAGGACGCCGAATTGCTGCCCCGAGGTCATCATGCTGGCGGCCATCGCAGCCACGCCCGCGGGAGAGCGGGCATGCGCCGTCTGCGCGAGGGCCTGCGCCGGGCTGACGAGGCCCTGCTGCGGGTAAAGCAGAGAGTGATTGCCGAACCCGTTAATCGTGAGCGCCAGCGCCGTGAACACGATGAAACCGGTGAGAAAGAGCCACCCGGCGCTCGTCGTGCGGAGCTTCATGAATTCGGCCTTGAGCAGGCGGACCAGGGTGGTCCCGGTGTCGCCGGCCTGGTCCAGGGCGGGGCTGGCAAGCAATGTTGTCATCGGATCGCTGCCTTTCCCCCGGTGAGCTCGAGGAACGCGGCCTCCAGGTCAGGGAGCTGCGTGACCAGCTGGTGGATGGCGACGCCCGCCCGCAGCGCGGCGTCGCCGATCGCGACCGCGTCCGCCCCGGTGATGGACGCGCCGCCGTCACCGGCCGGCGTTACAACCGCATCGCTGCCGAGTACGGCCGCGAGCTTTTCCAGTTCTGGAGAGCGCACCAGGGTCCGGCTCAGGTATGTCATCGAACCGATCACCGACGCCACCGTTCCCTGGGCGGCCAGCCGTCCAGCCGCGACGATGACCAGGTCGTCTGCGAGCTGCGCCATCTCCCCGAGCAGGTGGCTGGACACCAGGACCGTCCGGCCCTGCGCGGCCAGGGTCCTGAGCAGGTCGCGCATCCACCGGATGCCCTCCGGGTCCAGCCCGTTGGCCGGCTCGTCGAGGATCAGCACCTGCGGGTCCCCGAGCAGCGCCGCCGCGACGCCGAGACGCTGGCGCATGCCGAGGGAGTAGCCCCGGAACGTCCGGTTACCGGCTACGCCGAGCCCGACAAGCTCAAGCACCTCATCCGCCCGCGCCAGCGCGATGCCCGCGGACTGGCAGATGATGCGCAAGTGATCGCGCCCGGTGCGGTCCTTATGCGCCGCGCCTGCCTCAAGGACCGCGCCGACGCGCCTGATCGGCTGATCCAGGTCGGCGTAGCGGACGCCGCCGATAGTGGCCGTTCCCGCGGTCGGCTCGACCAGATCGAGCAGCATCCGCAATGTCGTCGTCTTCCCCGCACCGTTCGGGCCGAGGAACCCGGTAACCCGGCCCGGCTCCACGGTGAACGACAAGTCATCGACGGCCCTGACGCCGCGGTATTGCTTCGTCAGCCCGCGGACGTCGATCCGTCCCTGGGACATCAGCGCGGGAGAGACCCGCTTTCCGCCGAGCGGCCGGCCAGGGAAACCCGGCCCGGCGCCGTCGGTGCGTGCGCGATCCGTGCGCGTGCCGCCGCGATAAAGCCGCGCCAGCCACACCAGGCCGCCGATCACGACGGCCGCGAGCAGGACAACCATCTCACCTCTCCAGCCGCGACCGCGCTAGCCGCATCGTGGGGGCCGGCTGAGTCGCGGTGGCCGGCGAGTAGCTCTCGGGGGCACTAACGCTACATAACAAGAGTTAGGGCGGCAAGGGCTTTGAGCACATCACCCCTCCCGGCAGCGCCCCCTTGCCCGCGCGGTGACGAAGATGCGTATGAGCGCGCGAGCTGGGAGGCTATCGAGGAGTGTAAGCAGCTTAACCCGCCGTACAATCCGACAGACTGGATCGGGATGGTGCGGCGCTGGAGCGCTGCTGAAGGGCGCACGACGCTTGCTGGTCAACGGCGGTCGCCTGGTTGTCTTACGACTCCAGGTAACGGAGGACTGCGAGCACCCGCCGGTGGTCGGCGTCCGAAGGCGGTAGGCCGAGCTTGCTGAAGATGTTGCCGACGTGCTTCTCGATTGCCCGCTCGGAGACGACGAGGAAGCCGGCGATGGCGCCGTTGGAACGGCCTTCGGCCATCAGTGCGAGCACTTGGCGTTCGCGGGGGGTGAGGGCGGCGAGCGCGGCGGCGCGTGGGCTGGCGCGAAGCAGCTGGGCTACGACTTCGGGATCAAGCGCGGTGCCGCCCGCGGCGACGCGGCCGAGGGCGGCGACGAACTCGTCAACGTCGGCGACCCGGTCCTTCAGCAGGTAGCCGACGCCCGCCGCGCCGCCGGGCGACGCCACGCCGAGCAGTTCTGCTGCATACCGGGTCTCGATGTACTGGGAGAACACCAGGACGCCAAGCCGGGGGTGCTCGCGGCGCAGAGCCACGGCCGCGCGCAGGCCGTCGTCGGTGTGGGTCGGCGGCATCCGGACGTCCACTATCGCGACGTCCGGGTGGTGCGTCTCGACGGCGGCGCGGAGCGCGTCGGCGTCTCCGACCGCCGCGGCGACCTCGTGCCCGCTGTCCTTGAGGATCTCGGCGAGCCCGGCCCTAAGTATCGCGGAGTCCTCGGCGATCACTATTCGCATGCGGCATGCTCTCAGGTGCCGGACGGCATTTCGATGGTCACCACGGTGGGGCCGCCGTGGGGGCTGCTGATCTCCAGCCGTCCGTCTACGGTCCGCACCCGGCTTGCGAGTCCGGCCAAGCCGCCGCCGTCGTTCAGGCGGGCGTCTCCTGTGCCGTCGTCGGTGACTCGGAGCCGCAGCAGTCCGGGCAGCTGAACAGCCTCGATCGCGGCGTGCTGGGCGCGGCTGTGCTTGGCCACGTTGGCCAGCAGCTCGGCCGTGCAGTAGTAGGCGATGGTCTCGATCAACGCCGGCAGGCGCTGCGGTAGGTCGACGATCAAGTCGACGGGCACCGTGCTGCGCGCTGCGAGGGTGGCCAACGCGGCATCCAGACCAGTGTCCAGCACGGGCGGGTGAATGCCGCGGGCCAGGTCGCGCAGGTCGGCGATAGCCTCCTTGGCGCTGCGGTGCGCGGCGTCGACCAGTTCGCGGGCCCGCTCAAGGTCGAGGTCGCTGCCGGCCACATCGTCGCTGGCGCCGAGCTTCTTCATGGCCAGCCCGAGTTTCATGGCGACGGCGACGAGTTGGGCCTGCGTGCCGTCGTGTAGGTCGCGTTCGATGCCACGGAGCCGGGCGGCTGAGTCGCCGACGGCGTATGCGCGGGTCTGCTCCAGCTCGTGCACTCGTTGCGACAGCGAGGCCGGGCCGAGCAGCTCGCGAATGAGCAACCGGTCTAGGGCGTTGGCCGCCCGCGTAGCCCACGGGGCGGCCAGCACCCAGATCGCGCCGATGGGGATCACCAAGAAAGCGCCGGGCAAGGTTAGGACGTGGACGTTGCCGAACGGGCCCGGCGTAGTGACTGGGTCTGGCTGGGTCACGCCGCCGACGTGGACGGCAAACTGGTGGAAGATCTGCCACCAGAGCGGATAGGTCAGGTAGCACAGGCCGCCCAGCCAGAAATACGCCGCGACGAAGCCGCTGAGCACCGAGACAGGCAGCTTCAGGATCAGGTAGGCACGTGCCCGCCAGCTGGCGGGGTCGGTGAGCGCGGACCGGACCCACACGATAAGGCCAGGCTGCGGGCGGAACGGCGGCGGCGCGGCGACCCGCACGCCCAGCAGCCGGCGTGCCAGGCCGCGGTTGGCCCCGCCGAGGCCCCTGGCGCCGAGCGAGGACACGGCTACCAGTGGTAGCCCGACGAGGATGCCTATCACGGTAAGCGTGAGCGCGGCGCCGGCGGCAAGGGTGGTGACCGTGAAGGCGAAGCCGGCGACACCAAGCGGCAGGCCGGCTATCGCGTAACCGAACTCGGCCCAGGCGCGCCGGGTGAACGGCGCCCGCAGGACCGCGGCGACAGGCCCCGGGACGCCCGGCCGGGAGCCACCAGGGCGGGTCGCGGTGCCTGTCACCGGAGCCGTGCCGCTCATTACACCATTCTCCGCTTTTGCCGGAGATTCACACGTCGCGCCGGCCGAGCGACCAGGCAGCGGCGCCGAGCAGCAGCGCGGTCCACAGGCAGAGCACCCCGAATCCCTGCCACGGCGTGAGCAGGTCGGCCGGCTCCTGGTGCGCGTGCGTGATCAGCATGCCCGCGTTGGTCGGCAGGTAGGCGGCGATGTGCTGGCCAACGGCGCCAGGAAGCGTCCGGGCGAGGTTGGACAGCACCACCACCACGCCGACCACCACGGTCAGTGCCGCAGCGGTCTGCCGGACCAGCGCGCCTATCGCGAGGCCGAGCAGGCCGAGCACGGTCAGGTACAGGCCCATGCCGAAAACCGCGCGCAGTACCGCTGGGTCGCTAAGCGAGACCGGGATGTGACTGCGGATGATCGCCTGGGCGCTGAGGAACGACGCGAATGCCACCAGCGTGCCGACGACGAACGCGACTGCGGCGAAGACGGCGGCCTTCGCGGCGAGCATCGGGGTGCGGCGGGGCACCGCGAGCACGCTAGCGCGGATCATCCCGGTGGAGTACTCGCTGGCGATCACCATCGCGCCGAGCACGCAGACGGGAATCTGCGCGATGTTAAGCGCCACGGCGAGGAAACCGGTCGGATCCGCCAGGTAACCCTGCTTGGTGGCCGCGCTGAGGGAATTCCAGCCTGCCATGCCTGCCGCGGTGATGAAGGTGTTGAAACCTACGGCCGTCACCACCAGGATGCCGAGGGACCAGACGGTCGAGCGAACCGAACGGATCTTCGTCCATTCGGCGCGGACCAGCCGGCCGAAGCAGGTCCGGTGCGCCGGTCGCAGCGGGCCAGGCCCGCCGCGGACCACGGTTGCAGTGGTCATGACGTGCTCCTGCTGTACTGGCTGGTGGTGACCTCTCCGTGGGCGGATGAGCCGTGGCCGCCGAATTCCAGGCTGTCGGCGGTCATATCAAGGAACGCCTCTTCGAGCGAGGCGCGCTGCGGCGTCAGCTCGTACACGACGATCCGGGCCGCCGCGGCCAGTTCGGCGATCCGCGGCGCTGGCACGCCGGTCACGGTCAGCGCGTCGGTTCCGTTCCGCCTTACCTGGGCGCCCTCGGAGGTGACGAGCTGCGTGAGCTGAGCGCCGTCGGACGTCTTGACCAGGACCTGCGGCTTGGAGTTGCAGTCGATGAACTCGGCGGTCGGGCAGTCAGCGAGCAGCCGGCCCTGGCCGATGACGATCAGATGGTCAGCGGTGACGGCCATCTCATTCATCAGATGGCTGGACACGAAGACCGTCCTGCCGTCGGCTGCCAGGCGCTTCATCAGGTTCCTGATCCACAGCACGCCCTCAGGATCGAGCCCGTTGACCGGCTCGTCCAGGATCAGGACGCCAGGGTCGCCGAGTAGCGCGGCCGCGATTCCCAGCCGCTGGCCCATGCCCAGGGAGAATCCCCCGGCCCGTCTTCTGGCGACGGCGCTCAGGCCAGCCATGCTGATGACCTGGTCCACACGATCGGACGGCAGGCCCTGGGTCTGTGCCAGGCACAGCAAGTGGTTGCGGGCGGTGCGGCCACTGTGCGCGGCCTTCGCCTCCAGCAGCACCCCGACGGTGCGCAGCGGATCGGCCAGATCCCGGTACGGCCGACCGCCGATGCTGGCGTGCCCGGTGTCAGGCCGGTCCAGGCCGACCAGCAGGCGCATCGTCGTGGACTTCCCGGCCCCGTTCGGCCCGAGGAATCCCGTCACCTTTCCTGGCGTCACCGTGAACGACAGATGGTCCACGGCGAGCTTCCCGCCGTAGCGTTTGCTGAGATTGCACGCTTCAATCATGGTGACACCTCGTCACGAACGGAAGAACTCATGTCTCCATGCTCGTGACCCGGGACCACCCGCGCCCAGCGTGGAGACACCCGGATTGGCGGTTCGGCCAGCCCCACCACACCTAAAGCGGGCGCTCCGTCCAGCTACCGGGCAATGACCAGTGTCGGCGTAGACGGCTCAGAGGGTCGCCAAAGCCGGGCGCCGCACCATCAAGGCGCGAATCTCTGACCGCAGATCCGCGGGTCGTGGTGCACCTGGAGGGCGGCGGCGTGATCGTGCGGGGCGTCGAAGATCTCGGAGCGTCACCCAGGTTTCCGTCTGTGATATCGGCTCTTACGGCAAATACACCGCAAGTTCCACTGGCTCGACGTCGCGCAAACGGCCGATGACCCGGCGGTAACGAGGCCGCCCCGAACTGGCTGATCTGTGCTCAACGTCACGCATGTGCCAGAGGGCGAGCAGCGGGTCCCGCAGGAGTGGGCCAAAACGTCCGCGTGCCGACGTTCCTGTACCAGGTCCGCGGTGACACCCTTACCGACCCGAGCGACATCCAGGCGATGTTCGACAACATTCCCGTCGCCGACAAGAAGCTGCACTGGATCGAGGGCACGACAGCCCGGTGGGACGGCTACCTGGAGTTCCAGCGCCGCCCGCAGCCCATGCTCGACTGGTTCGCACAGTACATCTGATGATCTGGCCTGCAGTATCGTCGCGGGGCGCCCAGATCGCCCAGCTCTGCGCGGACGGCGAGCCACCCTGCCACGCGTCACATGCCGCGCAGATCGGCGGATCTCGCGCGCAGGCCGCCGACCAGCCCGGTCACCCAGCGTGACTCGGACTTCGAGCACGCCGTGGCGCCCGATCGCTTAATACACGGGTGATCTTTACGGCATACCGGCGGGGTCGGCCGCTGGCTGGGAGCCTGTCCCGATGACTGACTTCCCGTGGTTGGTGCGTTCGGTTACCCGGTCCGGCGAGGCGCGGTATCGGCTCGGTGATCCGCTGGTGGACCGTTATCTGGAGTTCGTGGCGGGCCGCGCCCGGCCGAACACCCTGCGCGCGGTGGCCTTTGACCTGAAGGCGTTCTTCACCGTCGTCGCGAAGGACCCGGTTGCTGTCGCCGCAGCCGATGTGTTCGAGTTCCTGGCTGATCAGCGCGGGGACCGCAGCGTCGTGCGGCTGGCGGACCGGGAATCTGGCCTGTCGGCGCGGACGATCGCCTGCCGCCTGTCGTCGGTGTCGGGCCTGTATGCCTACCTGGTCGCCCGGGGTGACACGCCAGTGCAGGTCAACCCGGTGCCGCGGGGCCTGTCCACCCGCCGTCAGGGCGGATCACGGACTTCGCGGACCGTGCCGCTGGTGCGAGTGCCGCGCACCCTGCCGAAGATCCTGGCACCAGCCGAGGTGGACCGGCTGCTCGGCGCGCCGTTCCCGGGAGATGATCTTGTGCTATCTCCGGCGATGGCCACCATACACGGCGGCGATCAACGCGCCGCCGCAGTAGCTTATGGCCATGGCTGGTACAAACCGGCCAGGGCCGGGCCGGCTTCCTGCTGGACGAGGCGCCGGACGTCCTTGAACGACTGCTCGTCCTCCAGCCGGCCGTACCGCAGCTGCCGGCCGAGGTTATACCAGCGATCCGCGCGCGCATGCGAGCGCGCGTACAGCTTGCCGAACAGGTATCCGCCCGGCTCGCAGGCGCGGCGCAGCCGCATCGGGCTGGACCCGCCGGAACCGGCCAGCCCGAACGGCTCGACACTGGCCACCTCGGTGCCTCGCGAACATGCCGCGCCGTGCGCGTCTTGATCGTGTCTCACAACCCGTCATGATCGCGGCAGCCGCACCTCTACCGGTAGCTATTCAGCTTTGGATGGCACAGCAGGAGCAAACCGGCCGGCTGTGGTGCGCTGATCGCGGCGTGTCGTCTGGATGATGCGGGCAGATCGCCCATCATGGTGACTTGTGCCCGGTCAGACGCCGGAAGCCGCGACCTGGCCGTCAGGTTCACTTCGAACCAGGCCGGACGCGACGTCCGCCCCGTCAAGGTCCAGCAGGCCAGCTCCGGTGCCCCGCGTGCTTATCTGCGACCCGCTCGAGCGCGGTAACGGCGGCGGCGGCCGGCGGGAGCGCGCAGGCTTCGTCGCGCATGTGCCGTGCCTGCTCGCGGTAGGAGGGATCGCCCAGCACCGTCCGCACGGCTGCGCGGATCGCCGGGGCGTTGCGCTCGGCTGGCCCGATAACGCGGCCGACCCCGAGGGCCTGGCAGCGCCTGGCGCAGTAGGGCTGATCGCCGGCGATCGGCACGATGACCAGCGGAACACCCTCGGCGAGTGCTTCTTTGACGCTATTGAAGCCGCCGTGGGAGACCAACAGCGCGCACCGTGGCAGCAGCGCCACCTGGGGAAGCGTGGGCTGGACCCGCACGTGCGGCGGCAGCGGCCCCAAGCGGACGGGATCCTGGTCGAACCCGAGCGCGATGAGCAGGTTGACGGGCTCGTCGCGCAGCGCCGCCAGGATCGTCTCATGCAGCCCGGGCGTGCGGTGGAACACCGTGCCCATGCTGACCAGAACGGTGGGGCGTTGCGCGAGATGATCCAGCCACGGCGGCAAGTCCTCCCGCGGTGCGGGGGTGCTGTGGTGCGCGAAAAAGCGCGCTGTGGGCGGGAACCGGGCCCCTGGACCGTCAAAGCCGGGTGGGGTGAAGCACAGGTGAAGGTAGCGGAATGCCATGTCGCCGTCCGGATCGGCCCGCAGGCCCGCCTGCTGGCGCAACCCGGTGAGCGGCCCGGCCAGTTCCCGGCGGCGGTCGAGCGCGGAATCGGCCGCGGCGGCCACCGAGGCGTGGGGCAGGCCGAGTGCCTCCGCAGCCACGCAGCCGGCGAACTCAAGCGACTCCCGGACGATGAGATCCGCCGACCACTGGCGCGCGACACCGATCAGCTCGGGCAGCATGCGCCGGGCGGCCGCGCCGATGAACAGGTTGGCGATCACCCAGGCAAACCGCTCCTGTCCGGCCAGCGGCGGGAACGCCAGCCCGCCCGCGGCCTGGCACAGCACGCCGATGTAGTCCGAGTCCGAGACATGCCAGTCCAGCCCGGCAGGCAGGAAGGCCAGGCCGTGCGCCTCGACTTCGTCGCGGAGACGAGGTGAGGAGCACAGCGCGACCTGGTGGCCCCGGGCCCGCATCGCCTCCGCCACCGGGAGCAGCGGCTGCAGGCTGCCCCGGGCGGGCAGCAGGGTAAACAGCGCACGCACGGGCCCCGCCCATTCGGTGATAACAACGCTAACATGAAAATTGGTATTAGCCTTGTTAACATGAAGCCTGGCGAAAGTCAACGGCTGCGGCAGCGGCCCTACCGCATGAGGGCCCGGGCCCAGGCCGCCCAGGCCACCGCCCGGGCAATCATCGCGGCCGCCCGCGTCTTGTTCGCTGAGCGGCCATACGACCAGGTGTCCCTTCCGGTCATCGCTGAGCGCGCCGGAGTGACCGTCCAGACCGTGCTGCGCCGATTCGGTTCCAAGGAGGAACTGTTCGCCGCCGCCGCCGAAGAGCGTTCCGGCCAGATCCGCGCCGATCGCGAGGCCGCCCCGCCCGGAGACGTCACGCACCTCGTTGCCCACTACGAGCGCTGGGGCGATGAGCAGGCATACCTGCTGGCCCAGGAGGCCAGGGTGGCCGCGATCCAGGCCATCACCGACGCAGGCCGCCGTTATCACCGCGACTGGGTCACCAGGACCTACGGGCCAGCCCTGGCCACGCTGCCCCCCGCCACCCGCCGCCGGAAGCTGGCCCAGCTCACTGCGGTCACCGACCTTGCCACCTGGCGCCTCCTGCGCCGCGAACTGGGCCTTAGCCCGGACCAGACCACAGCCGCGATCCGCGAACTCGTCGATGCCTGCCTGCCATGACGCCAGGCGCGAGCCCCGCTCACTGCACGGCAGCCACCACAGGAGGGGCGGCGGCCCGCCCGCTGGCATACCGAACTCGGCGAACAGCTGCGACATTGGCGGGCCGGCCCCGGCTGGTGTCTGGTCAAGCCTCGGCGCGGTAATAGTGGTTCAAATTTTTTCCGGCTTCGCGCCGCGGGGGTGTCCTCTCCGGGCGGGCCCGTCCGTCCTTCCCCGGGTGGCGCTCGCCACCACGCGGAGAGAGACGAGGAGACCGATGACCAGCAAGACCGTCACGGCAGGGTCCGACGCCGACCGGCAGGCCGTTCTTGACGTGCTAGCGCGCTTGTACCGGGCGTGGGAAGCCGGCGACGCCGAAACGTTCGTGGCCGACTATACCGAGGACGCCAGCGTGATCCAGCCCGGCGTCTACGAGAAGGACCGTGAGGAGATCCGCACCAATATGGCCGCGGCGTTCGCGGGCCCGCTCAACGGGTCGCGGGTGGCCGCCCGCCCGGTGAACGTCCGCTTTCTTACCGGCGACACGGCCATCGTGGTCAGCGAGGACGGGATCATCTTTCCTGGGCAGGACGCTGTCGCGAGCGAGCGACTGGTGCGCGCGACCTGGGTGCTGGTCAGGCGCGACGGCGGCTGGCGCATCGCCTCCTACCACAACAGCCCCGCCAGCTAAGGCGCAGTCTTCCGGGTACGGGGCGCCTCCCTTCCGGGGGAGCCGCCCCGTACCCGGATCCAAACGGGTTCCAGGGCCGTGGCAGCGGTTGTCGCAGTCGTGATCGCCCAGGTAAAACGGTACGGCATGGTGGGCTGAACGGAAGGAGCCTTGACGATGACGCTGTATGTGGCCTTGTGCTACTACGACCGGGACCACCACTGGGACTCAGTGCCGGATATGGAGTTCACCCCCGAGTACACGGAGTTCGCCCGGCGGGCTACCGAGGCCGGGGTCATGCGCGGCGGTGAAGCCCTGCACCCGGTGACCATGTCGACCACCATCACCGTCTCGGGCGGCAAGGGCGGCGACGTCCTGGTGGTCGACGGTCCTTACGCTGAGGCGAAGGAGGTCTTGGCCGGGTACTTCCTGCTGGAGGCGGCCGACCTGGACGAGGCCATCGCGTGGGCGGCGCAGATCCCGGCTGCCTGGCGGGGGAAGATCGAGCTTCGCCCGGTAGCGCCGGCCCACGCCTAGGCACCCTGGTATGGACGCCACCGGCACTCTGGTCGAGGTGCTGAAGGGCGAAGGTCCCAGGGTCCTGGCCACGCTGGCCAGGACCATCGGCGACCTGGCCGTAGCCGAGGACGCGCTCTCCGAGGCCACGATCACCGCCCTGGATGCCTGGCCCAGAACGGGGATCCCTGACAACCCGCGGGCCTGGCTGGCGGTGGTCGCCCGCCGCAAGGCGCTTGACGTGCTGCGACGCGAGTCAGCCCGGGCGGCCAAGGAGGCCGCCGCGTTCCGGTGGGGAACCGGGGCCGCACCGGACCAGATCGAGGAGGCGATCGAGGCAATGGAGCCAGAGACGTCTCTGCGTGACGACATGCTGCGCCTGATCTTCACCTGCTGCCACCCGGCGCTTAGCCGTGAGGCCCAGGTGGCCCTCTCGCTGCGCACGCTGGCCCGCCTTGAGGTGCCGGCCATCGCCCGCGCCTTCCTGGTGCCTGAGGCCACCATGGCCAAGCGCCTGGTACGGGCCCGCTCCAAGATCGCCACGGCCCGCATCCCCTACGCGATCCCCGCCGACACCGAGCTTCCCGGCCGGCTGGCCGCAGTGCTGGCCGTGGTGTACCTGATCGCCACCGAGGCCCACGCCCCGACCGGCGGGCACGCGGTGGCCCGGGTCGATCTCGAGGCCGAGGCGATCCGGCTGGCTCGCTTGCTGGCCAGCCTGATGCCCGGCGAGCCCGAGGCGCTCTCCCTGCTTGCCCTGTTGCTGCTGACCTCGGCCCGCACCCCCGCCCGCACCGATGCCGACGGTAACCCGGTGACCCTGGCCGACCAGGACCGCACCCGCTGGAACCGAGCCGCGATCGCCGAGGGTTCGGCGTGGCTGTCCGAGGCGGTGACCCGGTCCGGCGGGGTCGCCGGGCCCTATCAGATCCAGGCTCACCTCGCCGCG
The DNA here is from genome assembly GCA_963795055.1 of uncultured Actinomycetota bacterium. Taxonomy (GTDB): domain Bacteria; phylum Actinomycetota; class Actinomycetes; order Streptosporangiales; family Streptosporangiaceae; genus JASHPR01. Next base: position 16,788 of record CAWCGJ010000037.1, read on the forward strand.
GCCCACTCGACCGCTCTCAGCTGGCAGGAGACGGACTGGGACCGGATCGTCGGCCTCTACGACTTGCTCGGGTCGATCACGGCCAGCCCGGTGGTGGCGCTCAACCGGGCGGTCGCGGTTACCGAGCGCGACGGCCCCGAGGCGGGGCTGGCTGCCCTGAAGACCATCGCCGGCCTGGAGTACTCCCATCTGTGGCACGCTGCCCTGGCGGACAACCTGTGCCGGCTCGGCCGCACGAGCGACGCGGCCGGAGAACTTCACGCCGCGGTGACCCTGGCGCCCAGCGAGGTCGAACAGCGCCTCCTGCAGGGCCGTCTGCGCACGGTGCGGTCCGAGCTCGGCTGACCGCGTTCTGGTTTTCTCGCTTTCCTTGCCTGGCTTTCTCCCCGGATATGTCCTGCGCCCGCTTCACCGTTCGTCCTTCCTGCAAGAGCGGTCCCCGATCTCGCGGATCGCCCAGGGAAGGAGAAGCAGATGACTGGCAGCAGCAGCAAGCAGGCCGGGGCGCCGGGCGTCAGATCCGGTACCCAGCTGAATTCACAAGGAGGCACCACCATGACCGACGAAACCATCAGCGCAACCACGATCATTAACGCCCCAGCCGAGGCGATCTTCGCCGTACTCGCCGACCCCGCCAAGCACGCCGCGATCGACGGCACCGGGTGGGTCCGCGAGCCCCTTGACGGCCAGCCGCTGACCGCGGCGGGTCAGGTGTTCCGGATGGCCATGTACAACGACAACGTCCCGGGCGGGCACTACCGGATGGCCAACCGGGTGCAGGTGTTCGACCCGCCACGCGCCATCTCCTGGGAGCCAGGCATGGACACCGGCGATGGCAACCCGCAGATCGTCGGCCACATCTGGCGTTACGACCTGGCCCCTGCCGGACCATCCGGAACCAAGACCACCCTCTCCTATGACTGGTCGGCGGTCCCCGACTCCCTCCGCCAGCGACTCCCATTCCCATTCCCCCCGTTTGCCGCAGATCATCTGAGCAACTCTCTGGCTCACCTCGCCGAACTGGTCACCGGGTAACCGGCCAGCAGGCCGGCCAGTCCCTGCCTCTGGCCCGGCCAGGCCGGGTGGCTGTATACGTGGTCGCCGGAGCTGCCGGAGCCCGGCGCTGTCCGGGCTCCGGCCGGCGCACGGGGCCGCCGGCGGCCCGGACACCCCCGCCTACGCCGCCCTGGCCGGCGTCGCCGACCCGGCCAGGCGTCCGCCCGCCTACATCGAGGTCGCCCAGCTCGACATGTTCCGCGACGAAGACCTCGCCTACGCCCTGCGCCTCGGCCAGGCCGGCGTACCCGTCGAGTTCCACCTTCACCCCGGCACCCCGCACGAATTCGACTTCATCACCTTCAACACCACCGCCGCCCGGTGCCATCGCCGACCGCGTTCTTTCGAGCACCGGATGCCCCTGTCCCTCACCGGTGGCTGCCGTGCAGCCAGCCCTGATAAATGATCGCCGCAGCGTCCTGGCCGCACAGCCAGCACCGATCAGGGTGTTCTGGTGTCCCATCCCTACTGGAAGCGAGCGTGGTTCCCCACCTATGACTCGGCGGCAGCCACGACGCTGAGGTCAACGGGAATCTCCTCATCGGCCCTCGGAACGTCAGCGTCAGGGCTTGGGCGAGCGGGTCAAGCCGGGGCAGGAATCGGAGGGCGAGTTCCTCGTAGCCGCGTGGCCAGGGCCCGGTGCTGCCGCCGAAGATGCTCAGATACGTGCCGCCAGAGCCTCCAGGCGTGCGGTGAGGCACTTATGGCCGTCGCGGTGCGCCGGTATCGCCAGCACCGCGATCGGCGCCAGTAAGGTCGCCAGCGCCAGGATGACGGCAGCGATGAATGGATCATTTGGCCGAGGTGCCTCATGTCGTCCTGTGCTCATTACGACCGCTCCCGCGCACCTGGCTAGAACGTGCGAGCATGGCTATTCGCGATTTTCCCCCGCGTGGTCGCTGTCAGGCCGGAGGGCATCCTCAAGCCGCCGGTAGATCCGTACTTTCGTATCCAGGCCGGTCACCGCCAGGATCCGCTGCACCTGCGTCGACGCGGTCACCAGCCGAAGATCAACGCCTTCCGCCACGGCTTGGCCCCGGATTCGGGCGATGACCTTCACGCCCAGGGAATCGCAGAACGTGGTGAGCGTCATATCGATGACCAGGGCCTTAACTCCCGGATGGATCGCTCTGTCCAGCTCAGCGGCCAGGCGGCTGGCATTAGCGATGTCGATCTCGGCGGGCATGGGGACCACGACCGTGGGCAGCACAGCATCGGCGGCATGCTGATCATCGCTCATGACCGCACCCCACCCTTCCGGGATGGTGCCTGCCAGCGGAGCAGAATCCGGCGTTGGCGGCACGCGAACCTGGGGCCGGGCCCGGGGGCAAGCCCAGGCCCAGGTCACAACGAGGGCGACGTAGAGGTTACACCTCGTTATCTACTGCGAGGACGAAACTGAACGGGTTTTTACGGCCTGCTACCATGCCGGACCGGTGTCGAGGTTCCAGCTCAGGGCCCGGAAATCGGCCCTAGACATGACAGAGCCCGGCACCAAGGCGGATCGGTGCCGGGGCTCCTTGAATCGCGGCCGGGTTAGCCGGTGTTGGGTGTCCTCCCACAGGTTCGTGATCGGGTCCTGCCCGATCTCGCCATCGGCGATGTTGAATCCGCCGGTTACGGTCGACGTCGACAGCGGGACGCCATCGACCTTGATCACGCACGTCACCGTACCGCCGCCTTGGAGCTGGGCGCTGATCGCGTAAAACTCCGGGTTACCAAGAGGCCTGGTCACATGAATGGGATCGTTGCCGTTGAAGTCCGAGCCCGGCGGGCCGTAAGTGACCTTCGCGGCGCCCGGCGTTTCCCCGGACGATGTACGTGACCGTTTCCGGGGGCTGGGGCGTCCCGCGCGGATCTAGGGGACGTGATTGTTGATCGCCTGGTCCGCCAGGCTGGCCCGCTCGTCAGGCTCGGCATGGTTACGGCGGCTCGCGCTGGCGATGATCAGGAGGTGCTCGTCAACCCAGGAGACCTCGGGGCCGGGCAGGCGGGCAAGGAAGGTGGCCATGGACGCGCGGAACTCCTCCGGCGTGTAGAGGGAGAACGTCGAGTAGTGGCGTCCCTCGGCTTGGGCCCTGAGCCGCTCGGCCGTGCTCGACCGGCGGTGACGGAAGGCCTGTGTCGCGATCACCGTGAGCCCGGCACGCTGGACGGCGTCGCGGAGCGCGGCCTCGCTGTGCAGGCGCTGCTCGTGCTCGGTGAAACCCGGGAAGTAGCGGCCCCAGATCGTTCGCGCGTTCTGCCGTGGCGTGCGGGTGTAGATGAACAGTCGGCCGCCGGGCCGCAGCACCCGGGCGGCCGAGGCCAGGAAGCGGGGAAGATCGAGGTGGTGAACGCAGTTGAACGCGGTGACCAGGTCCAGGCTGGCCGCCCGCACCGGCAGCTGCTCGGCGGCTGCGCGCAGCGGCATCACGCCCCGGGCCTGGCCGTGCTGGTCGGCCGTGAGCTGGGCCAGCATGGCTGCCGAGACGTCGCTTGCAAGCAGCAGCGACCCTTCCGGTAGCAGCCTGCGCAGCAGCCGCGTGTACCGTCCCGTCCCGCAGCCGATGTCCAGGCCGGTCACAGGACAGCCTGGAAGGAACTGGCTGATCGCGCGTACCGGCGCCTCGTCGGTGGTGCGCAGCGATTCATACACGGCGGCGACCCGCTCGAAATGATCGCCCACAGTCATGTCAGGCACCTCCGCAGTTGGACCCGCTAGGGGCCATCATGCGCTCGCCATACTCCGTTCATCTACTGTTCACCTGCACGACAGGCCAGCCGCCCGCATGGCCCGGCCCGGGAGTTCGTTGTTGCCGTTAAAGGGAGTCGGCGATCGCGGCCATAACCGGAGGAGCTGCTCGATGCTGCGGAAAAGCCCGCCGCCCCGGCCCGCGCGCAGAGTCGGCATGGGGGTATCGCATATGGGTGCCGCGCTGCCTGATAGAGCGCCGTGAGCTGCGCGGAAGGCCCGGCGAGCAGGTACAGGGCCCGGAAGTATGCCTGCTCGTGCCCGATGGAGGTAAACGTCACCTCAGCGGCGCCGTACCGGCGACAAGCGAGCTGAGCGTTTGAGCCGCCGCGTCGGCGGCGAAGTCGAAGGTAGGGTCAGCGTGACGTGTGGCTGGAAGCGGGGCGCATTGTGCTTAGCGGCGAGTCTGTCGATGGTGACCAGAAGGTGATCCCTCACCGGGCCAGCAGCGGGCACGAGCCAGGTCATAAGTGATGTCATGACCGCGCAGGATATTTATCCGGCGGGGCGTCGCGACCTGTTGCTTAAGATCGCGCCACCGGTCTTTACCGGGCCCTTGCCCGGGGCCTCCCCGTCGTCCGCTGCTCCGGCCGGGGGCACAATGGGCAGGTGAGGGTCGTTGCGACCCGGATCGAACAGGACGGCACCATGCTGCGCCGCGTGGTGGACACCGCCCGGTGCAGCGATGGGCCCCGATGGGAGGATCTGGCCAGCCGCGCGCTGGCCGCCCCGCCACCATACCGGCCGGTTTCCGGCACCCCCGTGTACCACGTCAGCCTGGATGGCGACAGGCAGGTGTTGGTAGCCGAGCGTGACCTTGGCGGCGCGCTGCTGGATCTGGTGACCGCTGTGCTGGGGATGGGCGAGGAGGTTGAGCGCGCCCGGCCCGCCGCGCCGGGTTTCACCGATCGTCTCGCCCCGCCCGTGACAGGCGCCCGTAGCCTGCCGGGCTGGCGGGATCTGGAGCTGGGGGCACCGACGATCGCCCGGCTAGGCATGACGCGCCTGACCTGTCCGCGCGTCGCGCTGCTGGGGACATTGCGCCGTGACGCATCGCCTCGCATCAGCCCCGTGGAGCCGTGTGTCGCTGACGGGCGGCTGCTGATCGGCGCCATGGCGTGGTCGGGGAAAGCGGCTGACCTGCGGCGAGACCCGCGGTATGTGCTGCACAGCGCGGTAACCGGGCCCGACAATGGTGAGGGCGAACTCAAGCTGTCCGGAACGGCGGTTGAGGTCAGCCAGGACCATCACGGCGGCGTGGCGGACGCGTGGTGGTCGGCCTGGCCGCCGGATAAGGCGGTCGTGTTCTGCCTGGGCGTCGAGCAGGCAGTCTTTGTCGAGTGGGACACCGGGAACGGCCTGATGACGATCCACCGGTGGTCCCCGCAAGACAGCTACACTCAGTCGCGCCGTCACTATCCGTAGTACGGGCCTGCGCGAAGGCCCAACCACCAAAGGCCGTGATCCGGAGCCAGGGCTTTGAACCCGCATCACCGCCACGAGGACAAGGCACATCCGCCCCGAACTGGAAGATCTGCGCGCCCGCGGCCTCAAAATCGGCTCAGCGCGACTGAGCAAATACTCGGCGCTCGGCGTGGCGCTGCCCGACTCATCCTGCTCACGGTGTGTGATAGGCCGATGGCGGCTGGGCCGCCGGGTGCGCCGCTACGGGCCTGCTGTCACATGGCCGACTTGCTAGGTGTGTTGTCTGGGCCGGTGCCGCCCGAAGGCCGACGCGATGGCGAGGTAGCCAGGTCATTGCGGGCGAACAGCGGCGGGCTCCCCGGCCCGGGGAGGCGGGCCAGGGAGCCGTGGCGCGTGGCTCTAGTCGGGAGGACCTCCGGCCCTTACCGGCCCGGCGTGGATGTAGACCGGCCCGGCGTGCGCGCATGCGGGGAACGGGTACGGGATCAGTTTCGACGCGGACTGGTTGGGCGGGTAGACGCGCAGCCCGGCCGCCGTCCGCGGCCGCCACGGCTGCTTCCATGGCGGGGCAGAAGGCACCGGTTGGCGTATGCCCCCGGATCGGTGATCTGCAGGCCGGCGGTCGCGGTGGCCCCGCTGGCGAGCCGGACGGTGGTTGTCGCGGGGCTGCCCCAGCCTGCCGGGCTACCGATCTGGCGGCCGCCGAGGCTGACCGCTGAGACCCCGGGATAGCCGCGGAGCGTGCAGGCATGCCCGGACAGGTTCGTGAATTCCAGGTCGTAGGCGGCGCCGCCGGCGTAGTGGTTGCCCGGCGGCACGTCCAGCCAGACCACCAGGCCGGATGTGGCGCAGCGCGGCGTGCCTGCCGCGCGCGCCGGCGCCGTCGCGGAGCCGGCGGCGAACGCGGCCACCGGCATCAGTGCAACGGCGCTGGCAAGTGCAACGGCGCCGGCCAGCCGCCCCGGGGAGAGAGTTGGAAGGTGCATGGCGTCCCCCTTTTGCTCGAGATGTAAGGACCAATGCACCAGTTACGACTGTGCAGCCGGCCCAGATGGCCTGGGGAGCCCTCCCCAGGCCCGTCCGGCACCATCCTGTGCAACGCGCCAGCGCACTCGCCATGCCAACCTGGGCCGTAACCGGCCGAGACCCCGAACCACGATCGCGAACCGCCGTTCGGCACGCCGGGAGTGCCCGGAGTTGCGTCCGCCAGAGTGGTGTGCTGACCGGCCCGGTGATGGGCCTGGCGTAGACGCATAAGGCGGCCACCGCGTGATCCTTTGGAAGACCTCTCACAGTGCTTCTGAAGGAGACACGACAGTGACCGCTCCCAGCAGTATCGACCCTGCCCGCTTTCTGCATGACCAGCTGGCGTCGGCGTCGCCGGACTTGCTGCGCTCGATGCTGACCACGTTCATCAATACGCTGATGTCCGCCGAGGCTGACGCGATCTGCGGCGCCCCGTACGGCATGCCGTCGCCGGAGCGGGTCAACGTCCGCAACGGCTACCGGCACCGGGACTGCGGCACCCGGGCCGGCACGCTGGATGCCGCCATCCCGAAGCTGCGCTCGGGCAGCTATTTCCCGGACTGGCTGCTGGAACGCCGGCGGCGGGCGGAAGCGGCCCTGACGTCGGTGGCGGCCACGTGCTACCTGCTGGGTGTCTCGACGCGGCGGATGGAAAAGCTGGTGGAGTCCCTGGGCATCACCCGGCTGTCCAGATCGCAGGTCAGCGAGATGGCCGCCGACCTCGATGAGCAGGTGGAAGCGTTCCGGACCCGGCCGCTGGGCGCCGGTCCCTGCACGTTTGCGGCGGCGGACGCGCTGGTGCTGAAGGTCCGCGAGGGCGGCCGGGTCGTGAACGTGCATGCGCTGCTGGCAGTGGGGGTGAACGGCGACGGGCACCGGGAGATCCTGGGCCTGCAGGTCACCTCCGCCGAGGACGGCGCGGGGTGGCTGGGGTTCTTGCGGGACCTGACCGCCCGCGGCCTGACCGGAGTCCAGCTGGTCACCTCCGGCGCCCACCGCGGCCTGGTGGAGGCTATCGGCGCGACGCTGCCGGGCGCTGCGTGGCAGCGGTGCCGCACGCACTACGCAGCGAATCGGATGGCCGCCACCCCGAAGGGGTCCTGGCCCTGGGTCAAGACGCTGCTGCACTCGGTCTATGACCAGCCCGACGCCACCTCCGTGCACGCCCAGTACGACCGGCTCATCGACGCCATCGCCGCCAAGCTCCCCAAAGTCGCCGCCCATCTGGGCGCGGCCCGGGCCGACGTCCTGGCATTCACAGCGTTCCCGAAAGAACTCTGGCGCCAGATCTGGTCCAACAATCCGCAGTGTAAAGAAATAACACGGTGGTTCTCGGTTTGGGGTTTGATGTTGCGGTATGGCGATCTCGTCGGATGCGCGCGGCCAGCTGGCGTTGAGGTGGGAGGTGCTGTCGCCTCATCTGAACGAGCGGCAGCGGCGGTTGCTGCTGGGGGCGGAGGCCCGGTTGCTGGGGCATGGCGGGGTCCGGGCCGTCGCCCAGGTGGCGGGGGTGAGCGAGACCACCGTCCGGACCGGTGTCTTCGAGCTGGAGGAGGGCCAAGATCCGTTCCCGGATGGCCGGGCCAGGCGGCGGGGCGGGGGCCGCAAGAGCGCGGGGGAGCTGGATGCGGGGCTGGTGCCGGCGTTGCTGGCGTTGGTTGAGCCGGATGAGCGGGGGGATCCGGAGTCGCCGCTGCGGTGGACGACCAAGTCGCTGCGGCACCTGGCCACCGAGCTGACCCGGCAGGGGCGTCCGGTGTCGGCTCCGACGGCGGGACGGCTGCTGCGCGGGGCCGGGTTCAGCCTGCAGGCCAATGCCAAGACGCTTGAAGGTGCCCAGCACCGTGACCGGGACGCCCAGTTCCGCTATATCTACGAGCGGGTCAAAGAGCACCAGGCCGGCGGGGAGCCGGTGGTCAGCGTGGACACCAAGAAGCGGGAGCAGCTGGGGCGGCTGCCGATGGCCGGCCGGGAGTGGCGGCCCCAGGGCCAGCCGGTGAAGGTGGAGGATCACTCCTTCTTCACCGGGCCGGAGGTGGAGCAGGCGATCCCGTACGGGATCTACGACATCACCCGCGACAGCGGCTGGGTGAACGTCGGCACCGATCACGACACCTCGGTGTTCGCGGTGGAGTCCATCCGCCGCTGGTGGCGGGCCCGTGGCCGGGACGACTACCCGGGCGCGTCCCGCCTGCTGATCACCGCGGATGCGGGCGGATCCAACAGCTACCGCTACCGGGTGTGGAAAAGCGAGCTGGCCGCCCTCGCGGCGGAGACCGGGCTGGTGATCACGGTCTGCCACTTCCCGCCCGGCACGTCGAAGTGGAACAAGATCGAGCACCGGCTGTTCAGCCACATCACCATGAACTGGCGGGGACGGCCGCTGACCAGCCATGAGGTGGTTGTCCAGACGATCGCGGCGACCCGTACCAGCCGCGGCCTGCGCGTCGAGGCGGTGTTAGACCCCGGCGACTACCCCACCGGGGTCGCCGTCAGCCAAGAACGCTTCGCCGCCCTGCCACTCCAGCGCCACGCCGTGCGTGGCGCCTGGAACTACACTCTCCGCCCGGCGGCGGGCGCCCCGCCCGCCGGCGAAGGCACCACCGGTCAGCGCTCCAGCCCGGCCCACCGCCGTCAGCAGATGCTGGCCAAGCTCAACGACGAGCGGCTGACCGGGATGACCCGCACCGACCTCGCTAGCCTGTGCACCGCGCTGGCCCCGCTTCAGGCAGCCCGCGCCCAGCAGCGCCACAGCGCCCAGCGCGGCGGCCGCGCCCGCCGGGCCGCCGGCAAGCCACGCGGCAAGCCGCTGTTCGACGATCCCGCCCGCGTCCTGCTCACCCTGCTCTACCAGCGGCAGGCGTGCTCCATGAACGTGCTCGCCGACCTGCTCGAAGTCACCGCCACCTGCATCGGTGACCTGGTCGGGGAAACCCGGGAAGTCCTCGAGGACCACGGCCACGCCACCGGCACCGCGGCCGTCCGCTTCCCGACCGCACAGGCGCTTCGCACCTTCCTCGACAGCGACGCCCGCCCCCAGCGCGCCCAGATCACCGACCAGATCTCCCATCCGGCGCTGACCGGGCTCAGCCGCCCCCGCCTGCACGACCTCACCAGGCAACTCGCACCGCTGCAAGCCGCCCAGGCCGAACGCCTCAGCTACCAGCGGCGCGGCGGCCTGCGCCAGCCCACCGCCCGCGGCGGCGTCTTCCACCAAAAGATCAGCAACGCAGAACGCGTCCTGCTGGCCATCCTCCACCAGCGGCACCTGTGCACAATGGACGTGCTGGCCAGCCTCCTGGGTGTCTGCCGGTCCTCGGTCGGCAACGCCATCCGCGAAACCCTCCCGCTCCTCCACCAGGCCGGGCATGTCCCCACGCCAGCAACAGCCCGCTACCGCACCGGCAGCGACCTGCTCGCCGCCGTGGCATCCACGCCAGACTCCATGCCCAGAGCGCCTGAACCGGGAAATACGCCGCCGGACCGACGTCGTGGGGATCTTCCCCGGCCGTGACGCCCTGATCCGCCTCGTCGGCGCTGTCCTGGCCGAGCAGCACGACGAATGGACCGAAGGACGCCGCTACCTCGGCCTCGACCTCCTCGCCCGCGGTCGGCCCGGCGAAGTCCGAGACCATGCGCGCAGTCTGACATCAAGACCGCGCGGCGTCGGCAGAGCCACCGTTCGCCCAGCACGAACACTCCGCTGGCCCAGCCTTCGCTGCCATGATCACTCATTCGCATGCCGCCGTCGCAAATGTTCGGTCTATGCCGCGTTTAGCCGGCTTGGCCGTCGAGGAGGCCTCGCTCGAGCTGTATCTGCCTGGGCGCGAGGTCGAGCGGTCGCGGCGGTTCCATCTGCTGCTCGACGCGTACGGCTGCGAGGGCGACCGTGAGGTGTTCGGGTCGGTGGTGCCGCAGCGAGCCCGGCGACAGGCCGGGGTCATCCGGCGCATGGCCGCGGCTGGCGATCCGGCGTGCGTCGCGCTCCTGCCGATCGCCGGCCTGCTGGAGTCCTCCGCGGTCGATGCCGAAGCGCTCCCGCGCGACTTCTGGCTGCGCTGACCATCCCCGGCCCTTGATGCGTGGACCGGTGCAGTCGGGACCATGGATATTTGGCGAAACCAAACCCAGCTCAGCAGCGAAGCAGTCACAGCTCCCTATTCGGGCGCCGGCGTGACCGCCCAGACTCAAATTCACCACCCGTAATCAATCCTGCTCGATGACAATGCGCGTTGATCCGCCGATATGGGCGGGTGGCTCATTTCGGCGGTGGATCGGCGAGATCGCACAGGTCGGGGTTTACGGGGTGGGCGCTACGCAGCGGGGTGGGTTCTTGTTTGCTCGTGTACGGCGCGGGCCGCGGGCTTACCGGCTGCCAGCGTTGCCGTCGCTGCCGAGGCCGAGCCGGCGGTGCGCGACCTGGCGGGCCATGTCCAGGACCGCGGGGTCATCGTGCAGGACGAAGTTGGCGTCGGCGGCCAGGATGATCCCGTTCAGTTCGAAGGCGAGCCGGTCGGGGTCCTCGCCTGCGGGGAGTTCGTTCTGCTCGATAGCGGTGGCGGCGAAGCCTCGGAGCAGGTCCACGAACCCGGCCTGGAAGGCGGCGACGCTTTCCTTGACGGGACCGGGGCGGGTACCCATCTCCAGGGCCGCGCCGGCGAAGAAACACCCGCCGGGGAAGGTGCGGCGCCGCAGGTGATCGAAGAACGCCTGGCACACCGCCGCGAGCTGGGCCAGGCCGGCGGGGGCCGCTAGGGCGGGCTGGACGACTTCGTCGGCGAAGATCCGGCCTGCTTCTTGCACGGTGGCCAGCTGGAGTTCCTGCTTGGAGCCGAAGTGCGCGTATAGGCCGCTCTTGCTCATGCCGATCGCGGCGGCCAGGTGCCCGATCGACAGGCCCTCGAGCCCGTCGACGGTGGCCAGCGACGCGGCGGCGCGCAAGATCGCGCTGCGGGTGCGTTCCCCGTCGGCGCGCGGGCGCCGCCGGGGGCGGGTTGTGTGGCTGGCGGTCTGGTTCATCGTCTTGACAAGATAGCACGACCGGTCGTACTTTCCCTAGTACGAACGATCGTGCTAACTAAGCCGGAGCACCGGGAGGTCCGGACCGGCCGCGGTGGCACCGGAGGAAAGGGAGCGGTCATGGCCGGCAAGGCAGTGATCAGTCTCAGCACCGGCATGGAGGACCCCGAGAAGGTGACCGTGGCGTTCCTCGTCGCGGTCGGCGCCGCCGAATCGGGGCGGCCGACCCTGATGTTCCAGGCCAAGGAAGCCGTCCGGCTCGCGCTGGACGGCGTGGCGGCCGGCGTGGCGTGCGAGGGCTGTCCTCCGCTGCCCGACCTGCTGGCCCGGTATGACAAGGCCGGCGGCCGGTTCATGGTCTGCCCGGTCTGCTTCAACGCCAAGCACCTGGACAAGGGCGCCCTGCTGCCCAACGCCGACCTGGCCGGCAGCGTCCAGCTGTGGGAATGGATCGGGGACGAAGGGGCGACAACCTTCAGTTACTGAAGACCGCATTCAGGATCGAGCATGTCATGAGCGCCCGGGTACCTGCTGCCACGAGGGTGGATACGGCCCCGCCACGATCCGGTCCTGGGATACACGCCAGGGAGCCAGCCCGCCCAGATCTGGCCGTTCGGGGCGGTCCGGTCACGGCAAACTCGCCACCCGAAGAATGCGCCGAATCGGCAGGGATCTGTTCTTATTTGGCAGCTGAAGGCATGCGCGACATGGTCACCGTCGGTGGCGTGCATCCCCAAGCGGGCGGAACCGCAAGCAGTTGGCCGAGATTGCCACTCAAGGGTAAATTGAGACTGGAGAGCGTGTTGTTAATTAGAAGTACCTGTGTGGTGTTCCCGAGATTCGAAGTAAAGCACTGCTAACTTACCTGACTGTCCGACGGTCTCATGCTGGGGATGGCCAGCCCGGAGGCGGTCAGTCCGAGCCAGTGATCGGACGCGCCTAACGCCGAGTCTGTATTGCTCGTCGGTGGCGAATTCGCTGCAGCTGAGCGGCGCAGAACCGCCAGTTCTGGTGCTTCCTGAGGTGTGCCTCGTCCTAGCCGATCGCCTCGCCAGGTGCGGCCCGGGCCGGGTGATCGTCCACAGCAGGGCTACTCGAAGCGGACGTTGCCGGGGGTGGTCATGCGGCGCAGTAGTGGCAGTGTCACCGTGATGACTCCGAACGCGAGGGCGAGGCCGATGCCCATTAGGGCGTAGTAGTCCGACCCGAGTTGCGGGATCGCTGTCCCGGCCGGCGCGAGCCGGACGAACGCCAGGACGGACGTGCCGTAGGCGATGCCCGCGGCCACTATGGTGGCGGCCGCCAGCGGAACCGCCGCTTCCATCAAGACGACCCGGGACAGCACGCCGACCGGGGTGCCGCTGACCCGCAGCAGGGTGAACGGGCGCTTTCTGTCGACCAGCCCGCCGCCGACCGCGACTGCGAGGCTGCACCCGGCCACGATCAGGGTGAGCGCGACCGCGGCGTACACGATCTTCTCGAATGTGGCCGCCCGGGCGAGCCGGATGTCGAGTGTCTCGCCGAACGTCCGCGGCGGCGTCGGCGCTGAGCCCTGGCCGCCGGATTCCGTCGGCGCGGTGTTGACGGCCAGGTACGTGCGGACCCGCTCCAGCGTGGCCGGGCTGTTCACCCGCACCAGGACCGTTATCAGGCTCAGCTTGGCCAGGTCGCCCGGGTACGGGGGGCTGGACGAGCTGGCGATCGGGGCGGTGTTGTACATGGGGTTGTCGCCGTAGAGGGAGTTGTCGGTGACCTCGACCGCTTGCAGGCCGGGCGCGCACTGGCCGAGCACCGCGAGGCCGCGCAGCGCCGAGCAGGTCATCACGCTGGGGCCCGCCTGGAACGCCCCGCCGCCGCCAGGCCCCTTGCCCTTGCCGCCAGGCCCGCCGCCGGGGCCGGCGCCAGGCCCGGAGGCCGCCCCGGGGGCGAGCGATGCGTATATCGGGTAGACGTCGGCGCCCTTGATGGCGTTCAGGGCGCTGAGCAGCTTGGCCCCGGCGTGCGGGGAGAGCCCGAGCCCGCTGTCGAGCAGCACGTTGCTGAGCGCGCCCGCCGTCGGCGTCGCCTCGGTCGCGTTCACCGCGGGCACTAGCGTGCCCACCATCGTGCCGAGGAAGACGGCGAGGACCAGCCCGGTCACCGACCGGAAGGCCCTGTTCGGGTTGTCGGCCAGCCGCCGGGTCGACAGCAGTGCCGACGATCCCGGGATGAGGCGGCCGAACAGCCGCGACGCGACCGAGGTGAGCCACGGACCTGCTATGACCAGGCCGACCATCGTGACCAGCAGGCCCGGGTAGGCCGGCGCGCCGATCGACTTGTGCGTGGTCTTCGACAGCCCGTACACGTACAACCCGAGGCCGAGCACCAGCGGGGCCAGCCGCCACAACGCTGGCGGCTTCGGCCTGGCTCGCCGGCTCACGCCGAGCGGGGAGACCTGCACCCGGCGCAGCGATATCAGCGCCGCGACGGCGGCCGCCACCGGCACCCCCACCAGCATCGCGAGGTATCCCCAGACGGTGGGCGTGATCTGGGATTCGAAGTACGGCGTGCCGACCAGCGCTGCCCCGGCGAGCGCTGGCCGTACCAGCAGGAAGATGACAACACCGAGAACCGCGCCGCAGAACGCGCTGACCACCGACTCGACCGACGCGATCACCCGGATGTCGCCGGGCGTCCCGCCGACCAGCCGCAGCGCGGCGAACCGCTCCTCCCGCCGGTCCGCCGCCAGCCGGGTCGCGGTGCTGATCAGCACCAGCATCGGGAACAGCACAGCGAGGAGGCCGACGCCGAACGCGTACCGGAAGAACGAGGTGAACACTTCCTGCGACGGAGCGGTGGCGATGGACGTGACCCACTGCGTGCCGGGCACCGGGGCCGGGGTGGCGAGGGCGTGCTTCGCCCGCGGAGGCGCGGCCGCCGCCGTGAGCGCGGCGGGCCGGTACCCGATGTAGATCACCAGGTCGTTGGCCCCGTTCAGCGCCGCGTCGCCAATCATCCCGGCCAGGTGCCCGGGGAACCGGTCGCCTAGCTCGTCGGCGGGCACCGTCTTCAGCAAGGCGGCCAGCGCAGGTGACGCGTAGTACTCACCGGGCGCCGGCAGCCTCGTGATACCAGGCGGCACCGGCGCGCCGGCGCCCAGCGGCGCGACGTCCAGCCGGGTGATGGTCTGCCCCTGGTAGAAGTCCACGCTGTCGTTCCACAGCTCCCCGCGCGACGGCAGTGGCGAGGGCACCGCCGCGCCCGTCGTGCAGGACCAGCAGGCCTGGCCGGCGTTGGCCTGGAAGGCGTGGAACTCGGCGAGCACGCCGAGCAGCAGCGCCACGCCGACCGCGACCGCCGCGGCGGTGATCAGCAGGCGCACCAGCGCCTCCCGGCCGCTGCGCAGGGTCAGCTGCAGGCCGAGGCGGAGCATTACCTGGCCGCCTTCGCCGCGGCGACCTGCTCGCCGACCGCGCCAAGGTCTCCCGACACCAGCCCGTCGCGCACCATCACCACGCGCTCGGCGCACGCGGCGACCCGGGCGTCGTGCGTGACGAGGACCACCGTCGTGCCCCCCTCGCGGGCCAGCCCAGTCAGCAGGTCCATCACCGTCTCGCCGGTCAGGGAGTCCAGCGACCCGGTCGGCTCGTCGGCGAAGATCACCTTCGGCGCCAGTGCCAGCGCCCGGGCGACCGCCACCCGCTGCGCCTCGCCGCCGGACAGCTCACCGGTCCGGTTGGCGCCCTTGTCCCCGATGCCCAGCCGGTCCAGCCACGCGTCCGCGGTCTTGTAGGCGGCGCGCCGCCGCACCCGGTTGAGCAGCAGCGGCAGCGCCACGTTGTCCGCCGCGGTGAGCTCCGGCACCAGCTGGCCGAACTGGAACACGAAGCCGAACGCGGTCCGGCGCAGCTTCGTGCGTTCAGCTTCGCCTAGCGTGTCAAGGCGCCGCCCGTCGAACCACACCTCGCCGCGGTCGGGTTCGAAGATCCCGGCCAGGCAGTGCAGCAGGGTTGACTTGCCAGACCCGCTCGGGCCCATGATCGCCAGGATCTCGCCCGGGCTGGCGGCCACGCTCGCGCCGCGCAGCGCCGGGGTCTGGCCGAAGGATTTGACGACGTCGCGGGCCTCGATCAGGTGCGCGCGTGTCACGACGGGACTGCTCATTGTTTCGGCGCCCTTTCCGGGGTAACCACTGCGGCTAGTTCCGCCAGACGTGCTGACGTGAGGTCGATCCACCGAAGGTCCGCCTCCAGGTGGAACAGGGCGTGGTCGGCGAGCAGCACGTCAACCAGCGCACCGTCGCGCCTGAGTTCGGTGAGCTCCTGCATCCGCCTGATGTGCGCCGAACGCTGCCTGTCCAGGTAAGCCGTAGCCGGCTTGCCGAGCATGAGGGCCAGCGTGACCTTGGCGAACAAGACCGTCTGCAGGTGCGGCTCGGGCTCGACCGGATCGGCCAGCCACGCGTCGACCTCCGCCCGGCCGGCGTCGGTGATCGAGTAAGGCTTGCGGTCCGGTCCGTCGCCCGGTTCGGCCTCGCCGCCGAGGACCTTGCCGTCGCGGGCCAGCCGGCCGAGCGTGGAGTAAACCTGCCCGAACGGCAGCTGCTTGCCTCGCCCGAAGTAGGTGTCATAGTCACGCTTGAGGTCGTAGCCGTGGCTAGGCTCGCGCTCAAGCAGGCCAAGGAGGGTCAGGGGGACACTCACCCTCGCGAATGTACACTTGGTGTATACGCAAGGCAAATAATATCCAGAGCGGTCCGTGGCGACTGTCATCACGGACCGCTCTGGATGAAAGGGTTTTACGGGACGTGCGGCGGCGGCCCGGGTGCCGCTGCGGCGGGGTCTGGTTCGCTCCCCGGGAACGCTGACAGCGGGAACTGCGAGGACGTGTACTGCGCGACCGTCAGCGGGCCGCTGGTGTCGGGCAGTACCGGCGGCTCAGTTCCAATCTTCACCCATCCGGATTCGATGAGCTGATGCCCAAGACACTGGCCACCGCGACCGTCGACCGGCTGATGCACCACGCCCACGTGTGCCAGACCAGCGGCGACAGCATCCGCCTGTCCCAGGCCCTCACCGGGAAAGGAGTGATGCCCCTCAGCAGCTGACCGCCAAGCCCGTCTGGTGGCCGCCACTGGGCAGATCTGGTGGCCACCAGCGGGCAGAACTCATGGCCGCCACCGGGCAGTTCCTAATGTCCGTTGACAACGGCACGGCCAGATCGCCGATTACGCGCACGATGTTTGTTAAAGGTGGCGCTGCCAGGCGCGCGTCATATCAGCCAGTTCTGGCGCTTGCCGTGGAGGCCGGTAGTGTTCCGGCTTCCGGGTCAGTGCCGCGCAGACCCGCAGACCGGTAGCTGGGGCTCCACGTAGTCGGAATCTGCAGGGCCGGGGAATGACGCCGACCCGGTTGGCTCAGGCTGCTGTGCCGGGCGCCAGCCGGACCCGCCGGGCAAGCGCTCCGAAAGCGGGGGAGAGCGTGAGTCAGCGTCGGGGTGCGTGGGGGGCCAGCAAGCCTAGGGCGCGGGCGCGCTCGACGGCCTCGGTCCGGCTGTGGGTGCCGAGCTTGGCGTAGAGATGGCTCATGTGGGTTCTGATGGTATTCCGCGAGACGTGCAGCTCATCCGCGATCTCTGGTTGCGACAAGTTGGTCGGCAGGTAGCGCAGTACCCGGATCTCGCTGCTGCTCAGCGGCTCGAGCGGCGGCTGTAGCCCGGTCGGCGGCGCGGGCCTTTTTCCGGCCAGCAGGTCGAGGATCTCGGCGATCAGGGAGGGGTGTGCGGTGCGGTGCCGGGCGTGCCGCTCGAGCAGGCCCGGCGCAGGCTGGAGCGTGAAGAACAGTAGCAGGCCGTCGGGCTCAGCCAGATCGAGTGCGCATTCCAGGGCTCGCTCGGCGGCGGCTGGGTCGCCGAGCGCGTCCCGGGCGATCGCCTCCAGCAAGAAGGCCCCGATGAGCCAGGTCCGCCGGATTAGGGGAGCCGAGCCGTCTAGGACCGGTGCGAGCGCGGCGGTCGCCGCGTGCGGATCGTTTTGGGCGAGCCGCAGTGCCGC
This sequence comes from uncultured Actinomycetota bacterium, assembly GCA_963795055.1. Taxonomy (GTDB): domain Bacteria; phylum Actinomycetota; class Actinomycetes; order Streptosporangiales; family Streptosporangiaceae; genus JASHPR01. Next base: position 34,079 of record CAWCGJ010000037.1, read on the forward strand.
CAGCGCGGTCCGCGTCTCGCCGCGTTCACGGTCTCGTTCGTCGAGTTCGGCGAGGGCCTGCTCGGCGCGCTCTAGCTCGCCGAGGCGTACCAGGATATGCAGCAGCAATCCCCTTGTGGGGGGGACGTGCAGGTGTGGCGCTGCGAGGTTCCCGGCCAGCTGCTCGGCGGCCTGGAAAGCGGCCAGCGCGTCCTGATACCGCCCACGCACCAGTTCCAGCACACCGCGGGCATGGTGGACCACCATTCCCGCCGCTAGCTCGGTTTCCGCTCTTAGGGTGCGCTCGGCACGCTGTACCCAGGGTTCTGCTTCCTCGGCCCTTCCCTGCCAGGCCAGCGCGGCGCCGAGCATCACGTACGCGGTGCCGGCCGTCGGCTCATCGGTCCAGCCGTGCCTGCGGGCAAGCTCGATCGCCTGTCTGCTGCGCTCAGCTGCCCGTGCAAACGAACGGTAGGTCTCGATCACTGCCTGGTGCGCCAGGCCGCTGAATTCGAGAAACGGCCGCCCGATCCGCCGCGCTAGCGCGACGCCGTGCTCTAGGTGCTGCTCCGCCACCTCGAACTGGGCCGCCCACACCTCGGTAATGCCGACGCTGATAAGTGCCAGCCCGCGCAGCTCCTCGCCCAGGCCGGGCAGCGCCGTGTCCGGCGCCTCGGCTATCGCCTGCAGGCGCCATGCCTCTTCCGCCACCGCAGGCGGATTGCCGAGCTGTCTAGCTAGCAGCAGCCGGACCATCTCGAGCAGAACCTGCTGCTGATCATGTCGGCCGGCTGGCACCGTTTCCGACGCCCGCGCCGCTAGCCCCAGGTACCGCTCTGCAGCTTCGAGCGATCCTTGAGCCAGTTCGTCTGCCGCTATGAGCACGGCGAGCTCGGCATATGTCGCGGCGGCTTCGGAAGGGAACCCGGCGAGCAGCTCGTGCACGGTCGCGGCCTGCCCGCCCAGTTGCAGGGTCGGCCAGTGGTCGGCGAGCAGGCGTGAGGCCAGGCTCCAGTCCTGTGCGGCCTGGGCGTGGCGGACCGCCTCGACCGGGTACCCGTGCCCGGCGAACCAACTGGTGGCCGCCCGGTGCAGCGCGGTGACCTCACCCGCGGCGGTACGCCGCAGCTCTAGCTGCAGCAGATCGGCGAACAGGTGATGGTAGCGGAACCAGGACCGCGCCGCGTCCAGGGATACAACGAACGCGTTGGTCTCCTCCAGCTCTTGCAAGATCCGCTCGCCGTCCGACCCGCCCGTCAGGGCATCGGCCAGCGGGCCGCTGACCCGCTCCAGGATCGAGGTCCGCAGCAACAGCCGCCGCGCCACCGCGCTCTGCCGGTCCAGCACCTCGGCAACCAGGTACTCCGCCACCGTCCGCTCGCTGCCGGAGAACTCTTCTGCGAACCGCCCCGGATCGGGGTGACCGGCCAGTGACAGCGCCGCCAGCCGCAACCCGGCCGCCCATCCCTCGGTCCGCTCCTGCAGCAACGCCAGCGTTGGTTCGGTCAGCTCGACCCCGGCCGCGCTCACCAGCCTCCGTGCCTCATCGACGGTGAACCGCAGATCGGGCTCGCGGATCTCGGTCAGCTCCCCTTCCAACCGCAGCCGGTGCAGGCCCAGCCGCAGGTCATGCCGGGTGGCCAGCACGAACCGCAGCTGCTGCGGCGAGCGCATGACCAGCAGCTCCAGCTGGCGCGGCGCCTCGCCTGAGCCCAGTTCGTGCACATCGTCGATCACCAGCCAGATCCGGTCCTGCAGCGGCACCAGGTCCTTCAACAGCCGCTCGGCGATGGCCCACCCGTCCAGGTCGGGCGCCGCGGTCAGCTCCCGCACCAGCGCCGATCCCGCTGTCGTCTGGCGCAGCGCGCCGAGTACCGACAGCCAGAACCGCTGCGGATCGCGCTCGTCGCCGCCCACCGATACCCACGCGACGCTCTCGGCTAGGCCTGCCTCAGTCATCCACGACCGCAACAGGACGGTCTTGCCGCTCCCGGGTGGCGCCGAGACCACGGTCACGCGTTGCGCGGCACCCAGCCGCTCAGACAGCCTCGGGCGGGAAACGATCCCTACCGCACCGGGGCGCACGTCGCGGCTGGCCGGGACAGCCGATCCCTCAGCAGGCCCCACGGCTAGATCATCGCACGACGCCGAGCGGTCAAGAACGCTCCTTCCCGTTCGGGTGTGACGTCATCTTCCCGGCGCCGGAGTAGCGCGGTGGGCCGCGCCGGCCCGTGATCGCGGCCGGAAATCGTATAGATGATGTGATGCCCGGTCATGCAGTTGAGCGCGACGGTCGAGGGCGTGGACATCACTGACCGCCGACCAACCCGGACCGTACGGGCAGTAGATCTGAGGAGCAATGACCGCGAGTACAGCCTGGAGGCCGATCCGCGAGAGAGCCTGTCCGACGTGCTGCGCGAGCGGCTCCACCTGACCAGCACGAAGAAGGGCGCTCGCGGCATCGAAGGCTTGCGCGAGTTGCGCCGAGCGTCGCGCTGGCGATCGCGAACACCGTCCACCATGCCACCGGACGACGGAGACGCGACGTGCTGACCCGCTCCGAGATATTCATCCGAGCCCGCTCTCGCAGCAAGGAAACCGCGTCCATCTAGTTCTTGAGGAGAGCCAATGATTGTCATCACCGCCCCCACCGGCCAGATCGGCCACCAGGTCCTGGGCAACGTCCTCGGCAGTGGCCAGCCGATCCGCGTGATCGTGCGTGACCCTTCCGGCCTTCCTCCGCAGGCGCTCGAGCGCGTCGAGGTCGTCACGGGGTCGCACGGCGACGCCGGCGTCGTCGACCAGGCGTTCGCGGGGGCGAACGCCGTGTTCTGGCTGGTGCCCCCGGACCCGCATGCGGACAGTGCCGAGGCCGCCTACGTGGACTTCACTCGGCCCGCATGCGATGCCTTCAAGCGTCACGGGGTCCAGCGGGTGGTCGGGATCTCGGGCCTGGGCCGCGGGACGGCCGCGGCGGCACACGCGGGGCTGGTGACGGCGTCACTGGCCATGGACGACATGATCGCCAGCTGCGGCGTGAGTTACCGGGCGCTGACGATGCCCTCGTTCATGGACAACCTGTTGCGACAGGTACCGGCGATCAAGGATCGCGGCATATTCGTCACGCCGATCTCCGGGGACCGCAAGCTCCCGTCCTGCGCCACACGCGACATTGCCGCCGCCGCCGCCCGGCTGCTGCTGGATGACTCCTGGAGCGGGACCGGCCATGTCGCGGTGCTCGGCCCGGAGGACCTGTCGTTCAACGACATGGCGCGGATCATGTCCGAGGTACTCGGCCAGCCCGTGCGCTACCAGCAGATTCCCGCCCAGGCCCTGAAGGACAGGCTGACCGGGTCCGGGATGTCCGATGCGATGGCGCAGGCCACGGTCGACATGATGGTCGCCAAGGACCAGGGCCTGGATAACGCCGAGCCGCGTACCCCGGAGTCCACCACACCCACCAGCTTTCGCCAGTGGTGCGAGGAAGTCCTCAAGCCGGCCGTCCTGGCCTGACCTGAGCTGACCACGGCGACCAGTGCAGCTCGTTCCTGCTGATGAAGGACACGCAGCCCAGATGAGATACATCGCACTTGAAGAAGCATTTTCCATTCCGGAGCTGGACGACCGCCAGTCGTCGCCCTGGCTAGGCTTGCCGCTCAGCCAGCGTTATCTCGCGGACTGGGCGCGCAGGCTGCCGGACTTCACCGAGTACCGGCTGCCGGAGATGGATGCGGCGGGCATCGACGTCCAGGTGCTGTCGCTGACCATTCCGGGCCTGCAGGCCGACATCGACCCGGCGACCGCGCCGGACGATGCCCGGTTCGCCAACGACTACCTCGCGCAGGTCGTGGCCGAGCATCCGGACCGGTTCCGCGGGTTCGCCGCGCTGCCGATGCAGGACCCGAAAGCCGCTGCGGGGGAACTTGAACGTGCCGTCCGCGAGCTGGGCTTTTGCGGCGCGCTGGTCAACGACCACCTGCAGGGTCACTACCTGGACGAGCCGCGGTACGACGAGGTGTGGGCGGCTTTGGAGGAGCTGTCCGTGCCGCTGTACCTGCATCCCGGCGCCCCGCCGGCAGACCGGTGGAAGGTGCTCGGCGGGCGCCCCGAGCTGTACGGCGCGACCTGGAGCTGGGCCGCTGAGACCGGCGGGCATGCACTGCGCGTCATCTACGGCGGAGTCTTTGACCGCCACCCCGGGGCCAGGCTGATCCTCGGGCACATGGGCGAGTTCTTGCCGTTCATGCGCAGTCGGCTGGACTCGCGCTACGCCATCCTCGACCCGCAGGTTCCGCTGCAGCGCCTGCCGTCGGCCTACATCGGCTCCAACGTGGTGATCACCACCAGCGGCGTGTTCTCCCCCGCTGCGCTCACCGGCGCTGTGCTGGAGATCGGCGCCGAGGCCGTCCTGTTCTCCGTCGACTACCCGTACGAGTCCAGCCACGAAGCCGTGGCCGGGCTCGAGCGGACCACCCTCAGCGACGCCGACCGGCACAAGATCGCCCACGGCAACGCTGAGCGCATCCTGCGGCTGTGACCCAACCCCTAGCCCGAAACGCCGCGGACCGAGAGGAGCTTGACATGACCGAGGCACAGGCAGCGCCTGCGCTGACCGGGGAACAGATCGACCACATCCTGCAGGCCATGGCCGACTCGTTCGGCCAGCAGCTTCGCTCACCGATCCTGCACTGGCCATCCGAGCAGGGCCTGGATTACGAGGACGTGACCTCCCCCGCGCTGGACGGCGTGCCTTTGGAGGGCTGGTTCATCCCGGCGTCCGGGTCGGACAAGCTAATCATCGCCAACCACCCCATGGGGTTCAGCCGGGCCTGGATCCCCGCCCACCTGGAACCGTGGAAGTCGGTATGGGCACTGAGCGGCAACGACTTCGAGGTCAACCTCGTCCCGGACTACAAGATTCTGCACGATGCCGGGTACAACGTGCTGGCCTACGACCTGCGCAACTTCGGGCTCAGCGGGGCGGCCAACGGGGGAATCGCCTCCAGCGGGATCTTCGAGGCCCGAGATGTCGCCGGGTCGCTGGCCTACGCGCGCAGCCGCCCTGACACACGCGACATGACGATAGGCCTGTTCAGCCGCTGCCTGGGCTGCAGCTCCACGTTCGCGGCGATGACGCAGTTCCCCGAGGCATTCGTCGGTGTCCGCTGCCTGGTGGGGCCGCAGCCGGTCACCATGAAGACCATCGTTCAGCGGCGGCTGGCCATGGCGGGCGTACCGGCCGAGCACATCGACGACCTGGAACAGCGTCTGCTCCTGCGCACCAGCATCGGCTTCGCGCGGCGGGCTCCCCAGGAGTGGGCCAAGAACGTCCGCGTACCTACCTTCCTCTACCAGGTACACGACGACGTGCTGACCGAGCCAAGTGACGTGCAGACCATGTTCGACAACATCCCCGTCAACGACAAGAAGCTGCACTGGATCCGCGGCACCACCCTCCGCTGGGACGGCTACCTGGAATTCCAGCGCCACCCCGAGCCGATGCTCGAGTGGTTCGCCAAGCACATGTCCTGAAAGGAGTGCCGACCATGGCCGGCAACCCCGCGATTGCGCCCTACCGCTGGTCGTCCGACCGTTCCGAGGACCGGTTCCCAGTTGAGAACCCGGCCACTGGACAGATCATCACCGTCGTCCAGGGCTGCGGGGTCCCCGAGGTGGACGCCGCCGTACAAGCCGCCCACCGCACGCTCCAAGATGGCTGGCGGTGGCGCACCGCGGCCGAACGCGCCGGGCTGCTGCTGGCCGGAGCCGACGTGCTGGAGGCACACGCGGACGAGCTCGCCGAACTGGTGTCGCTGGAGAACGGGAAGCCGGTCGCTGACGCCCCGTTGCACGACATCGGCTTTCTGGGCGGCATCTTCCGGTTCTTCGGGTCGCTGGTCGACAAGCTCCCCAGTGACTTCTACGACAAGGGCAGCGTCTACACCTCGACCGTGCTCGAACCGGTGGGGGTCGTCGGCGAGATCATCCCGTTCAACTGGCCGCCCATCCACGCCGACGGCAAGATCGCGCCAGCGCTGGCCGTCGGGGACACCATCGTGCTCAAGCCGAGCGAGCAGGCGCCGCTGACGGTCATCCGAATCGTCAAGCTGCTCAACACGGTGCTGCCGCCCGACGTCCTGCACGTCGTGCCAGGAATTGGCGCGGTCGTCGGACAGGCGCTGGTGGCGCACCTGCTGGTGCGCATGATCTCGTTCACCGGCTCCACGGACACAGGAGCTTCGGTCGCGCGCAGTGCGGCCGCCAACATCACCCCGGCGCTGCTCGAGCTCGGCGGAAAGAACGCCTTCATCGTCTACGACGACGCCGACCTCGACCGCGCCGCCCCGACGCCCTCGACGGTGGCTTCTACAACAAGGGCGAGGCCTGCACCGCAGCTTCCCGGGTGCTCGTCCACCGCGACGTGCACGACGCGTTCGTCAGCAAGCTCGCCGCCGGTGTCAACGCACTCCAGGTAGGCAACGGCGCCGACCCCGCCACGCACATCGGGCCCGCGGTGACAAGGTGCAGCAGCAAAAGGTGCTCGAATACATCCGCACCGGTGAGGCCGAAGGCGCCAAGATCGCTGCCCAGGCCGCGCTGCCCGCAGACCCGGCACTCGCGGAAGGTTTCTTCGTCCCGCCGACACGGTTCACCGATGTCACCCGTAACATGCGGGTCGCCACCGAGGAAATCTTCGGCCCAGTGGTCACCGTCACCGTCTTCGACTCCGAAGACGAAGCGGTCGACATCGCCAACGAGCCGGAATATGGCCTGCTCGCCGCCATCTACACCCGCGACAGCGAGCGCGCCTTCCGCACCGCACGGCGGCTCGACGTCGGCATGGTGCTCATCAACAACTACTTCCGCGGCATGCTCGGCACCCCGTTCGGCGGCACCAAGCACAACGGCTACGGCCGCGAGCACACCATCCAGACATTGCAGGACTTCGGCTACACCAAGATGATCCGCTTCCCCAGCGGCACCGGCACCATCCCCGCATGGCGCGGCGTCACCGAGATCTTCGACAGGGCCAGCTGATCTGGTTTACCCGATCCCGTGATCTCGCAGACCACTCGCAGAAAGGACAAGTCACATGCCAACAAACAACACCCCTGAACCCCACGCCGGACGGGTAGCGCTGGTGACCGGAACCTCCCGGGGCATCGGCCAAGCCATAGCCGTGGGTCTCGCCGAGCGCGGAGCACGCGTCGTTCTCGGGGACCGCGGCGATGCGAGTAAGACGATCGCCCTCATCGCCGACACAGGCCACGAGGCCGTTCCGGTGACGCTGGACGTCAGCGACCCGTCTTCGATCGAAGCCGCACGCGATCGGGTCGCCGAAGAACTGGGGCACGTCGACCTCCTGGTCAACAACGCTGGGACCTTCGAGGCTGCGACCTGGGATGATCTCGACTTCGACCTCTGGCAACGCGTCATGGCCGTCGACCTAAACGGGCCGATGCTCATGTGCAAGGCCTTCCTGCCGCTCATGCGCGGACGTGGTTGGGGCCGGGTCATCAATATCGCTTCGGCAACGGTCGCGATCGCCAGCCCGGTCTCGATCGCCTACCGCACGGCCAAGATGGGCGTCATCGGCTTTACCCGTGCGCTGTCAGCGACGCTGGGCGACGAGGGGATCACCATCAACGCCGTCCTTCCGTCACTGACCCGGACTGCGATGACGGAGGGGCTCCCGCAGGCAATCGTGGATGCCAGCCTGGGCCGCCAGGTCATCCACCGCGAGGCCGAACCCGCCGACATCGCAGGGAGCATCTTCTTGCTCGCGGCCGACGAGGCCGGCTGGATCACCGGCCAGACCATCATGGCCAACGGCGGCAACGCGTTCGCCTTGTGAGGGCTGCTCTCGTCTCGCAGGGCTTGTTCGAGGGAGGGCTGGGATGTCGGCGGGAGATGGCATGGTGGCAGAGCGGGCGGATTAGATCGTGCGTAACGCGAAGGTGGCCACGCTGGGCGATGGCGGCGGCGCGGTGGCTGAGGCGGGCGCGGCGCGCGGGGAGCGGTTCGCCGCGGTCGGCGGCGAGGCGGAGGTGATGCGGCTGACAGGGGAGGGCACCGGGGTGGCAGATGCGGGCGGCCTGCGGGTCATCCCGGGGCTGAACGACTCGCACCTGCACGCGATCCGCGGCGGCTTGCACTTCAACCTGGAGCTGCGCTGGAACGGGGTCGACAGCCTGGCGCGCGGGCTGGAGATGATACGCGAGCAGGCCGATCGCACGCCGCAGGGGCAGTGGGCGCGGGTGATGGGCGGCTGGTGGCGGGGAAGATCGACAAGAAGGCGCTACTTCGCCCCTACCGGGCGAAGGTACGCGCCAGATTCACTAAGACAGACCAAAGCGCCGCGGGTGAGCCTGAGGAGGAATCGCGCGAGTCCAGCGCGGGAATGCCTCAGCTGGCCGTCGGCCGCGGCGCGCGCAATAGCCGCGCTCAGGAATTACCCAGCAGGACGGGCATTCGCTTGATCCCGTTCAGGAAGTTGGAACGCAGCCTGCTGACCTCGCCGCCGGGCCTGATGCCCGGCGTCTTCTCGGCCAGCGCCGCGAGCAGCACTTGCAGTTCCAGCGCGGCCAGGTGCCTGCCCAGGCAGAAGTGCGGCCCGCCACCGAAGCCCACGTGCGGATTCGGATCCCGCCCGATGTCGAATTCGTGCGGGGCGGTGAACACGTCGTCGTCGCGGTTGGCTGAGGCGAGGAAGGCGACCACCTTGTCGCCGGCCGCGATCCGCTGACCGGCCAACTCGGTATCCCTGACGGTGGTGCGCCTGACCAGGACTGCCGGGCTAACCCAGCGGACGACCTCCTCGGCCGCGACTGGGGCCAGCGACGGGTCTGCCACCAGCCGCTGCCACTGCCTAGGGTGGTCGAAGAACGCGAGCATGCCTCCGGCCGCCGCGTTCCTGGTGGTCTCGTTGCCCGCCACGATCAGCAGCAAGAAGAAGAAGTTGAACTCCAGGGCCGTCAGCACCCGGCCGGCATCGTCTGGCTGCAGTAGCCGGGTCACGATGTCGTCGCGTGGCTGCGCCCGGCGCTGCTGCGCCAGCTCGGTGGCATAGCCGAACATCTCCGCCACGGCGTGCATCTGCTCGCCCGGCGAGCCGCTGTACTCCGGGTCGTCGAAGCCGACCATGCGGTTAGACAGATCGAAGATCCGCTCCCGGTCCTCTGCCCTGGCCCCGACCAGCTCGCAGATCACCTGCGTCGGCAACGGGGCGGCGATGTCGGTGACGAAGTCCGCCTCGCTGCGCTGCGCGACATCCTCAAGCAGGTCGTGGCAGATGTCGGTGATGTGGTCCTGCAGGTGCCCGATCAGGCGCGGCGTGAAGCCGCGGTTGACGAAAGCCCGCAGCCGACTGTGCTGCGGCGGATCCATGTTGATCATCATCACCCGCATCCGCTCCACGGCCGGGTCGCTCCACTCGCGGAACGCCGCGGTGCGGGGGACCGAGGAGAAGATGTCCGGGTGCCGGATGACGTAGGTGACGTCAGAGTGCCTGGTGACGGCCCAGAAGCCAGGCCATCCCGGACCGCCGCCCTCAGCGTGCCAGAAGACCGGCGCGTGCTCGCGGAGCCAGGCGAACTGCTCGTGCGGAGCCCCGCCCCGAGCGTAGACGTCGGGGTCGACGAGGTTGATCTGTGCGGCCGTTGTCATCGACTGCCTCGGGTGCTGCAAAAGACGATAGACACGACGATACGGCCAGCGCTGGCGAGAACAACCCCGCGGAGTCCGCCGACAGGGCGCCCGCAGGCGGGGTAGCCCAGGGCCGCGGTCCGACCGCGTGCAGGTAGTGGTCCTCGCCTACGAGACCGCCATCGTGCGACCCGGCGAAACCAACCAGGCCGCGCCGCCCGCGCGACGGTGAGTGAGTCGGCGGCCACCGCTAGTCGCGCTCAGATCACGCCAAGAGCCGATCTGCACGCTCCACGCCGACGTAGCCGAGAATCTCGCAGGTACGTCTAACGAAGCCTCTTTGTGTCAAGCGATTCTGTGGTGCTTTCTAGTGGCCTGTGGGGTGGTTTCATGCTCCTGGGCTGCTAGGCGGGGTCGTAGGGTGGGGGCGGACCCGGGAGTGGCTTGGCCGAAGAGCCGCGTCTTGGGGTGCGTGCTCGCCCGGTCATCTGCTCGGTCTGGGCAACCACTGGTGTCGGCTGCCGGAACCGGTCCGCTGACTTTGAGGGCTACTTCTTGCCCAGGGCCTCGACCAGTTCGGCCTTGTTCATGGACGAACGGCCCGCGATATGGCGCTTGGTCGCCAGGTGGCGCAGTTCCTGCACGGTCATGTCGTCGAGGGCCTTGGCGGATAGCTCGGGGGCCGGTTTGGCCGGTGGCCTCCTAGCGGCCGGCTTGGCCGGCGCGGCAGCCGGCCTGGCGTGGCGAAGGCTGCGTGTCAGCTCAACTCGGAGATCCTCGATTTTGTCTGCGACCGCGGCGGCGCGCTCCCGGACCGATGCGTCGGCGAGCACGTGACCCAGCCGACCACCGGCCTGCTTCCGAATCTCGCGGAGACGGTCCACGAGGCCTTGCAGGACATCTGTCTGTGCCTTGGCCATGTCATGCCTCCTCTCGGCACGACTTATCTTCCCTGTTATTCATCATTGGCGCCAGGATCGGCTACCGGCAGGCACATCGTCACAGACCAAAGCGCCATACCGCTCCCCGGCGGAACTGCCCGAGATCAAACGGCGCAGAGCCCTAGTCCACGCCGATCCGCTCACCCGCGGCGCGGGCCTCATCGAGGGCGACGCGGGAGCGGGAGGTCATGCCTTGACGGTAAGGGCCCGACAGTGTCCGAAGTTGGCCCGGCCCGGCGAGCAAGGTCCGTCAGCAGCCGGTGAACTGGGAGTTCGGCGTTTTGTAGCGTCCCCTGCCGTGCCGCCCTGCTGGGCGGATGTTGCGCGGTCGCGGAGAATTGCCCACGTGCTGACGGTTGTGGCCGATCGAAGGAGTCGTCTTCCTCATCTTGCTGGAGGCTCGTGATGCGATTCACCAAATTCGGGCACTCGTGCGTCAGGCTGGAGAAGGACGGCGCTGTCTTGGTCATCGACCCCGGCGTGTGGACTGACGTGGCCGCGGCCTTGGCCGGGGCGGACGCGGTCATGGTCACCCATGAGCACGCGGACCACCTTGACGCCGGCGCGGTACGCACCGCGCTGCAGGCCAGCCCGGAGCTGACGCTATGGGCCAATCCGCAGGTCACCGCCCAGTTCACCGAGTTCGGCAACCGGGTTCACGAAACCCGCCAGGGCGACGTGCTATCGGCCGCCGGGTTCGGCGTGCACGTCTACGGCCACGACCACGCGCTGATCCACAAGGACATCCCGTCGGTGGTGAACACCGGTTTCCTGGTCGACGGCGAACTGTTCCATCCAGGCGACGCATTCACCGTCCCAGACGAGCCGGCCCGGACTTTGCTGGTGCCGATCGCCGGCGCCTGGCTGAGGGCCGGGGACATGATCGACTACTTCCGCGCGGTCGACCCCGCCCTCGGCTACGCGATCCATGACGCGATCTTGAACGACACCGGCCTGGGCCTGATGACCAAGATGCTGTCGGTGACAGCCACCGGCACACGACGGACCGGAGGAGCATAGGGAACACGGCCTGATGCTCGTCCGCCTCCCCTTCTACCTGACCGGAGGTACCTGATGACCTCGACGCCGGAACAGCCCGGCCCCGCGGCGGCGTCCCCGCGGCTCGCCACCGCTGCCGGTCACCGGACGCAAGTGCAGGCGCTCGCGCGCTACGCGGCGCGGGCGAGGTTCGCCGACCTGTCCGCCCAGTCGCGCGCGCAGCTGCCGGTCCACATCCTCGACTGTCTCGCGTGCTGCATCGCGGCCCTGGGCGCGGGCCCGGTGAACGCGTGCCGCGACCAGGTCGCCGACTTCGGCGGCGGCCAGGGCGTCCCGCTCATCGGCGGCGGCCGGGCCAACCCGGTCTACGCCGCGTTCTGGCACACGGTGCTGGTGCGTTATGTGGACTTCATGGACAACTTCCTCGCGCCGACCGAGACCTGCCACACCGCCGATAACTTCGGCGTCGCCCTCACCGCCGCCCAGCTGGCCGGAGGCAGCGGCCAGGACCTGATGCTCGGGGTGGCGATCGGGTACACGGTCCAGTCGCGGCTGGTCGACCATGGCAACTTCATGACCCGCGGCTTCGATCACACCACGCAGCTCGCGTTCTCGCACAACGCCGCGGCCGGGCGGCTGCTGGGCATGACCGAGCCGCAGATCGCCAATGCGATCGCGATGGCCGCGGCCAGCGACGCCTCGTTCGCGGTCATCCGGGCCAAGCCGCTGTCGCAGTGGAAGGGGCTGGCCTCAGCCCAGTCGGCGCTCGGCGCGATGAACGCCCTGTTCCTGGCCCGCCGTGGCGTAGAGGGGCCGCTGCGCGTGATCGAGGGGCCGCAAGGGATCGACAACCTGCTGCACATGCAGTTGCGCGTCGACTGGGACCACGAGGGCTACGAGGGCGTCACCACCAGCACGATCAAGAAGTACAACGCCGTGATCCATACCCAGTCGGCGATCGAGTGCATCCTGCAGCTCGTCGCGGCGAACAAGCCGCGCCTGGACACCGCCGCCGGGTTCGACCCGGGCACGATCGTCTCGATCGAGGCCGAGGTACCGCAGATCACCTACGACTTCGCCGGCGGCGGCCTGTACGGCAGCCTGACCGACGTGCGCACCAAGGAGCAGGCCGATCACGACCTGCGCTATCTGCTCGCCGTGGCGCTGCTGGACGGGAACGTCCTGCCGGCCCAGTTCGCTGCCGGCCGCATTACCAGGCCCGACGTCCAGTCGCTGCTGACCAAGGTGTCCGCCCGGCCGAACGCCGCCTTTACCGATGTCTACCCGCAGCGCATGCCAGCGAAGATCACTGTCCGGCTCACCGACGGCACCACGTTCTCCCACCAGGTGCAGGACTTTCCCGGGATGCCATCGCACCCGTTCACCTGGCATGAGGTGACCGGCAAGTTCGACCAGCTCGCCGCCGGCCGCATCGACACCGACCTGGCCACCCAGATCAAGGACGCCGTCCGTTCGATCGAGCACATCCAGGTCAGCGACCTGATGACCCTCCTGGCCCACGCCCGGGCCGGCTGACCCGACTCAAGTCAGCGCGTACCGAAGTCGCGGTGGATGGGGCTGAGGGCGTCGCAGAGGGCGTCGACCACCGCGTCCAGTTTCCGGGCCGGTGAAGCGCTAACAGGGAGTGTTGACTGTGACCGATGTCCGGACCCGGTCCGAAGGCTTGCCCGTCGGCATGCTGCTGGCGGGCGTCAGCGGATTCCTCGACGCGTACACGTTCGTCGGCTACAACGGAGTATTCGCCACCGCGCAGACCGGGAACATCGTGCTGCTCGGCGTGGACGCTCAGGCCGGCCACTGGCAGGAAGCGCTCCTGCACATCCCGCCCATCGTGGCGTTCATGCTCGGAGTGGCACTCGCTCAGATGCTGGCTCAGACGGCGGTCCGCAGGATCGTGCGGCGCCCGACCCGATGGGTCCTGATCGCCGAGATCGTCGTCCTAGCAGCCGTCGGAGCCGTGCCTGGCCGGATACCCGCCCGGGCCGTTCCCGGCGCGATCGCATTCGTCGCAGCGGCGCAGGTATCGACGTTCCGGTCGCTAGACGGTGTCGAATACTCCAGCAGCTTCGCCACCAGCAACCTGCGCGCCCTGACCGTGAACATCTTTCAATGGCGCACCGGCCGCGATCCCGCGTCCAGGCATCACGCGGCGCTCTTCGCGTCCATCCTCGCGGCCTTTGCCGTCGGCGCAGGCACCGGGGGGCTCTGCACCCGGCTCATTCATCATCAGGCCGCCTGGATCGCGGCCGCTGCCCTGATGGTCGTGCTCGTCGCTATCGCCACCGAAACCTGGAGACTTGACCGGCAGGGGACACGATCCTGCCCACGACCCCCCGATTAGTGCGCAACTCCGCCCAAGACGAACGACGAACTTCCAGGTCAGCGCGACGACCGAGCCGAAGCGTGTCATCGTGAGCTAAGTCAGGACTTGGTGACCCAGATCAAGGAGGCCGTCCGCTCGCCCGGGCACATCCAGGCCAGCGACCTGATGACCCTCCTCACCCGCGTCCGGGCCGGCTGACACGCGGCAGGCGCCAGCCGACGCGAACCGCTCGCCTTGGAACCAGCGAACGCCACCGGCACACCACGAAAAGGGAACAGCAGACAGACCAGCACAATGATCATTCCCAAACACGGACCCCGTACCAGAATTGTGGTTATCGCGCTGGGTTGTCCGGGCGCTGGGCCGACTGCTGGCTTGCCGCACGCACTGGCACACTGGCCCGGTCGGCGGGCGATCGCTGGGAACGAGCGTATTGCCAGAAGTCTCGGTCTGCCGCCAGGTCGCGGCTGCCGCGTGGTGCTCGCTGCGCGGGCCGGGCGTGGCGTGCGCACTGCGCGGCCAACACTGGATCGCCGGCCCCTCCTCTGCCGACGAGACCTTGATGGGAGTCTGGCCGGGCCTGGACGAGCGACCCAAGATCACCCACACCGCCCGGGACTGGCTCACCAACCTGTACCTCGTCGCGGCAGGATGCGGCCTGACCACCGTGCCCGCCTGATTCGCGACCATCGCGCCCCCCCGGTGTGCGGGTCCTGGCCGTACGCGGCGGGTCGGAGGAACAACGGCGCATCATCTTGGCGCGGCTCCCGCACCCGCTCGCCGAGCCAGCCGCCCGCCTCGCCGACGCCCTGCGCGCCGCAGCCACCGACGAGCCGACACCGAGGTGACCACCTCGGCTATGCCCCGGCACGACCAGCGACGGTCTTCGGTATCCCCAGCCCGCATTAAGGCCCGCCGCCGTCCGGCACAGTTTCCTGTCGACGGCGGCGCGGGGGACCGCGATGGGGGGCCATCGTGGTCCTTCGCGCTGTGGTCATGGGTGGTAGTGCCGGATTTTCCAGGTGGCGGCGCCGGCCAGGGCCAGGGAGGTGGCCAGCAGGATGCCGGTTTCCTCGGCTTGGAGCTGCCAGAACCGGCTGGCGGGCTGGTAGCTGATCTGGCGGCGCAGGTGCTGGCCGGCGAACCACGCGGTGCACTTCGCCTGGGCGGGGTTTGCGCAGGCCGGCGCGAACGTGCTGGCGGGTGACTGCGGCACGATGAACACCTGCCCTGACGGGGTGATCGTCTGGTTGGAGATGATCCACGCGCCAGGCAGGCTGTTGTCAGCGACTACGATCTGCCCGGAGGGCAGTACCTGGTCCCGGGTCAGGTCCGGTGTCACCGGGGCGGCCTGGGTGACCGGCGTGGCCAGATGGGGGAGCACGAACGCGGGCAGCGCGTACAGCAGTCCGGCGAACAGCACGAGGGTGACAGCCATGGCCGGGATGATCTTGCGGGCCAGCACCCCGGCGAGCACGCCGATGGTGAACGTCAAGGCAGCGAACCCGATGGGGGCCAGGCCGCGAGCCGCGAAAACCTGCGGGGAGAACCGGCCGAGCTGGGTGTGGCCGAGCGGAAGCCCGCCGGCCGCGTCAAGTGGCGCCGCCCACCACGAGACCAGCACGCTGGCCAGCCCGGCGATCGCCATGGCCGTCAGGCCGGTGAGCGCCAGCTTGACCAGCGTCCACCGGGTCCTGGTCACCGACTGGTTCCACGCCAGCCGGAACGTGCCCGCCTCCAGCTCCCTGGAGATCAGCGGCGCGCCCCAGAACGCCCCGGTCACCGCGGGAAGGAGATAGAGGACCGCGCCGCCGAGAAAATAGCCCAGCGGGTACTTGCTGGACTGGACCGCGGCCAGGAACGCCGTGGTCCGCCGCCCGCAATCCCCCGGCACCGCGCACCGGTTCAGCCCGTTCGCCGCGTACAAGTGGGCCAGGCCGGGCTCGGTCCAGATCAGGGCGACCGCAAGCGCCGCTAGCGGGATTAGCAGCGCCAGCGCCTGCACCCGGAACTGGCGCCACGTCAGCCAGATCATCGGGCCACCTCCGTCCCGCTGTTGGCGCGGGCGGAGGACAGGTAGCCCAGTACCATGTCCGGCACGCTGGCGGGCTGGTGCGCGGCGAGCAGGTCAAGGACCCGCCCGGCGACCTGGACCCGCCCGTTGGCCAGCACGATCAGGTAGTCGCAGGCACGCCCCAGGTCTTCGATCAGGTGCGAGGAAAGCAGCACCGACAGGCTCCGTCCGGCGGCGGCCTTGGCCAAGTCGGTCATGAACTCGCGCCGCGCCAGCGGATCAAGCGCCGCGGCCGGCTCATCAAGGATCAGCAGCGACGGCTGCTTGGCCAGCGCCATCGTCAGGGCCAGCTGCGCCCGCTGCCCGCCGGACAGCTTGCCCGCCTTCTGCTTCTGGTCAAGGCCCAGGTACGCGGCGCGTTCCCTGGCCAGGTCCATGTCCCAGCGCGGGTTCAGGTGCGCGCCCAGCTTGAAATGATCGCCGATCGACAGGCCCGCGTACACCGGGGCGTCCTGTGCCACGAACCCCACCTTCGCCAGCTGACCCGGACCCGCGGCCGGGGCACCGCCGGCCACCTGGATCCGGCCCGCCGTCGGCGGCAGCATCCCGGTGATCATGCTCAGCAGCGTGGTCTTGCCCGCTCCGTTCGGACCGACCAGGCCCGCCATGGCCCCGGCCGGCACCCGCAGCGAGCACTCGGCCAGCGCCCACTTACCCCCGTACCGCTTCCCCAGACCCTCGGTCTGGATCACCGCATCCATCTCATGTTCCCCACTTCGGCGACGTTGTGTTTGGCTCGCACCGCCAAGCACCGGCACGGGCAAGCGCCGTGGCCCGGACGACATCCGGTCTCGCGGGCCGGGCGGTAGGGCTCACCTCAGTCGCGCTCGCGCCGGGCCCTTGGTCTCTGGATACGGCTGCGTTTCACTGTCATCTCCTCGGCCAGTCGCCACGTCCGGGCCCGGTTGACAAGGAGCCCTGATCCTGTTCGGGGACCGGTTCTTCATGGGACGGTATGAGCCGCCGCCACATGGGGCGTCACCCGAAGGTGCGCCCGCGGTGGAATCTTCCGTGGCCTGGCCCGTGGCACCACAGCGCCGCCGGGCCGACCGGCTGGCACGACGGTGCCGCCGGGATCGCGCTGTGGGGACCGGGCTAGACGATCAGGCACCCGGTACGGGATCTTGCGCGATTGGAAACAGTTCCAGCAGCGTGGGCCAACCACCGCTCCCGAGCCGAATCGGCGCCGGTCCGCATTGCTTCTGCGTAAGAAATTTCCGAAAGACATATGCCGGATCTGCGTTCTACGCGGCTGGCGCGGGTTGGATCATCTGCCAGGCGCGGCCGGAGCCGGTCATCGGGATCGCGCCCAGCCTGGTTAGTTATATGCGCTCCTTCGACGACGTCTGGTTCGGCACGCTCAGCGAGACCTACGATTGCCGGACCGAAGACAGCGCAGCCCTAGCTCCAGGCCAACCCCCTCGCGCGCCGGGCGGCGCGCCCGCTCTCATGCTGGGGCTAGCGGGCTCCGGCCTGGTACTTGAGAAAGCAGGAGCGATGACGCTGCAGTTGCCTGGTAATGCCCGGATGGCCGTCGCGATCGGCGCCGACTTCGATGCGCACTGCCTGTGGAAGGGAGTCTTCGACCGGACCAGTCCGTCGTATTTGTCGCGGGGTGAGTTCGGGGCTGAGGTGGGCGTGCCGCGGTTGCTGAATCTGTTCCGCCGCTATGAGGTTAAGGCGACGTTCTGCACGCCGGGGCACAGCATGACGACGTTTCCGGATCGGATCGAGCAGATCCTGAAGGACGGGCATGAGGTGGCGAGTCACGGGTGCTATCACGAGTCGATTCCGACGATTGACGCGGTGCGGGAGCGGGAGCTGATGGAGATTCAGCTGCGCCAGTATGCCGAGGTGGTGGGCGGGCGGCCGCGGGGTTACCGGTCACCAGCGTGGGACTTCTCCGATGCGACGATGGGGCTGCTCGAGGAGTACGGCTTTGAGTGGGACAGCTCGCTGATGGGCCGGGAGTTCGAGCCGTATCATCCGCGGCCGGTCACGCTCAACTGGGAGGGCGCGAACCAGTTCGGCGCTCCCAGCCCGATCCTGGAGATCCCGGTGTCGTGGTACCTGGCTGACTTCCCGCCGCAGGAGTACGTGGCCGGCCTGAACGCGGGCCTGGGCGATCACGAGCTGCTGTTCCGCAGGTGGAAGGACATCTTCGACTACGCCTATGAGCATGTGCCGGGCGCGGTGTACGCGCTGACGCTGCACCCGCAGTGCAGCGGCCGGTCGCATCACCTGATGATCCTGGAGCGCCTGATCAGCTATATGCGCTCCTTCGACGACGTCTGGTTCGGCACGCTCAGCCAAACCTACGACTGCTGGAGCGAAGACAGCGCAATCCTAGCTCCAGGCCAACCCCCTCGCGCGCCGGGAGTTCCGTGACCCGCGCAGATAAGCCGTGTTCAGGACTCCTGACATAGGGAGATCGTTCATGCAATGTCTGGGAGGTCTTCTGACTTCGTAGCGCAGGGTGAGCGTGGTACCGGAGTAGCGGGCGATTTACGTTGCGTTCGCACGTGGGTGCTGGTTATGAGACTCGTCTTGCCATGCCGATCGCCGCTCAGATGCCGCCGGTGTGGGTATTGACCAGCGGGACCTCATGCGGCTTGTGCCTGATTAACACCGTGGGCGAGGTTCACCTGCCGCCCATGTTCTACCCGGGGCTCGACTTCGGCGTCCACCCGGAACTGTTGCGCCGACGGGACATACCACATTCCTGTGGGGTGCTTCCTGATTCAGGCAGAGGACCTGACCGTTCTCGTGGATACGGGCCTCGGGCCGTCCAGCATCCCGTTCCCCGGCGACATTGCCGCCGCGGCCGGGCTCACCGATCCGCCGAAGTCGATTGCCGCGGGAGGTCTGCTGCCTGGCGCACTGGCCGCAGCCGGTGTCGCGCCGGCGGATATCACCACCGTCTTCCTCACCCATTTGCACGCCGACCATATCGGGTGGGTCGCCCCGGTGGTGCTCTGTCCCTTCCCAACGCGGTGGTCATGTGCGGTGCCGTCGAGTGGGAAACGCCGCCCATCGCCCCCGCGCCTGGTGAGCTCGAGGGCAGGAGGGGGCTCTCGGTCGCGGAGGCCGCGGGGGTGCTCCGACCGATCGACACGGCAACCGTCGAGCTCGCGCCGGGTGTCAGCGCGCATCACAGCCCTGGCCACACTCCCGGTCACTACGTCGTCCGCGTGTGCTCCAACGGTCAGGCTGCCTACCTGCTCGGAGACGTTGTCCACCATCCACTGCAGCTGAACGGCCAGGGCATCTCGTTCCTTTCCGAGGCCGAGCCCGAACGGGCACTGCGGGTCCGCGAAGAACTCCTCACGGCCCTGCACGGGCGCAGCGTGTCCATCGGTATGGCCCACTTCCCAGGCCTGGATTTCCAGCAGGTCACCATGGCGGATGGGCGTGCGTGGAGCACCGCCGGGTAGCGGCTCACACAGACGTGCCCGATCTGGATCTGGCGGATACGGTTCGTCAACTGGCGGGCGAGGTCGGCTTCGGGCTGCCTGGCGATCGCCAGGGTCAGCGCGAGCTGGGCCCGCTTGCCGCCGGGGCGCACACCAAGGTGAGCAGCCGCGCCAGCCCTTCATCGAGCGCCTCCACTAGCAGCAGGCGCGGCACGAACCCCACCCCGAACCCGCGCATCGCCGAGCAGCTGGTGGTCAGCCTCGACACGGCGAAAAAGCACGTCACCCACCTGCCGGGCAAGCTCGGCGCGGCCAACCGCACCGAGGCCGTCCCCCGGGCCCGCCAGCTCGGCCTGATCCCCTAACCCGGCCCCCGCAGCCCGATCCCCGGCCGCACCGTGGTGCCAGACGGCCGCCTCAGCGGCGCTGCGGTGCCAGAGGCCGGCCACCGAAGATTCCACCGCGTGCGCACCTTCGGGTGACGCCCCACCGTGGCGGCGGCTCATACCGTCCCTTGAAGAACCAGCCCCCGAACAGGACCAGGGCTACTTGTTAACCGGGCCCGGACATGGCGACTGGCCGAGGAGATGACAGTGAACCGCATCCGTATCCGCCAGCTGAGGGTCCGGCGCGAGCCTGCCTGGCATGAAGTCCTTCCGCCTGACCCGCGAGACCCGGATGTGGTCTGGGCCAAGGCACTCGCCCGTGCCAGTGATCGCGCCGACCGAAGAACGGCCAGGCAGTCACATCTCCCCGGCCTGCCGAGACGGCGTACTGACAGCGCCCCCGCCAGGTGGATCACCGGCTGAAGGACCACATCAATGCACCCGGACTCGATGCAAGAGATCGCCCGCCAGCGCGCGCGGAACTCGCGCCGGGCAGCACGGCAATACGGCCCGGCTGAGCCCGGCGGCCACCGCCCGGGGACCGCGGCAGGACCGACTCACTCTGGAGGTAAAACAATGCGGTCCAAACCGATGATCCTGGTCGCGCTGCTGCTCGCGGCCTTCCTCGTTAACCTGGATACCACGCTGGTGAATGTGGCGCTTCCCGCCATGGTGCGCGAGTTGCATGCCACGACCACGCAGCTGCAGTGGGTCGTCGACTCTTTCAACCTCGTGTTCGCCGCGCTGCTGCTGACCTTCGGCAGCCTGTCCGACCGGTTCGGCCGCAAGGGCATGCTGCTGGCCGGGCTGGCGGTGTTCGGGACCGCCAGCCTGGCCGGCGGCTTCACGTCCAGCCCGGCACAGCTCATCGTGGCCCGGTCGGTGATGGGGCTGGGCGCCGCGATGACGTTCCCGGCGACGCTGTCGCTGATCTCCAACGTCTTCACCGAGAGGCGGGAACGGGCTCGCGCGATCGGGTTGTGGGGCGCGAGCGCGGGGGTGGCCATCGCGATGGGGCCGATCGTGGGCGGCTGGCTGCTGGAGCACTTCAGCTGGGCGTCGATCTTCATCGCCATGGCGCCGGTCGCGGCGGCCGCCGCGGTCCTGGTGGCGCTGGTCGTTCCCACGTCGAAGGACCCGGACGCGGCGGCTCTGGACATCCCCGGCCTGGTGCTGTCGTCGGCAACCATGGCGCTGCTGGTCTTCACCATCATCGAGGCGCCGGACTACGGGTGGGCAGCGGCGCGCAGCGTGGCCGGCTTTGCCGCCTCGGCGGTCTTGCTCGCCGCGTTCATCGCGGCTGAGCGGCGGGCCGCGCACCCGATGCTCGATGTGCGGCTGTTCCGCAACATGCGGTTCAGCGCGGCCAGCGCCGCGGTCACGGTGTCGTTCTTCACCCTGCTCGGCTTCATCTTCCTGATCACCCAGTACATGCAGTTCGTCCGGGGCTACGGCCCGCTGTCGACCGGGGTTCGCCTGCTCCCGGTGGCGGCCTCGGTCGGCGTCGGATCGGTCGCCGGGACCCAGCTCGCGGTGCGGGCCGGGACCAAGCTCATCGTCACCATCGGGCTGGTCGCGATGGCCGTGTTCTACGGCTGGGTGGCGGCGACCACCAGCACGACGCTCAGTTACGGCGTCATCGCGGCCCAGATGGTGCTGTACGGGCTCGGCATGGGCCTGAGCTCGGCACCCGCCACCGAGTCGATCATGGGCGCTATCTCGCGGGCCAAGGCCGGCGTCGGCTCGGCCGTGAACGACTCCACCCGGCTGATCGGCGGCACCCTCGGCGTGGCCGTGATCGGCAGCGTGTACGCATCGGTCTACGGATCACGGCTCACCGCCACCCTGCCGGCCAGCGTGCCCGGCCCGGTCGCGGCGATCGCACACCAGTCCGTCGGCGCGGCCTACGTGGCCGCCGGCAAGATCGCGGCCCTGGGCCACCCGGCCCTGGGCCGGGCACTGCAGCACGCGTCCGCCAACGCATTCCTGCGCGGCCTCACCGTCGGCTGCCTCGTCGCCGGCGCCGTCGCCGTCGCAGGGGCCGTGCTGGCCGTCCTGTTCCTGCCTGCCCAGCCAATCCAGCTCGCCCGGCCGGCGAGCCCGGCGGCCGATGAACCCGCAACAGCCGAAGGCCGCCGCGTGGCCGTGACCCAAGCGCACCCCGCCTCAGCGGCCCGGTAAACCTCCCGCGGCAGCAAACCGCCGCCCCGCCACACCTGACTGACACCGAAGGGATCACTGCCATGACCGGGCCCATCACCCGCCACCGCGACATCGAATCACTGAAGACAGCCGCCCGCTGGCCCGGCGCCGACCGGAACACCACGGTCGTCCTCGCCATCAGGCTCGCGGCTGCCCGCGCGGACGGCGAGGGGTACCGCTACTTCTCCGGGCTGGCTGACGCCCGGCCGGGCGAAGCGCTGCCGCTCGCCCTCGCCGGGTTCTTCCAGGCCCGGCTGGGCCAGGATGCGGACGCCGCGCTGGCCAAGCTGGACCAAGCCGCGGCCGCCGACCTCGGCCCGCCGCAATACTTCCGCGGGCTGGCCCTGGCCGGGCTGCCGCCAGACCGGCAGCGGGCCGAACAGGCCATCGCCGACCTGCAGTTCGTCCTGAACGTCGCCGACCAGTTCCCGCCCATGCTGCTGCGCGCCGCCTACCACGGTCTCGCCGCCGCCCATGCCATGCTGGGCCAGTATGAGCAGGCCGCCGAGGCCGAACGCAAGTCGGGGCTCGGCGCCGCCCCGGCAGACACCCAGCTGATGTTCGGCGGCTTCTGGGCCACCGCCGCCGACGGATTCCGCTTCACCTCCCCCAGGATCTGGCGCCCCGAACCCGGTATCCAGGTCGCCCAGGGCTACGACTTCGCCGACCTCGCGTTCATCACGACCGGCGACGGCGTCGTCGCTATCGACGCCGGAACCACCCCCGACCGGGTCAAGGCCGCGCTCGGCGGCCTTGACCCGCCTGCCGACGGCGCGATCAGCCACCTGATCCTCACCCACGCGCACTGGGACCACACCGGCGGCGCGGGCGCGCTGGCCGGGCCCGCCACCCGGGTGATCGCCCAGGCCGGCTTCCCCGCCGGACTGGACCGCCAGCTAGGTGACCGGCCCCGGTTCCGCTACTTCACCGGAGCCGCCGGAAGTATCCCTCCCGCCGTCGTCCCCGACCAGCTGATCAGCGCCCCGACGCCCCTGACCGTCGGGGGCACCGAGCTGGTCCTGTACCCGACGCCGGGCGGGGAGACCAGCGACGCGCTGATGGTCCACCTCCCGGCCAGCGGCGTGCTGTTCACCGGTGACGTGGTGATGCCCTACCTGGGACAGCCATTTGCCGCCGAAGGCTCCCCGGAAGGACTCCTGCAGACCCTCGCCCTCATCGGCAGCCTGCGGCCCCGTCTGCTCATCCACGGCCACGCCACACTCACCGAGCAGTTCACCGCCAGCGCGATCACCGGTCTCCAGGCGGCACTGACCCAGCTGCACGGCGAGGTGCTGGACGGCATCCGCGACGGCCGCACCCTCCCCGACATCCTGCAGCAGGCCAGCCTCCCGGCCGTGCTCCGCGAGCACCCCACGGCGGTCGTGCCTTACCTGGTGATCCGCGACCACTTCACCGAGCGGCTCTACCACCAGCGCACCGGTTACTGGCAGCCAAACCTGCGCGGACTCGAGCCGGCCACCGCGGCCGAGCACGCCGCCGCACTCGACCTGCTCGCCGCAGGCAGCGACGAGCAGTTCGCCACCGCCGCCACCACCCTCATCAGCCAAGGCGATCACGCCCTCGCCCTGCAGATCATCCAGCCAGGCCTGCTACGCCACCCCGCCAGCACCACCCTGGCCAGGCTGCGCCGCACCGCGCTGCACCGCCTCATGGAGCAGCACCAGCAGACCGACCCGTTCAAGTTCCTCATCTACGCCGAGCTCGCCGGCGCCGAGCTCGGCCCAGTCCAGTAGCCGCCCGGCGCACGCTACCCGAAAGGATCATCATGAATACCCTGATCCGCACCAAAGCACCCCACGGCGCGACCGCCCCTCGTCAGCTGAACCAGACAGCGAGCAAGCAAGCGGTGGAGATCGAGCATCTCCGCAAGACGTACGGAACGCTGGTCGCGGTCGACGACGTCTCGTTCTCGGTCGCCGAAGGCGAGATCTTCGGCATCCTCGGCCCGAACGGAGCGGGCAAGACCACCACGGTCGAGTGCGCGATCGGCCTCCGCACGCCGGACTCGGGAACAATCCGGCTGATGGGCCTAGGCCCGCAGGCCGACCGGGACAAGGTCCGCGAGATCGTCGGGGTGCAACTCCAGGAGAGCTCCTTTCCGGCCAAGCTCAAGGTCGGCGAGATCCTGGACATGTACCAGTCCTTCTACCGCGAGCCCGCTGACGTCACCGGGCTGACCGAGGTGCTCGGCCTGGAAAGCAAGCGCAAGGACTACTACCGTTCCCTGTCCGGCGGCCAGCGACAGCGCCTGTCCGTCGTGCTGGCCCTCATCGGCCAGCCGAAGATCGCGGTGCTCGACGAGATGACGACCGGGCTCGACCCGCAGGCCCGCCGGGACACCTGGGACCTCATCGAGCGCGTGCGCGACCGCGGGGTGACGATCGTGCTGGTGACGCACTTCATGGAGGAGGCCGAACGGCTCTGCGACCGCGTCGCCCTCATCGACTCCGGGCACGTCGTCGCTCTCGACACCCCGGCGGGCCTCGCCGCGCGAGCCTCAGGCCGGAAACAGGTACGGTTCCTGCCGTCGGGTCACTTCGATGACGGGCTGCTGACAGCGCTTCCTGAAGTGACGGCCATCCACCACGACGGCCATCACGTCGTCGTCACCGGGACCGGTGAGCTCGCCAACGCAGTGATCATCGCCCTATACACAAGCGGCGTGACCGCGCTTGACGTGCAGCTCGACGCATCAACCCTGGAAGACGCCTTCGTCCGGCTGACCGGAAAGCACTTG
Organism: uncultured Actinomycetota bacterium; assembly: GCA_963795055.1. GTDB lineage: Bacteria > Actinomycetota > Actinomycetes > Streptosporangiales > Streptosporangiaceae > JASHPR01. Next base: position 58,820 of record CAWCGJ010000037.1, read on the forward strand.
CACGAGGAGGAAGAAAAGTTATGAGCCTCAGCGTGCTCGCGCAGTCGAGAGTGCCGCGCGCTGCCTTCGGCAAGATCGTCCGCAACGAGGCCCGGCTCGCTTGGCGGCAGCCCAGCGGCCTGATCGCCGGCGTCGGTATCTCCCTGGCGCTACTGATCATCTTCGCCGAGATTCCCGTCTTCCGGCAGTCATCGGCGAGCCTCGGGGGCCTGTCCGCGTTCGACGTCTACATCCCGATCCTCATCGCGTTCGTGATCGGTGTCCTGGCGCTGACCTACCTGCCCGGCCCGCTGGTCTCCTACCGTGAGCAGGGGATCTTGCGCCGTCTGTCTACGACACCGGTGCCGCCGTCCTGGGTGCTGGCCGCGCAGATGGTCGTCCAGGCGTGCCTGATGGCGATCAGCGTCGCCCTCCTCATCGTCGTGAGCGTCGTGTTCTTCGGTGCGAGTGCCCCGAACAACCCGGCCGGGATGGTGCTCGCGATTGCGCTCACCATCGTCGCGATGTTCGCGATCGGGTTGTCCATCGCGGCCGCGGCCCGCACGGCGGGCGCCGCCCGGGACCTGATGGCGGCGGCCTTCTACCCCCTGATGTTCTTCTCCGGGTTGTATTACCCGACGCAGCTCATGCCGACTGCGCTCAAGGACATCGCCCACTTCACCCCGCTCGGCGCCGCGGTGGAAGCGATCCAGGACACAATGCTGCAGGGAACCATGCCGCTTACGCCGCTTCTGGTTCTAGCTGCCTACGCGGCCGTGTTCGGCTACCTGGCCATGCGCTTCTTCAGGTGGGAATAGCGCGCGGCGCAGCGCCGAGCTGTAGATCGGCGGCCGAGCCCCGGCACCGCCATCGCAGCCATTGCCAAAGCGCCCCGGCAGGAGGAATCCGCCGGGGGCGTTAACTCGTCGGTCGCGGTGGCCGGCGAAGTTCACTCGCGAGTACCGTGGTGGTGATCAGCAAGATCATGCTGCACACGGGCAACCACGTCGCCGAGATCACCCCGAACGACGTCGTGGACTATCACCGGGCGGCCGCAAGATGCGCAATGGTTCACCGGTGGCTAGCCGACAAATGCAGCTGCGCGTGGCTCGGCCAGCGCGTCGCTGGCCTCCGCATGCTGACCCTCCTGCAGCCCGGGCAGGCCGCAGGTCGGCGAGATCAATCTCGGTGACCGCGAGCAGGTCGGCGTGCCAGCCCGTTCATCCTGGACCCGGCGAGCGGGTACCGGCACGCCGCTGATGCCTGCGCGCCTGACGCCGGCCACCCAGTCGAGCTAGCCGCCCACGATCTGTCCGGACGGGCGCATGACGTACCAGTAGCCGCCGTCGTCGTCCTTACCCTGCCCGGTGGCATGTCCGGGGCCGGCGTCACCGACATAGGTGTACAGCGGCCAGCCGTGATAGGTGACGACGCGCTTGCCGCCAGGGGCGGGTATCGTGCCCAGCAGATCTGCGCGCACTCCGTCGCCCGCGGCGACGGAGTCGCCGTCGGGCACGACCAGCGGAGGCCAGCCGTCGGCGCAGTCGCCGGTGCAGCTGACCCGGCTGGCCCGGTCGGGCAGAAACACGTACAGCGCGTACGCCTTGTTGGTGACCAGCACCGTCCCCAGCCCAGTGACTGTGCCGGTACTGACGGTGACCCGCCCGTCCTGCGCCGTGTAACGCACCACTGACACGTAGCGGACGTAGCCGTAGGCCACGATCCCAGCCAGGCCCAGGATCACCACCGCGAGGCCGAGAAGAACCTTATTCCGTCGGCGAAGGGTCCTGGGCTTCTGAATACGGATGCGGTTCACTGTCATCTCCTCGGCCAGTCGCCATGTCCGGGCCCGGTTAACAAGTAGCCCTGGTCCTGTTCGGGGGCTGGTTCTTCAAGGGACGGTATGAGCCGCCGCCACGGTGGGGCGTCACCCGAAGGTGCGCACGCGGTGGAATCTTCGGTGGCCGGCCTCTGGCACCGCAGCGCCGCTGAGGCGGCCGTCTGGCACCACGGTGCCGCCGGGGATCGGGCTGCGGGGGCTGGGTTAGGGGAGTCCGGGTACGGGTTCATGTCGTCTCCCTTTGTTTTGGTGTGTCCGGGCGGCTACTCATGACCTCGCCGGGTGCCGGATGCGGGTCCTGGCTAGGCGTCGGCCCTGCTGGCGACGGTTTGCCCGAGTAGCCAGATGACGGTGGCGATCGCGAGGGCCCCGGCCACCGCCGGTGCCCTGGTGGAGGACGAATGATTTGTTCACCCGCTCCGGATCTAGACCGCGTGTCATTGCTGCGCCTTGTCTCCGGCGCCACCAGCGCCCAGCTGGCGCACCGAGATCAGGGACAGGCCGAGATCGCGGACCCTGGCCAGCAGCCCGTGCAGCGCGCACTGATCAGGGAGCAGGCCAGCGATGATCGTCTGCGTGCCGTCGCTGCTGACCTGGAGGCCGCCGAACCAGTCCGCCCACCGGTCATCGAGGACGCCGTCGACGCGGATCTCGTACCGGGCGGGACGCCCCGGGTCGCTCACGCCTGCTCATCCCCTCGCCTGGCAGCCATTGCCCGGCCAGCTCCGCGCCGCAACTGCGGAAACGGCGGGGCAGGCCAGGCCCAGTGGCACCGATCGCGGCCGCCGCACAGGCCTGCCGCGTCCCTGCCAAGCCTGAGAACAGCCATTGCCATCCCTCCGGTCGGTCGGTGTCTTGTTTCTCCCGGCACACTACGAACGGCCCCCTGGTCTGGGCGTCACCCGACGGTGCCCGTGCGGGTGGAATCTTCCGGCGAGGTGCCGGGCACGACAGTGCCGCCGGGGCTGCCGGCCGGCGGTTAGAATGTCCGCGACCAGTAGCGAGGCTGGCTGTCGCTGGTTGTGCTGAGGGTGGGTCGCTAATGGCTGAGCCGTCTGCGGCGGCCCCACGCGGGGCCGCCGTGTCCGGGCAGGATGTCCTGCTGGCCACTAAGCTGCACGTGCCCCGCCCGCAGCCGGGCTTCGTGCCCCGCCCGCGCCTGGTGGAGGCGCTCGATGAGGGGCTGGCGCGGCGGCTGATCCTGGTGTGCGCCCCGGCCGGGTCCGGTAAGACGGCCCTGCTGGCCGACTGGGCCCCGTCTGGCAACCGGCCGGTGGCCTGGCTGTCGCTGGACGCGGCCGACAACGACCCGGTGCGGTTCTGGCGTCACACGGTGGCCGCGCTGGACCGGGCGCGCCCGGGGATCGGGGAGAGAGTCGGCCTCCTGCTGGGACCGCCGGCGCCGGCATCCTTCGAGGGGCTGGTGACGGCGCTGATCAACGAGCTGGCCGCCCAGCGCGGTGGCGGCGAGGTGCTGCTGGTCCTCGATGACTACCACCTGATCGACGCCCAGCCGGTGCACGCCTCGCTGGCGTTCCTGCTGGAGCACCTGCCGCCGGGCCTGCACCTGGTGCTGGCCAGCCGGGCCGACCCGCCGCTGCCGCTGGCCCGGCTGCGGGCCGGCGCGCAACTGGCCGAGCTGCGCACCGCCGACCTGCGCTTCAGCGCGGAGGAGGCGGCGACCCTGCTCCGCGAATCGGCTGGTGCTGACCTGCCCGCCGCGGCGGTGGCGGCTTTGGCCGCCCGCACCGAGGGGTGGGTGGCCGGCCTGCAGCTGGCCGCCCTTTCATTGACGGGGCAGGCGGATCCCGCCGGGTTCGTGGCGGCGTTCAGTGGCAGCCACCGCTATGTCCTGGACTACCTGGGCGAGGAGGTGCTGGACCGCCAGCAAGAGGAGCTGCGCACCTTCCTGCTGGAAACCTCGCTGCTGGAACGCCTGTCCGGCGGGCTGTGTGATGCGGTCACCGGTCGCACTGATAGCCAGGCGATGCTGGAGCGGGTGGAGCGGGACGGCCTGTTCCTGGTGCCGCTGGATGAGGTGCGCGGCTGGTGGCGCTACCACCACCTGTTCGCCGACCTGCTCCGCGCCCGGCTGCAGCAGCAACGGCCTGGCCGGGTGGCAAGCCTTCACCGGGCCGCGGCCGGCTGGTCAGAGGATCATGGCCTCGCCGACGACGCGGTGCGCCACGCCCTGGCCGCCGGGGACCCGGCCTGGGCGGCGCGGCTGGTCGAGCGGCACGCCGACGCGTTTCTCCTGCGCAGCGAAGGCGCGACCCTGCAACGGTGGCTTGCGGCGCTGCCCGCCGGACTGGCCGGCTCGCGGCCGCGGCTGCTGCTGGCCCAGGCGCGCCTGGCTCTCCTCAGCCACCGCGTGGAGGCGGCCGAGGTCGCGCTGGATGCCGCCGAGCACGCGCTGGCAAGCGCTCCGGGCGTGGCCGATGAGCCGTTCGAGCCTTCTGTCGGCCGGGCCGCGAGCCACCTGGCCAACGTGCCGGCGGCGATCGCGCTCGGGCGCACCCTCCTCGCCGTGCTCCATGGCGACGCCGAACGCGCGATCAAATTCGGCCGCCGGACCCTTGCCGAGGTCGGCGAGGACGAGTGGGTGCTGACATCCCACGCCAACGGGTACCTGGGCGTGGCCGAGTGGCTGCGCGGCCAGCTTGCAGAGGCCGAGCGCGCGCTGTCGTCGAGCATCGCCCAGGGGCGGGCGGCCGGCCAGCCCACCACGACTGCCTGGGGCTACAAGGACCTCGGCGAGGTCCAGCGGGCCCAGGGCCGCCTGGACACCGCGGCCGGCACCTACCGGCAGGCGCTCGAGGACGCCGCGGCGACAGGCCGGACTGCCCTGCCCGCCGCGGGCATCGCGTATGTGGGCCTGGCCGAGGTGGCCTATCAGCGGAACGAGCTCGACACGGCCCTCCGGCACGTCAGTGAGGGAATCGGGGCATGCCGCCAGATGAACTTCACCCAGCCGCTGGCCACTGGCCTGGCCACGCTGGCGTGGATCCGGCAGGCCCAGGGCGACGCGGTCGGCGCCCGGGAGGCGATGGAAGAGGCCGCGCAGGCCGGGCCGGGCCCGGGCGTGGCCGGCCTGCTCAACCCGGTCCCGGCGCAGCGGGCCCGGCTGCAGCTGGCCCAGGGCCAGGTCGCCGCGGCCGCCCGCTGGGCACAGCAGCGCGGCCTCGGCCCGGACGAACCCGGCTATCCGCGGGAGCCGGAGTACCTGGTCCTGGCCCGGGTGCTGCTCGCCCAGGACCGCCCCGGCGCGGCACTCGCGCTGCTGGACCGGCTGCACGCGGCGGCCGTCAGCCAAGACCGGGCGGGCAGCGTCATCGAGATCCAGGCGCTGCAGGCGCTCGCGCTGGCGGCCGCCGGCGAAAAGAACGCCGCGGTGGACGCCCTGGCCGGGGCGCTCACGCTAGCCTGCCCGCAGGGTTATGTTCGGGTGTTCGCCGACGAGGGCCCGCCGATGGCCGCGCTGCTAGGCGCGCTGGTCGCGGCCCAGCGGGCAGAGCAGGCCGCGGCCCGCGGTGTCCCGCTTGGCTGCCTGGCCCGGGTGCTGGGGGCGTTCGGCGAAAAGCCCGGCGCGGCGGGCGCCGGGCGCGGCGCGGCCGCGGTGGTGCCGGGTCTGGTGGAGCAGCTGACCGCCCGGGAGCTGGAGGTGCTGGCGCTGCTGGCCGCGGGCACGCCGAACCCGCGCATCGCCGAGCAGCTGGTGGTCAGCCTCGACACGGTGAAAAAGCACGTCAGCCACGTGCTGGGCAAGCTCGGCGCGGCCAACCGCACCGAGGCCGTGACCCGGGCCCGCCAGCTCGGCCTGATTCCCTAACCCGGCACCCGCTGCCCGACCCGGCCGGCACCGTCGTGCCCGGGGGCTGCCCGGCCGCACTGTCGTGCCCCGGGGTCAGCCGCGGAAGATTCCACCGCGTGCGCACCTTCGGGTGACGCCCACCGCGGCGGCGGCTCATACCGTCCCTTGAAGAACCAGCCCCCGAACAGGACCAGGGCTACTTGTTGGCCGGGCCCGGACATGGCGACTGGCCGAGGAGATGACAGATGAAGCGCATCCGTATCCAGAGACCGAGGGCCCGGCGCGAGCGGGACTGGGGTCAGGCCCTACCGCCCGACCCGCGAGACCCGGATGTCGTCCGGGCCAAGGCGCTCGCCCGTGCCGGTGACCGCGCCGGCAGAAGAACATTCGGGCAGTCACATTCCCCCTGGCCTGCCGAGACGGCGGCCTGACAATGCCCCCGCCAGGTGGATCACCAGGTGAGCAGTTCGACCCGTTCAAGTTCCTCATCTACGCCGACCTCGCTGGCGTAGAGATCGGCCCGCTCGACTGGCCGCCCGCCGCACGCTGACGCCGGACCGCCAGCGCCGCTCACATCTAAGAAACCGGCCAGGCCCTTCGGCTCAGCAAGGAGCCACCGCCAAGGAGACGCCATGACAACGCCCGTTGCGCCCCACCCTTCAGCCGCACCCGGCCCCGTCAGCCAGCCACCCCCCGCCGCCTCGCGGGGCCTGACCGGGCGCCTCGCCTCGGTCAGCTCCCGGCGGCCACGCCGGGCACTGTTCGCCTGGGGGCTGCTCGCCCTGCTGTCCCTCGGCCTGGCCGCTACCTCGCTGCACGGCCTGACCAGCACCTCGCATGTGATCGGGACGACCCCGTCCAGCCGGGCCGAGGCCCTCTACAACCGGGCCACCGGCGGTAGTGCCGGCCGGCAGCCGACCGACGTCATCGTGGTCAGCTCCAAGACCGCCACGGCCAGCGGCGCAGCCTTCCGGTCCGTCGTCGGCGACCTGGCCGCCAGGCTGCGCTCCGAGCCTGGCATCAGCGGTGTCCGGGCCGATCTCGCCCCCGGCAGCCCGCTCGTCTCGGCCGGGGGGCACGCGGCCCTGATCGGGCTGCACGCGGCGAGCGATGCAGACATCAAACCCGTCGTGAGCACCGTGCGAGCCGCCAACGGCGCAGGCGGGTTCGCCGTCGCGGTCACCGGGGACCACACGGTCGGCAACGACTTCACCACACTGTCCTCCAGCGACCTGCGCCACGGTGAGATCGGCTTCGGGCTGCCGATCTCCATCGTCGTCCTGATGCTCGTGTTCGGGGCCGTGGTCGCCGGACTCATGCCGATGCTCATGGCCCTGGCGTCGATCATCGTCGGGCTCGGGATCGCCACGATCGTCGCGCAGGAGTTCGGCCTGTCGGTCTTCATCGTCAACATGATGACCGGCATGGGCCTGGCGCTCGGCATCGACTACTCGCTCTTCGTTATCTCCCGTTTCCGGGAGGAACGCGACCGGGGGCTCGATAAGGACGCCGCCATCGCGATGACCGCCGCGACCGCCAGCCGGGCCGTACTCTTCAGCGGCACGACCTTCGTGATCGCACTGCTCGGCCTCTTCCTGGTACCGACGAACGTCCTGCGCAGCATGGCCGTCGGCGCCATCATCGTCGGCGTCGTGTCGGTCGCCGCCGCTCTCACGCTACTTCCCGCAGTCCTCAGCCTGCTCGGCGATCGGATCAACGCCCTGCCGATACCCTTCGTCGGAACCCGTCTGGGCCGGGCCGGCGCCTCCGACGGGCGCGTCTGGCGGCCGGTGATCACCAGGGTCATCCGCCGCCCGGTCGTCAGCCTCGCCGTCACCGGCGGCCTCATGCTCCTGGCTGCGGTCCCGGTGCTCGGCCTGCACATCGGCCAGAGCGGCGTCGCCACCCTGCCTGACTCGCTGCCCTCCAAGCAGGGCTACCTGGCCGTCGCCAGGTACTTTCCCGGCCAGGACCCCAACCCGGTCGAGATCGTCACCCAGGGCAGCAGCCACACAGACCACACCGACCTGGCCAGGCTGCAGGCGACCCTGGCCGCTGACCCGCGCTTCGGGCCCGGGACCATCCAGGCCGCGCCCCACGGTCACGTGCTGGCCCTGACCGTCCCCATCCAGGGCGACGCGGTGTCCAGCCGTGACGTCGCCGCCGTGACGGACCTGCGCCAGCGCCTGATCCCGGCTGCCTTCGCCGGCTCCGCCACGCAGGTCTACGTGGGCGGCAAGACCGCCGAGACCGCCGACTACTTCCACGCCGTCAGCGCTCCCACCCCGTATGTGCTGATCTTCGTACTCGGCCTGAGCTTCCTGCTCCTCACGCTCGCGTTCCGGTCCGTGGTCGTGGCCGGCTTGTCGATCGTGCTCAACCTGCTGTCGGCCGGCGTCGCGTACGGGCTCCTGACCCTTGTCTTCCTGCACGGGATCGGCGCGAGCGTCTTCGGGTTCCAGCGGGTGACCGCCATCGACGCCTGGGTGCCGTTGTTCCTGTTCTCGGTCCTGTTCGCCCTATCCATGGACTACCAGGTGTTCCTCATGAGCCGGATCAAAGAGCGTTACGACCAGACCGGCTCCACCCGCGAAGCGGTCACCGGCGGAGTCGCCTCCACCGCCAGGATCATCACCGGGGCCGCCCTCATCATCGTCGTCGTATTCAGCGGCTTCGCCCGCGGACAACTCGTCATGTTCCAGCAGATGGGATTCGGCGTGGCCGCCGCCCTGCTCCTGGACGCCACGCTCATCCGCATGGTCATCCTGCCCAGCGCCCTAAGCCTGCTCGGCCACCGCAGCTGGTACCTGCCCCGATGGCTCGGATGGCTGCCCCACCTCGAGGTCAAGGCGCCCGGCGCCCGGACCGCCGTGGAGTCTTGACCGGCTGGCTGTCACTACAGGTCTAACGGGTCGCTGTTGACCCACAGCACGCCGTAGGGCTCGAGCTTCTGCTGCTCCTGCGCTGACTCAGGTCTGCGCCGCTCGCACAGCTAAGGGCGGCGGGTCCGGTCGGCGCCCGGCACAGCAGCCTTGGCTGAACCGGCTCCAGCATCATCGACCTCGCCGAATCCAACGTGAAGGCACAGCCACCGCGGATCACGAATACGGATGCTGACCTCTGATGGCCAGGGGAATGCCCCGCCCGCCGCGGGTGCTGTTACCCAGTGGGACCGCAGGAAGCGGTCTCAACCAGAAAGATCACGATGAACAATCGCTGGCTGTTTTACGCCTACGCGTTCCTGGCCGTGACCGGCCTGGAGGTGTGGCGTCCCGCACTGCTGCTTGCCGCCGCTGTGGCCGGCACCGCCGTGCTGCGCTCACTGAGGCGCCGCCCGGCCGCCGCGTCCTAGTTCGCGAGCGGTTGATCGTACCGACCCCGCTCTCTGGCCCGGGCCGTGATCAGCTCACCCAGGTTCCTTCCGGCCGCTTGGGTTGGTGGCCGCTACTGGGATGGCAAGTCCAGGCCGGCCGCCTTGGCGCCAGCTTCGGCCAGCGCCGCCGCCATCATGTCCGCAGCCCGCCCGGCCGCGGACAGCGCCTCGGACACTTCAGCCAGCACGCCGTCGGGGTCGCCGCCAGTACCACGCGAGATCTGGCCGTCCTCACGCTGTGCGACCAGGAACCGGGCGAGCTGCTCGCACAGCTGGGGCAGCTGGTGGCCCATCAGCGCCAGCCGGCCGACGACCTCACGGGCCTCGCCCGGACCGGCCAGTTCCCTGGCGTCGGCCATCAGCTGGTTCAGCGCCCGGACGGCCTCCACCGCCTGCGTGGCGACCTCCCCGATCGTCATCGTCGCGGCCAGCTCGTTCACATACCCCGGTGCGGGATCCGGCCGGGACCGGGCCAGCGCGGCAGCCTCGGTGTCATCGCCAGAGCCGTACGGCTGAACTTTCCTGGGCATCTTTCTCCACGGTCCATCCACGGTCGAAGGCGCGGACCCATGACAACGGCCCGCCTGCACGATGCGCACCCCGCACGTGCTGCCCCGGCGCGGACACGCTCGCCGCGGCGGCCCGGGAACCCACGTTGCAACCCGGTGGCCGCAGCAAGTATTTCCCCCGGCCAGACACGCACCTGCGCGCTCGCAGATAACCAGCATGCCTTGCTGATCTTGTTTCGGGGATTCTGGTCGCGCGATGATGCAGGCGTGACGCGGGCGACAGCCCAATATCCCGGCCGCAGCCTTGTCTGCCAACCCGAATGATTCCGCGAGGTCAGAAGCTCGGCAAAGCCACCAGCCCGAGCTGCTCTCCGAGGCGGTCGACGCGAAAGGAACGGTACCCATGCCTAACGAGCGAGCAGGCGACCCTGGCAACCGAGGAAGCACGATCGCTGACCTCGCCGAGGCCGCAGGTCCCGGCTCAGTCGATGGCCGCCACGTGCTACTGGTCGGCGCGGGGCCTGGCCTCGGAATGGCCGTGGCACGTCGCTTCGCCGTGGGCGGCTACCAGGTAACCCTGGTGGCGCGTAACCCGGACGGCCTCCGCGATCTCGCGGGCACCTTGGCCGATACCGGTGCCACGATCAACACCATCGCGGCCGATGCCAGCGATCCCGATGGCCTGGGCGCCCGGATGAGGGAGCTCTACCTCGGAAATGGCGCACCGGGCGTCATCGTCTATAACGCCGTCATGGGAGCTCCAGACCGGCTGTTGAGCTCAAGCGTCGCCCACCTCCAGACGGCGTATTCCGTAGATGTCATCGGCGCCATCGTCGTCACGCAGGTGGCGGCCCCGGCCATGCGGGCCGCCGGCTCCGGGACCATCCTCGTCACCGGGGGCGGGTTCGCCGACCACCCGATCCCGGCCCTGGCGACCGTTTCCCTCGGCAAGGCGGCTCTCCGGTCGGCCGCGACAATACTCGGCGCTGACCTGGAACCAGACGGCATCCGCGTGGCCACACTGACGATCGCAGGGCAGATAGCTGCCGGTACTGCCTTTGACCCGGAACGCATCGCCGAACGCTACTGGGAGGTTGTCCACCTGGACGGTCCATGGCAGGCAGAATTCCGATTTACCGGCGAGTAGGCGACGTCTTACGAATGCGGCCAGGGCCGGGCCACGGCCACCCGGGGTTTGAGGGTGCCGGGCCTGTTGCGCCGGGATCACTCACGCCAGGTACGGATTCAGCCGCCGGCGATCTCGCGAGCTGAGACGGTCAGCTCGCAGGGAGACACACTGAGGCGAGCGAGGGCCGCCAGGAAGGGTGCCGTTGGTCGGGAATGAGGGCGCAGGGCCTGGCTCGGTGCGGCTCGCTTCGGCCGCCGGTCGCTGGGTGCTCGCGGTGGCGGTGCTGGGCGAGGCGATGGTGCTGCTGGAAGCGACGGTTGTCAACGTGGCGTTGCCGGCGATCGACCGTGATCTCGGCGCGGGCGTCGCCGGGCTGCAGTGGACGCTGAACGGTTATGTGCTCACCCTGGCGGCGCTTGTCCTGCCGGCCGGTTCGCTCAGCGACCTTTATGGCCGGCGTCGCGTGTTCATCCTGGGGGTGGGGGCTTTCGTAGCCGCTTCCGCGTTGTGCGCGGCTGCCCCGACCATTCAGCTGCTCGTCGCCGCCCGGTTTGTCCAGGGTGTTGGCGGGGCTCTGCTCACCCCGGGCAGCCTTGCCATCATCGACGCGGTCTTTCATCCCGGTGACCGGACCCGGGCGATCGGCGCGTGGGCGGGCCTGACCGCGGTCGCGGCCGCGGTCGGCCCGCCCGTCGGCGGCTACCTGACTGATGCACTGTCATGGCGTGCGGTCTTCCTGATCAACCTGCCGCTGGGGGCGTTCGTCATCGTCGCCGCGATGGTCAAGCTGCCAGAGTCCCGCGACCCCACGCGGGCTGGAGGCCTTGATCTGCCCGGTGCTGCGCTGGCCACGCTGGCCATCGCCGGTTTGTGCTTCGCGCTGATCCAGGCCTCAGGGGGCCTGACCCCCGCGGTGATTACCGCTGCGGTGGTCAGCCTGACCGCCGCCGGCGCCTTTGCTGTCGTGGAGCGGCGCAGCAGCCACCCGATGCTTCCGCTGGAATTGTTTCGCTCCCGCCAGTTCGCCAGCGCCACCGTGCTCGCGCTGGTGACCTATGCGGCGCTCGGCGGCGTGATCTTCCTGTTCGTCGCGTTCCTGCAGATCAGCCTCGGCTACACCGCCCTTCAGGCAGGGGCCGCGACGCTGCCTATCACTATCTTGCTGCTGACCGGTTCCGGCCGGTCGGGGGCGATCGCCCAGCGCATCGGCCCGCGGATCCCGCTGACTGCCGGGGCCGTCCTGACCGGCGCGGGACTGCTGCTGATGGCGCGGATCCACCCCGGCGACAGCTACTTTGCCGCCGTGCTGCCTTCGCTGGCCGTATTCGGGGCCGGTCTCGCCGCGCTGATCACGCCCATCACCGCGACGGTGCTGGCCAGCGTCGATGCGCGCCACTCCGGGATCGCTTCGGCCGTCAACAACGCACTATCCCGGCTCGGCCAGATGATCGCGGTCGCGGCCCTTCCCCTTGCCGCGGGGCTGTCCGGTACCGACTTCGAGGATCCCGCCAAGCTTGCCGCCGGCTTCCCGGTCGCCATGACCATCGCCGGCGGGGCGTCGTTCGCGGCCGCGCTGCTCGCCTGGACCACGATCGGGGACGACGCGCTGAGCCAGCCCGCAGCGGGTACCGAACCAGCAGCGAAGGAACTCCCGCCATCCCTTCAGCGACACTGCGCGGTGGCCGGGACCCCGCTAGCCACCTCCCCCCGCCCGCGGCCCCGTTCCCACCCGCCCGCGGCCAAGCAGCCGTGACCGTCTGGCGGCGCAACGCATCTAGCGCCGACTCACCCTTCCACCTGGGCACTGACACCGGCGTGAAGGCGGTTGCCGATGCGTGCGCGGCAGAATTTCAAGCCGACCTCGCGGCGTTCGGAGCCCAGGCACCTCAGCTCGCGGAGCGTTATAGAGCAAGCTGATCACCTGGGACAAGACCTGCGCTCCGGCACGCTGGGAGCCGCCGGTGATGATCCTGACCTTCTCGCCCTTATCGCTCATGACGTTCCCGTCGGCGCCGTGGTCGGCGGGAACATGATCCCCGGGTCGCTGGGGTGCGGCGACAGCGGCGTGATGTCCACGGTCATCCAGGAGGCCAGCGGCAGCGCCTCCAGGATCGCCTGCATCTGGGCGGCGTCGCGGGCTTGGTACAGGCCCAGCGCCCGCCCGTCTGGCCGGGTCCACAGCCGGAGCAGGTGTCCCTGGCCGGCCAGGTCGTGGGCGGCCCGCGCCTCACGGGCCTTGGTGTCCTCCACCGTCTGGCCGGCCGTGCCCGGCGGAACGGCCAGGGTGAAGGTCACCAGGAACTCCGCGGCGGTGACGGCGCTGCTCGCGGGCGCACGGGGCGGGTCGTTCGGGTGCGGCGAGAGCGGGGTGACCTCATCGGTGCGCCACACCCGCAGCGGCATCGAGGCGAGGACCTCCTCGAGCCGGTCGCCGTCGGCGGCCGCGAACAGCCCGAGGGTGCGCCATTCGCCTGGTTGCAGCGGCGGGCGCCACAGGCGCAGCAGGTGTCCCTGGGCCGTGAGCTCGCGCGAGTGGGCGGCCTCGCGGGCGCGGATGTCCTGGACCGCTTCCTCCGGCGTTCCGTCCGGAACGTGGGTGGTCATGCTGACGAGGTATTCCATGGTCAGGCACCTCCGGGATGGTTGTAGACGCTGCAGGCGACCAGCGGTTCGCCGCCCTCAGCAGCGGGCGGCTCGCGGACCATGCCGCCGGGCGTTCCGGGCTGCAGCCTGGCGGTCCACTTTTCCTCGATCTGGCCGTAGCGCCAGATAAGCATGGCGGCCAGCCAGGTGACGATGAACATGGCCACGATCACGAAGCCGGCCTTGTTGAGGTTGAAGCCGGACAGGAAGGCCCACAAGCCGTGGCTGCGGCCGGGCCCTGCGATCTGGTGGGTGAGCAGGCTGAGGGCCTCGATGCCGCCGATGAAGAAGCAGATGGCCACGGACAGCCCGGTGATGGCGAGGTTGTAGTACACCTTGCGGACCGAGTTGAAGAAGGCCCAGCCGTAGGCCAGGCTCATGAACAGCCCGTCGGTGGTGTCCATGAGCGTCATTCCCGCGGTGAACAAGACCGGCAGGCACGCGATCGCGTACCAGGGGATGTGCCCGGAGGCCAGCAGCGCGGTCGTGGCCAGCAGGGCCACCTCGGTCGCGGTGTCGAAGCCCAGCCCGAACAGCACCCCGACCGGGTACAGCTGCCACTCCTTGTTGATGGCCTTCATCCAGCGGCCGAAGAACCGGTAGAAGAACCCGCGGGACTCCAGCTGGCGCTCCAGCTCGGCCTCGTCGTACTGTCCGCGGCGCATCGCGGTGAAGACCCGCACGATCCCGGCCAGGATCACCAGGTTCAGCAGCCCGATCAGGAACAGGAACGACGCGGACACGATCGTGCCGAAGAAGCCCCCGAAACGCTCCAGGGGCGAGCCGTTGTTCGATACCGCGGGAAAGACGGTCCTCTCCGCGACGATGATGGCGACCCCGATCGCGACGACCACGGTGGAATGGCCGAGGGAGAAGAAGAACCCGAAGCCGAACGGGCGCGGCTGGCCCGTGCCTTGCCGTTCGCCCAGCACCTTGCGGGTAGTGTTGTCGATCGCGGAGATGTGGTCGGCGTCGAAGGCGTGCCGCAGGCCCAGGGTGTAGGCCAGGATCGCCACCCCGATCCCTAGCCCCTTGTAGTGGGACGGCACCACGAACGCGAACAGGATGACGAACCCGAGCAGGTGCAGCCCGGCGATCGCGCCGTACATCGCCGTCACCCGGGTGCGTTCGGCCGGGGTCATCGCGGTAAACGACTGCCGGACCATCGCGCCGATGCGCGGGGACCCTGACACGGTCAAACTGGGCATGGTGCCCTCCTGACCGGAGGGCATCCAGATCCGGCGTCAAGCTGGATCATGGATGCCCTCCGTTTCTTTCCCGGCCAGCCGGGCCGCGTATCCGTTCGGATCAGGAACTGGTCTTCGGCGGGTTGGGCGGGCCGGTGTAGGGGAACTCGTTCAGCAGGTCGTCGTGGGGCTTGAGGCCGGATGGGGGGACCTTGCCGTTGGTGAGCCAGGCGAAGCGGATGCTGTACACGTCGTCGGTCATGACGCGGCCGTTGGGGTAGGTGGCGGGCTTGGTGCGGTCGTAGTGCAGGATGTCGGGCAGGACCTGCAGGGCGGCTGCCTTGGCCTGGTCGGGGGTGTAGCCGCCGGCGTTTTGCAGGATCTTGGACCACGGTTCCAGGTAGTTGGCTACGTCGTCGGCGGGCTGGCGGGAGTTGAACAGGTTCTTCTCGCCGTCGGGGTTGATGAACGGGTTGATGGTCGGGTTCCCGCCGCGGTCCAGTTGCTCCAGGGTGCCGTCGTCGCGGTAGCGGCTGATCGAGGCCCAGACGCCGATGACCGGGCCGCCGAGCATGTCGTCGGGTACCTCCAGCACGATCGAGTCGACGTTGTTGTCGGCGAAATCGTCGTGCCCGGTCCAGGCGAAGCCGTGCAGCGCGCCTTCGACGTCGGCGAAGAACGGGTCGCTGCGCAGCCCGGCGGCCAGCCGGATCCGGCCGGCCTGGATGGGCTGGGCGGTGCCGTCGAAGCTGACCGGGATGGCTTCGGCGAGTACCTCTCCGCCGGGTTCGCCCTGGCGGGCCTGGGCGCCGGTGGCGTGCCAGGCGGTCCCGGTCTGCTGGCCGTTCTCGTACTCGGAGAACACGAACTTGAACGCGACGTCGGCGTGGTTGTCGCCGTCGGTGTCGATGTTGATCCGGTAGATCGCGCCGGGGTAGAACCCGGGGCCCTTGTCCTGCGCGGCGATCGGCGGCGGGGCGCTGGTCGGGTTCGAGTCCATAATCAGCACGGTCGTGCCGGGGTGGTGATGGTGAAGCAGGGTGTGGTGGTGTTCTGGGCTGGCGGACGCCGGGAAGACGAACACATCGGTAAGGTCCAGGCGGCGGTCGTCGCCGGGGAACTTGAGGTTGTCGGCGCTGAAGTGGTTCGACATGGCTGTTCTTCCTTTCGGGGCGGAGAGTTCGGCTGCGTTAGCTGCGGATGAAGTCGAGCAGGGCGGTGTTGACCTGGGCGGCGTGGGTCCAGGGGATGGCGTGCGGGCCGCCTTCGACGACGGTCAGCTGCACGTCCTTGATCAGGGCGGGCAGCCGCTGGCCGGTCTTGTCCAGCGGCAGGACCTGGTCTGCGTCACCCTGGATGACCAGCATGGGCACGTCGATCTTGGGCAGGTCGTCGCGGAAGTCGGTCGCCCAGGTGGGGATGCACGCCACGGCCGCGGTGGCCGACGCGGTGACGGCTAGGTTCCAGCTGGCCTGGAAGGCCTGGTCGCTGACCAGGGTGCCGCGCAGGGTGTCGGCGTTGTAGAAGTTGTCCAGGAATCCCTTCATCCACGCCGGGGTATCGGCCCGGGCGGCCTGGGCGAACCCGTCGAACAGGGCCTGCGGCACCCCGTCGGGGTTGTCGGGGGTCTGCAGCAGGAACGGGGGGATCGGGGCGACTAGCACGCCCTTGGCCACCCTCGCTGACCCGTAGCGGCCTAGGTAGCGGGTGACCTCGCCGGTGCCCATCGAGTGCCCGACCAGGACGGCGTCGGACAGGTCGAGGTACTCCAGCAGGGCGTTGAGATCGGCGGCGAAGGTGTCGTAGTCGTACCCGACGGTGGGCTGGCTGGACTGGCCGAACCCGCGCCGGTCGTAGGTGATGACCCGGTAACCGGCGTCCAGCAGCACCGGGACCTGCTTGTCCCAGCCGCGCCCGCTGAGCGGGTAGCCGTGGATCAGCACCACGGGCTGGCCGGCCCCGTGGTCCTCGTAGTGGATCTCGATGTCGGCGTTGTTCTCCTGGCCGACGGTGACTGCGGGCATGAGACTTCCCTTCCTGTCGGAGCGTGGCCTGCATCTGAGCGGCGGGCCGGGTGCCGGCCGGCTTCGGCTGCGGGCCGGTACTCCACTCACGATTGCGCTCCGGGGGCCGCCTCGCGCCCGTGGTCACCACCGGCCGGTGCTCTGGCCCGCGGCCCGGGCCACGCCAGTAGTCACCCGGTTTCCGGGTCCGGCCTTCCGGAGTAGGCTGGCGGGTCGGACGTTAGTGGTGTCCGGCAGGGAGGCCGTGTGAGCGCTCATGCCTCGCCGGGCGACCGAGGCGCGGCATTCCGGTGTCGCTTTGCCGCAGGAGGCGGCGGCGCCGCCATGGTTGCTGTGTAACGCCGGACCGATGACGGGACATTCTGGTATCAGGGGGCCCGCAGCAGGGCTGACGGGTCGGCCCAGGGAACGCGGCGTACTTGACCGGTTCGTGGCCGGCGTGCGGGCCGGTGAGGGACGGGCCCTCGTGGTGCGCGGTGAGCCCGGCGTGGGCAAGACGACACCCTAAGCAAGACACACTCTCTCTCGGGGGGTGCGGTGACCAGGCAGGACAGCACCTACCTGCGGGGCCAGCCGTACCGGGCCTCCGCGTCGGCCATCACCCGCTCCATCTCAGCGGGCGAGAAGGCGCCCAGGCGCAGCCCGTGGCGGGCCGCGATCATCAGGTAGAAGTCCGGCTCGGCGCTACGGGTGACCCAGGCGGCGGTAATGTCCCACAGCGGGTACTCCCGGCGCAGCTGCTCTACGTCTGGCTGGGTACGGTCGTCCAAGGTGGCTCGTCTCCTCGATAGACGGGTTGCTCAGGCCCGGCCGGGTGCTGTGAACACCTCGGCCGGGCCGCTCTCGCTTCCGAGCCTAACCGCCCCGGCGAGTCTCTGACCAGCCAAAACACGGCTGAGGGCGAGCCTGCGGGGCCGTCATCAGCCAGCGCGCCTGGCGCTCCGCCACCTCCGCCCTGGCGGCGGCCCCGGCCCTGCGATCCGGCGCAGCAGCGTCACCACCCTGGACAGGTCATCTGCTGCCTCCCGGGCCGCTGCCGCCGACGTAGCCGGGCCCGCAGCCGCCGCCACCTCCCGGGCCGCATCCCGGCACCGGACCGACGCCCACGACAGCATCCACGCGGCCTCCCGCCGCCTGCGCCTGGCCTCGCTCTCGGTCCTGGCGGAAGGGGCTGGCGATGCCATTGGCCCAGGATGGCACCCGGCTACAGGCCGGGGAACGGGCTGAGCCGGTTCATCGCCTCGATCAGCTGCTCGTCGGTCATCGGCGGGGGAGCCGGTGCCCGTGCCCGCGCCGCCTTGCTCGACGCGGCCGAGCGGCACCGGGCCGAGCACCAGACCCGGCGGCGTCCCGGCCCTGGCCGCCGGGGAACCGCGCCGCCGCACCTCGGGCAGGTCATGACCCCATTCTGGTCATGATCGAGGACACCGATTACTTGGGGCCGCAAGCTCGCGGCTACGGAGGACTCTGCGCGAGAACGACGTGGCGGGGCTACCCCCCAGGGGCCTCGGCCCGGCGCGCTGAGAGGCAGCGTGACGGCCCGCGATCTTCGGCCTAGCTTCGGGTCACGCTCAGCTTTTCGTGTCCTGCGGCTCTGTCCTGTTGCTGTCGAGCAGCCCTGTTGCGGCCCAGGTGCCGGGGCCGGTGGGCTGCGGTGTGTGGCTGTGCCTGACCGCCGTCCCGTGGCCTCCGTGCCGCTGCTGCGCGCCGTGCCCGGCTGGCCGCGAATCGTCAGCTATGGCTCGGGCGTCGGCACCGGCCCGGCCTGACCGGCCTGCCGGTGCGGCCGACCGGCTGTGGCTGTCCGGCCTGCGCAAGCTCGGGGCCGTGCTGCGTGGTGCGCTGGTCCGGCCGCATGGAGCGCACCGGGCCAGGCCAGGACCGGGGGCTGGTGGCAGCGAGGGCAGCCCGGCAGGAGCGGGGGAGCGAGGGCAGGAGGGCTTGCCCGGTGGCCCGGTGGCACGGAGGCAGCCTGGCAGGGACGTTGGCGTGGTGGCCCGGCGGCGGGGCAGGCCAGGCCCCTACAGCGGCGGGCTGGTCCCGCCCAGCTGGGATCGAGCCACCGACGCAGCAGCCACACGGGACCAGCGGCAAGAATCGTACCGGACCGGCAATTATCCGGGCATACCAGGACGTTCTACCGTCCGGTAGGGCAGCGACAGAGCAGCCCCCAGCACCAAGGAGAGAGCCACCATGACCACTACCACCCCTGAGACCAGCACCCTGCGCGCCGTCACCGACAAGCTCTGCACCAAGATCCACCTCGGGTCGGCCGAGCGGAAGAACGTGACCTTCTGCGGGGTCAAGCTGATCACCACCGAGGGCGAGGGCCACTACACGGCCACCGACGACCTGGCCACCGTCAGCTGCGGTGCCTGCAAGCGCACCGCCGTCTACAAGGCCGCGACGGACGGGGCGGGCACCGCCTCCGGTGCCGCCGTCATCGCAGCTGCCGGCCAGCCCGGCGAGACAGGCCAGTTCGACGCCGCCGTGCTGTCGGTCATCCGGTCCTACGCCCCGGGCGAGGCCCGCGACCTCAAGGAGATCCAGGGGGCCATCGAGCCCAAGCCCGCGCTGCCCAGGCTGCGCCAGTCGGTCACCCGCCTGGTGAAGGCCGGGACGGTCTCCAAGGACGGCGACCGGTACGCCGCCGTTCCCCAGATGGACGGCAGCTACGACCACGACGCGGCGGTTGCCTCCGAGTAACCACCGACCGCCCAGCGCCCGCCCTAACCCGGCGGGCGCAGGCGTTTGTGCCGGGCCGCGCGAGGCTTTCCGCATGGCTGTTCGCACTCCTCGCACGGCCCGGCGTCTATCGCCAGCCCAGCACCAGCGGCGCGGTGTGCAGGCTGCTGAGGAACGACCGGTGCCAGGCGGCGCGGCCGATGGCCAGGCCGTAGTCCCCGCCCGGCATCGGCGGGCTGTAGCTGACGCTCTGGCTGCCCGTCGCGACCTGGGCGACGGTGGGCTGCGGCGGCAGCAGCGCCGCGTACGCCTCCCACTGCTCGGCCGCGATCTCGTGCGGCTCGTCGTACGCATCCGCGATCAGCTGCGCCTCGGCCTCGGGCAGGCCGCCCGCCGTGGGCGGGTCCAGCGGCGGCGCCCACGCGCGCCAGTCCATCAGCCCTTGCCGGTCCTGGCTGCCCGCCCGGTCTCGGGCGCGGTGACGGCCAGCTTCCTGGCCGCCCTACTGGGCTGCGGGACCGCCAGGGCGAACCTGGCCACGCAGCGGATCGAAGCCGCAAAGTGGCTCCACGCGCTCTGGGTCTCGCGCGACACGTCCACGGTGTAGTCCCTGTTGATCACCAGCCAGCAGCGGCCCTGGTCGTACACGACGGGCTGGGTCGCGCCGACCGCCGGGACCGTGGCGAGCCCGGCGAACGTAGTCGCGGCGTCGGGGTACAGCTGGCGGCCGAGGTCGTCGCGGGCGCTCTCGATCTCGCCCAGCACCGCGGGGCTCAGCGCGATGTGGCTGGCCTGCCCGCCTGCGGTGGCGATCTGCGCCTTCGCCGCGACGGCGGCCAGCTGCCAGTCGGCCGCGGTCACCTCGGCGGCCACCGACAGGATGCCGGTCGGCAGCGGGGCAGGCCCGGCCGCGCCGAGAAGATCACGGTCGAGCTTGTTGCTGAACGTGTCCACGATGGTCTGAGAGACCTGCTGGGTCAGGGGGAAGTCCGAGTCATCCACCGACTCCAGGCTCACCAGAATCGAGCCGGACAGGCGGCTCACGGCCACTTCGTAGCTGCTCTGGTCCTTGCTGAGATCGGGCACCTCGGAAAGCTCGCCGCCCCAGGCCGGATCTTCAAGGTCCAAGATCCCGAATGCGACCGCGCCCCTGCGGGTCGGCAGCGGGGTGCAGGACCGGCTGAACGGCGATCCTTCCACGATGGTGCTCAGTATCCGGCCCTGGAAGTCGGCGGGGAACGCGGCGCTCCACGGGGGCCGGACGATGCCGGGGGGTGCTGGCGTGGTCATGGTGATCTTCTCTCAGGGCAGGCGGAACGGGAGTCACGCCACGCTCGGGGCGCGGGATCCGTCAGGGGCGGCGGGGCCGGGGAGGGCGGGCTCGTGTGAGCCCGATTGGGTCTGCCCGGAGCGTTCCGCTGCCAGCGGATCTGGCGGCATCGTCCGCCACCAGGCTAACGGGGCGGGGCCTAGTTGGGCCAGGTGTCCATTTCGCGCTGGGCGGTGTCGATGACGTGGAGGAGCCGGGCGTGGAGCGGGCCGGACACGGACCCCGCCCCGGTCAGTTCGGCGGCGAGGGCGAACCCGAACTGGACGGCGGCGATGATGGCGCACTGGGGGCAGTCGGCGTCGGCGGCGCAGCGGTGGGCGAGGTCTGGGTCGGCGGCCAGGACGGCCCGGGCGGTGGCGAGCACGGCGCGCAGGTCAGCGACGGCGGGGCGGGCCGGGTCGTGATCATGGGGCTGCGGGGTCATCGCAGGCCCGCCAGGACGATCAGGGGCAGGTTGCTGCCCTTAGCCCAGTCCGCCTCGCCTGCCTCCCGGTTGGAGAACGTGCCACCGGGGTCGTGGTAGGCGCCGCCCGCCGTCCGGAAGATCCACGACCGGCACAGGCGGCCATCGCGGTCAGCGCCGATGACCTCGATCCTCCCGCCGGAGAACTCATCGGCTGGCTGGCGGCTGGCGCGGACACGGCCGAACGGGGTCAGCGCATAGAACGGGATCGCGTCCAGCTGCCTGTACACGCTGAGCGTCACCTGGCGGGAGCCGACCATCAGCACCCGCACCTCGGCGGTCAGCACCTCCACGGTCGCCGTGCTGGTCATGGTCCCTCCTCGTCGTCGCCGGGCCAGGGCACGAATCCGTCGCCTGCCCACCGCAGGCCCCGGTTCGGGCAGCATCCCGCCCGGCCCTCGGTCACGTCCCGCCACCAGTGGCACGGGCAGTCGCACACGTCCAGCCCGCGCTCAGCGAACCGGTTGGTGGCCCGGACGTAGGGGTCGGGGTGGCGTTCGAGGCGGCGGCGCCGGGCCCGCCGGTAGGCTTCCTCGGCCCCGGTCCGGGTGGCGTGGTCGTCCTGGCCGGTCATGCCGGGTCTCCTCCGTAGTCGGGCGGCGGGACCGCCTTGAGCCGCATCCGGGGGCGCCCGGCACGGTCGGCTATCCGGGCCAGCACCATCGGCGTCTCGGCGTCCCTGGCCGCGATGTCGGCGCGCATGGCCGCCGGGTCGAGCAGCATCGCCAGCCGTGCGGCCTCGGCGGCGGGACGGCGGGCGCGCTTGACCTCGCTGATGATCTCGCCCAGGTCCACGTACCGGGCGCCCCGGCGGATGATCGCCCCGGCTGCCGCGCGGCACTCGCCCAGGGTGAAGTCCGGCGGCAGGATGTCGTGCCATACCTGGGGGGTGTGCTCGCCCATCCGCTGCGACGGGCAGGCCGCCTCGATGTAGGCGCACAGGGCGGCTGTCTCCTCGCGGGTCACGGGGTCTCACCCCTCGCGGCGGCCTCGGCCGCGTCGGCGGCCCGGGCGCGCTCAAGCCACCGCTGGTGCCTGGCGTCGATCTCGGCCTGGTGGCGCGACTTCTGCGACTGGCCGTTCATCGACTCGTCAACGAACGAGTGCAGCGTCGAGGGATGCTGGCCGCGAGCGCGCCAGGCGGCGAGCCCGCGGCGGATGTGCTTGTCCTCGATGCCCTCAGCGAGCAGGTCGCGGATGTGGCGGCCCAGCTGGTCCTTGGTGCGGCTGGTGATCTGGCCGCCGTTGGCGCGGTCCCAGTCGATGAACTCAGCGAGGATCACCCGCGCGGTCGGCGCCCGCACCGAAGGTGCGGCTTGGTCTTCTTGGTTCTCTTGTATAAGGGCGCGATGACGCTCTGCGTCACTCCTGGACGCGCGCTGCGTCACTATAGGACGGGCCTTTGCGTCACTATAGGATTCCTTCACCTGACGCACCGCGTCACTCTTGGGCTTCCTCGACTGACGCACTGCGTCACTCTTGGAGGGGTCATCCGCAGGCGCCCGGTCCGCCACCGGCTGCCTGGTGGCCCGCGCCCGGTCGGCCTCCCGCGCACGCCTCGCCGCCTCAGCCCGCCCGGCCAGGTCGCCCGGCAGCACCAGCACGTACCCGGCTGGTCGCCACCGGCTGCCGCGCCTGGTGCGCTCGATCACGGCATACCCGTCGCGCAGCCCGGCGACCAGGCGGTGGATGCTGCGCTCATGGTCGTAGCCGAGAACCTCGCACAGCGCCCCCGCGCTCACCTCGATGTCCCCGCCGGTCGTGCCCGTGCTGTAGGTGGCGAGCACCAGCGCCAGGCAGAGCAGTTCCCGCGGCATGCCGATCTTGGAATCGAGGACGGCCCGTTCCCAGGTGAACCGGTCGGTCCGCTTGCCGGCCATCACGACCGCCCGCCGTCCGCGCCGCGAGCTACGCTGAGCGCGAAAGCTGCGGCTTGGGCGGCCAGACGCTTTCGGTGATCCCTGGCGGGCCTGTCCCGCCGGGGATTGCCCCTGTCAGGCGGTCCCATCGTCGCCGCCTCCCCGGGCGATCAGGGCGTCGGCGCGGGCCGCGGCCTGGTCGTCGGCGCGGCGGGTCTCGCTGATCAGCCGGGCGCGGATCTGGTGGAGCGCGGCCAGCGCGGTGTCGATGGCGGTGATGGCGTCGGAGGCGCAGCGGCGGGCTCGGGCGTCGGGCTCGGCGCGGGCCTGCCAGATGGCCAGCAGCACGCCGAGCCCTTCGACAGCCGAGGTGGCCGCGGACAGGTCGGCGTCCCAGGGATCGGAGTCAGGCTGCGTCATCGTGACCGCCGTCGCTGAGGTCGAACAGCACGCGCAGCTGCTCGCGCTGCCGGTCGCTCAGCGGCGGCCAGGTGGCGACGAGGTTGCGCGCCCATTCGTCTATGGCTGCCTGCTCGGCCTCGGCCTCGGCGTCGGCCTGCTGCTGCTGCCCGGTCACCGGGCGCCCGCAGGCTCGTCGGTGTCGGCGGCGAATAGCTCAGCCGGGCTGCGGCCGTAGACGGCGGCGATGCGGGCCACCACGGCGAACGTCGGGTTGGTGGCTGCGCCGTCTTCCAGCGCCCGCAGGTAGGGGTAGCTCACCTTGGCGAGCACGCACACTTCCTCGGGCGTGAACTTCGATTCCAGCCGCCAGGTGCGCAGGACGCGATGATCAAGGCGGGGCACCGGGGACCTCCTTGCGGAAGTCCCCCTGGCTAAGCCCGCGGCCGGTTGATCCCCGGCTCTCCCGCAGAGGGCGTCACCCCATACGGACTGCACCGGCCGAAGGTGTGACCGTCAGGCGGCCGGACCGTTTGGCGAGGTTCCGGTACGAGCTTGCTTGGCGTGGCCCCGGACTGGAGTCTGTCCCACTCCGGGCAGACCCCCCTCGCCGGAGTATCTGCCCTCGTGTAGCGACCTGGCGGGGTCGCGGGCGGCCGAGCCCAGCCACGCCATGATCCAAGTTACAGACGTGCAGTTACTCGGGTCAAGCGGAACGGGTCAGGCCAGCGGGGTGATGGCGAGCGAGTCCGGGTCGAACGCGCGGCCCTTTCGCGCTGCGGGCAGGATCGTGACGGTCATCAGCACCTTGACCACGGCGCGGCGGCGGGGCAGGGTCATCGAGTCCCAGACCTCGGCGGCGGGGCGGCCCTGGCGGAACTCGGGAAGCGGGTCCGGGGCGCTGGCGGCGGCCAGCTGCGCGGCGATCACCGCGAGGCGGGCGCGGATGTCCTTCGTGCCGCTGGCGTACTGCGCCTCGGTGATCGCGTCGTCGGTGAACATCGCGGTCAGCCGCTTCGCCTTGGCGTCCAGCCGCTTCGCCTCGGCGCGCTTCGCCCCGGCGTCCACCCCGGGCCGGGGCGGCGGGAGCAGCAGCCCGGCCGCGTCATCCTTCGACATCCGCTCCACCACGACGGCGCGGACGCGCTTGTCCACCTCGGCGGCGTTCCGGCGGACGTGCCCGTGGGCGGTGCAGGTGTAGGCGCGGCGGGCGGCCGATCCGGTGCATTTGACCGGGGCGCCGCACGGCCCGCACGTCGCGTAGCCGGACACCAGCCAGCGGGGCTCGGGGCTGGTGCCGGTCTTGCGGCTGTCGAACAGGTGCCGCAGCTTCTCCCACTGATTGAGTTCGAGGATCGCGGGCCAGGCGCCCGGGTACTGCGTGGTGACCTTGCGCTTCTCGCCGGTCTCCTCGTCCTTCACGATCCGGGTGTGTACCGCGATCCCGGCGACGGCGGGCTTGGCCAGGATGTCCCGCAGCGTGGATGCGGTCCACTGCGTCCCGGTCACGGTGGGCTCCCGGCGGTCGCGCAGGTCGCGGGCGATGGCCTTGAGCGAGATGCCGCGGCCGAGGATGTCCTCGGCAGCGTCCTTGATCACCTTCGCCTCGGCGGGCACGACGATCAGCCGCTTGCGGTGCTCTGGCGCTTTCGGGTCATGCTCGAATCCGTAGGGGCGCTTGCCGCCCTGGTAGCTCTGGCCTGCCCAGCGCGCACGCCCGGCGGTCACCCGGCGGGCGGTGTCCGCGCTGCCCTTGGCCGCCATCGTGACCATGACCCGGGCCATCGCCAGCTGGTCGCTGCTGCCCCCGTTGGTGAGCAGGCTGCCGGACATCGACGCGGCGTGCCCGCCGCACGCGGCCACGGCGTCGATCAAGTCCTCGATGTCCCGGGGGTCGCGGGCCACCCGGTCAAGATCCTCGGCCAGCACGGCGCGGGACGCACCGGTCCCCATGTTGGTGAGCACCTGCTGCCAGCCCGGCCGCAGCACCCGGTACACCGGGCGGCCATAGCGCATCAGCGGCCTGCCGTCGCCGCCGGTCACCCGCTGCCGCTTGTACGCGGTGGCGGGCTTGCGGCTGCCGTCCTCGGCCAGGTCGTTCTCGATGATGACCTCGTTGACGGTCCAGCCGAGGGCGGCGGCCCTGGTGCGAAGCTCGGCCTCGCGCAGCGGGAAGCTGCCCTCGTCGTCGGCGCGGAAGTCGGACAGTCTCAGGTACAGGTCGGCGGTGGTGGTCACGGTGGTTTCTCCCTAGGTAGTCCTGCCTACCTAGGTATCTAGTCGAGACATGGGCAAGACCGTGCTGCTGGACTACCTGGCCGGGCGGGCGTCGGGGTGCCGGGTAGAGCGGGCAGCGGGCGTGCAGTCGGAAATGGAGCTGGCCTTCGCGGCACTGCATCAGCTGTGCGCGCCGATGCTGGATCATGCGGAATCTCTCCCGGTGCCGCAGCGTGAGGCGCTGCGGACCGCGTTCGGCCTCAGCGCCGGCCCGGCGCCGGACCGGTTCCTGGTGGGCCTGGCCGTGCTGGGCTTGCTGTCCGAGGCGGCGGGGGAACGCCCGTTGGTGTGCACCGTGGATGATCAGCAGTGGCTGGACCGCGCCTCGGCGCAGGCGCTGGGGTTCGCGGCCCGGCGGCTGGCGGCCGATCCGGTGGGCCTGGTGTTCGCGGCGCGGGTTCCGGGCGAGGACGTGGCCGGGCTGCCGGAGCTCTTGGTGGAGGGCCTGGCCGAGGACGATGCGGTGGCGCTGCTGGAGTCGGCACTGACCGGGCTGGCCGGGCGGCTGGACGCGCAGGTCCGGGACCGCATCATCGCCGACACGCACGGCAACCCGCTGGCGCTGCTGGAGCTGCCGCGGGGACTGACGCCGGCGCAGCTGACGGGCGGGTTCGGGGTCAGCAGTGCCATGCCGCTGGACGGGCGGATCGAGGAGAGCTTCGGGCGGCAGCTGGAGGCGCTGCCAGCGCAAACTCAGCGGCTGGTGCAGCTGGCGGCGGCCGATCCGACCGGCGACCCGCTGCTGGTGTGGCGGGCGGCCGGGCGGCTCGCGATCGGGCCCGGGGCGGCCGGGCCGGCGGCGGAGGCGGGACTGACAGAGTTCGGCGCCCGGGTGCGGTTCCGGCATCCGCTGGTGCGCTCGGCGGCCTACCGGTCGGCCTCGGTTCAGACGAGGCAGGAGCTGCACGGCGCGCTGGCCGAGGCCACTGACCCGGCCGCCGATCCTGACCGGCGGGCCTGGCACCGGGCCCAGGCCGCGCCGGGCCCAGATGACGAAGTTGCTGCTGAACTTGAGCACTCCGCAGGCCGGGCACAGCGCCGCGGTGGTCTCGCGGCGGCGGCCGCGTTCCTCGAGCAGTCCGCCCGGCTGACGCTCGACCCGGCGCGCCGTGCACAGCGGGCGCTGGCCGCAGCGCAAGCCAAGCACCAGGCGGGCGCCCTTGACGCCGCGCTCGGCCTGCTGGCCATGGCTCAGGCCGGGCCGCTGGATGAACTGCAGCGTGCCCGCGGCGACCTGTTGCGCGCGCAGATCGCGTTCACCTCCAGTCATGGCCGTGACGCGCCCCCGCTCATGCTCAGCGTGGCCAAGCAGCTCGAGGCGCTGGACGCCGGGCTGGCCCGCAAGACCTACCTAGAGGCGTTCACCGCCGCGCTGTTCGTCGGCCGCCTGTCACCGGCGGTCGGGGACGTGGCCAGGGCCGTGCGCACGGCGCCCGCGCCACTGGCCCCGGCGCGCGCCCCCGACCTGCTTCTGGACGGCCTGGCGCTGCTGGTCACAGAGGGCTACGCGGCCGGGACGCCCGCCCTGAGACGGGCGCTACTCGCCGCCCGCAGCCAGGACATCCCGGTGCAGGAGGGGCTGGGCTGGCTGTGGCTCGCCGAACGGGCCGCCATGGCGGTGTGGGACGACGAGACATGGCACATCCTGGCCAGCCGGCACCTCAAGCTCGCGCGCGAAGCAGGGGCACTCAGTGAGCTCCCCCTCGCGATCCGGTCCCGCATCCTGCTGCACACCCACGCGGGCGAGCTGCAGCAGGGCGCGGCGCTCATCGCGGAGGCGCAGGCGGCCGCCGACGCGACCGGGATCCCGCTCGCGCCCTACGGTGCCACGGGCATCGCCGCGTTGCGGGGCCATGAGGCCGAGGCCACCGAACTCATCCAGGCCAACATGGACGCCGCGACCAGCCGCGGCGAGGGGAGAGGAGTGACCAGCGGGTACTCCGCCGCTTTGCTGTACAACGGCCTCGGCCACTACGACAAGGCCCTCGCCGCCGCCGAGCTGGTGTGCCAGTACGACGACATAGGCGTCCTTGGCTGGTCGCTCACCGAGCTGATCGAGGCGGCCGTCCGCAGCGGCCAGCCCGCCCGCGCATCCGACGCTCTGCAGCGGCTTACCGAGACCACCCGCGCCAGCGGCACCGACTGGGCGGCTGGCACGGAGGCGCGCTCGCGGGCCCTGCTCAGTGAGGGTGAGACTGCCGAAAGCTACTATCGCGAGGCGATCGGGCGGCTCGGCCGGACCCGCATGCGCCCGGCCCTAGCCCGCGCCCACCTCCTGTACGGCGAATGGCTGCGCCGCGAGAACCGGCGCCGGGACGCTCGCGCCGAGCTGCGAGCCGCCCATGGCCTGTTCACCACGATGGGCATCGAGGCGTTCGCCGAACGGGCCCGGCGTGAGCTGCTGGCCACCGGCGACACGGTGCGCAAGCGGACGGTCGAGACAGTCAGCGAGCTCACCGCCCAGGAAGCGCACATCGCCCGGCTCGCCGCCGACGGCTACACCAACGTGGAGATCGGAGCTCAGCTATTCCTCAGCACCCGGACCGTTGAATGGCATCTCAGCAAGGTGTATACCAAGCTCGGAGTCGGCTCACGCCGAGAGCTGCGGCCCGCCCTGGCCAGCCCCGGGCAGGCAGACCCACCGGCCTAGCGACCGGCGACCCAGACACCGTCATGTGGCCACAAGCTCAACCCGGGAAACGGGTCAGCTTACTGATACATCCCGCGAGCGTAGGCGATGCCCAGGTCACGGATGTGCTGTTCGACCGCGGCGTGATAGCGCAGGAATCGCACCGGGGCATACCGGGCGCCTCATGCGGCCGGCTTGGCGCCGCTGGGGCGGCAGTGCGCGCGGTCTTCGGCGGTCAGCACGGGCATCACGGGAGTCGGCAGCGCGCGGGGGGTGGCGGTTTGGGGGCGCTGGCGTCGGAGCAGCACAAGGCCGAGGGCCGGGGAGATCACGACGGACAGCAGGCCGGCGGCCACCAGGCCTGCGGCGCTGGCGGGGGAGACGATGCCCAGGTGGAGGCCGATTTGGGTCGCGGCCACGATGAACGGCAGCGACGTGGCCTGCAGGATGCCCGCGATCAACGAGCGCGAGGGGCCAAGCGTGCGGACGTAGACCAGCGCGGGGAGGCCGCGGGCGAGGAGGATCGCGAGCAGGAACAGCGGCACGCGGACGATGGTGGAGTTGCTCGCGAACAGCGCGTTCAGATTGAAGGTCAGGCCGCTGGTGACGAAGAAGATCGGGATGAAGACCCCGAAGCCGATCGCCTCGAGCTTGAGCCGGAACTGGGGATGGGTCGTCGTCTCGTCCCGGTCGAGAAGCGAGAGCAGCGCTCCGGCGGCGAACGCGCCGAGGATAGTCTCAAGGCCGACGCTCTCGGCGAGCGCCGCGGCGGCAGGGCCGACCCCGGTACGCTCTGGGCATGACTACCTGGTTGGTCCGCTGAGCGGATTCGATCCGGACTGACGGGCAAGAGGAGCCCGATGTCCAAGGCAGGAGGTCCCGCGCGTGAGGTGGCGCAATCCAGTAGCTCGGCCTTGCGCGTGCGGAAGCCGGCGGCCCGCATCGGTACCGGCGTGAGCCAGCCCCCGCGCGACGATTCGGCCGCCGCCCTCAACCAGGTGCTCAGCGAGGTTATCGACGGGATTCTGGACGTGAGGCAGGCTCACCGGAGGGTTCCCGAGACGCACGCCCTTCACGCGGTGCTCGACCAGCTCTTCGACGATCTGAGAACGTGGGCTGCGTTGCTCGCAGACCTGGACCAGGCGCTCGGCGTGTCGCCGCTGGCGAGCATGCCGACCGGGGCCGCCCGGACGCCGCCGCACTCCTGGCATGGGGCCGCGAGCGACGAGGAGGTCCGCCGGATCGTCGGCGAGGATCTCAGTCGGCTCGGGCAACACCTGGCCGCAGCGCTCGCGGAGCAACGTGATGACAAGGTGCGAGCGGCTCTCGCCGAGGTGGAACGCGAATTGCTGGTTCACAGGCAGGCGCTCAGCGAGCTCTGAGCTCTGCGCGCCGAGGCTGAGAACTCGCCTGCTGCGCAGCCATCCCGCTGGGGCGTTCGGTCCTGCCCGGTCCGGGCGCAGGGCCGACCTGGCTAGTGCTGTGGACCGGTCGCCGGGCCGCGCCTGCGGAGCATCAAGCTGTCGGCTGCCGCCGCGACGAGCGCGGCGATCGCGAGCGGGTGCGCCGGTCTAGCGCGTAGCTGGCACCGCTTCGGCCGCCTTCTCGATGAGCTGGGCCACCTCACCGGGATGGGAGACCATCGCGACGTGGCTGGACGGGATCTCGACGGTGGTGGCGCCCATGCGAGCGGCGAACTGGCGCTCGGCATCGGGCGGGATCGCCTCGTCGTCGGCCGAGACCAGGTACCAGGACGGCAGCGTTTTCCAGGCCGGTACGCCCATCACGTCGCCGAAGGCGGACGCGGCCAGCGGCTGCTGCACGGCGTACATCACCTCGGCCTTGACCGGGTCGACGTCGCCGGCGAAATGGTTGACGAAGTCGTCTTCGGACAGCCAGCCGAAGCCCTGCGGATCGGTGAACAGGTGCGCCAGCGCCGGGGTCACCGGTCCCTGCGCCAGCAGCCCGCCCAGCGATTCACCCTGGTCCAGGCCGAACGCCGCGATGTAAACCAGGCCGGCGACGTTCGGCGCGTCCGTGCCGAGAGCGGTCATGACCTGGCCGCCGTAGGAGTGTCCCGCGACGATGGCGGGGCCGTCCTGCAGGTCCAGCACCTGGCGCAGCCGGGCGACGTCGTCGGCCAGCGCGGTCAGCGGGAACTGGGGTGCGGTGACGTGGTAGCCGTCGGCCTGCAGGCGCTCGATGACGCCGCTCCAGCAAGAGCCGTCGGCCCACGCGCCATGGATGAGGACGATGTTCGGTCGGGTGTTCATTTCCGGTTCCTTTCGTGGTGGCGTCTTGTGGCCATCGTGCGGCGCGAGGCTGCGGCCGGGGTATCCGCAGGACTACTGCACTTTGCGGATGCCCGTTGCGCGACCCGCGGGCGGCACCGCCCGTCTTGCCGGCCGGGAAAGAGCTGGGTAACTCCGGGCAAGACCGTGACAAGCACCTCGCGGGCGCCGTCAGCGTGCCGAGGTCATCCGGCTGCCGCCGACGACCCTGCCCTGGCCGACCCCGGCCCTTCAGTAGCGCGAAGCCAGGTAGCCAGTTCGCCGCCGTTGCAGCCGAGGTTTCGGGGGTCGCGGACGTGCGCGCTTGTCGGGTCGGGAAACAAGTAAAAGAGACCTACGGAAGGGTCTCGCTTCCGGTGCTGGCGTGTGCTGTGGTCGGCGTGCTGGTGAGGGCGATCACATCGCGTAGCTGGTGGCGGCTGGCTACCCCCAGCTTGGGATAGGACCGGTACAGGTGCGAGCTGACCGTGCGCGGTGAGAGGAAGAGCCGGTCGCCGATCTCGCGGTCGGTCAGGCCGTCGCTAGCCAGGCGGACGATCTGGCGTTGCTGGGGGGTCAGCTCCCAGAGGCCGTCACGTTCGGCGGGCGCGCCGGTGACGGCCACCCCGCATGCCCTGAGCTCGGCCTGGGCCCGCTGCGCCCATGACTGGGCCCTTAGCCGCCGGAAGGTTCCCAGGGCTTCGGTCAAGACGGGCTTGGCGTCGTTGATCCGGCGGCGTCGCCGCAGCCATTCGGCGTAGTCGAGCCGAAGCTGCGCCCGCTCGAATGGCCACTGGTCCCCGGCGGGATCGGAAAGTGCCTGGCCGAAATGGGCTTCTGAGTTGGATGGGCCGGCGAGGATCCCGCGGGCCCGGGCGATGAGCTGCTCGAGCCGGGCAGAGGCCCTTCCGTCGAGGCGGCTGAGTGCGTGCTCGATGACGTCGCCTCCTTCCGTCCCCCGGTCGGCGCGGACCGCGGCGGCGGCGAGATCGGCCACACCAAGATAGGAGGCGTAGTTGTGCAGCGGCGTGCCGTCCTCGCTGAACAGCCCGCGGAGCTGGCTGAACGCTTGGAGGTAGCTGCCCTCGGCGAGAGCAGCCACGCCGAGGGCACGCCGGGCCCGGGCGGCTACCAGCCCGCATTCGGCCGGATCGACGGTGGCGAGTGCCCTGGCCGCGTGCCTGCCTGCCGCGCCGGAGTCGCCACGCAGGGCCAAGACGGTGGCGGTGATCACGTCAGCGGACGCGGCAATGAGCTCCATCTGGTTCGCCTCGGCCATACCGGCGGCCTCGGCGGCAACGTCCAGTGCCTCGTCCCAGCGCCCCGTGTCGATGTATGCCCACCCCAGCACGGTCAGGCTCCCGCCGCTGGTACCTCGCACTCCGGGAGCCCGGAGCCGCTGCATCGCGTCTTGCAGCAAGGCGATCGCCAGGTCGGATTCGTCCAGGAGCCACGCGACGGAGCCGATTCGCCACAAAGAGGGCTCTTCAATGGGCGCGCCGGCGATCTTGTGCAGGTGCGGAAGGAGCTGGGTCCTGCTGCCGATCGGGTCGGCGCTGGCGCGTATCCAGAGTCTCAGCACGTTGACATCAATGCCCGGGGCCCGGCCGGGAGGCGGCGGAACCTGGCGTTCCAGCAGGCCGAGGACGCGGCTGACGGCCTGGCGGCTGGCGGGCATTCCGGACTGGTAGGCGACCGTGGCTGCACTCCCGAGGGCGTCCCAGGCGAGGGTCGGCTGGTCACGTGATGCCTCTTCGGCGACGGAGATGAGCGCGGACAGCGCGGCGGTGCGCCGGCCCGACCAGGCCAGCGCCCACGCGGCGTGGTGGCGGGCGGCCAGCCGCAGTTCCGGGTCCGCCGTGACTGCGAGGGCGCGGGTGGCGAGATCCTGTACCCAGTCCCCCTGGCCGGTGGGAACAGCGGCCGAGGCGGCAGCTGTCAGCCTGCGGGCCTGGTCCTCGGGGTCGGGGCTGAGTTCGGCCGCGCGTTCCAGGGCCAGCGCTGCGGCGGCCGCGCCGCCGCGGCGCTGCGCCTGGGCAGCAGTGGCCTCCAGCAGCGAAGCCACCTGCTCGTCCGGGTCCATGGCCGCTGCGGCCAGGTGCCAGGCCCGCCGGTCGGGCTGGTCGTGCAGTGCGTCCGCTAGCTCGCGGTGCGCAGCGGCGCGCCGGGCGAAGGGCGCGGAGTGGTAGATGGCGGAACGGACGAGGGGATGGGAGAAGCGCAGGCCGGTCCGGTCTATCTTGATCAGGCCCAGCTGCTCGGCCGGCACGAGGGACCGCGCATCGGGCCCGGAACCCCGGCTGGCGGCTGCGCGCAGGTCCGGGCCGTCGGCCACCGCGGCCCGCAGCAGCGCGGCCCGTGCTGGCTCGGGCAGGGCGCCGAACCGGGCGGTGAGGACGGCGGTCAGCCGGTCGGTCAGGGGCAACGGCTCGGTGGCCCAGTGGCGACTGGCCGCGGGATCGTCGGCGATCGCCTTGGTCAGCTCGATCAGCGCCATGGGATTGCCGGCGGCCTGGGCGAGCACCTGCGCCCGGGCCCGCCCGCGGGGCGGGCGTGGCTGCCCGTCCAGCAGGCGGCCGGCGTCGACCGCGGGCAGAGGCTCCAGGTGCAGCTGCGGGAAGCCCCGGTCAAAGCCTGGGGGCGGGGCCTGCCCCCGGGCGCCCACCAGCAGCACCACCCGCTCGGCTTCCAGGCGGTTGCCGGCGAAGGCCAGCGCGTCC
Organism: uncultured Actinomycetota bacterium; assembly: GCA_963795055.1. Taxonomy (GTDB): domain Bacteria; phylum Actinomycetota; class Actinomycetes; order Streptosporangiales; family Streptosporangiaceae; genus JASHPR01. Next base: position 91,947 of record CAWCGJ010000037.1, read on the forward strand.
AGCGAGCTGCGGTCGAGCCAGTGGGCGTCGTCGGCGACCACCAGGACCGGGGAGCGTTCGGACAGATCCGACAGCAAGGTCAAGACGGCCACCCCGGTCAGCAGCGGGTCCGCAGCACCGGGATCCGCGGCGAGGCCGAGCGCCCCCAGCAGGGCCTGGGCCTGCCGGCCGGGCAGGTCGGCCACGCCGGACAGCGCCGGCCGCAGGAGCTGGTGCAGCCCGGCGAACGCGAGTCTGGACTCCGATTCCCGCCCGGTGACCGACAGCACCCGCATGCCCGCCGACCGGGCCCGGTCGACAGCGTCGGCCAGGAGCGCGGTCTTGCCCATCCCCGCCTCGCCGGTGACCACCAGGACCTGGCTGGCCTGCGGGACCGGATCCACCAGTGTGCGCAGCCGGGCCAGCGCGGCGTCCCGGCCGATGATGGGTGCGGGCTGCTGTGCGGGGAGTTCACCCGGGCCGGGCATCTGCCTGTCCTCTCGGCCAGCGCGTTCGTCAATGCCGTCTCCAGGCTAACCGCGACCGTGGCCTGAGCATGCGGTAGCAAAAGTGCAGCCACACCACGGATACCTCCCGTGCCTGCCTGGACCCACAGTGATGACTGGGTCAGGAGTCACCCTGCGAGCACGAAACGGCGAGGGCCGGGCATCTCCTTGCGTGCTTTGGGGCGGACCACAGCGGCACCAGGATCTTGCCGGTGCCGTGGCCGGTGAAGTCGACGCTGCTGATCAGCCGGGAGCGGGAATCGGCAAGTCAGGAGCCTTCCTTCACTAGCGCGGCGTACCGGTCCAGGTACAACGGCCAGCCCTCCGGCCCGTCCACGCCGCCCGTGATGGCTTCCCAGCCCGGGCCGTGCCGGTCGAGGTGCCGGTGCTCCAGCTCCACCCGCGTGCGGGTCGGCGACTCGGCGTAGAACCGCACCTCGACCTCGCTGGTCTGAGCCTGGTCGGTCTCGATCGTCCACCGCGGGCTGATGTCCCAGCTGAACACCACCCGCTCCGGCGGGTCAAAGGCCAGGATCCGCGCCCACCGGCACTCACTGCCATCGGCAGCCCGGTCCACGATGCCGCCGCCGACCCGGGGTTCGAACACCGTCTCGGCGATCGGCGCCCCGAGCATGTTGTGCTCGGGTGGCTTGAAGTCCCCGAACCGGTCGGTAAACACCGTGAAAGCACGCTCGATCGGCGCGTCAACCACGATCTGCTTGCGGACTGTCGCTGCGTCGGTCGCAGCCATCACGCCTCCCTGGTGTCTGTGTCCGGCGCCTGCGCGGCCTCGGCGTACCCGGCCAGCGCCCGCTGCCAATACGTATCGAGCTGATCCCGCAACGCCGCCAGCGCGACCGGGTTGAGCCGGTAGATCCGGCGCGTCCCCTCGGCCACGTCCTCCACCAGACCGGCGTCCTTGAGGATCTTCAGATGCTGGGACACCGCCGACCTGCTCACCGGCAGCCCGGCCGCCAGCTTCCCCACAGCCCGGGGCCCCTCAGCCAGGCGGGCCACGATGGCCAGGCGCGTGCCGTCAGCCAGCGCACCCCACCGGTCAGCATCTCGGTTAGCATCCACTAACCGTTAGGATTCTCTAACCGATAGGTCCCTGTCAAGGCATCCGGAGGCGCGAGCCCAGCAAGCCGCCGGGCCACGGCAGCGTGCCCGCTGCGTGGCCGATCGAGAGGTGACAACCGGTACCACAGCCAGCCACAACCAGGAGTTCGATGGCTCGCGGGGTGCATTCCGGGGCCGTTGCCTACCACCATGGGCGTTCGAGGGCGCGGTCGGTGCCGTTGGTCTGGTCGAGCGCGTCGAGGTCGGCCATGTCCTGGTCGGACAGGGTGAAGTCGAAGATCTGCGCGTTCTCGGCTATCCGCTCGCGGTGAGTCGACTTGGGGATGACCGGAACATCATGCTGCAGGCACCAGCGCAACAGCACCTGCGCGGGCGTCCGCCCCACCCGCTGCGCGACCCGGTTCACCGTCGCGTTGGACAGGTGCCGGCCGGTCCCCAGGGGGCTATAGGCCTCGAGCGCGACGTTCTGCCGTCGGCAGGCGTCCAGCAGCGCGCGCCGGTACTGCAGCGCGCTGAACTGCACCTGGTTGACCGCCGCGGGATCGTCCCGGCTGCTATCACCTCGTGTAGCTCCCTGGCGCCGAAGTTGGAGACGCCAACGGAACGGGCGAGCCCAAGCTCGCGAGCCCGTTCCAACCCCGGCCAGGCCCGGAGCGGACCGCCTCGCGGCCAGTGCACGAGGTACAGGTCGACCTGGTCGACGCCGAGGCGCCTGAGGCTCTGCTCGGCTTCGGCCACGGGGTCTTTGCGCCCTGGGTTGAACTTGGTCGTGATGAACACCTCGCCGCGCGGGACCCCGCTGTCGCGCAGCGCCCGTCCGACGCTCTCCTCGTTACCGTAAGCCTGAGCGGTGTCGATATGGCGATACCCCAGGTCGAGCGCCCAGCGGACGGCGTTCACGGTCTGCGTCCCGTCGGGCACCTGCCAGACGCCGAGGCCCAGCATCGGCATCTGATGTCCGTCCGCGAGGACGCGGGCACGCCCGTCTGCGGTAACTGCGCCGTCTGTCATGTGCTGCTCCTTCGCTCCGGGATTGGGGCCATCTGGCTGTCACTTGTGACCTGGTGTCACGGCCGGTGGGCACGGCGGCCGTCGGTAGCGGATTCGAAGCCGGGCTCGGGGGAACTCACCAGGCCATTGTCCCGGTCCCGGCCGTGGCCAGCGAATGCCCCGTGGGCGGGCCGTCACCGCGAGCGGGCAGGCGACCTCGGCCGGCCACAGCCGATGCCGATCGCCAGCTCGATGCGGTCGCCGAGCGCGGCGGCATAGGCTCGCAGCGTGCCGGAGCGAGAGCGCGGAGAGCCCACCAGGGTTCGTTCGCGACTGCGGTTTGCCCGGCTGTCAGGGCGGTGCCGGCCGTGAGCCGGGACAACGGTAGATCCGGAAGTGGAGGCCGAGATGGCGCGGGTTCTGTACACGGCGCAGGCAACGGTCACCGGCGGCCGCCAAAGCGGTCACGGGCGCACGAACGATGGAGCCTTGGATGTGCAGCTCCGCTCTCCGAAGGAGATGGGCGGCGAGGGCGACGGCACCAATCCCGAACAGCTTTTCGCTGTGGGCTATGCGGCCTGCTTCGAGAGCGCTCTGGGCGTGGTGGGCCGCCGCGAGCGCGCTGAGGTGGGTGATGTCTCGATCAACAGCCGGGTGAGCCTGCTCCCCACCGCGGAGCGTGGTTTCAGCCTCGCTGTGGAACTCGACATAACCCTGCCGCAGGTTCAGGACCCCGACCAGGCGGCGCGGATCGTGGCGGCCGCACATGAGGTGTGTCCGTACTCCAATGCCACCCGGGGCAACATCGACGTCACGCTGACTGTTAACGGTCACGCCGTCGGCTGATCGCGCGTCAGAAACCGCAGCCCGGCCTGGGCGAACCGGTCAGCGTTCGAGCGTGACGCGCTGGATCAGGTCCGCCCAGCCTCGGCCGAGGCGTTCGGAGACCTGCGGAGCGGCCTCGGCGAGGGTGTCGGACGACAGGTAGAGCAGCAGCGGGCCGTCCAGGGCCGCGGTGAGCTGGGTGGCCAGGACGTCCAGGTCGGCGAGGCCGACGCGGATCTCCCCGAGTAGGAACCGGATGTGTGCCCGCGACATGGGCGTCTGCGATCCGGCTGGTATCCGCTCTCTGCCGTCCAGCGCGCCCCGCGCGATCTCGCGGTGCCCGATCAGGAAGTCAATCCTGGCGCGGCCGTAGGCGATCAGCCGGTCCAGCGGCGGAGCGCCAGGGCCCAGCGGCGGGGGCCCGCGGAGAACCTGCTCCTGGAAGGCCCGCTCGTCGTCGTCCAGCAGCGCCTGGAAGATCCCCGCCCGGGTGCCGAACCGGCGGAACACCGTTCCCTTGCCCAAGCCCGCGCGTTCGGCCAGCCCGTCCATGGTCAGCTTGCCGGCGCCCTGCCCGGCGATCATCTCGCGCGCCGTGGCTAGCAGAAGCTGCCGGTTGCGCGCAGCGTCGGCGCGCTCGGCGTGCGGCGGTCCCCAGGTCACGGGGTGGTTCATGAGTGCCACCCTACGGTCGGAATATAACCGGGGTAAAGTCCGCTTACCGCTCCGAGGTTGAACCGTCGCCTGAGGGAGGACCAGCCATGAGCACGACCACTGCACCTGACCGCTTCACAGCGCTGCCGGACGAGCAGACGCTCGCGTCGGCCGTCACCGCTCTGGAAGAGCACGGGTTCAGCGTCGAAGTCGTTGATGACCTCGACGCCGCGCGCGAGGCCGTCCTGGCCCGCATTCCGGATGGCTCCTCGGTGATGACCAACACGTCGGTGACCCTGGCCGAGGCCGGGATCGCCGATGCGGTCAACGACGGCGGGCCGTACGAGTCGGCGCGCAACGCCATGTTCGCGCTCGACTTCGCCACCCAGGCGCAGGAGATGAAGGCGATCGGCGGCCAGCCCGACTACGCCCTCGGCAGCGTGCACGCGGTCACCCGGGACGGAACTCTCGTCATCGCGTCGGCGTCGGGCAGCCAGCTCGCCTCCTACGCTTGGGGTGCCGCCAGTGTCATCTTCGTCGTCGGCGCGCAGAAGCTCGTCCCGACCCTGGAGGCCGCGCACGAGCGGATCTACCAGCACAGCCTGGTACTGGAAGACGCCCGCGCGGTAGCCGCCTACGGGCAGCACAGCCAGGTGGGCAAGATCCTGGAGATCCACCAGGAACTGCCCGGCCGCATCCACATCGTCATCATCCGCCAAGTGGTCGGGTTCTGATGACGGAACCAAGCAGGCTCGCGGTGCTCAGCTGTGACCCGCTTCGCCTGGAAAGCCTGCGGGCGGGCCGGGTGCTGCAGCCGGGCGGCCCGGTGTTCGGGAACGTGCTGACGCTAGCTGAGTTCGAGCGGGCCGTGCGCGAGGACGCCAGGAGCCTGGCATGACATACACCTTCGGGCTGGATACCTTCGGCGACCGGAACAGCGACACGGATGGCAAACCGCTGTCGCACGCCCAGACGATCCGCAACGTGGTCGACGAGGGCATCTTCGCCGAGCAAGCCGGCGTGGACTTCTTCGGGATCGGCGAGCACCACACCGAGTACTTCCCGATGCCGGCTGGCGACGTGGCCCTCGCGGCGATCGCGGCCCGTACCGAACGAATCCACCTCGGCTCCGCCGTCACCGTGCTCAGCTCCGACGATCCGGTCCGGGTGTTCCAGCGGTACTCCACGCTGAACGCGGTCTCCGGCGGCCGAGCCGAAGTCATCCTCGGCCGCGGATCGAGCATCGAATCGTTCCCGTTGTTCGGCTACGACCTCGCCGACTACGAGGAACTCTTCGAGGAGAAAGCCACGCTGTTCGCCGAACTGCTCAAGGGCGGGCCGGTCACGTGGGAGGGCAAGACCCGCGCGCCACTGCTGAACGAGGACGTGGTGCCGCACACCGAGGCCGGGCCGTTCCCGGCGTGGATCGGCGTCGGCGGCAACCCGCAGTCGGTGATTCGCGCCGCGCGCCTCGGGTTCTCGCTGGCGCTGGCCATCATCGGGGGACCGCCGGCCCGGTTCGCCGCGTACTCGCAGCTCTTCCAGCGAGCCCTGGAGAAATTCGGCCGCCCCCCGCTTCCGGTGCTCGTCCACTCGCCGGGCCACGTCGCGGCCACCGATGAGCAGGCGAAAGACGAGTTCTGGCCCCGCTGGCGGGACATCATCACCCTCATGGCCCCCGAGCGCGGCTTCGCGATCCCCACCGAGGAGTCCTTCGACCGGGAAACCGGGCCGCACGGAGCGCTGTACGTCGGCTCACCCGAGACCGTCGCACACAAGATCGCCACCAACCTGCGCGCCCTGGGCGCCAGCCGGTTCGACCTCAAGTACGGCATGCCAGGCCTGACGCACGAACAGCTCATGACCAACATCGAGCTTTACGGCCACCAGGTCATCCCGCGTGTCCGCGAGCTGCTCAGCTGATCCCGAACCGCTGCCACCGGGCTCAGCCGGGCTCGCGCGGGGTAAAGCGAACTGGAAGGCTGCGCATGGTATAAATCCCGGTCGGCGTGCCGAAGATAGCCTCGCCGTCGGGCTTCAGGTGGCGCATCCGGGGTGCCAGGAATGCCAGCGCTTCGATGATCTCGGCCCGGGCCAGGTTCGCGCCGGCGCAAAAGTGCGCGCCGAAACCGAACGTAACCACCTGCGCGCCGCCCCGATCGGCCATCATGTCGAAACGGCCCGGGTCCGTGTAGGTCAGCGGGTCACGGTTAGCGGTGGCCGCGCAGACGAAGATGACTGTCCCCACGGGAAAGACGATCCCTGCGAGCTCCAGCTCTTCCCGGACCAGCCTGGCCGTGAACGGCACGATCGGCTCGAAGCGCAGCACTTCCTGGCAGGCCTGCTCCGCAAGAGCCGGGTCGTCCCCGAGCCGATCCCACTGGCCGGGATGGTCGGCGAACAGCCGCAGCCCGTGTGCCAGCTGCGACTCGGTGGTATCGGTGCCGCCAGCGATCACCGAGCTTGCCAGGGTGACGATCTCGTCATCACTGAGCCGGTCGCCAACTTGCTCGTGATGAGCCAGCGCCGACACCAGGTCCTCGCCTGGCTCCTGCCGCCGTCTGGCCACAAGGTCGAGCACGTAGTCCCGGACGTCCTCGTGGGCTGCCTCGATCTCAGCGCGCTTGGCCGTCATGTCCATGTCGAACACTGCCTGCAGGCTGGCCGACCACCGGGCCAGCAGCGCAGCGTCGCCGGGGACGCCGAGCAGCTCGGCGATGGCCATCGAGGGCAGCGGTCGGGCCAGGGCCGTGACAGCGTCACACCTGCCCGTCTGGGCGATGTCCTGCCACAGGTCAGCCAGGTACGCGCGCAGGCGAGGGCGCAGCCGCTCGACCTGGCGCGGCGTGAAAGCCGCGCTCACCAGCCGGCGCAGGCGGGCGTGCGGCGGGCCGGACTGTGCCATCAGGCCTTTGGTTGTGCCGTCGTAGATGATCCCGTCGGTCAGCCCCTGCAGCTCCAGCAGCTCGACAGCGGGGAAGGACAGTCTCCGGTCCTTCAGCAGCGCTATGCCCGGCTCGCGGCCGAGTACGAGGTAGCCCAGGTCAGAGCGAACCAGCCAGCTGCGGCTGGCCAGGTCATCGAGGACCTCGTGGAATCGTGCGCCTGCAAAGGCCGGGTCATCGTGAGCCAGTAGCGGCAGATCCGCGTTCTCGGCAAGCATGGCAGCGAGCCTTAGCCCTGTCAGCGTCCGGGCTGGCCGGTGCCAGGCATGCCCGGCTCCGCGCAGACCAGAACCGACAACTCCCGCCTACTGCGACGATCTGTCACGATATGCCTCCCGCTGACCTGTGACGATTCATTATGCAGGTGATATCGGCCGGGCGCTGCCGTCGAGGACCGTCCTGAGTTCCTCGACGAGCCCGGCAACGACATCGATGCGCGCACCAAGAGCGGCTGCCCCGCCGGGTCCGGGCTTCTTGTATGGTTCCTGGGCCGAGATTTTTGATGTGCGGTGCGGCAGCACCGAGGAGTTCGCGAAGGGGAGGAGGCAGGGAAGTATGCCCTCCCTGAACGACCGCGTAGTGCTGCTGACCGGCGGGGCGACAGGTATCGGCCGGGCCATCGCCCTCGACATGGCGGCCGCCGGCGCGACTGTCGCCATCGGCGACACGAACGTGGATGACGGGCAGCGAACAGCTGAGAAGATCCTGAACGCAGGGGGCAAGGCGTCCTTCCGGTCATGCGACGTGGCCGAAGCCGAACAGGTCGCCGCCCTGGTCAACGGCGCCGTCGCCGACTTCGGACGACTCGACGTGCTGGTTAACGACGCCGGCATCTCCGGCGGGTCGCATCACCTCCATGAGCTCGACATCGACGCCTGGGACCGGACGATCGCCGTGAACCTGCGCGGAACCTTCCTCTGCGCCAGAGCGGCGATCCCGCACCTCGTGCGGCGCCCGCGAAGCGCCATGATCAACATCGCCTCCACGTACGGCCTCATCGGCGCGCCGTTGGCACCGTCGTATTGCGCCTCCAAGGGCGGCATCATCAACCTCACCCGGCAACTGGCCGTCGACTACAGCCGCGACGGTCTGCGCGTCAACGCAATCTGCCCCGGGTACATCGACACAGACATGGGCGGTCGCAGGGGGGCTCTCCCGCCGATCGAGCGCGCCGCCGCCGAGGCGCGGCGGGAAGCGAATGCCGCCTTGCAGCCCATCGGCCGCCAGGGGCAGGCACAGGAAGTGGCCCGCGTCGCGACGTTCCTGGCATCCGACGAGGCGTCGTTCATGACCGGTTCGATCGTGACCGTCGACGGCGGATGCACGGCCACCTTCCGTTATGGATCTTGACGGTTCCTCATGAGCTCCTGCGCGAGTCGATAGCCATCAGTTGCCACTAGGCCAGCCAAAGGCACGACCTCGCAGCCGCGCAGCAGGCGCCGGGGCCGGCACCGCCGGGCGACCCCTGCCTCCAGCCGCACCTTGTGCTCAGCCCAGGCTGTCCGGACGTTCCGGTCGATCCGAGAGGCCCACGAGATGCACCGGCGCCAGGTCTCTGGCTCAACGCTCCTGGGGTGTCTCCGCCTGGTCCCGGGTGCCGCCAAAGGAGCCGCCGTTGACGCCGCAGGCGCCGTCACAGAAGGGCTGGTTCCGGGTGCGGCCGCAGGCGCACAGCGCGGCGCGGGTCTCGGTCAGCGGCCCCTCGGGGGTGTCCAGCACAAGATCGCCGCGGACCAGCAGTGGCCCCCGGGGGTCAGGGGTGATGGTGGTCGGACGGGGTGGTTCCTCTGGTTTCTCTGCCAGCAGGCGGTAGTGGAGGGCGCCGGTGGGGCAGCGGCGTACCACCTCCGCCACGGTGTCGGCGTCGGCCAGGTCGGCGCGGATCCAGGGTCGGCGGGCTGGGTCGAATACCTGCGGCAGCCCGCGGACGCATTCGGCGTAGTGGCGGCAGCGGCTCCGGTCGTAGAACACGGTGACCTCCGGGGCCGTATAGGCCCGGCCAAGCCTGCTGTCGTCAGCGGGGGTGGCCATGGTCACGGGGGAACGGCCGGGTCACCAACGACCAGGTCGGCCTGGTCGGGGTAGCGGCGCGGGTTGGCGCGGACGAACCGGCAAAGAGCGACGGGCTGGAGCCCGCGGCCGTGGAGGTCGGCGAGGGCGCGACGGGCAGGAACGCCGCGTTCTGCGGGGTGATGAGATCGTCGGGGAGCGGGTCGCGCACGGCGGCACTGGTCATGGCAGCGAGACCTTCTTCTAGCAGGGCTATACGCCCAAACCTAGCGGCCATAACGGTGAGCACCCGTCACCTGATTCCGGTGATCTGCGTTGCGGCCCGGGCTGGCGGACTTCGAGCAGATCCGAGCCGAACGCCTCGACCTCGGTCAGCACGGTGTGGTTCCCGGGCTGCCGTGACTGCGCGGCTGGATGAGCGCGACGCGCTGCCGTCTGCGATGGCCAAAGACCTCATTGTGATTTTGCAGCTAGGATTCGTCCACCTTCCGTACAGGTTCCTTTGAACGAGAGGGCAGACATGACCACAGTGCTTGACCGCTTCCGCCTCGATGACAAGGTCGCGATTGTGACCGGGGCCTCCTCGGGCCTCGGCGTGGCCTTCGCTAAGGCGCTTGCCCAGGCAGGTGCAGACCTCGTGCTCGCGGCACGCCGCGTGGAGCGCCTCAACGCGACGCGTGCGATTGTCGAGCAAGCCGGCAAGCGTGCGATCACGGTCCCCGCGGACGTGGCGCTGCCGGAGAACGCGCAGGCCGTCGTCGAGGCAGCGATGAAAGAGTTCGGGCACGTCGATGTCCTGGTCAACAACGCGGGCAAGGGGACAGCGGTGCCGGCCACGCGCGAGACTCCTGCGCAGTTCCGCGAGGTCATCGACATCAACCTCAATGGGTGCTACTGGATGGCCCAGGCGTGCGGTCGGGTCATGCAGCCCGGCAGTGCGATCATCAACATCGCGAGCGTCGCCGCGCTCGCGAGCGGCGGCCTCCCGCAGGCGGCCTATTCGGCGAGCAAGGCCGGCTTGATTGCCCTGACGCGTGACCTCGCCGTCCAATGGACCGGACGCAAGGGCATTCGCGTCAACGGACTTGCCCCCGGTCTCTTCCCCTCCGAGATGACCGATCAATTCCCAGAGGGATACATCGAGAGTCAGCTACCACGCGTGCCCGCGGGCCGGCCCGGCGACCCAGAGGAGCTCGCCGCCACCGTCGTCTTCCTCGCCAGCTCAGCCGCCGGCTACATCACCGGAACCACCCTGGTCGTTGATGGAGGTCTGACGGCGCTCTGATGTCAGGTTGCGACCAACAACCTGTCCCGGGCGGCGAGTTCCCGGGTCTGGGCTGCGCTGCTGAGGTCGCCGATGACCACTCCTGAGGCGTCTGGGGCGAGGTCGCTGAGCGCCGCTGCCCGCTGGCGGGTGCGGGCGTGCAGGATAACGTCATGGCCTTCACCCATCAGGACGCTGGCGGCGGCCCGCGCCGCAGTCCCCAGCATGGTGACCAGAGGCGAAGGCACGATCATCAACGTGTCGGGCATGCTGGCGTTCAGCGGGCCGGCGTCCCTCGAACAGCTGCCGCTCCGCCGGGCCGTCTACACCGGCACCCTGGCCCACCTCCTCGCGCTGTCGCAGGCGCTGCACGAGGAGCTGAAGCCCTACGGCCTGCGGGTGCAGGTACTGTGCCCCGGCGTCGTCGCGACCGAGTTCCACCAGCGCCAGGGACTCGACCTCAGTACCGTGCAGCGCATGTCGGCCGACGACGTGGTGACCGCCAGCCTGCGCGGCCTGGAACTCGGCGAGGTTGTCTGCGCTCCCGGGGTCGACCAGTCCGGCTTGCTGGACGCCGTGTTCCACGCCGACCTCGCAGCGTTCGAGGCCCAGGCACCGCACCTCGCGGCCCGTTATCAAGCAAGCTGACGGCGTGGCGCAGCGGCTAACGTGCGCCCATGCCGCGGACGGAGTCGGCCTCGATCGTCATGATCATCCGTGTCTCGGGGCGTCCGCTGAAGTTCGGATACGGTCGGCCGAGGTACTTGCCGGAGATCTCGTCGATGCTCTGCGCGCCGCCCTCGGTCGTGGTCGCGATAACGCGGCCGCGCACCGCGACGTGCTGGCGGCCGAGGCCCCGGTGACGGTGGCGGTCGACATCCGCTACCGGAAAGAGCAGTTCTCGCTCTCCCAGGCGCATGACGCGCACGCTGCCGCCCCTATGCCAGATACAAGGCGAGCCACTGCCTCGAGGCGGTCACGCCTGGCCGGTGAGGAGGCCGGTCCGGAGGTGACGGTTAAGGCCTGGACCGTGCGCGGTGCTGACCACGGCCTGACGGCGGACAATGGGCAGAAATGGATGGCGTGAGGGAGACGCGGGTGCGGGTGGGCATCCTGGGGCCGCTGGAGGTCCGTGACGACGCCGGGACCCTGCTTCCCGTCGGCGGGGCCCGGCTGCGCGCCATGTTGATCCGGCTCGCCATCGCCGACGGCCAGGCGGTCTCGGTCGAGCGGCTGGCCGAGGATCTGTGGGACGGTCAGCGTCCGGCGGACGCCGCCAACGCGGTGCAGGCGCTGGTCTCGCGGCTGCGCGGCGCGGTCGGCCGGGAGAGCGTGGAGTTCGGGCCGACCGGCTACCGGCTCGCTGTCGGTCCCCACGACGTGGATGCGCGCGCCTTCGAGCAGCAGGTGGGCACGGCGCGCGCCGCGCTGGCTGACGGGCGCGTGGCGGAGGCCGCGTCGTTGCTGGCCGAGGCGCTGGGCCAGTGGCGCGGCCCGGCGCTGGCCGATGTCGCTGACGCCCCGTTCGCGGCGGCCACGATCACCCGGCTGTCGGAGCTGCGGCTGGCCGCCCTCGAAGACCGGATCGACGCTGAGCTGGCCCTGGGCCGTGGTCCAGAGCTGGTGCCCGAGTTGCAGGAGCTAGCGGCCGAGCACCCGTTGGGTGAGCGGCTGCGGGGGCAGCTGATGCGTGCGCTGCAGGCGGCGGGGCGGCAGGCGGATGCGCTGACCGCCTACGAGGACATCCGGCGGGCGCTGGCCGACCAGCTGGGCGTCGATCCCTCGGCCGCCCTGGCCGCCGTGCACCTGGCTATCTTGCGCGGCGAGCCGCCGCCTCAGCCGTCGCCGACAGCCGGCGCTCAGGCCGCGCAGCCCGCACCGGCCGGCCAGGAACCGCCCGTCACCGGCGGGTTGACCGGGACGGCGAGGCCGGGCTGGACGGACCGCACCGCTGCGTCGGCGGCGCAGCTGACCAACCTGCCCGCCCAGCTCACCAGTTTCGTGGGCCGCGAGCAGGAACTGCGACGCGTCGGCAAGCTGCTCAGCGAGGCGCGGCTGGTCACGCTGACCGGGCCGGGCGGGGCGGGCAAGACGCGGCTGTCGGTCGAGGCCTCGGCCAGGCTTGCCGAGCAGCAGCCGGATGAGCTGTCCGATGGGGTGTGGTTCGTGCCGCTGGCTCCGGTCCGCGACGCCTTGGACGTGCCGCAGGCCGTGCTGGCCGCCCTGGGCATCCAAGAGACAGCCTGGCTCGCGGACCCCGGCGAGGCGGCCCGGCTGGCCGCCTTGCCCCCGCTGGACCGGCTCACCGACGCGCTCACGTCCCGGCGCCTGCTGCTGGTCCTGGACAACTGCGAGCACGTGGCCGCGGCCGCGGCCCGGCTGGCAGGCCGGGTGCTCGCCGCGGCACCCGGCGTGCGGATCCTGGTCACCAGCCGGGAGTCGCTCGGCGTGACCGGCGAGACGCTGTGCCCGGTGCCGTCGCTGGAGCTGCCGCCGGAGGAGGCCGACGCGAGCGAGGCGGCGAAGTTCCCGGCGGTCCGGTTGTTCGCCGACCGCGCGGCCGCCGTGCGGCCGGGGTTCACGCTGGACGAGGCGACCGTCGGCCCGGTGGTCCGGATCTGCCGGGCGCTGGACGGCATCCCGTTGGCCATCGAGCTGGCTGCGGCGCGGCTACGGGCGCTGACCGCGGCGCAGGTAGCCGACCGGCTCGACGACCGGTTCCGGCTCCTGTCGGTCGGTGATCGCGCCGCGCTGCCCCGCCACCAGACGCTGCGCGCCGTGGTGGACTGGAGCTGGGAGCTGCTCGACAAGTCCGAGCGGGCGGTGCTGCGGCGGCTGTCGGTGTTCAGCGGCGGCGCCACGCCCGCCAGCGCCGAGCACGTGTGCGCGCTGGGCGGAGATCAGAACGAGGTGATTGACCTCATCGCCGCGCTGGTGGACAAGTCGCTGGTGATAGCAACCGGAGAGCATGAGGTCCGCTATCAGTTGCTGGAAACGGTACGGGCCTACGCGGCCGACCGGCTGGCCGAGGCCGGTGAGGAGCACCGGGCCCGTACTGTCCACGCCGAGTTCTTCCTGGCCCTGGCCGAACAGGCGGAACCCGAGCTGCGCTCGAGTGACCAGCTGATGTGGCTGAACCGGATGACCGCCGAGCACGGCAACTTCTCCGCCGCGCTCCGGCATGTGATCGCGACGGGGGACGCGGCCTCGGCGCTGCGTTTCGTCGGCGCGCTGGCCTGGTTCTGGATCACCCGCGACTACGACGCCGAGGCGGCCGAATGGGCCGCGGCCGTGGCTCAGATCGCCGGCGACGCCCCGCCGGCCGGGCTGCACGACGCCTGGGCCATCTGCCAGCTCGTCACGCTGGTGGGCCAGTGGCAGGAGCACCCGCCTAGTACGGGCTCGATGCGGCACATCGCGCGGCGAGTGGCGGCGCTGGCCAGCGGGGCCAGCCACCCCCTGCTGCTCCTCGCCGCGCCGATGGTGTCGGTGCTCGGCGGCGACAGCGAGGCGGCGCGGCGCGGCCTGCGCGCCATGGGCGAGCGCTCCGACCCTTGGCTGCGCGCGGCCAGCGAGGTATTCGGCGGACACCTGGCCCTCAACGACGGCCACATCGACGAGGCCGCCGTCGGCCTGGCCGCGGGCTACGCCGCGTTCCGCGAGCTGGGCGACCGGTGGGGCATGATCATGAGCCTGACCGGCCTGGCCAACATCGAGCTGGCCCGGGCTGCCCCCGCCGAGGCCATCCGGCTGCTTCACGAGGCCCGCGGGTACACGAGCGAGGGTCTCGCCGGCAATTTCGGCGAGATGATCAGCATCTCGCTGGGCCGGGCGCTGGCGCTGGCTGGCGAGTTCGACGCCGCTCGCGCAGAGCTGGAACACGGGATCGAGGTGGCCGAGCGGATCGGCGAGCGCGACGACCACGCCCACGGCTACCTCGAGCTCTGCGAGCTGGCCCGACGGGAAGGCGACCTGGGCCAGGCTCGCCAGCAGCTTGACCGCGCCCTGGAGATCGTCGATCGCCACACGCAACGTCCAGACATGACCGGGGTGGCCGCGATGGCCTACAGCCGGGCTGGCTGCCTAGCTGAGCAGGAAGGCGACCTGGATGAGGCCGCCCGCTGGCACGCGAAGGCGCTGGCGCTGCTGGCCGGCGAGGGTGCCAGCTTGCTGCCCAGCAACCCTCTGCTAGCCACCGTGGTCGAAGGGCTGGCCGCGCTGGCCGCCGCCCGCGGGGACTACGCGGCCGCGGCCGAGCGGCTCGGCCTGGCCAGCGCGTTGCATGGCTTCCGGGACACCAGCAGCCTGGAGCTGACCCGGGTCGAGACGGCCGCCCGGGCTGCGCTCGGCGACGATGAGCTGGCGGCGGCCTACGCCCGCGGCCGGACGCTCGGCCGGGGCGATACGCTGGCCCTCGTGCCCTGACCGCGCCCGCCCGGCGGGCGCGGTCAGGGCACGAGGGTGTGTCACGCCGGCAGCTCACACCCGCCGGGCGTACATCCGCATGGCCAGCGGGAACGCCACGATGACGATCCCGGCGGTCCAGGCCAGCGTGTAGAGCGGGTGCAGGCCGACCGGCCCGCCGATCGTCAGCGCCCGGACCGAGTCCGCCAGGTCGGTTACCGGGTTGACCCGGGCCCAGGCCTGGAGCCAGCCGGGCATGGTCGCGGCGCTGGCGAGCAGCACGCTGCTGCCGAAGGTCAGCGGCATCGTCCAGATGAACGACACGCCCTGCACCGTCTCCGGCGAGGAGACCGACAGCCCGATGAGCACCGAGATCCAGCACACGCCCAGGTAGAACAGGTAGGCCAGGCCGTAGGCGGCGAGGATGTCCAGCGGCGCGGCGTGGAACCGGAAGCCGAGGGCGCAGCCGAACCCGGTCAGCACGGCCATCAGGGCGCAGAACCGGACCGTGTCGCCGAGCACCGAGCCGATCAGCGGGGCCGAGCGGGCTATCGGCAGGCTGCGGAACCGGTCGAACACGCCCTTGCGGATGTCGTCGCACAGGCTGGTGCCCAGGCTCATGGTGGCGAACATCGCCATCATGGCGACCAGTCCCGGCAGTAGCTCCTCCAGGTACGCGTGAGTGCTCCCGGCCACCGCGCCGCCGAACACGTACAGGAACAGCACCAGGAACACCGCCGGCATCAAGATCACGTCGAGCAGCTTCTCTGGCGTGTGCCGGATCTGCATGACGTTGCGCCAGGCGACGGTCAGGGACTGTCGCAGCGTCTCGGCCACGCCGATCCGGGACCGCAGCGCGCGGCGCGGCGGGCCGGTTCCGGCCGGCTGGGCGCTCATCGCGGGGGTAGTCGTGGTGTGGTCAGTCAGCTGTGTGGTCATGCCGCCCTCCCGGTCTGCTCGTCACCGTCGTCCTGCGCCGAGTGACCCGTCAGCGTCAGGAACACCTCGTCCAGGCTGGGCAGCCGCAACCCCAGCTCGGCCGCTGCGATGCCCTCGTCGTCCAGTCGCCGCACCACGGCGGCCAGCATGGCCGGGTCACTCGCGGGCGCGGTGACCAGGCCTGTGTCGTGACGCACGTCGGCCGCTGATCCGGTGGTCTCCTGGACGGCCAGCGCCACCTGGGAGGTCATCGCCCGGTCGGTAGCCCGCACCACCAGCGACTGGCCGCCGATCTGAGTCTTCAGCTCGCTCGGCGTGCCCGATGCCACCACCCGCCCGCGGTCGACCACCGCGACCTGGTCAGCCAGCTCGTCGGCCTCGTCGAGGTACTGAGTGGTCAGCAGCACCGTGGCGCCGTCGGCCACGATGCCCTTGACGGTGCCCCAGACATCGATGCGCGCCCGCGGGTCCAGGCCGGTGGTCGGCTCGTCGAGGAACAGCACCTCGGGGTCGCCCAGCAGGCTGGCGGCCAGGTCGAGCCGCCGCCGCATGCCGCCGGAATAGGTCTTGACCGCGCGGCCGGCCGCGTCTGACAGGTCGAAACGAGTCAGCATCTCGCGGCCCCGTCCGCGAGCAGCGGCCCGGCTCAGGCCGAGCAGCCGGCCGATCATGAGCAGGTTCTCGGTCCCGGTCAGCTCCTCGTCCACCGAGGCGTACTGGCCGGTCAGGGCGATGAGCTGGCGGACCTGCACCGCCTTGGTGAGCACGTCGTAGCCGCAGATGCTGGCGCATCCGGAATCGGGACGCAGCAGGGTAGAAAGGATCCGGACCACTGTGGTCTTGCCAGCGCCGTTGGGCCCCAGCAGAGCCAGCACCTGCCCGCGCTCGGCGGCGATGCTGACGTCCGCCAGGGCCTTGGTGGCGCCGAAGCTCTTGGTCAGGCTCTCGGCCTCAATCACATGTGTCATGCCGCCAGGCTGGACGACGGCGCTGATACCGCGCCGTCAGCGCGCTGACAGCCCGCTGATCCGGTCGGCGGCTGTGGCGGGGGTTCGGGGTGCCGCATCGTAGATGGTAACGATCAGGCCAAGCTGGTGGAAAATCTGCGCCCGCAGGGGTGCGATGGGAGAAATTAACGTGGAGCCCCCCTGCTGGTGCGCAGAAAATGCCGCCTGCTCCCGGAGATGGGGCATCGGCCGCGCCGACCGCCGACAGCGGCGGCAGGGGTGAGAAAGGAACTGCGCGAGACATGATCCGTTTCGTTCGCCCGCGCCTATTGGCGGGGACAGCGTCAGCGGCGATGGTGATCGCCGCCGTCGCCGCCGTGGCCGGTCCGGCCGCCGCGTCCTCTACCCCCAGCTCGAGTCCCAACGCCCAGGTGCCGGTGCAGCAGGGAACCGACGTTGCCGCGCTGCCGGGAGCGACGGTCTTCGGGAATACCCCGCCGAGCACCCCCGAGACCGTGTCGTTCATCCTGCGTGAGCGGAACCTGCGGCAGCTGAAGGCCGCCGTCGAGCACGGCGTCAGGAACTTCCTGTCGGTTAGGCAGTTCGCCGGCAGATATGGCCAGACCCGGGCTAGCATCGGCCAGCTCACCGCCTACCTGGCGCAGTTCGGCATCAGCACCCAGGTGTACGCGGATCACGTGGACGTGGTGGCCACCGGCACGGCCGGCCAGTTCGACCGGGCGTTGTCGGTCCAGCAGAAGCAGTTCCACGTGCCGGCGATGTCGCGGCACGGGTTCGCGCCGGTCCCGGCTCAGACCGTTCACGGCACCTCCCAGTCACCGATGCTGCCCCGCCGCATCGCGCGCACGGTTCTGGCCATCCTCGGGCTGACCAATTACGGCCCGTTCAGCAGCCAGGCAGTGCACGGTAACAGGAACGTCGTCAAGCCGAAGGCGGGCAGCTCGAACAGCTGTGTCGCCCTCACTGGCCTGGCCAGCGCCTGTCACCTCCCGTCCGACTTCGCCGCCGAGTATGGGCTGAACCCGCTGTACAAGAAGGGCGCCACCGGGGCCGGGCGGACCATCGCCATCGTCACGCTGGCCGCCCTCGACCCGGGCGCGCCGCAGTTTTTCTGGAAGCACATCGCGAACGTCCCGGCCACCAACCGCTCGGTGACCGTGGTCAACATCGACGGCGGGCCGGGTGCGCCCAGCGACGCCTCGGGCAGCGGGGAGACCGACCTTGACGTGGAGCAGTCGGGGGCGCTGGCTCCCGGCGCCAACGTGATCGTCTATCAGGCACCCAACACCGATCCCGGCTTCGCCGACGCGTTCTTCACCGCGGCCAGCAAGAATACCGCCGACACCGTCTCGACGAGCTGGGGCGAGTCCGAGACCGTCGTCCGGGCGGGGGTGGCTTCCGGCACGGAGACGCCCGCCTACGTGGCCGCGTTCGACGAGGCGTTCCTGGAGCTGGGCATCCAGGGGCAGTCCGGCTTCGACGCCGCCGGTGACGGCGGGGCCTACGACGACTTCGACGAACTCGGCACCACCAGCCTGTCGGTCGACACGCCGGCCGACAGCCCCTTCATGACCGCGGCGGGCGGCACCACCCTGCCGTGGACCGGGCAGCTGACCGGCCCGGACGGCACCGCGACCGTGACCGTCCCGAACCAGCGCACCTGGGGCTGGGACTACCTGTGGCAGCCGACCGCCGCGGTCACCGGCACGTCGATCCTGGACACGGTGGAGGCGAACATCGGTGGCACCGGGGGCGGCTTCAGCGTGCTCGAGCCGACCCCGCCCTACCAGCAGGGCGTACCGGGCACGCAGAACTTCCACGCCGTCCAGTACCTCACCCCGACCGATTTCCAGACCATCGCCCCGGGGCTGGTCGAGCCGACCGCGTGGACGTTCAACCCCACCCCCAGCGTCAGCCAGGGCCAGGGTTCCGGGCGCGCCGTCCCCGACCTCGCCACCAATGCCGATCCTGACAGCGGCTATCTGCTGTACGAGCCGTCGTTCGCCGGCATCGGTGAGCCCGTGCTGCAAGGGAACTGGGGCGGTACCAGCTTCAGCGCCCCGCAGCTGAACGGCTCGACGGCGGTCATCGACTCCTTCCTGGGGCACCGGGTCGGGCTCTGGAACCCATCCATCTATGCCTTCGCCGCCGGCACCCACTCCCCGTTCACCCCGCTGCAGGAAAGCGGCACCGGCAACGACAACCTCTTCTACACCGGCAACCCCGGTCAGCTGTTCAACCAGGGAAGCGGTCTCGGCCTCCCGAACATGAGCAAGCTAGCGGCGGACTTCGCCCGCCGAGGCTGACACGATCCATGGCGATGGCCGCCGGGCAGGCAAGCCGGCGGCCATCGCCATGTGCGCGATGGGCGGCGGCAACCCCGGCTTGGTGATCCCGCCGCGGCGGCCGACCGGCGGGCAATCCGCCCGGCGCCGTGCTGGTCCAGCCGACGGCGATCGAATCCGGCGACGGTTCACAGCCGCCGGGTTATGGTGGCCCATGCGCAGCGCCACCCGGTGGCAGGCCCTGGTCCGGCATCACCGGCGGTCAGCGGCCGGGGCCTGGCAGCTGGCCGGGGGAGGGACCTGAGTGTCGAGGCCGGCGAACAGGTCGACTCCGTGGTGGGTGGCATGGGCGACGAGCAATCGGCTGACGATCGCGGACAGTACATCGCGGTCTGACGGGGGCAGGGGATCCAGCATCGCTGTGAGGTCCGCGCCGAAGCGGGCCGCGGCCCGGGACACCAGCGATCGGCCCTCGTCGGTGAGGCCGACGAGGACGGCGCGCTTGTCTTCGGCCGACGGGATGCGGACGACCAGGCCGCGGCGCTCGGCCCGGTCGACCAGCCCGGAGATGCTGGACTTGTCGAGCCCGAGGAGCCTGGCCAGTTCGTTCATGGACGGCGTGCGGTCGCGCAGCACGCCGAGCAGGCGGGCCTGGGCGATGGAGAGATCGTGCTCTGCCGCCCGGCGTTCGAGCATGCCGTGGATGACAAAGGCGAGCTGAGCCAGTCCGTCGATGATATTCAGCTGCCTGCCCGCCGCCGCGGGCGCGGGCGGGCCTGCCGGTCCCGGTGTCATGGGCCAAGCGTACTTGACTTAGTACGTGACACAAACTAATTTAGTACGTGGCACCAACTAAATGACGGCGAGGCCGGAACGAGGAGACGACGAACGATGGCGAAGATGAACGCTGCGGTGGTCACGTCCTTCAGCGAGCCGCCGCACTACCTGCCGTTCGACGTTCCGCAGCCGAGGACCGGTGACGAGATGCTCGTCGACGTGCTGGCCGCCGGGCTGCACCCGCGAGTCCGTAGCGGTGCCGCCGGGGTGCACTACACCAGTACCGGCACGCTCCCCATGATCCCGGGCATCGACGCTGTCGGGCAGCGTCCCGACGGCAAGCGGATCTACTTCGTGGCCGACGACGACGCCCTCGGCACGATGGCCGACAAGGCCGTCGCCGACGTTCGCCGTGCCATCGAACTGCCCGACGACGTGGACGTCGCCAAGGTCGCGGCCGCGATGAACCCGGCCACGTCGTCCTGGGTGGCCCTGCGGCTGCGCGTCCCGATCGAGCCTGGCCAGAGCGTCCTGGTCCTGGGCGTGACCGGGAACGCCGGAGCCATGGCCGTCGAGGTCGCCAAGCGGCTCGGTGCTGGACGGGTGGTGGGCGCCGGGCGTGACCTTGACCGGCTCAGCGCGGTGGCGGCGGCCGGCGCCGACGACGTGATCCCGCTGACCGCCGATGACGAGGCCACGGGCACAGCGCTGGCTGCGGCCGCCGCAGAAGTCGACATCGTCCTGGACTACCTGTGGGGCAAGCCTGCGCAGCGGGCCATCGTGGCGCTGCTCACCGCTCGGTCTGACCGCAGCCGCGCGATGAACTGGATCCAGATCGGATCCGTGGCCGGCCCGACGATCGAGCTGCCGTCGGTCGCCCTGCGCTCGGCGAATCTCCGCGTACTGGGCAACGGCCAAGGCGCGGTGTCGGGCCGGGCATACCTCGCCGAGTTGCCGTCGCTGGTGGCCGAGATCGACTCCGGCGCGATCGCGGTCAAGGCGAACCCGGTACCCCTCGCCGATGTGGAGACCGCCTGGACCCAGGCCGGCCTGCCGGGCGAGCGCACCGTCCTCGTCCCCCGACTCGGGATCGTCGGTCTATCGGTGTAACTGGCCGCGTCAGAGGCAGGCGGGGCGAGCGCTTGGTTGCCGCTCGCGGGATGAGCCGGTTCTGGGCGTTCGTTAAGGCCGGTGCTCCGATCACGTCCGGGTGCTGGCGCATCATGGAGGGATGACCGGCACGCCGACGACCTGCTACGCATCCGGGCCGCGGGGCGCGCTGGCGTATCAGGTGACGGGTACCGGGCCGGTGGATCTGCTGATGGCTCCCGGCATGCATTCTCACCTCGAACTGCAGTGGCAGCTGCCGGGGTACCGGCGGTTCGTGCGCGGGCTGTCCCGGCATTGCCGGCTGATCCGTTATGACAAGCTCGGAACTGGCCTGTCCGATCCGACGGTCTCGACGCCGACGGTCGGCGAGCGAGTTGAGGACCTGGCGGCGGTCGCTGCCGCCTGCGCGGCCAGGGCACCGGTCCCGCTGGGCTTCAGCGAGGGAGGCCCGCTGGCCATCCGCTTCGCTGTCATTCACCGGGTATCCGGTCTTGTGCTGTACGGCACGTCCGTTCGCCCGCCGCCCCCCGAAGCCCGGGCGGAACTGGACCTGGTCCTTCAGGGCTGGGGATCGGGGCGGTCGCTCGACACGTTTGCGCCGAGCCTGGCTACAGATCCCGAGGCCCGCCGGGTTACCGCGTCCTTGGAGCGAGCCGCCGCCAGCCCGGCCATGATCCGGCACGTGATCGGCGCGCTGGCTGATAGCAGCGCCGAGGGGCTGCTCGAACGCCTGCGCATACCCACCCTGGTGCTGCACCGGGCGCACGAATTCATTCCGGTCGGCGAGGCGCGGAGCCTGGCCGAGCACATCCCGGGTGCGCAGCTCGAAATCCTCCCCGGCATCGACCACCAGCCATGGGCCGGGGACGTGGACGCGGTCATCGAGCGAGTCGCGGCGTTCCTCGCGCGGCTGTGCGACCGGCCACGATCCGCCGGGCCTGGCGCACCCCGGGTCACCCGCCCGCTGACCGGATGGGCGTCGCTGACCGGCGCGGAGGCCCGGGTGGCCTTGCTCGCCGCCGACGGGTACAGCAACCCCGCGATCGCGCGCGAGCTGTTCTTGTCCCGGGCCACGGTCGAGACTCACCTCAAGCGGGTCTACGCCAAGCTAGCGATCGACGGACGGCACCAGTTGCACCTGCTCCGCCCGCCTGCCGCCGCGCCCGGCCACTCCGGCGAGGCAGTGCCGGGGAGACCCTGGTGTCCTGAATCATAGATTCCTCGGCAGCGGAAGCGGTGCTGGTGCCGCGAAGGTTGCCGGTGCGCTCGCCCATCGCCGCCCCGCATCCCATCGCGGCAGCGCTCACCTATAGCGGCCCGGCCCGTACCCCACAGGGTGTACAGGGCCGGTGAAAGTTCATCTCTCAGGCCGACGCGTCCTGGCCGCCGCTGTTCATAACGTCGTAAGTGCCGGGGCAACCGGCCCGGGTGACCAGGCAAGACTGCGGCGATCGCCGTTGATGACCGAGGAGGGCGCGCCATGAAGGTCTGGATGGCGCCAAACATTCCGCTGACCATAGTCCTATTCGCGGCGCTGGCTGCGGTTGTGCTCCGGGCTGCGGCCCGCCGGCCGGAGCCAGGGCGGGTGCCCGGCACCGAACCCGCGCCGGTCACGGTGACGGCCGGTGAGACCCAGCCCCGGCCCGGTGTGGCGGCCGGGCAGCACATCTTTCACGAACTGCACCCGCAGGGGCGCAATGCTCTTTGCGCGGTATGCGACAGCCAGTACAGGTCAGGTTGATGCAGCTGCCGGGGGAGCGAAGCTCCCCCTGAAGGCGTCACTCGCGCGGCGTACCCGGCTACATCGCACGGATGATCCGCGGGGCGAAAGCCAGCCGCCGCGGCGGGAAGTCGCAACTCACGGGCGACGCGGACCGGGACCACGTGGCCCTAGATACCCGAGCTCGGGGACGCGCCGCCGGCACGCGGGCCGCAGCCTCGAGGTATGGACATCTTTGACGTTGTGGTGGTGGGGGGCCGCTGCGCGGGCGCGGCCACCGCGATGCTTCTGGCCGGTTCGGGCCTGCGGGTCCTGGTCGTCGACCGGGCCGCCGAGGGGTCGGACACGGTCAGTGGCCTCATGATCAAGCCGGACGGCGTCGCGAGGCTGGCCGCCTGGGGCATCCTGCCCGACCTGCTGGGTACCGGCTGCCCGCCGATCTCCGCCGCGCAGGTCGTCATCGCGGGCCAGCGCCTGGACCGCGCCATAGTGATGCCCGGTATCCGGCCGCCGATGGCGCCGCGGCGGACCATCCTGGACCGGTTGCTACAGGAGCACGCCCGACGGGCTGGCGCCCGCGTCCGTTGCTCCACCGGCTTCCGCGGCTGGCGCAACGGTGTCGTCACCGTGGCCGGCTCGGCGGTGCGGACCAGGTTGCTGATCGGCGCGGACGGCCGCCGGTCCGCGGTCGCGCGGGCTGTCGTCGCGCCGTACGCCGACCTGCGGCCAGGACGTTCGTGCGCCTGGTACGGCTACTGGAACCACTCGCCGCTGACCGAGGTTCGTGCGGAGCTGGGGCCGGGCGTCTTCGCGGGGGCGTTTCCCACGCATCGCGGCCAGGTGCTGGCCTTCGCCCAGCTTCCGGTCACGGCCTGGCGCCCCGGCCACGGCGAGCAGGATCTTCGGGCCGGCCTGGCGCGCTGCCCGAGCGTCGCCGCCGAGCTGGACCACGCTGAGCTGTCGGGCCGGGTGATCGGCGTCCGCGACCTGCCCACCTACTTCCGGCGGGCGGCCGGGCCCGGATGGGCCCTCGTCGGCGACGCGGGCCATCACAAGGACCCGCTGGCGGCACGCGGGATCGCTGACGCGCTGCTCGGGGCCGAGCTGCTGGCCGGCCACGTCCTGCGCGGCTGGGACAATGACCTGGACCAGGCCCTACACCGCTACGCGGCGCAGCTGACCCGCATGCTCCAGCCAGCCGCAGACCTCAACGACGAGCTGGCCGGGCTGGACCTGTCGGCCGACCGGGCCCTCCGCACCTGGCAGGCGCTCCAGGCCACCGAACGCCAGGCCTACCCAGCCACAACGCCGGAGGCGCCTCTGCAGCAGCCGGGCGGCTTATGCCCTTACCGCTTCCAGGATGCTGTTTGGCGAGGCTGTGGGGATGATCCTGGTCAGTCGCAGCCCGGCCGCGGTGAAGAGCTGGCGCAGCTCAGCCTCGGTCCGGATCCGGCCGCCAGGCTGGTTGAGCAACATCAAGATGTCAAATGGCTTGGCTGGGCTCGGATCATTCCCGGCTGGCATCAGCATCTCGACGGCAATGACCTTTCCCTGTTTGGCCATCGCGGTGGCGCAGTTGCGCAAGAGTGTCGTTGCGTTGTCGTCTCCCCAATCCATCAGCACGCGCTTGATCAGGTAGGCGTCAGCACCGGCGGGCACGGATGCGAGCATGTCGCCGGCGATGACCTGGCACCGGTCGGTGACCTGCGCCTGGTCCAGCGCAGGCCGGTGGGCGACGACCTGCGGCAGGTCCAGCAGGATGCCGTGAACCGACCGGTGGGCGGCCAGGATGGCGGCCAGTGTCGAGCCCTGGCCGCCGCCGATGTCGGCCACCAGGCGAAAGGGCGAGAAGTCGTAGGCCCCGACCAGGGCGGCGTTGTGTAGGTGTGACTGGCGGGTCATCCAGCTGTTGAACAACTCGCCGAGCTGGCCGTGGGTGGTGAGGTACTGCCATATGGGCGCGCCGTGCACCGCCTCCAACGCCGACTGCCCGGTCATGACGCTGTCGCGCAGCCCGGCCCACACCGCCCACATCTCGGGTGCGCCCACGAATAGCGCCCACTCGCGGACCGAGTCGGGGCTGTCGGTTTGCAGCGTTGCTCCCAGCGGCGTGACCGCGAACCAGCCGTCCGGCTCCTCACGGAACACGCCTGGGCCGGTGAGCATCCGCAGCAGCCGCTGCAGCGATGACTGGTGTGCCCCGGTCGCCGCGGCGAGGTCGGGCAGGCTTTGCGGCCCGCTGGCGAGCAGGTCGGCAAGGCCCAGCACTGCGGCCACGTGCAGCGCCTGCACGGTCAGGAACCCATTGAGCATCCCCAGCATCTGCGCTGGGATCTGTGCGGGCGGGCTGGGCTGGGCAGTCGAGGACATCGGCCTTCCTCCGCGATCGATCGGGTGCCGCTAACCATAAGCATGCGACGCAGGCCCGGCTGGCCCTCGGGTTACGGGCCGAACAGGTACTCGCCGTCGCTGCCGCTAATCAGGGAAGCTGAACCACTCCAAATCGCCGCGCAGCTGGTCAATGTCATAGGTGCACCGGGTGGTGCCGCGTCATTATCTCTTGATGACAACCTTGAGTGCGTTGTGCCTTCCCGCCTCGGCGAAGGTCTCGTAGGCGGCCATCATCTCGTTCAGCGCGAAGTCGTGTGTGCCGTAAAGCTCGGCGGCGATCTTTCCCGATCGGACCAGCTGGAGCAGCAGGGGCACGGTGGTGCCGTCCACCAGGCCGGTGGTGATGGTCACGTTCTTGATCCACAGCTCTTCGAGGTGCAGCGTGGTGGGTGCACCGTGCACGCCGATGTTGGCGATGACACCGCCGGGTCTGACCACCCGGGTGCAGATGTCAAAGGTGCCCGGCGTCCCGACCGCCTCGATCGCCACGTCGGCGCCGAGCCCTCCGTCGGTCAGCGCCGCGACTTGCTCCTCAGCGTCGGCATCGGCCGGATCGATCGCGACATCGGCGCCGAAGCGGAGCGCGTGCTCGCGCCGCGATTGAGCGGGTTCCAGCGCGATGATGCTGGCCGCGCCGGTCAGCGCAGCGGTCTGGATCGCAGCCAGGCCGACCGGTCCCGCACCGACGACCACGACGACGTCACCCGGCTTGACCTTGCCGTTCTTGACTCCCACCTCGTAGCCGGTCGGCAGGATATCGGCCAGGAACAGTACCTGCTCGTCGGTCACGCCCTCGGGCACCTTGTGCACGCTCGTTTCCGCGAACGGAACCTGCGTGTACTCGGCCTGAGTGCCGTCGATCAGATGGCCGAAGATCCATCCGATGCCGCCGGTCGCCTGGCAGTGGCTCGGCATCGCGCGCTTGCAGTAGGCACACCGTCCGCAGGATGTGATCGCCGGGACGAGCACCCGGTCGCCCTCAGCGAGGCTGGTCACCGCCGAGCCCACCGCGGTGACGGTGCCGACCGCCTCGTGGCCGAGGATGCGGCCGTCGGTGACTGCGGGCACATCCCCCTTGAGAATATGCAGGTCAGTGCCGCAGATCGTGGTGGTATCCACCTGGACGACGATATCGGTGGGTTCGGTCGGACTCGGATCCGCGACGGTGTCCCAGGACTTCTGGCCAGGGCCGTGGTACACGAGTGCCTTCAAGCGGACCTCCCAGATCCTGACCATCAGCGCGATGCTTGTCTGGAAGTCGACCCTAATTCGGCCTCCGAACGTCTCTTGACTCACTGTGAGACGACGGGAGGCACAGCAGACTCAGTCGCCGGTGAGGATACGGCCTCGTCGTCGTCCGCTGCGTGAAAAGCAGCGGCTGCGCTATCGATCGAGCGGGGATACTGGCGTGAGGCTGGGTGGCGCCGCGCCGGTGAGGCGCGGCGCGGCTTCGTCGATAGCTGACGATGCGGATTGCGCAGGGAGCCGTGGTGATTACGAGCCCGGATGACGTGACGGCGGCGGTGCTGGCCGAGGTGGAACGCACGAAGGACCCTCGCACCAGGGAACTGCTCGCCGCGGCCGTCGGGCACCTGCACGCCTTCGTGAGGGAGACGCACCTGACCGAGGCGGAGTTTCAGCACATTGCGCGGATCGTCGCGAGGCTCGGCCAGCTCACCACTGAGTCGCATAACGAGGTCGTGCTGATCGCGGGCTCGCTTGGCGTGTCGTCACTGATATGCCTGCAGAACAACGGCCAGGGCGGGGTGCACGAGACGACGGCGAACCTGATGGGACCGTTCTGGCGGGCTGGCTCGCCGCGGGAGGACAACGGCGCGTCAATCGTGCGGTCGCCGACCCCTGGTGACCCGATCTTCGTCACGGGCCGCGTGGTCGACCTGGATGGGCGCCCGGTCGCGGACGCCGAGGTCGAGGTCTGGAACACCTCGGGCGAGGGCCTGTACGAGAACCAGGATCCGCGTCAGGCGGATATGAACCTGCGGGGCAAGTTCGTCACCGACGAGAATGGGCGGTTCAGCTTCCGCACCGTTAAGCCGGCCGGTTACCCGATCCCGGTCAACGGTCCCGTGGGCGACCTCCTGCGAGCGCAGGGACGCCACAACATGCGCCCTGCGCACATCCACTTCCTGATCAGCAAGCCGGGCTACAAAACGCAGTTCTCGCAGGTGTATTCGAACGACGATCCCAACCTGGAGACCGATGCGCAGTTCGGCGTGACGGCCGCCCTCGTCGGCTACTACGTCAAGCATGACGCGGCGACCGAACCGGCGCCCGATCCGAGCGTGACGGGCGCGTGGTATTCGCTTGAGCACAGGTTCGTCATCGAGCCCGGTGACAACTCGCTGCCGAAACCACCGATCACCGGTAAGGCCACCGGCCGTATCCCGGTGCCGCAGATCCTGGAGCAAGCGCCGTAATAAGGAACCCCGGCACCTGGTGATCATGACAGATGTCATCCCCGGCTCATTACATCAGGCGGTCGCGCCTGGGGCGGGCTGGCGGGAGATTGGTGTCAGGCAGACGGACTGCACGGCTATGGCGCCACTGCGCCAGGCAGAGGACAGGCAGGTAGAGATGAACGCGGCGCAAGACCGGTCCCGGCTCCCGCAGATGAAGGCCTCCGATGCCGACCGCGATGCGGTGGTAGCGGCGCTGAGCGAGCATTTCCAGGCGGGTCGGCTGACTCGTGAGGAGCTCGATGAACGGACCGGGCGTGCGCTGACGGGCCGCACGCTCGATGAGCTCGATGAGCTGACGGCCGATCTGCCAGCCATCCGCCCGGCCGGGCCGGCGCCGGTGGTCCGGCCGCGGGGACTGGGGTACCCATTGCTGGCGCCGGTTGCTGCCGCGCTTGCCGCGCTGGCCATGGCCGCCTTGGTGCTCGGCGTGGGCGAAGGCCGGTACGGGTGGGATTGGTGGTGGGTCATCCCGGCCGGTCTGCTCTTCATGCGGAGACGGGCCGGGCGGGGCGGTGTCCACCGGGACTCCGGGCGGAACTGATCCTTACTTGGCTCCCCGGCGGGATGCCCGCTCGCTCCTGCTAGGCCTCCACCGAGAACAAGGGCTCGCCGAGAAGTGAGGTGTCTATCTCGATGCCAAGGCCGGGGCCCGTGGGGGCAGAGCCGCGGCCGTTGACCGACCGGGGCCGGTACCCGGCGACGTGACCGTCGGTCCAGTCGTTCATGAACGACGTCATCAGCAGGCTCTCCGGGCGGGTGCTCGCCGCCAGGTGGCTGACTGCAGCGGTGATCAGGTCGCCGCCCCACATGTCCTCCACCGAGACCATGAGGTTCAGTTCCTGCATCACGTCTCGCATCAGCGCGGCGCCGGTGATACCGCCGGCCCGGCTGATCTTGATATTGATCGAGGAGACGCCGGCCGAGCGCTTGGCCTCGTAGACGTCGGACAAGGTGACGATCGACTCATCCAGGACGAGCGGAAGCTTGCTGTGGCGCGTGGCGAGCGTGCTGTCCTCGGTTGTGCGGCACGGCTGCTCGATGAAGACGGGAAGATCGGCCATGGAGTTCATCGCGACGCGCGCGTCCAGCAGGCTCCAGCCGCCGTTCGCATCGGCAATGACGATCGTGTCGTCGGTTGACGTCTCCACGACGGCCCGGGTGCGGGCCGCGTCGTCGTGCGGGTTGTTGCCGACTTTCAGCTGGAACCGCTTGATCCCTGCCGAGATGCGGCGCTCGGCAAACGATGCCATCGACTCCGGCGAGCCCAGCGGCACGGCCTCGTAGACGGGGAAGTCCTTCTGGAGCACGCCGCCCAGCAGCGCGGCGATCGGCAATCCGGCGGCTTGGCCACGCAGGTCCCAGCAGGCGATGTCGACTGCGCTCTTGGCGTACTGGTGCCCCATCAGCGCCGCATCCATGGCGCGCCGGAAGCCCGAGATGTTCGCCGGGTCGAGCCCCAGCAGATGCGGGGCCAGGAACCGCAAGGCGGTGCGAACGCCTTCGGCGAACGTGGGCAAGTAGGTCGACCCGAGGGGCGTGATCTCGCCCCATCCGTCCATGCCCTCGTCGGTCCGCAACCGCACCAGCGTGCCGATCTGTGACGCTGCGGCGCGGCCGCCTGACATCACGTATTCGCCATGCGCATACCTGAGCTCATAGCCGAAGCAGTCCAGGCCGACGAGTTTCAACGCACGATCCTGTCTTTCCTAACCACGCCGCTCGCCATGATCAGCGGCTGCGTCCAAATCATGATCAAGAACGGATGCTACCGCTGACACCTCACCCGGGGAAGTATCAGCTGAACAGGCCGACGCTGGCGCGACCCGGCGAGCTGGCCTGCCGGTAAGGAGCGACCGCCAGCCGCCACATGAGGCGTTTCCGCAGGTTGTGAGACTGAGCAGTTCGACCCATCTGCCGTTAGTCTTTGTCGTCGCCGGACTGGACGTCGAGGGTCACGACGTCAGGATCGGGGCGGGTGACCGCTCGCCGGCCGCTCGCCGTTTGCCAGTAGGTCTCCTTGCCGAGCAGCGACTCACCGAACCGGTCAAACTCAGCGATCACCTTCTGGGTTGCCGTGCTCACCGCCTCCCTGGTCCGCTCGCCCAGCTCCTCCAGCTGGCGAGATACCTCGCCTTGGATGCGGGCGCTAACCTCGTCCTTGGCCAGATCTTGCAGCTCCCGCTTCGCCTCACGGACCGCGGCCCGAAGGTCCTTGGTAGCGGCGTGGGCTTCGCGGATCATCTCGCGGCATTCGCCGACCGCCGCTTCCAGCCGTTCTTGTTCGTTCACGGCAGCCTCCTCGTACATGGGCTGGGCTGGGCCGTTCCCAGTCTCGGCCGGTCACCGATTGAGGCGCAACGCGGCGACGTGGCCGAACATGACTACGTATGCAGCTGCGTTACGAAGCTGCCTCTCGCCGCGGGCAAGCGCCAGAGGCTGGGCCGTGGCGCCGGTGATCGCGCGCGCTGGCAAACGCCTGCCACGAGCCACTGGCGGCCTGGCTTAGCCCCGAAGACCGTATCAAGTGGACCACCGGCCGCGCGCCGTCGCTGATGCCCGAGCAGCGCGACCATCTGGCTGTGCAGCGTCTTGCTAGGGTTCCGGCGGGCTCCCAGCCAGAGGGGGCCGCTCCCCGACATGGTGGGGAGCGGCCCATCCCGGATGGTGAGGGTGAATTGCTGGGTCGCGTTCCTTCTTCCGGTCAGCCCGGGCAGTAGCCGGGGGTTCGATGGTGAGCCTGGATGTGTCGGCCGTCAGCTCACCGGCTCGGTCGATACGGCGTTGGCGGCCAGCAGGACGGCGTGGCCGGGGACGATCTTCAGGTCGGCCAGGCTGGTGTGTGATCCGCTGCCGGTGCCGAAGCTGGTGGCGCCGGCGGTGAAGGTGAACGCGTTGCCGGTGGTGTCGGCGTAGACGAAGGTGCCGGCCGGGTCGGCGACGGCCAGCCCGCCCGATGATCCGGACGGCAGCGCCGCGGCCGTCTGCCAGCTGCCCCCGGCCAGGTGCCAGGAGTAGGACGAGCCGAACACGGCGATCGCGTTCCCGGCCCCGTCGATCGCGGTGGATACCGGAACCGCGGGGGCGGTCCGGGTGGTCACTATGTCGTTGGTCCAGGTCCCGGACGGGGACCGGGTCAGCAATCCGGTCTGGCCGTCCAGTACCGACCAGGCGACCGACGCCTGCCCGGCGTTGTTGAGCGCGACCTCCGAGGTCCCGATCGGGTGGTAGTGGTTAGATCCGGCTCCCGAGGCCACCTCGACCGGGGCGGAAAAACCGCCGGTGACGGTGCCGGAGAGGGCCCAGAGGTTGTTGAGGCCTCCGTTGAACATGATGATCGCGCCCCCGCTGGAGTTGACGGCCAGGCTCAGGCTGTGCGCCGGGCCGTCGTTGCCTTCGATCGACAGCGTCGTGGCCGGCCCCCAGCTGCTGCTGCCGGCCGGGAGAACCGCGACGGTGGTATCACCGGGGTTCGTGACCCAGCCGGCGATGACGTTGCCGGAGCCGTCCACGCCGATCACCAGCCCGCCGTCGGACAGGTCCAGGTTGGTGCTGAGGGTTACCGGCGCGCCCCAGCTGCCGCCGGCCGGATGCACGGCGGCCTCCAGCTCAGCGGTGCAGGTCGAGCACGGCCAGTTTCCCCACAGCGCGACCGTCTGGCCGGCCGGGGTGACGGCCACGACTACGCTCCGCCCGGAGGTTGGCGCGTTGCCGCCCTGGCCCAGGTCTGTCGCCTGCCAGGTCGTCCCGTTCGGGCTGGTGCACACCTCCGCCTGCGTGGTGCCGTTGGGGGCCGTGAAGGTCCCGGCGGCCGCCATGGCCCCGGCCTGGTTGACCGCCACCGAGCTGCCGCACGACCCCGGCAGCGCGACCGGCGACGACCACGAGGCCGCCAGCGCGGGCAGCGCGGGTGAAATCCCGAACGCGGCCAGGCCGGCCAGCGCCACCAGGGTGCCTCGCCCGATCCACCTTCGTGACCGGGTGCGCGATTGAGCTTCCTGCATGATGTCCTCCTCCTGACACCTGAGATCGCTCGCCGCGTAGGGCCAGGGTCAGAGAAGAACGCACAGGCTGGATGCTCGCCGCTAACCGCATGACGCACCCCCCGCTACCCCGCTCGGGCCGTCGCGACAGTCATCCCGGCGGCAGCGCACTGCGAAAGTAGTGGGCCGCCCCCCTGACGCCCTCTACCACGTACCAGCCGCCCGGCCGGTTCAGATCCGGCGGTGAAAACCAGACAAACTTCCCGACGGGCCGCTTTGATGATCGCCGCGTGCGGCTCGTCGAGCTCAGGGGCTGGGCCCCGGGGGTGGTGCTGATCGACAGCAACGGCTCTTCTGCCTGCTCCCCGGCCAGCCCGGGTCCGGCGGCCAGCGTCGGCGTGATCATGAGGGCGGCCGGCCCCTGGGCAGCACGGCCTGCGGGGGGGATGGGGCCCGAAGGATGAGCAGGCCGCCTTCCTCAACCTTCTTCGGCGGACGTAGGCTCCTGGAATGAGCGAGCCGGCGGGTGTTGCTGTGTCGAAGCGGGCCGGGTCGTCTGGTGTGGCCGCGGGGCCGGCCCGGCGCTGGTGGATTCTCGGCGTGGTTGGGCTGGCCCAGCTGATGGTGGTCCTGGACGCCACGATCGTGAACATTGCGCTGCCGTCGGCCCAGCGTGCGCTGGGGTTCTCCAACGTCGACCGGCAGTGGGTGGTGACGGCGTATTCGCTGGCCTTTGGCGGGCTGCTGCTGCTCGGCGGCCGGCTGTCGGATCTGTTCGGCCGGCGGCGGATGCTGATCATCGGCCTGGTGGGCTTCGGCGCGGCCTCCGCGCTGGGCGGCGCGGCAACCGGTTTCGCGATGCTGGTGATCGGCCGTGGCGCGCAGGGGGCGTTCGGCGCGATGCTGGCGCCGGCCGCGCTGTCGACGCTGACCGTGACGTTCATCGACCCGGCCGAGCGCGGCAAGGCGTTCGGAGTCTACGGCGCTATCGCCGGGGCGGGCGGTGCGGTGGGGCTGCTGCTAGGCGGGTTCCTGACCGAGTACCTATCCTGGCGGTGGTGCCTGTACGTCAACGTCGTCCTGGCGGTCGTCGCGGTCACGGGCGCGCTGCGGCTGCTGGCCGCGTACCCCCGGGACCCGGACGTGCGCATCGACTGGCCGGGAACGGTCCTGGTGGCGGCCGGGCTGGTCGCCGTGGTCTACGGGCTGTCCGAAGCCGACACCGCGGGCTGGGGCGCCCCGACGACCCTTGGGCTGCTAGCGGCCGGGGTGGTCCTGCTGGCCGTGTTCGTGCTGGTCGAGCGGCGGGTCCAGCATCCGCTGCTGCCACTTCGGATTATCACGAACCGCTTCCGCGGCGGCGCGTACCTGGCCATCGGGCTGTCCGCCATCGGCGTGTTCGGGATCTTCCTGTTCCTGACCTACTACCTGCAGCTGACCCTGGCCTACTCGCCGGTCAAGTCCGGCTTGGCCTTCCTGCCGATGATCGCGGCGATCGTTGCGGCGTCCACCATCTCCAGCGGGGTGCTGATGCCGCGGACCGGGCCTCGGCCCCTGATCCCGGCCGGCCTGCTCATCGCGGCGGTCGGCCTGAGCATCCTGGCCGCGCAACTGGGACTGCGTACCAGCTACCTGGACTGGATCCTGCCCGCTCTGGTGCTGGTCGGGGCCGGGCTGGGCCTGGTGTTCGGC
Organism: uncultured Actinomycetota bacterium; assembly: GCA_963795055.1. Lineage (GTDB taxonomy): Bacteria > Actinomycetota > Actinomycetes > Streptosporangiales > Streptosporangiaceae > JASHPR01. The sequence continues at coordinate 124,946 of CAWCGJ010000037.1, forward strand.
TGTGCGCTGAACACCGCGACCTACGGCGCCGGCGCGGCGGACGCGGGCGTCGCCTCGGCCCTGGTCAACACCAACCAGCAGGTCGGCGGCTCGATCGGCACCGCGCTGCTGAACACCCTGGCCGCCAGTGCCCTGGCCAGCTACGTGCTGACCCACGGCCACGGCCCGCTGGCCCTGGCCCAAGCGGCGGTGCACAGCTACGTGGTCGGGTTCTGGGTCTCGGCCGCCATTCTGGCCGCTTCCGCGGTCGTGTGCGCGCTGGTGCTGCCCTCCGGCACCCTGACACCGGCCGTCGGCCAGGCCGCCCCGCCCGTTGTGCAACCAAGGGAGGAGATGAGCGTCCGTGACCCCCGAGCAGTCTCACGGCCCTAGCCCGCGTACCCCCACCTCGCCCGACCCCTCCCTTCTCCCGCCCGACCGCTCTTCCGGCCCGCCCGGGCCCGCCGTACGGCTGATCACCGTGTCGGCGGCCTACGGCGCCGCCGGCAGTGTCATCGCCCCGGCCCTGGCCGACCGGCTCGGCCTGCCCTTCCTGCAGCGGGTCACGACGTCCGAGGGCCACGTCGCGGAGCCCGGGCCGTGCGATGAGCAGCTGTCGGCGGAGGAGGTCAAGGTCACCCCGGTGCACCGGCTGCTGGCTCATTTCACCCAGGCGATGCCGGCCGGGCCCACCCAGTCGCCGCCGTCCACCCACCACCAGGACGAGTACCTGCGCGGCCACGGCGAGGCCGGGATTCACCGCCTGCTCGCCGACAGCCGCGGTGGCGTGATCCTGGGCCGGGCGGCGGCGGTCGTGCTCGGCAAGGACCGCGGCTTTCACGTCCGGCTGGACGGCCCGGCCGAGCGCCGCGTCGTCCAGGGAGCCGCGATCGAAGGCATCAGTGAGGAGCAGGCGAGGGAGCGCCTGTGGGCGGCCGACAAGGCCCGCACCGCCTACGTGCGCCGCCTGTACCGGTGCGACCCGGCCGACGCGTCCCTGTATCACCTGGTGGTCGACTCCACCGCGATGCCTCTGGATACGGTCATCGAGCTCATCGTCACCGCCGCCCGCGCCCACGAGGCACCCGTCCCCGAGCAGAGCGAGACTCACTAGGGCACGATGGTGACCGGCACCGGTGAGTGGCGGGCCAGGTTGACCGCGACCGAGCCGACCATGCGGTGCATGGCGCTGGACGAGCTCCCGACTTCGATGACCACCACGTCGCCAGGCTGGGCGGCCTGAACCGACTCGGCCGCCGCGATCAACTCGTGGGCAATCAGGCCTTGGCGCCACTGGAAGTCCCAGGGCACCTGGCTGTCGCCCAGCTGCTCGGCGGCCGCCGCCCGAAGCTCCTGGGCCACCCGGTCAAAGTCGTGTTCCACGATGGTCACGGCGTCGGCCGACAGGCTCACCGTGCTGGTCAGGTGAGCCACCCAGACCACCGTCATCCGGCCCGGCGGCCGGACCGCCAGCAGGCGCGCCGCGGTGTCGAGCGCCCGCGTGGCCGCGGGAGAGCCGTCAAACCCGACGATCAGGTGCAGTTCGCGGACGGGCGGTGTTTCGGCGCTCATAGCGCGCCAAGAATAACGCTTGGCGCGCCACGCAGTGGCCCGCCTTCCGGCACGGCCTGGTCACGGCAGGTCATTGGCGGGAAGGTTCATGTTGTCGTCTGGGTTTTGTTGCGGATCGGCGGGCCCGATACCATCGGTCCGGCTGATCCCGGCCGCCGGTGGAATCCGGGGCAGCACTCGCCAGCCCGAGGATGAACATGGACCACGATGCCCTCCCCGGCGACCACCTTGAGACCGGACACGTGTCGACCGGGGCGCTCCCATCCGATGCTGACGTGCAGGCCCTCATCTCGGCTGGCTACGAGCGCTACCGCCATCTCGGCGACGGAGCGGTCGCCGATTACATTCCTGCCCTGGCAGCGGCGCCGCCCAGCGCTTTCGGCGTCTGTGTTGCCGGGGTTCGCGGGCGGCTGTTCTCGGCTGGCGACGCCGACCAGGAGTTCGCCATCGAGAGCATCTCCAAGCTTTTTGTCTTTGCCCTGGTTTGTCACGCTCTCGGGCATGATCAGGCGCGCCGGAAGCTAGGTGTCAACAGCACCGGGCTGCCCTTCAACTCGGTGATGGCCATTGAGCTCAACGCCGATCGCACGATGAATCCGCTGGTCAATGCCGGGGCCATTGCCACCACGAGCCTGGTGCCGGGCACGACTGCTGAGGAGAAATTCGAGAGCATCGTCGCCGCGATGTCGCGATTCGCCGGGCGGCGCTTGGTGATGGACGGCGACGTGTACGAGTCCGAGGCGGCGACCAACGATCGCAACCGGGGTATCGCCCACCTCCTCGACGGCTACGGCCGGATGTACTGCGACCCCGATCTCGCCACCGACGTCTATACCCGCCAGTGTTCTTTGCGGGTCAGCGCGCGGGACCTGGCCGTGATGGGGGCCACCCTGGCGAATGGCGGCGTGAATCCGGTCACCGGCGAGCAGGCCATCGAGGCCCGCTACTGCAAGCGGGTGCTGGCCGTGCTGGCCACAGCGGGGCTATATGAGCAGTCTGGCGAGTGGCTGTACGACGTGGGTCTCCCGGGCAAAAGCGGGGTCGCGGGGGGCATCGTGACTGTGTCGCCGGGCAAGGGGGGCCTCGGCACGTTCTCCCCTCCCCTTGATGCGGCGGGTAACAGCGTGCGGGGACAGCGCATCACCAGGTACCTCTCAGAAGCGCTGGGGCTCAACCTGTTTGCCTCGGCACCCTTTGCCTGATTACCCCCCAAGGGCCTCAGTGCTGAGTGATGGGGAACAGCTCTAACCCTCGGTGTCGCCTTTGGCGCGGCCCTGGATGAAGTCGATCGCGTCGAGAGTTGCCTGGTAGACAAACCGCTCGCGTTTGGGGGCGGCCAGGAACCTGGCCGCCGCGGCCAGCGGTGCCCGTCCGGCCGGGCCGGCCCGGGACTCGGCGATCGCGGCGGTGGTGGTCTTGACCGCGTGCGCGACCATGATCGACGCGGTCGAGTTGTCCTCGGCGGCGGCGTGGGTGAGCGCGGTCTCCAGCGGCGCGGCGGGGCCGTCGTAGCCCTTGACCAGCGCGACCGCCTGGTCCGGATCACGCTTCCTGATCGCCGTCAGCACCGCGTCTGTGTCCGACCCCGGATATGGCTCCACCGGAGCCTGATCTCCCTTGGCGTCGAACTTCGACGTCCACTGGACGAACCAGGCCGCATGCAAGACCCCGCGCAGGACCTGCGGGCCCGGGTCGGCCGACCACGCCCAGCGCAGCGCATTGGTGTAGGTCAGCGTGTGCGTGACGTCGAGCCAGCCGGCGTCCTGTGAGTCGTCGGTATCCGAGGCGATGTCGAACCGGCCCAGCCGGGCCGCCGCCACCGACGCGATCGCGTCGATGATCTGCGGCACGGGCACGCCACCGCGCACCGCACTGGTGACCGCAGCGACCGCCTCTTCCGGTCCCTCCTCCAGCAGCACCCGGTGCAGGCCGCGAACATCCGGATCTGCGGTCGGGGGGGCGCTGGTGAAGGCCGGGGAGACGGCAGGGCCATGATCCCGGGTGGCGGGGGCGCGGACACCCAGGTCGTCTTCTACCGCCCGCCAGGCCCGCAGGAAGCGGCGCATATACGGAAGCCGGTCGTAGCGGGTGGACCAGGTGATCGCAGGCACCAGCGGCGCCAGCACCGTGTCCGCCTGCGACCAGCCGATCCGGTCGAGCAAGTCGAACGCCTTCTGGCAGTAGATCATCGGATGCCCGTACCCGAGGAAGTGATCGGTGATCGCGCCAAGGAACACATGCCGGATCTGCCCCGGCGGCGCGCCGGCCTGCAGCAGTCCGCGCAGCAGCGCCTCGGCGTCCTCGCCCTGCTCGGCGTCGACCAGAGGAGAAAACGCGGCCAGGCCGTCAGCCACCGAGCCGTATGACCCGACGACATCCAGCGGGTCCGGCTGGGGCCGCGGCGGCAGGCGCACCTCGGTCCGGCTCACCGTAGACAGGCCCTGGATGACCGGCAGCGCGCTCAGCGGGCCTTCGAACGCGCTCGCCATCGTCAGGCAATCCGCGAGCGTGGCCAGGGAGTGATTCCAGCCGTATTCAGCGCGGGTCGCGCCATACGTCACGCCCGCGCGTACCACCTCGGCCAGCGGCGTCCCGATCGCGCGCAGGCGCATCGTGTCTCTGGCGAGGCGGCCGGTATCCACCTCACCCATAGCGTCGAGCAGGCTCACGAACAACTCCGGCGCGATCTGCTCCGGCGCCGGATCGGTGACGTCCACATACACCCACCCGTCACGCACCGACACCGGATACGTCCGGATGTTCTCCCCGCCGAACACGCACTTGCCGTCCGTCAGCCGGAACTTCCAGTTGTGCCACGCGCAGGTCAGCACTTCGCCGCGGATGTCGCCGTCCTTCAGCGCGTACCCCTGGTGCGGACACCGGTTGTCCGCCGCGTACACCCCCGCGGCGGTACGAAACAACGCGATCCGCTTGTCGCCATGACGCCAGAGCTTGCCCTGCCCGTCCGGGATATCCGCGATAGATACGGCACGCACCAAGTCCGTCATGCGATGACGGTAACGCCGCGTACTCCGCGTGCCCATCGGCCGTTCGTCCTAGGACCAGGCCGAGGGCGGTGCCCGGACGGGCCGATGTGGCGTTAAGGGCCTCACTCGTGTCACGGCCGGGATGCCACATGGCGGACCCGAACCGTTATGGGCAGAGACCTTGTTGTTCCAGGGTCGTCGAGTTAGCTGCCGCTGTCGTGCCGCTGGCGGATCTGGCGGATCGCTTCCTGGACGCCGCCGGTCCAGGGGGCGCCATGCCCGGGAAGTACGTGATCAGCGGAGATCGGATCCAGGCGGGCCAGCGATTCGACCGCCTGGGCGGCGTCCGCTGTGAATGGCGCGACCTGGGGGCCGCGTGCCCCCGTAGTCACCGCGTAGGTGGCGAATGCGTCGCCGACGAACAGCGCGTCGAGCGAAGCGACGTGCAGCGCGGCGCTGCCGGGGGTGTGGCCGGGCGTCAACGTGACCCGCGGGCTGCCCGGGACGTCCAAGGTTGCCCCGTCGCCGAACGTCGCGACCTGCTGCAGCTTGGGGGTACGAAGCCCGCCGTGCAGGAGCGAGAACCACAGGAACCCTAGGAGGGGCCCGAGCTTGACGGGGCCGTAGCCTTTCGACGGATTCGGCACCTCGCCGCGGGCCAGGGCGGCGTCGGCTTCGTGGACCGACACCGGGATCCGCCACTCGCGGCGCAGCCGCTCAGCGAAACCGATGTGGTCGGTGTGCCCGTGGGTGAGGATCAGCGCCCGGACGTCGGCGGGCGTGCGGCCCATCGCGGCCAGTTCCCGGGTGATGTCCTTGTAGAAGCCGGACACCCCGGCGTCGATGATCGTCACCTCGCCGGCCTGCTCGACAAGGTACGCGTTGATCATGCTGTTCTCGCCGATCCGGTGGATGCCCGGCGCGATCTTCATGATGGGATCCTCCATCCGGCAGGGTAACGGGCGGCCACGCCGCTGACATCTGGGGAAGAACTGCCCGTGAGTGGGGTGGCGGCGGCGCGGGGCCGGCCGATGCCCATAGTGCGGTGGCGAGGACGATCGAGCCTGCGGCCAGCAGGATGCCGTGGGCGATCCGGACGGCGGCGGGGCCGAAGAACTGCGGAAGGAACAGCGCAATTCCGGTGGCGAACACGATGCCGCTGGTGCGCGGCAGGACGTGTGACTGCCACACTGCGATCGCCGCCATGATGGCTGCGGCCGCCAGCAGCAGCAGCCCGACGGCGAAGATCCTCATCGCGAGCGGCTGGTAGCGCACCGCATGGACGAGACTGAGAAGGTCGGCCCTGGGCCCGGCGGACCCGGCGATCGCGTGCAGCCCGAAGTCCTCAGCTCCGTAGTAGGGCAGCACTAGTCCGGAGCCGATCCAGGCCAGTACCGCTGCGGTCAGGGCTAGCGGCTCGGCCCCGGTGGCGGCGAGCGCCGTGCGCAGGGCCAGCAGGCCCAGCGGTATCAGGATGAACCCGAGCATCGCGAAGAAGTGAGCGGTCACCCAGGCACCGGAGCTCATCGATGCTGTTGCCCCGGCGACGGTGCCTTCGTCGTGCCAGGGCCGTAGGGCTGGGTAAGCGAGGAACAGCACGCCGGCCGCCGCCAGGGCGGCGGCGCCCGCGCGAATGCGGGTTGCAGAGGTGGACATGTGTGTCTCCCGTGGTTGTCAGCCTCGGCGGGTCAGGGCCGGGGCAACGATGCGAGGTACATCTGGATGAGCTGTTCGTAGGTTTCGGCCGGGTCCTCGGCCAGGCCGAAGCCGCCGCTGGATTCGATCGAGACGAAGCCGTGGACGATCACGCGCAGGCACCGGGTGGCGTGGATCGCGCTGGCGCCGTGCAGGTCGTAGCCGCGCAGCACGGCCAGGAACACCTCGAGAAGGCGGCCCGCTGGCTGCGCCAGCGCCGGGTCGCGCATCGGGTCCGGCGGCACCGCCAGGTAGCGGGCGGGATGTTCCACGCCGTAGGCGCGCAGCCGTCTCATCAGTGCGGCGATCGCTGCGTCCCCGCTCAGCCCCAATACCGCTGCGGTGGCCACCTCGGTCATCTCGGCCAGGACCCGGGCGGCTACCCGTGACCGCAGCTCGGCCAGGCTCGCCACATGTTTATACAGCGACGGCGCGGCCACCCCGGCGCGGGTGGCGACCACCGATAGCGACAGCGCCTCGGGCCCTTGCTCATCGACGATGCCCAGGGCGACATCGACCACCCCGTCGGTGCTGAGCCCTGCCCTAGGCACGGCGGCCAGTCCTCAGATAGCTACGACTCATAGCTGGAAAGCTATGACTATGAGCTAATAGTTGTCAAACGAGCGGGCGACGTCGGCCAGGCAGGTGCCCGGAAACTCACGTCGGCTGTAGCAGGCAGCCCCGCCTGCTAGCGCGCCGCCCCGGCCACGGAACCGGCCTGACCGCGGCCGACTGGGCGGTAAACCGCCAGGTGCCGGAAGGCCCACCCGACAGTCCGAGAATCCGCAACTCTGTAACAGGCCGCCAGCTCGCGGCACGTCTGTAGCGTCTCGACCACGGCCGCGGCCGGTGGCAGGCTCTCGATCCAGGATGCTGGCCTCACTAAAGCAGATGGCTCAACTCGGAGCGGAGGAGGCTCTTGATATGGACGTGGATGACCTCTTGACGAAATTGTCGGACAATCTCTCGGTGCGCCGCGCTTTCGGCACCGCGTACGAGAAGGACGGCGTGCTCATCATTCCGGTCGCGCTGGTGGCTGGCGGAGGCGGCGGCGGCGGTACCTCACGCCCTCGCGACGGTGACTCGGCCGCCGATCTCGACCCCTTGTATGAGGGGGCCCCGGCGGTACACGACGCAACACCCCAGAATTCAGGACCGGCGGACGCCGGCGGAGGCTTCGGCGGTCTGGTCCTGCCTGCAGGCGCCTACGTCGTGAAAGGCGACCAGGTCCGCTGGGTACCCGCAGTGGACCTGACCATCGTCGTCCTGGCCTCGCTGAGCCTGGTGCGGATTCTTGCCCGCGCATGGACCCGGTCGCGGCGGCACCACGACGGGCCTTGATCCTGCTCGGCATATCGGGGAGTGGCGTCGCCGCCCGGTTTCTCGAACACATCGGTGTCAGCGACCTGATGACTTGATCCTCCACGAACGCCCGGAACCCCGACCCGCGGAGTCAGCCAGCCTAGGTGCCGTTGCGGTGTTGGCCGCCACGGTCGAGGCGTGTCCGGCGGTGCCTAATCGAGGGCGGGGCGGTGCGGGCGACCACCGTCCGGCTGGGGCCGAGCCTGGTCGTGCTGCCATGGGCCCACTTGGAGGCGGCCGGGTCCGGCGCGGAATATCGGCCGGCCGCCCGCCGCTAGACCGGCACATTCCGGTTAGCATCACCGGGACGAAGATAAGGAGCTGACCCGATGGCAGCCCAGATCCCAGCCGAGGCATGGCAACTGCGGTCCCTGGTCCGGGCCGACCAGACGCTCGAGCTGTCCCTGGACACCGTCCCGGTACCGCAGCCGGGCCCGAGCGAGGTACTGATCCGAATCGAGGCGGCCCCGGTCAATCCGTCCGACCTAGGTCTGCTCCTGGCCGGAGCGGACGTGACCGCGGCGGCCTCGGCGGGCACGCCGGACCGGCCCGTGGTCACCGCGCCGATCCCGGACGCGGCGATGCGCGGGCTGACCGCGCGGGTCGGCACGCCGATGCCGGTCGGCAACGAAGGGGCGGGGACCGTAGTGGCGGCAGGTGCCTCGGACGCGGCGCAGCAGCTGCTCGGCAAGAAGGTCGCCGCCGCCGGCGGCGCGATGTACGCGCAGTACCGCGCCGTGGACACCGCCTTCTGCCTGGAACTGCCGCCAGACGCGACGGCCGCCGATGGCGCGTCTTCGTTCGTGAACCCGATGACTGCGCTCGGCATGATCGAGACGATGCAGATGGAGGGCCACGTCGCGCTGGTGCACACGGCCGCGGCCTCCAACCTCGGCCAGATGCTGAACCGGCTGTGCCGGGAAGACCAGATCCCGCTGGTGAACATCGTGCGCAAGCCCGAGCAGGAGGAACTGTTGCGCGCTGCGGGCGCCGCCTTCGTCTGCAACTCCAGCCATCCGGAGTTCATGGACGAGCTGACCGCCGCCCTCGCGCAGACCGGTGCCACGCTGGCCTTCGACGCCACCGGCGGTGGCAAGCTCGCCAGCCAGATCCTGTCCTGCATGGAGGCGGCAGCGAACGCGACGGCCGGCGGCTACAGCCGGTATGGATCGACGGTACACAAGCAGGTCTACATCTACGGCTCGCTCGACAAGAGCCCGACCGAGCTGACCCGCAACTACGGCATGGCCTGGGGCATCGGCGGCTGGCTGCTGACCCCGTTCCTCGGCAAGATCGGGCTGGAAGGCATGCTCCGGCTGCGCGATCGGGTGGCGGCCGGGCTGAAGACCACCTTCGCCAGCATTTACGCTGCGGAGGTCTCGTTGCCAGGGGCACTGGCCCTGGACAGCCTCGCCGCTTACGCGCAGCAGGCCACCGGGCAGAAGTACCTGATCCGGCCGGACCTGGACCACTAGCCAGCAGGCACGAGGGGAACCGGCGGCGGTATCTCCCCGGTCTTAGCTCGCCGACAGGATCTCTCTTCCGCCCCCTTTCCTGGTCGGCGTGTTTCCCGCGTTTTCCCGCGCGTGCCGCTTGTTTCCAGTAGGTTCCCCGGGACAGGCGTTTGCCGGGCCACCTGACGCCAGTTGGGGTCAGCTCGCCGCGTGAACGCGGAGTCTCGCGGTCTGGAGCGTGATGCCAGCAGCACCCCGGCATGCCAAGCGCAAAGCATCCACCGTCAGGCTCGGGGCACCGATCGTGGCCGCAGCGACGCTCGCAGGCGTGGCTGCGGCCGTTGCGTCCCTGCACGGCGGGTCCGCGGCGCCCGGGCCCTCTGACTTCGCGGCTCCCATGACCAGCGCCAGGTCAGCAGGCTTCACCAGCGACCGGGTGGCTACCGCCATTCACCGCGACATCGGCACCCTGGAGGCCCGCATCGTCCGGCAGGCCAGGAGGGCCGCCCGCAGCAGGCACCTCGCTGCCGTCCGGGTCGCGCAGCAGCAGGCTCCGCCGGCAACAGCGCAGCCGGCCCCGGCTCCGGCCCCGGCTCCGGCCCCGCCGTCCAGCGGCGGCGGGGATGCCGCCGACTCACCGCTGGGGGTCTGCATCCGCGACGCCGAAGAGGGCGGCAGCTACGCCTGGGGTCCTGGCAACGGTGGCGGTGCGTACCAGTTCCAGCTGGGCACCTGGGAAAAGTACGGCGGGGCGGCCAGCGAATACGGCGTCGCCGGCCCCGCCTACCAGGATCAGATATTCGACAACGCGATCGCTGCCGGTGGTGCGTCGAACTGGACGGATTACGACGGGTGCTGACGGCTCGTTGGGAGCGATCCTTCCTCACGGGTTCAGGAACTGGCGCCAGCCGCCCGGCAAGGTGGTCTGGCCCACCTCGATCAGGTACCCATCGGGGTCACGTATGTAGCAGCGGATCTCGGTCTTGTGCTGTTTCGGCGGCGTGAGGAAGTCGGCGCCTCGTGCGCTCCACTCCGCATACACAGCGTGGATGTCCGAGCCGTGGGCGCCAGGGTACCGGCCAGGGATGTTAACGGGCGCGACGGGACGGTCCCGGGTGCGATCATGAGTCCTATGCGTCCTGACATCAGACCTGGCGGCGTCTTCCCTGATTACTCCCTCCCGGATCAGACCGGCACGGTGCGTACGCTCAGCGAGCTTCAGGGCCGCGATCCGCTGATCCTTACCCTGGCGCGCGGCAACTACTGCCCTAAAGAGCACCAGCAGCACCTCGAGCTGGCCGCCAACTACTCGAAGGTGGCGGTGGCCTACACCCAGATCGCCACGATCGCCACCGACGACCATCACACCTTGCAGGAGTTCCGCGCGTCGGTGGGCGCCCAGTGGACCTTCCTGTCCGATCCCGGCCGGACCGTCCAGCAAGACCTGGACATCCAGGAGTACACCGACCCCGAGCACAACCCCATGATCCCGCACACCTTGGTGCTCAAGCCCGGGCTAGTTGTTCACAGTGTCTACAACGGCTACTGGTTCTGGGGCCGCCCGTCGTTCTACGACCTGTGGCATGATCTGCGTGCCGCCACTAGCGAGATCCGCCCGGACTGGGATCTGAGCACCCCGGGTCTCCGCGAAGCCTGGGACGCCGGCGACTTCTCGAAGTTTCACGGATGGGACCGGCGGTCTCCCAAGTCGGTGCCGACATCGTATACGTGACGGCGTCGGCACCGTATACGTGACAGAGCGGCGGTTGCTTTTGCGGCGCTTGGCTAAGCCGCGGCGAGACACGCGAGGCAGGTCCACCTGGCGACCAGCAAAGATCGCGGAGGGGCGGAGGCAGTGAAAACGCCGGTATGCGAGATGCTCGGGATTGACCAGCCGATCGTCCAGGCGCCCATGGCCGCGATTCCCGGCCTGGCCGCGGCGGTCTCGAAGGCCGGCGCGCTCGGCATGGTGACGCTCACCTGGTCCGATGACGCCGGAGCCACCGTTCGTGAGACCGCGGCGCTGACCGAGCGGCCGTTCGGCGGTAACCTCGTTCTCGCCGAGGATCAGCACCGCCGTCTTGACCAGGCCCTCGAGGCCGGCTTGCGGATCGTCTCGTTCATGTGGGGGGATCCCAGCGGCTACATCGACGCTGTGCACGACGCCGGGGGAATCGTCCTGCACACGGTCGGGAATGCCGAGGAGGCCCGGCGGTCGGTCGCGTCCGGCGTGGACGTGATCGTCGCTCAGGGCTTGGAGGCCGGCGGGCACGTATGGGGTACCGTCGGGACCCTGCCGCTGGTGCCCGCCGTGGTGGACGCGGTGGCGCCGGTGCCGGTAATCGCGGCCGGCGGGATCGGTGACGCCCGCGGCGTCGCCGCGGTGCTCGCCCTCGGCGCGCAGGCCGCGTGGCTGGGCACGCGCTTCCTGATGGCCGAGGAGATGCCGATCCACGAGGACTACCGGCGCCGGCTGATAGCCGCGGCCGAGACCGACGCGCAGTTGTACCCCAACCTGTACGAGGTCGGGTGGCCCGATTCTCCGCACCGCGCGCTCCGCAACTCAACGGCCAAGGCGTGGGAGGCCGCGGGCCGCCCCCCGCTCGCGCAGCGGCCAGGAGCGGGCGACGTGATCGCGCACTTCGCCTCCGGCGAAGCGATCGTTCGTTACGAGCCAGCCCCACCGATGGTCGGGACCACCGGTGAGATCGAAGCGCTCTCGATGTGGGCCGGACAGGGCGTCGCACTCGCGAGGCAGCCACAGCCAGCGGCGGACATCGTGACCGAGCTCACCTCCCTCCTGTAACCGACGCCTTCAGGGGCCGCAGAAGGCCAGTGCCAGCCAGGCCCCGCCGACGCTGGAAGGGCGCCGTGCCGCGGTGGCCACCTTGACCTGCCACTGGGCTGTCACGCCGCCCGTGCCGTAAACCGATGACGTTCTCCGATATCGACGGATTGCTGTCAGACTAGGCGGATGGCGCAGGTATTGTGCCCGGTCTTGATCGGCAGGGACGCCGCGCTGGAGGCGGTCGACGCGGCGCTGACGGCCGCTATGGCCGGGCACGGCGGGTGTGTAGTGATCACCGGGGAGCCGGGGATCGGCAAGTCGCGGCTGGCCCTGGAGACGGCCAGCCGTGCGGCCGGCCGTGGCATCCAAGTCGTTATCAGCCGGGCGGTGCCGCAGTCAGCGACCGCTGCTTACCGGCCGCTAACGGACGCGCTTGTGCAACTGCTCCGGGATCGGGCCGTTCCCGATGACGCGACGATGGAGCCCTGGCTGCCCGCGCTGAGCGCGCTGCTGCCGGGGATGGCTGGCCGCGCTCCGGGGAGTGAAGAGGTCTCACCTGGGATCCGCGGCGAGGCGCTGATCCAGCTTCTTCGGCGCCTCGCGCCGCAGGGCCTGGTCATGGTGCTGGAGGACCTGCACTGGGCGGACCCGGACACCGTGGCCCTGATGGAGTACCTCGGCGAGCACCTTGAAGGCGAGTCGTTGCTGTGCGTACTTACGCTGCGCGGCAACCGGCCGTCGGCGGCCCTGGAAGTGGCCCGCCGACAGCGGGGCCGGCGCGGCGTAGTTCACCTCAGTCTTGACCGGCTCAGCGATCAGGACATGGCGCGCATGGTCCATGCCTGTATCCCGGGAGCAGGGGCGGAACTCCTGCGCCGGGTGCAGGCCTCCGCCGAAGGAGTACCGCTGCTGGTGGAAGACCTGCTGGCGTCGCCCGGGCTGCCGGAGTCGTTCATCGAGACGGTCCGCGAGCGCCTGGCCGGGTTCAGCGAACCGCAGCGATCGGTGATCGAGGCCGCTGCCATCCTTGGCCGCCACTTCGACTGGGAACTGCTCCCGGCCGTGAGCGGCCAGACTGCGGCCCTGGCCGCGGAGACGCTCGGGCTCGCTGTCGAGCAACTGCTGGTGAGCGCCGACGGTACGGCCTTCCGCTTTCGGCACGCGCTGACCCGCGAAGCGGTGCTCGATACCATGCTGCCACCCCGCCAGCGGGCCCTGGCCTTGGCGGCGCTCGCCGTTCTGGACGCCGCACACCCGCGCCTGGAGGGCGGCCTGCGTGAGCTGGCCGTCGAGCTGGCGAACCGTGCCGGGGACCGCCGCCGGGCCGGGATGCTGCTGAGCGAGTCCGGCGGCCAGGCGCTGGCCTGGGGGGCGCTGGCCACTGCGATCGGTACCCTACGGCGTGCCGCTGACCTTCTCGAAGGCACTCCCGAGCGGGACCAGGCGGAACTTCTGCTGGTCGAAGCGCTGGCCCTGGCCGGGCGGGTCGAGGAGGCAGCGGCGGCCGGCGGCCAGCTCATCACCCGGCTGGGAACCGAGGCGGCCGAACTCCGGACGGAGGTTCACCTTCGCCTCAGCCAGGCGGCGGTGGGTGCCTCGCGGTGGGAGATGGCCCGTCACCACCTAGGCGCCGCCCGGCGCCTGGCCGGAACCGCCCCACCGGCCGGGGTGCGCGCCCGCATGGGCGTCATCGATGCCGAGGTGGCCTTCGCCGCCGATGACCTCGATAAGGCCCGGCTTTTCGCCGAGGACGTCCTTGCGGCCGAAGGCAGTGCTCCGGATGTTCGCTGTCATGCGCTGGAGCTGATCGGCCGAAGCCACCGGCTGCGTGATCTCAGCGCCGCCCGCGCGGCGTTCGAGGGCGCGCTGGTCACCGCGGAGGCAGCTGACCTGCCGTTGTGGCGGCTGCGCGCCCTGCACGAGCTGGGCACCATCGACCTGCTTGATCATGCCGGAGTGGAACGATTGTCCGAGGCGCGGCGCGCTGCCGAGCAGATGGGTGCGCTGAGTACCGTGGCGATTCTGGATCTCCAGCTCGCCGCGGCCTTCACCTGTCGCTGGGAACTGGACACGTGTGATGCGCACGCGCAGGCCGCCGTCAGCCTCGCCGAGCGGCTCGGCCTGGACCAGGTCCGGGCCAAGGCGCTGGCGGTGCTGACCGGCAGCGCTAGCATGCGCGCCGACGCCGGGCAGACAGAGCGCTACGCCGCCCGCGCCATCGCGGCCGCTCCGGACGACCAGATGGTCGAGGGCATCTGCTGGGCCAGCCGGGGAGCAGTGGTTCTGTTCGGTGGCGAGGCCGCGGCGGCCGTGGAACCCTACGCCAGGGGGATGGCGATCCTGGCCCGGCTTCCGCATGCCGAACCCGCAGGGCTCCGAGCGCTGTGGCCGCTGCTCCTGGCCTCACTTGGTGATCGCCGGGCGGCACGGGCGATCGATGAGGCCCGCCGGCTGGGCGTCGGCGCCATCCGCTCCAACCGGAGCCTTATCGGCTATGCCGAGGCGGTTCTGGCCGGGCGAGCGGGGCAACGGCAGCGGGCCAACGAACTGGCGGCAGGCTGCGACGTCGGCTTCACGAACTGCGAGGCCTGGGGTGAGCTGGCGAGGTTCTGCGCCGCCCCCGCTGCTCTCGCCGACGGATGGGGCGACCCGCTTCGCTGGCTGGCCGTGGCCGAGGCAGGATTTGATCGCCGGGACCTGCCCCGTCTGGCTGAGCGCTGTCGCGAACTGCTCAAGGAGTCGCAGCCCAATCCCTGGTCGGCAGCGGGAATCACCGCCAGGGAGGCGGACGTGCTGCGCCTCGTCGCCGGCGGGCTGGCCAACAAGCAGATCGCAGAGCGGCTGCATCTGTCGCCACGGACCGTGGAGAAGCACGTCGAGAGCCTGCTGCGCAAGACCGGCGCTCGCTCCCGAACCGGCCTGGTGGCAGCCGTATCAGAGGCCCCAGCCCGCGACTCTCAGCGGGCGTTTCCTCCCTCGGCGACTACGTAGTCCCGGCTGGCATCTACGTGTTGTTCCCGATGTGACGGCAGGCGGCCGGCTTGCATGCTGGCCTGGCAAGCCGGCCAAGGGAAGGCAACACCGGATGCTGGAAGCTACGAAACTAATCGTGGCCGTCAAGAACATCGAGACGCCCGATGAGCGGCACGCGCTCGAACACGCCTCGCTCAACGTGGTCAACCTGCCCGGCGTCACCATCGCCCGCACCGTATATCAGCCCGGTTGGAAGTGGTCGACCGACGTCAAGCCGGTCGTCGGCACGGAAGCCTGCCAGGCGGCTCACACCGGCTACATCATCTCCGGCCGCCTCCACGCCCGGATGGACGACGGCCGCGAATACGACTTCGGCCCGGGTGACGCGCACGTGGTGCCGGCCGGTCACGACGCCTGGGTGGAGGGGGACGAGCCGTGCGTGGTGCTTGACCTCGCTTTCACCGGACGTGCACTGGCCGGGCACGTCGGCCGCTGCACCTGCGGGGTTGAGTTCCGGGTCGCCAGCGACGACCAGTTCGGCCAGCTTGTCGCCGCCATCCGCGAGCACGCGCGCAGCTCCCATGGGCACGAGCTCACCACCCAGCAGGTGCTCGCCGAGGTGACGGCATGACCGGCTCCGACCTAGGGGACGCCGACCTGGAAAGCCGGGTGGCGAGCCGGGCCGTCAGCGCCATGCAGCCCGAGCTCGAAACCGTGGAACATCGCGCAGCACATGGACCAGCAGATGCCGGAGCAGTCGAGGGGGCTGCTCCGGCATCCGGTGAGTCCGCCACCCGGGCTCGGCCACATTCCGCGTCCGCTTGCGGTCGCCGAGCACAACGCGGCTCCGGCTACGCCCGCGTCTACCTGCCCGTACAGGGGCCGGGCAGGTAGACGTCGGCGTAGCGGAGCCGCCCAGTGGCGGGCGCCCGCAAGGGGGCAAGGTAGTCACCATTCCGCTCGCGCCGCGCACTCGCGCGGATCGTTAAGTCCAATGGGCTGGTCGGCCTGGTGGCGGGGCAGCGGTGGTGAAGCGTCAGGGTTAGCGCCACCAACTGTTAGCGTCGTCGGCAGGAGGTGAGGAGGGTTGCCGGTCACCGTTTCTCAGCTGGCAATCGCGCCGGTCAAGGGCATGCGGCTGCAGCGCAGCACGGAGATCCAGCTCGGCTACCAGGGGGCAACAGGTGACCGTGAATTCCTCATCGTCGATGACGAGGGCAAGCTGCTCCTGACCGCCCGGAACCCGGGCCTGGTGCGGATCGAGCCCTCCTGGGACCCGGCCCGGAACCTCCTGGCGTTGCGTTTCCCTGACGGCAGCGTCGTCCAAGACGTGCCCGAGCCCGGGAACGCGGCGGTTACCCGGATGTACGACGGCCGAAAAATACCCGGACGGGTCATACCCGGGCCGCTGAGCGCCGCGCTGTCTGGCTACCTGGGCCAGGCCGTCTACCTGTTCCAGCGGGCTGCAGACCACCTGGGTACCGATGATCGTCCTGTGACGCTGATGTCCGAGGCATCGCTGCACGCGCTCGCCGCGAAGTTCAGCGGCACGACTCCTGACCCGCGCCGATTCCGCATGACCATAACGGTCACGGGCGCTCATCCCTGGGCCGAGCACAGCTGGAGCGGGCAACAGGTGACCATCGGCGGCATTACGCTAGGCGTCCTAGCGCCTGTGCCGCGCTGCGTCGTCACCACCCGCAACCCCGAGTCAGGCGCAACTGACGCGCGCATCTTGCACGCGCTGGCCCAGCTCCGCGGCAAGAACGACATCACCTTCGGCGTCTGGTGCGAGATCGTCCAGCCGGGCCGTATCCAGGTCGGTGACCTGGTAACACCGCCTTGAGCGGCAAGCCTTTGACCAACGAGGTTGACCGCAACGGTCCGTTCATTTGGCCCCGCCGAGCCGCCCGTTGAGCTCGTCACCGCATCGCGGCGGGCGATCTCATCGACGTTCGTGTAGATCTGCTGCCTAGTGACAACGTGCGCATGGCCGAGGATGATCTGCGCGTCCCGGGCCGGGATGCCGAGGGTCCTTGAGCGGAGGCCAGGTCACTGTACGAAGCGATCCGTCGCCTGGACGAGAAGTTGATCTGTGATGTCGGCTCCGCCGTGGTCTTCGTCTTCGACTACATGCAGGGTGGCAAGCGGGAGCTGCTGTGTGAGCCGCCAGACCACACCGAGCGGCGACGCAATGTCTAGCCGGCCACGAACGAACACCGCCGGAACATCGGAGATGCGGTCGGTGCGCCCGCTGATGCCGTCAGGCGGGAGAAACGCGTGCTGGCCGAAGAAGTGAGTCACCAGGCGAGCGAAGCCTAGGCGGAACCTGGCATCTGCGTAGCGAGGGCTCGGCTTCGGCGGCCCATGCAGGGTTGCCAGTCGGTCTTCCCACGCGCACCAAGATCGAGCAGCACGCTCTCGCAGGTCCGCGTCCTGGCTCATCAGCAAGCGGTTGTAGGCGGCCGGAAGATTGCCGCCACGCTCCAGGCCGGGCACAAGCGCGAGCAGTTCAGCGAATGCTTCTGGGTAGATCTCGCCCATGCTCCACGTCAGCCAGTCCACCTCGTGCCGGGTAGTCGTGGTCACCCCCCACAGCACGAGCTCGCTCACCCGAGAGGGATGTTCGACCGCATACGCCAAGGCCAGCGTCGAGCCCCAGGAGCCGCCGAAGACGAGCCAGCGATCGACGCCGTGCAGCCCCCGCAACGCCTCGATGTCATCGATCAGGTGCTGCGTCGTGATCGCAGACAGATCGATGTCCGGCTCACTCGCCAGCGGACGACTGCGCCCGCAGCCCCGCTGGTCAAAGAGGGTCACGCTGTAGCGATCGGGGTCGAAATAACTGCGCCACCACGGCTGCGCCCCCGACCCCGGGCCGCCGTGGAGTACCACTGCTGGCTTTCCATGCGGGTTCCCTACACGCTCCCACCAGACCTGGTGGCCGCTACCAGTCTCAAGGATCCCCGAGTCGAAGGGGTCTATGGCCGGATACCGCATCGGGTCATCATGGCCGAAGCTGGTCAGGCCCGCCGTTGACATACCCGCTGGTTGCCGGCCGCTGGCGCGCCCGGATCGGCGGGTACACACTGATGGCTGGGGGGAGTGCTGTGGGCGCTGGCGGCCAATCCCGACAGCGGGTACTACCAGCTCGGATTCTGGACCGGCACCGGGCCGCTGCGCACGTTCCCTCCCGCCCAGGGCAGCCCAGTGACGCTATCGGCACCCGGACCGGGCTAACCGGCTGTGCCCGCAAGGCACGGCATGAACGCGCAGGTTAAAGAACAAGCTAAGACGAGGCGCGTCCGCCGGCTGTGAGATCCCTGGCCTGCGGCCTGAGCCTGGCGGGCAGCGCCTCCTCCAGCCCGTCCGCGAACAGCGGCACGCGCCACAGCGGCGGCGCCTGCCCGGTGACTCCGCTCACCTCCATGAAGATCTGGACGGTCGCCCGTATCAGGCGCCAGGCGGTGGCGAACATCAAGAAAGCGATCGGAAGCTCGACCAGCAGCGCCGAGACGATACTCGTCGTGAAATCGCCCGAGCCATAACTCAGCGCCACGTCGAACCACGCGTCACACACCAGCAGCGTCCCCGTGATGATCATGAAGAAGGTGACGATCTGGCGCTGATGCCATGCCGCCCAGCCCGTCGCGGCGAACCCGGCCAGCTCAGCGAGGTCCAGCCCGACCCACACGGTCTGCCAGTCGGTCGAGGTATAGCGCCCGGGCAAGGTCAGGATGAGGATCGCGATCCACCCGGCCAAGGCGATACAGCACCCCGTCACGAACAGCAGGCCGAACCGCATGCGGCGCCGCATCCGCGGATCGGTCAGCGGATGCGGCCTGTCAAGGGCGGCTAGGGCATGGGCCAGCTGACGTCGCTCATCCTGGCTCATCCGGCGTAGTTCAGCCTCATCGATCACATTTCATTCTGCGCCGGGGCGCCGGGTAGTCCGTAGTCCCCGTGGCGAACTGCCGCGTGCAGCTAGCGGCGGGGCTCAGATGATCTGTTCGGTACAGCGCCATCGGGGGAAGGTGTGCTGGAGTCAGCCGGCGCAGGTCGTCGGGTTATCCCGCTGCGTGGGCTCTATGCAGCGGGTGGTAGGCAGGGAGGGCGTTGTGCGAGCCGGGGCTGAGCCTGCCGTTCGATCTCTGGCTTCGGGGTTCGCGATCTCGGTCGGCGGGGGCGGATCTTCGCTGGGGCCGATGATGTGGATGTTCCTCGCGATCCTGGTGACTTTTCTCATTACGAGAACGGTGACCAGGCTGATCCGCTCCGGCAGTGGCAGCGGCGCCGGATTGGGCAACGTGCGGATCGCGGGCGCTCATATCCATCACCAGGTTTTCGGTATCTTGATCATCATCGGCACGGGAATCGTCCTTGTGTCCGCAACACCGCAAGGAGCGTCCCTCGACGCTGCCGCTGCCGTTTTCGGGGTGGGCGTCGGCCTGACCGTCGATGAGTTCGCGCTTTGGCTTCACCTTGAGGACGTCTACTGGGCCAGCGAGGGCCGAAAGTCCGTCGACGCGATCTTCTGCGTGCTTGTGGTGACCGGGGCGCTCATCGGCGGGGCCAGCTTCTTGTCCGGCCGTATCGGCACGTCGGCCTGGTGGTCGTCTGTCTCCGTTCTCGCGATCGATCTCGTACTCAGCGTGATATGCCTGCTCAAGGGTAAGGTCACGACTGGTGTCATCGGCATCGTCATCAGCATTGTCGCCTTCGTTGGCGCTATCAGGCTGGCCAAGCCGGGGTCTTGGTGGGCGAGGCATCACTACACGAGCCGACCGCAGCGAGCGGCACGCGCCGCACACCGCTACGACCAGCGTTACCAGCAGCGCTGGAATCGGTTGCGGGACCTCGTCGCCGGCGCCCCTTCCGAGGAACGGCCAAGCTAAGGAACACGCACTGCCACCCCATAAGGCGGCGTGGCACCCGTCTCAAGGTCCGCTGGCGCCGCCAGGTCCGGATTGTCGTATCCGTGTCGTCCGGCCAGGGCTGCATACGCCTCGTCATTAAGATGATCAGGGTTGATCTCATCTCGTTCTGGGCCCTCGATCGTTACGGTGAGGTACCGCCGTATGGCTGCACCGGCGCGGCGAAGTGCGGGGGAGGGCAGCGGGGAGCATCCCTGCCGTCCGCAGGGGGATCCGGTGGCTTGGGAGCCGGAGTCGGCTGGCCTCACCAGAGGGTGGACGAGGGCGGTGATGGCCTCGCGGCGGCGGCTTCGCGTTCGTCGGCCGGCTCGGGTGGCTGGCCTACTTCTGCGCGATCGCTTGGACGCCGGCGGCCTGCGTTATGCCTTGGTAACCAGGCCATCGGCGAGGGCGGCCAGGTCGGGGACGGCCAGGTCGAACCTGTCCGACGGTTGCGGGACACCTTCACCTGCGCGTTGTATGTAAGCGGTGCGCAGCCCCTGGGCTGCGGCGGCGCGCAGGTCCCAGGGGTGGGCGGCGACCATCAGTGTCCGGCGCGGGTCGAGCGCCAGCCGGTCCAGCGCGAGCCGGTACACGGCAGGATCGGGCTTGTAGGCGTGCACCATCTCGCCGGACAGCACGCAGTGCCAGGTGAGCCCGCCGACCGCGAACATGTCGGTCAGCATCGACAGGTTGCCGTTCGACAATGCCACGATGGTAAAACGCCCGGCGAGGCGGCTTAGCGCGGCCTCTGCGTCCGGCCAGGGCCTAAGCCGGTGTCCGGCCAGCGCCAGACGCCGGGCGGTAGCCTCCGGCAGCCGCGGGCCGTCGCGCAGCGCGTCGGCGAGCGCTTCGGCGTTGAGGTCGTCGGTGGATCGCCATGGCGCGCCCTCGCCGATTGAGGACACCAGAGCAGCGAAGCGCCCCGCCCAGGCGGCTGCCAGCGCCTCAGCCTGCTGCCCCGCGCCCGCCTGGTCCAGCGCGGCCGCCAGCTCGGCGCGCATCGATCCGGCCTCGTCCACCACGGTGCCAAGGACATCAAAAAGCAGGGTGTCAACGTCATCTGCAAAGATCACGCGCCTATCGTCTCACCGGCAACCCCGGCGAGCGCTTCCCTGGCGAGCCGGTGTGGCCGGGGCCCGTCTCGCCCGGCGCGGTAATGCCTTGGCTGGCCCGGGCGTAAGGATGCTAGTTTCCCGGGCATGCCCGCAGCGCAGGTAATGCAGGACACTCGCCCGGTGACGCGGTCCGGCCTGGCCAGGGATCTGCGCAGGCTGGGCGTCCGGCCGGGCGGGGTGCTGATGGTACATACCCGCATGAGCGCCATCGGCTGGGTGGTCGGGGGCGCGCAGACCGTGGTGACGGCGCTGCTGGATGCGTTGGGCCCGGCCGGGACGCTGATGGCGTACGTGGGCTGGAATGACAGCACCGGGGGCATGATCAGGTGGCCGCGCGAGTGGCAGGAGGCATACCGTGCCGAGTGCCCGCCGTTCGACCCGCAGTTCTCGGAGACCGACCGTCAGATGGGCCGTGTCCCAGAACGCATCCGCACGTGGCCGGGCGCGAGGGTCAGCGGCAGTCATTTCCGGCGGATGGCGGCGATCGGCGCTGCAGCAGGCTGGCTGACCGAAGATCAGCCGTGGCATCACGGCTTCGGGCCGGGCTCACCCCTGGCGAAGCTCGTCGAGGCAGACGGACAAGTCCTGCTGCTCGGTGCGCCGCTGGACCGGCTGACGATCCTTCACCATGCCGAATCCCTAGTGGACAGCCCGCAGAAGCGGATGGCACGTCATGTGATCCCCGTCCGGGAGGACGGCGAGGTCGTCTGGCGGGACGTCTTTGACCACGACACGTCCACGGCGCTTGGCGCCTTTCCGTATGAGCGGGCGGTCGGCGACCAGGATCCGTTCGCGGTCATCGGCCAGCTGGCGCTCGATGCGGGCTGCGGGGTCAGCGGCCTGATCGGAAAGGCGGTAAGTCACCTGTTCCCGGCCGGACCGCTGGTGCGCTTCGGCATCGAATGGCTGAGCAAGGAGTTCGGACCCGAGCGCAGTCCAGGGCAAGAATGACTAACGCCCCTTGGAGTCCGCGAACCCGCACCACACCTGCATCGACCCGGGTGCCCTGAGCCCGCGAGCACGGACGGGTCGCGGGCTCACAGGCTGGAGCGCAGGCTGAGTTAGCCGCTGGCCCCGAGCGGCTGGGTTGCTGCGGCAGCGCCGAGGCCGCCGTCGGTGGAGGTAACCCAGAGCGCTCCGTCGGTGGTGGCAACGCAGAAGCTAACGGTTGCGCAGGAGACGCTGCCGTCTTCGTTTGTCGTGTCTGAGGTCACGGTCGACCAGGAAGCCCCGCCGTTGGTGGTGCCGGCCAGCGCCACTGATGTTCCGGAACCGGCGGCCCAGCAATGTCGCGCGTCGGCGCAGGAGATCGAGTTGAGCCAGCCGGTGACATCGAAGGTCTGCATGCCGCCCCAGGTCGCCCCGCCGTCGCTGGACATCAGCTCGACCGGCCCGGCCGCCTCGAGTGCCGAGCCCGCGGCGTGACACGTCGCATGACTCAGTGCCGTTGGCCCCGGCAGACACGACACCGAGAAGAATTCCTGAACGTGGAGCCATGAGTGAACCCGTCCCTTTGGGCGGCTCGGCCCGGAGGTCGAGGCAGCAAATCGGTCTCGTGAGCGGCATGCTAGAGCACATACGCCACGAACTGCCCTGGTGTCGGGACACTTCTTCCTCTGTTAGGAAAGAGCGCGCGTGCAGCGCGTATGGCGGGGCCACCAGGAGGCAAACCAGCGATCCCTGTTGTCGCGTCTCCTGGCTCGCCCGCTGGCAGCCATCGGCACTGGCGAAGGTCGCTGGCACGGTGCAGGACCCGCGGCGTCCGGCTCGGTTCGCTTGGTCTACCAGGGAACGGGGCCATGGCGGTCTTGGAAGGTGCCGGTCGGCCCGTCCGGTGGCAGGGTGGCGAGGTGGACGATGGCGTCGGTGCCTTCGGTGACGGTCTGCGTGCCGCGGTGGTTGTTGAAGTCGGTGCCGGTGAAGCCGGGGTCAGCCGCGTTCACCAGGATGCCGTCCAGCGCTCGCGCGTACTGCACCGTCAGCATGGTCAGCGCCGCCTTGGTGGCCGGGTAGACCGGCAACACCACCGCGTTCTCCACCGTGCCGGGATCGAGGATGCGCTGAAATGACCCGGCCCCGCTGGAGACGTTGACGATCCGGGGATGTTCGGCTGCGCGCAGCAGGGGCAAGAAGGCGTGCGTCACCCGTATGGGACCGAGGACGTTGATCGCGAATCCTTCCATCGCCGCGTCCGCGGTCAGCTCCTCAGCGCCCAGCCGGGGTGCCGCGGTGCCGGCGTTGTTGATCAGGACGTCCAGGTGCCCGTATTCGCTGCGTACCTGGGCGGCCGCCGCCTCGACGCTGCCGTCGTCGGTCGGATCGATATGGATGAAGGCCGCGCCGAGCTCCCCGGCCGCTTTGGTACCACGCTGCCGGTCGCGGGCACCGGCCAGCACGGTATGACCCAGACCGATGAGCCGCCGGGCTGTCTCGTATCCGAGTCCCTTGTTGGCTCCGGTGATCAGCGTGATGGTCATCGTGCCAGTCTCCAGCAGGGCGCAGCGGGGGTACCGGACAGGGTGCCGCTTCCACGGTTCCCGGGCCGCAAGATCTTCGTGTTTCGCGCGCCGGACCCGATCGGGCGCCCTGCGCGGCTCTGAAGACCTGGGCTGATCACGCTGCGTGAGACTGGCGTACCCAGGTGCCAGGCGGGCGCGAAGCGGGGCTCGGAATCAGCGCCCGGCGGGTAGCGCTGAGTCAGCCCGTGGCGGGCTGTTGCACGAGGGTGGACGGCAGCGGCCGGGACAGACCTGGCTTATCGCCAGCCGAGCGCGGGCGCCACCTGGGTAAGGATGCTCTCGATGACGTGGGCGTTGTAGTCGACGCCGAGCTGGTTGGGCACGGTGAGCAGCAGCGTGTCAGCGGCCGCGATCGCCTCGTCCTCTTTGAGTTGCCGGATCAGCACGTCCGGCTCGGCAGCGTACGTGCGGCCGAAGATCGCCTGCGTCTTCGCGTCGATAAACCCGATCTCGTCGGTGTCCTGGCTCCGGCGTCCGAATGACGCCCGGTCTCGGTCGTCGACGAGGGCGAAGATGCTCCGGCTCACCGATACCCGCGGCTCGCGATCGTGGCCTGCCTTTTGCCATGCGTCGCGGAATGCCTGGATTTGCTCAGCCTGCTGCAGGTGAAAGGGTTTGTCTGACTCATTGTTGATCAGCGTGGAACTCTGCAGGTTCATGCCCAGCTCGGCCGCCCACTCCGCGGTCCGCTGTGACCCGGCGCCCCACCAGATGCGGTCGCGCAGACCTTCTGAGTACGGCTCAACGCGGAGCAGGCCAGGCGGGTTCGGAAACATCGGCCGGGGACTGGGCTGCGCGAAGCCCTTGCCACGCAGCACCTCAAGCAACACCTCGGCGTGCCCGCGGGCCATATCGGCGTCCGTCCGGCCTTCTTGGGGCTGGTAGCCAAAGTATCGCCAGCCGTCGATCACCTGCTCCGGCGAGCCGCGGCTGATCCCGAGCTGGAGGCGGCCGCCGGATATGAGGTCGGCCGCGCCGGCATCCTCAGCCATGTAGAGCGGGTTCTCATAGCGCATGTCGATGACTGCCGTGCCAATTTCGATCCGGCTGGTCCGCGCGCCGACGGCCGCCAGCAGCGGGAAGGGAGAACCCAACTGCCTTGCGAAGTGGTGCACGCGGAAGTAGGCGCCGTCGGCGCCAAGCTCTTCGGCGGCGACCGCCAGGTCGATCGACTGCAGCAGGGCGTCCGACGCCGACCGTGTCTGCGAGCCGGGTGACGACGACCAGTGTCCGAACGACAGGAAGCCAATCTTCTTCACCAGTGCACCAACGCCAGCCGCCCGGGAGGCATTCCTCGCCGGTCCAGTTCCGCCGTGACGCCGATGTCGGGCCAGCGTCGAACATGCCCGGCGAGTCGTGTGCAGCCAGGGACTGGGTAGGCGACAACTGGACCCGGACCGAACTGCTGTGGGCGGTGGTTGCTGGGCCGGGTCAGGTGCTGGGTGCCGCACCTAGTCCGCGGTGTGGCAGCGCCCGGACAGATCTCCTGGCGCCTGCGCCAGGCGCTACGCAATGCCACCACGGGCCGCACCGAAGTCTCGGTGCGACACCAAACGAGCTTTACGGCGCCGCTCGGCCTCTCAGCCTGGCGACTAACCGGGGGCCAGACAGCAGATCAATAAGATCTTCGAAGCGCTGCTGGCCGTCGGGCCGAACTAGGACTCTGTCAGTCCCTGCCTGGCTTGACGTAGCCGAAGAAAGCGCGGCGCTTGATGAGCTCGGCGACTTCGGAGGGGACCATGCTTTCCCACGAGTCGTCGTTCGCGGCTATCCTCCGCAGCACGTCGCGGCTGAAGATCGGCAGGAACTCGGGCCGGTAGTTGTCGAGGTGGACGAAGCTGCCCCGTCCGGCGAGGTAGTCATACAGCGGCTGCAGCTCGGGCTGGACCTTGATGTCGTTCACGGTCTTCAGCTCGTCCTCTGGCGAGGGCTGGACGGGGTAGACATACAGCTTCAGGTCGTTTTTAAACAGCCGGCCGAAGCTTTCCAGGATCCCGCCGGGAAGCTGCGCATGGTTTTTCTCATCGAATAGGTCGATCAGGCTCGGCACGCCCATGACGATGCCGACCCGCTCGGTGGTCCGCTCAGCGATATAGGCGGCCAGGCGGTAGTAATCGAAGTAATCGGTGATCAGCACGGTCATGCCGCACGCCGCGAGCAGTTCCGCACGCGCGAGGAAGTCCCGCCGGTCCACATCGGCGGCTCCGCCGGCGAGCAGGTTGCGCATCGTGATCTCGGTGAGCGCCAGCACTGGCTTGCCCGCGACAGCTGGATCCTGTCCGAACCGGGCCCTGGCCGTCTCGAGCATGTCGAGGTTCACATGCGTCGGCGGCCGGAAGCTGCCCCGCTCCACCAAGATCGCTTTCTTGCGCAGTACCTCACTCGGCTGAAGCACCTCGCGGTCGGGGCCGAACATCGCCACGCCGCTGAGCCCGAGCTGGACGAGTTTGAGCGCCATCAGCCGGTTGTCCACGCCGCGGAACTCGATGCCGCGGAACTGGATCATGTCAATCTCGACGCGGCCGGTGGTGAGCCGGTCAAGGAGGCTCTCGATGAGCTTGTCCGGTTCGTGGTGCTGGAAGAACGCCCCGTACAGCAGGTTCACCCCGACGATCCCCAACGCCTCTTGCTGCGCGAACGCCTCGACATCGAGCATCCGCACGTGCATGACGATTTGGCTAGGCTCGTCATGCGGCTGGGCCTGGAACTTCACGCCCATCCAGCCGTGGCACTCATTGCCGCCCCGGTAGCTGCGGGCCACCACCGTATCGGCAAACGCGAAGAAGCAGTTGTCGTCACCGCGCTCGTCGTCGAGCCGGTCGACATTGAGCTGGAATTCCTTGTCGAGCATGCCCTGGAGCCGCCCGGCGGACACGTACCTGTCCGCCTTGCCGTATACCGCGTCGCTGACGGCCATGTCGTAGGCGGAGATCGACTTCGCGACAGTGCCAGCCGCGCCGCCCACCCGGAAGAACCAGCGCACCACTTCCTGGCCGGCACCAATCTCCGCGATCGTCCCGTACCAGCGCGGATCGAGATTGATGCGCAGAGCCTTCTGATGCGTGTCAGATTCCTGAGCGCCGACGATGAGCTCGGTCATCCATCCCCCTGCCTGCTCACCCGCTTAGCGCTGCCATCTGCTGCCTGCCCAGGGTGGCGGCAGCTGGCACGGCCATCCAGTGGCGGGACCGTACCAATTCTGTCGCGTCCCCGGCCAGCCCGCTAGCAGAGCATTCCTGAGGAGAGTGTCTGATCTTCAGGCCCGGACCGCGCGGTACCGGCGTTCGGCGACTCGATAGCGTTGCTGCAGATCACGCGGCTGATCTCCGCGTCGTAGCCCAGGAACGGGATGATCTCCGGCCAGGTGCCAGGCTGGAGAACCTGGACTGCCAGGCATCAGGAACCACTGGCCACAGGCCACAAGAATCACTCCCATCCCGATCGGGGGATATTCTGAATGACGTGGACAGCCGGGCGAGTGACAAAATCCCCGGAGCCAGGGTGCGCTTCAAACGATACGTACCAGCCCAGTCCTCATCCGATGCCAGGCCACGGGAGTGGCTGGCGCTAGCTGACGGAACCGTCCAGGAGGCCAGGACCGAGGGGTCCACTCTTGCCCTCGTCGGCCAGCCACTGCCGTACCAGCCGGGTCGCGCCGAGCGGCGTAGCGGCGTGCCTGCCGAGGTCATAACTTCTGACCATGTGCCTAATTCCTGCACATGCTCGTGGGCATATTCCGGGGGAAAGCTGACCTTGAAATACTATAATGCGGCATGCCCGGTGCACCTAGCGATCCTTGGTCGCTAATACCGGAAACGCCCGCATATGCGATTCCCTGGTGCGCCTGGAACACGATCACGGAGCCCATCTCAGCGGGGCTTTCGTGCCCCATCACCCTCACCGTACGGGCGCGCACCTCGTCCCACCGCGCTCGCCGGGTCGGGCCGATCGTGGACCGAACCGTGACCCCGTTGAGGTCAATATCGATGCCCGAGCGCAGCGCGCGGACGAATCTCCAGGCGACGGCGAGTCCGATCAGCCCTCCGAGTACGATCCACGACCTATGGCTGGCGACCGTGACGCCCCGGTACACAAATCCCGCAGCGACCAGACTGAATAGTAAGGTAAAGGAGGCGTTAAACCAAAGGGTGACACCTGCATTCCGGTACCGGCGGACATGGCCGTCGCCTAAGGATCTCACGCTCACGGGACATAATAGTGCAGCATCCGGCAAAACAGCGCAACGTGCGAGACCACCGAGCGCAGCGACGAATGGCGGCATCCGGCGGTGGCCCTTGAGCCGCGGGAGCTGCGCTCCGCGTTGAGCATCCCGGCGGCACGTCGGCCTCTGAGCACCTTGCATCGCGCCGCGCTTCATGTTGCTGGTCGTGTCGACGACGGTATGGCAAGGACCCGCCAGCCAAGCGCGACGGGTGTTTGGGTCGGCGCTGGCGGCCCGCAGGTGATCGCGGTGGGGCATACCCTCGGGGTCGGTGGCGCTGCCCGAAGCTGCCTGACGACGACTGGGAGATCAGCATGACCGACCTGGCGATGGACTATCTCGGTCTCGATGGCCTGTTCTCGGCCGAAGAGCTCGCCTGGCGGGACACGGTCCGCGCGTTCGTCTGCGACCGCATCAGGCCGAACATCAAGGACTGGTACGAGAAGGCAGTGTTTCCCGGCGAGATCGTCCCGGAAATGGGTCGGCTCGGTCTGCTGGGGACGCACTTGTCCGGCTACGGCTGCCCGGGCCGCAGCGCG
The DNA here is from genome assembly GCA_963795055.1 of uncultured Actinomycetota bacterium. GTDB lineage: Bacteria > Actinomycetota > Actinomycetes > Streptosporangiales > Streptosporangiaceae > JASHPR01. The sequence continues at coordinate 153,067 of CAWCGJ010000037.1, forward strand.
GTGGAGTACGGCCTGGCCGCGCTGGAATTGGAGGCGGGTGATTCTGGGTTGCGCACCTTCGTCTCGGTGCAGGGTTCGCTCGCGATGAGCGCGATCTCGAAGTTCGGGTCCGAGGAGCACAAGCAGCGGTGGCTGCCCGGGATGGCTGCGGGCGACCTGATCGGCTGCTTCGGGCTGACCGAGCCGGAAGCCGGCAGTGATCCGGCCAGCATGACCACGACGGCGCGCCGGGACGGCGGTGGCTGGGTCATCAACGGCGCGAAGCGGTGGATCGGCCTCGCGTCGATCGCTGACATCGCCGTCATCTGGGCACGTACCGAGGACGGCATCCGCGGTTTCCTGGTCCCGGCCGGCACCACCGGGCTCAGCGCCACCCCGATCGAGCCGAAGCTGGCCATGCGCGCCTCTATCCAGTGCGACATCACGCTCGCGGACGTGCGGGTTCCCGCCGACGCGATGCTGCCCGCGGCTGCGGGCCTGCGCGGCCCGTTCTCCTGTCTCAACGAGGCGCGCTATGGGATCATCTGGGGGGCCATGGGCGCGGCCCGCGACGCCTACGAGGTAGCGCTGGCCTACGCGCTGGAGCGCAGGCAGTTCAGCAAGCCGATCGCGTCGTTCCAGCTCACCCAGGAAAAGCTGGTCGACATGGTGCTCGAGATACAAAAGGGCCTGCTGGTCGCGCTGCACATTGGCCGGATGAAGGACGCCGGGACCCTGCTCCCGGAGCAGATCTCGTTCGGCAAGCTCAACAACGTGCGGACCGCGATCGCCATCGCCCGGCAGGCACGGACCATCCTCGGCGGCAACGGCGTCGCATTGGACTACTCGCCGATGCGGCACGCCAACAATCTCGAGGGCGTACGCACCTACGAGGGCACCGACGAGGTGCACATCCTGATCATGGGCCGGGCCATCACCGGCATCCCCGCCTTCGGCTAACAGGCCCGCACTCAAGGTACCGGGGCTACCGCGAGGCGCCCTGGGCCAGTAGCGGCGGGAAGGCGTGGGCGGCGTCGCCCATCAGCAGGATGCGGCCTTGGTGGTACGAAGGCGTTACCACTTCCTGCACCGGCACGAATATGACGTGGGCGGGGTCGCGTTGCCGCTGAATCAACGACGGGATGGTGCCGCGGAATGTCGAGGCGAGTCCTCGCGCTGCCCGCCCAGGTCCTGCAGCGACCCGGACTGCGAGACAAGCTAACCGCGCCTGGCCGCCAGTCCAGCCCCGGCCCTCCCGCCAGGCCCGACACGAGAACAGCTGATCGCCCTCACCGAATGACCCGTCGGTCGCTGCCACACCGATCTGGCCCGGCGTTCCCCTCATCGCGCACCAGGAGCGCGGGCGCGGGATTGATCGGCGTCGTCGAACAGCAGCAGCCACGCGACGTTGAATCCGAGGAAGAGCACGGCGGTCAGCAGCACCGCCTCGACCCGGAACACGGTCGGCCCTCCGGCAAATGCCAGCGCGCCGATGAGGACGTACAGGACGATCGCTGCGATATAGGCGGCCAGGCCCAGCTGGTCCGGCAGCGGCAAGGCAGCTGCCTTGGCCGACGTGCGGTCACGCCGGACAGGAAATCCGCGTACCGCGACCAGGGCTACCGCCCCGCCGAGCGCGACGATGGCGAAAGACACCCGCCAGTAGGCAGGATCCTGAGGGTCGATCAAGGCAAGCAGGCCCATGACCCCGGGTAAGGCGAAGGTCAACGCCACCCCGTAGGAGCGCCTGCGGTGGATCGCGCTGTCCTGCCACTCACGCAGGCGCACCTGGACGACGACCAGCCACAACCCCAGCAGCGCCAGGCAGGCCGGCGAGAAAGCACCGTAAAAGCCACTCAGCATTAGCCTCGCCCCCGGAAGCTAGCAGCCACACCCTGCGCCCGCTGCCAGTGCCGCCCTGCCCATGGTCGAACGCTCACGCCGCGGGCGCAAGCCTGGTCCAAGCCCTTGGGAGCGCACCCGGCCGCAAGCAAGCGAGCAGCGACCGCGGGCGGGGCGGACTGCTCGCTACTCGGCCGCTCGCGCGGCGCCCAAGCGGGTGAACCCTCAGCCGGGGCAGCGTCTAGGCCGACGCAAAGACTCGTGAACAAACGCCGGGCCGCGTCCCGCGGCGGGACGCGGCCCGGGTAGCTGTTCAGCAACCGTCAGAGGCTCGCCGTGGCACGCTCATCTGGCTGGGTTGGTAACCTGGCGGTGCGCGAGAATGATTCCCCCCAGCTTGCTCTCGGCTGAGGTGAGAGTTCTGCGTGTCTCGACGGCGAAGCCGGCATTGTTCAGCCACGCAGTCATCTGGTCGTGTCGCCGACGATGGACATAGACCTTCATTGGGTGCTCGCCGTAGCCCTGGGTCTTCAACTGCGACTCATCACCGACGTGGAAGCTGAGCAGCAGCGCCCCGCCGGGCCGGAGTACCCGCTTGAAGTGCGCGAAGACGGAGCTGATCTCGTCGTCGGGGATGTGGATCAGCGAGTACCAGGCGACCAGGCCGGTCATCGAGGCGTCGGCGAGGGCGAGGTCCGTCATGGAGCCGAGATCGAACCGGAGACCGGGGTGGTCACGCCGTGCCACCTCGATCATCCCCGGTGACAGGTCGATCCCGAACGCGTCCACGCCCAGCTTTCGCAGGTGGGCCGTGATCCTCCCCGGCCCGCATCCCACGTCAGCGACGCTCCCCCCGCCCTGGGCGCGCACCATGTCCGCGAACCACGCCAGGACCGCGCGCTCCTCGGGCGTTTCATCCAGCAGGTGACGAGTCATGCCTGCATAACTATCGGCGACGGTGTCGTAAGACGCCCGCGTGTCTTCCAGCCAGCCGTCAGTGCCCGGTCCCGTTTCCACGACCGCAGGCTACCCAGCAGCCCAGATGGGCGGTCCTCCTAGTTCAGGGAAGCCGTGGGGCAGCGCGGTTATCCGGATGGCATGGGTTCGATGCCGGGTGGCATCCAGGGATTTTCCGTTGAAGAGGCGGAAGCGCGCCCTCGGTCACCAGCCCGCAACACGGGCACATCTTCGACAGGGCCACGTGCTCAGTCACCTCGGGATCCGGCGCGGGCCTGATGTCGGTGACCTGGTGCCGGCTCGGTCGTTTGGCGCCTGGCGGCCTGCTGCCTGCGGGCTCGGGGGACGGCCGTGACCGCCCTGCTCATCGCCCCCGTCATCCCCTCGGGGCAGTCCCGTGCGGGAGGGTGCCAGGATAAGGAAGCGTGAACACTACCCAGTCCGAGAAGGTCAGGACAGGCCGCGGCTTCTTCGCTGCCCTGGACCAGAGCGGCGGCAGCACGCCCAAAGCGCTGGCCGAGTACGGCATCGGGCGGGACCGCTACAGCTCCGACGCCGAGATGTTCGACTTGGTCCACGCCATGCGGACCCGCGTGGTGACGAGCCCGGCGTTTGATGGCTCCCGCGTACTGGCGGCGATCTTGTTCGAGCAGACCATGGAACGGAACGTCAACGGTGTCCCGACGGCGCGGTATCTGTGGGAGGTGAAGAACGTGGTGCCGTTCCTGAAAGTCGACCAGGGGCTTGCCGCCGAGCAGGACGGCGTGCAGCTCATGAAGCCCATCGACACCCTCGATGATCTGCTCGAGCGCGCGCAGCGGCACCGGATCTTCGGTACCAAGATGCGGTCGGTGATCCACGACGCCGACGAGGCCGGGATCTCGGCGATTGTGAGCCAGCAGTTCGACTACGCGAGCCGGATCCTGGCCGCCGGCTTCGTGCCGATCATGGAGCCCGAAGTCAGCATCTCCAGCCCGCACAAGGAGCAGGCTGAGACGCTGCTGCGCGACGCCATCGCCAAGCAGGTCGAGGCCCTGCCCGAGAGTGCGACCGTGATGCTGAAGATCACCATCCCGACCCGGCCTGGCCTGTATGGTGACCTGGCGTCTGACCCGCGCGTGCTGCGGGTCGTGGCCTTGTCGGGCGGCTACAGCCGTGATGAGGCCTGCGCTCGGCTCGCCCGCGATCCCACCCTGATAGCCAGCTTCTCGCGCGCGCTTCTCGAGGGGCTGACCGAAAACCAGACCGACGAGCAGTTCAACGCCCAGCTCGATTCGTCGATCGAGCAGATCTACCAGGCGTCGGTACACAAACAGCCGGCCAGTCCCTGAGCCCGCCAGGTCATGCCGGCGCCCGAGACTGCTGGCGGGCTCGTCCAGAACAGACTGCACCGCGGCAATGATCCGATGAGCAAGGGGAGTTAGGCTCCGCCACCCGGTCCCCGTGGTCCAGGGACGTGCAGCGGCCCTGGCTGTCATGGTCCCGGCCTGCACAGGGGTGGATGTGTCCGCTGCTGGAGGTCGATGCGTCGGGCGCCCTGCGGCCCTGACGTACCTCATCGCGGTACTAGCGGGCACCGGGCATGGCCGAGATGGGGACTCAGCCGGGGTGCCCGGCGGCAGTTAGGTGTCGGCAAGCCGACAGTACCGCTGTCGGCTCCGTGACTGACAGCCCCGCTGGCGGCCGGGGATCCTGAAGTCAGGTCGGCGGTTTCGCAATCCCGCAAGGGAATCTGAGATAGGGCAGCTGATGGAGAAGGCGATCGTGCTGGCGGTCGCGGCGAGTTTGTGTACGGCCACGGCGTCGGTATGCCAGCGCAAGGGGGCCAGGAGCACTGAGACGGCGGGCTTTGATGTCCGGCTCGTGTTCCGCCTGGCGCGCCAGCCGGCCTGGGTGCTGGGCATCGCCAGCATGATCTTGGGGTTCGTGTTCCAGCTGACCGCTTTGCACTTCGGCGACTTGGCCTTGGTCCAGCCCATCTTGGCGGCTGAGCTGCTGTTCGTTTTCGGCTACCTGGCCGTCGCTGGGTCGCGGCGGGTGAAGCGCCGTGACTGGCTGGCCGCGGCCGCCATGTCCGCCGGCATCGGCTTGTTTCTGCGCCTGGCGTCGCCATCGGGCGGGCGGCTGCACGCGCCGGGCTCCTCGTGGTTGCTGGCCGGCCTGGTCACCGCGGGCGTCGTGTCCGCGGCCCTGGCCGTCGCCTGCGGACTGGGTAACCGTCCCGGCGCGCCCGGGTCCCGCCGGGCCGCAGTGCTCGGCGCCGCCACCGGGATCTCCTGGGGTTTCATGGCCGCGGTCATCAAGGAGCTCAGCTCACACATCGATGACGGCCTCGGCGCCATCTTCTGCACCTGGTCGCTGTACGTGCTTATCGCCGCCGGGGCGGCGACCATGCTCCTGGCCTCCCACGCGCTCGCCGCCGGGCCGCTGGCCGCCTCCCAGCCCGGATTCACCATCCTCGACCCGTTCTCGGCCAGCCTGCTCGGGATGTTCTTGTTCGGCGAGCACATCCGGACCGGAATCACCAACCTGGCCGGCGAGACGCTGGCGCTGGGAGTGGTCATCGCCGGCGCCGCGGTCCTCAGCCGCAGCAGCCTGATTGCCGGCGAGAACCGGCATCGGCCGTGTGGGCATAAGCCCGCCGTCAGCACCGCCGTGAATCCACCGTCGGCTCCCCGCCTGCTGGCCGTGGACCCGCCCGGAACTGGCACCCGCGGAACCAGAAGGCCACAGGCGCCCAGCCCAGGCCCGGCGACCCGCCCAGAGGTGACGCTTCCCGACCCGGCCCTTGTCACAGCCGGCCGGGCCGCAACAACCAAAGCCCACCAGGCAAATCAAAATCTTGACACCCGGCGGGCCGCGGCCTGACCGGGTGGGCGGTGCTCGCCGCCGTCCTGCTCGGCATCGCGTTCTGGATGCCCAAACGGCGGGACGCATAGCGAGTCCGACATAGCCGGTCGGCCACTCAGTCGAGGCAGAACTCGTTGCCCTCGATGTCCTGCATCACGAGGCACGACTCGTTGTAGCCATCGGCAAGCAGTAGTCGCACGCGTTCCGCGCCGAGCGCGACCAGTCGTGCGCATTCGGCCTCAAGTGCGGCCAGGCGCTCTTCACCGACGAGCCCGGTGCCGACCCGCACGTCAAGATGCAACCGGTTCTTGACGACCTTGCCTTCGGGAACGCGCTGGAAGAACAGTCGCGGGCCCGCACCTGAGGGATCAATGCATGCGAACGCTGAACCCTGATGCTCAGGCGGCAGCGCGCGATCGAAATCGTCCCAAGTAGCAAACCCCTCCGGTGGCGGCGGTACGACGTACCCCAGCACCTCGCACCAGAAACGAGCGACGCGCTCAGGTTCTGCGCAGTCGAAGGTGACTTGGATCTGCTTGACCGACGCCATCGGTCCACCATAGAGCCGGGTCTCTCGATCTTCAGCAGGAATACCCGGGTGAAGCGGTCGGCCAGTTCCAGCCTGCGACCTGGACAGCGCTCATCGTGTCCATCGTCGACCAGCCCTGAAGGCGGCGCAAACGAGTTTGTGATCCCGCGCGGACGTAGGCAGGACCCCGAGTTCCCGGGCTCCAGCCGGGCTGGCCTGCCGGACAGCGAGCGATCCCAGCGGGAGCGAGTGCTGCGTTATGATCCGGGCACTCCGTCCCCTTGACCCAAGGCAGTGAGGTTCATCGTGCGCGTGTTCGATGCTAACTGGATGCAGATCGAGGAGTACCTGCAGCGTGACGACCGGGTCGTACTGCCGACGGGCTCGACTGAGCAGCACGGCTACCTCTCGCTGGGGACCGACGCGATCCTGGCCGAGCGGGTGGCGGTCGAGGCCGCCGCGCCGCTGGGCGTGCCGGTGCTCCCGGCGCTGCCGTTCGGCATGGCGCCCCACTGGGCCGCGTTCCCGGGCAGCATGAGCCTGCGCCTGTCCACCTACATCGAGGTGCTCAGGGACCTGCTCAACGGCCTGGAGTCGCAGGGCTTTCGCCGCATCGCGATCATCAACGGCCACGGCGGCAACATTCCGGTGAACGGGTTCATCCGTGAGTGGCTGAGCCAGCCGCGCCCGCACCGTGTGCAGGTGCTCTACCACAGCTGGTGCTACGGACCACGGACGACGGCGGCCGCTGACCAGTTCGACCGCGAGCAGATGCACGCGAACTGGGGGGAGAACTTCCCCTGGAATCGGCTGCCCGGCGTCGACCTGCCGGCCGAGCCGCGGCCTGCGGTGCCCCCGGAGCTGATTACCCAGTTCGACGCGAAGCGGATCCGGGCGGCGCTGCCCGACGGCATGATGGGCGGCGCCTACGCCCGCCCCGATGAGGACATGATGGTGATCTGGGACGCCGGGGTGGCCGAGGTCCGCGAGCTGATCGAGACTGGCTGGGTCAACTGACCGGACCGGACGTCTCCTTCTCGGTGCGGGTAACCCAGTCCCTCACCATCGAGGCGAACTCTCCGGGTACCTGTTCCCAGGCGAAGTGACCAGCCGCCAAGACGGTCAGCTCGCTGCCAGGTACCCGCTCAGCCAGGTAGCGGGCGTTGGACACCGGCACCAAAGGGTCGTCCCTGGCGCCGAAGACCCGCACCGGAACGCGGACCTCGGGCAGCACGTCACGAAGCAGCCGAAGCTGCTCAGGGTAGCTGCGTACGTACTGTGTCGACCGCGCGAACCGGCCGTTCTCGTAGGCCGACACGTAGTCTTCCCAGACATCCGGCTCCTGGCTGTGGGAAGCCACCGGCTCGACGGTCGCGCCGATGGTAGCGCGGACGTCCTGGGCCTCGAATACCTCGATGCCCGGTGCCGCGATGATGTCCGCGAGCGTCCCTGTCACCTCCAGCGGGAAGGCTGCCGCGCCGCCGCCGACCACGAGGCTCCGGACCGCGTCCGGGCGCCTCGCGGCCAGGAACAGGGCGGCACTGGCGCCCACGTCGGGCGCGACCAGATGCGGCGTGCCGAGCCCGCGCTCAGCGATGAACCGGAGCAGGAACTCGCCCATGGCGGTGGGGGTGAACACATCGGAGCGGCCTTCGGAATGACCGAAGCCGGGCAGGTCTATCGCGACCAGGCGCGCCGTCGGTGCCAGGGCCGGCCAGACGCGCCGGAAAGCGAACAGGCTTTCCGGCCAGGGGCTGGTCAGGAGGATGATCGGGCCGTCGGCCCCGGAGTCGGCGTACCGGATCCGGAGCCCGTCGACGAGCACGGTGCCCGTCGGCAATGTAGTGGCGTTCATCGTGGTGGTGTTCCTCTGCTCCCTCAGCTCAGGAAGTCCGTGACGTCGGCGGCGAACTCGGCGTGGTACTGGAACAGGAAGCCGTGGGCCGAGTCCGGGTAGATCTTCAGCCGCGCCTGCGGTATCAGGCCGGCCAGCAGATAGGAGTAGTGCGGCGTGATCATGGGGTCGCTGTCGCCGTTGGCGACGAATACGGGCATCTCCAGGGCCGTCAGCCGCTCCAGCGCCGAGTGGTCCGGTATGCCCCAGGCGCAGACCGCGTCGTACTGTGCCTCCCGGGTGGCCCAGGTGGTCGTCTCGTCGCGGTCTTCGGTCCGCGCGTACATGCGGCCGAGCGCCTCTTTGCCGGCCTGCTGGCTGGCTGCGGATGCGGCGAAGAACACGCCCAGGTATTCCTCCGGGCTGGTTTGCGGGGTGCCGATCGCGCCGATCACACTGGGTGCCCAGCCGTGCATGCCAGCCGCGCCCATGGGCGCGGACGAGGCGAGGATGAGGCGCCTGACCAGGGCTGGCCGCCGCAGCGCGACCTCCTGGGCGACGAAGCTGCCGATGGAGAACCCCAGCAGATCGACCTGGCCGAGCCCGAGCGCGCTGACGAAGGCGACGGCATCCCGGGCCATCTGCTCGACCGTGTCCGGCGTCGCTCCGGTCGAGCCGCCGACGCCCGCGTTGTCGAACGTGATGACCCGGCGGGACGGAGCGAGCGCATCGATCAGTGCGGGATCCCAGGAATCCAGGTTGCCGCGGAAGTGCTGCAACAAGACAAGCGGGACGGTTCCCTCGTGCCCGCCGGTGTCCCGGTAGGCGTAGCTGATGCCATCTGCCGCCTGGACAGCGCTGTTCGGTAGTGCGGAGTACGGCGTGGCTTGGGTGGACTTCACGAGTGGGCTCACGATCTGTCAATCGTTGGCCTGCTGGCCGGCCGCCAGGCTGGCCAGCTGGGCGCGGGCGGCGGCGACCAGTTCCTCGTTGGTGTTCGCGTGGCCGGCCAGGCCCCAGCCGCCGTCGGGTGCCTCGGTCAGCAGCACCCAGGTCCGGCTGGCCAGCCCGGGATCGCCGGCGGCGTCGGCGGCGATGCTGGTGAGCCGCTCGACCACGGCGAGCTGCTTGCCGCGGTCGAGCGCGCCGGAGTTGGTGAGGACCTGGATCCGCACGTAGGTGCTCTCGCCGTCGACGTTGGCCAGGTGGCCGGCGGGCAGGTCGTGGATGAAGGCGGCGGTGTTCTGCCGGAACATGGGGATGTCCGGTACCTTTTCGATGGTCATGAGCGCGGTGGCGAGGTCGGTGGCGAGCTGGCGGGGGTCGGTGAAGGTCCCGGCCGTCGCGTAGACGTCGATCATGGGCATGACGGTGCTCTTTTCGGTTGATGGGCTGGGCCGGGCGGCGGCTCAGGAGGCTGTCGGTGCCGGCACCCCGGTCGCCTGGTGCAAGAGCCCGAGCACCTCCGTGTCGAGGCGCTCGGCCACCTGGGACGCGGCGGCATCCCCGTAGGGTGCGATCTGGCTGGTGACGGTGTCGTAAGCGACCCGGGTTCCGCCGTCCGGTAGCTCCTCGATGAGGATCGTGACCGGCGCGTAGGAGCCTGCATCGGGCACGTGGCGGGTCATCTGCCCCATCGTGACCGGGTTGCCGGCGATCAGCCGGACGAGGCGGCGCCCGCCCTGGTGGGCCTGCGGGTCGAGGGCCAGCGCGGTGTCGAGCTCGAGTTGCAGGAATCGCATCAGCCCGGCGGTGCCCTGCGCCTGCCCGACCAGCGAGCTGAACTCCTCATAGGAGGTACTCGCCGCCAGCTTGGCGAACAGCGCCCCGATGTCCGGCTGGCTGATGCCGCCGAAGATGCCGTCCAAGACGTCGGAGAACGGCCGTTCGCTGGTGAGTATGTGACGGCGCACCGCCACGTCGAGCACCTGTTCGGATGCCATCTGTCTACACTCCCTTTGCGGCGGCCCGGATGACGTCGAGCACGAGGCCCGGGTTGGACAGCATGACAACGTGACTGCTGTCGGCCTCGTAGGTCTGCGCACCCATCCGCTTGGCGGCGGCTCGCTCCAGTTCGGGCTGGACCGTGCGGTCGTTGCTGGCGACGATGTACCAGCTTGGCTTCGACCGCCAGGCGGTGCCGTCGGCCTTGGCGTTGAACAGGTTCGCGTCCGGCGGGACGTGGGTCGCCCAGACGAGCCTTTGCTCCGGCTCGGGCAGGTCGCCAGCGAAGCAGCCGACGCCTTCGGGGCGCATCCAGATCCGCCCGTCGTCGACCTCGATGTAGGAGAAGATGTCGCTGACCGGGAACTGGTCCTGCTGACTCTGTGAGGTCTCGTTCTCATCCGGTGCGAGTGCGGCGATGTACACCAGCCCGGCGACCCGCTCGTCGGTTCCCGCCGCGGTGATGAGGGTGCCGCCATAGGAGTGGCCGACCAGGATCGCGGGGCTGGTGACCCGGCCCAGCGCGCGGCGCACGGTGGCGATGTCACCCTCGAGCGTGTCGAGGCTGTGCTGGCTGGCAATCACTTCGTGGCCCTCCGCCTGGAGAGTCGGGATCACCTTGCTGAAGCACGAACCGTCGGCCCAGATCCCGTGGGCGAAGACGATGCTTGGCTTGGCCTGCGACATGGAACCTCTCCCTTCGGTGGCGCCGGTCCGGGCGCCACCGGATCCGTCTTCATCCCTCAGCGGAGATTGTTCGCGCCGCAGATCACCACGGCATCGCTCGAACGAGCCACTTCTTTTCGACGCAGGGCGTCGATCCAGCCCAGCCCCGGTGACTCGTGGCCTGGATGCCCGAGCAGGCCGGACGTACACTCCCGACGTGAGGACCCGATGGTAGGAGGCACTCGGGAGCCTCCGCTGCGTGGCCGCGGCGACGAGCTCGCCGCCATCGCCGCCCGCCTCGACGAGGTCCGATCCGGGGTCGGCTCGGTCATCATCGTTGAAGGAAGGGCCGGGCTCGGGAAAACCCGCCTGCTGGATGCGTGCGCGTCGATGGCTGCTGAGCGCTCCTTCCGAGTCGGACGTGGAGCGACGGAGCCGCATCGCCAGGTGGTCGAGCTGGGCGCGCTCTTCGACGCGCTCTTCGACGGCGACGACCCCCTCGTCGCACGCGACGCCCTCAGCGACCATCATGCGTCTCCAGAGCAGAGGTTCTGGCTACTCCAGGACATCCAGGCTTTGATCGAGAAGGCGGCGCTCCGAGACCCCCTGCTCATCTGCCTCGATGACCTCCACTGGGGCGGAGCCAGCTGCGCCGTAGCGATGCGGCAGCTTCCCCAGCGGCTCGCGTCCTGGCCCGTCGGCTGGGTGATGGCGTTCCGCCCGAACCAGGGCCATCCCCAGGTGCAAAGCGCCAAGGACCAGCTGCAAGAGGCGGGCGCCGAGGTAATCCGTCTCGGCCCGCTCAGGCGCAAAGCGGTCGCAGAGATCGCCACGGACGTTCTGGGTGCTGAGCCCGACGACGAGCTTCTGCACAAGGCCGAACTAGTCCGGGGAAACCCGTTCCTGCTCATCGAGTTCTTCCGCGGCCTCCAAGACGACGGCATCGTGACGGTCGAGTCCGGCAAAGCGAGGCTCCTCGAAGACCGCCTGCCACGGCGGGTCAGTGACAACATGCGTGGCCGGCTCCTGCGCATGTCCCCGACCGCCGACCGCCTGGCGACGCTCGCTTCGGCTCTGGGCAGGCGATTCTCCCTTTACGACCTGGCCGAGATGAGTCGGATGCCGGTCGCCGAACTACTGGATCCGACCAAGGAGCTTGTTCAGGCCGACATCTTCATCTCCAGCGGCGACCGGCTGGCCTTCGGACACGACCTGATCCGTGAGGCAGTGCGAGCGAGTTCCCCCCTGCCGGTTCGCCGGGCGCTCGACCGTCAGGCGGCCGACGTGCTCCTGGCCCGGGGCGCGCTCCCCGTCGAGGTGGCCCAGCAGCTTGCGGACAGCGCCGAGCCCGGCGACGAAACCGCCATCGCCACCTTGCTGCAGGCCGCCGACGCCCTCGGGACGACAGACCCCGGAACTGCTGCCGAGCTGGCCGGCCGGGCGTTGGAGCTGGCGCCGGCTCAGCATCCGCTTCGGGGGCCTCTCGTGGCCCGACGGGCCGTCTCCTTGTTCGCCGCTGGCCTCGGGGAGGAGGGGAGGCGGTTCGCTGATACCGCGCTCCGGCAGGTGCTTCCGGCCGAGGAAGAGGCACGGGTCCGGTTCAGTGTCGCCAGCATGTTCGACATCTCGCCTGACCTGCGCGCCGACAATGCCCGCACGGCGCTGGCGCTGCCAGATCTGACGGCCGATCTACGAGCCTGGCTCTGGGCGGCACTGTTTCACAACTTGGTGGTCGCCGGCCGTACCGATGAGGCACTCGCCATCGAGGGCAAAGCTCGAGCGGCCGTGTATTCCAGCCGCAATCAGGGGGGCTGGTTCGCCTTCGAGCTCCCCGAATCGGCCGTGCATTACCAGACCTACGGCTTCGACCGGGGCCTTGAGATTCTCCAGACGGCCGAGCGCCGGGGACTCGGTGGCCAGGAGGATGCGCGACAACGGCTCGCGCATAACTTCCGATCGTGGCTCCTGGCGGCTACGGACAGATACCGGGAGGCGCTCCACGTCATTGACGAAGGCGTTGCGGCCGCCCAGCGAGACCGGCAGAACTGGGCCCTGCGCGTGTTCGAAACCTCACGAGGGCGTCAGATGCTCCAGATGGGTCAGTTCGGCGAGGCGGCCGTCGCGTTGGAGGGACGGTACAGCCGTGATGAGGCGCACTTGATTGTCGGCGTGCTCGAGGCTCCGTCAGTGGTGGCCCTGGGCAAGTTGAAGATTCACGCCGGCGACGAGCGCGGTGCGGCAGAGGTGGCCGAGATCGCGAAAATCATGTTGCGGACGAGCGCCCCGAGCGTTCAGTCGCACGCCGCCTGGTATCTGGCGCTGTACGCGATGTCGTTGGGCCAGGCGGACGAGGCACACGACTGGCTGTGCGCGCGTGGTCGCGACGCTCGTCTGAAACTGTTCCCGTTGTTCCCCTTCGAAATAGAAGACGATCCCCAGTTGGTGCGGATCGCGGTCGCCGTCGGCGACGAAGAGCTCGCCCGGCGCGCCATCGAGCAAGCAGAGCGCCGCTGTGAGCTCAATCCCGGCGTCGTGTCTTTCCAGGCAGCAGTGGCGCACGCCAGGGGACTGTGGCGGAGTTCCATCGGCCAATTGGAGACAGCAGCGTCGCTGTTCGAGGCCGGCCCGCGTCCGCTGGCGACGGCATCGGCGCTGGAGGACCTCGGCCGGTTGCAGGCATGCGAAGGCGCCAGCGATGACGCGATCGCCTCGCTGGACCGGGCCCTCGCCATCGACACGCGGGCCGGGGCCAGCTGGGACGCCGCGCGGGTACGGCGCCGGCTCAGGCAGCTGGGGGTGCGGCGGCGGATCAGCGTCTCGAAGCGTCCAGCTACCGGCTGGGAGTCTTTGACCAGTGCGGAAGCGGCCGTTGCCCGGCTGGCGTCGGAAGGTAAGACCAACCGCGAGATCGCCGAGACGTTGTTTATCTCGCCGCACACGGTGAACAGTCACCTGCGTCATATCTTCGACAAGCTCGGCGTCAACTCCCGGGTCTCCCTGACCAGAACGGCCGGGGCGCTACAGCCCGCGCACAGCGACTGAGCCGCCACGCGCACCTGCCGCTCCTCGCCGGGACCGGCCCACCCGGGCTATCGGCACGCACCACCGGCCCCCCTGTCCGCCGGCCCTGCGGCCGCCACGAAAGAGATGGCCCGATCGAGTGATGTGGCCACGGGCCAACCGTCATCACACTCACGAGCAAACGACCCCAAAGGAGCAGGCATGGCATCGAGCCCAACCGCTGTCCTCGTGCACGGCGCCTTCGCTGACGCCTCCGGGTATGCCGGGGTGATCCGCGAGCTTCAAGCCCGGGGGGTTGAGGTCCGGGCGCCGATGAACCCGCTGCGCAGCCTCGCGTTCGACGCCGACGCCATCGCCCGTTACACCAACAGCATCGACGGGCCGGTCGTCCTGGTCGGGCACTCCTACGGCGGCGCGGTGATCTCCCAGGCAGCTCCCATGGTCAACGACGTCGTCGCGCTGGTGTTCTTGTCGGCGTTCGCGCCCGACCAAGGGGAGAGCTGCGCCAGCGTCCAGGAGCCGTTCCCGCCGTCCCTGCTGGCCTCGACCAGCGTGCCCACCCCCTATGACGCTCCCGGCGCGCCGGGCGGCCCCGACCTGTTCATCAAGATCGCGGACTTCCACCAGACGTTCTGCGCCGACCTTCCCGCCGAGGTGGCGGCCCCGATGGCAGTCAGCCAGCGGCCGCTCAGCGCGGCCGCCCTGACGGAGAAGGCCACGGCGGCGGGCTGGAAGGACCTGCCGGCCTGGTACCTGGTCTCCGGGCGGGACAACGCCATCCCGCCCGACTGCGAGCGGTTCATGGCCAAGCGGATGAACGCCACCGTCGAGTCGGTCAGCGAAGGATCACACGCCGCGTTCATCGCCCACCCCGGCGTCGCGGCCAGCCTGATCCTCAAGGCCATCGAGGCGACCCGGGGACCGGTCTAGGTCTATCGCACGAACGAAGTCTGAGGTCCCCTCGTTCCCGAAGGGCTCGTCCTCGCCGCGCTGGCCGAGGACAGCTGAGTAATCGTCACAGCTCACCGGCTCCGGGCGGATCCGATTCCCAGCAGTTCCATGGCGTTACGCTCGAGGATGGCCTCGGCCTGGTCGGCGGGTATGCCTGATGCGGAGATGTAGTCGACGGCGCGGACGAAGATATCTCCCGCCTCGTACGGGAAGTCGGTGCCCAGGACCAGCCGGTCGGCGCCGAAGGATTCGACGGTGCAGCGCAGCGCGGGGATGTGCCCGTGGCCGACGGTGTCGTACCACATGCGCCGCGCGGCCACGCTGGGCAGCTCAGGAGTATCCGGAGCTGCCCAGCGGTACTGGTCGTCGGCCCGTTGCAGCAGCATCGGCAAGGCGCCGCCCAGGTGCGAGTTGATGATCTTGATAGCCGGGTACCGGGACGGGATCCCGCGCGTGATCAGCTGCATGGTGGAGATGGTGTCCTCGATCGGCGCGCCGACCATCCAGGTCAGGTTGTAATCCTTGATCAGCGGCGAGCATGCGGCGTTCCCCGCCGGATGCAGGTACAGCACCGCCTGGCGCCGGTCGAGCTCAGCGAAGACCGGCTCGAAGCGGGGATCGGCGAGGGCCTGGCCGAGCACGGACGTGTTCATGACCACCCCGACCATGCCTAGCTCGTCTAGCGCCCGTCCCATCTCGCCGATCGACTCGTCGACGTGCGGCATAGGCGTGGCGGCGAACGCGCGGAACCGATCGTGATGCCTGCTGACCAGCTCGGCGTACTGGTCGTTGACGAAGCGGGCGGCAGCCTGGGCCTGCTGGAGGTCGGAACCGTAGGGCAGCTGCGGGGCCGCCGAAAGCACCTGCATGTCCACTCCCGCGCGGTCCATCAGCTTCAGCCGCGCGTCGAGTTCCGCTCCGCCGCCACCGCCGGTGCCTCGCTGCGTGTCGGTATCGGTATGGCCGAGCGCGGCCACCAGGTCGAGGTAGTCGTCGGCCCAGTAGTGCGCGTGCACGTCAATCCGCATGTCCTCTCGCCTTTCTCTGATGCGCGTTCGCAGCCGCGCGATAGCCACCCATCTGGCCCCCGTGGCCCCGCAGCGGCACGGACATGTCGAACGTTGCCTCAATCCGGAACGCGGCGCAGCCGGTGTTTGCGGCCGGCCGCGGGGCGCTGGTCAGGCTTAGCTGCCGCCCGCCAGGCTGCGGCTGCGCTGTTCGGCGCCCAGCTTGCCGTAGGGGTAGTCGGGGGCGCCGGGGTCGCTGGCCGCATCCAGCTCGGCGGTTTCCTCCGTGGTGAGCTGAAGATCGGCCGCGCGCAGGTTGGCCTCCAGTTGCGCGGTGGTGCGGGCACCCAGAATCGTGGCGCTGACCGCCGGGCGGGCGGTCACCCAGGCCAGGGCGATCTCGGCCATGGTGGCTTCGTGGGCGGCGGCGATCTGGCGCACCGCGTCGACGATCCGCCAGGTCCGCTCGGTGCCCCGCCGGTCGTAGGCCTCCATGCCCCGCCCGGGGTCTTCGCCGAGGCGGGTCGCGCCGGCCGGGCGTGCGTCCCGCTGGTACTTGCCGGACAGCCAGCCGCCGCCCAGCGGGCTCCACGGCAGCAGGCCGATCCCGGCGTCCAACGCGGCAGGCACGATCTCCCATTCGATCTCGCGCGCCAGCAGGCTGTACTGCGGCTGCAACGTGACCGGCCCGGCGACGCCCATGCCCCGGGCCAGGTGCACGGCCTTGGTCAGCTGCCAGCCGGTGAAGTTGGACAGGCCGTAGTAGCGGGTCTTGCCCGCGCGCACGAACCCGTCCATCGTCCGCAGTGTCTCCTCCAGCGGGGTCCACGGGTCGAACGCGTGCGCCTGGTACAGGTCTACCGCGTCCAGGCCCAGCCGCCGCAGCGAGGCGTCCAGCGCGCGGGTCAGGTGGCGCGCGGACAGCCCGGCCGCGTTCGGGTCGCCATCCAGGGGGAACCGCCCCTTGGTGGCCAGTACCACCCGCCCGGTGACCTCCGCGGGCCGGCTGGCGAACCACCGGCCGATGATCTCTTCGGATCTTCCCGTGCCGTAGGTGTCGGCCGTGTCGACCAGCGTGCCGCCGACCTCCAGGAACCGGTCAAGCTGCCGGTGCGCCTCCACCTCGTCCGTCTCCGCCCCGAAGGTCATGGTGCCCAGGGCGAAAACCGACACCGCGCAGCCACTGTGACCCAAGGTGCGGTATTCCACCCCGTCACCCTACGCCGGGGCAAGCCAAGGAATCCGGGCGCTCGGCACTGGCCAGGGCCGCGACGCGGTCGATCCCGGCCACGCCGATGGTGCTCATCTGGGCCCAGATCGCGCCCGGCGCCAATGCGGCGAGCATGCCCTGGTCGGCGGCGATCGAGATCACGGCATCGGCGTCGGTCACCATCGTGACCACGATCGCCGCCCGCCGCGCCGCATCAGCCGCCGACGCGGCCAGCTGCGCCCCGCGCTCGGCCAGGTCCCGGGCCGCCTCCATTCTGCGGTCCCAGACGATCACCGGGAGGCCGACGCGCAGCGCACTGGCCGCCATCCCATGGCCCATCGCGCCCATGCCGAGCACCGCAACGGGGTCATCTGTGCCTGCCATCGGTCTCTCCCTTGGGGTGTGCCAGCCTGCGGCCCCTCGCCGACTAGCGTACGGACCGGCCGGCCGATCCCGCCGCGGTCAATCGGTGGGCCGGCGGGCCTGGTTCGCCTCGCGGGCGGCCGCCCAGGCGTCCGCCACCGGACCCACATGCCCGAGCTTGTCGGGGTTGCTCACCGAGCGGATCGCCTGAATCTGCCCGTCGAGTACGTCGAGCGTCAAGGTAAAGAGCACCTTGTTGTGCCGGTCGCGGAAGATCGCTCCTGGCTGGCCGTTCACTTCGCGTGGTTCCAGCGTCACGTCGATCCGGACGAGCCAGGGGAAGAACGAGGTAAGCACTCGGGCCACCTTCTCAGCGCCGATGATGCTCCTGGGCAGCGCGGGGGCCTTGCCGCCGCTGTCCCCGACCAGCTGAACGTCAGCGGCGAGCAGCTCCCGCAGGCCGTCGACGTCGCCCTCGGCGAGCGCGCCGAAGAACTGCGCTGCCAGTTTCTCTCGCTCCCGGCGGTCCGCCTCGAACCGAGGGCGTCCCGCGTCCACGTGGCGCCGTGCCCGTACCGCGAGCTGGCGGCACGCCGCCTCCGAGCGCCCCACCGCCGACGCTATCCCCGGGAAGTCGAAGGCGAACACCTCCCGCAGTACGAAGACCGCCCGCTCGAGCGGGCTCAGCCGCTCGAGCAGCACCAGGGCCGCCATCGATACCGAGTCGGCCAGCTCCGCCGACCGCTCGGGATCCTGGTAGGGGTCGGTGAGCAGCGGCTCAGGAAACCAGGGCCCGACGTACTCTTCCCGCCGGACGCGGGCCGAGCGCAGCACGTCGATCGAGACCCGGGTGACCACGGCCGAGAGGAAGGCCTTGGCCGACGCGGGTTGTGCCGGGGAGGCCGTGTAGCGCAGCCAGGTTTCCTGGACCGCGTCTTCAGCCTCGCTCACGCTGCCGAGGAGCCGGTAGGCGATCGAGAACAGCAGCGGGCGCAGCTGCTCGAACTCCTCGGTCCGGGTCATGCGACTTCTTCCTTGAAGCCTTGCCGCCACGACGGGTAGCGCAGCTCCCATCCGAGTTCCTGCTTGGCCTTGGCGTTGGAGAAGGCGCGCCCCTCGGTCATCAGGCTCACCACCATTTCCCCAGCCAGCAGCCGGACCAGCCACTTCGGGATCCGCCTCGGCCGCTTCGCCCCCGCGCACGCGGCCAGATAAGGCAGCCACTCGCCGACCTGGGCAGGCTCGTCGTCGACGATGTTGAACACGCCCTTCGCCTGCTGCTCCACGGTCAGGACCGTAGCGCTCGCCGCGTCGTCGAGATGCACCCACGAGAAGTAGCCGGTGCCGCGCCCGACCAGCGGGAACAGTCGCTTGCGCACGAGTTCGACCTGGTCGTCGGTGGCGCCCGGCCCGTAGAGCGCGCCGTAGCGCAGGACCGCGCCGCCGGCCTTGACGACCACGTCCTCGACGTGGAGGACCCCCTCCGCCGCCTTGCGCGCCATCGGCCCCGTTCCCGGGTCCACCGGATCCTCCTCGGTCAACGCCCGCCCGCCCTTGAAGCTCTGCGCGACGCTCTGCGCGACGATGCCGGATACGCCGGTCGCCTCGGCCGCGGCCAGCAGGTGATCGGTCCCCTCGGTGCGCAGCCGGTTAGTAGTGGCGGCAAACCTATCAAAGTGCCGGAAATCCGGCCTGCCAGCGTGGGCCACGGAAAGCGCGGTCATCTGGTGCACGATCGCATCCGGCCGAGCCGCGGCCACCGCCTCACCGACCGACGCCGCATCCAGCCCGTCCATCACGACCCCGTCGGCGCCCAGCTGCTTGAGCAAGCCCAGCTTGGCCGCGCTTGTCGTCGTCGCCGTCACCTGGTGGCCACGGGCCACAAGCTGCGGCACCAGCCGCCGCCCGATGGCCCCGCCACCGCCTGCCACGAGCACTCTCATGACCATCACCTACCTAATTTTCCAAGAATCGACGCTTAGCCCCGAGACGAGACAGCCCCCACCGTCTGTGACATGGGAGCCGGTACGGTGATGAGCCGTGACCGGCAGCGGCAGGCGGCTGGTCGCCGTCCAGGTGAAAGTGCCGCGCGATGGCGGCGCTGACGCGGCTGTCTTAGTACCACGGTTCACGTCCGCGGATTGGTCATATAAATGACCTCCATATCTTGCACCGCCTTCAGTTTGCGGACTTAATCTCGCCAGGGCGGTTGAAGAAGCGGGATTCGCGCGTAGTAGACTCGCGAGAATGGAAGGTTCCCCTCCTCTACGGCCATGGCTCGACGCTCTTGAGAATCACGATCCCAATTCGTTGACTCGTACATGGCGATGCGCGAGCGCATCCTGAAAGACGGCGCCATTCCTGCCAAGTACAAGCTGCTTATGGGCATGGTCACCGACGCGATCGCCGCGCACCCCGCCGGTGTCACGGCGCTCGCCAACGACGCTCGCGCCGCGGGTGCATCGGAAGCCGAGATCACCGAGGCGGTCGAGGTTGGATACCTGTACGGCGGCACTGCGGCGCTGGTGATGGGCGTCCACGCGTTCCCGAGCTGACGACCTCGACGACATGGCCGCTGTCGGCTGGGCGGCCTGATCGGGGCGTCGAGCGAAGCCGCCGCCGATACCGGCTTGGCCCGGCGGCAGCCGCCCTCATCACCCAGGCCGCCGGCTGACATCCGGTTTCCTTCACCGTGAAGTGCACTTAGAGTGCAGTATGATGCACTTATGGATGAGAGCACCGCCGCCCTGGCGCTGGCGATCGGTGTCCGGGTCAGGCAGGAGCGGCAGTCGCGGCGCTGGACACTGGATCAGCTGGCGGAGGCGGCCGGGGTGAGCCGCCGGATGATCGTCAACGTGGAGCAGGGCGCCGCGAACCCCAGCGTAGGGACCCTGCTGAGGATCAGCGACGCGCTGGGCGTCGGACTGCCGGCACTGGTGGAGCGACCTGAGCCCAAGCCGGTGAAAGTTACCCGCCATGGTGACGGCGCTGTCCTGTGGAGCAGTGAGTCCGGCGGTCGCGGGGTGCTGGTGGCCGGCACCGCGCCACCGGATGTGGTGGAACTGTGGGACTGGACCCTGGGTCCTGGAGACCGTCACGTGACCGAGGCTCATACGCAGGGCACCAAGGAGCTCGCGCAGGTTCAGCACGGCACGATCACGGTCGAGGTCGCCGGCCAGCCGGTCACCCTCGGGGCCGGCGACGCGGTCGCGTTCCCCGGCGACGTGGCGCACTCCTACGCCAATCCAGGCCCGCAGCCGGCGAGGTTCTCCCTGGCGGTCTTCGAGCCGGGAGTGGGGGCGGGATCGCCGCCGGAGATTGCCGATGCCTGACGTGGGCATGCTCCAGGAGTTCCTCGCTGGCGGGCATGTTGACGCCGCGGTGTTCGCGCTGCGGCCGGACTACCGTGCCATGCTGCTGGCGGTCGACGGGCTCGTCCCCGGCCCGAGCGACCAGGCGAGCGACGCGCTGCTCCAGGCGGCGGAGGCCACGGCCCGCGAGGCGCTGCGTGGCCGGCCGGCGGAGGAGCTCCCGCACATAGCGGCGTGGCGGGAGGCTTACCGGGCGTTCGGGGCCAAGCCGCAGCGCACCCGCAACAGCCTGGAAGCGCTGCTGCGCCGGGCAGCGTCCGGGCTGCCTCGCGTGAACCGGCTCACCGACCTCTACAACGCGGTCTCGGTACTGCACCAGGTCCCGCTCGGCGGGGAGGACCTGACCCGCTACGCCGGTACGCCGCGGCTGGTCCGCGCCACCGGCACGGAGCCCTTCGATACCGTGGCCGACGGCAGCGCGGTGATCGAGCAGCCCGACCCCGGCGAGGTGGTGTGGTGCGACGACGCCGGCGTGACCTGCCGGCGCTGGAACTGGCGCCAGGCTCGCCGCACCCAGCTGCGCGAAAACACCACCGCGGCACTGTTCATCCTCGACGCACTCGACCCGCTGCCCGACGAGGCACTCCACGCCACCGCCGAGGACCTGACCGCCCACCTGGCCCGGCTCGGACCGGACGTCCGGGCCGTCCGCCGCCTGATCACCGCCGCCGGCGGAGCCGGCCATGACCAAGCGCGCCCCCGCGCCGCCGCGGTGCCGCCGTGGGGGCTGCGCTCGATACGGGCCCACGACGTGCCAGCGCTCCTCGGCCACTTGACTGATTAGACCTGTCTGTCTAATATCTCAAGTGTACAGACCTGTCTACTCAATGAGGGTGGGTAACCAGACATGACGATGCACCACGGTGCCGGGCCCCGAGCAGGCGTCGCGCAGGCAGCACCGGCCTCGCATCCGGCCGGGCGGGCCGCGAGTTCCCAGGCCCTGGTGGTCCGCCGTCCGGCCAGCGAAACCGCCGTGACCCTCCCGGCTGACCCGTTCGCGCGCCGGCCTCGACTGCTCGGGCGGCGCAGCCGGCGGCTGACCGGCCAGGCCGTCTTCGTACTGGCCTCGCTGATCGTGGCGCTTCTCGCCTCTTCCGCCGCCCCGACCCCGCTTTACGCGATCTACCAGGCCCAATGGCACTTCACGCCGATCACCACCACGGTGGTGTTCGGCGCGTACGCGATCGCGGTGCTGGTCGGCCTGCTGACCCTGGGCAAGCTCTCGGACCACGTCGGGCGCCGGCCGGTGCTGCTGGCCGCGATCGCCGTGCACGCGAGCTCGCTGGTGATCTTCGCCACCGCCACCGGGGTGCCCGCGCTGCTATCGGCCCGGATGGTCCAGGGCCTGTCCACCGGCGCGGCCCTGGGCGCGATCGGCGCGGCCATGCTGGACATGGACCGCGAGCTCGGCACGTTCGCCAACGCGGCGGCGCCGGGCATGGGCACCGCGAGCGGCGCCATCTTGTCCGCGCTGGCGGTCCGCTTCCTGCCTGACCCCACCCACCTCATCTACCTGGCCCTGATCGGCGTGCTCGCCCTGCAGGCAACCGCGATCGCCGCGATGCGCGAGACCATCACCCGGGCACCGGGCGCGCTAGCCAGCCTGCGGCCGGAGATCGCCCTGCCCCGGGCGCTGCGAGCCCCGGTGCTGACCGCCGTGCCCGTGCTGTTTGCGGTGTGGGCGCTGGCGGGGCTGTACGGTGCGCTCGGCCCGGCGCTGGTGCACGCGCTGACCGGCTCGGGCGACGTGGTGCTGGGCAGCCTGAGCCTGTTCGTGCTGGCCGCATCGGCCGTCGTCGCGATCATCGCGGCGCGCCGGGTCACCGCGCGGATCGTGATGCTGTTCGGCATCCTGGCCCTGATCGCCGGCGTGGCCGTCACCGTTATGGCCGTGAGCCTGCGGTCCGCGACGCTCTTCTTCGCGGGCTCAGCGATCGCCGGCGCCGGGTTCGGCGGCGGCTTCCAGGGCGGCATCCGCACGGTGGTTCCGCTGGCCGCCGTGCACGAGCGGGCCGGCCTGGTCTCGCTGCTGTACGTGGTGTCCTACCTCGGGCTGGGCGTGCCCGCCGTGCTGGCCGGGTTCGGCGTGGTGCACGGTGGTGGGCTGACCAGCACCGCCCGCTACTACGGCGCCGCGGTGATCGCGCTGGCCGCGCTGGCGCTGTTCGGCCTGCTGCGCAGCCGGCCCGGCCGCGCGGCGGAGCCAGCCGGCCCGTCGGCCCAGGGCATACGATAGACAAGTCTGTCTAGGAAGGTGGCCGTCATCATGGCTGTCAAGGAAGCGAGCGCGGCCCGGCCGTCGGCGCGCGAGCGGCTGTTGGCCGCGGCCAACGAGCTGTTCTATAACGAGGGTGTGCACACGGTCGGCATCGACCGCATCATCGAGCACGCCGGCGTGGCCAAGGCGTCGCTGTACAACACCTTCGGCAGCAAGGACGAGCTGGTCCGTGCGTACCTGGAGACCCGCCACGCCAGCGTCACCCAGCGCATCATGCAGGCGGTAGAACGCTACGACACCCCGCGCGAGCGCCTGCTGGCCGTGTTCGAAGGCCAGGGGGACCTGTTCGCCCAGCCGGACTACCGCGGCTGCGCGTTCGCGCGGGCCAGCGCGGAATCCCATCCCGGCGACCTGACCGAGCAGGCCACCGAGGCCTACCGCTACTGGGTACGCGCGCTGCTGACCGAACTGGCCGCGCAGGCCGGCGCGCCCGAGCCTCAGGTCCTGGCCCGCCAGCTGCACCTGCTCTACGACGGCAGCGGGCAGTCCGCGCGCCTAGACCACGACCCCGGCGCCGCCGCAGCCGCCCGCACCGCCGCGGCTACCCTGCTCGACGCGGCTCTCGCCCGCGGGACGGCCGCCCGGCCCGGTGGGTGACCACCCGCCGGAGGCAGGGTCATGGACGTTCCTCGTTATCCTCGCTCTCGTCGAGTTGCGGAAGCGTCAGCTCAGTGGTCACGGTCGCTGGTCGGCCAGGCAGGATCACGGCTGATCCGGTCGCGACGGCGACCTTCTTGCCGTCCGCGTCAAACACCTCCGAGGTGCCGATCGCGATGCTGCGACCGCGGTGGATCACTGTTCCCCTGGCCGTGAGGTCTCGGCCGTCGGGTGGAACCGGGCGCAGGAAATACACCTTGAGGTCCACGGGAGCGAAGGCCGTGCCGGCCGGGACGGTCGTCTGCACCGTGCCGTCGATGGCCGTGCCAGCGAGCATGGCGATGGCACCGCCGTACAGCCGTCCCTGGATCGGCGCGCACAGCCACTCGCTGGCCGGCATCTTCCATGTGGTCGTGCCTGCCTGCGCCTCCACCGGGGCGATCCCGCAGAAACGGGCGAGCGGGGGCGCCGGCAGGTCACCGGCGATGAGGGACCGCAGCACGCCGAGGCCGTCCGTGCCGTCCCAGATGTCCTGAGCCAGCACTTCGCCGACCACCGGCCGTTCGTACGGGTGGGGCGATGGCCATGCCGGCTCACGCGGACGGGGCGGGTTCTTCAGCGCCTGCTCGATGACTTCCCACGGCACCTCGACACGCGGCAGGATTGCGCACCGGGTGCTCGTGACCGCGAGCAAGCGGCCGGCTTCGTCGGTGACCTCAACCAGGGACACGCCCGTACTCTGGCCGGCGTGGATCAGCCGGCCCTTAGCCGTCAGCGTCCCGCTCTTCGGCACGACGGTGCGCAGGAACTTGAACGAGATCTCGGCCGTGGTGAACGGAGTAGCAGGAGGCAAGGCGGTCTGGACCGCGCATCCGAGAGGCGCGTCCACCAGGATTCCGAGGGTCGCGCCGGAAACGACCCCCTGGGGGAACAGCAGCCAGTCGGTCACCGGCATGGTGAACGTCACGCCGCCGGGCTCGACGGAGGTGGGCGCGAGCCCGAACAGGTAGCGGATCGGGGGGCCAAGACCGGCCTCCAGCATGCCGCGGAGCAGGTCAAGGCCGGACAGGGTGACGAACTGCCCGGGGTCGGTGTAGAACCCGCGAACCGGTTCTTCCCAGATCGGCGCTTGGGCGGATGGACCGGGCAGCCCGGGACTCATACGCTGGCTCTTCTCCTGACTGCTGGTCGTTCTTGACGGATTGCGATCTTCAATGGCTCCGGGCCGTAGTGGGGTAGTCGGCCGCGCGGAAGCATCCGTGGACGTGGTCGTTGACCACGCCGACGTTCTGCATGAACGCGTACACGCTCGTCGGCCCCACGAAGCGGTACCCCTGCGACTTCAGTTGCTTCGCGAACGCCTCTGCCTGCGGGGTCCACTTGGGCCAATCGGCCATGGACTGCGGTGCCCGCTCGGGGGTGATCTCGTAGGACTTCGCGAGCGTCACGAGGCTCGGCGACGCGGACAGCATCGCGCGGGCGTTGTCGACGGTGGCCTGGATCTTGCCGCGGTTGCGGATGATCGAGGCGTCCTGGACCAGCCGGTCCACGTCCTGCCCGGTCATCGCCGCGACCTTGGCGACGTCGAAGCCCCGGAATGCCTTCCGGAAGGCGTCCCGCTTCCCGAACACGATCGACCAGCTCAGCCCGACCTCGAACACGCCCAGGGTGAGCGCCTCGAACATCGCGGACTCGTCGTTGGTGCGGGTACCCCAGACCTCGTCGTGGTAGCGGACGGAAGCCGCATCGTCGGCGTCGGTCCAGGGGCAGCGCGGCTTCCCGTCGCGCCCGATGATCACGTCGCTGTTCATGCCAACATTTCCCTTTGGGGCAATGATCCCCCGAGGGGTACCCGGGTGCTAGGGCACGACGACGAGGGGTACCGGTGCGTGGCGGGCCAGGCTGACGGCGACCGAACCGACGACACGGTGCATGACCTGGGACGAACTCCCGACCACGATCACCAGGGTGGCGTGGGGCTGGGCGGTGCGGATTTCGTCGGCGGCGGCGATCAGTTCTTCTGCGATCAGGCCCTGGCGCCGCTCGAAGCCCCAGTCCACCTCGTGGCTGCGCAGCTGGTCGTCGGCCATGGTTCTGAGTTCCTGTTCGACGTCGTCGAAGTCCGCTTCCAGTTCGGCCACGGCACCGGGCGACATGGCGGCGATGCTGGGCATATGAGCCACATACACCACCTCAATCCGGCCCGTCCGGCCCCGCAGCAGGCTGACCGCGGCGTCGAGCGCCCGGCTGGCCGGAGGGGATCCGTCGTAGCCGACGACCAGGCGCAGATCCGTCGCGGGCGGCGTAGTAGTGCTCACCGGACGGAGGATAGTCCCTGTGCCATCGCGCGGGCGTGCCCGGCCCCCGGTGCGGCCCGGTGCCGGACTGTGGCGGGCGAGATGCCCGGGTCAACTTGCGAGGAACGACAGCAGTTCGGCGGTGAACTGTCCGGGATGCTCCAGGTGCGGGATGTGGCCGCATTCGGGTATCACCACCCGCGTGGCGCGGGGAATGTCGGCTGCGGCCGCGGCGGAAAGCGCGACGAAGTCACCGAGCCTGGCCGCTTCGGCCGGGGTGGCGTACTGGCCGAGCGGGACGACGTGATCCTCGGCTCCCACGATCAGCAGCGTCGGCGGCGCGATGTGGCCGTATTCGTAGCGGACCGGCTGCTGGTAGATCATCTGGAAGGTGAGGGCTGCGGCACGGGCCCATCTCGGGTAGTCCGGGCCCAGGGTCACCCGGACCAGGACGTCGGCCAGCGGCTCCCATACCTTCGGGTCGGGACGCACGAAGTATCCCGCGACGTAACCGCGGATCGTGGCCGGGTCGGTCCAGTGCAGTTCGTGCTGGTATAGCGTCTCCTCGGACTGCGGCGGGATGCCGGTCCGGTAATCGGCCAGGCCGAGCGGGTCTTCCAGGATCAGGCGCGTGACCCGTCCGGGATTCATCAGCGTGAAGCGCGTCGCGGTCATGCCGCCGGTCGAGTGGCCTAGCACGGCAACGTTCCCGACGCCGAGGTGATCGAGCAAGGCCGCGGTATTCGCGGCGAGCAGCTGGAAGCTGTAATGGATATCGGGCTTGGGCGACTTGCCCCAGCCGATCTGGTCGGGTGCGATCACCCGGTACCCGGACCCGGTCAGCGCCTCGATGACGTTGCGGAAGTAATAACAGCCGAATGCCTTGCCGTGTATCAGGACGACCGTCTTCCCGTTCGGCTCGGTGGCCGGCGGGATATCCATGTACGCCATCGTGACCGGCTGCAGGTCATTGCTGAGCGGCAGGAACGATACCGGGTAGGGATACTCGTAATCCTCAAGGCAGATGCCCAGAGGCGGCAGCGACGCCGGCGTTACCGCGCTCATCTGCGTGCGCCTCCTTCGCGGCCACGCAGGCGGGTCAGCCCCAGCCCGGAGAGCCGGGCCTGGATGTCAGCGGTGACGGCATCGGGTGGCTGATCGGCGTCGACCGCGACCAGGATGCCCCGCTCGGTGTAGTAGGGGACGAGCGGGCCCGTCGTCTCGGCGAACACCCGGAGCCGGTGCCGGATCACGTCGGCCACGTCGTCGGCGCGGCCGCCCTGGCTCGCACGGTCCAGCAGCCGCCGCGTGAGCACCTCGTCCGGCGCGTACAGGTAGATCGCCGCGTCCAGCGTCACGCCGAGCCGGGCCGCGAGCTCCGCCGCAGCGATGGCCTGCGTGAGGTTCCGCGGGAAGCCGTCCAGGATATATCCGCCGCCAGCGGCCGCCTCGACCACGACCGGGGTCAGCACGTCGAGCACGATCTGGTCGGGGACGAGATCGCCGCGGGCCTGGTAGGCGGCGATCTCGCGGCCCGCGGGTGTGTCGGCCTGCGCTTCGGCGCGCAGCAGGTCACCCGCGGCGATGTGCCGCACCCCGTACCTCGCCGCCAGCCGCTCGCCTTGCGTGCCCTTGCCGGCCCCCGGCGGAGCGAGCAGCAGCAGCCTCACGGCGCGGTCAGGTCGGCCGGGATGACGATATCCCGCTTCTGGATCTTGCCGGTCGGGCCCTTGGGCAGCGCGTCCACGATCCACACGTGGCGCGGGTACTTGTACGCCGCGACCTGGCCCTTGACGTAGTCCCGCAGCTCCTCGGCACTGGTAGCGGCCCCCGGCTTGAGCGCCACCGCGGCACCGACCTCCTCGCCCAGCGCCGCGTGCGGCAGGCCGATCACGGCGGCCTCGGCGACCGCGGGATGCTCGTAGAGCACTTCCTCGATCTCCCGCGGGTAGACGTTGTAGCCGCCGCGAATGATCAGGTCCTTCTTCCGGTCCACGATGTAGAAGTAGCCGTCCTCGTCGACCCGGGCCAGGTCACCGGTGTGGAACCAGCCGTCGCGGAGCGCCTCGGCGGTGGCCTCCGGGCGCTGCCAGTAGCCCTTCATCACGTTCGGCCCGCGGATGACGATCTCGCCCACCTCACCCTGCGGGACCTCATGGTCTTCGCCGTCCACGACCCGCATCTGGACGTCCCGGATGGGCGTGCCGATCGAGCCGGGGCGCTGCTCGCGGTTGGGGTGGTTGAACGAGGCGACCGGTGAGGTTTCGGACAGGCCGTATCCCTCCAGCACCGGGACGCCGAACGCCTCCTCGAACCCGCGCAGCACCTCAACCGGCAGCGCGGCGCCGCCGGAGATGCACATCCGCAGCGAGGAGGTGTCGTAGTCCGCGCGGTTGGGCTGGTGCAGCAGCGCCACGTACATGGTCGGTACGCCCTCGAAGACGGTGACCCGGTGGCCGGAGATGATCCGCAGGGCGTGCTCGGCGTCGAACCGCGGCAGCAGGGTCAGGCACGCCCCGGACGCCACCGCGACGTTGAGCGCGACGGTCTGGCCGAACACGTGGAACAGCGGAAGCCCGCCGAATATCACGTCGTCCGGGCCCGCCAGGACGATGTCGGCCCGGGTCACCTCGGTGTTGCTGCGCAGGTTGCCGTGGGTGAGCTCGGCCCCCTTCGGGTGGCCGGTCGTGCCGGAGGTGTACAGGATCACCGCGGTGTCCTCGTCGTCCCGCTCCGCGACCCGGTCATCGGGGGCGGCGGAGGCCAGCAGGTCGGGGAAGCTGACCTCGTCCACGACGATGGATTCCGCCTCGACCTGATCGGCGCCGGCGCGGGCCTGGTCCGCGAACGCGTGCCAGGCGAAGACCAGCCCGGCCCCGGAGTCGCCGAGGTAGTAGGCGACCTCCCGCGCCTTGAGCAGCGGGTTCATCGGGACGACCACGCCGCCGGCCCGGAGCACGCCGTAGTACGTCACGGGGACCTCGGCGACGTTGGGCATCATGATGCCGACCCGGTCGCCGGGCTTGAGGCCGCGCTCGTGCAGCAGCCCGGCGACGCGCGCGCTCGCCTCGTCCAGGGCCCGGTACGTCATCGCCGCGTTGTCAACCCGCACGGCCACCCGTCCGGCGTGGCTACGGGTGGTGTTCGTCAGGTTCTTGGCCAGGTTCGTCACGCTGCCATTGTCCGGCCGGCGACCCAGGCGGTCGTCGGTCCCTGGTATCAAGCCTGCCCCGAGCCGTTGGTACGGCGGCACAACCCGTTGTGCCGGCGGCCCCAGGAATGGGCCCATCCTCGTGTTGCGAGCACGTTATCGCCGGGTTCGCCGCCGCCTAGCGTCGTGGATCACACTAGGAAAAGGGGCCGGGATGGAGACTATCCGCCGCTACTCGATGTTCATCGGCGGGGACTGGGTCGACGCGGACGAGCAGTTCGAGATCCGCAGCCCGGCCACCGAGGAGCTGGTGGCCACCGTGGCCAAGGCCGGCCGCGAGCACGCCGACCGGGCGATCGCCGCGGCCAAGGCCGCGCACGCCGACGGCCGGTGGCGCCAGATGCCGCCCGCGGAGCGGGCCGCCGTGCTCGGCGCGATAGCGGACCGGCTCGGCGAGCGGCTCGACGAGCTTGCCGCCCTCGAGGCGCTGGAGAACGGCGCCCCGGTCCGCCAGGCCGGAGCCTTCCAGATCGGCTTCTCCGTCGCCCACCTGCGCTACTTCGCCGGGCAGGCCCGCAGCTACGCCTTTGAGCGGTCCGGACCGCTGCTGCGGGTGCCCACGCTCGCCACCGGCCTGGTCCGCCGCGAGCCGGTCGGCGTGTGCGCGGCCATCGTGCCGTGGAACTTCCCCCTGCTGCTGGCCATGTGGAAGATCGGCCCGGCGCTGGCCGCGGGCAACACGATCGTGGTCAAGCCCGACGAGCACACCCCGCTGACGCTGCTGGAGTTCGCCAAGATCGCGCAGGAGTGCGGGCTGCCGCCGGGGGTCCTGAACGTCGTGCCCGGCGAGGGCCCCGTCGTCGGGGCCCGGCTGGCCAGCCACCCGGACGTGCGGAAGATCGCCTTCACCGGCTCCACGGCCGTCGGGCGGGAGATCATGCGGATGGCCGCGGGCAACGTCAAGCGGCTGACCCTGGAGCTCGGCGGCAAGGGCCCCAACATCGTCCTGGACGACGCCGACCTGGACCTGGCCGCGGACGGCACGCTGTTCGGCTGCCTGATGAACCAGGGGCAGGCGTGTGAGTCGGGCACCCGGATCATCGTGGCCGACGCCGTGTACGACAAGTTCGTCGAGCGGCTGATCGAGCGGACGAGGACGATCTCGATCGGGGACCCGCTCGACCCGGCCACAGATTTCGGCCCGGTCATCTCGGCCGAGGCGCGCGACCGGATCCTCCGCTACATCGAATCCGGCCAGGCCGAAGGCGCCACGCTGGCCTACGGTGGGGGCGTCCCGGCCGGCCCGCGGTTCGAGCGCGGGTTCTGGGTCGAACCGACGATCTTCACCGACGTCCGCAACGACATGACGATCGCGCGCGAGGAGATCTTCGGCCCGGTCCTGGCGGTGATCCGCTCCGAGAGCACCGACCAGGCGATCCGGATCGCCAACGACACCGAATACGGGCTGTCCGGCGGGGTCTGGAGCACCGACAACCAGCGGGCCCTTGACGTGGCCGACCAGCTTGAGGTCGGCACGGTCTGGATAAACGACTGGCACATGGTCAATGCCGCCTACCCGTTCGGAGGGTACAAGCAGAGCGGGCTGGGGCGCGAGCTCGGGCCGCATGCCCTCGATGAGTACACCGAGGAGAAGTTCGTCCACGTCGACCTGTCCGGTGGGCTCGACCGCCGGGCCTACGCGCTGCTGCTCAGCACGCCGCCAGAGTGAGGACCCTAACGGCCATGGAATTCGACGTCGTGATCGAGATCCCGCGGGGCAGCCGGAACAAGTACGAGGTCGACCACGAAAGCGGCCTGATCCGCTTGGACCGGACCCTGTTCACCGCGACGCAGTACCCGGCCGACTACGGTTTCGTGCCGGACACCCTGGGCGAGGACGGCGACCCGCTCGACGCGCTGGTGCTCGTGCTGGAACCGACGTTCCCGGGCTGCCTGATCCGCAGCCGCCCGATCGGCATGTTCCGGATGACCGACGAGAACGGCCCCGATGACAAGATCCTCTGCGTGCCCGCGAGCGACCCGCGGCAGCAGCACCTGCAGGACCTGCACGACCTGCCCGAATTCGACCGGCTGGAGATCGAGCACTTCTTTCTGATCTACAAGCAGCTCGAGCCGGGCAAGAGCGTGGAGGACCGGGGGTGGGCCGGCCGCGCCGCCGCCGAAGACGAGGTGGAGGCTTCCCGGCGCCGCCTGCAGGAGACCCGGGAGCCAGAGCTAGGCGGACGCGGATGACGCTTGCGGGCAAGACCTTGTTCATCTCCGGCGGCAGCCGCGGCATCGGCCTGGCCATCGCGCTCCGGGCGGCACGGGACGGCGCTAACGTCGCGCTGATCGCCAAGACGGCCGAGCCGCATCCCAGGCTGGAGGGCACGGTGTACACCGCGGCCGCGCAGATCGAGGCGGCGGGCGGCCGCGCGCTGCCGGTGGTGGGCGACATCCGCGACGAGGCCCAGGTCGCGGGGGCCGCCGAGCAGGCCGCCGAGCGGTTCGGCGGGATCGACGTGTGCGTCAACAACGCCTCGGCGATCAACCTGTCCGGCACCGAGGCGCTGGAGATCAAGCGCTACGACCTGATGCAGTCGATCAACACCCGCGGCACGTTCGTGGTCAGCCGGGCCTGCATCCCGCACCTGAAGCGAGCGGCGAACCCGCACATCCTGACCCTGTCCCCGCCGGTCAGCCTGGAGCCGCGCTGGCTCGCACCGCACGTCGGCTACACGATCGCCAAGTACGGGATGACGCTGTGCGCGCTGGGGTTCGCCGCCGAGTTCGCCGCCGACGGCATCGCGTCCAACGCGCTGTGGCCGCGCACGCTGATCGCCACCGCCGCGGTGCAGAACCTGCTCGGCGGCGAGGAGGCGATGGCCCGGGCCCGCAAGCCCGAGCTGTACGCCGACGCGGCCTACGCGGTGATCACCAAACCCAGCCGGGACTGCACCGGGAACGCGTTCCTGTGCGAGGACGTGCTGGCCGCCGAGGGCGTCACCGACCTCGACCGGTACGCCTACCAGCCCGGCACCGAGCCGCAGGCCGACCTGTTCGTCGACCACGCCTAGATCGTCACAGCATCGCTTCCTGGGGTTGCGTGCGCACCACGATGACCGTCGTGGTGTCGGCGCTCAGGGCCGTCTTGAATTCCCGCTCCAGCTCCCCGGCGGTCCCGACGTCGGCCGCGCGGCAGCCGAATCCGCGGGCCACGGCGGCAATGTCGAGCCCGGGCAGGTCCAGTCCCGGAACCCCCGGCGTGTCCTCCAGGACCGCGAACGACTTGAGGATGGAGTACTCGTTGTTGCGCATGGCCACGTAGACGATCGGCAGCTGGTGCTGAGCCGCGGTCCAGAGGGCCTGCACGGAGTACTGGAACGAGCCGTCGCCGATCAGGCCGAGGACCGGCCGGCTGGCGCCCCGGTCGCGGTCGCCCAGCGCGACCCCGACCGCGGCCGGGACGCCCCAGCCGATGCCCCCGCTGGCCGTGGCGAAGAACGATCCGGTCCGGACCGTGGGAAGCCACTCGATCTGCTGGGCCATGGTCGAGGTCGATTCGTTGACGATCACCGCGTCGGGTGGCCTGACCCGGCTCAGCACGGCGTAGACCTCGGGCGGGGTCAGCGGGCTGCTCGGTACGTGCGGAAGCTGGCGGGGCCGCGCCATCGGCTCCGGGGCGGCGCGGGCAGATCCCTCGGCGACCAGGCCCAGCAGCAGGTCGATCGCCGTCGTCGGGTCGCCCAGGAGGCTGTCACCCACCCGGGCGGCCGCGGCGACCTCGGGGTCGGCGGT
This sequence comes from uncultured Actinomycetota bacterium, assembly GCA_963795055.1. GTDB lineage: Bacteria > Actinomycetota > Actinomycetes > Streptosporangiales > Streptosporangiaceae > JASHPR01. The sequence continues at coordinate 185,712 of CAWCGJ010000037.1, forward strand.
GATCTGCAGCAGCTCCGTGCCGGCCGGGAGGTAGCCGCCGGGAACGTAAGGGTAGTACCGGAACACCTCCGCGCCGATCACGATGGCCAGGTCGTGGCCGGCCAGCCGGTCGCTGATGGTCTTCACCGACATCCCGAGCGGCCCGCGGAACAGGGGATGGTCCTCCGGGAACGAGGCGCGGTCGGCCAGCGGGGCCCCGTAGACCGACGCGCGCAGCTTCTCCGCCAGGGCGACGGCCGCGTCCCATCCGTCGCCGCGGTCCACCTCCGGTCCGAACACCAGCGCGGGACGGCGGCTGGCGGAGATGCGGCCGGCGAACAGCCGCAGCCGCTCCGCGTCGGGGGCCACCCGGTCGCTCACGGTCCGCACGCGGGCCGGACCGGGCAGCGGCTGCTGCCAGTCGTCCAGGGGAACCGACAGGTAGACCGGCCCGGCGGGCGGCTGCAGCGCCATCGCGTAGGCCCGCATGAACGCCTCCGGCACGTCCTGCGCCCGGGCAGGCTCGTAGGACCACTTCACCCACGGCTTCGGGAACGTGGTCGCCTCACGGTTGCCCAGGTACGGCTCCCCGATCACCAGTTCCCGGTGCTGCTGTCCCGAGGTGACGATCAGGGGAGTGTTCCCGTGGTAGGACGCGACCAGGTTCCCGAGGGCGTTGCCCAGGCCCGCCGAGGAGTGCAGGTTGACCAGGGCAGGACGCCGGGTGACCTGAGCGAAGGCGTCGGCCATCGCGATGACCGAGGCTTCCTGCAGGGCCAGTATGTAGCTGAAATCGCCGGGGAATTCCTGCAGGAAGGGCTGCTCGGTCGAACCGGGATTACCGAAGACGGTGGTAAGCCCGAGGGATCGCAGCAGATCGTAGGTCACGCTCCGCACGGTGGATGGCTCGGTCATATCTCACTGTCTCAGCGGCCAGCCGGCCGGGCATCGTATCAGGCATACGAAACCGAGCCGGTTGTTCGTGCCCTGCTCACGATGAACCCGGAGGTCGACATCGTGCCGATCGGCAGAGCACACGCCGTTAGGTGAAGGCTCCGATGCCGGTGATCGCGCGGCCGACGATAAGCGTCTGCATGGTCTCGGTGCCCTCGAAGGTGTGGATCGCCTCCATGTCCACCATGTGCCGCATGACCTGATAGTCGAGCAGGATGCCGTTACCGCCCAGCATGTCGCGCGCCTCGGCGGTTATCGCGCGGGCCTTGCGGGTGTTGTGCATCTTGGCCAGCCCGGCGACGGTGGGGGTCAGCCGGGCCTCGGCCAGCCGCCCGATCTGCAGGCAGTACAGCTGCATCGCGGTCAGGTCCGCCAGCATGGACACCAGCCGCTGCTGGATGATCTGGAAACTAGCCAGCGATTCGCCGAACTGGCGCCGTTCCAGTGCGTACCGCAAGGCGGTGTCGTAGGCGGCGGTGGCGTGGCCCAGCGCCCCCCAGGCACAGGTGCTCCGGGTGGTGGCCAGGACCCGGGTGGTGTCCTTGAACGAGCGTGCCCCGGGCAGCCGGTTCTCGGCCGGCACCCGCACCTCGTCCAGCGTGATGTCGGCCTGCCATACCGAGCGCAGCGACACCTTCCCCTCGATGACCTGCGCCTGGTAGCCCGGCGATCCCTTCTCCACGACGAACCCGTTGACCTGGCCGTCGTCGGTGTTGCGGGCCCAGACCACGACCAGGTCGGCCATGGTGCCCAGGCCGATCCATCGCTTGCGGCCGTTCAGCACCCAGCCGTCGCCGTCCGGCCGGGCCGAGGTTTCCAGGGCGACCGAGTCCGAGCCGTGCTGCGGTTCGGTCAGCGCGAAGGCCCCCAGCTTGTCCATCCGGGCCATGTCCGGCAGCCAGCGTGCCTTCTGTTCCTCCGAGCCGCACATCGCGATCGACAGCATGGCCAGGCCCGCGTGCACGCCGAGGAACACGCCGAGGCTCCCGTCGCCGCGATGCAGTTCCATCGTGACCAGCCCGCACGCCATCGGGCTCATCCCGGCGCACCCGTACCCCTTGATGTCCTCGCCGACGATGCCGAGCTCAGGCAGCCGCCTGACCAGCGGCCAGCAGATCTCGGCCCGTTCCCAGTACGGGCCGACGACCGGCACGACCTCCTCGTCGACGAACCGCCGGACGGTGATGAAGTGCGACCATTGCTCCTCGGTGAACTGCTCGCGGACCGAGAAGAAGTCCGTCCCGAGGGACTCCCCGAGATGCGCGCTCGTCACCTGCGTCATTGCTGGCTCCCCTCCGCGGTGAGGTCGGCGTTGAGGAACGCCTCCACGACCGGAGCGATGCGTTCGGCGTCTGCGGCCAGCTCGAGGTGACCGCCGTGGTAGATGTGCAGCTGGCTGCGCGGTATCAGCCGGTGCATGATCCGCGCGTTGGCCAGCGGGATGATCGGGTCGTCGTCGCCGGCCAGGATCAAGGTGGGCGGTCGCAGCCCCGGTAGGCACGGCAGGCTGGTCCAGCCGGCGCTGGAGATCAGCTGGTAGTAGTAGCCCCGGGCCGGGCCCAGGCGGGTGGTGGCGTGCAGCAGGTCCCGTGCCACGATCGGGTCTTCCCGCGCGCTGCCGCCGTACAGCTCGGCGGCGATGCGGGCCGCGTATCCCGGGTCCCGGTGGCGGCGCGGCGTGAGCATGCGCAGCAGGACGCGCGGATGCCCGGGGACCATCAGCGCGCCCGGTCCGGTCGCCACCAGCACCAGGCGGCGCACCCGGTCCCGGCGCCTCAGCGCGAACTGCTGCGCGAGCCCGCCGCCCCACGAGATGCCCAGGACGTCGGCCTGCTGATGGCCGAGCTGGTCGAGCAGGCCGGCCAGCAGCGACGGCAGCGTGACCAGGTGGTACGGGACGGCCGGGGCCGGCGAGCCGCCGATACCCGGCATGTCAAACCGGATGACCCCTCGCCGCGGATCGAGCGCGTCGACGAACGGCTGAAGCAGTTCCAGGCTGGCCCCGAGGCCGTTGCAGAGCAGCAGGGGCGGCCAGCCTGAGGCCCCCTCCCGCACCGCGACCCGGATGGCACGGCCGCCGATCCGCAGGATCCTCATCCGTTCGGCCGGCCCGGCCCGGCGCAGCCGGCCTCGGATGACCCGGCCCACGCCAGATCCCGGACGGTCTTCCCCGGCCGGTCCGGGACGAGACGTGTCAATGGTCATAGACGTACGTTCCCGGCGCCTCGCAGATCGGCTCCAGCCCGCCACCGCCGGGCTCGCCGGGAGCGGCCTTTTCGTCACCGCAGCGCTCGGCCAGCCAGCCCGCGTAGTCCGGCCACCAGGAGCCGTGACAGGTCTCCGCGCGCCGGAGCCACTCCTGCGGATCCTCCGGGCACTCCTTGGCCACCTGGTACCTGGCCTTGTCGTTTCCGGGCGGGTTGACCATCGCGGCTATGTGCCCGCTGGTAGACAGCACGAACCGGTTGCGGCCGCCGAGCAGCTGGGTGGAGCGGTAGCAGCTCTGCCAGGGACAGATGTGGTCGGTGATCCCGGCGACCAGGTAGGTGTCACGGTCGATCAGCGCCAGGTCCACCGGCGAGCCGAGCATGGTCGCCCCGCCCGGCCGGACCAGCGCGTTCTTGACGCCCAGCTGGAGGAAGTCCCGGTGCAGGCCCGCGGTCATCCGGGTGGTGTCCGCGTTCCAGAACAGGATGTCGAACGGTGGCGGCTTGCGTCCGAGCAGGTAGTTGTTGACCCAGTAGTTCCAGATCAGGTCGTTCGGCCGCAGCCAGGCGAACACCTCGGCCAGCGATCGGCCGTCCAGGTAACCGCGGGCCCGGGATGTGGCCGCGGCCAGCCGCGCGGTCCGCTCGTCGACCACGGCGCCGGCCAGGCCCGCGTGCGCCTCGTCCAGCACGGTGACCATGAGGGTGAACGCGGCGAGCCGGTCCTGCTGGCCGGTCTGCGCCAGGTGCGCGGCCACCATCGCGGCGATGATGCCGCCGGAGCACGCCCCGGCGAGCGCGATCTGCTCGCTCCCGGTGATCCGCGCCGCCGCGTCCATGGCATCCAGGACGGCCTGCCCGTAGGTGTTGAGGTCCCATTTCGCGTACCGGGCATCCGGGTTGCGCCAGGAGATCACGAACACCTGCAGGCCGCTGCCGACCAGGTACTCGACCATGCTCCGGCCGGGCGCCAGGTCCATCACGTAGAACTTGTTGATCGTCGGCGGCACGATCAGCAACGGGACCTGCCGCACTGCGGCCGTGGCCGGACGGTACTGGATCAGCTCGAAGACCGGAGTCCGCAGGATCACCGACCCGGGAGTGGCGGCCAGGTCGACCCCGACCTCGAACGCGTCCGGCTCGACCATCGACGGCACCCGCGGCGCGGTCGCCATGTCGGCGACGAAATGCCGCAGGCCCGCCAGGGCGCTGCCGCCGCCGGTGTCGACAGCGGCCTTCACGGCCGCCGGGTTCAGCAGCGGGTTATTGCTCGGGGACAGCGCGTCGATCAGGTTGGTCATCGCGAAGCCCACGCGTTCGGAGTCCGCCCAGTCCAGGTCGGCGTCGGCCACCACACCCTCCGCGGTCACCGAGGCCGCCAGGTACGCCTGCATCACCCGGCGCAGCAGCGGATTACCCGCCCACCCTGGATCGGCGAACCGGCGGTCCCGCCGGGACGGCTCCACCTGCGAAGTGCCCACGGCGATGCGGGCCAGCTCGCCCAGTAGCTGGCGTCCCCGTCCGGCGACAAGCCGGGGCCGGCCAGCGCCGCAGCCAGGCGCAGGCCGGAACCGCCCGGGTTGACCCGGCGCAGCGCGCCGGTGGCCGCATCGGTGAGCAGCAGGTCCAGGGGCGCCACGGCGGCGTCCGCCGCGGCTGATCTGATCGTGTCGCTGTCGGGGCTCATGATCTCTCCTCCTCCAGGAGCCTAAGCAGCCGGGACCGTTCTTCCAATGGTCGCTCGTTACGAACCCGGGATCAGGCATGGTTCTGCGGGCACAGGCGAAATCACCGGGATCCGGTGGTGGCCATGGACGCGCGCTATCAGCTGCCGCTGCGCATGATCGCCTGAACGTGTAAGAATCCGCAGGTGGACACGGATCGGTCCGCGGTCGCCGAGCTGATGGCCAGCGTCGCGGCGGCGGTGGCCCGTCGAGCCGGCGCGGTGTACGAGGACGTCTATGAGGTCATACTCCGGGAGATCCCGCAGCTGCGCGACGACAAGCCGGTGCTCTCCTTGCTCGGTTCGAGCGTTCACAGCAACGTCGACACGTGCCTGCAGGTCATGCAGCACCAGATCGACCTGGCTGACGTGCAGGCTCCGGCCACGGCCGTGGAATACGCGCGTCGGCAGGCGCAGCGCGGTACGCCGCTGACCGTGCTGCTGCGCTCGTACCGGCTCGGGCACGCGTGCTTCTCCGACTGGCTGCTCAAGGAACTGGCGCGGCAGGCAGATGACGCCCAGATGATCACTGCCGCCACACTCGGCATGTCCAACATCGTGGCCGGGTACGTCGACCAGACCTCCGAGGAGATCGTCGCGGCCTACACGCGCGAAAGGGAGAACTGGCTGCGCAGCCGCAGCGCCGCGCGGGCCGCCCGGATCCGCGGCCTGCTGTCGGGTGCGCGGATCGATGTGCGCGCCGCGGAGGCCACCTTGGGCTACCGGCTGCGCCAGTATCACGTGGGCGTGGTGTGCTGGACCGGCGACGCGGCGGCGTCCGCCGACAACATCACCAGGCTCGACCGTGCGCTCAGAGAGGTAGCGGCGCAGGCGGGTTGCTCCGGCGATCCGCTGTTCCTGCCCCGCGACGAAACGAGCGGGTGGGCGTGGCTGCCGCTCGGGATCCGGGACACGTTCGCTTGCGCGGCGGCCAGCACGGCCGGCGTGGCCGGCGACATCCATTTCGCCTTCGGCGACGTGGAAAAGGGCCCGACGGGTTTCCGCCTCACCCACCAGCAGGCCGTCGCGGCCCAGGCGGTGGTGCTGGCCGCCGGGTCTCCCGCGCCGCAGGCGGTGGCGTTCGGGGAGGTGGCGCCGGTGGCGATGATGCTCGGATCCAGCGAACTGCTGCGGGCCTGGGTGATCGGGACGCTGGCGGGACTGGCCGCCGACGACGAGCACCACGCCCGCCTGCGCGAGACCCTGCTGGTCTTCCTGCAGGCCGGGGGCAGTTACAAGACGACCGCGGAACGGCTGATGCTGCACAAGAACACGGTCCAGTACCGGATCCGCAAGGCGCAGGAGAGTCTCGGCCGGCCGGTGGGTGATGACCGCCAGGACGTGGAACTCGCGCTCCGGGCCAGCCAGTGGCTCGGCTCGTCTGTGCTCCAGCCGGCCGCCGCGGGCCGGCGCATGTGACCGCGTCTGGCCTGCGCCAGCTACCGGGACTGGCGCAGCCCTTGTTCGGCGTACTCGACGAGCAGGTCGCTCAGCGAGATGCCGCGGCGGTCGGCCTCGGCGGCGAGCCGCTCCGCAAGATCACTCGGGAGGACGATCGTGCGGCGCACGCTGTCGTCTCGTTCCCAGCCCTCGTCACTCAGCTCGGGCACGTTGCCTCCCCTCCGGGGCCAGCGCTCCGGTGTCGCCGGCCGCGACATATCGGCGAAGGATGCGGTCGGAAAGCAGGCCGAGGCAGCTGAGGTTCGGAAACCCGGGTCCCTGCGCGAGCCCGGCCATGACCGGCAGGTGTAGTGGCGCCAGGCCGGTCACGGACAGGTCGTGGCCGATGCGGCGCCGCAGCTCCCCGTCGCCGATCGCGGCCCGGTACCGGGCGGTCGCGCGGCCGCCCAGCAGCGCCTCGAACCCCCGCCCGTCGAAGCCGATGGCCACCACCACGGCGTCATACGCGACACGCTCGCGTTCGGAGTCGTAGGCGATGGTCACGATCACATCATGCTCGCGGGCCTGCACCGCGGCGGCCCGCCCGGCCAAGGCGCGGAAGCCGCGGGCCTGGTTGAGCGTCGTCTCGGCTTGCAGTGAGAACACACCGCGATCGGTGCGCTCGAGAAACTCGCGCCGGTGCGCCTCGGCCAGGCGCGGCCAGTCCGAGGGGTTGGAGTAGAACCGGTTCTCGTCATAGCTCTCACCCCGTGAGTACAGCACCCCCCGGGTGGCCAGCACGTCGATCGTCGAGTGCCGGTGGCATCGCTTCAGCAGGTCGATGACCACCGAGGCGGCCGTCTCCCCGCTGCCGACGACGCACACGCTCACCGCGCGTTCATGCATCAGCTCGCGGGCCGCGAGCCAGTAGGTCTGCCCGTCCAGGACCCGGGGATGATCACGTGGCTGGCCCGGCACCGTGACGGCCGGCCCCGCGCCGGTGATGACCACGCCGTCGGCGGCCATCGCATCGCCCGCCTCCAGCGTGACCTCCCACCCGCCACCGCCGGTAATCTCCAGCCCGGTCACGACACCGTGGACGATTTCCGCCTCCGCCAGTCCGGCGACCTCGCGCAGGTAGGCGCTCCACTCGCGGTGAATCGGCCGCATCCGGCCGCGGTCGACCCAGTCGCTGTAGACGCCGTGCCGGATCAGGTGACGCTGCCAGCTGTACTCCGCCATCGCCGCGATCACGTCGGCGGACGCATCGCCCCAGCTCGCAGCGTAGGGATAGCCGATGTCCTTCTCCGGCGGTGTGCCCAGCGGCAGCAGGCCGCTGGTGTATCCCTGGCGTCCGGTCCAGTTCCCCGCGACCTCGCCGCGGTTGACCAGCACCACCCGCGGCGCCGGCAATCCGGCGGCGGCGAGCGCGCGGGCCTTCGCGGCGATCGCGATACCCTTCGGGCCGGCTCCCACGACAGCAAGCGTTGACACCAGGTGAGGATAACCAGGCACGCGGGACCGGTTTGTGGCGACAACCGGTTCGGCCTGAATCAGACACCGACTCTGTCTGCACGCGGCCAAGCGGGAAGGTTGACATCGTGTCCGCTCTCCGGCCCGGGGTCGGAGGGCTGATCATGTCAGATCGCCGCCAGCGCCTCGGATTTGGTCACGACCCGGCCGAGGGCGCCGTACTCGTGCAGGTCGCCGAACATCTCGATGCGGATGGACTGGTCCAGGCCGCCCACGCGGACCGGTTCGTAGCCGTCGGCGCGGATCAGCTCGGCGACCAGGTCGCCCGCGGCTTCGTCGTCCGCGGCGTAGAACTGCACCGCGCGCTCCGGCTCCCGCCACGCGGCCGCGGCCAGCGTGGGGGCCGACAGCGTGCCGAACGCCTTGACCAGCCGTGCTCCGGCCGGCAGCAGCCCGGCCAGGATCTGGCCGGAGGACTCCTGCTCGCCGATGACCTTGCGGTAACCGCCGGCGCCGTCCGGTCCGACCGGGTTGCTCGGGTCGACGATCACCTTGCCGGCCAGCCGGTCGCCGTACTGGGCGATGAACTCCCGGAAGGCGTCGAGCCAGAGGGCGACCGCGAGCACGTCGGCCCGCTCGACCGCCTCGTCGATGCTCACCGCTTCCGCGTGGCCGCCGAGGCCGGAGGCGACCTTGCGGGCGGCCTCTTGGTGGCGGCCGGCCAGCAGGAAGTCCTGACCGCCGACCGCGAAGTTTGCGGCCAGCTCGCCGGCGATGGTGCCGGTGCCGATGATGGCCACCGTGCTGTCAGCAATAGTCATTGTGCTCCTTCTTTCGTGAGATGGTTCCCGGCGGCCGATGGTGCGTCGGCCGGCTCGAAGGCGGCGGAGAACAGGTAGCTGGTCGCGAGGCTGCGGTAGGGCCGCCATTTCTCGGCGATGTCCAGGACCTCCTGCTGGGCGGGGAGATGGCCGAGCTGGTACGCGGACTGGACGGCCTTGCGCAGCGCCAGGTCGCCGGGCAGGACGACGTCCTCGCGGCCGAGCGCGATGAGCAGGGCGCCCTGCACGGTCCACGGGCCGATCCCCGAAATGGTGGTCAGCTGGGCTATCAGCTCGTCGTCGGGCAGGCCGCCCAGCACCTCCGGATCCAGCCGGCCGTCCGACATGCGCTCAGCCAGGTCGCGCAGGGTAGCGACCTTCCGCCACGACAGCCCAGCCTCGCGTAGCTGGCCGGGATCGACCGCGAGCAGTTCGGTCGGCGAAGGCAGATGACCGCCGAACAAGGCCTCGATCCTGGCCAGGGTCCGGCGGGTCGCCGCCACCGACAGCTGCTGCCCGGTGACCTGGAACAGCAGCGCGACGTTCATCACCGTCAGGTCCAGCACCACCATCAGCTGAGCCAGCCCGATCACACCCAGGATCAGCCAGCGCCGGTCCCGGACGCCGCCGATAGAGGCGGTATCAGACATGAGACTCACGACCTCTCTTCTCTGCTGCTACCGGCGTTGCGGGCCACGCTGCGCGTCGCGGCAGCCGGGCGCTATTCCTCCTGCGACAGGCGGTCGGTGAGGACGATCTCGATGATCGCCTGAACGGTGTCCTGGCGGGCCCAGTCGCGCTGCAGCTCGACCGCGAGCGAGACCCAGCTGATCGGCTGGGCGCCAGCTTGGATCACGCGGTCGAGGCCGGCGCGGTGAGCCTCGGGTGAGGTACCGCCGATCGCGTCGACAACGGGGTAGACCTCGTATCCCTCGCGCAGGGCGTCGAGCGCCGTGAAGGCCATGCAGATTTCGGTCCACAGGGCGCAGAGGATGAGCTTGCGGCGGCCGGTCGCGTGGACGGCCTCAAGGAATTCGATGTCCTCCCAGGAGTTGGTCGTGGTCCGGTCGAGCGGCTTGTCGTCTTCGAGCAGGTCGGCGAGTTCGGGGAGGGTCGGCTTTCCCCGGCCGGTGGCGACATTGATGGTGGAGTGGACGACCGGTATCTCGAAGGTCTTGACGGTCTTGACCGTCGAGACGGCGTTCTTGACCAGGAGGTCGCGATCCATCGAGTGGACCCCGGCCAGCTGGGAGGGCTGATAGTCGATGAGCAGAAGCGCTGAGTTCTGCGGCGTGATGAGATGATCGGAGAGCGGGTCGCGGACGGGGGCACTGGTCATGGGAGCGGCACCTTCTCGTGGCCGGTTGGGTGCCCCCGAAGTTAGTGGCCTTCATGGTGAGTGGCTGTCACCTGATTCTGGTGATCTGCCGTCTGGCATGAGTTGGCGGATTTCGACCAGGTCGAGGCCGAGCGCGTCGATCTCCGCCAGTACCCCGTAAAGTGCCGACCGATCCAGGAGGCCGGTGAGGACGGTGTCGGCGCCGTGATGCTGCGGCACCAGCGCCGGGAAGGCAGAAAGCACCGTGGCACCGAGGTGGCCGCGGATCCGGATCGCGTACAGGACGGGTGCTGGGTCCATGACGCCATGGTGGAGGGCGGGCAGGTGAACCCTCATCACCAGGATCAGGTGAGCGTGCTAACGCGGAGGCCCCGCCGACAGGAGCCGCAGATCTCGCGCGCGCTGCACCGCCGAGGAGCGATCACGGGCCTGGAGCTTGGCGTAGATGTTGCGGACGTGCGTGTTGACCGTGTTCACCGAGACGGACAGTTCGCTGGCGATCTCGGGCCTGGACAGGTTGGTCGGCAGGTATCGCAGCACCCTGAGCTCGCTTGGGCTGAGCTCCTCCGTTTGCGGATTAGGGGACTGGTCCTTGGCCGCCCGGGATGAGCCGTGGATGACGTCGATTATGTCGGTGAGCAGCGCGGCGTGCGCGGTCTCATGGCGCGGCAGGGCCTCCAGCAGTTCCCCTGAGCCCGTCATCACGAACGGCAGGACCAACCGGTCCGGCTCGGCGAGGCCGAGCGCGCGCTCGGCCGCCTGGTTCGCCGCGTGCTGCTCACCGAGCGCGCGGTGGGCGAGCCCGGCGAGCAGGTGAGCTTCGACGACCGTGACGTAACCGATGACCGGCGCGGTGCCGTCCAGCACGTCCTGCAGGGCGGCGAGGGCAGCGGCCGGGTTTCCTTCCGCCAGGCTGATCACCGCGCGGGCATTACCGATCTCGCCGGAGTTGGCCTGCTTGTCATCGAGCGCCGCGATGCAGGCGCGGGCTTCGCCGGGAAGCCCGGCGCGGGCTCGGGTGGCCAGCATCCAGCCGGTCACCTGGTTGGCCAGCGCGTGCGAGTCTGCCAGCTGTGATCCCAGGTGTTCGGCCGCGCTGAACTCCCGCAGCGCCTCGTGGCGTCGGCCGCGGCCGGCCTGCAGCATGCCGCTCACAATGTGCACGAGCAGGCTGATGTCCGGCCCGGTGTCTGTGTGCAGGGCCCGTTCGGTGCGCTGCAGCCATCGCTCGCCTTCGTCAAGCTCGCCCGTCCAGACCAGGTTGGCGGCCAGCGTTATCAGCGCGGGCGCGATCCACGGCTCCGAGCCCCAGCCGTGCCGCTCGGCGAGCGCTATCGCCTCCTCGCAGCGCCGCCGGGTCGTGGCGAACGGGCGGACCCTCGATGCGAACCCGAGCTGCGCCAGGCATCTGACTTCAAGGTAGGGGCGGCCGATCTTCCGGGCCAGGACGGCGCCCTCCCGCAGGTGGCGTTCGGCGTCGGCAAGCGCCAGGGAGGCCTCGACCGTCCCCAGATTCATCAGCGCCACAGCGCGCAGGTCGTTGTCCAGCGCGATGTCTTCATCGGACTGGCCAGACAGCGGGGAGTCAAGGAACCTCGCCCGTTCGGTGACGCTGGCCAGGTGACCGCGCCGCGCGGCCAGCGACAGTTTCAGCGATGCGATGGCCACCTTGAGGCGGCGCTGGCGATCTGGCGGCGTCGTCTCGGCGTGGGACTCGGCGACCGCCAGGTGGGCGGCTGCCTCGTCCAGGCGGCCCTGCGCGAGGTTATGCCCCGCACGTATCAGCGCCAGCTCGGGATCATCCGCGGGGGCTCCAGGCGGGAAGGCCCGCAGCAGCGCCCGGACGGTCTGCGCTTGCCCATCCATCGTCAGGCTGAACGAATGGTCGGCGAGCAGCCGGGCCGCTTCCGGCCAGTCGCCGGCCTCCTGGGTGTGCCGGATGGCGTCCACGGCCTGGCCATGCTGGACAAACCAGTCAGCGGCCCAGCGGTGCAGTGCCGGCACTTCTTCGGACAGCGTCCGGCGCAGCTCCAGCCGCAGGAGATCACCGAACAGGTGGTGGTAGCGGAACCACGTGCGCTCGGGGTTGAGCGACACGACAAACGCATTCGCGTCCTCGAGTTCCAGCAGGATCCGTTCTGAGCCGGGGCGGCCGGTCAGCAGATCGGCCAGCTCGCCGTTGACGCGATCGAGCAGGGAGGTGCGCAGCAGCAGGTCCTTGACGTCGTCGGGCTGGCGCTCCAGCATTTCCGCGATCAGGTACTCCGCGACCGTGCGGTCGCTCCCGGAGAATTCCGCAACGAAGCGCTCGGGATCGGGGTGGTCCGCCAGCGAGATCGCCGCGAGGCGCAAGCCCGCGGCCCATCCTTCGGTCCGCTGGTGCAGCAGTACCGCTCCGGACTCGGACAGCGCGATACCCGAGGCCTCGAGAAGCTCGCATGTCTCGCGCTCAGTGAAGCGCAGGTCCGCCGCGCGGATCTCGGCCAGTTCGCCGCCCAGGCGCAGCTGATGCAGGTGCAGCGGGAGATCGCGACGGGTGGCCAGCACCACATGCACGTTGGGTGGAAGGTTGGTCAGCAACCGGGTGAGCTGGGCGAGCGCGTCCGGGTAGGTCAGCTCGTGGAGATCGTCGATGATCAGGATCAGGCGGTCGTGCTGGTCGGCGAGCTCGGCCAGCACTCGGTCGACCATCGCCCGCTCATTGAAGTCGGGCGTGGCTGCGGGCGGCTGCGCGCGGCTGGTGGGAGCGGAGGCCTGACGGACCGCAGTGAGCAGGGCCAGCCAGAACTGCTGGGCGTCGTGCTGGTCGCGTTGTACCTGCAGGACGGCGAGCCGGTTCGGCTGGCCCGGGCGGTCGGCCCAGCTGAGCAGGAGCGACGTCTTCCCGCTGCCGGCCGGAGCCGAGATGATCGTCACCTTCCTCGTCGCCGCCCGATCCAGAGCGGCGAGAAGATCACCTCGGCTGATCAGCCGGGGCTTTGCCCGATCCACCGTCAAAGGCCTGCCTTGGTGCCTGCGCCGGACACCTATCCGCCGGCGACCCAGTCCTCTCGCTATCAGGCCAGCGCGCGCAGTGTCAACGGCGCGAATCACCATCACCAGGTGATCCCCCGTCGGACCGGCCCCGGCTCTCAGCTTGCGGGAAAGTGCCGGGCCAGTTCCGCCCGGGTGTCATCGTCAAGCTCGACGCCGGCGCTGGCGAGGTTGTCGGCGAGGTGAGCCCGCGTCCGGGTTCCGGGATGAGCAGCACGTTCGGGGCTCGGCCGGGCCCGGCCCCGGTTCGGCTCCCATCGCCCGCTCAGGCGCCGTAGGCGGGCACGATCGCGCCGCTGACCGGCGCGGCGGCATCGCTCACGAGGTAGACGATGAGGTCGGCGACCGCCCCAGGCGCGACCGCGTGCGCCAGCATTTCCGGCGTGAGGAACGGACGGTTCTTGGCGGTGTCGAGCAGTTGCGGCGCGACGGCGTTCACCCGGATCCCGAGCGGGCGCAGCTCCAGGTCGAGCACGCGGGTGAGGTGGGCCAGAGCCGCCTTGCTGACGGCGTAGGCGGCCATCCCGGCGGTCGGCTCCAGGCCCGGTCGGGCGGTCACGTGCACGATCGAACCCGAACCGCGTTCGCGCAGATACGGGACCACCGCCTGGGTCAGCCACAGCGCCGCGCCCACGTTGACGTCGATCATGAGCCGCAGGTCTTCGGGTGTCGCGGTGAGCGCATCGCCCAGGTGGTAGGTGCCGATGGTGTTCACCAGCACCTCCGGCGGGCCGACTTCGGCGGCGATCCGGTCGATGACGCTCCGGGCCGCGGCCGGGTCGGCCGGGTCGGCCGTCTCGCGGCGGATGCCGTCCGGCAGCTCCTTCAGCCCCTCCTCGCTCCGATCGACCCCGGCCACGGTGTACCCGGCGGCCGCCAGCTTCTCCGCCGTCGCACGGCCGAGCTCACCGCCCGCACCGACCACGATCGCCACACGCTCGCTCATGCCGCCACCTCCATGGAAACGGCGCCGAAAACAGATGACATGGCGTTCCTCCTTCCGGTCACGAACACACCTGGCCGCTGCGGACGTATTCAGGTTCCCCACCGGGCAGGTGAGAGGGCGTCACCAGATTCTGGCGATCTACCGGCGATCTACGCTGGTTACCCTGACCGGATGCCCGCAGGAGATGGCGCGATGACGGGCATGCCGGCCGCAGGGGGTCGCACGGCGGGCGCAGCCGGGCAAGGCTGATCGGCCGCCACGACCTGGTCGCCACGCTGGCCAACGGCCGGTCAGCGCCGTGACCGGCGGCACCGATGACCAGGACGAGCCGTGAATGCCTACGAGTTCCGGTAACACCCGTCGGCCCAAGCGCCTCTCAGGCCAGCGCACGTAGTGCTATCGGCGGGTGAATCACCGGGATCTGGTGACGCCCTCTCACCTGCATGGCGGCGAGCCTGGATCCGTCGTGAAGGCACGGCCGCCCAAGGGACGTGCCCGGGATTCAAAGGGAGACACCGTGACAACACCAGCATCCGGCGACGGCCTGCCCGACTACGCGCCGATCCCTCGGTCCGCGCTGGGCCCGGCCCTGAACGATCAGGGCTACTACGTCGGCCAGGTCGAGCGGAACCTGTACTACGTCACCGACGGGGTCTACCAGTCGGCGTTCCTGACCACCCGGGACGGCGTGGTGGTGTTCGACGCACCGCCCAGCATCGGGGGCAACCTGCGGCGGGCCGTGGACGAGATCGCCGCCGCCAACGGCGTGCCGAACACGGTGACGCACTTCGTCTACTCACACCACCACGCCGACCACGGCGGCGCGGCGTCGCTGTTCGGCGGGGACGTGGTCCGCATCGGGCACGAGGAGACCCGGCGGCTGCTGCTGCGCGACGACGACCCGGCCCGCCCAGTGCCGGAGGTGACCTTCGCCGACCGCTACACCCTGCAGGTGGGCGGTGAGCGCGCCGAGCTGGCCTGGCACGGCCCCAACCACACGCCGGACAACATCTACATCCACTTCCCCGACCATGACACCCTGATGTTCATCGACGTCATCAACGCCGGGTGGGTGCTCATTTACAACCTCAACCTGTCCGAGGACGTCATCGGGTACATGGGCGCCCCGGCCATCGCGCTGTCCTACCCATGGACCCACTTCATCTGCGGGCACCTCGGTCGGCTCGCCACCCGCGACGACGTCGCGGTGCAACAGCAGTACCTCGCCGACATCGAAGCCAGCGCGAGGGAGGCGCTGACCGCGATCAACCCGGTGCCCTTCTACGTGGCGGCCGGGGAGAACTTCTGGGCCGGGGTCAAGGCCCATCTCGACACCGTCACCGAGCGCGCGGCCGCGCCCGTCATCGCGAAGTACACCGGCGTACTGGCCGCCGCGGACATCGAGGAATTCACCAGGACCACCACGTTCCAGATCATGCAGTCGCTGCGCCTCGACCGAGGGGTCACCGTCAGCAGTCCGGTGCACCCCTGACCGCAACGCACCGGGGCCGGTGATGGACCGCTGCCGGCCGGAGGAAGTGCATAGCTAGGCTGGCAGGGCCATGTACAACCTCCGGCCTCAGCGGCGGTCGAATCGTGGAAGGACAAGTGCAGGTGATCGCTCCACGGTCGTCGGCGCCAGCGGCAGACACGGCCGACTCCATTCGGTCGCCAGAGCGCGACCTCGGCGCGGCTGGGCGTTCTGGCTATCTGCCGGTGTCCGAGCACGGGCTGATCGGTGACCTGCACTGCGTGGCCCTGGTCGGGACCAACGGCACCATCGACTGGCATTGCCGCCCGTCGTTCGACGCTCCCAGCGTGTTCGGCTCGCTCCTGGATGCCGACCGGGGCGGGAGCTTTGAGCTGGCCGCCGCGGTACCGGCGAAGACCCGCCAGTTCTACCACCCCGATACCAACGTGCTGATCACCCGGTTCTTCGCCGAGGACGGGGTGGGGGAGATCCAGGATTTCATGCCGGTCGGCGAGGACGAGGCGCAGCGGCACCGGCTGATCCGGCGGGTGCTGTGCGTGCGGGGCACCATGCCGTTCCGGGCCCGGGTCTGGCCGCGGTTTGACTACGGGATGACCCCGCACACGCTCACCGAAGTGGAGGCCGGGGTGGTCTTCACCGCACCCGGCTCGGCCGTTGGCCTGACCGCGACGGTGCCGTTCGAGCACGACGATTGCGACGTGACGGCCGAGTTCAAGCTGGCCGAGGGTGAGTCGGCGGTGTTCGCGCTGGACGAGGTGGGCAGCGACGGCGCGCTGCGCCCGTATTCAGCTGAGGAGGCGGTGGGGCTGATGGCCGCCACCGTCGCCTTCTGGCGGAACTGGCTGTCGGCGTCGCGCTACCGGGGCCGGTGGCGGGAGGTGGTACACCGCTCGGCACTGACGCTGAAGCTGCTGACCTACGCTCCGACCGGCGCCATCGTGGCCGCGCCGACGACCAGCCTGCCCGAGCAGATCGGCGGGGAGCGCAACTGGGACTACCGGTACGTGTGGGTCCGCGACGCGGCCTTCTGCGTCTACGCGCTGCTGCGGCTGGGTTTCACCAGCGAGGCCGATGCGTTCATGCAGTTTATGTTCCAGCACGTCACCTCGCGCGAGCAGAGCGCGTTCGGCCCGCTGCAGGTGATGTACGGGATCGACGGGCGCACCGAGCTGCCTGAGCGGGAGCTGAGCCACCTGGCCGGTTACCGGGGCTCGGTACCGGTGCGGATCGGCAACGGCGCGGCCAAGCAGCTTCAGCTCGACATCTACGGCGAGCTCATGGATTCCGTTTACCTCTATGACCGCTGGCACCGGCCCATCTCCAGCGCCCAGTGGGACACGATCACCGTCCGAGCCGATTGGCTCTGCGACCAATGGGATCAGCCCGATGAGGGCATCTGGGAGACCCGCGGCGGCCCCAGGAGGTTCCTGTACTCACAGCTGATGTGCTGGGTGGCGATCGAACGGGCGATCCGGCTGGCCCTGCGCCGGGGCCTGCCCGCCGACCTGGACCGCTGGCGCCAGGCCCGCGACGCGATCTACCGGCGGATCATGGACCGCGGCTGGTCACCAAGGCTGAAGGCGTTCGCCCAGTACGAAGGCGGCGACGTCCTCGACGCAGCCGTCTTGCTGATGCCGCTGGTCAAGTTCATCGCGCCGACCGACCCCAAGTGGCTGTCCACCCTCGACGCCCTGACGGCCAGCCTGGTGTCCGATTCCCTGGTCTACCGATACGACCCTCAGGAAAGCTCGGACGGGGTGCGCGGCGCCGAAGGCACGTTCTCGGCGTGCTCGTTCTGGTACGTAGAGGCGCTGACGCGCGCCGGGCGCCTGGAGGAGGCGCGGCTGGCGTTCGAGAAGATGCTCACCTACGCCAACCACGTGGGCCTGTATGCCGAGCAGATCAGCCGTACCGGGGAACAGCAAGGAAACTTCCCCCAGGCGCTGACCCATCTGGCGCTGATCAGCGCCGCGTTTAACCTCGACCGGGCCCTGGACGAACCGGCAGCAGCCGCTGACGGAGGGCGTTAAGTTGCCTGGTATGACGGCCGGTGATCTCCCCGTGCCGGGAACCCTGCCCGCGGTCATCGGCGTGCGCGGGGCCCGGCACAACAACCTGCGCGACGTCGACGTCGACGTACCGCTGTGGCGGACGGTCGCGGTGGTCGGCGTGTCCGGATCGGGCAAGACGTCGCTGGCCATCGGCACGCTGTATGCCGAGGGCCTGCAGCGGTTCCTGGAGAGCCTGAGCACCTACAGCCGCCGCCGGCTGACCCAGGCCCAGCGGCCGGACGTGGACCGCATCGAGCACCTGCCGCCCGCGCTGGCGCTGCGGCAGCGACCCCCGGTGCCGGGGCCGCGCAGCACGGTCGGCACCATGTCGGAGGTGCTGAACGTGCTGCGGCTGATGATGTCGCGGCTGGGCTCGCACCTGTGCCCGAACGGCCACCTGGTCGCGCCGTCGGTCGCCACGCAGAGCGAGGAGATCGTCTGCCCGGTGTGCGGCGCGCATTTCGTGCACCCCAGCGCCGAGTCGTTCGCCTTCAACTCCTACGGCGCGTGCCCGGCCTGCCACGGCCTGGGCGTGCGGTCCGAGGTCGACGTCACCACCCTGGTGCCCGACCCGGACAAGACGATCGAGCAGGGCGCGGTCCTGCCGTGGAATTCCGGCGGGCGCCGGCTGTCGATGTACGCCGCGGGCCAGCTCGGGGTCCGGCTCGACGTCCCGTACCGGTCGCTGACCGAGCGCGAGCGCGACATCGTGCTGCACGGCGAACCGGTTAAGCGGCAGGTGACGCTGCATTCGGGCCGCAACGGGCGGAGCGTGCAGCTGTCGGTCAACTACGACAACGCGGTCGCCGCGGTGGAACGCTCGCTGCGCAGCGACAACGAGCGCACCCGCCGCCTGGTACAGCGATTCCTCATCACCCGGGTCTGCTCGGTGTGCCACGGCACCCGGCTACGGCCCGAGGCGCTGACCTCGCAGCTCGGCGGCCGCAACATCGCCGAGATCAGCGCGCTGGGCCTGGGCGAGCTGCGCGGGTTCGCGGCCGGCCTGCCCGCGGGGCTGCCCGCCGAGATCGGCCGGATGACCACCGGCCTGCTCGCCGAGTTGAACGGCAGGCTCACGCCGCTGCTCGACGTCGGGCTCGGTTACCTGACCCTCGACCGGTCCGGCGCATCGCTGTCGACGGGGGAGCGGCAGCGGATCGAGCTCACCTCGACGGTGCGGGCCAGCACCACCGGCATGCTCTACGTGCTGGACGAGCCGTCGGTCGGGCTGCACCCGGCCAACGTCGTGGGGCTGCGCAAGACGATCGCCGCCCTGGCCGGGAACGGCAATACAGTGGTCGTGGTGGAGCACGAGCGGGAGCTCATCCGCTCCGCGGACTGGGTCATCGAACTCGGCCCCGGGGCGGGCGCCCAGGGCGGCACGGTGATCGCCCAGGGCACCCCCGCCCAGCTGGAAGCCGACCCGCGCTCGATCATGGGCCCGTTCCTGGCCGGCGCCCCGGCCGTGCCGGGTGACCGCCCGGCGCGAGCCAGCGGCGGGCAGATCGCCATCGAGATCGGCGACCTGTACAACCTGCACGACCTGACCGTCGCGTTCCCGGTCGGCCTGCTGACCGCGCTGGCCGGGCCGTCCGGCGCGGGGAAGACCGCCCTGGTCCTGGACAGCCTCATCCCGGCCGCACGGGCGCTGCTGGCCGGGTCGGCGCGGCCGGCGCACGTGCGCCGCCTCGACCTGGGCGGCATCCGCCAGGTCGTCCAGATCGACGCCTCGCCGATCGGCCAGAACACCCGGTCCACGCCCGCGACCTACTCCGGTGCCTTCGACCAGATCCGCCGGGTGTTCGCCGAGTCCGCGTACGCCCGGCGCCGGCGCTGGAAGCCCGGGCACTTCTCGTTCAACACCCGCGAGGGCCAGTGCTCGACCTGCCGCGGGCTCGGCCACATCGACCTCGACGTCCAGTACCTGCCCGATATCGCGGTCTCGTGCCCGACCTGCCACGGCGCCCGGTTCAACGACGCCACCCTGGCCGTGGCGGTCGACGGCCTGACCATAGCCGACGTGCTCGGCCTGAGCGTGGACGACGCCGTGGCGCGGTTCGCCGACCGGGCCCCGGTCGCCGCGGCGCTGCGGCCGGTCAGCGAGGTCGGCCTGGGTTACCTGCGACTCGGCGAGCCCACCCCGTCGCTGTCCGGCGGCGAGTCGCAGCGGCTGCGGATCGCCTCCCGGCTGCGCAGCAGCCAGCGCGGCACGCTGTACGTCTTCGACGAGCCGTCCACCGGCCTGCACCCGCTCGACGTGGCCACGCTGGCCGGGGTGTTCGACCGGCTGCTGGCGGCCGGGGCCACGATCATCGTCATCGACCACGACCTTGACCTGCTCGCCGTGGCCGACCACCTCATCGACATGGGCCCGGGCGGCGGCCCGGACGGCGGGCACATCGTCGCAGCGGGGACACCCGAGGAGGTCGCGCGGTCTGCGGACAGCGTGACCGGGCCGTGGCTGGCCGAGCACCTGGGCCTGCCGCACGGACCGGCCGGGCGGGAACGGGCGAGCTGATCGCCGGTGCCCAGCCACCCGCCCGGGCAGGCCTGACGCAGTCGCGTAGTCTGCTGCCGTGCGGAGCTGGATTGATCATTCCGGCGAGGTCGTGTGGGGTCCCTCTCCGTCGCTGGTGACCCAGCTCGTGGAGGCAGGCCAGCCGTTCTGGCTGGATATCGAGAACCCGACCGACGAGGTCATCGACCAGCTGGCCGCCCTCCTGGGGCTACACCCGCTGGCGGTCGAGGACTCAAAACAGTTCGGCCAGCGCGCGAAGCTACAGGTCTACAGGAACGGGGCCATGCTCGTCGGCTTCGGCCTCGACGAGCAGCTCCGCGAGCCGGTCGAGGTGCACTGTTACTACACCACCGGATTCCTGATCACGTTGCGCCGGGCGGCGAGCCCGGCCCTTGATGCCCTGCGCCGGGATTCGGTCCATCCCCAGCTGGTCAGCGACCCGATCCGGGCGCTGCACCCGGTGATCAGCTCGCTGTACACCCAGTTCTCCGCGCTGGTCCTCGGGCTGGACGAACGGCTGGACACGCTCGAGCAGGCGGTGCTGCGCGAGGCCGACGACCAGGAGCTCGCCGAGATCACCGCGATCCGGCACCGGGCCGCGGTGATCCGCAGGGTCGTCACGCCGGGCCGCGATCTCGCGGCCCGGATGCCGCTCATCTTGTCCCTGCCCGGGACCACCAGTGACACCCAGCCCTACGCCGAAGACATCAGCGACCAGCTCCAGCAGGCTGTGGCCGGCCTCACCGCCATCGAGGAGCGTTGTGCCGCCCTGCTGGCCCTGCACGCCTCACTGGCCAGCAAGCACCTGGCGGTGGTGAGCCGCCGGCTGGCGGCGGTGGCCACCATCTTCCTGCCGATCTCGTTCCTGGCCGGGTTCTTCGGACAGAATTTCAGCGCCCTCGTCGGCAGCATCGAGGGATGGCCGGCGTTCCTGGTCCTCGGCGTGGGACTGAGCGTGGCCTGCGTCACGG
This sequence comes from uncultured Actinomycetota bacterium, assembly GCA_963795055.1. Classification (GTDB taxonomy): domain Bacteria; phylum Actinomycetota; class Actinomycetes; order Streptosporangiales; family Streptosporangiaceae; genus JASHPR01. The sequence continues at coordinate 206,599 of CAWCGJ010000037.1, forward strand.
TGACCGTCTTCGTGCTCAGCCGCCGCGGCTGGAACTGACGCCCCGGCGGGCAGGCGGCGGAGTTCGAGTAGCTCCAGCCCGAGCGCCTCGCCGTGCCCTACCGCTGGCACCTGTCAGGTGCCGGCACACGATCATGAACACCGACTCCTAGACGGATCTTCGCTGGTCAGGCCAGAGATGGGGTCGACCCCGTTACGCTCTGGGTAGCGGACGCCGGTTCTGCGAGCGCGCCAGGGAAGCGGGTAGCCGGCCCCGGGCTCACCCAGCGCAACGGGCTCGGGCGTGGGAAACCGCGTACGGCCTAGCAGCTCGCGGGCGCCGTGCGCCTCGGACTGGAGCCAGCGCCGCGTGGCCCCGACGTCCCCGGGTTGCAGGGGAAACCGGGCCAGGAAAGTGTCGAAAGCATCACGTCCCCCGATCTTTGCCGGCAATCTGCTTTCCGTCGCGCCTCGCGCGCCTGGCTTGCCTGGCGCGGCCGACTTGCGGTTGGCTGGCGCGGTGAGCAATATCTGGACCGCTCCCGAGGACGACCCTCGGTCCTATGGCAATCCCGTCGGCGAAAAGGCGACCTACCGGGAATACCTCGGCAACTACCGCCTGACCGTAGAGCTGAAGTGCGAGGGACTCGACGCCGAGCAGCTGGCCCGGCGAGCGGTGCCGCCCAGTACCCTGAGCCTGCTCGGGCTGATCCGTCACCTGGCTCAGGTGGAGAACCACTGGTTCCAGCGCGTGCTGCAGGGGCGGACCGACTCTCCCCGCCTTTACAAGCGTGAGGGCGACCCGGACTGGGACTTCTCGGGGGCCCAGGCCGACCCCGCGGTGGTCGAGGACGCCTTCGCGACCTGGAAAGCTGAGATCGGCAAGGCCGACGAATGGCTCGACGCCCTCGAAGAGGCCGATCTGGGCCGCCAGGTGTCGTTGGACGACGGCCCCGTCGCCGTGCGCGACATTCTGGTGCACATGATCGAGGAGTATGCGCGGCACGCCGGCCACGCCGACCTCCTGCGTGAGTGCATCGACGGGCGTACCGGGCAGTGATCAGAGCGTCTGCCGCCCGCGCGGGCCTGGTTCAGCGGCCGGCGAAGAAATCGAGGTAGGCCTGGGCCAGGGCGGCCGGGTTCTCCAGCGCGATGTTGTGACCGGACTCGGCGATGACGACGCCGCGGACGTCGGAGGCCACCTGCGCCAGCTGCCTGGATACCTCGTCGCCGAGATAGGCCTGCGCGCCGACGGCCAGGACCGGGCAGCTGATCGGGTCGGCGTAATGTGGCCGGTTCTGCTCGGCGTCGACCTGGCGGGCGCGGTACATCTCCAGGATCGCCCTGGTCCCGCCCGGCTGCTCGACCGAACGCACCATCTCGTCGATGTCGCCTTCGGTGAGGGCACTGGGATCCCACATCTGGCGCCTGGCGAAGTAGGTCCAGAACGGCCGCTCGCGCCCGGCCAGCAGCAGCTCGGGCAGGTTCGGCAGGCTGAGGAAGCTGAAGTGCCAGCCGGTGCGGCCGTCATCGGCGGCGAGCGACGGGTCGCGCTGGCCGCCCGGCCATCCCGGCAGGAGCGTTTCCTGGAACACCAGCTGCTGCACCCGGGGACGGTAGAAGGCGGCGACCGCGTAGGCGATGGCCGCGCCCCAGTCCTCGCCGGCCACGCGGAACCGGTCGAAGCCCAGGTGGGTGGCCAGCTCGGCGACATCACCGGCCATCGTGGCGGTGTCGTAGCCGGTCAGCGGGCGCTGGGAGCCGCCGAAGCCCCGGTTGTCGACCGCCACGACGGTGTAGCGCGGGGTCAGCAACGGCACCACGTGACGCCAGTACGACATGGTCTTCGGCACGCCGTGCAGCAAGAACACCGGCTCACCGGTGCCCCCGATCGCATAGTGGATCTCCACGCCGTTGACCTTGGGCTTGCCGTGCATGAGCCGGACTCCGGCGTGATCGGTGAGGACGACCGGATCTGTCATCGTGAACGGCCGCCTTCTACAGGCCGTGCTTATCGAGCCAGTCCAGGCACGCGCCGGCGACGTCGGGCCAGCCGTGGTCGATGGTCAGCGAGTGCCCGCGGTCGGGGAACTCGATCAGGTCGTTGACCGCGGGGGAGTGGCGGTACTGCCTGAGCGTGGATTTGGTGATGGCTTCCGGGACCGTATGGTCCTGGCCGCCCATGATGAGCAGCAGCGGACCGCGGTTGTCGATGGTGGTGTTGACCTTGGCCGGGGAGTGCAGGGAGAAGTTGGCCTCGGCGGCCTCGAACAGGGGCCGGCCGGGCGCCGGGATGGTCCATCGCTGGTACAGGGCGTCGGATTCGCCCGCGTCTATGGCGTTGCCGAAGCTGTAGCGGAACTGCTCGGTGGTCAGGGAGATTGCCAGGTGCTTGTTGGCGGGGTTGCGGAACACGGGCAGGGTTGACCGCAGCGACGACAGCGGCAGCGGCAGCACGCCCTTGATCTGGGCAGCATCGATGGCGATGGCCGCGGCCGCGAGGTCCTGGCCGAGCAGCTTCTCGGCGATCATGCCTCCGAAGGAGTGGCCGACCAGGATGGGCTTGGCCGGCAGGCCCGCGATGATTGCCGCGTAGTGGCTGGTCACGTCGTCGATCCCGTGGTTGGCGATGCTGTCCGGGTTCGCGCGGGCGGCCTCCACCGTGTCCGGCACCCCCGGCCAGCCCGGTGCCATGGCCCGGTACCCGGCGGTCTCGAACAGGCCGGACCACTCGGTCCAGGACAGAGGGTGCAGCCATAGGCCGTGGATGAAGATGACCGGGATCGGTGCGTCAGTCATGGGCGTGTCCCGTCTGGTCGTGCGGTGTATGGCCAGGCTGGCCTGCGGCGACCGGCCGGCGCTTGCGTCATGTGACTGAATCTGGGCGCGGGCGACGCCATAGAGTGGCGGTGATGGCGATCGAGCAGCTTAGGCCGGGCGTTTCCGTGAGGCCTGAGCGACGGCGGCTCGGTTCGTCCGGCTCGCCGCTGTTCGGCCGCGAGGCCGAGCTGGCGATCCTCGATCAGCTCGTCGCCCGGGTCCCCGAGCGAGGCGGGGCGCTCGTCGTGCGCGGCGATCCTGGCATCGGCAAGACCGCGCTGCTGGCGGTGGCCTCGGCCGCGGCGGGTGCGAACGGCGTCTCGGTGTTGCGCACAGCCGGGACCCAATCAGAGACCGGTCTCGCGTTCGCCGGGCTGCATCAGCTGCTGCGTCCGGTGCTGACGTGGCTGGATGGCTTGCCGGGACCACAGCGCGACGCGCTGTCGGCCGCGTTCGGGGCGCTCGACGTCCCCGCCCCGGACCCGTTCCTGATCGCGCTGGCGGCGCTGAACCTGCTCGCGAGCGCAGCTGAGCGGGTGCCCTTGTTGCTGGTCGTCGACGAGGCGCAATGGCTTGATCCGCCGACGGCGAGCGCTCTGGCGTTCATCGCCCGTCGCGTGGAGGCGGAGCCGGTCGCGGTGTTGTTCGCGTTGCGAAACGGCGTCGCCAGCGCGCTCGACGGCGCGGGACTGCCGGAGCTACGCCTCGGCGGTCTGAGCGACGACGCCGCCGGCGAGCTGGTGGACGCGTCGGCCGGGGACCTCACGCCGGGCCAGCGGCGACGGGTTCTGGAGATCGCAGCGGGCAACACGCTCGCCTTGCTGGAGCTCCCGCATGCAGGGCGGCGCGACGTTGCCCAGACCGGCGGGCCTTTGCCGGGCACAGTATCCCTAACGTCCCGGCTGGAACGCGCCTTCGCCGAGCAGGTGTCCGGGCTGCCGGCGCAAACCCGTGATTTCTTGCTCTTGGCTGCTGCGGACGAACGCGCCTCGGCCGCCGAGTTGCTGGCCGCCGTGTCCTTGCTCAGTGGGGGCGAGGTTCCGGTTGACGCCTCGGCTCAGGTGGAGGCCGCTGGCCTGGCGAGCGTCGTCGGCGGGTCGATCACCTTCCGCCACCCGCTGGTGCGTTCGGCGATTTACCAGTCCGCGGGCGCCGGGCGCCGGCGCCGGGCGCACGCCGCGCTGGCGGCCGTCCTCACCGACGAGCCGGACCGGCGCCTGTGGCACGTGGCCGCGTCGACGGTCGGGCCCGATGAGCTCGTGGCCCGCGACGTCGAGTCGCTTTCGGTTCGGCTGGCTCGTCGCGGTGCGATCGGCGTGGCTATGGCCGCCGCCAGGCGCGCGGCCGCCCTGAGTGCTGATTCCTCGCGGCGGTGCTCACGGCTGCTGAGGGCAGGCGAGCTGGCGTTTGAGGCGGGTGAGCCGGATCTGCTGCAGCGGCTGGTTCGCGAGGCCGAGCAGCTAAATCCAGACGGCGAGCAACGTGCGCGATTGACGTGGCTGCGCAGCACGCTGGCGGACGCTGTCCCCGGCGATCAAGGTCAGGCCCGGTCACTTGTCGACGAAGCCGAGGTGGCCGCTGACGCGGGGAACAGCGACCTCGCGCTGCACCTTCTCTTCGGCGCCGCGGTCCGGTGCTGGCGTAGCGACCTTGGCCAGCAGCTCCGGGATCGCGCGGCGGCCGCGGTCGAGCGGCTGCCGGTGCCGCAGACGCACCCACGCCGCGTTGTGATCTTGGCCATGGCCGGACCCGTCCGTTGGGGCTCGGCGGTGTCGGAGCGCTTGGCGGCGATCGAAGCATCGGCAGCTGAGCTGAGTGCTGACGAGGCGTACCTGGCGGGCATGGCGGCACGCGCGATCGGTGACCACGACGTCGCAACCAGGTTCCTGGCGAACGCGACCACGCAGCTGCGCGCGCAAGGCCGATTGGGCGTCCTCACCCAGGTGCTCGTGATGTGGGGGTGGGTGGCGATCGCCCAGGGCAACTGGGCTTCGGCGCAGATGCTGGTGGACGAGTCCGGCCGGCTCGCCGAGGAGGTCGGGCAGTCATGGTGGCGGACGGGCTCATTGATCGCGCGCGCCACTCTCCGCGGCCTGCGGGGCGAGGCAGAGGCCGCGGAACGGCTCGTGGCCGAGGCGGAGAAGACGGCGGTAGCTGGGGGCTTGAACGATCTCCTTTGCATGATCGCGTTCGCGCGCGGCGTGATCTGGTTGGGCGCGGGGCGGCCTGCGGTTGCGCTGGAACATCTCACCCGGGTCTTCGACCGGCACGATCCGGCGTTCCACGAGGCGGCCCGCTTCATGTCGATTACCTACCTTGCGGATGCGGCGGCGCAAAGCGGGCAGCGCCAGGTCGCGGTGCCGATCCTCGATGAGCTGGAAGCGCTCGCGCAGCACACGCCCTCCCCGACGCTGCACGGCGGCCTGGTGTACGCGCGTGCCGTTCTGGCCCCGGAGCAGGAGGCCGAGCGGCGGTACGACGTGGCGGTGCGGAGCGATCTGAGGCATCACGCGTTCGACCACGCCCGTCTGCAGCTCGCCTACGGGTCCTGGCTTCGCCGCCACCGGCGCATCAGCGAGTCGCGCGCGCCGCTGCGGGCGGCGCGACAGGTGTTCGACGCACTGGGATGCGTTCCCTGGGGGCAACGCGCGCGCCAGGAGTTGCGTGCGTCGGGCGAGCAGAGCCCACGGCGAACTCCGGCCGCGCGTGAGCAGCTGTCGACTCAGGAACTTCAGATAGCCCAGATGGCGGCGACGGGAATGACGAACCGCGAAATCGGCCAGCAGCTGTACCTCTCGCCCCGGACGGTGGGATCGCATCTGTACCGGCTGTTCCCGAAGCTGGGGGTCACGTCGCGCAACCAGCTCGCCGGCGCCCTCGACGCGCCTGCCCAGGCCCCGCCGGCGTAGCCGCGGCCATCCCGGGCTACCAGGTGGGGATCAGGCCGCCGTCGATGGTGATGTCGGCGCCGGTGACGTTGGCCGTGCGGTCGCTGGCCAGGATCACCACCAGGTCGGCGACCTCTTCCGGGCGGCTGAACCGGCCGGTCACCGTCTGCTGCGCGGCCTGGCTCTGGACGTCCTGGGGCCTGGCCCCGGTCGCGCGGCTGACCGTTGCCGCGACGCCGTGGTCGCCCAGCCACAGGTCGGTGGCGACCGGGCCGGGGCTTATCGTGTTGACCCGGACGCCGTGCGGGCCGACCTCTTTGGACAGGGATTTGGAGAAGTTCGCCAGCGCGGCCTTCGCCGCGCTGTAATCCAGAACGTTCGGGTCGGGCAGGAACGCGTTGACCGAGCTGATGCTCACGATCGCGCCCCTCCCGGCGGCGACCATGACAGGCAGCGCCGCGCGGACGGTGCGCACCGCCGCCATCAGGTTGAGGGTGAGCGACGCCTGCCAGTCCTCGTCGGTGATCTGGCCAAACCCGCCCGGCCTCGCGGGAGCGGAACCGACGTTGTTGACCAGGATGTCGACCTGGTCGCCCGCCGCCACCAGCCTGGCCGGCCCGCCGGGTTCGGCCAGGTCTACCTCCACCACCCGCACCGTGCCGGTTCCCGCCAGCTCGTCAAGCTCAGCCGAGGACTTCCGCGCCCCGGCGGTGACGCGCACGCCCTCGGCGACGAGCCCGCGGACCACCGCCAGCCCGATTCCGCGGCTGGCGCCGGTGACGATCGCGGTTCGCCCGCTCAGGCCGAGATCCATGATGTTCCTTCTTCCGCTAGCAACCCCACCTCGCCGGTCAGGCGGCGTGGACGCTCTCCGGGAGGTACCCGATCTGCTTCAGCATCCCGAACTGGTCCTGAAGCGTGAAGATCTCGATGACCTTGCCGTCCCGGAAGCGCCAGATCGCCGAGTCGCGCACCGCGACAGGCTTGCCGGTGGCTGGCACGCCGCCATACGGGCCGGTATGCGTCCCGCGCCACAGCAGAGTCACCGCGAGCTTGTCTCCCGAGACAAACAGGTCCTCGATGCTCGTGACCAGATCGGGGAAGCCCGTGAGCCGCTCGCGGATCCTGCCGACCGGCCCGCCCACGCCGACATGGACACCGTTGGTCCGCAGATCCTCGCTGAAGATGTCGTCGGCCATCGCGAGATTTCCCGTCCATCCCTCGGTGAACCACCGCCGGGCTATCGCCAGGTAACGCTCGCTGGTTTCCGGTTCGGCCGGGCTCGTCATGACTTCTGTTCCTGTCCTCGCTCGATGACCTGACGGTACCCTCCAGGCTGACCCGCGGTCCCCGCCCGCGCTTCCGTCATCTGACTGCTCATCCGGGGGAGACCGACACGGCGCAGCCACGCTCTGCGTCCCATCCCGGGCCAGGGGTCTAGACCAGGGAAAGGGGATCCTCATGAGCTCACCGTCCAGCCCGGAAGGCCCCGGCTGGGTCTCCGGGGCGCCACACCACTAATGCCTCGAGGTGGCCCCGGGGAGATACTGGAGGCGCTGGCCGCGTTCCCGGTCCCGTACCGGGACGGGTCGGTCGCGGCGGCCGACCCCGGGCGGCAGGCTGTCGCGGAGTAAACCGATGGGACTGGAAGAGGCGCTGCCGAGCGGCATCCTGCTGACCACTGGACTCGATCGTCAAGCTGCATGACAAGATCCAGAACATGAAGCTCGGGGCGGACCGGGACAAGCAGATCACCGAGCTGGAGCAGGCCCGGCTGCGGCGGCTGCCGCTGGCGGTCAAGGGTCCGGTATTGCCCCAGGCGGCGCGAGACAGCCGACCGTAGCAGAGAGGAGGCCCTGCGTCATGGATGGGTCGAACGGAATCTTTATCGTCTTGCCGATCGTCGCCCTCATTGTCCTGTTGATCTTGGTGGGCCTGCCGTACCTCGGCGACCGGCAATCAGGTCACGGCCCTTCCGGCGGCGGCCGCTCCCTCGGGCACCAGGCCCAGGACCAGATCCCCGGCCACTCGGCCGCGGCCGATGCTCCCGGCGGCGATGCGATCGGCCCGGGCCACGCATAGCACGCTGTCACCGCCCGCGGCCTCAGCTACTCGGTGCGTAGCGCATGAGCTTCGTTCGCTCGGGACGCGGAAGGAGGCGCTAAGGCCATGACGATCCTCGTCGTCGGGCGGGCGCCACCGGCGGCTATTTCGGGGCACGGCTGGCGCAGGCCGGCCGGGATGTCACCTTCCTGGTCCGGCCGTACCGTGCCGGGCAACCTGGCCGTGAGCCCACGGCCACCGCTGGGCGGTGCTGATCCTCTGATCTCCGACTGCGAGGATCATCAGGTGGTACCTGAGAGCATCCGGGACTTCTTCACGGCGAGCGCTAGCGTGGCCGGCGCTCTGATCGGGCTGCTGTTCGTGGCCATCTCGGTGTCGTCCGAGCGGCTCACCCGGGTGGAGGCAGGAGCGCAGCGCTACCGCGTGCGCGCGGCGGCGACGCTGACGGCGTTTCTCAACGCGCTGGCCGTGTCCCTGTTCGCGCTGATCCCCGGGCACAAGATCGGGCCAGCCGCGGTGGTCGTGGCGATCGGGGGGCTCGTGTTCGTCATCGCGGCGCTGCTGTCGCTGATCCGCTCGCGCCCGGCGGTCCCGGCGCGCCGGGCGCGCTGGGACGTACTTCGTGATGCGCTGTTCCTGCTCCTACTGGTGGTCACGTTCGTAATCCAGCTGATCGAGGGAGCCGATGTGATCGCCCAGCCGGGCAACAGCGGCGACGTGAACACCATCGCGGCCCTGGTGGTGGTCTGCTTCCTGATCGGTATCGCCCGCGCCTGGGAACTGATCGGCGGGCCGTCGATCGGTATCACGCACGAGGTCACGGCACTTGTCCGGAGCCACCATCGCGGCGCCGACGACCCGGTAGACGAAGAGCCGCCCGGACGGCCTGGAGCGTGACGGCCTGGGGGCGGCGCCCTGGCGGCCGATCCCGGTTACAGCGTGTCGATCCAGCGGTCAAGGCGACGTGCCGCCCCGGACAAGACCCTGGGGTCACGCATGGTGTTCGCCAGGAGCGCGCTGCCTTCGTAGGCCGCCAGCAGGTCGAAGGCAAGGTCGCGTGCGTCGGGCCGGCCCAGTGACCGGAACTGCTGCTGCGCCCATTCGATCGGGAGGCGCATCAGCTCGGCGGCCGGCAGGCCTGAATCCTTGACGCGCTTGTCGAGCTCCGAGCAGAGGGTGCCGAGGGGGCAGCCGTACTGGGCCACGATCTCGCCCTGGGCGGTGAACTCCCGCACCAGGGCCTTCAGCCGGCTTTTGGGGGATCGGTGACGGGTCTCGATGAGCGCCAGGGTCGTCTTGATCTGCTGTGCGTGGGCTTGGATGACGGCCTCGATGACTTCGTCCTTGGTCTTGAAGTAGTAGTAGACGTTGCCGGGAGGGACGTCGGCGGCCTTGGCGATGTCGGCGAGCGTCGTCCGTTCGACGCCTTGCTGGTGCACGAGCTGCGTCGCGGCAGCGATCAGCCGCTCCCGTTTCCCGGGACGGCGCCCGACGGCGGCCGCCGGGCCCGTTATTGAGTCAGTCATCTCACTTGACAGGATAACCGGTGCGGCGCGGCGGGGCTCAACCGTCAGGTGACAAGATCGATCCGGGCCGGGCTCTGCCTCACGAGGCCGGTGGCTCCGGCTCGGGCGCCGCCTCGGTGCTGACCATGACCAGCGGCGGCGGGTTCCGGGTGTTGCCGATGCGCAGGGCGAGCAGGGCCGCGGCCGCCATCAAGATGCCGCCGACGAGCAGGGCCTGGTGATATCCGGCATCTGCCGCCACGACCGGCGGCGCCTGGGCCGCGATCAGGTGGCCGGTGCGGGTGATCGCCACGGCGGAGAGAATGGCGAGGCCGAGCGCGCTGCCGACCTGCTGGGACGAGTTCAGCAACCCTGCCGCCAGGCCCGCCTTGTCGGATGGCACGCCGGCGTTGGCGGCGGCGGTGACCGAGACGAATACCGATCCCGCCCCGAGGGACATCACCAGGAACCCGGGAAGCAGGTCGCTCACATACGAGCCGTGCAGCGGCACCCGGGACACGTAGTAGATCCCGGCTCCGGCGATCAGGCAGCCGGCCACCACCACCGGGCGGGTCCCGATCCGCGTGACCAGCTGCGAGGCTATGCCTCCGGCCGCGGCGAACCCCGCGGTGATCGGGAGGTAGGCGGCTCCCGCCTTGAGGGGCGAATAGTGGAGGACCTCCTGCATGTACAGCGTGGCGTAGAAGAACATCGAGAAGAACCCGGAAAAGGCGATGAGCTGCGTCAGGTCCGCCGCCACCAGTCCCTTCACCCGGAGGATGGCGAAGGGAACCAGCGGGTTCCGGCTCCGGAGCTCATTGACCGCGAACGCGATCATCAAGAACGCGGATCCGGTTAGCGTGGCGATGGTCTGGGCCGATCCCCAGCCGGCCACCGGGGCCCGCACGAGGCCGTAGACCAGCAGCAGCATCCCCCCGGTCACCAGCAGCGCCCCCTGCGAGTCGAAGGCCGTTTTCCCGGTCCTGCTGCCGTGGTCGCCCGCCAGCAGGACGAGCGCCCCGGCCGCCACCGCGACGCAGATCGGCGGGTTGACGAAGAAGACCCACCGCCATCCTGGTCCCTGCGAGAGCACCCCGCCGAGGAAGACGCCGGCCGCGGCGGCCATCCCGCTGACGGCTCCCCACGCCCCGAGGGCCGTGTTGCGGTCCCTGCCCTCGCGGAAGCTGATCGTGAGTTCAGAAAGCGCCGCCGGGGCCATGAGCGCGGCGCCGGTGCCCTGAACGAGCCGGGCGGCGACGAGCAACCCCGCGCTGTTGGCCAGCCCGGCGGTCAGCGACGACGCGGCGAAGACGGCCAGGCCCGTGAGCAGCATGCGACGACGCCCGAGCAGGTCGCCGAGGCGGCCGCCGAGCAGGAGGAAGCCTCCGTAGGTCAGGATGTAGCCGCTGGCTACCCACTGCAGGTTCTGCTGCGAGAAGTTGAGGCTGTGCTGGATCGACGGCAGTGCGACGTTGACGATCGCCGAGTCGGCGATGTCGAGGAACTGCACGGCGCACAGCAGCACCAGCGTGATCGCGCCGAGCCTCGACCGCAGAGCCAGCCGCGATCTGCTGGCCGGCCGGGCCTGCTGTTGGACTGATTCCATCCCGGGTACTCCTTGGCTTGAGTTAGTTGACTAACTTAATCTCAACCCACGCGACGCCGTCGGTCAAGTGAGTTAACTAACTGAGGCAGCGCCTTTCGGGCCATCGGGATGCCGGGCCGTGAGTATCGTGGCGCGGTGAGGCAGGGGAGAGCGGATGAGCAACGTTGTCGTGGCCGGCGCCGGGCTGGCCGGGCTGGCCGCCGCCCGGCGGCTCGTCGCGCGGGGGCACGAGGTGACCGTGGTCGAGGCCCGTGAGCGCGTCGGGGGACGTACCGAGGGGCTCGTGCTCGGCGACGGCACGCCGCTCGAACTCGGCGGGCAGTGGCTCGGCGAGGGCCACGCCCGCATGTACGAGCTGGTGGACGAGCTGGGGCTGGCGACGTTCCGCACCTGGAACGACGAGGGAAGCCTGCTGCTCGAGCTGCAGGGCAAGCGGTCCACCATGAAGCCGCACAAGGGTGCCGTCCCGCGGATCTCGCCGTTTGCGCTGGCCGACCTCGGCCAGGGCCTGGCGCGCTTCGCCCGCCTGGCCGCGCGTACCGACCTGGAGCGGCCGTGGCTCACGCCCGGCGCCGAGGTGCTGGACGGGCAGACGTGGGAGAGCTGGATCCGCCGCAACCTGCGCACCAAGGCGGGGCGCGCCTACTTCCACGTCGCCTGCGAGGCGGTGTGGGCCGCCGAGGCGAGCGACGTCTCGCTGCTGCACGCGCTGTTCTACACGCACTCCAATGCCGACCTGGACACGCTGCTCGCGGTCGACCGGGGAGCTCAGCAGGACCGTGTCGTCGGCGGATCGGCCCGCGTCGCCGAGGCGATGGCCGCCGCGCTCGGCGAGCGAGTGGTGCTGGGACGCCCGGTGCGCCGGATCGAGCAGGACGGCCACGGGGTCCGCGTCATCGCCCGCGACGGCTCGCAGTACCACGGGGATGTGGCCGTCGTGACGCTGCCCCCCACGCTGGCGGGCCGGCTGGAGTACGACCCGCCGCTGCCGTCGTGGCGCGATCAGCTCACCCAGCGCATGCCGGCCGGCTCGGTCATCAAGGCGTACGCGGTCTACCCCGAGCCGTTCTGGCGCCAGGACGGGCTCAACGGGCAGGCCGCCTCGGATGCCGGGCCGGTGAAGGTGACCTTCGACAACTCGCCGCCGTCCGGCAGGCCCGGCGTCTTGATGGGCTTCGTCGAGGGCAAGGAGGCCCGCACGTGGGCACGCCGCAGCCCGGCTGAACGCCGGGACGCCGTGATCGGCTGCTTCACCCGCTACTTCGGCGACGCCGCGGGCCGGCCGGAGCAGTACCTCGAGCGGGACTGGATGGCCGAGGAGTTCACGCGCGGCTGCTACGGCGCGCACTTCGCGCCGGGGACCTGGACGTCCTACGGAGAGGCGTGGCGCGCCGCGGCCGGGCGCATCCACTGGGCCGGCGCCGAGTGTTCCCCCCGGTGGAACGGCTACATGGAGGGCGCGGTCCGCAGCGGCGAAGCCACCGCGGAGGCGGTCGCCACGCTCTGACGGCCGGCGGCCTCCCAGGATCGGCCTGCGGTCAGATCCGCCTGATCACGGTGACGACCCGGCCCATGATGATCGCCTCGTCGCCGAGGATCGGCGCGTACGCGGGGTTGTGCGGCATCAGCCAGACGTGGCCGTCACTGCGCTGGAAGGTCTTGACCGTGGCCTCCCCGTCGATCCGCGCGGCGATGATGTCGCCGTTCTTGGCGTCGGGCTGCTCACGGACCACCACGAGGTCACCGTCGGCGATCGCGGCGCCGATCATGGAGTCCCCGGTGACCTTGAGCATGAACAGCGTCCCTTCGCCGACCAGCTGCCTGGGCAGGGTGAGGGTGTCGTCGATGACCTGCTCGGCCGGGCTGGGATGGCCCGCGGCGATCTGGCCGATCACGTCAACCGGAACGTAGGCGGCGTCTTGCGAGGAAAGGGCCAGGACGTCGGCCAGGTCCCCGGCCTCGAGGCGGGCGGCGGGCTGTCCGGGCAGCACGACCTCCACGGTGCGCGGGCGGCCGGGGACACGCCGCAGGTAGCCCTTGTCCTGCAGGCAGGACAGCTGGTAGGAGACCGCGGAGGTGCTGGTCAGGCCGACCGCCTCGCCGATCTCGCGCATGGACGGGGGATAGCCCCCGAAGCCCTGGATGAACCGGAGGATCTCCTCTTGCCGGCGGGTGAGCCCGGCATGGGGGAGGGACTGGTCAGGCGGTCTTTCCTTTGCCGTGCTGCTCATCGGCCCTCCGCCTCGGTAATGGGTAGGGCGAGCTTAGCACTGGTAGGGATAGGTATCCAAAAACAGATTCGATACAGGCATCAGCTGCGCTGGCGGTGATCGCCGGTCCCGCCGGCGCCGGGCGGGCGGTCCCGCTGGCCGGCGTCGTCGGGAACGACCGCGATGACCACGGCCATGAGCAAGGCGATGGCCAGCAGCTCCCGGAACGGGCCCTCGGCCTGGTAGGCCACGAAGAACTCGGTGCCGGCGATGAAGCCGAGCCAGGCCAGCTGCCGCCGGGTTGCTCAGGCCGGCCCGGATGCGGTAATGCGTGAGAAGACGGGAGGTGTCACGTGGGACCTGCATATTCCCGGGAATCCCCGGCGCCACGCAGCGGTACCCGGCGGACGGGGAGCGAGCAGGATCTCGTGGGCCGGATCCGGGCGGCGCGCCGCAGGCTGGCGGCTGACGGCCCGCCCCGCGTCCGCTCCGGCGGCGATTTCGAGCGCGTCTGCCTGCCCGTCGCCGATGGCGATGTCCTGCGCGACCTTCTCCTGGCCGAGAAACCGGGCACCGTGATCGAGATCGGGCTCGCCTACGGGAGTTCCGCGCTGGCCATCGCCGAGGCGCTGGCCGCGGCCGGGTCGGGCCAAGCCCGCCACGTGATTCTCGACGCCTACCAGAAGCAGTTCCACGGCTGCGGATGGGCTGCGATCGCCGAAGCCGGGCTGGCGGGCCTCTGCGGCCTCGTGGAGGAGCGGTCGCAGATCGCCCTGCCCCGTCTGCTGGGCGAGGGCCTCGTCGCCGACGCCGCGTTCGTCGACGGAAGCCACATCTTTCACAACGTGTTCGTCGACTTGTTCTACCTGCGCGAGCTGGTGCGCCCGGGAGGGCTGGTGATCCTCGATGATTGCCACTACCCCTCAGTCGCCACGGCCGCCAGGTACTTCGAGGTAAATACGGGATGGGATCCGGAACCCATCGCGCGGCCGACCCGGCTGCGCGCCTTCCGCCTGCCCAAGCCCAGGACCGAGCCAAGCTTTGAGAGCTTCCGGCCTTTTGGCCTGGACGCGGCAGGATGATCTGGTGACGGCGCTCTGACTGATGTCCCCCGAGTCCAGCTACGTGACCGGCTCCCACCTCGTCTGCGACGGCGGCGTTCTGGCCAAGGCATCGATCAGCGTCTAGGTGGGCGAGGCGCCCAGGTGCTGGAGCTGTGCTCCGCCTACGATTACCGTCGTGACCGTGCGCGGTGTGCCGTGGTGGGGCGTGGTTTCGTCGGCCGCGGCCCCGGTGCTGATGGTCGCGGGGTGGACGGTCGCCGCGGGGCTCCAGCGCTCCTTCGATCCGGTGGCCGACACCGTCAGCGCGCTCGCGGCGCCAGGGGCTGCCGACCGGTGGGTGATGACGCTGACCTTCGTGGTGGTGGCCGCCTGTTACTTCGTCACCGCGCTGGGGCTGCGGCCGGCCCGCCTGCCGGGGCGGCTGCTGCTGATCGCCGCGGCCGTGACGGGCTTGCTGGTGGCGGCGTATCCCTTGCATCCCGGGACCACGCTCCCGGTGCCGCACATGATCTGGGGGGCGGCTGGGTGCATCGCGCTGGTGGCCTGGCCCGCGGGGGCCTCGCGGCGCGGCACGTCGGTGCCGTGGGGTCTGCGGCCCGCGGTGTCGGCCGGCGTCGTCGCGGTGCTGCTGGGCCTGCTGGCCTGGTTCGCGACCGAACTGATCACCGGGGGCGGGCAGGCCGGCCTGGCCGAGCGCGTCTTCGGTGCCGCGCAGGCGCTGTGGCCGCTGACGGTGGTGGTGTCCTGCTGCTACGCCGCCAGGGCGGGTACCAGGCTCAGCCAGGCGCCCAGCCTGAACCGGCCCGACGCGCGGCGGGCGTCGTGAACGGCGGGCCTCACGCGGAGGCCCGGCCGGGGATCATCGACGCGTGGATGCAGCACCCGTCGGCGGAGTTCCTCAACGACCCGATGTTCGAGTCGCTGCGCCGCTGGAGCCGCGGGCAGATGGCCGGGGGCGAGACCCCGGTGGAGGCGACGACGAGACCGCCGGCCTGTTCCTGCACGGCAATGCCGAACGGGTCTTCGGCCTCGCCGGGTCGCAAGGCGCCTACGGGGTGTAGCTGAGGATATCGGCCGTTGAGGTGCCGCCCCTGACCGCGGTCAACGTCCCTGTCGCCCAGAAGGAGCCGGTGCCGGGACGGCACCCCTGGTTCCGCCCGTTCGGTGGCAGACTGCGGCTGTGGCGGCTGGGTTGCGGGTTCACCAGGGCGGCAGCGGGGAGCCGCTGCTGGTGCTGTTGCACGGCCTCGGCGCGACCGGCGACGTCTGGGACGGGTGGCGGCCCTGGCTGGCCCGGCGGTGGGCGGGGCGCTGGCTGGCGCCGGACCTGCCCGGCCACGGAGGCTCGCCGCCGCTGGATGCGTACACCTTCGACGGCTTCGCCGCCGCGGTCGCCGGCATCGTCCGGCCCGATGCGAGTGCCGTCGTGCTGGGGCATTCGCTGGGCGGCGTGGTCGCCCTGGCCATGGCCAGCGGCAGGTTCCCGGTGCGGGTGCGGGCGGTCATCGGCCTGGGGATCAAGGTCGTCTGGACCGGTGCGGACCTGGACCGGGCCCGGGCCCTGGCCGGCGGCCGCGGGCGTGGTTCGCCTCCCGCGACGAGGCCGCCGCCCGCTACCTGCGGGTCTCGGGCCTGGCCGGCCTGCTGCCCGCCGATGACCCAGCCGTGGACGCCGGGCTGCGTGAGCAGGACGGGCAGTGGCGGCTGGCCATGGACCCGGGTGCGTTCGCGGTGGGGGCCCCCGACATGGCGCCGCTGCTGGCCCGGTCACGGGCCCCGGTGACCCTGGCCCGCGGCGAGCACGACCCGATGAACACCGATGAGCAGCTAGCCCGGCTTGGCGCCCCGGCGGTCACGCTCCCCGGCCTGGGGCACAACGCCCACGTCGAGAGCCCGGAGCTGTCGATCACCCTGCTCGACCCGCGCCGATGACCCGTCGCCACGACGGCGCAGGTTGCCGGCGAGCACGCGCAGCACGGTCGAGGGGCGGAGGAGGCGGGCCGGCGGCTCGAGCAGGCCGGCGACGCGGAAGAACCGCTCGGTGAGCACGATGTCGTTCTCGGCCGCGGTCTGGTACCGGTTCACGTAGGCGTTGACCACCCGGACCGGCAGCGGCCGCGGCCCGGGCACCCCGGGCAGGGCCAGGTCGCCGCCGGCCGCGAGCTGCCAGGCCGCGCCGACCGGCTTGGCCGCGGCCCGGAAAAACCGCCGGGCCAGGTCCTGGTCGCCACCGGCCAGTGCCTCGCGCAGGGCCTCCGCCTGCAGCGCGGCGACCGACATGCCCTGGGCGTAGACGGGATTGAAGCCGCAGATCGCGTCGCCGAAGACCAGCAGCCCGGCCGGGAAGCGGCGCAGCCGCTCGTAGCGCCGCCGCAGGCTGGCGGGGAACCGGTAGCTGACGATGTCGCCGAGCGGCTCGGCGTCGCGGATCGCGCCGAACACGTCGGGCGGGGCGACCGTCTCGGCAAAGGCCAGGAAGCCTTCGGGATCGTCCGGCGGGTGATGCCCGTGGTAGCCGAACAGCGTGAGCATCCAGCGGTCACCCTCGACCGCGAACATCCCGATGCCGCGCGGGCTGGCCGGTGATGCGCCGATGAAGGCCTGCTTCTTGGCGCCCAGGGCTCCGGGACGCAGGCGCAGCGGGCGGCTGGTGTACCTGATGTCCACCGTGACCCGCTCTTCGGCGGGCTGGTCGTAGCCGAGCATGGGCAGCCAGGCGGCCGCGCGGCCGGTGCGGCCGGTGGCGTCGATCACCAGGTCAGCGGGCAGCGCCTGCTCGCCACCGGAGCGCAGCACCCGGACGCCGGTGACCCGGTCCCGCGCAGCAGAGGCGACCAGGCCGACGGCCTCGCCGCCGCCGGCTATCTCGACGTTGGGCAACGCCTGGACCCGGGCGCGCACGTGCCATTCCAGGTACGGCCGGCTCGGCTGCACGAACACCCCGGGCACGGGCGCCGCCTCGTCGCTCAGCAGATGGCCGCCGAAGGATGCCCGTGCCTGCGAGAAGTCCCGCACGACCGGGGTTCCCTCATCGATCAGGCCGGTGATCAGCCCGGGAAACAACTCCTCCAGGACCCTGGCGCCGCTGGGCAGCAGCACGTGAATGTGCCGCCCCTGCGGCACGCCCCGCCGGCTCTGCGCGGTCGGCGGCAGGGTGTCCCGGTCGGTGACCGTAACCTTCTCGTACGCGTCGGCCAGCACCCGCGCTGCGAGCAGGCCGCCGATGCTGGCCCCGATGACCACCGCCTGGCCGCGGACGTCCCCCATGTCACACCCCGCATCGTGCTCTAGCTCTACCCAGTTCTCGCACGCCGCCGGCGCGGCAGCCAGTAGGCAGGCAGGCAGGGCGGAGGGGGTGGTAGCACACCCGTCGCCCGCTGCGGGGTTGCGCCCGGCCGCCGGCCGGGTACTGGTGCGGTGTGACCAACCTCGCGCCATCGCCAGACGCCGTTCTCCGCGCCTACCACGAGGAGCTCGGCCCCGGACAGCAGTCCGCCCTGCTCAGCTGGATGGCCTTCACTGCCACCTTTGCCGGGCTGCGAGCACTCACCTATAGCATCCGGGTCGGCCGGGGACCGTTCGGCAACATCAGCGTCGGCGGCGAGCACCTGCATCACTACATGTGGGGCATCGGCCTGCTGTCCGGCGTGGGCGCGGTGGCCGTGCGCGGTGAGGAGCGGCACCGCCGCCACCCGGCCGTGGCCGTCTGCTACGGCTCCGGGCTGGCGCTGATCGTCGACGAGTTCGCCCTGCTGCTCGACCTGAGGGACGTCTACTGGGCCAGGCAGGGCCGGATCTCGATCGACATCGGGGTGGGCGGCATCGCCCTGGCCGGGTCCTACTTTGCGGCGCTGCCGGTGCTGCGCAGGCTGCGACGGGAACGCAAGCAGCGGGCGGTCGCGGCGGGGGCGCCCGCACCCGAGACGGTGTCCGAGCCGGGGCCGGTCACGGCGGAAGGCTGATCCTGGTACCGGAGGACGCCGCGGCCGCCATCCCGGGCGGCTGAACCGATTCCCGTTCGCCGCTGGCCGCCCGGCGCATCCGGTGCCGCGGGACTCCCTCGGGAATAGCATCGCCGCTCGGCTGTTGAGATGCATGCAAACGCATATATCTGGCAGGCTCGCCTGGGTCGCGAGGGCCAGCCCGCTGCCGCGGCGGGGACAGAAGGAGGCAGGCCATGCAGTTCGGGATCTTCTCGGTCAGCGACATCACCCGGGATCCCGTATCCGGGGAGACGCCGAGCGAGGCGGAGCGGATCGACGCGGTCGTGCAGATCGCGCAGAAGGCCGAGGAGGTGGGCCTGGATGTGGTCGCGATCGGCGAGCATCACAACCCCCCGTTCTTCTCGTCTTCGCCGACCACGCTGCTGGCCTTCATCGCGGCGACCACGAAGAAGCTGATCGTGTCCACGGCGACGACGCTGATCACGACCAACGACCCGGTACGTATCGCGGAGGAGTACGCGATGCTGCAGCACCTGTCGCAGGGGAGGATGGACCTGATGCTCGGGCGCGGCAACACGGGCCCGGTGTTTCCGTGGTTCGGTCAGGACATCCGGCAGGGCCTGCCGCTGGCGCTGGAGAACTACAACCTGCTGCACCGGCTGTGGCGCGAGGACGTCGTGGACTGGGAGGGGAAGTACCGCACCCCGTTGCAGGGCTTTACCTCGATCCCGCGGCCCCTGGACGACGTGCCGCCGTTCGTGTGGCACGGCTCGATCCGCAGCCCGGAGATCGCCGAGCAGGCCGCGTACTACGGGGACGGCTTCTTCGCCAACAACATCTTCTGGCCCAAGGAGCATTACATGCGCCTGATCCGGTTCTACCGGCAGCGCTACGCCCACTACGGCCACGGCACCGAGCAGCAGGCGATCGTCGGCCTGGGCGGGCAGGCGTACATCGCCAGGAACTCCCAGGACGCCAAGCGGGAGTTCCGCCCCTACTTCAACGAGGCGCCGGTCTACGGGCACGGGCCGTCGATGGAGGACTTCATGGACCTGACCCCGCTGTCGGTGGGCAGCCCGCAGGAGGTCATCGACAAGACCCTGACCTTCCGCGAGCACTTCGGCGACTACCAGCGCCAGCTGTTCCTGGTGGACCACGCCGGCCTGCCCCTGAAGACCGTGCTCGACCAGCTTGACCTGCTCGGCGAGGAGGTCGTGCCGGTACTGCGCCAGGAAACCGAGGCCAGGCGCGACCCGGAGACGCCGGAGGCTCCCACCCACGCCAGCCTGGTCCGGGCGAAGTACGGCGACCAGGCTCCGCGTCAGCCGCGCCCGAACGCCAACCGCGGCGACAACGTCACCGGCGCGTCCCCCTACACCGACACCGCCCCCGACGTCCACGCCGAGTACCCGGACCTGTGATGGGTGACCGCAGGCCTCTCGCCAACGACGCGTGGGAGGCGCTCCTGTCGGCCCACGCCGCGGCGATGAAGCAGTTTGCCGCCGAGGACATCTGGCAGGACCTGTCCATGCGGGAGTACGACGTGCTGTACACGCTGTCCAAGTGCCCCGAACCCGTGCGGGTCAGCGAGCTGCACCGGCACGTCCTGCTCAGCCAGCCGGCGCTGTCCCGCCTGGTGCACCGCCTGGCCGCACGCGGCATGATCGAGTGCCAGCCCGACCCCGCCGACGGGCGCGGCGTCCGCGTGTCGCTCACCGACGCCGGCCGGGCCCTGCAGCGCCAGATCGGGCGCCGGCACGCCCGGAGCGTGGCCCGCGCCCTGACCGCCGGGCTGAGCCCCGGCGAGCTCCAGCAGCTCGAAACGATCTGCCGGAAACTGGCCCGCCAGCCCGCCGCCGCTCTCGCGGCCGAGGGTGACGAGAACAAGGACATGCCCTGATGAACAGCCCTGAGAAAGCCGAGCCGTTCCGGCTCGCCGTAGTCAGCGCGGGTGTCGGCGATCCCTCCTCGACCAGCCTGCTGGCCGACCGGACGGCCGAACGCGCCGCCGCGCTGGCGGACACCCGTGGCCACGCGGTGACGGTCAGCGTCATCCAGCTGCGCGAGATCGCCGCCGACATCTCCACCGCGCTGGTGTCCCAGCTGATCACGCCGAAACTGCAGAAAGCGATCACCGTCCTCGCCGAAGCCGACGGCATCATCGCCGCCGCCCCGGTCTACAAGGCTGGCCCCAGCGGCCTGTTCACGTCGTTCTTCCATGTCCTGGACAACGACCTGCTGATCGCCAGGCCCGTCGTGCTCGCCGCGACGGCCGGGACCGCCCGGCACGCCCTGGTCGTCGATGACCAGATGCGCCCGCTGTTCGCCTACCTGCGCGCGCTGACCGTGCCGACCTCCTTGTTCGCGGCCCCGGAAAACTGGGGTGACCCGGCCCTCAACGAGCGCATCAACCGGGCCGCCACCGAGCTCGTGCTGCTCATGGAGAGCGGTTTCAGCCACAAGATCAAGGACGAGGCCTGGCACAGCTACCAGCACGAGTACGGCAGCGCGGGCGGAGCCGAGGTCTCTATCGACCTCGACACCGACCTCATGCGCCTCGCGACCGGCGGGTCTGCGGCCTGAGCCCTGAGCCGCCCGCCGCCTCGTTGCCCCTCCGCCGCCAGTCCGCCGGAACGATCTGTAACACTGGCACTCCCCGGGGAACCAGGGCCGGGAGCGCGGGAGGACCAGATGGAGCGGATCGAGGCGGGGCTGCTGATCCCCGGCGGGGGCGAGCCGGTCAGCGACGGAGTCGTGATCATCGACGAATCGGTGATCAGCTACGCCGGCCCGGGCGACCGGGCGCCGGCCACACCGGGGGCCGCGGTGCACCGGGCCGAGACCGTGATGCCCGGCATGTGGGACTGCCATGGCCACTTCCTCGGCATGCGCACGCTCGATCTCGGCCGGCTGCCGCTCGAACCCGTACCGCTGCGGGCGGCGCGCTGCGCGCGCGACCTGGCCGCCGCGCTGCGAGCCGGGATCACCTCGGTCCGGGAGGTCGGCGGGCTTGGCGTCTACCTGGCCAGGGCGGTCACCGAGGGCGTGCTCGACGGTCCGGCCATCTACGCCGCCGGGGCGATCCTGAGCACCACGGGCGGCCATGCCGACCTGCACTCCTACCCGTTGCCCTGGATCGGCGACCTTGCCGCGCACTACGGCGAGCTGCGGCTGGCCGACGGAACCGCCGAGTGCATGCGCGCGGTCCGCGAGCAGCTGCGGAAGAACGCCCGGGTGATCAAGGTGTGCGCCTCGGGCGGGGTGCTGTCTGAGATCGACGACCCGATCCACCAGCAGTTCACCCTGGCCGAGCTGAGGGTGATCGTGGAGGTGGCCGGCCTGGCCGAGCGCGTCGTGGCAGCGCACTGCCACGGCAAGCCGGGGATCATGGCCGCGATCAAGGCCGGCGCCCGCACCATCGAGCACGGCACCTACCTCGACGACGAGGCCTGCGACGCGATGCGCGAGACCGGAGCGATCCTCGTTCCGACCAGGGCCATCATCGAGGACATCCTGGGGAACCTGGCGGAGGTGCCCGATTACGCGGCGGCCAAGCTCACCGCGCTGGCCGAGCGGCACGCGGAAGCGGTGTCCCGCGCGATCGAGCGCGGCGTCACGATCGCGATGGGTACCGACATCGGGGTAACCGGCCCCGACCGTCCGAACTCCTGGGGTACCAACGGTGCCGAGCTTGCCCACCTGGTCCGCCTCGGGATGACGCCGCTACAGGCGATCGAGGCGGCGACCGCCACCGCCCCGCTGACGCTCGGCCCGCAGGCGCCCAGGTCCGGCAGGCTGGAACCTGGCTATGACGCCGACGTCATCACCGTCGCGGCGGACCCGATCGCTGACATCGCGGTACTCGGCCGGCCGGAACACATCACCGGCGTCTGGGTGAACGGCCGTCGCGTGACCGCCGCGACCCGCGAGCCCGTTCGCGCAGGCTAATCCCGGGCGGCCGGCCAACGGCGCCCGCACGGGCCGGGTGACCGCGGCCAATGATGGGCAAGGATGGGACAGGGAGGAAGGAGCCGAGCATGGGCGGCCCGCGGCCAGCGCAGTTCGCAGCCGGCCATGGGCCTGCCGCCGGCGGGGGACCGATGGTCGTGCTGACCGACCCGGTGAGCGACGTGGAGCGCTCCCTGGTCAGGCAGTGGCTGAAGCAGGCTGACGTGCAGCCGTCCGCGGTGCTGCCGCTGGACGGCCCGCGCCTGGCGCAGTCGCTGGCCGCGATCCCGCCGGACACGGTGGTCACGGCGGCCCGCGTCGCGTGGCTGCCGCGCGAGCGGGGCGGCGAGCGGCGGGTCCGCTGGTCGGACGTCCTGGCGCAGGTCAACCCGCGCCAGCCGCCGGCGCTCTGGCAGGCCCGCATCGCGCGGCGCGAGCCCGACCGGGCCCAGGTCATCGTGGCCGAGCCCGCCACCGTGGCGACCCTGCTCGAGCGCTGGGCCGGCACCGGCTCGTTCGCGCATTTCGTGTCCCGGCAGGCCAGGCTGGCGCTGGACCGTTCCGAGCGGGCCCTGCTCGGGGCCCGCTACAAGGTGCCGAAAGAGGTCGTCCAGGCGATCGGGGACAGCCCGGAATTCCGCGCCGACGCCGCCGCGCTCGCCGCCCGGCTGGAGCTGCCCGAGGAAGAGGTAGCGCAACGCGCCCGGGCCGACCTGGACGGCCTGGTCGCCTCCATGAGCCCGATCGCGGTCGACCTGCTCTCCAGCGTCCTGCGCCCGCTGCACGCCTACGCCTGGGAGGTCCAGGCCGACACGGCCGGGCTCGGCCGACTGCGTGAGCTGAACCGCCGGCATGCCCTGGTCTTCCTGCCCAGCCACCGCTCCTACGTCGACCCGCTCCTGCTCGCCGACGTGCTCGCCGCGCACGACTTCCCCCGCAACCACGTGCTCAGCGGCGACAATCTCCGGTTCTGGCCGATCGGCCCGCTGGCCCGGCGAGCCGGAACCATCTTCATCCGGCGCAGCTTCGGCGATGACGAGATCTACAAGCTCGCGCTGCGCGAGTACCTCAGCTACCTGCTGGCCAAGCGCTTCAACCTCGAGTGGTACATGGAGGGCGGCCGCTCGCGGACCGGCAAGCTGCGGCCGCCGCGGTACGGCCTGCTAGCCTACGTCGCCGAGGCCGTGGCCCAGGGCCGCGCCGACGACGCGTACCTGGTGCCCGTGGCGATCACCTACGACCAGCTGCGCGAGGTCTCCTCGATGGCCGCCGAGCAGGGCGGGGCCGCGAAGAAATCGGAGGGGCTCAGCTGGCTCGCTTCGTACGCGCGGGGACAGCTGACCCGGATCGGGACCGTGCACGTGCGGTTCGCCGAGCCGCTGTCGCTGCGGCAGGCTCTCGGGCCCGCCATCGATGACGGCGATCCGGACTCCTGGCGGCTGGCGCTGCAGAAGGTCGCCTTCGAGGTGGCCGTCCGGATCAACCGGGTCACCCCGGTGACGGCAACCGCGCTGGTCACCCTGGCGCTGCTTGGCGTCCGCGACCGCGCGCTGACCCTGGGCCAGGTCCGCGGGGTCCTCGAGCCGCTGCGCGCCTACCTGGCCGAGCGGGGGCTGCCGCACTCGGGTGACACGCTGCGGACCGCCGCCGGGGTGCGCCGCGTCCTCGGCGCACTCGCCCAGCAGAAGGTGGTCACCATCTACCCCGACGGGGAAGAACCGGTCTACGCCATCGCCCAGGGCCAGCGCCTGGTCGCGGCGTTCTACCGCAACAGCGCGATCCACCATTTCGTCAACCGGGCGGTGGCCGAGCTGGTGCTGCTCAGCGAGCCCGCCGAGCGCTGGGATGAGGCGATGCGGCTGCGGGATCAGCTCAAATTCGAGTTCTTCTTCCCGGACAAGGCGGCCTACCGCGCCGAGCTCTCCGCCGAGCTGCAGCGGCTGGACCCCGGCTGGGAGACGGTGAGCGACGGGCGCGCCGTGCTGGAACGCTCCGACCTGCTGGTGGCGGACCGCGTGCTGCGGTCGTTCCTGGACGCGCAGCTGGTCGTGGCCGAGCGGCTGGCCGCGCGCTCCCCGCGCCAGCCGGTGGTGGAGAAGGAGTTCCTCGACGAGTGCGCTGGGGTCGGCCAGCAGATGCTGCTGCAGGGACGCCTGCACGGGCCGGAGTCCCTGTCGCGGGAGCTTTTCATCGCCGCGATGAAGCTCGCCGCGAACCTGGACCTGATCGATGCGGGCCGCGAGGAGCTGGCGGAAGGCAGGCGGGCCTTCGCGGCGCGGCTGCGCGCCGTGGTCGCACGGCTGATCACGATTGACGAGATCGACGCGGTAGGCCGGCAGGAGGCCGTCGGTGTCGCACCCTAGGCTGTGGTCGGAGCAGAACCTGATCGCCGACGTCGAGGCCGGGCCGCAGGGCCCGCTCGTGGGGGCGTTCTTCGATTTCGACGGCACCCTGATCGACGGCTACTCGCTGTCGGCGTTCGC
Organism: uncultured Actinomycetota bacterium; assembly: GCA_963795055.1. Classification (GTDB taxonomy): domain Bacteria; phylum Actinomycetota; class Actinomycetes; order Streptosporangiales; family Streptosporangiaceae; genus JASHPR01. The sequence goes on from CAWCGJ010000037.1 coordinate 231,109, forward strand.
CCGCCACTATCTCCGGTCGCTGCAGGTCGCGCCCGCCGACCTCGGGCGGATGCTGCTCACCGGCCTGCGCGGCGTGACCACCGAGGAAGACTTCGAGCGGCTCACCGTGCTGAGCATGCGCGTCTGGGCCGGGCGCAGCGAGGACGAGCTCGCCGAGCTGGGCGAGCGGCTCTTCGTGCAGGGCATTTCCGCCTCGCTGTACCCGGAGGCGTGGCGGCTGGTCGAGGCCCACCGCCGGGCCGGGCACACGGTCGTGCTCGCCTCCTCGGCCACCCGCTTTCAGGTAGAGCCCGCGGCCAGGGCGATGGGCGTAGAGCACATCCTGGTGTCACCGGTGGAGATCGTGAACGGCATCGCCACCGGCCGTCCCGGCGGCCCGCTGCTGTGGCGAGCGGGCAAGGCCCAGGCCGTCCGCGCGTTCGCCGCCGAGCATGGCATCGACCTGGCGGAGAGCTACGCCTACTCCAACGGCAACGAGGACGTCCCGTTCCTGCGGACCGTCGGCCGGGCGCGGGCGCTGAACCCCGGCCGTGACCTCGAGGCGGCGGCGCGGCACTACGGGTGGCCGGTGGCCAGGTTCCGCTCCCGCGGCCACGCCGGGGTCGTGGACCTCGCCCGCACGGTGGCGGGAATCGCCGGCATGCTCGGCGGCTTCGCCGCGGGCGTGGTGCTGGGTTCGGTGACCGGTTCCCGGCGTGAAGCGGTCGACCTCGGCACCACGCTGGCCGGCGAGATCGGGAGCGTGCTGGCCGGCGTGCGGCTCGATGTCTATGGCGCCGAGCACCTCGCCACCCGGCCCGCCGTCTTCCTGTTCAACCACCAGAGCCAGCTCGACGTGCTCATCCTGGCCAAGCTGCTGCACGGCGGGTTCACCGGGGTAGCGAAGAAGGAACTGGCCCGCACTCCCGGGTTCGGGCTGGTGTTCCGGCTCGCCGACGTGGCGTTCATCGACCGCCACGACACCGCGCAGGCCCGCCGGGCGCTTGAGCCGGCGGTACAGCGGCTACGCGAGGGCATCTCACTGGCCATCGCGCCGGAGGGCACCCGGTCGGCGACCCCGGCGCTCGGACCGTTCAAGAAGGGCGCCTTCCACGTCGCGCTGCAGGCCGGGGTGCCGATCGTGCCGATCGTCATCCGCAACGCCGGCGAGCTGATGTGGCGCAACGCGGCGACCATCCACCCCGGCACGGTGCAGGTCGCCGTGCTGGCGCCGATTCCCACCACCGGGTGGGAGGCCGAGGATCTCGACAAGCACGTCGAAGAGGTCCGCGGGCAGTACCTGGAGACGCTCGCGAACTGGCCGACTCACGGTTCCGGGCAGGTGACGGTCACGGCGCCGGCCCTGTCCCCGCCCCGGCGCAGCCGCTGGACTGGGGCGACTCCCCGCAGATGAACCCGCTGGAGACGGCCATGTGGCGGGCGGAAGCGGCCGACCACCGGCTGCGGGTCAACGTCAGCCTGCTCGAGCTGCTCGACCAGGCTCCCGACTGGGACCGGCTGCTCGCCGCGAACGAGTGGGCGTCGCGCATGGTGCCGCGGATGCGGCAGCGGGTGGTCGAGCCGGCCTTGGCGCTCGGGACCCCGACCTGGGTGACGGTCGGCGACATCGACCTGTCCCGGCACGTCCGCCGCGTCCGCCTGCCCCCGCCCGGATCGCTGCGCCAGTTGCTGGACGTGGTCCAGGAGTTCGCCGCGGCGCCGTTCGACCGCGACCGCCCGTTGTGGGAAACGTTGCTGGTGGAAGGCCTGGCCGACGGCCGGGCCGGATACGCCGTGAAGAGCCACCACAGCGTCACCGACGGGCTGGGCGCCATCCAGCTGATGATGCGGCTGCACAGCCGCAGCCCGGAACATGATCCCGGCCGGCCCGAGCCACCGGTCCCGGCGGCGGGTGAGGCATCCCGCGTGGGGCTCCTCACCGGGCAGGTGACGGGCGCGGTACGGTCCGCGCCGGTGACGGCGCTGCGCCAGGGCATGGGCGTGGTCGGCGCGCTGGCTCGTCCCGTCGATACCGCCTCGCGCGCCGCGCGGCAGGCCGTCGCCGCCGCCGGCTTGCTGGGCCAGGCCGCGTCCGGCCCGGCGGGGTCGCCGCTGCTCGCCCGGCGGGGCGGCGGCTGGCACTTCGACGTCCTGGACGTGCCGCTGGCTGACCTCAAGGCCGGCGCGAAGGCCGCCGGCGGCTCGCTGAACGACGGCCTGCTGGCCGCGGTCATCGGCGGGTTCCGCCGTTACCACGAGCGGTACGGCGCCCCGACCGACCGGCTCACTATCGGGTTCCCGATCAGCCTGCGTACCCAGGACGACCCGCAGGGCGGGAACCGCTTCACCGGGGCCAGGTTCGCCGCCCCCATGGCCGAACCGGACCCGGCCGCCAGGATCGCCGCCGTACGGCAGTTCGTGCTGACCGCCCGCGCGGCCGCCTCCGCCGCGTCGGACGCCGTCCCGGCGGCCCTCGCCCCGGCGCTCGGCTGGCTGCCGGCGCCCGTGGTCAGTGCCATCTCCGGCCGGCTGACCAGCACGAACGACGTCCAGGTGTCCAGCATCCCCGGCGTGCCCTACCCGCTGTACATCGCGGGCTCGCGGATCACGGGCATGTACCCGTTCGGGCCGTTGCCCGGTTGCGCGGCCATGATCACGCTCATGTCGTATGACCACGAGTGCTGTATCGGCATCAATACCGACACCCTGGCCGTCGCCGACCCGGAAGGGCTTGCCGATGACCTCCGGGTCGGCCTGGACGAGGTGCTGGCGCTCCGCGGCTGAGGCCCGCCCGGCACGCTGATCACTGGGCGCCGCCATCCGGACCCAACACTTTGGGCCGGCGTCCGTGGTACGGGGTGAGACGCCGGTTCGAAGGGACGGTAACGATGATGGATGCGGGCGCGCTGGTCCAGGCGCACGACGCGGAGCTGATCGGTGAAGCTGAGCAGGCCCGGCTGGCCAGGCAGGCTCGCCGTCCGGCCGGGATGGCGGGCCGGGCGGCCTCCGGGCGGGCGAGGTCACTGCTGCTGGCGGCGGCCAGGCGGTGGCGCAGGCCGGCCAGGGCAGGCGGCACGGCCCGCGCGGCCGGCAGGCCCGGCGGCCGGTCGCCGGTGGGCAGCAGCAAGGTGGCGGGGAGGACACGATGACCGAGAGCGGGCCGTCCGGTGACCGCGGCGTGGTGAGCGGCCAGGCGGTGGTGGACTTCAGCCACCTGACCTCGGCGGAGGAACTGGCGGCGATCAGCCGGATCGAGAGTGTGGCCGCGGTCGTCGTCCCCGAATCGCTGGCCGGCGCGTACGCGGCGATCTCCTCCGACGGCGTGGCCGGGACCGTCTACGTGCCTGACGGCGCGAACGTACGGGTACATTCCGGCCCGCTGATGGTGGGGGGCGACGGGCTCGGTGCCGCCGAGGACGTGCTGGTAGTGGTCGGCATGCTGGTCATCACCAGCCCGGTGACCGGTGTGGTGCCGCGGCAGATCAGCGTGGTGGGATCGATTATGGCCCCGCGGGGCAGCGAGTCGGCCCTCGGCCCGGCGCTGGGCGGCGGCTCGGGCAGCGTCACCTATTACCGGTACGCCGAGGGGCAGGACATCAAGCTGCTCAGCGGCCAGGTGAAGCTCTCGGGCGCGATCCTGGCCAACCCGGCAGGCCAGCCCGATGACATCCTGCTCGCCGCCGGGCAGGTGGTGGTGACCGGGCCGGTGACCAGCGTGGGGTACGCGCAGGTGATGGTCGCCGGTCAGCTGGTCGCGCCCGCGGCCAGCCGGGAGGTGCTGGAGCCGCGAATCCAGGCGCAAGGCCAGTCGGCCTGGTACCGCAGCGATGACCCGCGGATCCTCGTCGAGGACACCCGCCTCGGCCCGGGCTTCTTCCGGCTGCTCGATCACCCGGTGAGCCTGGTCGTGCTGGCTGACCTGTCCATCGCCCCGGGCGTCACCGAGACCATGCTGCTAGAGAAGGTGGCCGACATCATCCTGCTCGGTGACCTGACCGCGCCGGGCGACCTGGTGCCGGCGCTGCAGGTGCTGGCCACCGACTCCTTCGGGACCATCCGGGCCGACGATGGACCGGGAAGCTGAGTTCCGCCGGATGTATGAGGCGCACCGGACCGCGGTGCACGCCTACTTCGTCGGCCGGACCGCCGACCGGTGGGCGGCCGCCGACCTGATGCAGGAGGTCTTCATGCGGGTGTGGCGGCGGCTCCCGGAGCTGCTGGGCAAGTCCCCCGACGGGCAGCGGGCGTGGATCTTCACCGTGGCCCGGAACCTGTCCATCGACGCATTTCGCCACGAGCGCACCCGGGCCGGCGCCGAGGCCGCCGTGGGCGACGAGCCCGCGCCGGCGCCGCCGTCCGCGGCCACCGCGGTCATCGCCGCCGAACGGGTCGCGATCGTGGGCGAGGCGATCAGGCGGCTGCCCGAGCAGCAGCGCACCACGCTCGCCATGGCCGCGGCCGGCGGGCTGACCAGCGCCGAGATCGCCACCGCCCTGGGCGTGCCGGCCGGCACGGTTCGCTACCGGCTGTCGCTGGCCCGCCGGGCCCTCGCCGCCGCGCTGGCCAGCTACGACCACCCGGAGGCACGATGAGCCTCGACGACGCCCTCGCGGCGTGGGCCGATACCGTCCGCCTACCCGCCACTGCGGCCGCTGACATCTACCAGCGGATCGTCACGACGCCCGCGCCCGCCCGCGCGGCCTCCCCGGGGCTCGACCCGGCCTGGTGGCGGCGCTTCACCGCCGACTTCACCGCCCGGATGATCGCCACCACCCAGCCCGTACCCTGGGCGGCATGACCGTACGACCCGAGGTGGTCGCGCTGCTGACCGACTTTGACGTGGAGCGCACCGGGGCTCAGCCGCGGTTCGCGCACCGGGACGGCCGGCCCTTTACCCAGGAGGAAGCCGACCTGGTCACCAGCGCGACCGACGAAGAAGTGCGGGCCGCCGCCGACGAACTGGCGGGCGCGCCGCAGCGCCTGGCGGAGCTGCTGATGCCTTACCTCGGCACGGCGGCCAGGGAGACGCGAGAACGCCCGCCGGATGGGAGCGGGAGCACGCAAGACAGCTAACTCCCGCCCCCGGGCTGCCTCAGGTTGCGGTGACGAAGTAGTGGCCCTCGTCGAGATCCTCGATGAGGCCGGGATGGACCGGCTTCCAGCCCAGGAGTTCCTGCGTCTGCAGGCTCGACGTCGGGTTGTCGAGCGAGACGAGGGAGCCGAGATAGCCGAAGTGGGCGTCGGCCTGCTCCGGCGGGATGCTGGCCACCGGCAGGCTCAGGTGGCGGCCGATGACTTCGGCGATCTCACGGAACGGCACGCCCTCGTCCCCGACCGCGTGCAGCCGCGACCCGGCCGGTGCTGCTTCCAGCGCCAGCCGGTACAGGTGCGCCGCGTCGAGCGTGTGCCCGGCGGGCCAGCGGTTGGACCCGTCGCCCACGTAGGCGGCGGTACCCTTCCCGCGGGCGATGGCGATCAGGGCCGGGACGAACCCGTGGTGATCGAGCGAGCTGTGCACGGTGGGCGGGAGACGGACGACGGACGACCGGACTCCGCGCCCGGCGAACGCGACCACCGCGTTCTCCGCGTCGATCCGCGGCCCGGCCTCGAGCGTGTCGGCCTCGGTCCCGACGCGTCCCAGCCCGGCGTGCGCGAGCAGCAGCGTTCCCGACGTGCCTACCAGGGGCTTGCCGGTTCCGGCCAGCGCGTCCCCGAACGTCTCGACGGCCCGCAGGTCGGCGGCGACCGCGCTGGCGAAATCGCCGGCGCGCATGTCTTCATGCTTGAAGGCCAGGTGGACGACTCCATCGACGGCCGCGGCGGCTTCGGCGAGGCCGTCAAGGTCGTCAAGGTCGCCCCGGCGCACGTCGGCGCCGGCCGCGGCCAGCGCGGCGGCCGACTCATCCGAGCGGGCCAGGCCGACGACCTCATGTCCGGCGTTGAGCAGTTCGGGGACGAGGGCCGAGCCGATATGCCCGGACGCCCCGGTGACGAAGACGCGCATAGGAAGACCTCCCGGTGGTCTCGTGTCCCCGCCGCGGGAGCGCGCCGGGGGCGATGTCAGTCACTGCCATCACTGTATCACTCGATGACAGTAACTGTCATCGCGTACGATCGGGGCATGGGTCGATGGGAGCCCAACGCGCGCGGCCGCCTGGAGCGAGCGGCGATGGAGCTGTATAACCAGCGGGGGTTCGAGAGCACCACCGTCGCGGAGATCGCGGAGCGGGCGGGGCTCACCGAGCGGACGTTCTTCCGGTACTTCACCGACAAGCGCGAGGTCCTGTTCGCGGGCGCGGGCGTGCTCCAGGAGTTGCTCGTGAGCAAGGTCGCTGACGCGCCCGCCTCGCTGCCCCCGATCGACGTGGTCGCCGCGGCGCTCGCCGAGGTCGCCACGGCCTTGTTCGAGGAGCGCCGGGAGTTCGCGCGACAGCGCCAGGTCATCATCGCCGCGAACGCTGAGCTTCGGGAGCGCGAGCTGATCAAGCTCGCGTCGCTCGCTTCGGCCGTCGCCGGAGCGTTGCGCGGGCGCGGCGTCGGCGACCCGGCCGCGAGCCTGGCGGCCGAGGCGGGGATCGCCGTCTTCAGGATCGCCTTCGAGCGCTGGACCAGCGAGACCGGCGAGCGGCCCCTGTCACAGCTCATCCAGGAGTCGGTGGACGAGCTGAAACTCGTGACGGCCGGGCGGTGACCGGCTGTCCGCCTGTCCAGGCCATGTGGCAAGATCACTGGCGTCCGGGCTCGGCACGCCCCCGACCGCTACGTGAGGTTCCTTGACCGCCATCCTCGATCACCTCGCCATCGGCACTCCGGTCCTGGCCGACGGCTGGGACCTGTTCGGCGGCGTCCTCGGCGGCCGCTGGGCCTACGGCGGCGACTCTCCCGGGTACTGGTGGGGCCAGCTGGAGTTCGCCGCGGGCCCGAAAATCGAGCTGCTGACGCCCACCGGGGGTCCCGACGCGGCCTTCCTGGAGCGGTTCCTGAGCGGTCGCGGCGCGGGCCCGCACCACTTCAACTTCCTGGTCACCGACATTGAGGACGTGCTCGCCCGGATCGCCGCGTTCGGCGTCGAGCCGGTCGGGGTCAACCTGGCCAATCCGGGCTGGAAGGAAGCCTTCCTGCACCCGCGCAGCGCTCACGGCATCGTCATCCAGGTCGCTCAGCAGGCCGGCGAGCCGCCGTCCGCGCCGCCGCGGGAACTGCCCGAGCCGGGTCCGCCGGCCCGCCTGGACCTGATCGAGCATCATGTCGGTGACCTTGACCAGGCGATAGGGCTGTTCCGGGAGGTCCTGGACGGCCGGCTCGAAGCGGCCGGCGCCGGGGCCGCGGAGCTGACCTGGCCCGGCGGCCGGCGGATCAGGCTGGTGCGCGAGGACGGCCTGCCGCTGGGCGGGGCGTTGCATCACGTCCGGTTCACCCGCGCCGGGGGCGCGTTCAGCGCCCAGGACCGCGAGCGCACGGGCCTGCTAGCCAAGCGCCTCGGCCTGGCCGTGGAACTGGCCGGCTAGTGCCCGCCGCCCGCTGCCGTGCCCGGGACGGGCCGTCAGCGACCTGGTCCGCGCATGCCGAGGATCGTCCGGTGCAGGTCGAGCAGGGCAGGCACGTCGTCGGCAGCCACCCGGCCCATGCCGCATTCGGTGCTGATGCCCCATGCCCGCAGTCCGTCCGGGGTCCGGGCCAGGTAGGCGTCAATGTGCGCGGCCTGCTGGGCGGTGGTGCCGCCGGCCTGACGGGCCGGGTAGTAGGGCACGAGCGCGAAGTACAGCTCGGTCTCCGGCCCGGTCCGCAGGTCGGCGAGCGGCGCGAAGTAGCCGCTGTCGATTTGCGCCTGGGGCACGGTGAACGAGAGCCAGTTGACGGGCCTGCCCGCCGCCGTGGTGACCGCGTTGGCCAGCTGCACCTGCTTGGCCAGCGACTCGGGCTGCTTGAAGTGGCGGTGCCCGGCGTCGCCGTAGCACAGGTGCATGCCGACCGGCACGTCGGCGGGTACCTGGTCCGCGCAGCGGGCCAGTCCTGGCGTGACCTGCTGCAGCGGGACCACGGAGAAGTCGAAGCCGCCCTCCAACATCGCGAACTCGACCGCCACGTCCCATTGCACCGCGACCTGGTCGTGCGGCAGCCGCCCGAGCGCGCGGTCGAGGTCGGCGAACAGGGCCGCCTGATAGGACGCGAGCAGGCGGTCGCGGTCTTCGGGGACGAACGTCCCGACGACCGGCGCCACCGGCGTCGGGTATTGCATCTGGAAGCGCACCCCGGCCGGGATCGTCCCGTCACGTTGCAGGCGCCGGAAGACCTGGTAGGAGTCCGCGTACGCGTCGGCGTAGCCGAGGTCGGGCCAGCGCACGGCCTCGGCCGTGACCCCGTCGGACAGGCGCAGCAGCGGCCTCGGCGGCAAGCCGCTGCCGGGTACCTCGCGCATCCCGGCGGGCTGGAAGTCCGGCATCGCCCCGAACTTCTGCACCTGAAACCCGATCCAGTAGTTGCGCTCTCCGGTCTCGCCGTCGGGCACGCGGCGTACGCCAGCCGGGATGCGCGAGCTGATTTCACGCATCACCGTTTCGGTGTCGGGGAGATTGACCGACCCATTGAAGTGCACGCTGCTGGGCGGCATCGCGATCCTCCGTGCTAGACGAGCCCCGGCGCCGGGTCACGGCGATGAGCATATCCCGGCACGTCCGGGGCGGGCGGTCACCCGGGACCGGGCCGGACGGGTGGCGGACTGTGATGGCGCGTCGGCCGGCGCTGGCCCCAGCCGCGGGACGCCGTCCGGCGCGGTCACTACCATGGTGGCGCGTGGACCCCAGCCAGCTCGCTGACGCGGTCCTGGCCGCGGCCGCGGCGGCGCTGGCGGCCCTGGACCGGGATTCTTCCGTGCTGCCGGCCACGACCAGCGTGGAACGGCCGAGGCATCCCGGCCATGGCGACTACGCGTCGGCGCTCGCGCTCCAGGTGGCGAAGCAGGCGGCCCTGCCGCCCCGGGAACTGGCGCAGGGGATCGCCGACCGGCTCATCGCCAACCCGGCGATTGAGAGCGCCGAGGTGGCCGGCAGCGGGTTCGTGAACATCCGCCTGCGGGCCGCGGCCGCTGCGTCGGTGGCTGGCGTCATCGTCCGGCAGGGCGGGGCGTACGGCCGCGGGACCGGCCTGGCCGGCCAGCGGGTGAACCTGGAGTTCGTCTCGGCCAACCCGACCGGGCCGGTTCACATCGGCCATGTGAGATGGGCCGCGGTCGGTGACGCGCTGGCCCGCATCCTCCGCGCGCAGGACGCCGAGGTCACCACCGAGTACTACTACAACGACGCCGGCGCCCAGCTTGACAGGTTCGCCGACTCCCTGCTCGCGGCCGCCCGGCATGACGCGCCGCCGGCCGACGGCTACGCGGGGGAGTACATCGGCGAGATCGCCCGGGCCGTGGCCGCGAAGCACCCGGATGCCCTCGGCCAGCCGCCGGCGCAGGCGCGGAGGGTCTTCCGCGCCGAGGGCGTGGCGCTGATGATCAAGGAGATCAGGACCTCCCTGGAAGATTTCGGCGCGCCCTTCGACGTGTACTTTGCCGAGAAGGACCTGCACGACCGCGGCGACCTGGCCGCCGCGCTGGCCCGCCTCCGGCGAACCGGTCACGTCTACGAGGCCGAGGGCGCCACCTGGATCCACACCACGGAATACGGCGACGACAAGGATCGCGTCTACGTCCGCCGCAACGGCCAGTTCACCTATTTCGCCGCCGACTGCGCCTACTACCTGAACAAGCGCAGCCGGGGCTTCGACAAGCTCCTGATCATCCTCGGTGCGGATCATCATGGCTACACGGGACGGCTGCGCGCGATAGCCGCATGCTTCGGCGATGATCCCGACCAGACCCTGGAGATCCTCATCGGGCAGCTGGTGAACCTGGTCCGCGACGGCCAGCCGCTGCGGATGTCCAAGCGTGCGGGGACGATCGTCACGATCGATGACCTGGTCGGCGCGATCGGGGTGGATGCGGCCCGGTACGCGTTGGCCCGCTACTCGCTGGATTCGCCGATCGAACTCGACCTGGATCTATGGGCCCGGCGAACCAGCGACAACCCCGTGTTCTACGTGCAGTACGCCCACGCCCGGATCGCGTCCCTGCTGCGTCATGCCGTCAACGCCGGCTTGACCCGCGGCGGCCAGTACGACGGCCGCCTGCTGACCCACGACCGCGAGAATGATCTGCTCAAGGCGCTCGCGGACTTCCCGGGCGTCGTGGCCAGCGCGGCCGAACTCCGCCAGCCACACCGCGTCGCCAGATACCTCGAGGACCTGTCCGGCGCCTACCACCGGTTCTACGACGCCTGCCGTGTCCTGCCCCGCGGGGGCGAGCAGATCGATGACCTCGGGCGGGCGCGGCTGTGGCTGGCCGAGGCGGCGAAGATCGTGCTCGAGAACGGCCTGGGCCTGCTCGGCGTCACCGCGCCGGAACGACTCTGACCGCCGCTACGCGGGAAACCCAGGGTGCACGGGATGCGCGCCGCAGCCGCAGGGCCGTGGGGCCCGCTGCATGAGACCGCCGATGACCAGGGACAGGATCGTGTCAAAGATCGCGTCGTCCGCGACCTCCGGCAGTTCCAGGCGGACCTGCCAGATGTGCGGGAACTCGGCCCGGTCCACGGCCAGGTAGGCCGCCCAGGCCGCCCGTTCGGTCGCCTGTGCGCGCTCGTCCAGGGCCAGGAAGCCTGCTTCACCCCCGGCCCAGAATAGGGAAAAGTCGCCGAGAGCCCGGTAGATGCGGACGGCCTCGGCGCCCTCGAAGCCGGCCTCGAGCACGGCGCCGATGAGGAAATTGACGGCCTGCATCTCGCCGGGCCCCCGGGTGGTACGGCTCGCGGACAGCGAGGCTGCGGCCGGGTGGGCGAGGTAGACGGCGCGGAGCCGCCTGATGCCCTCGATCACCGTATCGACCCAGCAGGCCCGGGGTTCCATGCCCGCCATCGCCTCTTCGATCAGCCGGTCGGCGATCGCGAGGACCATGTCGTCCTTGCTCGCGAAGTGACGGTAGACCGCGGTCGGGTCCGCGCCCAGGACCCGGCCGAGCTTGGGCAGGCTGAACCCGGCGACGCCCTGCTTGTCGAGTAGCTCCAGGCTGGCGTCCACGATCCGCTCCGGCGTCAGGCTGCCCCGCCGCAGCCCCGGCTGCGTGGCCCGCAGCGGCCGGCGGCCGGCGGTAGGTGCCGTCATCTGCCACCCCCCTGATGGAGCTCGTCACCTGGGCCGATGCTCACGCAGCCAGAGTTTACGCTGGTCAAACGTTATGTCATAGGCATTGACAATGACTTGGGCTGACTGATTCGATGTCGGGCGATGTCCCCTCCCCCAGGGAGGTATGAGGTGACTGTCGCCGCGCGCGACCTGCTCTTCTGCCACGGCAGCGTCTTCGATGGCCGCCGGTTCCTGCCTCCCGGCACCTGCGTCCGGGTCAGCGGCGGGCGCATCAGCGCGGTCGAGCCGGCGAGCCCGGCCGGGTCGGCGTCCGTCGTCGACCTGGCGGGCGGAACCCTGCTCCCCGGGTTCATCGACGCGCATGCTCACCCGCTGTTCGCCGGGGTTCAGCTGCGTCATTGCGACCTGCGCGAGGCCATGACGGCATCGGGGTACGTCGAGCTGGTCGCCGCCTACGCCCGTGAGCACCCCGACGAGGAATGGATCACCGGCGGCGGCTGGTCCCTGGACGCCTTCCCCGGCGGCCTGCCCGACCGCCACGCGCTGGACGCCGCGGTGAGCGACCGCCCGGTGTTCCTGCCCAACCGCGACGGGCACGGCAGTTGGGTCAACAGCCGGGCGCTCGAGCTGGCCGGTATCGACCGCTCGACCCCCGACCCTCACGACGGCCGCATCGAGCGTGATGCCGCCGGCGACCCCACCGGCATGCTGCAGGAGGGTGCCGCCCAGCTGGTCTCCCGCCTGCTGCCCCCGGCCACCGAGAACGACTGGGACCAGGCCCTGCAGGCCGCCCAGTCCCGGCTGCTGTCCCTCGGCATCACCGGCTGGCAGGACGCCATCGTCGGCCGTGACCACGGCAGCCAGGGAGCCGACCCGCTGGACGCCTACCTGCGCGCGACCCGCGCGGGCACCCTGGTGGCCAACGTCGTGGGCGCGCTCTGGTGGGACCGGAACCGGGGCCTGGAACAGCTCCCCGAGCTGCTCCGGCGCCGGGAGCAGGGGCAGGCCGGGAGGTTCCGGGCCACCAGCGTGAAGATGATGCTCGACGGCATCGCCGAAAGCCACACGGCCGCCATGCTCGAGCCCTACCTTGACGGCGACGGATGCGCCACCGATCACAGCGGGCTCGACTTCATCGACCCGGCCGAGCTGCCCCGCTTCGTGACCGAGCTCGACCGCGAAGGCTTCCAGGTCCACTTCCACGCCCTGGGCGACCGCGCGGTCCGCCACGCCCTGGACGCGGTGGAGGCGGCCCGGCGGGCCAGCGGAGGACAGGGCGGGCGGCACCATCTGGCCCACCTTCAGGTCATCCACCCGGACGACATCCCGCGGTTCTCCCGCCTGTCCGCGACCGCGAACATCCAGCCGCTGTGGGCGACGCACGAGCCGCAGATGGACGACCTGACCATCCCGTTCCTCGGCGAGCGCCGCTCGGCCTGGCAGTACCCGTTCCGCTCGCTGCGGAACGCGGGCAGCCAGCTGTGCGCCGGCAGCGACTGGCCGGTGAGCAGCCCCAACCCGCTGTGGGGAGCGCACGTGGCGGTGAACCGGAGCCTGCCCGCGGACGCGGGCGGCCACGGCCGCGACCCGTTCCTGCCGCAGCAGCGCCTCGACCTCGCGGCGATCCTGGCCGCGTACACCGCGGGCAGCGCCAGGGTCAACGGCCTGGACGCGGTGACCGGCTCTATCCGCAAGGGCCTGGACGCCGATTTCGCCGTGGTCGACGCCGACCTGCGCCACATCGGCGACCACGAGATCTGCCGGGCCGCGGTCACCGCGACCTGGGTCCGGGGCGAGCGCGTCTACCAGCAGTGATCTGCCCGCCTGGCGGGATTCAGCGCAGAACTAGGAGGAGAGATGGCCAGCAGACGAAGAATAGGGACGGTCGTGGCCGTCGCGGCAGCAGTCGCCCTGGTGGCCTCCGCCTGCGGCCGGTCGGCCGGGGGCAACGCCGCGGCGGGGAACGTCTCGGCGACGAAGGGCCTGGTGGCGACCACACCCACGGGGACTAAGCCGGTGTCGTCGATCACCTGGGCGGTCTACCGGGACGTGAACTCGCTTGATCCCATCTACGCGTTCGACTACCCCGAGAACACCGCGATCTCGCTGATGTGCGAGTCCCTGCTCCGTCAGGCCCCCGACGGCTCGCTCCAGCCGGGCCTGGCCACGATCGCGAACCCCTCACCGACCACGATGGTCTTTACGCTACGGCCCGGGGTGAAGTTCTGGGACGGCCACGCGGTGACCTCCGCCGACGTCGTCTACAGCCTGGACCGGAACACGAACACCTCACTCGGCGGGTTCTACGGCCAGGTGTTCGACCGGGTGCAGTCGATCCAGGCGACCAGCCCCACGCAGGTGACGATCACGCTGAAGCAGCCGGACTACTGGCTGGAGGGCGAGCTGTCCTCGATGGCGGGCGTCGTGATCGAGAAGAGCTACGCGGAGCAGCAGGGTAAGAACTACGGCACCCCGGCGGGCGGCATCATGTGCACCGGCGCGTACGAGTTCAAGTCCTGGAAGCCCGGGGTAGGCGTCACGGCCGTCGCGAACCCCCACTACTGGAACCCGGCGGTCAAGCCGGTGGTCCAGCAGATCCTGCTCAAGGGCGTGCCGGATGTCTCCTCGTTCACCTCGGGCATGCTGACCGGCGGGATCCAGGGGTCCTACGACATGGGGCTGAACACCCTGGACCAGCTGAAGAACAGCAAGACCGTCAGCGTCTACCAGGGCCCCGGCTGGGCTACGGACGCGTTCATCGTGTCCAGCTTCAAGGGCGTGCTCGGTAACCTGAAGGTGCGCCAGGCGCTGTCGCTGGCCCTGAACCGGCAGGCGATCATCGACTCGGTCTACAAGGGCGCAGCGCTGATGCCGAAGTGGATGTCGAACCCGGGCACGTTCGGCTACGGCAAGTCCGTGTTCAACGCCGCCTACGCCAGCGCGCCGTACCTGAGCCAGAATCTCGCCGAGGCCAAGAAGCTCGTGCAGGAGGCCGGGGCGACCGGGAAGACGTTCACGATCGGCACGTCCAGCCAGCTGGCCAACATCGCCGCGGTGACCGGCGCGTACCAGGCCGCCGCCCAGGCGATCGGGCTGAAGACCGTGCTCAAGTCGGTCTCGGCGCAGAACTACATCAACTTCTTCACCAGCGCCAGCGCGCGCCAGGGCATCGACGGGTTCCTGACCCTCAACTACGGCGACTACGCCGACCCGGCCGCGCTGCTGGCCACGCTTGACCTGCCCGGCGGGTCGCAGAACTACACCAACTTCAACGACCCCAAGCTCACCGCCCTGCTGGAGCAGGCGCGCAGCACGGCCAACCCGAACCAGCGGGCCGCGCTCATGGTGCAGGCCGAGAAGATCAACAATCAGCTGCTGCCCTGGATCCCCGACGTCCAGCCGACGAACCTGCTGCTGCTGAGCAAGAACCTCACCGGCGCGACCGCGTCGTTCGCGTACATGTTCGCGCCCTGGGCCAACAGCCTGGGCGGGAGCGGCTGAGCCGGTGCACTGGCGGTTCCTCGCCCGCAGGCTGGCCATGCTGCTGGCCAGCCTGCTGATCGCGAGCTTCGTGATCTTCGCGGCCGTGTACCTGGCGCCGGGCAACCCGATCTCGGCGCTGTCCGGCGGCCGGGCACTGCCCGCCAGCAGCGTCCGGGTCCTTGAGGCGCGGTATCACCTCAACGAGCCGTTCCTCGCCCAGTACTGGTACTGGCTGGGCAACGCGCTGCACGGGAACCTCGGCATCTCGATCACGCTGCGGGAGAACGTGTCCACCCTGATCGGGTCGAGGGTCTGGACCACCGCCGGGCTGGTCCTGTACGCGTCCGTGCTGATCCTGGTGTTCGGGATCGGCATGGGCATCGTGGCCGGGCTGCGGCCCGGGTTCCTCGACACGAGCACGCTGGTGGTGACGGCGGTCTCGGCGGCGATCCCGTCCTTCGTCGCCGCCATCGTGCTGATCCTGGTGTTCTCCGTGAAGCTCGGCTGGTTTCCGGCCCTCGGTAACGGGACCGACTTCGTGAGCAACGTGCAGCACTTCACGCTGCCCGCGATCGCCCTGGCGTTCTCGGCCCTCGCGATCGTGGCCCGGGTCACCCGGACGTCGATCCGCGAGGAGAGCGACCGCGAGCACGTGCAGACCGCGGTCAGCCGCGGAATCCCCGCCCGCCAGCTGATCCGCCGGCACATCCTGCGCAACGCGGCGATACCGATCACCACGATCAGCGGGATCACGATCGCGTCGCTGATCGCGGTGGCGGCCGTGGTGGAGACCGCGTTCAGCCTGAACGGCCTGGGTGCCTACCTGGTCCAGGCCGCGCAGTCGAAGGACCTCGCGGTCGTGCAGGGCATCTCGCTGGTCCTCGTCACCGCGTTCGTCGTCGTCAACATGCTGGTCGACGTGCTGTACGCGGTGCTGGACCCGCGGGTCTCGCTGGGAAGCAGGGCCCAGTGAGCGCGGCCACCGGGATCACCGTCGCCGCGCCCGCCACCCGGCGCCCCCGGCCGCTGACCGGGCTGCGCGGCACCGGGGTCGCGGGCATGGTGTCGGCGGCGGTCATCGCGATCGCGATGTTCGTGGCGATCTTCGGCCCGCTGCTCGCCCCCTACAACCCCAACCTGCCGAACCTCTCGCTGGCCTGGGTCGGCCCCGTCGGGGGCCATCTGCTCGGGTTCGACTTCCAGGGCCGGGACGTGTTCTCCCGGCTGCTGGCGGGCGCGCAGTCCTCGATGCTCGGGCCGCTGGCCGTGGTGGTCCTCAGCATGATCGCCGGCGTGGTGCTCGCCGTGGTCGCGGCGTGGCGGCGGGGCGCGGCGGACGCCGTGATCTCCTCCGGGCTCGACATCCTGTTCGCGTTCCCCGGCATCCTGCTGGCCGTGCTCGCGACGGCGATCTTCGGCGCGGGCCTGACCGCCGCGGCGATCGCCTTGTCCATCGCGTACATGCCCTACGTCGCCCGGGTGCTGCGCGGGGTGGCGCTGCGCGAGCGCAGCCAGCCCTACATCGCCGCGCTGGAGGTGCAGGGCTCGCCGGCCACCGTGATCTGCGTGCGGCATCTCATCCCGAACATGCTGCCGCTCATCGTGGCCCAGGGGACCATCATGTTCGGCTGGGCCATGGTCGATCTCGCCGCGATCTCGTTCCTCGGCCTCGGGGTGCAGCCGCCGCAGGCCAACTGGGGCGTGATGATCTCGGAGAACCAGACCGGCATCCTGCAGGGCTACCCGCTGCCCGCGCTGTCCGCGGGGCTGTGCATCGTCGCGGTGGTCATCGCGTTCAACGTACTCGGCGAGCGGTTGTTCGCCCAGGCCCAGGCGGCAGGCCGGTGAGCAAGCCGCTGCTGTCCGTCGCCGGGCTGACGGTACGCCTCGACGTTGGCGGCGCGAAGCGGGCGGTGCTGCGCGACGTCACGCTGACCGTGCGCGCGGGCGAGGCGCTGGGCCTGGTCGGCGAGTCGGGCTCGGGCAAGTCGATGACGGCCCGGGCGATCGACCGGCTGCTGCCGCGCGGGGCGGAGGTGGACGGCACGATCCGGTTCGACGGCCGCGACGTCAACGCGCTGGCCGGGGCGGACCTGCGCCGGTACCGGAACCAGGTAGCGATGATCTTCCAGGATCCGCGCGCGCACGTGAACCCGGTCCGGCGGATCGGCGACTACATGACCGAGGCGCTGCGGACCAACCTCGGGGTGTCTGCGGCCGACGCCAGCCGCCGCGCCTCGGACATGCTCTCCCAGGTGGGCATCGACGGCGGCCAGCGACGCCTGAGGCAGTACCCGCACGAGCTGTCCGGGGGGATGCTGCAGCGGGTCATGATCGCCGCCGCGCTGCTCACCGAGCCGCGGCTGCTGCTGGCCGATGAGCCGACGACCGCGCTGGATGTCACCACCCAGGCCGAGGTCATGGCCATCCTGGACGAGCTACGGCACGAGTTCGGCCTGGCCATGGTGTTCATCACGCACGACCTGGAGCTCGCCGCCGCCATCTGCGACCGCACGGCCGTGATGTACGCCGGGCAGATCGTCGAGATCCGCGAGTCCGCCCAGTTGCACGACGATCCGCTGCATCCCTATACCGCGGCGCTGGCCGCGGCGCGCCCGGACATCACGCGGACGGCGGGCCGGCTGCGCGCGATTCCCGGTCGGCCGCTCTCGGCGTTCGAGGCGCCGCCCGACGAGTGCGCGTTCGCGCCCCGCTGCGGGTACGCCCTGGACGCCTGCCGTGAGGGCCTGCCTGAGATCACCGAGCTGGCTGGCGGGCTGTCCCGGTGCGTCCGCGCGCGCGAGCTGCGCGGGAAGCTGGGGGCGCCGGCCAATGCCTGAACCTGCCGCTACGCCCGTCCTCGAGGTGACCTCGCTGCGCAAGGAATTCGGCGAGCTGGTTGCGGTCGACGACGTGTCGTTCCGGGTGGCCGAGGCCGGATCGGTCGCGATCGTGGGCGAGTCGGGCTCGGGCAAGACCACGATCGCGCGGATGATCGTCGGCCTGGAACGGCCCACCGGCGGGTCGATCACCGCGTGCGGGCACGACCGGTCCCGGCCGGCCCGGTCGCTGCGGGACCGGCGGCGCCGGGGGCGCGAGGTGCAGATCGTGTTCCAGGACCCCTACACCAGCCTGGACCCGCGGCAGACCGCCGAGGAAGCCATCGACGAGGTGCTCCGGCTGCACCACGGCTGGCCCGCGGAACGCCGCCGGGCGCGCGTCGCCGAGCTCACCGGGCTGGTCGGCCTGGACGAGCGCCAGTCCCGGGCGCTGCCGCGGGCGCTGTCCGGCGGGCAGCGGCAGCGGGTGGCGATCGCCCGCGCCCTCGCGGCCGAGCCGCGGATCCTGATCCTGGATGAGTCGGTCGCGGCGCTGGACGTGTCAATCCAGGCCCAGGTCCTCAACCTGCTGGCCGACATCCGCGACGAGACCGGGGTGTCCTACATCCTGATCAGCCACGACCTGGCGGTCGTCCGCCAGCTCACCGAGGAGGTGGTCGTGCTCTACCGCGGCCAGGTGGTCGAGCGCGGCCCGACACCCCGGGTGCTGGACGACCCACAGGAGGACTACACCAAGCGGCTGCGGGCCAGCGTCCCGCGGCCCGGCTGGAAGCCGGCCCGCCGCGCGCGGCCCGGCCCGACACCCCAGGAAGGCAGCCCGTGAGCGATCTGCACTACCTGTCGGCGAGCGAGGCGCTGCGCCTGTTCCGCACCCGCGAGCTGTCGCCGGTCGAGCTGCTCACGGCGGTGATAGCCCGCGCCGAGGCGGTCGAGCCGGCGATCAACGCGTTCGCCGAGACCCGCTACGACGAGGCGCTGGAACTGGCCCGCGCGGCGCAGGAGCGGTACGCGGGCACCGGACCGCCCCCGCGGCCGCTGGACGGGCTGCCGGTCGCGGTCAAGGAAGAGGCCCCGATCGCCGGCCAGAAGAACACGCTGGGCTCGCTGCCGCTGCGCGAGACGGTCGCCGACCATACGGCCGTCTTCGCCCAGCGCATCATCGACGCCGGCGGCATCGTGCACGCGCGGTCCACCACGCCCGAGTTCTCCTGCGCGCCGTTCACCTGGACGAAGCTGTGGGGGGTCACCCGCAACCCGTGGAATACCGCGTACTCGCCGGGCGGCTCCAGCGGCGGGTCCGCCGCCTCGCTGGCGGCCGGGTCCGCGACCCTGGCCACCGGGTCCGACATCGGCGGGTCGATCAGGATCCCGTCGGCGTTCTGCGGCGTGACCGGATTCAAGCCGCCCTACGGCCGCGTACCCGAGGTGGAGGTCTTCAACCTCGACCATTACTGCCACGAGGGACCGCTGGCCCGGTCGGTCGCCGACTGCGCGCTGCTGCAGAACGTCATCGCGGGACCGCATCCGAGCGATGTCGCCTCCCTGCGTCCGAAGCTGGAGATCCCCGGCCTGCTCGAGCCGGTGACGGGGATGCGCATCGCGCTGTCCGTCGACCTGGGCTGCTACGAGGTGGACGACGACGTGGCGGCGAACACCCGCGCGGCGGCGGACCGGCTGCGCGACGCCGGGGCCATGGTGCAGGAGGTCCCGCTGCCCTGGCAGCTCGAGACGATCAACCGGGCGGCCCGGATTCACTTCGGCATGATCTTCGGGCCGTCCGTGCGCGACATCTACGAGAAGCACGGCGAGGATCTGACCTCGTACGCGCGGCGGTTCGTGGCCGAGTCCGATCAGGTCACCAAGGACGACTACGTGGTCGGCCTCGCGCTCGAGGCCGCGATCTACGCCCCTGTCGGGGAGCTCCTGGACGAGTTCGACGCGCTGATCTGCCCGACGTTCGCGGTCCCCGCCCTGCCCGCGGAGTACGACACCGACCAGCCGGTCGAGGTGAACGGCCACCCGCGCGAGGACTGGCTCGACGTGCTGATGACCCTGCCGTTCAACATCGCGAGCCGGTGCCCGGTGCTGAGCATCCCGTCCGGGCGGTCACGCGACGGGGTGCCCACCGGGCTGTCGGTCGTCGGCCGGACCTACGACGACGTCACCGCCTTCCGGGTCGCCGCCGCGCACGAGGAGCGCTTCGCGTGGCTGGACGCGCCCGAGCGACGCCCGCCCCTGTGAATCCCGGGGAGCACCCGTGGCCTGGCCGCTAGGCCGCAGGCTCCTGGCGCTCACGGCGGAGCGCTTCCCGGGCCGCGGCCGCACCGTTACGGGAGATCTCCGCGGCCCCGGCGGCCCCTGCGCCGGGCTCCGGGACCTGGATGTCCCCGAGCCGCACCCGGTAAGCCGCGAAGCGGGTGTTCCAGGCCTGCGCGGCGGCGGCGTCCCGGCGCATCCTGGGGCGCTCGGGTAGCTGCGCGGGCGGCCGGACGTCAGCCCGACGCCGGTAGGCGGCGAACCTGGCCTCCCGCAAAGCGTCCAGGACGGACGGCTGCGAGCGGGCCACCGGGCCGGCCAGGGGCTCGCACAGCCGTGGATCGGCGGCGCGGAGCGCTTCCGCGTACGGCGCCGGATCGACCGGCTTGTTACCCATGACGCGCACATTACGGCGCCGGTCCGACATTTGACCCCAGGCGCCGCCGGTGGAGTAGTCCGTGCGGCTCTCATCGGGTGCTCGTAGGGTCGAAGCATGGTTTCCGCGCTCGCCGGGCTGGTCGACGTCGCGGCCCTGACCCGCTGGCTGGACGGGCAGGGCTTCGCGGCCGGGCCGGTCGAGGGCCTGGTGCCGCTCGCGGGCGGCACGCAGAACCTGCTGGTCCGCTTCCGCAGGGCCGGAGTGACCTACGTGCTGCGCCGGCCGTCCCGGCACCCGCGGCCACGGGCGGGGCAGACAATCCTGCGTGAGGCCCGCGTGCTGGAGGCACTGGCCTCCACCGACGTGCCGCACCCGCGGTGGGCCGCGACGTGCGCCGACGATTCGGTGCTCGGCGTTCCGTTCTTTGTCATGCGCGCGGTGGACGGAGTTAACCCGATGGTGCAGCTGCCGGCCTACGCGCAGACCGCGGGGGGACGACGGCGGCTGGTGCACGTCGCCGCCGCCGAGCTGGCCCGGATCGGGCGGGTCGATTACGCGGCCGCCGGGCTCGGCGACCTCGGGCGCCCGCACGGGTTCCTGGCCCGCCAGGTGCCGCGCTGGCTGGCGGAATGGGAGAGTTACCGGTACCTGTCCGGGTACCCGGGCGAGCCGCTGACGGGCATGGATGCGCTGGCGGCGTTCCTGACCGAGCACCGCCCGCCCGACGCGCCCCCCGGGCTGATGCACGGCGATTATCACCTGGGCAACCTCCTGGTCGACGTCGGCCGGCCCCGGATCACCGCGGTGCTGGACTGGGAGATGGCGACGGTCGGCGATCCGCTGGTCGACCTGGGCCGGTTCCTGGTTTCGCTGCCTGACGGGCACGAGGCCGCGGAGCCGCCGGCGCCCCCTGGACAGCCGGCGACATCGGCCCGGCCAGTGACATCGTCGCGGCGTACTCCCTCGCCACCGACCGGGGCCTGGACGCGCTCGACTGGTACGTCGTACTGGCCTGCTTTAAGCTCGGGATCATCCTGGAGAGCTCACACGCGCGTGCGTGCGCCGGGCTAACCGACCGTGCGACCGGCGACCGGTTGCACGCCATGGCCGTGGCGCTTTTCGCTCGCGGCCGCCGCATCGCCCGGGTGTGACCCGCGCGCCGACCGGGGGAGGGCGAGTCTTTGACCGACCCGCTGTTCGACCTGTCCGGGCAGGTCGCGCTGGTGACCGGCGGCAGCCGCGGCCTCGGCCGGCAGATGGTGCTGGGCTTCGCGGCGCACGGCGCCAGCGTCGTGGTGGCCAGCCGCAAGCAAGAGGCGTGCGAACAGACGGCTGCCGAGGCCCGCGCGAGGCATCACGTCGACGCCTGGGCGATCAGCGCCAACGTGTCTAGCTGGGACCAGTGCGATCAGCTGGTCGAGAACGTCTACCAGCAGGCCGGGCGCGTCGACGTGCTGGTCAACAACGCCGGGTTGTCGCCGCTGTACCCGTCGCTGACCGAGATCTCCGAGGCGCTGTACGACAAGGTCTTCGCGGTCAACCTCAAGGGGCCGTTCCGGCTGAGCACGCTGATCGGGGAGAGGATGGCCGAGGCGGGCTCGGGAGCGATCATCAACATTTCCTCGGTGGAGGCGGCCAGTCCCTCGCCGGGCGCCCTGCCCTACGCCGCCGCCAAGGCTGGCCTGGATGTGCTCACGCTCGGCCTGGCCCGGGCGTACGGGCCGGCGGTCCGGGTCAACAGCATCATGGCCGGCCCCTTCCTCACCGACATCAGCAAGGCCTGGGACCTGGACGCGGTGACCGCTGGGCTGCAGCACTCGTCCGCGCTGCGCCGGGCCGGCCGACCCGAGGAGATCGTCGGCGCCGCCCTGTACCTGGCGTCCCTTTCGGCGAGCTTCACCACCGGCAGCACCATCCGCGTCGACGGCGGCGCCTTCGGCCCCCTGTTCTGATCCCCTAACGGCGGGTAGCCCCGGCCCGAGGGCCGGGGCTACCCGTCCGGGGCGAGTTAGCACCCGTCGTAGGGACCCCACGCGCTGCCGCCCGACTGCGCGTACTCCTTGGCGAAGGCGGCGTTCTGCTCGGCCACCGACGCATCCTGCGGCAGGCCGGAGAAGCCCAGCGCCTGCCAGGTGGAGGGCAGGAACTGGTACAGGCCGCCCGCCCCGCTGGACGAGTTGACCGCCGAGGCGTTCCCGCCGCTCTCGGCCTGGATCACGCACGACTGGAAGCTGCCCGGCGCGCCGCTGTAGCTCGAGGCCTGCGTCGGGGCGCGGCGGCGCCGGGCTAGCGGCCGGCGCCGCACTAGCGGCCGGCGCCGCGCTGACGGGCTCCGGAGCCGGGGCCGACGCGGGGATCGCGGCCATCGCGGCGCGGACCATCGCGGACGTCACCGCCGACCGGCCCGACACCGTGAGCTGCTCCCCCGCCTGGATCACGTTCGGGTTACGCACGGTACCCCGGTTGATCCACCACAGGGCGGGCCAGTCGGCCGCGCTGCCGTACTCACGCTGACTGATCGAGCTGAGCGTGTCGCCCGGCTTGACCGTGACGTGGTCTCCGGCCTGGTGCGCGGACCCTGGGTGCAGCGAAATCGTGACCGCCATCAGGGTCTTCGCGACTCCGCCAGCTGCAATACTTGTGAACGACATGGCTTGTTACCTCCGAGGTTGCGTTGCCATGCAAAGGCCCCGGTCACGTGCTGCAATCACGGCTCGACCGGGGCCGCCTTCTATCTACTCAGCGATGGGCGCGTGCTCACCCCCAGTAGTCATGTCGTGCGTCCTCCGTAATCGGTTGGTAGTGCGTCGGACAAGGTAACCCGAATTTTGCGGGAACGCCAACACCGCCAGCCCGGCCGCCGGGTCGCGGGACCGTCCGGCGGCCGGGTCGCAGACCGTCCCGGGGACGGCCGCGAACCGCGCGCAGCCCCGGCCACCGCCAGGGCCGGGCGGGCCAATCATGTGGGTGGTCCTGTGGGCCGGCACGTGTGGTGAAAGAGGCCGCCGCCGCCAACAGTGGTATCAGCCGCCGTATGGGGGCGGGCCTGATGGCCCGGCACGGGAAGGAGGGCACGGCCATGATCGTTGAGCTGCGTCCGGTCGATGCTGATCTGCCGGTGGCTGAGCTGGTGGCGCGGGCCGGGGACGGTGACCAGCGCGCGTGGGACGCGCTGGTGGAGCGGTACGCGCCGCTGGTGTGGTCGATCTGCCGCCAGTACCGGCTGGGCGAGGACGCCGGGGATGTGGCGCAGACCGTCTGGCTGGCGCTGGTGAGCCAACTGGGCGCGATCCGTGACCCGGCTGCGCTGGCGGGCTGGCTGTCCACCACCACCCGCCGCGAGTGCGCCCGGGCCGCGCGCGCCGCGCGGCGCCTGCCGGCCGCCTGGCAGGTCCAGGACGTTGCGGACCTCCCCGATGAACGGGCCGGGATCGCCGAGGAGGAACTGCTGGCCGCCGAGCGGCACGCCGCGCTGCGGCAGGCGTTCGCCGACCTGCCGACGGCCAGCCGCGAGCTGGTCGCGCTGCTGCTGGTGGACCCTCCGCTGCCGTACACCGAGATCAGCGCGCGGCTGGGCATCCCGGTCGGCAGTATCGGGCCCAGCCGGGCCCGCTGCCTGGAGAAGCTGCGCCGCCACCCGGCCATCGCCGGCCTGATCAGCGCCGAGGCCTGCCGCGCGAGCTGAGACGAGGGCCCGCAGCCGCCACGCCCGCGGGGGCCGGGCGGACCACGGCCCGGCTTGATCAGCCGGTGCAGGCCATGTCGGCCAGCCGGCCTGACCGGAGCCTGCCGGACCCTCCTTATGGCGTGACCGTTGATGACCTATCAAATCTGAGCCAGATAGTTACGAGCCTGCGGCATCTGCCGAAACACCCGACGACCCACATCTACTTTGACGTCCTACAAGCCCCTGGTTATTGCGCTGCCGTCGGCTTCGCCCGGTAATCTACCTGATGAGAGCTGCTTGACTCTTCCGACGAGACCGGCATCAGCACGGCCAGGTTCAAGGAAAGGGTCAGGTCGTATCTACGAGCCCTGGGCCGAAAGTGGAACTGTGGGAGATCGGGAACCAAGTCGATGGCGACCGGCCGGGTTCTTACCCCGTTGTCAGCGCCAAACTAACGGTTGCCTACAAGGAAGTTAGGGCCGCTGGGACTGCGCCGCGTTCACGCTCTGTTACATCGTGGGATGCGGGGACGGAGCGGCCTAGCTGAGCCCCGGCATTCTCCCGGCGATATGTGCCGCCAACGGTCAGGAATGGCCTTGACTATGTATTCCTCTCCTACTACGAGCACGACGGTAACCGCATCCGCCCGGGGCGGGCGGCCTGGACCAGCTACTTTGAGCGGCTGCACGCCCTGTGCCCGCAACTTCGCCTGGGCTCCGGCGAGATCGGCATGGACGATACGCGGGCGAAGTTGCTCATGCGGTACTACTATGGCCTGTCGATCAGGCTGCTTTACCCTGTCGGAGGCTACTTTAGGTGGTACTACGCCGAGGACCGCGTTCCGTATGTGCAGGCCGCTCTGGTCTGAATTGCGATCGGCATTCGAGGTGGAGGCACGAGCGTACTAGCGCGGGCGCTGAGGCTAGTGATACCAGTGTGACCGCCGGGATTTCATTTCGTATACATTATCTGGTACTATCTATACGCTATCTGGTGCATGTCAAGGCGGTATACGGCTGCCCGAAAAGACGGTTGATGCCGAGAAATCGGGCGACTTCTCGTTTCATGCAGGACTGGCATCCAAGGTCATTTTACTGAATCTTTGCGGGATATTCATCCACGATCTTGAATTCACGTCTAGATGCCATGGATCGTCCAAAGCTAGGCTTGCGCGGGTCTGGAGTACGCAAAACAACCTTAACGACCTACGCGGACGTGGGGCTGACCGTGGGGGCGGTCCGTGTTATGTACTATCCTGCCGGTTTTGTAAGCATGGGTGCGTTTGGCGCGGCGGTCGCCTTGCCCCATAACGGAGTGCTTTGGCGTCTGGCGAGGCTGATGCTGAATGCCGCCCGGGCACTGTTGGGGCTGTACCTTCTGGCGGCGCTCATGCTCTTGATCGCCGTCAAGGTCATGCGGTTCCGCCGCCCGCTCGCTTCCGACCCGGCTCGCGCGCGCCTGTGAGCCCGCGCCCGGTCACGGGCACGCGGATCTCTGCGGCAGGCGGCTGCGTGGGCGTTCACGACGGTCGCGGCCCCAGTCTGCGTGCTCAGCACGGCTACCGCCGCAGCAGCTGGCGGGGGACGGACCGTCCTGTCGCCCTGCGGGACGGCCCGGGCCGACGCTGTCGGCCGCTCATGAGCCTGCCGGGGATGCAAGACCACGTGAGGGGGGCCCGGCCGGGCCCGAGGGGTTCACGCAGGGGGGATTCGCGATGACCATGCCAGCGGACAAGTCCGCCAGCTACCTCACGCTGCGTGCCGCTGTCCCGCCGGGTGCGGCGACTTCGGGCGGTGCCGCGCCGGGCGTCAGGGGGAAGATGCCTGATGAGGCGGTCACGGTGATGTACCGGGCCCATTACGCCGCGCTGGTCCGGCTCGCGGCGGTGCTGGTCGGCGATGTCGCCACCGCCGAGGACGTAGTGCAGGATTCCTTCATCGCCATGCACCGTGCGTGGTGGCGGCTGCGGGACACCGCTAGGGCGTTGCCCTACCTGCGCCGTTCGGTGATTAACAGATCTCGGTCGGTGCTGCGCCACCGTGCGGTAGCCGACCGCCAGTTCCCTGCGCTGGCTCCGGAGCTTCCCAGCGCTGAGGACAGCGCGCTGGCGGTGATGCGGCGATCGTCGGTGCTGGCCGCGCTGAACACGCTGTCCTTCAGGCAGCGGGAGGTGATCGTGCTGAGGTATTACGCCGATCTGTCCGATGCGCAGATCGCTGCCGCCCTGGGGATCAGCAGGGGCGCCGTCAAGTCTCACATTGCCCGAGCCAAGGGCTCCCTCCGGGCCATGCTCGGGTAGCTAAGGCGCAAATCCCGCGGGGCCACAGAGCCAGGGTGACCGTGACAGAGCCGCCGGGCCAGGACGACGACATAGACCCCGTGTCGCAGTTCAGCGATCTGCACTAGCCTCGCAGCGCTCATGCACGCCGCCCCGGTGCTGACCCTGTCCGGCATCGCGTTCTACGCCACCGCGGATGGTGACGGCACCGCGCGCCGGGCCGTCACCATCCGCCGGCGTCGCCCGCCGACGCCCCCGGCCCAGGTCCCGGCGGCGCCGGTTATCGTGTGCCCATGACCGAGCGGCTGATGACCGAGCGCCTTGTCCTGCGCCCGTGGCGCGTCGATGACGCCCCGGCGGCGCTGAGAGCTTACGGCGACGACGACGTGGCCCGGTGGCTGGCCCCGGCGATGGACCGGGTGGGCGACGAGGCAGCCATGCGTGTGGTCCTGCAGCAGTGGGTGGCCGAGGACGCGCGCATGCTGACCCCGGCCGGCCGCTGGGCGATCGAGCTTGGCCAGGACGGGCGGCTGATCGGCGGGGCGACCCTGCTGCCCTTGCCGCCCGACCACGAGTACGAGATCGGCTGGCAGCTGCACCGGGACGCCTGGGGCCACGGCTACGCCGCCGAGACCGGGCTGGCGCTGGCGCGATGGGCCTTCCAGCAAGGCATCGAGCAGGTCATCGCCGTCGTGCGGCCATCCAACACCCGCGCCCTGGCGACGGTACGCCGGATCGGCATGGAGTGGGTGGGCGAGACGGAGAAGTACCACGACCTGCGCCTGCAGGTATTCCGGCTCCGCCCGGGGGACCTCACCGCACCCTCGCTCTGACCGACCGACCACGACGTCTGGAGCTGGCATCGGGAAGGGCTGCGACGGGCGACTCTTGACGATAACGGCTGCATGACTACGGCTACATGAGTAGAGTTACCGTCCGTGCAGCGTAACCGTCCCCCATCGCCCCAGACGGTCAACGTGCTGCGGGCGCTGGCCGCCGACCCGGCCCGGTGGCGCTACGGCTACGACCTGGTCACCGAGGTGCACCTTAAATCGGGTTCGCTCTATCCGATCCTGGTCCGGCTGGCCGACCGTGGCCTGCTGGAGACGTCGTGGGAGCCGGGCGCCGGCAGCCGGCCGCCCCGGCACCTGTACCGGCTGACCGGCGCCGGCCGCGATTTGGTGGCCGGCCTGACCGCCGCGCGCCGCGATCGTGCCGCCGCTGACCCGCGCCGCCGTTTGAGTGAGGCGTGATGCCGTTCTTCTTGGTGTTGCTGATAACGCCGGTCGCCGTGGCGATCGCGCTGTACCGCCGCAACCCGCGCCGGTTCCTGGACGGCCCGGCCCAGGACGCGCCGCTGCGGCTGCTGCGCTGGGCGGTCAGCCTGCTGTCCCCGCAGCGGGCCCAGTGGGGCCAGGCCATGCTCGGTGAACTCGGCCACGCCGGCGGCTGGCTGCGGCGGATGCGCTTCGCGGCCGGCTGCAGCGGCGCGGCCCTGGTCCTGCCGCCCTGGGGCCGGCCCGCCGCCGGCCTGTGGGCGGCGACCGGGATCACCGCGGCCAGCTTCACCATCTACGCCGGCCTGACCGTCCGGTACCGGCTCGGCGCCGGCGGCTGGATCGCGCTCGCGGTCGTCCTGATCATCTGCGCCGGGTACCTGCTCGGTGCCAGCGCGTTGCTGCGCCGGCCCGGTCTCGCGCTGCCCGGCCTGCTCGGCGGCGTGTTCGCGGCCGTGGCGGGGCTGGGGCTGTCCGGGTTCACCGCGGCCGGCCAGGTCACCTTCATCCCGGCTCCCTGGCAGCAGTGGGTGCGGGTGATCGCGGTACCCGCCGCCATCGGCGCCGCCGGCGCCCTGTGGCGCCGTGACCCGGCCGCGGGGCGCCGCGTCGCCCGCCTGGCCGCCCTCAGCGCCGGGCTGCTGCAACTGCTGTACGCCACCGTCGCGGTCGCCATCCTCGGCGGCGGCGGCCCGCCCGACCAGGACGGCGGCTACACCGTCCGCGGCACGGTCAGCGACCGCCTCGCCAGCAACATCGTCGATCTCGTGGTCTCCACGCTGATCATCGCGATGGTCGGCTGGGCCGCCGCTGCCCTCACCGGCTACCTGGCCCGCCGCACCACCGCACCGGCCGCCGGCCCGGCACCGGGGGTGTGAACCCCATGACCACACCGGACCCGGCAACCCAGCCGGCACCAGTACCCCGCCGGCGCCGAGCCGCACGCCTCACCCTGCTGATCCTCCTCATCGCCGTCCTGACCGCACTCGCCGCCAGCCTCCAACTCACCGGCCGCTAAGGCCACACCCATGGGCGCCCCGTGCGATCTTGCCTGGCTTCAGGACTTCACGAGCCGGGCGATCGCGTCGGATGCTTCGCGGACCTTCATGGCGGCTGTATCGCCGCCCTCGGCGACCGCGTCAACGACGCAGTGGCTCAGGTGTTCTTCGAGCAGGCCGAGGGCCACCGACTGCAGGGCCCTGGTCGCGGCCGAGACCTGGGTGAGGATGTCGATGCAGTACTTGTCGTCTTCGACCATGCGTTGCAGGCCGCGGATCTGCCCTTCGATCCGGCGCAGCCGCGTGAGGTAGTCGTCCTTGTTCTGCGCGTACCCGTACATGTGGCTCTCCGGCCTCGCTTGAGAGGTCCCCCGCGCTGGCTTTAGCCTATGGCGGCCCGGCCCGCGCCGGCCAGTGGGTGCTGGCGGCCGGTGACGGAGGATGCCGCGCGGAGCCGGTGACAGCCCGGCCCCCGTCTCGACGGCGCGGCCAACATGATCACCGCGGCGATCTGCAAACTGACCCACGGCCAGCCGGCCGGCGTCGGCACCTCGGCCGGGGTGAGCGCGGCCAGCGGGTCGATCTGAGCTGCTATCCGGGGTTAGAGCATGAGGATGAGCATGTAGCCCATGGTGATGCTCATCACGAGCTTGCCGACGGTGGCGAGCTTGGGAGCGAGCATCGGCCTGGCGGGCTGTTCCTCGCTACGAGTCCTGGTGGCGTCTGGAGCGGCGGGGGCGCTGTCGGCGTCGTGGAACGAGGCGGCCGTCCGGACGGCGGCCGCGGGCTGGGGATGCGGGTTCGTGTCCCGGTCCGGAGCGGTGGTTCCGGTCCGGGCCAGGGTGGTCAGCCGGTCGGTGGTCCACACGATGCAGCCGAGCATGAACAGGGCCAGGACGACCGCGAGCGCGGGGAAGCTGCCCGCCGGGCCCGCGGCCGAGCTCATGCCGGCCATCGCCATCCCGGTGCCCGCGTGCGCGGGGGACGGGGCGTGGACCGGCAGGAGCATGTAGAGCATGGCGGCGCATTCGATCAGGTGGGGCACCGGGTACCGGCAGCGTGAGCTGCCGGGGGCGGCGGTGCCATTCGCGTGAATGGCGTGCCAGCCGAACCACGCGGCCGCGATGCCGAAAACGGCCGCCCATGCGCGGTCGGGCAGGACAGCGAGCTGCGGCATGAGCATTCCGGCCATGGCGACGCCCATTACGGCGTGCAGAGCGTCGGCGTCAAGCTCGGTGGCCTGTCCCCGCAGGCGGGAGATGGCCAGGCGGCCGGCCGAATAGGCGGCGGTGACGATCATGACAGCCGCGAAAGCGCCCGCCACCCAGGACGGCCCGGCCATGTCAGTGTCCCCTGGGTCGCCCGGGACAGCGCGGGAAACGCCTGGCCGGGACGTCATGCCTACGACCCGCGGGAGCGGGGGGAGCCGCGGGGGGATGATTCCGGAAGCTGCCCGCTGAGGCCGGGGCGTCACGAAAACGCATAACGGCACGAGGCTAATGGCCTAGCGACGAAGTGCGCAAGAGTGAAGGCATCTCGGTAAACCCCCATACGGTATTCAGGAAACCCCGCCAGGGTATGGTATGGCCGGAAACCCCAGAGCGGTATGCAGAAGGGTTTGGCTAGTAGCGGAGCGGCAAAGTCAGCGCAAAAAAGGACCGTTTTGTATTGCGGGCTGCTTTCGGTCATGGGTACATTTCCGGTGCGGCGGCACCTCCCGGGTGTCTTGCCGTTGCCAGCGGCTGGACCCGCCCCAGCGCCATCTCGCGTGCTGGGTCAGCGGCGCCCTGCGGGGGCGGCTGGCCGGTCCGGGTTGGAGGGTAGGCGCATAAGTGTCATCAGCGGCAGTCACCGGCGAGGCGTCATCGCCGTCGCGGGAGGTTGACCTTTCGGTCCAGGGGATGACGTGCGCGGCGTGCGCGGCGCGGATTGAGAAGAAGCTCAACGCGATCGGCGGCGTGCGGGCGACGGTGAACTTCGCGACCGGCAGGGCCGCGGTCACCGCGGCTGTGTCGGTTCCGGTGGGACAGCTGGTCGACGCGGTCGAGCAGGCGGGTTACGCCGCTGAAGTGCTCGGCGATGGCGCAGCCGCTGCGCGCGGCCAGGGCCGGGCGGAGGCCGCCGGTGCCGGGGCGGATGCCGCCCGTTTCATTTACCTGCGGAACCGGCTGATCGTGGCGCTGGTGTTCTTCATCCCGCTCAGCGACCTGTCGGTGCTGCTGTCGCTGTTCCCGTCGTCGCGGTTCCCCGGCTGGCAGTGGGTCCTGGTGGCGCTGGCCGCGCCGGTGGTGATCTGGGCGGCCTGGCCGTTCCACCAGGCCGCGATCAAGAACGCCCGGCACGGCTCGGTCTCGATGGACACGCTGGTGTCGCTGGGCATCACCGCGGCATGCGGCTGGTCGGTGTATGCGATGTTCGTGCTGGACCGGGGCCAGGCCCGGCTCAGCGCCTGGTACCTGCTGCTGCACGCCTCGGGCGGCGGGATCTACCTGGAGGTCGCAGCGTCGGTGACGACGTTCTTGCTGGCGGGCCGGCTATATGAGGCCAAGGCGCGGCGCGACGCCGGGGACGCGATGCGGGAGCTGGCCGGGGCCGGCGCGCGGGAGGCGTGCGTGCTGGCCAGTGACGGGACCGAGCGCCGGATCCCGGTCGCGGACCTGGCGCCCGGGCAGCGGTTCGTGGTGCGCCCGGGCGAGCGGATCGCCGCCGACGGAGAGGTGGAGTTCGGCCAGTCGGCGGTGGACCGCGCCGTGATGACCGGCGAGTCGGTACCGGCCGATGTCGCCGTGGGCGACGCGGTGACTGCGGGCACGGTGGTGGTGGCGGGCCGGCTGGTGGTACGCGCGGTCAAGGTAGGCCGCGACACCCAGCTCGCGCACCTGGTGGCCCTGGTGGAGCAGGCGCAGTCGCAGAAGGCGGGGATCCAGCGGATCGCGGACCGGATCTGCGGCGTGTTCGTGCCCGCGGTGCTGGTGGCGTCGGGCCTGACGCTGGCCGGCTGGCTGGCCGCGGGCCGCCCCGCCGAGCAGGCGTTCAGCGCCGCCCTGGCGGTGCTGATCATCGCCTGCCCGTGCGCGCTGGGCCTGGCGACCCCGGCGGCGCTGATGGTGGCCTGCGGGCGGGGCGCGCAGCTGGGGATCTTCATCAAGGGCTACCAGGCCCTGGAGTCCTCCCGCGCGGTGGACACCGTGGTGCTGGACAAGACGGGCACGGTGACCACCGGGCTGGTGGCGGTGACCGCGGTCCAGCCGGCCGAGGGCACCAGCCGGGAGGTGCTGCTGCGGTTGGCCGGCGCGGTGGAGCAGGCGTCGGAGCATCCGGTCGCCGCGGCCATCAGCCAGGCGGCGCGGGCGGAACTGGGGCCGCTGCCGCACGCAGAGGGGTTCGCGGCGCTGCCCGGCCTGGGGGCACGCGGGTCAGTGGACGGGCATGAGGTGGTCGTCGGCCGCGAGGGCCTGTTCGGCCAGCTGGGGATGACGGTCCCGGCGCCCCTGGCGGACCAGTGCCGCGAGTGGCAGCAGGCGGGCGGCACGGCGGTGCTGGCCGGGTGGGACGGGCAGGCGCGCGGGGCGGTCGCGGTCGCCGACACGGTCAAGCCGTCGGCCGCCCCGGCGGTGGCCGGGCTGCGGCGGCTGGGCCTGCGGACGGTGCTGCTGACCGGCGACAGCCAGGCCACCGCGCAGGCGGTGGCGGCCCAGGCCGGCACCGATGAGGTGATCGCCGGGGCGCTGCCGGACCAGAAGGCGGCCACGATCGCCCGCCTGCAGGCCGCCGGGCACCGGGTGGCCATGGTCGGGGACGGGGTCAACGACGGGCCCGCCCTGGCCGCGGCCGACCTGGGGCTGGCCCTGGGCACCGGCACCGACGTGGCCATCAGCGCCGCAGACCTGATCTTGCTGCGCGACGATCTCGGTGTCGTCCCGGACGCGATCGAGCTGGCCCGCGCCACCCTGGGCACGATCCGGGGCAACCTGGCCTGGGCCTTCGGCTACAACATCGCGGCGATCCCGCTCGCGGCCGCCGGGTTCCTCAACCCGCTGATCGCCGGGGCGGCGATGGCCGCCTCGTCCGCCTTCGTCGTGGCCAACAGCGTGCGGCTGCGCCGGTTCGGGGCCTCCGCCGCGGCCGGGCCGGGCCGGCCGCGGCCACCGCGGGCCAAACCAGTCCGCGCCGGGGTTCCGGCTGGCGGCACCGAGCCAGCTGACCGACAGAAGCAGGTGGCGTAATGCCCGGGATGAACTCAGGGATCAACGTCAACGACCCCATCGTGGTCGCCGCGTTCAAGGCCGCGCTGCTGCACCAGGGAATCATCGCGCTGCTGATCTTCGCCACGCTCGGGCTGGCCTGGGTCACCATCCGGGCGTGGCTGCCCCGTGCCGTCGGCCCCGGCGGCACGGCGGGACCAGACGGCCAGCCCGCACCCGTCCTGGCGGAGCCGGCCTGGCGCCAGCTGCTGCGGATCGGCTTCGGCCTGCTGTGGATCGTCGACGGGATCCTGCAGGCCCAGCCGAGGATGGCGGTGGGCATGCCGTCGCAGGTCATCGAGCCGATCGCGGCGGCCTCGCCGCGGTGGGTGCAGCAGGTGGTGAACTGGGCCGGGACGAACTGGTCGTATCACCCGATGCAGGCCGGCGCTTCGGCCGTATGGATCCAGGTCGGGATCGGGATCTGGATGCTGGTGGCGGCGCGGGGCCCGCTGTCCCGGCTGGCCGGGCTGGTCAGCGTGGGCTGGGGGCTGGTGGTGTGGGTGTTCGGGGAGTCGTTCGGCGGGATCTTCGCCCCGGGCCTGACCTGGCTGTTCGGCGCGCCCGGCGCGGTTTTGATCTATGCCGTCGCTGGCGCCCTGATCGCGCTGCCCGAGCGGGCCTGGCGCACCCGGGGGCCCGGCCGACTCATCCTGGGCGGGACCGGGCTGTTCCTGGTGGGCATGGCGGTGCTGCAGGCCTGGCCGGGGCGTGGGTTCTGGCAGGGTACCTCGCACGGGCAGGCGGGCACCCTCACCGGGATGGTCCAGTCGATGGCCGGCACCCCGCAGCCCGGCTTCCTGTCCGCCTGGGTTTCCGGCTTCGGGTCGTTCACCGCCGCGCACGGGTTCGCGGTCAACCTGTTCGTGGTGGCCGCGCTGGCCGTGACCGGCGCGGCGTTCTTGAGCGGGCGGCCGGCGCTCATCCGCCCCGTGCTGATCGGCTTCACCGTGCTGTGCCTGGCGGACTGGGTGCTGATCGAGGACCTCGGGTTCCTCGGCGGCCTGGGCACCGACCCCAACAGCATGATCCCGTTCGTCCTGCTGGCCTGGGCCGGGTACCTCGCCCTGGCCCGCGCCCCAGCGACCGCGGCAGAACCGGCCGCGGCCGCGGCCGCGGCACCGGGCGCCGGCTGGCGGGACCGGGCCCGGGCCGCCCGCGCCCGGCTCCAGCCGCAGGCGGTGCGCCGGTCGGCCGCGGCGGCGAGCATCCAGTCCGTGGCGGCCGTCGGCGCGATCGGGCTGATCGTCCTCGGCGCGGCGCCGATGGCCGCCGCGCAGGCCAGCCCGGTCGCCGATACCATCCTGGCGCAGTCCATCGACGGGTCCAGCGCCCCGGAAAACTACCCGGCCCCCGGCTTCAGCCTCACCGACCAGCACGGCCGGACCGTGAGCCTGGCCAGCCTGCGCGGCAAGGTGGTGCTGCTGACCTTCCTGGACCCGGTGTGCTCGAGCGACTGCCCGCTGATCGCGCAGGAGTTCCGCCAGGCCGGGCAGCTACTGGCCGCCAATACCCGCCAGGTTGAGCTGGTCGCGGTCAACTACAACCCGCTCGACACCCAGGTCAGCTACATCCAGGCGTTCGACCGCCAGGAAGGCCTGGACGGGGTGCCGAACTGGCTGTACCTGACCGGGACCCCCGCCCAGCTGGCGCAGGTCTGGCAGCATTACGGCGTGGTCCCGGCGGAGATCCTGCCGGCCGGGTCGATGGTCGGCCACGGCGACTACGCGTTCGTCCTCGACCAGTCCGGCCACCTACGCCAGGAACTGGACTTCGACCCCGGCCCGGGCACCACCAGCACCAAGTCGTCGTTCGCCGCCGAGCTGACCGACGCCGCGCAGCAGCTGCTGGGGCACTCATGAGAAGGCCCGCCCGCCCGGCAGGCGCCGCGGTGGCCCTGGCCACTGCGGCGCTCATAGCGGGCTGCGGCAGCGCCGCGCCCGCCGCCCGCGGCCCTGCGCCCGAGGCCCCGCCGGGAGGGGCGCCGTTCCTGGCCACGTCCCTGGCCACCGCCGCCGGCACCTGGGCGGTCGCGGTGATGGGCGGCTCGGTCGCGACGAACAATAACTTCTGGCAGCTGTTCGCCCGCCCCGCCGGCAGCCTGCGCTGGACGCTGGTCACCCCGCCCGGCACCGCGGACAACGGCGGCCTGGTCCTGGCCCCGGCTGGCCGGTCGCTGATCGCCGGGTTCCGGCCCAGCCAGTTCCTCACCTACACGCCGCTGAGCGCGACCGCCGACGGCGGGCAGGCCTGGGCATCGACCGGGCCGCTGGACGGGGCCCTCGCCGACGTCCCCGACGCCCTGGCCGCCGCCCCGGCCACCGGGCACCTGCTCGCCCTGCTCGCCGACGGCACGGCCGTGCTGGCCGCGCCCAGCGGCTACGCCAGCTGGGCCACCCTGGCCAGCCTGCGCTCCCTCGCGGCGACCACGCCCGGCCGGCGCTGCGGGCTGCAGAACCTCACCGCCGCTACGTTCAGCCCGTCCGGTCAGCCCCTGCTGGCCGGAACATGCGGCCGCCGGGGAACCGTCGGCATCTTCACCGAAACCGGCGGGACCTGGCACGCGGCCGGGCCGCCCCTGCCCGCTCCCCTCGCCGGCCAGGCCATGCGGGTACTCCGGCTGACCGGCACCGCAAACCGCACCGTCGCGCTGCTGGCCGCCGGCACCGGATCAGCCGCGCGCCTGCTCGCCGCCTGGTCGGCCGACGGCGGCACCCGCTGGGCCCTGTCCCCGCCGCTGCCTCTGCACGGCGCCAAGCTCGCATCGGCGTCCACCGGGCCCGGTGCCGCGATAGCCATCGTGCTGAGCACCGGCCACGCCCAGACCGTCGCCGGCCCGGCGGCCCCCTGGCAGCCGCTGCCCGTCCTGCCGGCCGGAACAGCGACGCTCGCACCGGGCGCCGCTGGCGGGTGGGACGCCCTGGCCGTCCACTCCACCAAGCTGGCCATCTGGCACCTCGCCCCCGGCCGCGCCGCATGGGCCCCCGCGCAGGCCATTAACGTTCCCATCCAATTCGGCTCATCGGGCTGATGTCCTCTTCAGACCGAGCCCGTTCGGCTACCTCAACAAGAGTCACCCGGCGCTACGCCGTCGCCCCGGAACCGTACCTGTCCTGACCAATCCGCGGTCCGGAAGCGCCCGCGTCAGGAGCTGGCGAGGATGACGAGCTGCTGGGTCGCCCGGGTCATCGCGACGTAACGGTCGACCGCTCCTTCGATGCCCTCGCCAAACGCCTCCGGGTCGATGAGGATGACCAGGTCAAACTCAAGCCCCTTCGACAGCTCCGGGGTCAGCGACCGGACCCGGGACGTCCCCAGGAACGCGGGATCGCCGATGACGCACGCGATCCCCTCGGCATGCGCGGCGAGCCAGGTGTCGAGAATCGGGCCGAGATCCGAAGCGGATCCGTGGATGACGGGGACGCCGGTGCTGCGGATCGAGATCGGCACGTTGGCGTCCGGGAGCACGGCCCGGATGACCGGCTCGGCTTCCGCCATGACCTCCTGCGGCGTCCGGTAGTTGATGCTCAGCGACGCCAGCCTGATCTGGTCGAGCCCGACCCGCTCGAGCCGTTCCGGCCACGACTCGGTGAACCCGTGCCGGGCCTGGGCCCGGTCCCCGACGATCGTGAAGCTCCGGGACGGGCAGCGCAGCAGCAGCATCTGCCACTGCGCGTCGGTCAGTTCCTGGGCCTCGTCGACGACGATGTGCGCGAACGGGCCGGCGAGCCGGTCCGGGTCGGCGGCGGGCAGTGCGGCCTGGTCGACCAGGGCGTCCTGGAAGTCCTCGCCGCGCAGCATCGTCACCAGGCCGAAGCCGTACTCGTCGTCGGCCGCCTCGATGAGGTCGTCCACGACCCGGGCCATCTGCTCCCGCTGGGCGGCGACGGCTGCGTCACCCCGGTGCTTACGTCGTGACGCCTCCGGGTCGCCGAGCCGCTGCCGGGCGGCGTCCAGCAGCGGCAGGTCGGACACCGTCCAGGCCTGGGCGTCTGGGCGCTGCAGCCTCCGGACTTCGCCGGGGCTGAGCCAGGGAGCGCACAAGCGCAGGTACGCGGGTACCGACCAGAGGTCTCCGACGAGGTCAGCCGCTTCGATCAGCGGCCACGCGCGATTGAGGGCCGTACGCAGTTCCTCGGTGCGCTGCAGCGACTTGCGGAACAGGTCAGCCGGGACGTCGTCGTCGCGGGAGTCCATCAGGATCGCGAGCAGCTCCTCCCAGATCTGGTCGCGCGCCTCGTTGTGCGGGGTACCAGGTTCTGGGGCTTCGAACGCCTCGGCCCAGTCGTCGGCGCTGAGCCAGATGCTGGACCAGGGGGTCTCGACCGTCATCCCCTCGGCGGGCGGATTCTCGTAGAACCTGACGGCCGGCTCGATAGCCTTCACCAGGTCCGCGGACGACTTCAGGCGGGCCACCTCCGGGTCGGTCTCGATGGCGGCTGCGGCTCCCTCGGCGACGAGGTCGCG
Organism: uncultured Actinomycetota bacterium; assembly: GCA_963795055.1. Lineage (GTDB taxonomy): Bacteria > Actinomycetota > Actinomycetes > Streptosporangiales > Streptosporangiaceae > JASHPR01. The sequence continues at coordinate 268,158 of CAWCGJ010000037.1, forward strand.
CAGCGTGCAGGTCTGCACGCCCTCCTCGCCCAGGCTGGGGAGAACGTCGGCGACGTAGGCCAGGTAGTGCTGGCTCGGTCCGACGAACAGCACGCCGCCCCGGCGGTGACCGAGGCGAGGGTCGGAGTACAGGAGGTAGGCGGAGCGGTGCAGCGCGACGACGGTCTTCCCCGTACCCGGACCGCCGTCAACGACGAGAGCGCCGCGGGATCCCGCGCGGATGATCGCGTCCTGGTCGGCCTGGATGGTGCCGAGCACGTCTCGCATCCGGCCCGACCGGCTGCCGCCCAGGCTGGCGATGAACGCGGACTGGTCGTCGAGCGCGGCGTGCCCTTCCAGCCCGTCCGGGGTGAACACCTCGTCCCAGTAGTCGCTGATCCGGCCGCCGGCCCAGCGATACCTGCGGCGGCTGGCCAGGCCCATCGGGCTGGCGTGGGTCGCTCCGAAGAACGGCTCAGCCGCGGGGGAGCGCCAGTCGACCAGCAGCCGGCGTCCCGCGCGGTCGGTGAGGCCGAGCCGTCCGATGTACACGGGCTCGGGGCTGTCGGCGCGGACGATACGTCCGAGGCACAGGTCCAGGCCGAAGCGGCGCAGGACGCGCAGCCGGGCGGTCAGCCGGTGGACCTCCAGGTCCCGGTCCATCGCCTCCTGGCCGATGCCGCCGGGCGCCTTGCGCTCGGCATCGAGGCGGTCCGACAGGTCGGCGATCGACCGCTCGAGGCTCTCCGCGATGGCCGCGAACTGCTGCTCGTCGCGGGCGATCAGCGCCGGGTCGGCCTTGCCAGCGAGCCGGTCAGGAAGGTCAAACGCGCTGGTAGTCACGGGATTCACCGATCAGCTCCGGGTCGCCATGGTCCGGCTGGCCGCGTCGAGCAGCAGCGTCGCGGCCACCGCCGCCCCGTCGGTGCGGATCCGGCCGGCCACCGCGGCCGCCCGGGCCCTGGTCTGCGGGGCCAGGGCCGTGCTCAGCGCGGCCGACAGGGACTCGGTAGTCGGGGCCGCAGCGTCGTGGGCCACGCCGATGCCCAGGCCGGCCACCCGGCTGGCCCAGTACGGCTGGTCCGCCCACTGGGGCACCACCACCTGGGGCGCGCCGGCCCGGGTGGCGGTGGTCGTGGTGCCCGCGCCGCCGTGGTGCACGACGGCGGCCACCCGGCCGAACAGGGCCTGCTGGTTGACCTCGCCGATGGTGAAGCAGTCGCCGGCGTCGTCGACCGGGACGAGGCCGGCCCAGCCGTGGGCGACGAGCACGCGGCGGCCCTGCGCGCGGATCGCCTCGACGGCCACCCGGGCGATGTCCCCCGGGGCCCGCATGCTGCCGAAGCCCACGAACACCGGCGGTGGGCCGGCGTCCAGGAACGCCTCCAGTTCGGCCGGCAGCGGGCGCTCATCGGGCAGGATCCACGCGCCGGTCTGCACGACGTCGAGGTCCGCCGGCCCCGGCCACGGGGCCAGAACCGGGTCCGCCGCCAGCCACGGGTGGTCGCCGAGGAGGTAGTCACGGACGTTGCCCACCGGTGGCAGGCCGTTCGCGGCCCGGTGGGTGTTGAGCGCCGGGCCGAACACCGCGTTATAGCCCTGGGCGTTAAGCTCCCACAGCACCCGGTTGTCGGTCACGTCCGGTGGTAGCGGCCGGCCCGGCAGCGGGTGCGGCCGTTGGTGGGGCGACGGCAGGAAGACCGGGCAGTAGCTCACGTGCACGGAGTGGATGCCCAGTTTCTCGGCCACCGACCGCGCGCCCACCGCGGCCGGTATCACGCCGCTGGCCACCAGCGCGTCGCATCCCTCGGCGGCCGCGCCGACCTGGTCGAACCAGGCGCCGATCAACTCGGCCGCGAGCCGGGGCACGTCATCCTGCGACGGTGGCGTCGCTCCGTGCACCAGCGCGCGCACCGGCCGGCCGACCGGCACCAGCGGCACGCCGACCTCGGCCAGCCGCTCCGCGCAGTCCGGCGGCGCGCACACCCGCGCCTGCGCGCCGAGTTCCCGCAACCGCACCGCGAGCGCCACCAGCGGTTCCACGCCCCCGCGCGAGTCATACGTCGACAACAGCACACGCACTTCGCGGCTCCCATTTCCCGTGGTTCTGGCCCCGGCCAGCGATTATGCGCCCCGACCCGGGTCTTGCCGCAAGCCCCCCTGTGCGCTATAGATTGAAAGTGGAGGGGTGTGTGAGAACCCTCAGGCCGGGCGCTCGGGCTGCCCGGCGGCGGCCCACTCGGTGTGGAAGCTGCCTTCGGCGTCCACGCGCTGGTAGGTGTGGGCGCCGAAGTTGTCCCGCAGGCCCTGGATCAGCGCGGCGGGCAGCCGGTCGCGGCGCAGGCCGTCGTAGTACGCCAGCGACGACGAGAACGCCGGCGTCGGGATGCCGGTCATCGCCGCCTGGGCCACGACGCGCCGCCAGGCGTCGACGCCGTCGCGGACCGCGTCCGCGAAGTAGGGCGCCACCAGCAGGCTGGGCAGCGCGGGGTCCTCGTCGTACGCCGTGCGGATGCGGTCGAGGAACCGGGCGCGGATGATGCAGCCGCCGCGCCAGATGGTGGCCATCGCGCCGCGGTCGATGTCCCAGCCGTACTCCGCGCTGCCGGCGGCGATGTGGTCGAAGCCCTGGGCGTAGGCCACCACCTTCGACGCGTACAGCGCCCGGCGGACCTGGTCGATGAACGCGTCCCGGTCGACGCCCTCCAGCGGCTTGGCGTCGCTGCCGAACGCCTCGCGGGCGGCCGCCCGCTGGTCGGCGTGCCCGGACAACGACCGGGCGAACGTCGCCTCGGCGATGCCGGTGATCGGGACGCCCAGGTCCAGCGCGCTCTGCACGGTCCACCGCCCGGTGCCCTTCTGCTCGGCCCGGTCGGCCACGATGTCTATGAACGGCCGGCCGGTCCTGGCGTCGGTGTGCGCCAGCACGTCCGCGGTGATCTGGATGAGGAACGAGTCCAGGTCACCCTCGTTCCAGGCCCGGAAGATCTCGCTGATCTGGCCCGGCTCCTCGCCCAGGCCGGCGCGCAGGATGTCGTAGGCCTCGGCGATCAGCTGCATGTCGGCGTACTCGATGCCGTTGTGCACCATCTTGACGAAGTGGCCGGCTCCGTCCGGCCCGACGTGCACGCAGCACGGCGTGCCGTCGACCCGCGCCGCGATCGACTCGAACATCGGCCCGAGCCGGACGTAGGACTCCGCGGAGCCGCCCGGCATGATGCTCGGCCCGTTGAGCGCCCCCTCCTCGCCGCCGGAGACACCGCAGCCGACGAAGTGCAGGCCACGCTCCCGCAGGGCCGCCTCCCGCCGCCGGGTGTCGGTGTAGTGGGCGTTGCCGCAGTCCACCACGATGTCGCCCTCGTCCAGCAGCGGCACCAGCTCGTTGATCACCGCGTCGGTGCCCGCGCCCGCCTGCACCATCACGATGATGACCCGCGGCCTGCGCAGGCTGGCCACGAAACCGGCCATCGACTCGCTCGGGAGGAACTCGCCCTCATCGCCATGCTCGGCGACCAGGCTGCGGGTGCGCTCGGGAGACCGGTTGTGCAGTGCGACGGCGTAGCCGTGCCGGGTCAGGTTCCTGGCCAGGTTCCGGCCCATGACCGCCAGGCCGGTCACGCCGATATCCGCGGTAGCGGGTTGCTCAGTCATCTGCGCTCCTCTTTCGCCGATGCTCCCCGGCCGGGCTCCTCCCGGGAACCCGATGGTGTTCATCTTGGCATCCGGTGCCCGCCGGGTTCGCGGCGGCGACGGTAAAGCCGGGTGGCCCGGACGTAGGGTGGCGGTGTGGAGGGCAAGGTAATCGTGGAACTGCTGGAGCCCGTGATCGGCAAGCAAGGACAGGTCAGGCTGATGCTCCGGGGGCCGAGCGGGCGGTGGACCCTCAATGACGAGAAGCACCCGTTGCTGACCGTGCGGCTGCGCCCGGACGGGCTCGTCGAGACCACGCGTGATGACGGGTGGGACGTCCTGGACCCGGCGGATGTGCTCGGCGTGGAGTGGGTGTCCCGGGACAGCGAGGGCAGCGGAGCCTACCTCTGACGCGTGTCCAGCCTCGTCAGCCCGCTGTATTCTCACCAGTAGCACCAGAACTTCATACGCCCGACGCCGGTCGCTGGCGCTCGCTGACTGGCACAGCAGGAGAGTGATAGTGCGTCAGGTGCCTCCGGAGGCAGCGACCCCGGTTACCCGCCTGGTGGACCTGCCCGGCCGCGGGGTCACCCGGGTGTGGGAGTGTCCCGGCCCGCGCGGCGCGCAGACGCTCATGCTCATCCACGGGATGGCGTGCACGGCCGAGCTGAACTGGGGGAGGATACTCGCGCCGCTCGGGCGCGAGTTCCGGGTCGTCGCCGCCGACCTGCGCGGCCATGGTGACGGGATCAGCCCCGGAGCGCGGTTCCGGCTGGAGGACTGTGCCGACGATGTCGCCGCGCTGGCCGCGGCCCTCGACATCCGCAGGTTCATCGCCGTGGGCTATTCCATGGGCGGCATGGTCGCCCAGCTGATGTACCGGCGGCACGCCCCGCTGCTGTCGGGCCTGGTGCTGTGCTGCACCGCGGGCAACGTCCGGGGATCACCCACGGAGATGCTGGCCGCCCTGGCGCTGCCGACCACCGCCGCCGCCATCCGGTGGAACCCGGTCCTGGCGCGGGCGGGCGCCGACGTGCTCGGGATGACGCTGCTGGGCCACGTCGACGACCCGGTCACCGCCCGGTGGGCACGCGCCCAGCTGAGCCGGACCACGCTGGTTACCGCGGTCTCGGCCATCCAGGCCGTCTGCGAGTTCACCTCGGACGGCTGGATCGGCCAGGTAGACGTCCCCGCCGCGGTGGTGGTCACGACCCGGGACCGCATCGTGCCGGTGAGCCGTCAGCTCAGGCTGGCCCGGGCGATCCCCGGCGCATCGGTGCACCAGGTGGCCGCCGGTCACGGGATGTGCATCAACGCGCCGCAGATGTTCGCCCGGACACTGATCGAGGCGTGCTCGGGCGTCCAGCCCGGCCACGCGCTCGTTGCGCCGGGCCAGGGCGGGCCTGGCTAGGCTCAGGCGCGGGCCGGCGCCTTGCCGGTCATGATGTACCCGCTGCCCAACGCGATCTCGCGGACGTCGACGTCCTCGACGAGCCGCTCGAGATGATGCCACGGCCGGTCGAATCCCTCGAAGCTGCCGACGTACGGCGCGTGCAGCATCCTGGCCTGCATGTTCACGGCCACCATGGCCGGCGCCGCCCACTTGCCGCCCCCGGCGGCCACCCATGCCCCGGGACGCAGGCTGCTCATGACGTTCCGCAACGCCTCCGGGGACTGCAGGATGTCGTGGACGGCGCAGAACAGGGCGGCGTCCGCGGCGATCTCGATCGCGGCTTCCTCGGCCGGCGACTGCACCACCGTGACGTTGCCCCAGCCCTCCTCGGCGATCTGCTCGCGCGCCACCGCCGCCATCTCGGGCGACTCCTCGATGCCGACGACGCCGCCCTCGGAGCCCACCTTCTCCCGGAGCAGGCCGCAGCACAGCCCGGTCCCGCAGCCCACGTCGAGGACCACCTGCCCGCGGCGGACCGGCAGCGCGTCGACGATCGCCTGGCGGTAACGCTGGAACGCGCCCGTCCGCCGGTTGTAGGAGCGGGCGTGCTCGCTGTAGGCCGGCTTGCGCATGTGTTCCACGCTAACCAGGATTCGCGCGCTCGGTGTAATCGGGGCGTAAACATTGCGTCACCGCGGACCACGCCCGCCCCGAGACGGACCGTTAGGGCTCATTGACAACTCCGCAGGCCGGCACTGCTATGAGAGCATGGCCGACACCGCAGCGGGGGTGGCCGAGGCCGCCGCCGAGACCGATGTCCTGGACACGATCCAGCAGCGCGTGCTCTGGCTGGCGACCCGCATCGTCGACGCCGCCAACCATGACCGCGACACCGGCGACGGCGTCAAGGTCGGCGGCCACCAGGCCTCCAGCGCCAGCCTGGTCACCGTCATGACCGCGCTGTACTTCGCGTATCTCGACGCCCCGGACAAGGTCAGCGTCAAGCCGCACGCCTCCCCGGCGTTTCACGCCATCCAGTACCTGCTCGGCAACCTCGACCGCGGCTACCTGACGATGCTGCGCGCGTTCGGCGGCCTGCAGTCCTACCCGAGCCGGACCAAGGACCCGGACCCCGTCGACTTTTCCACCGGCTCGGTGGGCCTCGGCGCCGCGGCGCCGCTGTTCGCCGCGGTCACCCGCCGCTACGTGGACGCTCACTTCGGCGTCCGGCCCCGCAGCCGGTTCGTGGCCCTGATCGGGGACGCCGAACTGGACGAGGGCAACATCTGGGAGGCCGTCTCCGACCCCGCCACCGACGGCCTGGGCAACGTCATGTGGATCGTGGACGTGAACCGGCAGTCCCTGGACCGGGTGGTGCCGGGAATCCGGATCGCCCAGTGGGAGCAGCAGTTCACCGGGGCCGGCTGGCACGTGGTCGAGGCCAAGTACGGTCACCGGCTGCAGGCGGCGTTCGCGCTCCCCGGCGGGGAGTGGCTGCGCGCCTGGATCGACCAGATGCCCAACGAGCACTACCAGTCGCTGTTCGGGCTGCCGGCGCAGGAGGTCCGCGCGCGGTTCCTGGACGGCGCCCCGGACGAGGTCCGCCAGTTCTGCACCGCGATCGCCGACGACACGCTGGCCGGCCTGGTCACCGACCTGGCCGGCCATGACTTCCGCTCGCTGCTGGAGGCCTTCGGCGAGTGCGACCGGGAGAAGGACCGGCCCAGCGTGGTGTTCGCCTACACGGTCAAGGGCTGGGGACTGCCCCTGGCCGGGAACCCGCGCAACCACTCCGCGCTGCTGACTACCGCCCAGGTTGACGAGATGCGCGAACGGCTGGGGCTGACCCTGGCCACCGAATGGGACCGGCTGGACCCGATGACCCGGGCCGGGCAGTGGGCGGCGGCCCGCCGCGAGCACCTGGCCCGCGCCCCGCGGACGAACCCGCCCGCCCTGGCCGTGCCCGACTCGACCGGCCTGCGCGCGGCCCGGTCGATCTCCACCCAGGAGGCGTTCGGCCGGATCCTCGTCGGCCTGTCCCGGGCCGAGGCCGTCGCGCCCTTCCTGGTCACCGCCGCGCCCGACGTCGCCACCTCCACCAACCTGGCCGGCTTCATCAACCGCCTGGGCGTGTTCAGCCCCGCCGCCCGGCGCTCGTGGAGCGAGGACGCCGCGCTGAAATGGTCGGAAGGCCCGGAAGGCCAGCACATCGAGCTGGGCATCAGCGAGATGAACCTGTTCCTGCTGCTCGGCCAGCTCGGCCTGTCCTGGGACCTGTCCGACCAGCCGCTGCTCCCGGTCGGCACCGTGTACGACCCGTTCGTGCTGCGGGGCCTGGACGCCTTCGTCTACTCGGTCTACTCCGGCTCGCGGTTCGTGGTGGCCGGCACCCCGTCGGGGGTCTCCCTCGCCCCCGAGGGGGGCGCGCACCAGTCCACGATCACCGCGTCGGTGGGCCTGGAACTGCCGGGCGTCACGTTCATCGAGCCCGCGTATGCGGCCGCCCTCGACTGGCTGCTGTGCGGTGCCCTGCAGTCGATCGCCGCTGCGCACGCCGCGCCGCCGGGGAGCGCGGTCGCCGAGGGCGGCTCGTACTACTTCCGGCTCAGCACGCGGGGGATCGACCAGGACGCGTTCGCCCGCGCGCGGGACCGCCTGGGCGACGCGCGTCTGCGCCGCCAGGTCCTGGCCGGTGCCTACCCGCTGGTCGACGCCGCCGAGGCCGCCGCCGGGGGCGCGCCCGAGGTCTACCTGGCCGGCTCGGGCGCGGTGCTGCCCGAGGTGCTCGGCGCGGCCGCCGAACTGGCCGACGAGGGCATCGCCGCGCACGTCGTCGACGTGACGTCGGCCGACCGGCTGTACCGGGCCTGGCAGCGGACCCTGCGGCAGGGGGTCCGCACCGCGACCACGCCGTCCTTCGCCGGGGCGCTGCGCACCGTGTTCGCCCGCCCGGCGCCGGTCGTGACCGTGCACGACGCGGCGTCGCACACGATGAGCTGGCTCGGCTCGGCGCTGGGCGTGCCCGCGGTCAGCCTCGGCGTGGACTCGTTCGGGCAGTCCGGCACCGTCGGCGACCTGTACCGCGCGCACGACCTCGACGCCGGGTCGGTCGTCAACGCCGCCCTCGCCGCGCTGTCGCTGTACACAGGGCCATAACGGGACCGTCGCGGGCTGGTCAGCCGGATGATCCGGGCCTGGTCAGCGCGATGATTCGGGCTCGGTCAGGCCGCGGGCCTGCCGCGCCGTGACCACGTCGGCCACCGGCGCGGCGGCGAGGCGGCGGTAGGGCCGGGCCATCGGCCACTGGCGGTCTTCGAGCACGGAGGCGGCGTCGAACTGGCCGAGGCTCTGGATGAGCCGGGCCACCAGCCCGGTCCACCCGGTCTGGTGCGAGGCGCCGAGCCCGGCCCCGTTGTCGCCGTGGAAGTACTCGTAGAACAGGATCAGGTCACGCCAGTGCGGGTCCTCCTGGAACAGCCGGGTCCCGCCGTAGACCGGGCGCTGGCCCTCGCCGTCCCGCAGGAACGTCCCGGCCAGCCGGCCGGACAGTTCCTGTGCCACCTCGAACAGGGTCATCATCGTCCCGGAGCCGGTCGGGCACTCGACCTTCAGCCCGTCCCCGTAGTACCGGTAGTGCGTGATCAGGGCCCGGATCAGCAGCAGGTTGATCGGGAACCAGACCGGCCCGCGCCAGTTGGAGTTACCGCCGAACAGCCCGGTGGTCGACTCCGCGGGCTCATACTGCACCCGGTACTCGATCCCGTCCACGTTCAGGGAATAGGGGTGATCGAGATGCCACCGCGAGATCGACCGGATCCCGTGCGGGCCCAGGAAGCGCTCCTCGTCCAGCATCCGGGCCAGGATGCGCCGCAGCTTGTCCTCGTTGACCAGCGACAGCAGCCGCCGGCCACCCGCGCCGGGCACGAACGGGTCGGCGATGTTGGTCAGCAGGTCCGCGTTGCGGTCGAGGAACTCGCCGGCCCGCGCGGCGATCTTCGGGTAGCGCTCCAGGTCATGCGGCTCGATCAGCGTGGCGGCGCAGATCGGCAGCAGGCCGACCAGGGAGCGGACCTTGATCCGCGTCCCGGTGCCGTCGGGGAGGCGCAGCACGTCGTAGAAGAAGCCGTCCTCGTCGTCCCACATCTCGTCGGGATGCTCGCCGACCGGGTCCACGGCGGCCGCGATCCAGAAGAAATGCTCGACGAACTTGAGCACGAACTCCTCGTAGCTCTCGTCGTGCCCGGCCAGGATCAGCGCCAGCTCGAGCATGTTCTGGCTGAACATCGCCATCCAGGCCGTGCCGTCCGCCTGCTCGAGGCGCCCGCCCGTGGGCAGCGCCGCGCTGCGGTCGAACACCCCGATGTTGTCCAGGCCGAGGAAGCCGCCCTCGAACACGTTGCGGCCGGTGGGATCCTTGCGGTTCACCCACCAGGTGAAGTTCAGCAGCAGCCGGGAGAAGCATTCCTGCAGGAACGGCACGTCCGGCTCGCCGAGCCCGGACTCCAGGTTCTGCAGGAACAAGGTGGCGAACGCGTGCACCGGAGGGTTCACGTCCCCGAAGTTCCACTCATAGGCCGGCATCTGGCCGTTCGGGTGCAGGTATCCCTGGGAGAGCATCAGGTCGATCTGGCTCTTGGCGAAGTCGGGGTCGACCATGGCCAGCGGAAGGCAGTGGAACGCCAGGTCCCACGCCGCGTACCAGGGGTACTCCCACTTGTCGGGCATGGACACCACATCGTGGTTGAGCATGTGGAACCAGGCCTCGTTGCGGCCGCCCCGCCGCGCGGGCGCGCGCAGCGGGTGGGCGTGCCGCTCGCGCAGCCACCGGTCGACGTCGAAGTAATAGCACTGCTTGGACCACAGCATCCCGGCCAGGGCCTGGCGCATGACCGCCTTCGCGTCGCTGCTGACCGCGGGCGGCGTGATCGCGTCGTAGAACTCGTCCGCCTCGGCTCGCCGCCGCGCGATCAGCTCATCGGCGCCCGCGAACGGCGCCACGAGCCGGTCCGGGGCCTCGCGGGTGAGCCGCACCAGGACGGCCGCCTGCCCGCCCGCGGGCACGGCCAGCCGGACCTGCGCCGCGGCCTTGGTCCCGGCACCGGCCGGGTTCACGGTGTCCGCGCCCCGCAGCAGGTGCTCGCCGATGCCGTCCTTGGCGTAGCGGCCGGTGGTCTCGGCGCCGAAGACGCGCGCCGCGTTGGTCTCGTTCTCGCAGAACAGCAGGGCCGCTCCCGGCTGGGCGTACAGGTACAGGACGCCGAGCTCGCGGTGCTCGGCCCGGACGGCCGGGCAGGCGGACTCCGCGCGGGTGAGCCGGGGCTTAGGCTCGCCGGTTCTCCAGGACCAGGTGTTGCGGAACCACAGCGTGGGCAGCACGTGCAGCGCGGCGTCCCGGTCGGAGCGGTTGTGCACGGTGACGCGGCACAAGATGTCCTCGGGCGCGGCCTTGGCGTGCTCCACCTCGACGTCGAAGTACCGGCCGTCGTCGAACACGCCGGTGTCGATGAGCTCGTACTCGAATTCCTGCCGCGACCGGGCCCCGTTCACCGCCACCAGGTCGGCGTAGGGGAACTCGGCCTGCGGGTACTTGTAGAGGTAGCGCTGATAGCTGTGCGTGGGCAGGTTGTCGACGTAGAAGTAGTACTCCTTGACGTCCTCGCCGTGATTGCCCTCGGCGTTGGTCAGGCCGAACAGGCGCTCCTTGAGGATCGGGTCCCGCTCGTTCCACAGCGCGAGGGCCAGGCACAGCCGCTGCTTGTCGTCGCTGATCCCGGCCAGGCCGTCCTCGCCCCACCGGTAGGCGCGCGAGCGCGCCTGATCGTGCGTGAAATACGACCAGGCGTCCTCGCTGTCGCTGTAGTCCTCCCGGACCGTCCCCCACTGGCGCTCGCTCAGGTACGGCCCCCAGGCCCGCCACGGAACATCGGTCCGGGCCTCGTGCAGCCGCCGCTCCTCCGCGGTCAGCCTGGCCGGGTCGGGCAGCACGCCGCGCTCGCTCTCGTCGCTCATGCCCCCGATTGTCGCAACGGGCCGGGCAGGCGTGATCACCCGGGCCGAGTGGGCCGACACGGAGCGCCGGCGGCGCGGCCGGGAGCAGCCCGCCTGCGGCTTACCGCGCGTGCGCCCCGGCGAGCGCGAACGCGAGCAGCGAGTTGGCCGTGTAGTCGTCGGCGGGCTCGACCGACGGCCAGCTGACGACGTTGTCCTCATAGGCGGCCGTGGCCGTGTCGAACGCCTTGTAATGGCCCGCGCGGCAGGCCTTCATCCCGGAGACGGTGCCGAGGCCGACGAAGTTGTCCGGGCTGCTCGGGCCGTCGGTCGTGGCGCCGAGCTGGATGTTGCCCCGCCCGGTCAGGGAGCCGGCCAGGTTCGCGATCTCGCTCTGCATGCAGTTCGGGAACGTGCTGCCGGCCCCGACCACGAACGAGCTGCCCCAGCCGTTGGCGCCGAGCGCGAAGTTCAGCTGCTGCTGCGCGAACGACCGGTAGGCGTCCGAGCCGCCGTACCGCTGGTACAGCGCGTTGGTGATGTACAGGCCGAACGCGTGCGGGGTGGCGTCGCTGGCGCCCAGGGCCGTGCCGAGCTGGAACGGGTCTCCCTTGGCCCAGAGCTCGCCGAGCCGGAGCTGTGCGGCGAGGTCGCTGCGCAGCGCCGACGGGGCGATGACCGGCCGCAGCGGCGCCTGCCGCATGGCCTGCAGCAGCTCGGCCTCGCCGAGCGCGCCGTTGTCGTACAGGTTGAGGGTGTCGCCGCCGACGGGGTGGCCCTGCGCGATGTACGCCTGCGCCCAGCGCGCCGCGACCTGCAGGTCGGCGTGCAGCTGCCAGGCCGGGGCGTGCAGCGCCTCGTCGGCCAGCGCGATCTCGGCCGCGCCCCAGAGCATGTCGCTCTTCCACTCGGTGCCCGGGTAGTAGTCGTGCGGGAACGTCGTGACGAGCTGGCCGACGTCCGTGGTCTTCGCCATCGCGTAGACGCCGCGGGCCAGCGACAGCAGCTGCTCGGCACCGGTGCGGCCGGCCGGCAGGCCCGCGCGGCGAGCTGGGCGCCGAGGCCGAAGTCGGCGGCGAAGCGGCCGGCCAGGTCCGGGCTGATCGGCTTGCCGGGCGGCGCGGCCGCGAACACCGGCCGGTACTTGACGTAGTAGGCGGTGGGGCCGGGGTTACCGCCGGGCTTGACGTTCATCCGGTCCTCCTGCTGGGGCAGGAACCAGAAGTTGTAGTCGCCCTGGATCGTGTTGCTGGCGTTGCCGTTGCCGATGCCCACCTGGATGTACAGGACCTTCTTGGCCGGGTTCCACAGCTTGCGCAGCCAGCCGAGGCCGAAGTCGGCCTCGGGCAGCAGCGCGGCGTACTGGCCGGGGAAGTCGCGGGCGGCGATCAGCATCAGCCCGTCGGCGTAGCTCGCGGTGTAGCCGAATTTCTCGTAGCCGCCGCCGGCGTCGAACCAGCCGCCGGCCACGTTGACCGGGCCGCCGGTCCGGGTCAGCTTGCCGAGCAGGTTGTCGTTGCTGTCGTAGCGAGGATCCTTGTAGACGTACGCGCGGCGGTCGGTGAGGTTGGCCGGCTTGCGGTCCAGGACCGAGGACACGACGTCGGCGCCGTCTCGCTCCGAGGTGAAGTACCGCACGGCGTTGTTCACCAGGCCGTGGTAGAGCTGCTGCGACCCGGCGATCAGGAACGGCGGCGAGACGGCGGACGGCGCTGCGGAGATCTCGACCCGGTAGCGGCCCGGCCGCCGCACGGCCGAGAAGTCAAGCTGGTACACCGCCCGGTAGTTCTTGTTCCACCGCCCGACGTCGTCGGCCGACCGGCCCCGGTAGACCACGCCGCGGGAGCCGACGACCGCGAAGCTGACGCTGCCGACCGCGCGGGGCAGCATGGCGAAAGCCACCTTCGGGCTGCCCGGGGTGTACCCGACCTGGTTGACCCGCACGACCGGGGCGGGGAGCGCCGCCGCGGCCTGTACGGGCGCCGAGGCCGCTGCGGCGGCTACCGTCGCCGTCATGGTCAGGGCCGTGGCCAGGGCCAGCCAGCCTGCTGCCGCATGTCTCATGAGCCGACCTCCAGCGAGCCGCCCGGAGCGGGACCGTCCCAAGTTAATTAGGAAAGTTACCAAACAATCATGGGCAGCCGCCAGAAGCGACACCGGATCGTGACGATGGCCCGGCCGGGCTGGCGTTGGACGCGGGCCTGGCGCGCTGGAGTCGGGCCGCGCCTCAGGTCGGGCGGTGCTCGTCCGGCAGCCCCAGGGCCCGGACCAGCCCGCGCAGGCTGGCGTACCGGGCGTGGGACGGGAGCGTCGATACCAGGTCGAGCAGGCGCTGGTCCGCTCCCTGGACCGTCAGGGTCTCCAGCAGGTGCGCCCGGGTCGCCGGGAAATCGGTCCGGTCCAGCTGACGAGCCAGATCGCTGCGCAGCTCGACGCCCGCCCAGTCCTCCCCGGGCGGCCGCCCGGCGAACCTGCCCTCCTCGGCCCAGACCGCATCCGGCTCGCCCTCGTCCGCCGCGTCCTCGTCCGGCCACTCCGTGCCGTGTTCCTGCAGCTCGCGGCGATCCTGCTGCTTGATCGCGTCGTCTTCCGCCGGTCCGTGCGTTCCGCTGATCTGCTCGCTCATCGGCCTGCCTCGCTCGGGCGGACGGCCCGGGCGAACCCCAGGCCGGCTGGTGCTAGCCAGGACCCAGGCTAACAATGAACTCCGTTCATCCGTAGATCGCGCTCGGAGTATCCGGGGGAGCGGAGGGGAAGATGGACAAGGCCCAATGGGAAGCCGGCGGAGGGAGGCCCACGGTGCACCTGGTGAGGTCGGTGGAGGTGCCGCGGCGCCCCGTGGCCCGGCTGGAGCCGGTGATCGGCGGCGAGCGGCTCGCGCGGCTGGTCCGGGCGGCTGATCAATTCCGGCGGCAGCTGGCCGGGCGCACGGTCTGGAACGTCAGCTCGACCGCGGTCGGCGGCGGGGTCGCGGAGATGCTGCGCGTGCTGCTCGGTTACGTCCAGGATCTCGGCATTACGGCTCGTTGGAGGGTGATCACCGGTGACGCCGCGTTCTTCGTGATCACCAAGCGGCTGCACAACCAGATCCACGGCGACGCCGCCGGCGGCCCGCTCAGCCGGGCCGATGACGACCACTACGCGGAAATGCTCGCCGCCAACGCCACGGAGTTGCTCGGCCAGATACGGCCGGGAGACCTCGTGCTGCTGCACGACCCGCAGACCGCCGGGCTGGCCGCGGCCCTGGCCGCGGCCGGTGCGCGGGTGACGTGGCGCAGCCACATCGGCGTGGACTGGGAGAACGACGCGACGCGGGCGGGGTGGGGGTTCCTGCGGCCGTACCTGGCCGCCGCGGAGAGGTTCGTCTTCTCCCGCCGGGAGTACGTGCCGTCCTGGCTTCCCGGCGAGAAGGTCGCGATCATACCGCCGTCGATCGACCCGCTCTCCCCGAAGAACGAGGACCTCGACAAGGACACCGTGCGGGGCATCCTGGCCACGATCGGCGTGCTGGGCGACGTCGCGCCGGGGCCGACGTCCTTCGTCCGCGACGACGGCAGTACGGGCGTGGTGGCCCGGCCCGCGGCGATCACCGGCGACGGCCGGCCCGGCCCCGGTGACCCGGTGGTGGTCCAGGTTTCCCGCTGGGACCGGCTCAAGGACATGGCCGGCGTCATGCGCGGCTTCGCCGAGTACGTGGCGCCGGCTGGCGGCGGCTATCTCGTGCTGGCCGGCCCGGCGGTCGCCGTGGTCAACGACGACCCGGAGGGCGCCGCCGTCTTCGCCGACTGCCTGCGGCAGTGGCGCGGGCTGCCGGCCGCGGTGCGCGCCCGGATCCTGCTGGTCACGTTGCCGCTGGAGGACGTCGACGAGAACGCCGCGATGGTCAATGCGCTGCAGCGGCACGCCGCCGTCATCACGCAGAAGAGCCTGGCCGAGGGGTTCGGGCTGACCGTGGCCGAGGGCATGTGGAAGGGGCGGCCCGTGGTCGGCTCGGCCGTCGGCGGGATTGCCGACCAGATCGCCGACGGCACCGGCATCCTGCTGCCCGACCCCCGTGACCTGGAAGCCTTCGGAGCGGCGCTCCGTGGGCTGCTCGAAGATCCCGCCGAAGCCGAGCGGCTGGGGCGGGCGGCCCACGCCCGTGTCCGCGCGGACTACGTGGGCGACCTGCACCTGCTGCGCTACGCCGACCTGTTCGGCGCTCTGACCACGGGAGGCTAGACCGCTGGGCGACGTAATCGTCGGCTCCGCCGCCGGGCGCGGGTCATTTGCACCAGAATCGGGACATCACCGACGGCAGGAGGGGCGATGCGCGACGTCCGCCGGAAGGTGGTCCGGCCGGCGAATGTGTCCCCGGCTGGTCCTGATGGCGGCCTGCCACGGACACGTCCCGCCCGGGAGGCAGCCCTGGCCGCCTTCCGGCGCTTCGTCGGCGGTCACGCGGAACACCTCGCGGCGCTGGGGTTCTTCGCCGCGATGTGCGTGATCGTCCTGTCCGTGCCGGCCCGGCTGATCGAGCCGGACGACCTGGCTTACCGGGCCTCGCTCTACGCCCTGCGCCAGGGCCACCTGGTGCTCTCGAACGCCCGGTACCAGGCGCTGAACTACCAGCTGCGCTTCATCGTGATCCAGGGCCACGTCATCGGCATCACCCAGTGGGACCACCTGCCCGGCGGCAGCTGGATCAGCCAGAAGAACCCGGGATACCCGTTCTTCGCCCTGCCGTTCTTCGCCGCCGGGCTGCTCCGCCTCGCCCCGCTCTGTTACGCCGGGGCGGCGTGCGCCGCCCTGTTCTGCGGCGCCCGGCGGTGGCTCGGCCGGTGGGGCGGCGCGGCGGCGGTCGGGCTGTTCTGCTCGTCCGGGGCCGCCATCCTGTTCGCCTGGCGGCCCACCATGGCCTCGATGATCGACGCCTCGCTCGTCGGGGCCGGAGCCGGGGCGCTGCTCTGGGCGATGCTCGCCGGCGACGCGCCGCCGCGCCGGCGCACCGCCGTGGGCCTGCTCGGCTTCGTCGCGCTCGAGGCGGCCGTGTTCGTCCGGTACACCGACGTCGTCTTCCTGGGCTGCGCCGTCCTCGCCGTGCTGGCGGCCCGCCGGTCACGGCTGGTATCGGTCCCCGCCCGCGGCCCGTGGTGGTGGCTCGGGTCAGTCCTGGCGTTCGGGATCTTCCTCGGCTGGGTGAACGACGCGCTCTACGGCGGCCCGGCGCGGACCGGCTACGGCGGCGGCGAGGCCGCGTTCGGGGTCACGGCCATCGGGCCGAACCTGAAGATCATGCCGGCCCATCTCGCCGCGGCCATGCCCGTGCTGTTCGTCGCGCTCGGCGGGCTGGCCAGCATAGCCGCTGGTTACCTGCGGCGCAGGCCCGCGGATGACCCGGGGGATGGCACTGCCGCGCGCGACCTCGGGATCGGCCTGGTGCTCGCGCTCGCCTGGGCCGCGCTGTGGGGCCTGTACGCCGCGTACGAGTGGACCGCGAGGTTCCCGCAGGGGTCCACCCTCCAGCTCGTCCGCTTCTACCTCCCGGCCATCGCCGTCATGGCGCTGCTGGGCGCGCGGCTGCTCGTCCGGTTCCCCCGCGCGGCCGCGATGGCCTGCGTCGCCGCGCTGTTCGCGCTCGGCGTCTGGAATTTCGCCGGCACCCACGCGTTCACGATCGTCCCGCCCGGCAGTCACCTCGCGCGGCCGCCTGGCCGGCAGGCCGCCGCGGGTGGCAGGCTTGGGCCCATGTCCGAGCCGTCCCCCGCCGAGCACAAGGCCCGCAGCTGGCCGGCAGCGTCCGCCGTCCTGGCCGAGCGGGACCCGGTGCTGCGGCGCCTCGTGGCCGAGGCGGGCCCGGTCCGGGTCGGGCCGCCCACCGAGACGCACTTCGCCACGCTGGTCCGCGCGGTCGTGTACCAGCAGCTGGCCGGCGCCGCGGCGGCCGCGATCCACGGCCGCCTGATCGCGGCGCTCGGCGGTGAGGTCAACCCGCAGCGGCTGCTGTCCCTGCCTTCCGGAACGCTGCGGTCCGTCGGACTGTCCGCCGCTAAGGCCGCATCGCTGCAGGATCTCGCGACCAAGGTGCTGGACGCGACGGTCGTGCTCGACCCGAAGAGGCTCCGGGCCCAGAGCGACGCCGAGGTGGTCGCCCGGCTCTCGACGGTCCGCGGCATCGGGAAGTGGACGGCCGAGATGTTCCTCATGTTCCAGCTGCGGCGCCTGGACGTGTGGCCGACCGGTGACCTGGGCGTGCGGAAGGGGTTCGGGCTGGCCTGGGGGATCCCGACGCCGACCGCGAAGGAGCTGGAGCCGCTCGGCGAGCCGTACCGGCCCTACCGGTCGGTCGTCGCCTGGTACTGCTGGCGCGCGGCCGAGCTCTACGGCGGCGCGGCGCAGAGCGCCGTCACCCGGTAGCCGGCGGCGCGGCGCCGCATTTAGCGGCCCAACCGCAGCCAGCTGGCCGCAGCCAGTCACGGCTCGTACTCATCGAGCACCGGTAACGGCCTGCTGCTTGTCGCCCGCTAGCCGCGTCAGCCGGTCCCAGGCCGGGGAGGTGCCGCCGGGTTGCGACGACAACAGGTCCACGGCGACCGGGTCGTCCAGCGTGCCGGCGCCGCGTGGGCCCGGGCGGTGGCGGGCGGCGAAGGCCACCATGGCGTCGGCCAGATCGTCGAGCCGGGGGTCGGCCGGATCCCAGTCAAAGGCCTGGTCGATAGCCAGGTAGAGACGCCGGAACTCCGGGTCGGCGAGGGCTGACCGCTTCTCTTGGGCCCACTCCGCGGCCCGGCCGGGCGAGTGGGCCGCGAGCAGGATCCAGCCGTCGCGTTCGGTATCGACCGCCCGCTGGCTCACGCCGAGCCGGCGCAGCTCGTCGAGCAGGGCGACGACCTCGTCGGGCAGGAAGAGGCGGTCGCCCGCGGCGAGCTCGGCGATCCGGTGCCGCTGCCGCTCCAGGTCGCGGATCCGCCTCCGCAGCGCCTGGTCGATCTGGGCGATGCCCTGGGCGAACGGCTCGGGTTCGGCGCCCAGCAGCGCCTGGATCCGGGCCAGGGGCACGCCCGCGTCGGCCAGCGCCTTGATCCGGATCAGGTCGACCACGGCCTGCGCGCCGTACCGCCGGTAGCCGGAGGCGTCGCGTTCCGGCTCGGGGAGCAGGCCGCGCTGGTGGTAGTGCCGCACGGCGCGCACCGTGACCCCGACATAGTCCGCGAGCTGGCCGATGGTGAGCATCAGCGACCTCCCCGGTTGTACACCGCCCGCGCCCACAGATACCCGATCAGCGCCGTGCCCGCACACCAGGCCACGGCGATCACGCCGTCGTGGCCGATCGGGGTGCCGGTCAGCAGCCCGCGCAGCGTGTCGATGATCGGGGTGAAGGGCTGGTACTCGGCGAACCAGCGGACCCCGGCCGACATCGAGGCGGGGGGGACGAACGCGCTGCCGAGGAACGGCAGCAGAAACAGCGGCATGGGCAGGTTGCTCGCGGTGGCCGGGCTCTTGGCCACCAGGCCGAGCGCGACCGACAGCCAGGTCGTCGCCAGCGCCAGCAGCACGATCAGGGCGAACGCCGCAGCCCAGTCGGCGGGGCTGGCGGCAGGCCGGAAGCCCACCGCCAGGGCGACGCCGGTGACCAGGACCGCGCTGAGCACGGTCTGGATCACGCTGCCGGCGACGTGCCCGGTCAGCACGCTGGTGCGGGCGATCGCCATCGTGCGGAACCGGTTGATGATGCCCTCGGTCATGTCCACGTTGACCGATACCGCCGTGGACACCGCCCCGGAGCAGACGGCCAGGACGATGATCCCGGGAGCGAGATAGTCGATGTAGGACAGGCCCCGGGCCGTGCCGAGGCCGGCGCCCAGCGTGCCGCCGAAGACGTAGACGAACAGCAGCAGCATGATGACCGGCAGCCCCAGCACCGAGACCGCCATCGCGGGGTAGCGCAGCAGGTGCCGGAGGTTGCGCCGCAGCATCGTGGCGGAATCGCGCGCGGCGTAGGAAAACGTACTCATCGCGGGTCATCCTGCCTGGGGTCGTGGTGGCCGGTGAGGACCAGGAAGACGTCGTCCAGGTCGGGCGTGTCGACCGACAGCGCGGCGACCCGGACCGACTCGGCGTCGAGCCGGCTGAGCAGCGCCCGCAGGAAGGCGACGCTGCCGTCGCTCGGGACCTGCAGCGCGAGCGTCTCGTCGTCGCTCGACCCCTCGCCGATGACGCGGGCGGCGCGGCCGAGCTGGCCCGCGTCGGTGAACTGCAGCCGGATGTGGCCGCCGGGGACCAGCCGCTTGAGCTCGTCCGGGGTCCCCTCGGCGACCAGCCGGCCGTGATCGAGAACCGCGATCCGGTCGGCGAGCTCGTCGGCCTCCTCCAGGTACTGCGTGGTCAGGAAGATGGTGACCCCGCCGGCCACGAGGTCACGGATGATCTGCCACATGCCGCGGCGGCTGCGCGGGTCCAGGCCGGCGGTGGGTTCGTCGAGGAAGATGATCCGCGGGCGGCCCACCAGCGTCATCGCCAGGTCGAGCTTGCGCCGCATGCCGCCGGAGTACGTCGCGGCCATCTTGCCCGCCGCGTCGGCCAGGTCGAACCGGCCGAGCAGCTCGGCGGCCCGCCGGCGTCCCTCGCGCCGGTCCAGGTGGAGCAGGTCCGCCATCAGGAGCAGGTTCTCCTCGCCGGTGAACAGGTTGTCGACCGCCGAGAACTGACCGGTCACGCCGATCGCCGCGCGCACCAGGTCGGGCTCGGCGGTCACGTCGTGGCCGGCCACTTCCGCGTGGCCGCCGTCGGCGCTGATGAGCGTGGAAAGGATCTTGATGGTGGTGGTCTTGCCCGCGCCGTTGGGACCGAGCAGGGAGAAGATCGTTCCCGCGGGCACGTTCAGGTCGATGCCGTCGAGCACGACCGTGTCGCCGAATGACTTGCGGAGCCCGGCGGCCGACACCGCGGCGATCGCCGTGGACTGCTTGTTCTTCATGCCCCCCATGCTGCGACCCTGACGCTGGGTCAAGGTCAAGCCGAGTTTCGCGCCGTCACCGGCGGACGTCGCGGCGGAGCCCGGCCAGCTCGGACCGCAGTTCCGGCCACGGGAAGACGGCCGGCCCCGGCCCGGCGTCGGGCAGCCGGGCGGGATCGAAGATGATCCGTATGCCCCAATCGCGCAGGGCGGTGATGCTTCTCTGAAAGGCCGGATGGCGGGCCAGCGCCGCGTTCGGCCAGGGCGCGGCCGCCATCGGCAGGCCCAGGCCGACCGCCTCGTTCAGCAAGCCGAGCGCCAGCGTGTCGCTGATCCCCAGCGCCCACCGGTTGATCGTGCTGAACGTGGCCGGGGCGACCACGAACGCGTCCGCGGGCGGCAGCACGTCCGGCTCGCCGGGGTTCTTGTACTGGCTGCGGACCGGGTGGCCGGTGAGATCCGCCAGCCCGGCCGCGTCCAGGAACCTCGTGCCGTCGGGCGTGGCGATCACGCACACGTCCCAGCCCTGCTCCCCGGCGAAGCGGGCGAAGTCCGGCAGTTCGGCGGCGGGCGGCCCGCCGCAGGCGACCACGTACAGGACGGGGGATGTCTCGGCCGCCGGCACGTGGCCTCCTTCCCAGTGCGCCCTCAAGGTGGCGTCCTCGGCGCGGGCTCCAGCATAGAAAGAAGGCAGGCCGCCAGCTTGAGCTGGCGGCCTGCGGAAGCGGTGTTAACGCCGTCAACCCTGCTAGCGGCGCAACATCAAGATGACCAGCACGATGATGACGATGAGGACTACCGTCCCGATTCCGATGTAAATGGCTCTGCCCTCCCTGAAGGCCCGGGCCCTCTAGCTGTCCCCAGCGTCCGGGCCTAAACATCCGCGGCGGCTCACCGGGCGCGGGCGCGCCGGTCCAGGGCGGGCGAGAGCGCGCCCGGCCGCGACCCGGCCCGCACCCGCGCCTTGGCCTCGCGCTGGCGCAGCAGGCGGCGCTCTTCCTCGCTCATGCCGCCCCACACCCCCTGCACCGGCCCGGCGGCCAGGGCGTACCGAAGGCAGTCGCGCCGCACCGCGCAGCCGGCGCACACGGCCTTCGCCCCGGCTATCTGCGCCTGGGCGGGGCCCGCCGCGGAGATCGGGAAGAACAGGTCGGGGTTGACGTGCTGGCAGGCGGCAAGTGACCACCATTCAGCCAGGTGGTCGGCTGTAGTCGTCATGAAGGCCTCGGATTCGGTCGTCGCCGGCCGGCGGGCCCGGCCGGGGACGATCTGACTGCCCAGATCGCGGGTTCTTATTCCGGTTCAGGCCGTCACGGGCGGCCGCGGCTCCACTGCGGCTTGCGCTTCTCGAGGAAGGCGCGCATGTTCTCGCGCGCGTCCGGCAGCTGGCTGGTCGCGGCCATCACCTCCACCGCGTAGGCATACGCCTTCGGCTGGTCGAGGTCTATCTGGGCGTAGAGGGCCTGCTTGCCGATGCCCTTGCTCTCGGCGGACCCGCGGGTGACCCGCTCGAGGAGGTGCTCGGTGGCCGAGTCGAGCTGGTCGGCGGGGACCACCCGGTTGACCAGCCCCCAGTCAAGTGCGGTGCGCGCGTCGATCACGTCACCCGACAGGGCCATCTCCGCGGCCCGTTTCCGGCCGATGTTCCTGGCGATCGCCACCATCGGCGTGTGGCAGAACCAGCCGCCCTTCCCGCCCGGGGCGGCGAAGCCGGCGTTCTCGCTGGCCACCGCGAGGTCGGCGGTGGCGACAAGCTGGCAGCCGGCCGCCGTGGCCAGCCCGTGCACCCGCGCCACTACCGGCTGGGGCACCTGCTGGATGAGCGTCATCAGCTCGGTGCAGGTGACCAGCAGGGAGCGGACCGCGGGCAGGTCGGCGTCGGCGATGTCGGCGAAGTCGTGCCCCGAGCTGAACACCGGGCCGTTCCCGGCCAGGACGATGCCCAGGGCGTCGCTGTCTCCGATCTCGCGGAAGGCCGCGATCAGCTCGCGCATGTGCGCCAGCGACAGGGCGTTGCGCCGCTGCGGCCGGTTCATCGTGACGCTGGCGAAATCGCCGGACCGCTCGACCAGGATGTGCTCGAACCTCATGCCGGCCTCCTACCCGCTCCTGATCGCAGCCTACGCGCCGGAGGACGGGCCGCCCGCATCGCCGCCGGGGCCGAGGCCCGGTCCGGCCGGGCGCGGCAGAAACCGATCGACTACGTGCGGCACGAGAGCGATCAGCAGCCAGCAGTACTTGGCGACATCGGTGTTGACCCAGGCCAGGCCGATAGACGCCAGGATCACCGCGAAGGTCCCCAGCGCATTCAGCCATCCGGCCCGGGCCGCCCGCGGGTCCGTTCCCGATGTCGTGAGGCCCCGGCGCCGCCCGATCTCCAGGGTCGCCTGGGTGGCCAGGCTGGCCAGCAGCAGGTTCAGCGCGAAGATGCTGACCGCGAGCGGGTTCTCCGAATACTCGCCGAGCAGGTTGCTGGTGAACGGCATGATCGAGATCGTGAACAGGAACAGGAAATTCCACCAGGCCAGGCTCTCCCGCTGGCCGGCCAGCTGACGGAACACGCGATGGTGGATCAGCCAGAAATTGGCGATGACGTAGAACGAGATCAGGTAGCTGAGCAGCTGGTCGGTATCATCCCCGAGCTGGGCGGCGAGCGCGGAGGCCGAGGTCGGAGGGATCACATGATCCAGTGACGGTACCTTGAGCTCCAGGACGAGCAGGGTCAGGGCGATGGCCACCACGCCATCGGTCAAGGCGAGCAGGCGATCGACGCCGGGCAGGTCTTCTTGCTGGCCGGTTCGGCCGGAGTTCGCGGACATGGGGGCCTAGCTTCCCAGATCGGAGGGTCCGTTGGCTGAGGTGCGATCGCTGCTCGCCGACGTGGTGGGCGCGGGCCACGTGCTGGCAGCGGGCGAGGTTCCGCCGGACTACGGCCATGATGAGAGCCTGACCGTCGCGGCCACGGCGCCGGCTTTCGTGGTCCGGCCGGGCAACACCGCCGAGGTGGCCGCGGTGCTGCGGGTGGCCGGCGCCCACGGGCTTAAGGTGACGGCACGTGGCTCGGGCACCGGGCTGTCCGGCGCCGCGGTCCCGGCCAGCGGCGGGCTCGTGGTGTCGTTCGAGCGGATGAACCGGGTGCTGGAGATCGACGGCGCGAGCCACACCGCGGTGGTGCAGCCGGGGGTGACGCTCGCCGCTCTGGACCAGGCCACCGCGGCCGAGGGGCTGGTCTACCCGACCTACCCCGGCGAGATGAGCGCCAGCCTGGGCGGGACGATCGCGACCAACGCGGGCGGGATGCGGGCGGTCAAGTACGGCGTCACCCGCCGTCACGTACTCGGCCTGGAGGCCGTGCTCGCGTCCGGCGAGGTGCTGCGCACCGGCGGGAAGATCGTGAAGGAGAGCAGCGGGTACGACCTAACCCAGCTGCTCGTCGGCTCGGAGGGCACCCTGGCGCTGGTCACCGAGGCCACGATCCGGCTGTACCCGCGGCTGGCGTCCCAGGCGACCGTGCTGGCGCCGTTCGCGACGCTCGAGCAGGTGACCGCGGCGGTTCCGGGGATCGTGGCCAGCGGGATCGGGCCGCTGATCCTCGAGTACGTGGACACGGTGACGATGTCGGTGATCACCGCCAACGAGGACATCGACCTCGGGGTGCCCGAGGCGATCCGGGACAAGACGCTGGCCTACCTGGTCGTGGTGCTGGAGGAGCGGGACGACGAGCGCCTGGCCGGCGCGACCGAGGAGCTCGCGGAGCTGCTGACCCGCCTCGGCGCGCCCGACGTCTACGTGCTGCCGGCCGGCGCCGCGCGGCGCCTCATCGAGGCGCGGGAGAAGGCGTTCTGGGCCGCCAAGGGGGCCGGGGCCGACGACATCCTGGACACGGTCGTTCCGCGCGCCACCATGGCGGGCTTCCTGGCCGAGGCCGCCGAGATCGCGCACGGCCAGGGCGGGCTGGTGATCGGCACCGGGCACGCGGGCGACGGCAACGTCCACCTCGCGGTGTTCCAGCCCGACCCCGCGGCACGCGCCGAGTTGCTGCGCGGCATCTTCGCGGCGGCCGTGTCCCGCGGCGGCGCGATCAGCGGCGAGCACGGCATCGGCCACGCCAAGAAGCGATACTTCCTGGAGCTGGCCGACCCCGTGGCCCTGGACCTGATGCGCCGGGTGAAGCAGGCCTTCGACCCGCAGGGCATCCTCGGCCCCGGGGTTCTGTTCGATGAGCCTTTTCATCCGTCGATGCCACGCCCAGAGCACGAGGGCGGTCATGGGGAGGATGAAAAGGCTCACTAGCCACGGGAGGGAACCCATGAACGGCGCGCAGGCTCTGATCCGGACGCTGACTCGCGGCGGCGTCGACGTGTGCTTCAGCAACCCGGGGACCTCGGAGATGCACTTCGTCGCGGCTCTCGACGCCGTCCCGCAGATGCGCGGGGTGCTGTGCCTGTTCGAGGGGGTGGCGACCGGCGCAGCCGACGGCTACGGGCGGATGGCCAGGCCCGCCGCGGTGCTGCTGCACCTCGGCCCGGGCCTGGCGAACGGGCTGGCCAACCTGCACAACGCGCGGCGGGCCCGCACTCCGCTGCTGGTCGTGGTCGGCGACCATGCCACCTACCACAAGCGTTACGACGCGCCGCTCGAGTCCGACATCGACGCGCTGGCCGGCTCGGTGTCCGGCTGGGTCCGCCGCTCGGCGCGCAGCGCCGACGTGGCCGCCGATGCCGCCGAGGGGGTCGCCGCCGCCCTGACCCCGCCCGGGCAGGTAGCGACGCTCATCCTGCCGGCCGACGTCTCCTGGTCCGACGGCGCCGAGCCTGCGGCCCCGCTCCCGGTACGCGCGGCGCCCGCGGTTCCCGACGCCACGGTCAGATCGGTGTCCCGGACGCTGCGCTCCGGGGAACCCTGCGTCCTCCTGATCGGCGGGACGGCGGCGCGCCGGCCGGGCCTGGAGGCGGCCAGCCGGGTCGCCCGGGCCACCGGGGCCCGGCTGCTGTGCGAGACGTTCCCGGCCCGGCTGGAGCGCGGCGCCGGCATCCCGGCCGTCGACCGGCTGGCCTACCTGGGCGAGTTCGCGGCCGGGCAGCTGTCCGGCGCGCGGCACCTGATCCTGGCGGGCGCGCGCGCCCCGGTCTCGTTCTTCGCCTACCCGGGCCAGCCCAGCTCGCTGGTCCCCGAGGGCTGCGAGGTGCACGTGCTCGCCGAGCCCGGCGATGACGTGTGCGGCGCGCTGGCGGCGCTGGCCGACGAGGCCGCGCCGGACGCCAAGCCCCTGCCCCGGGAGGCCGAGCGCCCCGAGGTGCCCGATTCCGGCGACCTGACCGGGGCGGCCGCGGCGGCGGTCATCGGCGCGCTGCTGCCCGAGGGCGCGATCGTCGCCGACGAGGCCAACACGTCCGGGGTGTGGCTGCCCGGGGCCACCGAGGGCGCGCCGCCACACGACTGGCTCACGCTGACCGGCGGGTCCATCGGCCTGGGGCTGCCGCTGGCCACCGGCGCGGCGATCGCCTGCCCGGGGCGGCCGGTGCTGGCGCTGGAAGCCGACGGCAGCGCGATGTACACGCCGTCCGCGCTGTGGACGCAGGCCCGGGAGGGGCTGGACGTCACCACGGTCATCTTCAGCAACCGCTCGTACGCGATCCTCAACATGGAGCTGGACCGGGTCGGCGCCGAGCCGGCCGGGGCGGCCGCCCGGGACCTGCTTGAGCTGGCCCGGCCCGGCCTGGACTTCGTGGCCCTGGCCACCGGGATGGGCGTCCCGGCGGGCCGGGCCCGCACCCCGGACGAGCTCGCCGCCCAGCTGCGGCGGGCGCTGGCGGAGCCGGGGCCGCACCTGATCGAGGCCGTGGTCCCGCCGCTGGGCTGACGGCCGGTCAGCCGGGACCGTCGTCGGCGACGTTGCGCTCCAGCCGGAGCAGCAGGCCTTCGAGATCGGCGGCGTCGCGGTCGGTGAGGCCGTGGCGCAGCCGCTGGTCGAACGCGAAGGCGGCGTCCCGCAGCCGGAGGAACAAGGCCTCGCCCGCCTCGGTCAGCTCCACCAGGTGAACGCGGCGGTTGGCCGGGTCACGCCTGCGGGTGACCAGGCCCTGCGCGTCCATCGCGTTCAGGTGATGGGTGAGCGTCGCCTCCCGGATGCCGACGGCGTCGGCCAGCTCACGCTGGTTGCCCAGCGGCCGGCTCTTGAGCGAGATGAGCACGAGCCAGACCGGCAGCGAGCCGCCGGCCTGCGCCAGCGCGTCATCGAACGCGCGGCTTACCGACTTGGCGGCGCGGGCGAGCTGCAGGCCGATCGGCGGCCGCTCGGGCTTGGGCATGAGCCCAGCCTACCAGTAGAGCCCTAAACATTTGACATAGAACTATTAGATATCTAAGGTAATCGTGGGACGCGGAGAGGAGCCGGGATGGGCAGCCTGGACGGCAAGGTGGCGCTGGTCACCGGCAGCTCGCGCGGCATCGGCGCGGCGATCGCCACGGACTTCGCCGAGCACGGCGCGACGGTGGCCATCCACGGCCGGGACGGCGCGGCCCTGGCGGCCGTGGCGGCGCGCATCGGGCAGGCCGGCGGGCGGGCCCTTCGGGTCACCGCCGACATCACGAGGTACGCCGAGATCGAGGCGATGCGGCGCCGGATCGAGCAGGAACTCGGGCCGGTCGACGTGCTCGTCGCCAACGCGGGCGGCAATCCGGTCCCGCCCGGCCCGGTCGAGCAGGTCAGCGAGGAGGGCTGGCTCGCGACCGTGGCGGCCAACCTCACGGCCACGTTCCTGGCCATCAAGAGCTTCCTGCCGGGGATGAAGGAACGCGGCGCGGGGAGCATCATCACGATGTCGTCGGCCGCGGCCCGCCGGCCCACGGCGGCGTCCCCGGTCCCGTACGCCGCGGCCAAGGCGGGCATCGAGATCCTCACCCAGGCCACGGCCCTGCAGGCCGGCCCCAGCGGGGTCCGGGTGAACTGCCTCGCCCCGGAGACCATCCTCACCGAGCGCAACCTGCGGCAGATCCCGCCCGAGGTGCAGGAGCAACTGGTCGGCATGCATCCGATCCGACGCCTCGGCACGCCCGAGGACGTGGCCCGCGCCGCCCGCTACCTGGCCTCGGACGAGGCGGACTGGATCACCGGCGTGATCCTCGACGTGGCCGGAGGCTCCGTCCTGGCGTGAGCTACCCGGCGAGCCCGCGCAGGGCCCGGGGGAGCGGCGCGGGGGTTCCGTCGCCGTCGACGTGCACGGTGACCGTCCGGCCCTCCACGCAGACCTGGCCGTCCCGGATCGCCTGCCAGGCGTAGGTGACGGAGGTGCGGCCGACCCGCTCGGCGGCGAGCACCAGGTCGAACTCGTCAGCGAACCGCAGCGGCTGGTGGTAGGTCGCCTCGACATGGCGCCGGGGGAACCCGTCGGCGTTGCCGGGCGGGTGCAGGCCCAGCCGGCGCAGCAGCGCGTGCTCGGCTACCTCGGCCCAGCGGAACGCGGCGGTGAAGTGGATCCGGCCGCTGGCGTCGGTATCGGCCCAGGCGACCCGCATCCGCTCCCGGTGACACGCCACCGCTGGGACATCCTGCTGACCCGCCGGCTGATCCATGGCCACCCGTCCTCTCGGGTGGACCATTCATGACACATTCCGTGACGATCGTCAATGCTGAAGTCCAGCGATAAGGCAAGACCTGGCGGCCAAGGGTTATGTAGGGCCGCCGGGAACGACACTAGGCTGGCGGGCGTGACGGCGCTGCTCGTGAGCTGAGCCCGGGCCGGGGAGCTCAGCGCGACCGCGACCGCATCCCTTTCAGGCGGCGGTAGCGCCGGATGAGGGCGTTGGTGGACGAGTCGTGGCTGAGCTGAGGCTCGATGTCGCTGGTGAGCTCGGGGATGATCTGGACGGCCAGCACCTTGCCGAGCTCGACGCCCCACTGGTCGAAAGAGTCGATGCCCCAGATGGCTCCCTGGGTGAACACGCTGTGCTCGTAGAGCGCCACCAGCACGCCGAGCAGGCGCGGGGTCAGCTTCTCGGCCAGCAGCACGTTGGTCGGCCGGTTCCCTTCCATGACCCGGTGCGGCGCCACCTGTGCCGAGGTGCCCTCGGCCAGGACCTCCTCCAGGGTCTTGCCGAACGCCAGCGCCTGGGCCTGGGCGAACACGTTGGACGACAGGATGTCGTGGTGATCGCGGAGCGGGTTGAGCGCCTGCCCGAAGCCGATCAGGTCGACCGGGATCAGCCGGGTGCCCTGATGGATGAGCTGGTAGAAGCTGTGCTGGCCGTTGGTGCCGGGCTCGCCCCAGAAGACGGCGCCGGTGTCGTAGTCGACAGCGGCGCCTTCCAGGGTCACGTGCTTGCCGTTGGACTCCATCGTGAGCTGCTGCAAGTAGGCGGGAAACCGCTTCAGGTACTGCTCGTACGGCATGACGCCGTACGTCTGCGCCTCGAAGAAGTCCGCGTACCACACGGCCAGCAGCCCCATGAGCACCGGCAGGTTCCTGGCCAGCGGCGTGAGGCGGAAGTGCTCGTCCATCTCGTGGAATCCGGCCAGCATCTCGCGGAAGTGCTGCGGGCCGATGGCGATCATGGTCGACAGCCCGATGGCGGAGTCCATCGAATACCGGCCGCCGACCCAGTCCCAGAAGCCGAACATGTTCGCGGTGTCGATGCCGAACTCCGTTACGCGCTCGGCGTTCGTGGAGACCGCGACGAAGTGCTTGGCCACCGCGTCCTCGGAACCGAGCTTGCTGACCACCCAGTCCCGCGCGGAGCGCGCGTTGGTGAGCGTCTCCAGGGTGCCGAACGTCTTGGACGAGATGATGAACAGCGTCTCCTCGGGCTCGAGGTCGCGGGTTGCTTCCACGAAGTCGGTTGAATCCACGTTCGACACGAAGCGGAAGGTCAGGTCGCGCCGGGAATAGTGGCGCAGCGCCTCATAGGCCATTACCGGGCCGAGGTCCGAGCCGCCGATGCCGACGTTCACCACGTTCCTGATCGCCGCGCCCGTGTATCCCTTCCAGGCCCCGGAGCGCACCCGCTGTGAGAAATCGGCCATCCGGTCGAGAACCTCGTGCACCTGCGCGACCACGTCGACGCCGTCGACCACGAGCGAACTGTGCTTCGGCATCCGCAACGCGACGTGCAGTACCGACCGGTTCTCGGACACGTTGATCCGGTCCCCGGCGAACATCGCGTCCCGGTGCTGCGGCACGCCGCACTCCTCGGCCAGCTGGACCAGCAGGTCCAGGGTCTGGTCGGTGACCCGGTTCTTCGAGTAGTCCAGGTAGAGGCCCGCGCCCTCGGCGGTCAGCCGCTCGCCGCGTCCCGGGTCCTCGGCGAACAGGTCACGCAGGTGACGGCCGGCGATCTCGGCGTGATGCTGCTCGAGTGCCTTCCAGGCCGGGCGCTGGCGAAGCGGGGTGGTGGGCATTGGTCCTTCCTCCAGGTGGTCCTCGGTCCGGTCATCAGGCCCGGCCGTCTCGGGCGGCGGCCACGCGCTCGCGGGCGGCCTGGGCCACCCGCTCGGGCGTGAACCCGAATTTGGTGAGCAGCTGCTTGATCGGTGCGGATGCGCCAAACGTCTGCATGCCGATGACCGCGCCGCCGTCGCCGACGTAACGGTCCCAGCCGAGCGTGGAGGCCTGCTCGACGGCGACCCGGGCGGTCACCCCGGGGGGCAGCACCTGATCGCGGTAGTCCGGCGGCTGCCGGTCGAACAGCTCCCAGCACGGCATCGACACCACGCGCGTGGCGATGCCGTCCGCCTCGAGCTCGTCGCGGGCTTCCAGCGCCAGGTGCACCTCTGACCCGGTGGCCAGCAGGAGCACGTCGGGCTGCCCGCCACTCGCCTCCGCCAGGATGTAGGCGCCGTTCGCGACGCCGGACGCCGCGCCGAGGCCAGAGCGGTCCAAGGTGGGCAGGGCCTGACGGGTCAGGATGAGCGCGGCGGACTCGTGGCGCAGCGCGGCCACCACGCGCCAGGTCTCGACCACCTCGTTCGCGTCGGCGGGCCGGAACACCAGCAGGCCGGGCATGGCCCGCAGCGAGGCCAGCTGCTCGACCGGCTGATGGGTGGGACCGTCCTCGCCGACACCGATGGAGTCGTGGGTGAAGATGTGCAGGACCGGGATCTCCATCAGCGCCGACAGCCGGATCGCCCCGCGGGCGTAGTCGGAGAAGATCAGGAACGTGGACCAGTACGGCCGCACCTTGGTCAGGGCCAGCCCGCTGGAGACCGCCGCCGCCGCGTGCTCCCGGATGCCGTAGTGCAGGTTCCGCCCGGCCCGGTCGTCGGGCTGGAAGTCGCCTGCCCCGTCGAACGTCAGGTGGGTCTTGGTCGACGGCGTGAGGTCGGCCGAGCCTCCGATCAGCCACGGCACGTGCCGGGCGACGGCGTTCAGCACCTGCCCGGAGGAGTCCCGGGTCGCGAGGCCCTTCGGGTCCGGCTTGAACTCCGGCAGGCCGGCCTCCCAGCCGTCCGGCAGGGTCCGGTGCTGCATCTGCTCGACCTGCGCCGCCAGGTCCGGGTAGGCGGCGCGGTAGGTCTCGAACATCGCCTGCCACGCCTCGCGGGCCTGCAGGCCGCGCCGGCCGATGCCGTCGGCGAACCAGTCGTAGATCCCGTCCGGGACGTAGAAGTCCTTGTCCTCGGGCATGCCGAGGAAGCGCTTGGTGGCCCGGACCGCGTCGGCGCCGAGGGGCTCGCCGTGGGCCTTGGGGCTGTCCTCGACCGGGGAGCCGTAGCCGATGTGGCTGTGCACCAGCATCAGCGTGGGCCGCTCGTGCTCGGCCAGGAACGAGTGCAGTCCGCGGGCCACCTGGCCGAGGTCGTTCACGTCGGCGACCGTGGTCACGTTCCAGCCGTAGGCGATGAAGCGGGCTGCCACGTCCTCGGTGAACGCGATGTCGGTGTGGCCCTCGATCGTCACCCGGTTCGAGTCGTAGATCCAGCACAGGTTGGACAGCTGGAGGTGGCCGGCCAGCGAGGCGGCCTCCGACGAGATGCCCTCCATCATGCAGCCGTCGCCGGCCAGCGCGTACACGTTGAAGTCAAACAGCGGGAATTCGTCGCGGTTGTAGCGGGCGGCCAGCCACTGGCCCGCGATGGCCATGCCGACCGAGTTCGCGACGCCCTGGCCGAGCGGGCCGGTCGTCGCCTCGACGCCGCTGGTCCACCGGTACTCCGGATGCCCGGGGCAGTGCGAGCCGAGCTGGCGGAACGATTTCAGGTCGTCCATGGTGACCGCCCGGGTTCCGAGCACCTCGTAGTCCGGGTCGACGGCGTGCACGCCGGCCAGGTGCAGCAGCGACCACAGCAGCGTCGAGGCGTGTCCCTCGGACAGCACGAAGCGATCGCGGTTCGGCCAGATCGGGTCGGCCGGGTCGAACCGCAGGAAGCGCTGCCACAGGGTGTACGCGACCGGCGCGATCCCCATCGGGGTCCCCGGATGCCCGGAGTTGGCCTTCTGGACCGCGTCCATGCACAGGCCCCGGATCGTGTTGACGGACAGCGTGTCGAGGTCGGTCGTGGTCGTGGTCAAGCTGGCCTCCCCGTGAGGAACTTAGGCGGACGCCCGCCTCGCATCACCCTGCTGGTCTGCCTGGCTCTCGTATTCCGGGCCCAGGAGCTCGGCGCCACCGGATGACGGGATCATCTGGCTCCTGTCGTGGCTGCCTATCTCGGTCGGCACGGTCATCCGCTTGCCGCTGAGATGGTCCCACAGCTCCAGGCGCATGCTCACCGGCTCGGCGATCTTGTCGAGGTAGTACCCCGGTACCTCGTACACCAGGTGCCCGGAGGCCGCGCCGCCCGGCGGCAGGTCCAGCGGCATGCTAATTGGAGTCAATCCCAAGGCTGACGGCAGTACCCAGTCCGGCGGCGGGCAGACGGCCTCGCCCACGCGCCCCCACGACCCGGGCACCAGCTTGAGGTAGAGCAGCGCCGTGAGGCTCGCGTCCTGGCTGGCCCCGGCATTCTTGAGGCGCGCGTGGAACGATCGCAGGCGAGCGGGCACGGGGAGGCCGGACTCGGACTCGTGCTGCGTGTCCAGAGAGCCGGTGCCGTATATCTCGACCTCGATGTCGGGGAAACCGGGCCGCGCCGCGAGCGGGAAAACCCAGCCCTTGATGCTCGCGAGGAAGCACGCGTAGGCCGCGACAAAACAGATGAATGCCCCCAGCATCCACCCGTTAAGGAAGAGCGAATAATGCGTTCCTTTCGCAAAGTACGCGATGGCCACCGCGGCCAGGAAGAGGAAGAGCGTCAGGAACAGCCCGCCGAGCCAGAGCCACAGCTCACGGTAAGATCGCACGGCCGGGAGTCTACGCCGATCGGGTTAAAAGCCGCCCCCCGGTCCCGGCCCTGGAGCCTGCCTCATGGACGCACGTGAGCTCGCCGACCTTCCGTTCGCCGCGGCGCTGACGCCGCACCGCGGCGGGCTGGCCGCGGACGCGCTGTACGACAGCGTGCATTTCGACCAGCTCAGCTTCGACGAGCCGAGGGCAGCGGGCAGCCGCTTCATCGAGTGCGCGTTCACCGGGACGTCGCTGTCGGGCGGGCAGCTGCGCAAGGCCAGGTTCCGCGACGTCTGGCTGCGTGACGTGCGGCTGGTCGGTACCGGCCTGGCTCAGACGGAGTGGGCGGACGTGACCGTCGCCGAGAGCGCCGCCGCGGGCGCCGAGGTGGCCGGCGCGCAGCTGCAGCGGGTCACGTTCCGCGGCTGCAAGCTGGACTCGGTGAACTTCCGCGCCGCTGAGCTCACCGAGGTGACCTTCGACGGCTGCGAGCTGCGCGACGTGGACTTCGCGGGCGCGACGCTGGCCCGGACCGCGTTCCCGGGCTCCCGGCTGACCAGGACCGACTTCACCGGCGCCCGCATGGACGCGACCGACCTGCGCGGGGCCGAGCTCGGCATCATCATCGGCCCGGACTCGCTGCGCGGCGCCATCGTCAGCACCGGGCAACTGGTCTATCTGGCCCCGGTGCTGGCGCAGACCATGGGCATCACCGTGTCCGACGACTAAGCCGGGCCGTCACCAGGCGATGTCGAACGGGCCGTAGAACGGCGGGGCGTTGATGCCGGTCAGCCGCCCGGTGCGCAACCCGAGCACGGCGGTCCGCGCCCAGCCGCCGCTGGAATTCGGCACCGAGGTCGGAAACTGGACAAGCAGGTAATTCTCGGCCGGATCGAGGCTCGCGTAGCACTGGGGGCCGCTCACGTCGGGCCAGCTGGCGATGACGTGCTGCCCGCCGCCGGCCAGGGACAGGGTGCCATAGGTCAGCGTGCCGACGTTGGGCAGCGGCCCCCCGCGATACGGCGAGACGGCACAGTAGTACAGCGAGGTACCGTCACCGGAGAGCGCGCTCCACAGCGCGGTGTGGAACACTACCCGGCTGTGCTTGGCGAGGGAACCAGCTCGGGCACTGGTCGGCAGGATCATGGCGCCCCCGGAAGCCCTGGCCCTCCCGGGGAACATCGTGTAGCCGAGCAGGCGGCCGTCGGCCGACAGCGAAAGGCTCATGGGGGTGCTGAACCCCGTCCAGCTCCACACCCGGACCTGCCGGGTGGCCAGGTGGATGACGCCCACCTCGCCTTCGCCGTCACACAAGTAGGTGGCATAAGCGATCGTGCGGCCGTCCGACGTGATGGCCAGATCGCCCGTCTCGCTGTAGGTCCCGGGCACCGTGATGTGCAGCGGCACCAGGGGGCCCGGCTGGCCCTGATCGTTCAGCCGGAACCAGTACAGCCGGGAGCTGCACCCGGCATTGGACTCGACGGCCGTGACGAACGTCCGATCGCCGGCGGGCGCCGCGATCCCCGCGAAGAAGTAGCCGGCCGGGGGATTCATCCGGCCCGCTACCTTTCCGGTCGCGGAGTGCCGGACGACGATGTAGTTCGTGCCCTCGGGCGGCCCCGCGGCGACGTATACGGCGACATAGAACCGGGGCAGCCCCGGCGCGGGCACAGACGCGGGCACGCCCCGGCTGGCCTGGGCGCCCAGGGTCGGCACGGGAACCGGGCCCGGAGGCTGGGAACCGACGGTCGGCAGCGGCGGGAACAGCCCGGGAACGGACGAGTGCGTTCGCCCGCCGAACAGGGAAGTGGTCACCGAGACGCCGATCACGATCGCGATGACGGCCGCGGCCGCGGCCAGCGGGATCACTATCCGGGCCCGGCGGGACCCCGACCACCGGCGCGGCGGGCGGGCGGGCGGCGCGGGCGGGCCGGGGATGGCCTCCGGCCGGACGGTCTCCGCGTCGGCGCGGAACGCGTCGCGGAGCCGGTCTTCCAGCGTGCTCACGATTCCTCTCCTAGTTCACGAGCCACCGCGGCGAGGCCCCGGGACGCGGTGGAGGACACCGTGCCCCGGCTGATCCCGAGGGCGGCGGCGATCTCCTGGTCCGGCAGGCCGAGGTAGTAGCGGAGCACCAGCACCTCCCGCATGCGGCGCGGCAGCCGGGCGACCGCGGCCAGTACCTCCCGCCGGTCCTCGCCGGCCATGGCCGCCGACTCGGCCGACGACGCCGGGGGCTCATGCTGCACCGGCCGCAGCAGAGCCCGCCGCCGCGACCGCAGCACCGAGCGCGATCCGTTGATCACCGCGGCGCGCAGATAGGGCAGGACGTGGTCGCGGTCCCGGAGCCCCGGCCACGCCCGGTACAGCCCGAGGAACGCGTCCTGGACCACGTCCTCGGCGCTTGGCTGGTCGTGCAGTAGCAGCTTGGCCATCCGGACCAGGGAAAGGGCGTGCGCCTGATACAGGTCGCTGACGAGGTCGCCGGCCTGCTGATCGTCCGCTCCCGCAGTGGGCCGGTCTGCGGCGGGGGGCGAAGGTTCCGGCGAGCCGGAGCCGTGAGATGTTCTCCGTCTGGTGGCCACGCGCATGATCACCACCGCCCTGCGGCCGACCCGTCCCGCCGCGGCCGCCGGCCTGCCCGCGTGGGCACGGAGGCGCCCCGTGGCGCGCGCTTCAGGATGCTCCGCATACATCTAACACGCCGCACCGGCGTTCTTGCTGAGTCACTAGGATCGCCTGGTGTCGGGCACGGGACGCGACGATCGGCCGGGACCGGCGGGCCACCCCGACCAGGTGCGGTGGAACGCCAGGTACGGGGAAGGGTTCGAGGCTTCGTTCGAGCCTCATCCGCTGGCGGTGCGGGCCTTGTCCCTGTCGCTGCCGGACGGCCCGGTGGCCGACCTGGCCTGCGGCCCGTCGGGCAGTGCCCTGCTGGCCGCGGCGGCCGGGCGCCGGGTCACCGCGGTCGACATTTCCGAGGTGGCCCTGGACCTGCTGGCCGAACAGGCCCGCCGCCGCGGTCTCGGTGACCTGATCAGGCCGGTGCACGCCGACCTGGGGACGTGGCGCCCGGAGCCGGGCGGCTATGCGCTGGTCCTGGGCACCGGCTACTGGGACCGGGCCGTGTTCGCCGTGGCCGCGCGCGCCGTGGCGCCCGGCGGCGCGCTGGGCTGGGAGGCGTTCACCGCCGACGCGCGGCGCGTCCGGCCCGGCCTGTGCCCGGACTGGTGC
Organism: uncultured Actinomycetota bacterium; assembly: GCA_963795055.1. GTDB lineage: Bacteria > Actinomycetota > Actinomycetes > Streptosporangiales > Streptosporangiaceae > JASHPR01. The sequence continues at coordinate 303,578 of CAWCGJ010000037.1, forward strand.
CTGGAGCCCGGGGAGCCGGCCTCGCTGCTGCCGGCCGGGTTCGCGGTCCTCGGCCAGCACGACCTGCCCGGCAGCGAGCACGGCACGAAGCGGCGCCTGCTCGCCCGGCGGGCGGGCTGATCGCGGGATACTGGCCGCATGGTGGAAAACATCGCCCGGGACCAGGCCATCTACCAGGCGCTGAAGGCGGCCGACGAAGTAGCGGCGGCCCTTCAGGCGCACCTCATCTCCGAACACGGGGCCGATCTGGAACGCGCAGCCCCGCAGGGTCCCGCGACCGACTCGCTCAAACTGCTGCGCCAGGCCCGCGAGCGTCTCGGCGAGGGATTGCGGGCCGTCGACGCGGGCGTCATCGCCGAGTCCGACCAGATCTCCCTGCGCAATCAGTGAACGCGGCGTCCGGGCACGACCGGGCGTAGACGCGGACGTAGTCGACCAGCATCCGCCGCGGGAAGGTCACCGATCGGTCCGGGACCTGTGCGGCGGTCCCGCCAAACTCCTCCGACCAACCCAGCGTGTGCCCCTCGAGGGCGTCGGCGCGGCGTGCGCTCATCGCCGGAAACCGGAGCAAACCGCCCGACCGTGCGTAGTCTGGATTTATGGTGTACTCCCGGAGCAACCGCCTTGTGGTGGAAATATCGGGATCGAGCGCCCCGCAGCCGGGCCGGGCCTTCCTGCGCGCGGCCCGGCGGTTAGACCAGGTCGAGACGCACCTCGTGCTGTCCGCCGGGGCGCGCCGCAGCATCGAGCTGGAGCTGCGCGCCGATCCGGCGGAGATCGAGAAGCTGGCCGACGTGGCCTACGACCCGGCCGACCTCGGCGCGGCCATCTCCTCCGGCTCCTTCCCGGCCATGGGAATGGTCATCATCCCGTGCTCGATGCGGACGCTGGGCGCGGTGGCGAGCGGCAACTCCGACAGCCTGCTCACCCGGGCCGCGGACGTGGCCCTCAAGGAGCGGAGGCCGCTGGTCCTGGTCACCCGCGAGACGCCGGGAGGCCGGCTACGATGAGTTCCGTCATGCGGCGCTACGTACTCATCCTTAGCGGCCGTAGCGGGACCTGATCAGGGCAGGCCAGCAACCCGCTACGGGGTGAGGTGCTGGCCGTGAGCCGTGGCCGGACCTAGCGTCCCCGCTGACCTTCCCGGATCACCGGCGTCTGCGATCGCCGGCTGACTTCCTGGCGCAGATCCTCCTGGCGGCTCCGCCCCGGACGGGGATGCCTGACGAGCCACCCACATCTGAGTCAGGAGAACGAGAGTCAGGAGAACGCTATGTCCGACAGCCATCCCGCATCTCACCCCGCCGACAGCGCCGACGACGGCCGGCGGGCGCTGCAGGCGGTCCAGATCGCCCTGGACCGCAGGGACAACGGCGGTGACGCCGGAGCCTCGCGCGACTAGGCGGGCGCCGGGATGCGCGGCGGCCCGGGGGAGTCCCCGCGGGACGGGCCGGGAGAGTCCCCGAACCCGGGCGCGGGCGCGCCGCCGGCGGCGCCGGCCAGCTCCGCGAGTTCCCGCGCGGCCGCGACCACCAGCGGCGCCAGGCGGTGGCCCGGCGAGCTGCCCAGCCGGCTGGCCGGGCCGGAAACGCACAGGGCACCGAGCAGCGCCCCGTCGCGCAGCACCGGGGCGCTGACGCTGGCCGCGCCGGGCTCGCGCTCGGCGACGCTCGACGCCCAGCCGCGCCGCCGCGCCGCGGCCAGTTCGTCCGGCCCCGCCGCCGGGAACCGGCTGGCATCGTCCGACCAGGCCAGCAGGACCTTTCCGCCGGACCCGGCGTCGAGTGGCAGCAGCGCGCCCACCGGCACGCTGTCGCGCAGGCCCGCGCCGGCGTCCCGGGCGGCGACGCACAGCCGCTGGTCGCCCGAGCGCAGGTACAGCTGGACGCTCTCCCCGGTCTGGTCGTGCAGCCGGGCCAGCACCCCGGCCGCGAGCGTCCCGAGCTCGAGCCCATGGCCGGCCCGCAGCGCCAGCTCGGTCAGCCGCGGCCCGAGCCGGAAGGCACCGTCGGCGGCGCGCCCGACCAGGCCGTGTACCTCGAGCGCGACCAGCAGCCGGTGGGCCGTGGGCCGGGGCAGCCCGCTGGCCTGCGCCAGCGACCGCAGCGTGCGCGGGCCGTCGCCGAGCAGGTCGAGCAGGGCCATCGAGCGGTCGAGCACGCCGACCCCGCTGTATTTTGCTTGCCTCCGGGGCCCCTTGAGGGGCCGCTTTCCCTCGTCGCTCGTTCCTCGCTCCTCAGTCCAGGCGCCGCCGGGCCCCTCCGGCTCGCTCGTGCTGATCCGGTTGCGGGCCGCGCCGGACCGCCCTAGAGTGTCCATAGACTGAACATCTTATCTCATTATCTGAGACAACGCGAGAGAGCTGGACGCCATGGCTGGACGCCTCTTCGACAAGATCTGGGACCGGCACGTCGTGGCCAGCCCCGCAGGCGAGCCGCCGCTGCTGTACATCGACATGCACCTGGTGCACGAGGTCACCTCGCCCCAGGCGTTCGAGGGCCTGGAGCTGGCCGGGCGGAAGGTTCGGCGGCCCGACCTGACCGTGGCGACGATGGACCACGACGTGCCGACCATAGGCCTGGACCGGCCCATCGCCGACCCGCTGGCCGCCGAGCAGATCGCCCGGCTGCGCCGGAACGCCGAGGCCCACGGGATCACCCTGTACCCGCTGGGCAGCCCCGAGCAGGGCATCGTGCACGTCATCGGGCCGCAGCTCGGCCTGACCCAGCCCGGCATGACGATCGTGTGCGGGGACAGCCACACCTCGACCCACGGCGCGTTCGGCACGCTGGCCTTCGGCATCGGCACCAGCGAGGTCGAGCACGTGCTGGCCACGCAGACGCTGCGCCAGGCCAAGCCCGCGGCCATGGCGGTGACCGTGGACGGCGAGCTCGGGCCCGAGTGCACGGCCAAGGACCTGGTCCTCGGCATCATCCGGGCGCTCGGGACCGGCGGCGGCGTCGGATCGGTCATCGAGTACCGCGGCGCGGCCGTGCGCGCGCTGTCCATGCAGGGCCGGATGACCGTCTGCAACATGTCCATCGAGGGCGGGGCCCGGGCCGGGATGATCGCCCCGGACGACACCACCTTCGCGTTCCTCGAGGGCCGCACGTTCAGCCCGAAGAGCAAGCTGTGGGAGCAGGCGCTGGACGACTGGCGCGGCCTGGTCGCCGACGACGGCGCCGAGTTCGACCGCGAGATCCGCATCGACGCGTCCGCCCTGCGGCCCGCGGTCACCTGGGGCACCAACCCGGCACAGTCGGCCACGATCGACGAGGTGGTGCCCGATCCCAGCTCGATGCCCACGCCCGAGCTGCGGCAGGGGGCCGAGCGCGCCCTGGCCTACATGGGCCTCACGCCGGGAACCGCGATCCGCGACATCACCGTGGACACCGTGTTCATCGGCTCGTGCACCAACGGTCGGCTCGAGGACCTGCGCGCGGCCGCGGACGTGGTCCGCGGCCGCCAGGTCAGCCCCGGCGTCCGGGCGCTCATCGTGCCCGGCTCCGCAAGGGTCAAGGCCGAGGCCGAGGCCGAGGGCCTGGACAAGGCCTTCACCGACGCCGGGTTCGAGTGGCGGTCCGCCGGGTGTTCGATGTGCCTGGGCATGAACGGCGACATCCTCGCCCCCGGCCAGCGCTCGGCGTCGACCAGCAACCGCAACTTCGAGGGGCGCCAGGGCCCCGGCGGGCGCACCCACCTGGTGTCGCCCGCAGTGGCGGCGGCAACCGCCGTCGCCGGACACTTCACGCTGCCAGGAGATCTCTAAAAATGCCCGGGATTCAGCTCATCACCGGCCGCGCGGTCGCGCTCGACCGCCGCGACGTCGACACCGACCAGATCATCCCGGCGGCCTGGCTCAAGCGGGTCGAGCGCACCGGGTTCGCTGCCGGCCTGTTCGGCGCCTGGCGTGAGGTCCCCGGCTTTGTGCTCAACCGCCCCGGCGCGGCCGAGGCGAAGGTGCTCGTGGCCGGGGCGAACTTCGGCTGCGGCTCGTCCCGCGAGCACGCGGTCTGGGCGCTGCAGGACTTCGGCTTCCAGGCGGTCGTGGCGCCGAGCTTCGGCGACATCTTCCGCAACAACAGCGTGGCCGCCGGGCTGGTCCCGGCCCAGGCGAGCCAGGAAACCGTAGCCCGGCTGTTCGCCGCGCTGGCGGCCGACCCGGACGCCGAGGTCGTGGTGGACGTCTCGGACCGCAGTGTCTCGGTCCCGTCGGCGGGCCTGGCGCCCGAGCCGTTCGAGCTCGCCGACTACGCCCGGTGGCGGCTGCTCGAGGGGCTCGACGACATCGCGCTGACGCTGCGGCACGAGCAGGAGATCGCCGCGTTCGAGGCGGGCCGCCCGGCCTGGCTGCCGAGCCTGGCCGCCACGACGCCGTGAATTCCCGAATGACGCCCCGGTCAGCCGGACCGCGGATAGTGTTATCCTGTTCGCTGACCACCCGGATGGAGATTCTGTTATGCGCGCCGATCGATCACAGGTACTCCTCATCACGTAGCGCGAGCCCGCACGCAGGGCTCGCGCTCACCTCCTACGCCGAGACGGCGAGGAGGTTTTTTGTTGGAACTCGCGGCTGGAAATCGAAGGAGCAACACGTGGAACTGACCGGAGCCCAGGCGCTGGTGCGCAGTCTCGAGCAACAGGGCGTCGACGTGGTCTTCGGACTTCCCGGCGGCGCGATACTCCCGGCCTACGACCCGATCCGGTCGTCGACGCTGCGGCACGTGCTGGTACGCCATGAGCAGGGCGCGGGGCACGCCGCCGAGGGCTACGCCTGGGCCACTGGCCGGACCGGGGTCTGCATGGCCACCAGCGGCCCGGGCGCGACCAACCTGGTCACCGCGCTGGCCGACGCCTACATGGATTCGGTGCCGGTCGTGGCGATCACCGGCCAGGTCCCCAGCGCACTGATCGGCAGCGACGCGTTCCAGGAGGCGGACATCACCGGGATCACGCTCCCGGTCACCAAGCACAACGAGCTCGTCACCCGGGCCGAGCGGATCCCCGCGGCGATCGCCGAGGCGTTCCACATCGCCTCGACCGGCCGGCCCGGCCCGGTGCTCGTCGACGTTCCTAAGGACATCCTGCAGGCCACGATGACGTGGGGGGCGGGAACCTGGCCGCCGGCCATGGAGCTGCCCGGCTACCGGCTGTCGGCCGGGCCGGACGCGGCCGCGGTGCGCGAGGCGGCCAGGATGCTGCGCCAGGCGCGGCGACCGGTGCTGTACGTCGGCGGCGGCGTGATCAAGGCGGAGGCTCACGCCGAGCTGCTCGCGCTGGCCGAGCTGGCGCAGGCGCCGGTCACGACCACGCTGATGGCGCGCGGCGCCTTCCCCGACCCCCATCCGCTCGCGCTCGGCATGCCGGGCATGCACGGCTGCTACACGGCCGTGGCCGCGCTGCAAGAGGCCGACCTGCTCGTCGCCCTCGGGGCGCGCTTCGACGACCGGGTGACCGGGCGGCTGGCCGACTTCGCGCCGCGCGCCAAGGTGGTGCACGCCGACATCGACCCGGCCGAGATCGGCAAGAACCGGGAGCCCGACGTGCCGATCGTCGGCGACGTCCGGGCCACGCTGGCCGGCCTCGTGGACAGCCTGGCCGCCGCCATCGCCGAGGACGGCCCGCCCGACACCGGCGCCTGGCTGCGGTGCGTCGATGACTGGAAGCGGCGGTTCCCGCTGCGCTACACCCAGGAGCCGGACGGCCCGCTGAAGCCGCAGCACGTGGTGGAGCGGCTGTCCGCGCTCACCGGCGGGGAAGCGGTGGTAGTGGCCGGCGTCGGGCAGCACCAGATGCACGCGTCCCAGCACTACTCGTTCACCAGGCCGCGCAGCTGGATCAACTCCGGCGGCCTCGGCACGATGGGCTTCGCGGTCCCCGCCGCCATGGGCGCGCAGGTGGGCAGGCCCGGCGAGCTGGTCGTCGCCATCGACGGCGACGGCTGCTTCCAGATGACCGCCCAGGAGCTGGCCACGTGCGCGATCGAGCACCTGCCGATCAAGGTGCTGATCTTCAACAACGGCTTCCTCGGCATGGTGCGGCAGTGGCAGGAGCTGTTCTACGAGGAGCGGTACTCCGAGGTCGAGCTGGGCACGGCGATCCCCGACTACGTCAAGCTGGCCGAGGCCTACGGCTGCCTCGGCCTGCGCTGCGAGCGCGCCGACGACGTCGACGCCGTGCTCGAGAAGACCCTCGCCAACTCCGACGTCCCGACCGTGGTCGACTTCCGGGTGCACGACCGGGAGGGCGTGTTCCCGATGGTGGCCGCGGGCCGGCCGAACGACGAGATCACGCTCGGGCCTGAGTTCACCCCCGAGGAACAGAAGGCCGCCACGGCCCGCGAGATGCACACCGGAAACAGCAGAGAGGTGCCGGCCCGATGAGTACCCACACCCTGTCGGTCCTGGTCGAGAACAAGCCAGGAGTCCTGGCCCACGTCGCGGGCCTGTTCTCGCGGCGAGCGTTCAATATCTCCTCCCTCGCCGTGGGCCCCACCGAGGACGAGCGGGTGAGCCGGATGACGATCGTCGTCGACGGCGCCTCGACGCCCGTGGAGCAGGTGGCCAAGCAGCTGGACAAGCTGGTCCGGGTGCTGAAGGTGGTCGAGCTCGACGAGGGCGCCGCGGTGGAGCGGGAGCTCGCGCTGATCAAGGTCAGGATCGACCCGGCACTGCGCGGCGAGCTGCTCGAGGTGGCCACGGTGTTCCACACCAAGGTCGTCGACATGAGCCCGGAGACGGTGATCCTGGAGGCCACGAGCAGCCCCGGGAAGCTCGACTCACTGCTGGCCAACCTGGAGCCCTACGGGACCTGCGAGCTGGTGCGCACCGGCCGGATCGCGATGTCCCGCGGCAACCACACGATCACCGACCGCGGCCTGGCCGCGGTCGCCGAGCCCGCGGCCGAAGCCGTCTGACCGGCCAACCTAACTGACCTGCCTGAGAGGACACCTACACCCATGGCCACCGTCTACTACGACACCGACGCGGACCTCGGCGTGATCCAGGGCCGCAAGATCGCCGTGCTCGGCTACGGTTCGCAGGGCCACGCCCACGCGCTGAGCCTGCGCGACTCCGGCTGCGAGGTCCGCGTCGGACTGCCCGAGGGATCGAAGTCCCGGCCGCGCGCCGAGGCCGAGGGCCTCACGGTCACCACGCCCGCCGACGCCTGCGCCTGGGCGGACGTGATCATGGTGCTCACGCCGGACACCGGCCAGCGCAAGCTCTACGCCGAGGCGATCGCGCCGAACCTGCGGCCGGGCGACGCGCTGTTCTTCGCGCACGGCTTCAACATCCACTTCGGCTACATCGCCCCGCCGCCCGAGGTCGACGTGGCGATGGTCGCGCCCAAGGCGCCCGGGCACCTGGTGCGGCGCCAGTTCGAGGCCGGCCAGGGCACCCCGGTGCTCGTCGCGGTGGCCCAGGACGCCACGGGCAAGGCCTGGGACCTGGCCCTCTCCTACGCGGCCGGGATCGGCGGCACCAAGGCCGGGGCGCTGGTCACCACGTTCCAGGAGGAGACCGAGAGCGACCTGTTCGGCGAGCAGGCCGTGCTCTGCGGCGGGGTGACCGCCCTGGTGAACGCCGGGTTCGAGACCCTGGTGGCGGCCGGCTACCAGCCGGAGGTCGCCTACTTCGAGTGCCTGCACGAGCTGAAGCTGATCGTCGACCTGATGTACGAAGGCGGCATGAAGTGGATGCGCTACTCGGTCAGCGACACCGCCGAGTACGGCGACCTGACCCGCGGCCCGCGGGTGATCGGGGAGACGACCCGGGCGGCGATGGCCAAGCTGCTGGCCGACATCCAGTCCGGCGAGTTCGCCCGGGAATGGATCGCCGAGGACGACGCCGGCCGGCCCAACTTCGAGCGCCTCCGCCGGGCCGCGGCCGACAGCCAGATCGAGCGGACCGGCCGCCCGCTGCGGCAGATGATGAGCTGGCTGGACGCGCCCACCGACCGGGACGAGGCCGACGGGGAGGGCGCATGACCTCGCCAGGCCCGGTAGCCGGGCCCGGGCAGACCCGGGCCTACACGATCGCGCTGCTGCCCGGCGACGGCGTCGGGCCGGAGGTCACCGCGGTCGCGCGGGACTGCGTCGACGCGACGGCCACCCGGCACGGGTTCGCCGTTGACTGGCGCGGTTACCCGCTCGGCGCCCAGCACTTCCTGGCCACCGGCGAGGTGCTGCCCGACGCCGTCCTCGACGAGCTGCGCAAGACCGACGCGGTCCTGCTCGGCGCGGTCGGCAGTCCCGACGTGCCGCCGGGCGTGCTCGAGCGCGGCCTGCTGCTGCGGCTGCGGGCCGAGCTCGACCTGTACGTGAACCTGCGGCCGTCCAAGCTGCGCCCCGGCGTGGCCGGCGCCGTGGCCCGGCACAAGCACGAGGCCCTCGACTTCGTGATCGTGCGCGAGAACACCGAGGGCCTGTACGCGGGCGCGGGCGGCACCGTGCACCGCGGCACCGCGTTCGAGAGCGCGACCGAGGAGTCACTGAACACGCGGGCGGGGATCGAGCGCTGCGTGCGGTACGCCGCCGAGCTGGCCACCCGGCGCCGCGGCCGGCTGACCCTGGTGCACAAGACCAACGTGCTGGTGCACGCCGGGGACCTGTGGCGCCGGACCGCCGGGGAGGTAGCGGCCCAGGCGGGCGTCACGCTGGATTACGCGCACGTCGACGCGGCCTGCCTGTACCTGGTCGACGACCCGGCCAGGTTCGACGTGATCGTCACCGACAACCTGTTCGGCGACATCCTGTCCGACCTGGGCGCCGCGCTGACGGGCGGCCTGGGCGTGGCGCCGAGCGGGAACCTCAACCCGGACCGGACCGGCCCGTCGGTCTTCGAGCCGGTGCACGGCTCGGCCCCGGACATAGCGGGCACCGGCCGGGCGAACCCGGCCGGCGCGGTGCTGTCGGCGGCGCTGATGCTGGATCATCTCGGCGAGCCGGACGCCGCCGCCGACCTGGACGCCGCGGTGTCTGCGGTGCTCGGCGCCGGCGTCCCGGAGACCACCACCGGCTGGCACGACGCGCTGCGGTCCGCGCTCGGCGCGACGGCAGGTGCCCGGTGAGCGCGGCCGGCCCGGACAACCAGCCCAAGGTAGAGATCTACGACACCACGCTGCGGGACGGCTCGCAGCAGGTCGGCCTCGACCTCACCGTGGCCGACAAGCTCCGGGTCGCCGCGGCGCTCGACGCGCTGGGCGTGGACGTGGTCGAGGGCGGGTGGCCGGGGTCCAACCCCAAGGACGCCGAGTTCTTCGCCCGGGTGGGCGAGCTTGACCTGAAGAACGCCCAGCTCGCGGCGTTCGGTGCCACCCGGCTGCCGCGCCGCGGCGTCGACGACGACGCCAACCTGGCCGCCCTGCTGGCCGCGCAGACGCCGATCGTGACCCTGGTCGGCAAGGCCTGGACCCTGCACGTCGACGAGGCGCTGCGCACCACCCGGGAGGAGAACCTGGCCATGGTGGCCGACTCGGTGGCCTACATGGCCACCGCCGGGCGGCGCGTGGTCTTCGACGCCGAGCACTTCTTCGACGGCTACCGGGCCGACCGGGGCTACGCGCTGGCAGTGCTGGACGCCGCGGTCGAGGCCGGCGCCGACACGCTGGTACTGTGCGACACCAACGGCGGCACGCTGCCGGACGACGCCGCCCGCGTGGTCGCCGAGGTGGCCGCCTCGGGCCGGGGCCGGGTGGGCGTGCACTTCCACAACGACTCGGCGTGCGCGGTGGCCAACTCGGTGGTGGCCGTGTCCGGCGGCGCGCTGCACGTGCAGGGCGCGGCCAACGGCTACGGCGAGCGCTGCGGCAACGCCGACCTGTTCGCGATCATCGCCGGCCTGGAGCTGAAGCGGGGCCACGAGCTGCTGCCCCCCGGCCGCCTGGCCGAGCTGGCGTCTACGGCCCGGACCATCGCCGAGTTCGCCAACCTGCCGTTCGAGGCGCGCCAGCCCTACGTGGGATCCTCGGCCTTCGCGACCAAGGCGGGCCTGCACGCGTCGGCGATCGCGCGCCGGCCCGACGCGTACGCCCACGTGGATCCCGGCGCGGTGGGCAACCGCCAGCACGTGCTGGTCAGCGAGCTCGCCGGGCGCAGCAACGTGCTGGCCAAGGCGGCCGAGCTCGGCCTGGACCTCTCGCCCGAGCTGGCTACCGAGGTGCTGGACCAGGTCAAGGCGGCCGAGCACCGCGGCTACGCGTACGAGGCCGCCGACGCGTCGTTCGAGCTGCTGGTCCGCAAGATCGCCGGAGCGCTGCCCGCGTGGTTCTCCCTGGACAGCTACCGCGTGATGATCGAGCGCTCCGCGGCCGAGGACCGCAGCGAGGCTATCGTGCGGCTGCGCCTCGGCGACGACCGGGTGGTCGCCGTCGGCGAGGGCGTCGGCCCGGTGCACGCGCTGGACCAGGCGCTGCGCCGCGGGCTGAGCGACTTCTACCCGGCGCTGTCCGGCATCCACCTGGTCGACTACAAGGTGCGGATCCTGGACGGCCGGGCCGCGACCAGCGCGGTCACCCGGGTGATGCTCACCTCGGCCGACAGTGTGGGGGAGTGGACCACGGTCGGCGTTTCCGACGACATCGTCACCGCCTCGTGGGAGGCTCTTGCCGACGGCGTCGCCTACGGCCTGCTGCGCGCGGGCGCGGAGCCTCCCGACACCCCGCTTCACCTCGAAAACCTCACGGAGAAGGTATGACCAGCCAGCTGCCCCGGCCGCGTTCCGGCCCGCTCACCACTGGCCCGTCCCGGGCCCCGGCCCGCTCGATGCTGCGCGCCGTCGGCCTGTCCGAGGACGACCTGCAGCGGCCGCAGGTGGGCGTGGCCTCCTCCTGGAACGAGGTCACACCGTGCAACGTGCACCTGAACGGGCTGGCCACCGCGGCGAAGGAGGGCGTCCGGCAGGCCGGGGCGGTGCCGCTGGAGTTCGGCACGATCGCGGTGTCGGACGGGATCTCGATGGGCACCGAGGGCATGAAGGCGTCGCTGGTCAGCCGCGAGATCATCGCCGACTCGGTCGAGCTGATGATGAACGCCGAGCAGTTCGACGCGCTGGTCGCGATCGCCGGGTGCGACAAGTCGCTGCCCGGCATGCTCATGGCCTGCGCCCGGCTCGACCTGCCCGCCGCGTTCCTCTACGGCGGCACGATCCTGCCGGGCCACGCGCTCGGCCGGTCGCTGACTATCCAGGACGTGTTCGAGGCGGTCGGCGGGCACGCGGCCGGCGAGGTCTCCGACGCCGACCTGCTGGCGATCGAGCGGGCGGCCTGCCCCGGCGCGGGCTCGTGCGCGGGCATGTACACGGCCAACACGATGTCGATGTGCGCCGAGGCGCTGGGCATGACGCTGCCCGGCGAGGCGTCGCCGCCGGCGGTGTCGGCGGAGCGGACCGACCTGGCCCGGCGGACCGGCGTGGCCGTGGTCGGGGCGCTGGCGGCCGGGCTGCGGCCGCGGCAGATCATGACCAGGGCGGCGTTCCTGAACGCGGCCACCGTGGTGATGGCCACGGCGGGTTCGACCAACGCGGTGCTGCACCTGCTGGCCATCGCGCACGAGGCCGGGGTCGAGCTGACCCTGGACGACTTCGACGCGGTGAGCCGCCGCACCCCGGTGATCGCCTCGGTGCGGCCGACCGGGCTTTACGTCATGAGCGAGCTCGACCAGGTCGGCGGCGTCCCGGTGATCCTGCGCGAGCTGCTGTCGGCCGGCCTGGTCGACGGCGACGCGATGACCCTTAACGGGAAGACGCTTGGCCAGAACGTGGCCGACGCGTTCGAGCCCGACGGCAAGGTCGTCCGGCCGGCGAAGGACCCGTTCCAGCCCGACGGCGGGCTAGCGGTGCTGCGGGGCAGCCTGGTGCCGAACGGCGCGGTGGTGAAGACGCCGGGCATCGAGACGCTCCGGTTCGACGGGCGCGCGCGGGTCTTCGAGTCCGAGGAGGACTGCTTCGCCGCGGTCACCGCGCGCCAGGTCGGCCGCGGCGACGTCCTGGTCATCAGGAACGAGGGCCCCAAGGGCGGGCCGGGCATGCGCGAGATGCTCGCGGTCACTGCGGCCATCAAGGGGGCCGGGCTCGGCCGCGACGTGGTCCTGGTGACCGACGGGCGGTTCTCCGGTGCCACGTTCGGGGCCTGCGTGGCGCACGCCGCGCCCGAGGCCTGGGACGGCGGCCCGATCGCGCTGGTCCGCGACGGTGACGGCATCGTCCTCGACGTCCCGCAGCGGCGGCTCGAGCTGGCCGTCGACGACGCGGAACTGCAGCGGCGGCGGGCGGACTGGAAGCGCCCGGCGCCGAACTACACCAGCGGGGCCATGGCCAAGTACGCGGCGCTGGTGTCCGGCGCGGACCGCGGCGCGGTCTGCACGGTGCCCGGAACCACGTAGCTCCGCCGGTGGACGAGGCAGCTGACGAGCGGAGGGAGCCGCGGGGCAGCCTCGCCCGCCCCGGCGGCCCGCCGCGCCCTGGGGCCCGCGGCATCAGCGGGCCGATCTTCGTGCTCGAGCTGCTGATCGCCATGGTCGCGGTGTTCATCGTCGGCCTGATCGCGGTCAACCGCTTCGACCGCGGCGAGGACCCGGACGCCGCCGAGTCGTGACCCGCTGACCCGTTATCAGGCCGAGCGGGGCGCTGAGCGCGCCGGGGGTCAGCGCTCGGTCAGCTCGAGGCTCACGGGCACGTGCAGGGCGGGCGGGTCGGGGTAGCTGATCTCGGCTCCGGTCCAGCGGCAGCGGCCCAGCAGCGGCTCGACGGCACCCTCGGCCAGCGCGCGCGCGTGGGCCGCGCCCGGGCAGGCCCGCGGGCCGGAACCGAACCCCAGGTGCCCGGCCGGGTCATCGCGGGCGGCGGTGAGGTCCAGCGCGATGGTCTCCCCGGAGGGGGTCACCCGCCGGGTGAACCGGACCGGCGGGTTGCTGCGGACGGTCTGGGCCACCACGTCGGCCGCGGGCCGGGGCACCGCCGCCTGCATCCCGGCGGCCACCGCGTTGCCGATCAGCCCGGCGGTGGCCTCATAGGCCTGGACCAGCAGCCCGATCCGGGCCGCCACCTGCTCGTCGGGGCCGGCAGCAACTCGGCCAGCCGGGCCACGCTGACGTCGGCCGTTCCCCGGTCGACCATACCGGGCAGGAAGGCAGCGGCCACCGCGGCCAGCTGCCCGGTGGCCTGCTCCGGGTCGGCGACGTCGAGAGCCTCGGCCAGCACCCGGACCGGCACCCGCCGGGCCACCAGCGTCATCGCGTCGAACGGGCGGCCGCCCGCCGCGTCGATCGCGGAGTTCGTCGCGTCGCGGGCCCCGGCGCGAAGCGCGCCCAGATCCAGCCGGCGCAGCAGGTCCTCGGCAAGTTCCCGGCGGCGCGCGTGATCGGCGCCGTTGGACAGGCGGGCCACGTTCTGCCGCAGCCACGCCATCGTGCCTGCGGGCGCGCCGCGGCCGGGATCGGGAACCCTGTAGCCGGGATCGGCCAGGATCGCCCGGACCTGGGCCGGATCGTCCACGACCCGCGGCAGCACGGGGCTGGGCCCGGTAATGGCGTCCATGGCACGAGCCTATGAGAAGGACGTTTCCGGCCTGGCCGAAACGTCGCACCGGACGGCCGGCCGCTAAGGGCGCGTCAAGACCCGCGCGGGCCGCGTTAAGATCGCGTCAAGATCACCGGAAACCGGCCGGGGCCGCGGTCAACTGGTCATGAGATGACCGCTCGACCCAGGCGAAGAGGGCTCGCGGCGCCGCTCGCGCTGCCGGCCGGGTTCGCCGCGCTGCTCGTGGTCGGCGCGGCCGCCGCGGGCACCGGCGGCCGGGTCGACGCCGCGTGGGTGCTGATCCTCGCCGCCGTCATCGTTGCAGCCGGGTCTTTCGTGGCCGAGCCCGCGGTCGCGCCGCTGCTCGGCGCGATCGGCTGGCTGACGGTGGTGGGCTTCTCCCGCGCGCCCTACGCGCAGCTGCACCCGACCGGCCCCGCCGCCGCGCGCGCGGCCGTCACGATGGCCGCCTGCGTCCTGGCCGGAGCCGGGGCCGGGGTGCTAGTGCGCCGCGTCGCTTCTTCGTTCACACTATGGATTGTGGAGGTGCCCGATGAGCGCTGGCCGCCGGCCGATGCGGCCGCCCGGCCTCCTGACGTGCTGCCGGAGCAGGCCGGCCCGGGGGGCGAGCCGGCCCGGCCCGAGCGCGGTCAGGCCGCGCCCCGGCGGCGCTGGGCCCGGGCCCTGTCCGGGCTGTCGGGCCTGTCCAGCGGCATCGGCCGCAGGCGGCTGCTGGTCGGCGTCCTCCTCGTCGCCGGGCTGCCGCTGCTGACCGCGGCCCTCGTCGCCGGGCAGCATCGCCTGGGCCTGTCCGACGACCTGCTGATCTACCTGGTGGCCGTGGTCGCGGTCGCGGTAGTGGGCGGGTTCTGGCCGGCCGTGCTCGCCGCGGTCACCTCCAGCCTGCTGCTCAACTGGTACTTCACCCGGCCGGTGCACACGCTTACGATCGCCGACCCGCAGAACCTGCTGGCGCTGCTGCTGTTCGTCACCGTCGCGGTCACGGTCAGCAGCGTCGTCCACCTCGCCGCGCACCGGGCGCAGCAGGCGGCCCGCAGCTCGGAGGAGGCCGCCGAGCTGCTCGCGCTGGCCCAGACGGTCCTGGGCGGCGCCGACACCCCGGCGGCGGTGCTCGGCCACCTCACCGGTACCCGGGGAGGCCGGGCGGAGCTCCTCGAGCAGGTCGGGGACCAGTGGGTGCGCGTCGCCGCCAGCGGGACCGCGCCGCCCGGTGCCGTGACGGTCCGGGTCACGGCGCGGCCCGGCCTGGCCCTGGTCATCAGCGCGCAGACCAAGCAGGTGACCGCGCGGCTGCTGGACGGTTTCGCCGCGCAGGCCGCCTCCGCGCTGGACCGGGACCGGCTGCGCACCCAGGCCGCGCAGGCCGAGGCGCTCGCGGAAGGCAACCGGATGCGCACCGCGCTGCTCGCCGCGGTCAGCCACGACCTGCGCACGCCGCTGGCATCGATCAAGGCCAGCGTCAGCACGCTGCGCCAGACCGACGTGCAGTGGACGCCCGCGGACGAGGCGGCCCTGCTGGCCACCATCGAGCAAGGCGCCGACCGGCTCGACGCGCTGATCGGCAACCTGCTCGACATGAGCCGGCTGTCGGCCGGCTCGCTGCAGCCGTTCCTGCGGCCCACCGCGATCGACGAGGTGGCACCGGTCGCGCTGCGCGGCCTGGACGGGGGCGGCGCCGTGCGGCTCGCCGTGCCGGACCGGCTGCCGCTGGCCCGCACCGATCCGGGCCTGCTCGAACGGGTGCTGGCCAACCTGTTCGCCAACGCGCTGGCGTACTCGCCGCCCGGCCGCCCGCCGGGCCTGCGGGCCAGCCAGTTGGGGGACAGCGTGATCCTGGAGGTCAGCGACCACGGGCCGGGCGTGCCGGACCACCTCAAGATCCGGATGTTCGAGCCGTTCGAGCGGCTGGACGCCAGCCGGCGGGAGGCGAGCACCGGGACCGGGGTCGGCCTGGGCCTGGCCGTGGTCAAGGGGTTTCTCGAGTCGATGGGCGGCTCGGTCAGCGCGGCGGACACCCCCGGCGGCGGGCTCACGATCAGGGTGACCCTGCCGGCCGCCAGCCGGGCCCCGCGCGCCGTCGTGGCCGCCGACCCGTGACCCGGGTCCTGGTCATCGACGACGAGGCGCCGATCCTGCGCGCGCTGCGGATCAACCTGACCGCGCGCCAGTACGAGGTCGCTGTGGCGACCGACGGGGCGTCCGGCCTGGCGGCGATGGCCCGCGACCGGCCCGACGTGCTGATCCTCGACCTCGGCCTGCCGGACATGGACGGGACCGACGTGATCAGGGGAGTCCGCGGCTGGACGTCCACGCCGATCATCGTGCTGTCCGCCTGGGGCCAGGAGAGCCAGAAGGTGGCGGCGCTCGACGCGGGCGCGGACGACTACGTCACCAAGCCGTTCGGGATGGACGAGCTGCTGGCCAGGCTGCGCGCGGCGGTGCGCCGGGCGTCGCCCGCCCCGGACGAGCCGGTCGTCGTCACCAGCGACTTCACCGTGGACCTGGCGGACAAGCGGGTGCGGCGGGACGGCACCGACGTGCGGCTCACGCCGACCGAGTGGCAGCTGCTCGAGGTCCTGGTGCGGAACAGCGACCGGCTGGTCACGCAGCGCCAGCTGTTGCACGAGGTATGGGGCCCGGAGTACCAGACCGAGGGTAACTACCTGCGGGTCTACGTGGCCCAGCTGCGCCGCAAGCTGGAGCCCGACCCCTCCCGGCCGCGGCACCTGCTCACCGAGCCGGGCATGGGCTACCGGTTCCGGCCCTGAGCGGCCGCGGGCCGCTCAGCCCGGGCCGGCCCCGTCCGCCCCGGCCGCGGTCGGCTGCAGCTCGTAGACCGGGTTGTAGATCGTGCGCTCGCCCTTGATCCGGGTCACCCGGCCGTGGACCATGATGCGGCGGCCGGGCTGGACGCCGGGAATGTTGCGCCGGCCCAGCCAGATCAGGGTGACGTGGCCGGTGCCGTCCCACAGGTCGGCCTCCATCGTCAGGCTCGGGCCGCGCGGCCGCAGCGTCACGCTGCGCAGGATGCCCGCGACGTCGGCCACCTCCCGGTCGGTGCAGTCGCCGATCGGCGTGGCCACCCGCTGGTCGATCTCGGCCTGCAGCTCTGCCGCCTGCAGCTCGTCGCGGCCCGCCGTCAGCCGCCGCAGCGGCGGGAGCGCCGCCTTCCAGGGCAGGCTGGCGGCCGCCGCGGCCTGGGTCGCGGACTTCAGCTGGTAAGGCACGCTGGCCACGACCACGCCGCGCTGCTGCAGCAGCCGGGCCTTGAGCCGCAGCGCCGACTGGTTGTGCAGCACCTGCTCCCACCAGTGGCCGAGCACGTACTCCGGGATGAACACGGTCACGATGTCGCGCGGGCTCTCCCGGCGCAGCTGCTTCACGTACTGCACGATCGGCCGGGTGATCTCGCGGTACGGGGAGGCCACCACGGTCAGCGGCACCGGGATGTCGGACCGGTCCCATTCTTCCTTCAGCCGCAGCGTCTCGGCCTCGTCGACGTTCACCGTGATCGCCTCGAGATGCGTCGGCCGGGTGGCCCGGGCGTAGGCGAGCGCGCGCAGGGTCGGCAGGTGCAGCTTGGACACCAGGACGATGGCCCGGTTGCTGGCGGGCAGCGTGACCGGTGGCGCGTCGCCGTCCGGCTCCAGTTCGGCCGCCACGCTCTGGTAGTGCCGGAAGATGGCGCGCATGGTGAGCCAGATCACCGGCATGGCCACCACCACGATCCAGGCGCCGCTGGCGAACTTGCTGACCAGCACGATGACCAGGACGACCCCGGTGAAGCAGGCACCGATCGTGTTGATCGTCCGGGACCGGAGCATGTGCCGCCGCGTGCCGCGGTCGGTGGTGGTGCGCAGCAGCCGGTTCCAGTGCCGGATCATCCCGGTCTGGCTGCAGGTGAACGAGACGAACACGCCGATGATGTACAGCTGGATCAGCCGGGTGGGCGACGCCTGGAACACCACGATCAGCAAGATCGCGAACCCCGACAGCAGCAGGATCCCGTTGCTGAAGGCCAGCCGGTCACCCCGGGTGCGCAGCTGGCGCGGCAGGAACCCGTCCCGGGACAGGATCGAGGCCAGCACCGGGAAGCCGTTGAACGCGGTGTTGGCCGCCAGCACCAGGATCAGCGCCGTGACCAGCTGCAGCACGTAGAACAGCGGCGAGGTGTCGCCGAACACCGCGCGCCCGACCTGGGCGATCACCGTCCGCTGGTCGGCGACGTGCGGCACGCAGTTGGCCGCGCTGGGGCAGATGTGCACGTGGCTGACCAGCGCCAGCGCGGTGACGCCGAAGAACATCGAGACCGCGATGATGCCCAGCAGGGCCAGCGTGGTCGCGGCGTTCTTGCTCTTCGGCTTGCGGAACGCGGGCACCCCGTTGCTGATCGCCTCGACCCCGGTCAGGGCCGTGCAGCCGGAGGAGAACGCGCGCAGCAGCAAGAACACCAGCAGCAGCCCGGAGTATGAACGGGCGTCGGGGATGTGGTAGCCCGCGCTCTCGGCGCGCAGCGGGTGGCCCAGGCCCAGCCGGACGACGCCCCAGATGATCATCAGGCAGACGGCGCCGATGAAGCAGTAGGTGGGGATCGCGAACACCGTCCCCGACTCGCGCACCCCGCGCAGGTTCATCAGCGCGATCACGGCCACCACCAGCACCGCGATGATCGTCACGTGCGCGTTCAGGGCCGGGAACGCCGAGGCCAGGTTCGCGACGCCGGCGGACACCGATACCGCGACGGTCAGCGTGTAGTCGACCATCAGCGCGCTGGCCACGACCAGGCCCACCCGCTGCCCGAGGTTGGTGCCCGCCACCTCGTAGTCCCCGCCGCCGGACGGGTACGCGTGCACGTTCTGCCGGTAGGACGCCACCACGACCAGCATCAGCACGCCGACGGCGAGCGCGATCCACGGGGTGTAGGAGAAGAACGCGATCCCGCCGACCGACAGCACGATCAGGATCTCCTCGGTGGCGTAGGCCACCGAGGACAGCGCGTCACTGGCGAACACCGGCAGCGCGATCCGTTTCGGCAGCAGCGTGTGGCCGAGCCGGTCGCTTTGCATGGGGCGGCCGACCAGGAGCCGTTTGACCACCCCGAACACCATGGCCACGAGCGCATGCTAGGCCGATGTCCGCGGTCTCGTATAGATCAGGTCACGAAATCCTCGAGCGTCTCGGGAGCAAACAGCTCGGCGGGGCGCAGCAGGCGCCGGGCGAGCCCTTGCTCGTGGGAGTACCTGAGGAAGGTTTCCAGGGCCCGCTGGTTCGGCGGCACGCCGTAGGGCCAGTAGTCGTCGCCCAGCAGGCGACGGGTCCTGGCGACCTCCTCCGGCAGCCACGGCACGATGTACTTCAGGGTGGCGGTCTCGTCGATGCGGTCGAGCGCCTGGCCCCGCGCCCGCTCGAAGGCCTTGAAGACGGCCCGGGCCAGCCACCGGTGCTCGGCGTACAGGGCGCGCCGCAGGACCACGGTGTGCATGATCGGGAACACCCCGGTATCCGCGAAGTACCGCGCCTCCTCGGCCGCGGCGTCGCCGAACAGGCGCCGCACCTCCGGCCTGCCCTGCGCGTACGGGGCCGGGGTGCGGGGCGTGTAGAGGGCGTCGATCTCGCCGGCGACCAGCATCTGCGCCAGCGTCTGCCGGTCCCCGATCGGCTCGACGCGGATATCGTCGGGGAGCGACAGCGGCAGCTTCTCGACGCGCCCGGGCGCGTGCAGCCCGCCCGTCCGGTAGGTTACCGACGCCGCGGGCACGCCATAGTGCTCTTGCAGTATGCCGCGGATCCAGACATTAGCGGTCAGCTGGTATTCTGCGACGCCCACCGTCCGGCCGATTAGGTCCGCCGGTTCGGCAATCCCGGAGCGGCTATTGACGTAGATGCCGCTATGACGGAACATCCGCGACGGGAAGGCGGGCACGGCTATGAACGGGTTGCCCATCTGAAGGCTGAGCACGTAGCTGGATAGCGAGAGCTCAGCGGCGTCGAACTCGGCGAAGCGCACCATCCGGTGGAAGACCTCCTCGACCGGCAGGCCGATGCAGGTCAGGCTGACTCCCTCGACCGGCGCCGAGCCGTCACGCAGGCCCTGGGTGCGGTCGCATTCAGAGCAGGCGAGGCTTAGCGGCAGCGCCACCGTTCTCCTCCGGGGATCCGGCCCCGCCCGGCCCGCGGGCACGGTGATTCGCGCAGCCAGCCCGGGGCCGTTGCTCAGGCACTGTTCGAAAAGATCCCATGATCACGCAATATTTAATGGTCAAGTGGGTTGTGCCAACCGCCGGAGGTTTGCAATGCTGGCGAGGCGGTCAGTGGCTAACAATACAGTCGGCGGGAGCAGCACGGCATATGACATTGCTCGTTGCCGCCCGTCAACCGTCACCCGGCGCGTCCGGGCTGCCCCGGCGCGTGGCGGGCCGGGGGAGCAGGCCGCTGGCCAGCGCGGTTGGCTGGCTTGGCGGGCTGACGGCCTTAACGCTGGCCGTAGGGGGCTGCGGCGGCCAGTCGGCCGTCGCGCTGCCGCACAAGGCCACCGGACAGGCCCCGGCCGCGGCGTCGCCTGCGACGCTGGCCGGGGGACCGGTGAGCGTTCACGACCAGGTCGTCGCCGCTTACATGGGTTACTGGCAGGCACTGGGCCAGGCCCTGGACACCCAGGATGCGGGCCGCGCGCGGGCCATCCTGGCCCGGTCCGTCGCGCCCGCCCTCATCCCGTCCCTGATCAGCGGGTTCGAGGCCGACTGGGCGCGGGGGGAGATCCAGTACGGCGGCCCGGTGCCGCACATCCTCGGCGTGCAGGTCACCGGCGTCCGCGCGGCCGTGCACGATTGCGCGGACTTCAGCAATGCGGGCGCGCAGAGCGCCAGCACCGGCCAGGTGATCGGCAGCCTGGGCAATTCCCGAGTCAACCTGATCAGCACGCTGGTGCTCACCCGCGGCCGCTGGCTGGTCAGCGATCAGGTCCCGGTGGTGTTGTCGTGCGTTCCGTGAACCGTGTGACCGGCCGGCTCGCGCTGGCCGCCGCGCTGCTGGCCGCCGCGCTCGTGCTGCCGGCCGGCGCCGCCTTCGCCGCGCCCGGGCTCCCGGCCGGCGGCGGCTGCCACTACCAGCTGGTCAACGGCGGCTACCAGTTCGTGTGCACCGACACCACGGGAACGGGCGGCCAGCCCGGCTCGGCCGGCGGGGGCGGGGGCGGGGGCGCCAAGTCGGCGTGCACGCTGACCCCGCTGTCGCAGCAGCAGGCCAAGTTCCTCGGCCTGTCCTGGCCTGCGCCCAAGGGCCACACCTGGGAGGCGATCACCTGTCCCGGCGGCCAGCCGTTCGGCGGGGTGACCCTGGTCAACAACGCGACCGGCGCGCCCGCGGTGACCCCGCAGCAGCTGTCGATCATCGCGATCGGCGAGCTGGTCATCCCCGACCTGCAGCCGCGCACCGCCCCGCCCCGCGGGCGGGACGGCCTGGTCGGGCTGCCGGAGTGGTTCTGGGTACCCCGCGCCGTCTGGGGGCCGGTGAGCCGGACCGTGACGGCCGGCCCGGTCTGGGCCCGGGCGACCGCGGTACCCACGAAGATCGTCTTCAATCCCGGCGGCGCGCTGCCCGGCGTCACGTGCACCGGCCCGGGTACCGCCTACCAGCCCGCGCTGGCGGCGAGCGCCCAGCACACCGCCTGCTCCTACACCTATGACCAGCCGTCGGCCGGGCAGCCGGGCAACGCCTACGCGGCGTCGGTCACCGTCTTGTGGAATGTCTTCTGGGTCGGCTCGGGCGGTACCGGAGGAACGGTCGCCAACGGCAGGCCCGTGAGCACGCCGATAATGCTGCGCGTCGCGGCGGGAGAGGCCCTGGTGACCGGCGGATGAGCGGCAGCAACCCGGATCTTGATTTCGGCACCGTCTTCCATCCCGAGCCCGAGCCGCCCAGGAACGGGCCGGTCCGGCAGGCGGCCCGCGGCCAGCTGCGCGGGCTCCCGCGGCGCCGCCGGCCGGCCATGATCGCCCTGGCCGCGGCGCTGGTCGGCGCCGGGATCCTGGCCAGCGCCGCGCTCTACAACCGGGCGAACCACCAGGTCCCGGTGGTCATAGTGACCGCGCCGGTGCCCGTCGGGGCGGTGATCACGTCGGCCGACGTCGGCACCACGACCATCGCGGCCGGGCCGGGCCTGACGACGATCCCGGCCCGGCAGCTGTCGCAGGTGGTGGGCCTGGTCGCCGCCACCTCCCTGCGGCCGGGGACGCTGCTGGTCCCGTCCGAGGTGACCAGCAAGCTATCGCCCGGCCCCGGCCAGGACCTCGTCCCGGTCGCGGTCAAGCCGTCCGGGCTGCCGGCCAGCGGCCTGGCGCCCGGTGATCAGGTCCTGGTGGTCGCCACGCCCGCCGCGGGCGGGAACACCGGGTCCGGGGCCGCGCCGGTGCTCACCCAGCCGATACAGGCCACCGTCGAGGCGGTGGACACGGTCACCGACCAGAACGGGCTCGACGTCGTCGACCTCCTGGTCCCGTCCGGCACCGGGCCCGCGGTGGCCGAGCAGGCCGCCACCGGGCAGATCGCACTCGTGGTCACCCACCGGAACGCGCCGTGAGCCTGTACACGCTGGTGTCGGCCGGGGGCTCGCCCGGCGTGACCACCGCGGCCCTGGCGCTGTCCCTCGGCTGGCCCGGGCAGGTCATCCTGGCCGAATGCGACCCCAGCGGCGGCGACATCCTGGCCGGGCTGTTCGCCGGGCACATGCCGTCCAGGAACGGGCTGCTGGCCCTGGCCATCGAAGCCGGGCAGAACCCGGACGCGGCGGCGTCGGCGCTGTGGCCGCAGCTGATCGAGCTCGATGACGAGCGCGGCAGGCTGCTGCTCGCCGGGATCTCCGACCCCCGCCAGAGCACCGCGCTCGCGCCGGTCTGGCCAGCACTGGCCGCCACGCTCGCGGCCCAGCCCGCGGACGTCATCGCCGACTGCGGGCGCCTCGACGCCGGCGGGGGCCCGGCGCCGGTGCTCGCCGCGGCCAGCCTGGTGGTGCTGGTCCTGCGCCCCACGCTGCGCCAGGTCAGCAAGGCCAGGGCCCGGGTCGAGATGCTGGCCCAGATACTTGGCGGCTCAGGCCGCGTGGCCTTGCTCCTGGTCGGCGAGGGAACGCACCACCCCCGCGAGATCTCCCGGGTCCTCGGAGTCCCGGTGGCCGGCTCCTTGCCGTACGACGCGAAGACCGCCGGCGTGCTGTCGGACGGTGTCGGCAGCCGCCGCGGGCTGCAGGCCAGGCCGCTGATCAGGGCGGCCGGGCCCGCGGGGCGCGCGCTGCGCGACGCCGCTCCCGGCTCGTCGGCCGGGCCGCCGTACCCGCCGGGGCCGGCGCCACGGGAGGCGAGCACGAGCCGATGACCCAGACCGACCCCGCCCGCCCGGCCTCGCCGCTCGACCCGCTGCCCCCGGCCGCGCCCGCCTCGTCACTGCCCCCGCCACGGCAGCCCGTGACCGGCCCGCGTCACCAGCTCCGCGACGGGCCCGGTCCCCGGCACGGGCCCGGGCCTGCCGGCCCCCGAGGGCGCCCTCGAGCCTGTCCGACGTCAGGCTCCGCGGCGTCGCGGACATTCTCGCGGTGATCGCGGACCGGCTGCAGGACGGCGCCAGCCCGGACCAGGCGCTGCCGCTGATCGCTGACGCCGTCCGGGCCTGGGCCGAGCGGGAGGTCAGGGCCGGCGCTCCCGTGCTCTCGCCCGCCGAGCGGGAAGCCCTGGCCCAGGCGGTGTACGACCAGCGGTACGGGCTCGGCCCGCTGTCCGGGTACCTGCGGGACCCGCAAGTCGAGAACGTCGACGTCAACGGCTGTGACGAGGTGTGGGTCACCTACGCGACCGGGGAGCGGGTCAGCGGGATTCCCGTCGCCTCCAGCGACGACGAGCTGATCGCGATGATCCGCAACTGGGCCGCGCGCGGCGGCCAGACCGCACGGGACTTCTCGGCCGCCTCCCCGCTGGTCAGCGTCGCGCTCGCCGGCGGCGCCCGGATGACGGCCACGATGTCGGTCACCCCGCGCCCGTCCGTGTCGCTGCGCAGGCACGGCCAGCTGAACATCAGCCTGGCCCGGCTGGTCCAGCTCGGCACCGTTGACCCGACGCTCGCCAGCTTCCTCGCCGCCGCGGTGAGGAGCCGCTGCAACATCATCGTGACCGGCGGCGTGAACGCCGGCAAGACCACGCTGCTGCGGGGACTGGCCTCGGAAATCCCGCCGGGCGAGCGGATCGCCACCCTGGAAACGGAGTACGAGCTGTTCCTGCACGGGAGCGCGCAGCACCCGGACGTGATCGCGTTCGAAGCGCGGGAGCCGAACTCCGAGGGAGTAGGCGGCATCTCGCTGCATGACCTGATCGCGCACGCGCTGCGGCACAACCCCCAGCGCATCCTGGTCGGCGAGGTACGGCGCAGCGAGATCATGCCGATGCTGGAGGCGATGAACTCGGGCCAGGAGGGCTCGATGTGCACGCTGCACGCCAACTCCCCGGGGGAGGTGTTCGACCGGATCCTGATCCTGGGCCTGCGCGGCGGCCTGACCCTGGCCGAGCGCGCCATCCACATCCTGGTCGGCATGGCCGTCGACCTGGTCGTGCACGTGCGCAAGCGGCACGACGGGAAGCGGACGCTGCGGTACGTGTCGGAGATCCTGGAAGTGATGCCGCCGGGCGACACCGACCGCCCGGCCGTCAACCGGCTGTTCCTGCCCGAAGGCCCGGACGGGCAGGCGGTCGCCGCGCACACCCCCTCGCCGCGGCTGTTCGGCAGGCTCGTGGCGGCCGGATTCGACCCCGCGCTGCTGGACCGGCAGCGGGCGGCGGCCCGCCAGGCGCTGGCCCAGCCGCCGATACCCCGGGGAGGCGGCTGGCGATGATCGTGCTGGCCGCCCTCGCGGGCGCGGCGATCGCCGCCGGGCTGGTGCTGGGAGTCCGGGAGCTGATCGGTCGGGTCCGCCCGCCCGGCGTCCCGCCGCCGCGGCGGCGGCCGGTCGCCCGCTCACTGTCGGACTGGTCGCACCGCCAGGCGGTGCTGGCGGTGGTGGCGGGGCTGGGGGTGCTCGCGATCACCCGGTGGCCGGTCGCAGGCCTGGCGGCCGGGCTGGCGGTCATCTTCCTGCCCCGCGTGCTCAGCACGCGGCGCCAGCGCGAGCGCACCGCGAAGCTGGAGGGCCTGGAGCAGTGGACCCGGCGCCTGTCCGACATGCTCACCGCCAGCCGGGGCCTGGAGGAGGCTATCGAGGCCAGCGCGCGCTCGGCGCCCGCGGCCATCGCGGGGCCGGTCGCGGCCCTGGCCAGCAGGCTGAGCTCGCGTGCGGGCACGGAGGCGGCGCTGCGCGCGTTCGCGGCCGAGATCGACGACCCGGCCGGTGACCGGATCGCGGCCGCGCTGATCATCGCGACCGGCCGCCGGGGCGGGGGAGTGCGGGACGTGCTCAACGCGCTCGCGGTGATGATCGCCAGGGACGTCGCCGCCCGGCGCGAGATCGAGGCGGAACGGGCGCAGCACCGGACGACGCTGCGCTGGATCGCGGTCTTCATCGGCGGGTTCACGATCTTCGCCGTGCTCAACCGGTCCTATTCGCGCCCCTACGGCACCATACCCGGGGAATTCGTGCTGGCCCTGGTCACCGGGCTGTACGCGGCAGGCCTCGGCTGGCTGTACCGGCTCGGCGCGATGCCCACCCCGGGCCGGTTCCTCGCCGCCGAGGAGCAGCACCAGACCGCCGATGACCGCACGGTAGTCGGGAGCCGCCGGTGAACTTGTGGGTCATCGCCGCGGGCGTCCTCGGCGGCCTCGGCATCTTCCTCATCGTGCGCGAGATCGTGCCCGCGCCCGCCCGGCTGGACGCGGCCCTGGCCCGGCTGGACCAGGGCGCCCTGGACCCCGGCCGGAGCGCGGAGCCCGCGGGCCGCCCGGCGGGCAAGCTGGCTCAGCGCATCGCCGCGGAACTGCCCTGGCTGCCGGTGCCGACGGAAGACCTGGCCCTGCTGGGCAAGGACCGGGAGAGCTGGATAGCGACCAAGGTCGGCTGCGGCTTGCTCGGGCTCGCGTGCCCGCTGGCGCTCTCCGCGCTCATCTCGCTGGCCAACCCGCACCTGACCTGGTCGGTTCCTGCCGTCGTCTCGATCGGTTGCGGAGTCGCGCTGTTCTTCGCCCCTGACCTGGTCACCAGGGTCAACGCCGCCGAGCGGCGGGCGGACTTCCGGCAGATCCTGACCAGCTACCTCGACCTGGTCTCGCTGGAGCGGGGCGCGGGCGCCGGCCCGACCGAGGCCCTCGAGGCCGCCGCCGAGATCGGCGACGGCTGGGCGTTCCGCCGAATCTCCGGCGCGCTCAACGCGGCCCGCAGGTCAGGGGCGCCGCCCTGGACCGCGCTGGCCGACCTGGCCCGGGAGACCGGGATCTCCGAGCTCGCTGACATCGCCGACATCGCCGAGGTGGCCGGCCAGGAGGGAGCCAAGATCCTGGACACGCTGGCGGCGCGCGCGGCCTCGATGCGCGCGGAGGCGCTCGCCGCCGAGCGGGCCAGGGCGGGCGCGCGCAGCACCACCATGGTGATCCCGATCGCGCTGCTCGGGGCCGGCTTCCTGCTGCTGCTGATCTTTCCCATCGTCTATCGCACGTTCGGGCCGGGATAGGACCGGTCCGAAGGAGGGAGGTGCTCGATGGACCCGATATGGGACCCCATGTGGCTGGCGGTCAGGTACCTGCTGGACCGCGCCTACTGCCGTGCTCGCGCGGCTCTGGACGGGAATCCGGAGTCGGGTGCGCTCACCCTGGAGTGGCTGGTGATCGCCGGGATCCTGGTCGGAGCCGCCGCCCTGACGGCCACCTTCCTGAGGTCGAAGATCTCGGAGTGGGAAGGCAAGATCCCCTGATCATGCCATCGGGCCGCTTGCGCGGGCCCGGCCTGCGCAGGCTGGCCCGCCGCGATGACGGGGCGCTGGTCCTCACCTACGTGATCATCGTCCCGGTGTTCATGCTGGTGATCATGGTGATCATCCAGGGCGCGCTGTGGTACCTGGCCCGGGAGGCGGCCCTGGCGGCGGCGCGGCAGGGAGTCGACGCGGCCCGGCTGCCCGGCGCCGGCGCCGGCGCCGGCACCCAGGCCGCGCTCGCGTTCGCCCGCAACGACGCATCCGGATACCTGCTCGGCCCGTCGGCCGCCGCGGCGGCGACCGGCGCGGGCGACGCCACGCCGACGATCCAGATCACCGTGACCGGTCACGTGCCGACCTTCGTGCCCGGCCTGGTCATCAACATCAGCCAGGCCGTCCAGGCGCCGGTTGAGAAGTTCGTCGCACCCTAGGGGAACGGGAAGTAACGTGCCGATCCTGGCCCGCAGCGGCGGTCGCGACGAGGGCAATGCCGCGCTGGAGTTGGTCGTCTTGGCGCCGGTGCTCCTGTTCATCCTCGGCCTGGTGGTGGCGGCCGGACGGACGTCGATCGCGCAGGGGGCGGTGGACGCGGCCGCCCGCGACGCGGCCCGGCAGGCATCGATCTCGCTGACGCCGGGCGCGGCTCAGGCGGCCGCGTTGTCCAGTGCCAGGGCGGCGCTCAGCCGAGACGGCCTGGACTGCAATCCCGTGGTGACCGTCGACACGGCCCAGTTCGGCGTGCCGGTCGGCCAGCCCGCCACGGTGACCGCCACGGTCCTCTGCCAGGTACCGCTGTCCGACCTGGTGGTGCCCGGCCTGCCCGGCAGCCGGACCCTGAGTTTCACGTTCACCTCGCCCCTCGACCCGTTCCGGGAGCGGTGATGTCACAGTGACCGTCACAGCGCAGGCGAATACTCAGACGCCGACGGTGCCCGGCAGGATGAAGAGGCCTCGGAAAGGCGGGCGGGGCAAGGAGCGCACGATGAGCTCACCAGGATGGTGGCGCGCGCGAACGGGGCGCGGCGGTGACCGCGAGCGGGGATCGATCACGCTGATGCTGCTGGTGCTGTTCGTGGCGCTGGTCGCCCTGGCCGGCGTCGTCATCGATGGCGGCGCCAAGCTGAACCAGGCAGAGAACGCCAACGCCATCGCGCAAGAGGCCGCGAGGGCAGGCGCCGGCCTGGTCAATCCGGCGAACGCCTACTCAACCGGGTCATTCACCGTGGACCAGGGCCAGGCCCTGGCCGCGGCGCGGCAGTACCTGGCCGCCGCGGGCTACCACGGCACCGTGACCCCGGTAGGAACGGAGTCGATCCACGTGACCGTCACCGTGACCGCGCCGACCCGGGTGCTGTCGATCATCGGCATCGACTCGATGTCGTCAACCGGCTCGGCCACCGCCTCGCTGGTGGCCGGCGTGACAGGACCAGGCCGGTGAGCCGCCGGGCCCGCAGGGGGCGTCTGGGAACAGCCCTGCGCGGCGCCGCCGCGCTGGCGGCGCTGGCCGTCCTGGTGGTCGGACTGCCGCTGGCCCTGTACCGGCTGGGCGGCAACCCGGTCCCGCGCCACCTCCCGGCGTGGCGCCACGCGGGCGCGCTGCTGCTGCACCGTGACAACGGGACGGTCTTCCTCGGCGCCGTCCGCGACATCAGCTGGATAGCGTGGGCCCTGTTCACCGCCGCGGTCGTCGCGGAGGTCCAGGCCGCGCTCCGGGGGCGCAGCGCCCCGGGCCTGCGGCTCGGCGGCCTGCAGCACGCGGCCAGCTGGCTGGTCACGTTCGTGACCCTGGCCGTGACCAGCCAGCCAGCGGCCGTGCTCGCCAGCGCGCCGGCCCCGGTCGCCGTCGTCTCGGCCGTGCGGTCCGGCCCGCCGCCGGCCACTCCCGCTGTCCAGCCGCCGGGCCCTCCGGCCGGGGCGAACGGCGCCGACCCACACGCCCCCCAGGTGATGAGCATGGGCTTCTACCAGATGGTGACGGTACGCGGCGGCGATTGCCTCTGGACGATCGCGCAGCGGTATCTCGGCCACGGGGACCTGTATCCCGAGATCGTCAAGCTCAACCTCGGGCACGCGATGGGCGACGGCCAGGTCTTCACCGATCCTTCGGTGGTGTGGCCGGGATGGGTGCTGCAGGTCCCGGCCAGCCCGGGCCCGGCGGCGCCGTCGTCGGCGCCGGCCTCCGCGGGTCACGGGTCCAGCCTTCACCCGGGCCATGATTCGGCCGACCCGCACTTCCAGCGCCCCCACCCGGCGGCCAGTGCCAGCCAGCCCGGCACGGACGCGGCGGGCGTCCCCGCCGGAATGCCCGCCACGGGGGCCGCGGCCGCGCCGCCGGTGGCGACCGCCCGCCCGGTCGCGTCGGCCGACCCGGCCCCGGGCACGCTGAGCCAGATCCCGCCGTTCGCCATCTTCGGCGCGGGAGTCCTGGTCGGCGGGGCCAGCGTCGCCCTGGCCCGGATGCGCCGCCGCCAGCGGCAGGCCCGCCGGCCCGGCCGGAGGATACCGCTGCCGGCGAGCGCGCCGGTGATCACGGCCGAGCAGCGCCTGCGCGCCGCGGCGCAGGCGTATCCCGAGACGCCAGGGCCCGGGCCGCTGTCGTACTCCGGGATGGTGCCGGATTCCGTGGCGGCGCTGTACGACGAGGACGGCTCGGCGCTGTACGACGGGGCCGGGCCCATGCTGTACGACGGGGACGACCCGGCCCTGTACCCGGAGATGGAGCCTTATCCCGGCACGGCCCCCCGGCCGCTGCCGCCGCTGCCGCCCGCCACGGCGCTGCGGTCCGCGCTCGGCCAGCTCGGCGCCGGGCTGATGGCCGCCGGGCAGCCGATCCCGGAGATCACCGGGGTCTGGGTCCACCGGTCCGGCCTGGAACTGCTGCTCGACAGCCCGTCCAGCGAGCCGCCCCCGGGACCGTTCGCGGTACCGGGCGGACGGCAGGGCACGGCCTGGCGGCTGGAACTGCCGCGGCACGCGCCCGCTCCGCCGTTCCCGGCCGGTCCGACCGGGGACCTGCTGCCGGGTCTGCTGACCGCCGGCGTCGCCGCCGACGGCGGGTACGTGCTCATCGACCTGGAATACCTGAGGGTGACCACGGTGGACGGCCCGGCCGACCTGGCCGATCTGGTCCTGGCCACCGCCGCGGCGGAGCTGACCACGAGCCAGCTCACGGGCTGGTACGACCTGATCCTGGCCGGGTTCGGTGAGCTTGACCCGGTGGACGGGCGGGCCACCGGCTGTGCCAGCCTGGACGAGGCCCTGGACCTGCTCGCCGCCAAGGCCGTGTCCCTGCGGCGCAGGCTGGGCGACGCGGACCGCGCCGACGTTCGCCGCCGGCGGCTGGCCGATCCCGGTGACGAGGACTGGGCCCTGACGCTCCTGGTCAGCCGGATCGCGCCGACGACGGAGCAGATGGCGATGCTGCTCGACCTGGCCAGCGACCCCGGCGGGATCGCGGCTCTGGTGGCCGGCGGTACGGCCGCTCCTGATGGCCATCCCGCGCCCGCCAGCTTCCGGCTGGCCGCCGACCCGGCCCGGCCGGGCGGGATCGCCGGGCACGTGGCGCCGCTGCACCTGGATGTCTCGCCCCAGCCGCTGACCAGGGACGATTACGAGGCCCTGGCCAGCTTGTTCGCGATCGCGGCGGACACCCGCGACGTGCCCGCCGACCAGTCGCCCTACGACGGCTCCTCGTGGCCGCCCGCGCCCGGGCTCGTCGGCCTGGAGGAACCGCCGGACCCGGACCCGGCGCCTGCCGGCCTCGATGACCCGGGCCGCTCGCCTTTGGCGGAGTTCCCGGTCCCCGGCGAGAACCCGCCCGGCGAGCCTGACCAGCCTGACCCGGCCGACGACATGGACGAGGAGGTCAGCCTGCGGATCGGCGTCCTGGGGACGTTCACGGTCAACGGGGCCCCCGCCGCGCTGCAGCCGGCGCAGAGCCAGCTGATCCTCGCCCTCGCCCTGAACGGCCGGGACGGCCTGTCCAACGCCCAGCTGTGCTACCTGCTCGGCGCCGACCCGGATCACCCGAAGCCGAGCGACTCGCTGCGCCAGCTGATCGTGCGCACCCGCCGGCAGCTTGGCCGGGCCCCCGACGGAAGGGAGTGGATTGAGCATCTCGGGGCCGGCCAGTACGCGCTGCACCCGGACGCGAAGTTTGACTGGGCCGACTTCGAGGAGCTGAGCGAGCGCGGCATCGCCGACCGTGATCCCGGCGGCCTGCGCCAGGCCCTGACCCTGATCAGGGGCAAGCCGTTCACCGGCTGCTACCACTGGTGGCTGGACCTGGCCTTCACCGAGACGGTGCGGGCGCAGATCGTCGACGCGGCCGAGCTGCTGGCCGAGCTCGAGCTAGCGGTGGGAGACCCGTCGGCCTCGGCCCGCGCGGCGCGAACCGGGCTGGCCGGCGACGTCGCCGCGGAGCAACTGTGGCGGTCCCTGATGCGCGCCGAGCACGCCGCGGGCAACCTCGCCGGGGTACGCGAGGCGTGGAGCCGCTGCCTGGACACGATGACGGACATCGCCGCCGACGGTGAGCCGCACCCCGACACGGCCGCGCTCTATCAGCAGCTCGTCAGCGGTGGTCCCCCGCCGGTGACCCCGTCCGGCGCACCATCCGCCTCAGGATCCTACTGGGCACGCAGCCACCAGTAACCGGCTGACCGGCTATCGGGTTTGGGAGGTCCTCTGGGCGTAATGACCACCAGGTGAAACCATCGTAGGGTGACGTTGCCCCGCGAGGACCCGCCGCCGGCCGCAGAATTGCGCCCGGCGCCGGTGGTTCCGGTGCGCCCCGCCGCGGAGCACGCAGCCGCGGAGCAGGCCGCGGCGGCGCGTCCCACCGCCGAGCAGCATGCCGCGGCGCACCCGGCCGTCCACGTCGAGGATTACCTGGACCCGCGTGTCCGCCTTCCCGCCGACCTGCTGCGCTGCATTATCGCCCTGATCGAGATCGTGCTGGTGGCCGGGCTGGGGGTGCTGGCCCGCGCGACCGCGGACGGTGCCGAGTTCGACATCGTCAAGGCCAGCAACGTCCTGCCCGGGGCCATGGTGTCGGTCCTCGGCTTCGCCGCGCACGCGGCGCTGCTCATCCTGCCGGTCGCCCTCGCCATCCGGCTCCTCATCCGCCGCCAGCCGCGGCGGCTCGCCGAGGGAGTGGCCGCCGGCGGCCTGGCCGTCGGCGTGGTGCTGGTGCTGAACCAGCTGCTCCGGGGCCCGGGTACCGAGGGCCTCTACGACGTGCTCACGGCCATCCACCATCCCGGCAAGACCGTGCCCGCGCTGGACTGGTACCTGTCCGGGCTCACCGCCTACGTCACGGTCATCGGCCTGTCCGGCCGCCCCCGGTGGCGGACCATCTTCTGGCTGGCCATCGCCTTCTACGGAGTGGCCAGCCTCGCGGTGCACCAGACGACCGTGTTCTCGCTAGTGATCACCCTGCTGCTGGGCCGAGCCTGTGGGGCCGGGCTGCGTTACGCGTTCGGCGCGATCTCCGAGCGTCCCTCGGCCGTGGAGATCGCCGAGGCGCTCAGCACCGTGGAGCCGGCGGTCGTGGCGATGCGGCGGATCGTGGACTCCAGCGCGGAAACGCGCCGGTACGCCGCGACCCTGCGGGGCGGCGGTCGGCTGGACGTCACGGTCTTCGACCGAGAGCAGCAGGCGGCGGATGCGTTCTATCGGCTGTACCGCAGGCTGCGGCTGACCACGCAGGTATCGCGCAGCGCCCCGCTCACCGTGGAGCGGGCCATCGAGCGGCGGGCTCTGCTGACCTACGCGACCGAAGACGCGGGCGTGCCCACGCCCCGGCTGCGCGCGCTGATCCGGGTGGGCCCCGAGGCCTCCGCGATCGCCAACGAGAGCCACGACGGGACGACCCTGGCCGACCTGGTGCACCCGCCGACCGACGCGCAGCTCGCGCGGATCTGGGACGTTGTGCTCCAGCTGCACAGCCGGCGGGTCACGCACCGGGCCCTGACCGCCGACCGGATCCTGCTGACCGGCGACGGCCACGGTCGCGGCGGCGGCGATAACCTGGCTCCCGGGCTCGGGCCGCCGCACCGGGACGGCGGCAGCCGCGGCAGCGGCGGCGATGAGGTCATGCTGCTTGAGCCGGGCAACGGCGATGTGGCGGCGAGCGACCTTCAGCTACGGCTGGACCTGGCCCAGCTCCTGGCCGAGCTGGCGCTGCTGGTCGGGCCGGACCGGGCCGCCGCCAGCGCCCGGCAGAAGCTCAGCGCGGACGAGCTGGCCGCCGTGGCGCCGCTGATCCAGCCGGTGGTGCTGTACCGCACGACCAGGATCGCCGCGAGCCGCCATAAGGAGGTGCTGCCCGCGCTCAGGAAGGGCCTGCTCGCCGCCGCGCCCGGCCCCGAGGGCGCTCCCGTCCAGGTTGAGCGCATTCGGCTGCGGAACGTGCTCACGCTGGTGGCGGCGGTGTTCGCGGCCTATGTCCTGGCCGTTGACCTGACCAAGACCAGCTTCAGCCAGGCGCTCCGCCAGGCCGACTGGCGCTGGGGAGCGGTCGCGCTCCTGCTGTCCGCGCTGACCTACTTCGGGGCCACGTGGGCGCTGTCCGGATTCGTGCTCGAACGGCTGAGGTTCGTCCAGACCTTCCTCACCCAGGTCGCCTGCTCGTTCGTGACCCTGGTCACGCCCGCCGCCGTCGGCGGGGTGGCGCTTAATCTCCGCTACCTGCGCAAGAGGAACCTGACGTCCACCGACGCGGTAGCCAGCATCGGCGTCTCGCAGGTCATCGCGTTCGCGCTGCACCTGATCCTGCTAGTGATCTTTATCGCGATCGCCGGCTCATCACACGAGACCTCGCTACGCCCGCCGGGCTGGACCTACATCGCCCTGGCCGTTCTGGTCAGCGTGGCCCTGGTGGTCCTGGCCATACCGGCCGGCCGCAAGCTGCTGCTGTCCCGCCTGACGTCCACGATCGGCCAGGTGATCCCGCGGCTGCTCGACCTCGTGCAGCAGCCGGCCAAGCTGGCCGAGGGCATCGGCGGGACGCTCGTCGTGGACGCCGCCTACATCGGCTGCCTGGCGGTCTCCGTCCGGGCGTTCGGCGGCTCGCTCTCGTTCGCCGCCGTCGCGGTGGTCTACCTGACCGGCAGCGCGATCGGCTCAGCGGTCCCGACGCCCGGCGGGATCGGCGCGGTCGAGGCGGCGCTGTCCGCGGGCCTCACCGCCGCGGGCCTGCACGGCACCGTGGCGTTCAGCGCGGTCCTGCTGTTCCGCACCGTCACCTTCTGGCTCCCGGTGCCGGTCGGCTGGATCGCGCTCAACTACCTGCAGCACCGCGATGTCCTGTGACATGACCTAGCCGAGCCTGGCCACCGCCAGCGACGCCGCGAGCAGCACCAGTCCCCAGGACGTGGCCCGCAGGGCGCCCTCCAGCGGGGCCAGCAGCGCCCGCTGGTCGAGCGCGGTCACCTGCCCATCGGCGAGGGTCATGCTGCCCTCGACCCGGACCGACCGGCGCCGGAGGGTCCGGGCCGGCGTGCTCAGCTTGCGCTGCGCCACCGACAGGGCCAGCGCCGCGCCCGCCGCGAGGACCGGGGCCAGGGCGAGCTTTCCGGTCTGCGCCGCGTACGCGGTCAGCACCGGGAAGGCGCCCCACGCCGCGGCGAAGCCCAGGTCGGTGTGGATGATCCCGCCGAACAGCTCGGCGTTGTAAGCGATGACGAGAAGCACGCCCACGACCATGAACGGCAGCAGCGCCCAGCCGACCCTGGCCACCCCGGCGACGCCCAGGGCGACGGCGCCCGCGAGGCCCGCGACCGTCACGGCCACCAGGACCGGCGCCGGGATCCGGGTTTGCAGCGGGCGGCCGTTCAGCTCGTCGAGC
Source organism: uncultured Actinomycetota bacterium (assembly GCA_963795055.1). GTDB lineage: Bacteria > Actinomycetota > Actinomycetes > Streptosporangiales > Streptosporangiaceae > JASHPR01. The sequence continues at coordinate 337,840 of CAWCGJ010000037.1, forward strand.
GCGTGCGCCGCCAGGCCGACGGCAAGGAAGAAGGCGATCAGGGTGGCCAGCAGGGCGGTGAGGTTGACCTGCGGGGCCAGCGCGGCGCCGATGACCACGTAGGAGAGGTGCCAGGCCGTGTACGGCGGATGCAGCAGGGTCCACCAGTCGCGCCAGCCGCCCGAGCGCGCGGCGTAGTACGCGGGCCGGGCGGCGGCCCGGATCCCGGCCGGGGGCTCTGCCGCCGACGCGGCATCGGATCGCGGCAGCTCCGGCTCCGGGGGGCTGGCGGCGAGCCCGTCAGCCACCTGCGCGCGTTCCCCACATGACGAGCCCGCCGCCCAGGCTCATCACCCGGACGCCGACGTCGGTGAACCCCGCCTTGCGCCACGCGTCGACCGTCCAGGCGACCGGGTACCGGCGGTAGTGCCCGGAGATGTTCGGACCCAGGAACCGGCCGACCTCGAACCATTCCCGGCCGCCGGTGACCAGGCCCCCGGCGGGCAGCAGCAGCCTCGTGTAGAGCCACCACCAGGGGCGCCAGAACCGCGACGGGGGCACCAGGAACTCCAGGCTCGCGACCTGGCCGCCCGGCTTGACCACGCGGGCCAGCTCGCTGAGCGTGGCCTGCGGGTCGAGCACGTACCTGAGCAGGTAGGTAAAGGTCAGCGCGTCGAAGGTGGCGTCGGCGAACGGCAGTTGCTCGGCCCGCCCGGCCGTCAGCCGGATGCGGTCGCTCAACCCCGCGTCGGCGACGTTGCGCTGGCCCTGTCTCAGCATCTGCTCGGTGAGATCGACCCCGACCACACTCGCCCCGGTCCGCGCCGCGATCTGAAGCGCGACGCCGGCCGTCCCCGACGCGACGTCCAGCACGGCCTGGCCCGGAGCGGGCGCTATCCGGCCGACCATGGCGCGGCGCCAGCGGCCGTTCTGCCCGAACGAGAGAATCTCGGCCAGCTGGTCGTACCGCTGCGGAAGCGGAGCGAACAGGTGCTGCGCGAAGCGGTTGCGCTCGGCGGCGGCCGGGGTGCTCTGGGCGGCGGGAAGCGGCACGGCGTCTCCTCAGTGCTGGCCCGGGGGCGGCCCCCGGAACCCCCGGGTGTCGGCCCGGGGCTCGCGGAATTTCACCGTACGCCTCTGCTGCCGCTGTTGCGAAGCTCTGTCACCCAAGTCAAGATCGCCGAACCGGCCGCGCGGCAGGCGCGGGATGCCGGCCGCCGGGGCACCGCCGCCCGGCGCCACCCCGGGCCGGCTGGCCGGTCTGAGGCCGCGGCGCTGACCATCTCGTGACAGAACGCGCCTGCGCCGACGCCCGGTCGCCTCCGCGAATATACGGAAAAGCCGGCTAGTACCGGCCTTTCCAGCGCGATCAGCGGCGGCGCGTTCAGCAACACCTGGCTCAGGAGCACTTAGCCCGATAGGGACAGGGCCAGGCGCTGCCCCGGCTGCGCACCGGCAGCCGGGGCAGCGTGCCGCCCGGCGCCTGCGGCCCGTGAATACTCGCGTTCGTGCCATGCCGGGCAGGCCAGCGGATATAGGCTCCCCTATCGGCATATTGGGAGCAATGACCGAGGGGAGAGCCTCTATGGCACGTCACTGGGGGGTAGCTCTGGCTGCCCTGGCCTTGGCGGTCGGGTCGGCACTAGCGGCGGGTGTCGCCTCCGCGTCGTCCGTACCGCGCACCGCCCCGGCTCACGTCTATCCGGGACATCCAATGATCACGCCGGGCGCGCCAGGGGGCGCCCGGTCTGCCGCCAGCGGCGGGACGCTCAACGTGATCAAGAGCAGCAACTGGTCCGGTTACGCGTTGCACGGCGGCAGGTACCGCAACATCTCGGCCACCTGGATCGAACCCAAGGCCACGTGCACCACGAAGCGTCACCAGTACGCGGCGTTCTGGGTGGGCCTGGACGGCTTCTCCAGTACCTCGGTCGAGCAGATCGGAACGGACTCCGACTGCGCGGGCAAGACCCCGAATTACTATGGCTGGTACGAGATGTTCCCGGCGCAGCCGGTCAACTTCAAGACCCAGGTCAGACCGGGCAACAAGATGAGCGCATCGGTGACGTTCAGCGGTACCGACACATACACGCTCGTGCTCCAGAACGTGACCCGCGGCTGGACCCACACCATCGTCAAGCACGAGGCCGGCCTGGCCCGGTCCTCGGCCGAGGTGATCTCCGAGGCCCCGTCGTCAGGAGCGACGGGCGCCGTGCTGCCGCTCGCCAACTTCGGCACGGTCCTCTACAGCTCGTGCCGGGTCAGCAGGATCTCGCTGAGGAAGCTGGGCGCGACCAGGATCGTCATGGTCGACGGCAGCGGCCTGGCCAAAGATTCCACCAGCCTGATCGGCACCGCTAACCAGTTCCACAACACCTGGATCAGGAGCAGCTGACCCAGGAGCCCGACGTCCCGGCGGCCCTCGGGCCGCCGGGACGTCTTGCTGTACGGCCACGCCGAGCGAAGGCAAGCCAGCCAGAACCGCTACGCTCTCGGCATGCACGCGAGCGACTATGAGCGGCTTACGGTCCAGGCGTCCGGCGGCATACTCGATGTCCTGGTCTCCGGACCCGAAGACGGCCTGGCGCTGGTGTTCCACACCGGCACGCCGAGCGGGCTGGTCGAGTCCGGGCCGATAGCCGGCGCGGCGGCCGCCCGCGGCCTGCGCACCGTGCTCTACGCGCGGCCCGGCTACGGCAACTCGGAACCGCAGCCGGGTCGGCTGGTCGCGGACGCCGCGGCGGACGTGGACGCCATCCTGGCCCGACTCCGCATCGACGAGTTCGTCACCGCCGGCTGGTCGGGCGGCGGCCCGCACGCGCTGGCCTGCGCGGCCTTGCTGCCCGTCCGGTGCCTGGCGGCCGCCACCATCGCCGGGGTCGCGCCCAGCGACAGCCCCGGCCTGGACTGGCTGGCCGGCATGGGCCGGGAGAACGTCGAGGAGTTCGGCGCGGCGACGGCCGGGGAAGCCGATCTCACCAGGTTCCTGGACGCGGCGGCCGGCGAGCTGCGCGATATCACCGCCGCCCAGGTGGCCGACGGCCTGGGGGATCTGGTCTCGGACACCGACAAGGCGGTGCTCACCGGCGAATTCGCCGAGTACCTGGCTGCGTTGTTCCGCGCCGCGCTGGCCACCGGCATCGCCGGCTGGCGGGACGACGACCTGGCCTTCACCCGGGACTGGGGACTCAGCCTCGACGCGCTGGGCCACGCCACCCCGGTCGCGATCTGGCAGGGCGACGAGGACCGGATGGTGCCCGGCGCGCACGGCGCATGGCTCGCCGCGAACATCCCGCGGGCCCGTGCCCAGCTGCTGCCCGGCCAGGGTCACCTCACCCTGATGGCCTCGGAGTTCGGCCGGATACTCGACGACCTGCTCGACCTGGCGGGCAAGAGCGAGACGCGGCGGTAGGTTACGGCCGAGAATCCGGGGCGGCATGACGCGTGACGGTTTCGATCCGGCCGTGGTGCAGGGCGGCGGGATTGCTGCTGTCGCGGCTAGGACGAGGCCGGGGCCGTGAGGTTGTAGACGGTCTCGCCGCCGACGGTCTTTGCGCTGAAGTGCGCTCGTACCCAGGCGGTGATCTGCGCGGCGGTACCAGAGCCGCCTCCGCCGAAGCTGTCGGCGTTCGCGCCGACGAAGTAGTGGATCTCGTGGTCCGCCACGTACCGCTCGAACTGGGCCAGCGTGGGCGCCGGGTCGGTGCCGTTGAACCCGCCGATCGCCATGATCGGGTCACCGCTGGCCAGCTGCAGCGGCGCCGCGCCGTCCGAGCTGACCGTGGCCGCGACCCACCGGTAGCGGGACGCGCCGCCGGAGAGCAGAGCGGTAAGGGCGCTGCTGACCTGGGTGCTGCCGCCCAGGCCACCGCCGAAGCCGCCGCGGCCGCCACCGGGGAACCCGCCCCGGGAGCCCGCGGGGAATCCACCGGGGAACCTGCCGGCCCCGGTGCCGGGAGCGCCCTGCCCCGTGCTGCCCCCGAACCCGCCGGTGCCCCCCGAACCGCCGCCTCCGGGTCCGCCGGTGCCGCCGAACCCGCCGGTGCCACCGGATCCGCCGCCGAACCCGCCGGCCCGGCCGAAGCCCCCGCCGCGGCCGAACCCGCCGCCCCGGCCGAACCGGCCCGGAGTGCCGAAGCCGCCAGGGCCCCCGAGCGCGGTCACCGCCGGGCCTGCGGTCGGCAGCGCTCCGGTGTGCGACGTCAAGGCCGTGTCCAGGCTGTAGGCCGCGGGCCCGGCGAGCGCGGCGACGAGGGCCAGGGACACCGGCGCCGCCACCAGCGCGACCCTGACCCACGCCGCGGACGCGAGCGATGAGAGCCACCGCCCGGCGAGCAGGAGCACGGCCGCGGCCAGCCCGGCGACCAGGACGACCACGCGCAGCCACGGATACCACGCCGGGGTCCGCTCCAGCAGCACATACGACCACCAGGCAGTGACCACCACGCCGACCGCCAGCCAGCCCCGGCCGAACCAGCTGCGCTCGTGGAACCGCCAGCCGTCGCGCACCCGCCACAGCTGAACGGCGCCGATGCCCACCAGGGCGCCGATCGCCGGGGCGAGCGCGACGGTGTAGTAGGAGTGGATGATGCCCGCCATGTAGCTGAACACCACGCCGGTCACCAGCAGCCACCCGCCCCACAGCAGGGCCGCGGCCCGGGTCCGGTCGGTGCGCGGCTCGCGCCGGGTACCCCACAGCAGCGCCGCCAGCGCGATCAGCGCGGCCGGGATCAGCCAGCCGACCTGGCCGCCCATGTCCGCGGCGAACAGCCTGGTCAGCCCGGCCGTGCCGCCGGTCGCGGCGACCCCGTGGCCGGCGGCGCCGCCGATCGCGCCTTGCTCGTTGCCGTCCAGCCAGGCCGAACCCGTTGTAGCCGAAGGTGAGCTGCAGGATGTTGTTGGTGGTGGAACCGCCGATGTACGGGCGGTCGGCCGCCGGGATGAGCAGCACGGCCGCCACCCACCAGCCCGCGGCGGCCAGCACCGCCGCGCCGCCGGCCAGCAGCTGCCAGATCCGCTGGACCAGCCCGGCCGGCCCCGCTACCAGGTAGGCCACGGCGAAACCGGGCAGCACCAGGAACGCCTGCAGCATCTTGGCCAGGAACCCGAAGCCGAGCAGGGTACCGGCCAGCACCAGCCAGCGGGTCTTCCCGGCCTCGATCGCGCGCGTCACCGCGTAGGCGGCCGCGGTCATCAGCAGCGTCAGCAGCGCGTCGGGGTTGTTGTACCGGAACATGAGCGCGGCCACGGGGGTGAGTGCCATGACCGCGGCGGCCAGGATGCCCGCCGCGGGCCCGAACCAGCGGCGCACCGTGGCGTAGAGCAGGCCGGCCGTGGCCACGCCCTCCACCGCCTGCGGCACCAGCATGCTCCAGTAGTTCACGCCGAAGATCCGGGCGGAGATATCCATGACCCACAGGAAGGCGGGCGTCTTATCCACGGTGATGAAGTTCGAGGAGTCGAACGAGCCGAAGAAGAACGCCTTCCAGCTCTTCGAGCCGGCCTGGACCGCGGCGGCGTAGAAGTCGTTGGCCCATCCGCTACGGCTCAGGCCGACCGTGTAGAGCAGCGCGGTGAGCGCGAGCACCGCCAACAGCGCCGGGCGGGCCCAGCGCGGGTCGGTCGCGGGCCCGCGCAGCAGGCGGCCGAGAGGGCCATGCCTAGCGGGCCCCTCGGGAGCTGCGGTCCGGCCCGGGTGGCTGGGACCGTGGTCAAGGACTCTGCTGGCTGACGTCACGGTTACCAACGTCACCCGATCTTTTTTCACGCGCCCTGAGGGCAGCCTCTACGTTGGCTGTGAGCTCCCCGGCGGGGGCTCCGGGTCGGGCAGCAGCGGCAACGTGACGAGGAAGCGGGTCCGGCCGGGCTCGCTGGTCACGCTGACCGTCCCGTTATGGGCCGCGACGACCGCGGCCACGATGGACAGGCCGAGGCCGGTGCTGCCGGCCGCGCGGGACCGGGAGCTGTCACCCCGGACGAACCGCTCGAACAGGTCCGGCTGCAGCTCGGCCGGGATGCCGGGGCCGTCGTCGGTCACGCTCAGCTGCGCGGCGTCGCGTCCGGGGGAGGGGCCGACCCCGACGGTGACCGTGGTGCCGGCGGGCGTGTGCGTCCGCGCGTTGCTGAGCAGGTTGGCGAGCGCCTGGTGCAGGCGCTGGTCGTCACCGGCCACCAGCACCGGTCCTTCGGGCAGCTCGAGCTGCCACCGATGCCCGGGCCCGGCGACGCGCGCGTCGCTGGTGGCGTCGATGGCCAGCCGGGTCAGGTCGACGGGCTGCGACTCCAGCGGCAGGCCCGCGTCCAGCCGGGCCAGCAGCAGCAGGTCCTCGACCAGCGCGCTCATCCGGGCCGATTCCGACTCCACCCGGCCCAGGGCGTGCTCCACGTCCGGCGGGAGCGTGTCCGGGTGCCGCCGGGCGAGCTCGGCGTAGCCGCGGATCGCGGCCAGCGGGGTGCGCAGCTCGTGGCTCGCGTCAGCGGCGAACCGGCGCAGCCGCGCCTCGCTGGCCTGCCGCCGGGCCAGCGCGTTCTCCACGTGCCCGAGCATCCGGTTGAACGCGGCGCCGAGCTGGCCGACCTCGGTCCGCGGGTCGGCGTCGGGAACCCGGTGCGGCACGTCGACCTCGCTGGCCAGCGGCAGCCGGGCCACCTCGGCGGCGGTGGCGGTCACCCGGCGCAGCGGCCGCAGCGACAGCCGCACCCACCCGGTGCCGATGAACCCGGTGAGGAACAGGGCGATGGCGAACACAGCGATCTCGGTGAGCGCCACCTCGTGCACGGTGTCGATCATCGAGCTCAGCGGGAGGCCGGTGACGTAGACGGCGTCGTTCGGGCCCGCCATCGCCATCAGGCGGTAGGTGCCGAGCCCGGACAGGGTCGCCGTGTAGGGCTCCCCGTTATGCGGCATCGCGGTGAGTATCTCGTCATCGGCGCGGGTGAGCTTGCAGGGACCGTTCGGCGCGGTGGCCGCGTCGAGTACCACACCCTGCGTGATCTGGGCGCTGAGCGTGTCCGCCGGCTGCCCGGGCGGCGCGTAGCAGTCCTGGGGGTTGCCGGCCGGAGCGGAGCCGCCGTTCTCGCCGTCGCCGTCATTATCGGGATGCGGCGGGGGGTGCAGGCAGTTGTAATAGCGCTGGCTGGCCTCAGTGAGCTGGTTGTCCACCTGGTTCAGCAGCGCCCGGTTCAGGGCCTCATAGGTGACCACGCCGATCCCGGCGCAGGCCACGAACAGCAGCGCCACGAGGCCGGCGATCAGCCGGGTGCGCAGCGTCCGGCCCGCCAGCCAGCGGCGCAGCCCGCCCGCGGGGGACGTGCCGGATCCGGCTGCCTGGCTCACGGGGATGCCTGTCTCAGCCGGCCGGCTTCAGCACGTAGCCGACGCCGCGGACGGTGTGGATCAGCGGCTCCCGGCCCGCGTCGATCTTCTTGCGCAGGTAGCTGATGTACAGCTCGACCACGTGCGCCTGGCCGCCGAAGTCGTAGTTCCAGACCCGGTCCAGGATCTGCGCCTTGGACAGCACCCGCCGGGGATTGCGCATGAGGAACCGCAGCAGCTCGAACTCGGTCGCGGTCAGGTCGATCAGCTCGCCGCCCCGGCGCACCTCCCTGGCGTCCTCGTCCATGGTCAGGTCGGCCACGGTCAGCTGGGTTCCGGCCCGGGCCCGGGCCACGCCCGCCCGGCGCAGCAGGCCGCGCAGCCGGGCGAGCACCTCCTCCAGGCTGAACGGCTTGGTCACGTAGTCGTCGCCGCCCGCGGTGATGCCCGCCACCCGGTCCTCGACCGCGTCGCGCGCGGTCAGGAACAGGACGCAGACATGCGGCCGCTCGGCGCGCAGCCGGCGCAGCACCTCAAAGCCGCTGAAGTCGGGCAGCATCACGTCCAGGACAACCGCGTCGGGCTGGAACTCGCGCGCGGTCCGGACGGCCGATGACCCGTCCGCCGCGACGGCGATGTCCCAGCCCTCGTAACGGAGCACGCTGGCCAGGAGCTCGGCCAGGCTGGGCTCATCGTCCACGACCAGGACCCGGATCGGCGTCCCGTCCGCCCGCATGGTGAGCTTGTCGCCGGCCAGGTCGGCGGCGGGCTGCTGATTCTCCATAAGGCTCGTCATGCTTCCAGGATGCGCGGGCATTCTCTCCCGCCTGTCTGCCTAACCTCTGCGTTCCTTCTGAAACTACGCCGCCCTAACGCGACGTCCCGGGCCAGGCCCGGAATGGCCGGCCCGCTCCGGTGCCGGAGCCAGCCGCAGGGCGAGCGCCGGGCAGTCCGTTACCGCACGCCGGGCCTGCCGGGCCAGGCGAGGCGGCACCGCCTGGTCGGCGATGACCGGGTAGCCCCACTCGTCGAGTGAGATCAGCTCGGGCAGCAGCTCGGCGCACAGGCCATGCCCCGAGCAGGCGATCGGGTTCACGCGCAGCCGTGATGGCCCGGGGGGACGACCCCCCGGAACCCCCCGCGATGCTGGCCCGGGGGGACGACCTCCCGGCGATGGCGTGGTCATGGTGAGCTCCAGTCTGCTTCGGTGGCCGGCCCGGCCGGAATGGGCAGGAACGGCTGGCCGCTGGCCGCGCTGCAGCGGCGCTGCAGGTGCAGCCGGGCCTCGTCGGCGAACACCTGCAGCGCGGAGCGGAGGAACCGGACCGTCCCGTCCGGGTGGTGGCAGGCGCCGCGCCCTTCGACCAGCCCGGCCCAGCGGCTCAGGTTCTCCAGCACCCGCGGGTCTGGCCAGCGGCAGGCCCGCCCGGCCAGCTCGCCCATGGCCGCCGCTATCGAGGGCAGGCCGTTCAGGCATGGCCCGCACTGCCCGGCCGACTCCAGCGCCAGGTACCGGGCGACCCGGGCCGATTCGACCAGGCCGCACCGGTCCGCGGGCAGCGCGGCCAGCACCCCGGCGCCGGTGAACGCTCCGGCCGGGCGCAGCGAGGCGTTGCTCAGCGTCAGCCAGGGCACCTGATCGGCCGGTACCCAGGCCCCGTGGTACCCGCCGATCAGGACAGCGCTGGCGCCGGGGGAATCAACCAGGCCAGCCAGGGGAGTGCCGATGATGGCCTCGGCCACGTTCACCGAGCCGTCAGCCCGGTGCAGCGTGCACAGCATGGTGCCCGGCTCGTCCGGCGTGCCCAGGCCGCGGAACCAGCCGGGTCCGTAGCGGGCGATCAGCGCCAGGTGAGCCAGCGTCTCCACGTTCTGGACCAGGGTCGGGCGCCCGTCCACGCCGCGCTCGAAGACCCGCGGCGGGGTGAACCGCGGCACCGCCGTCCCGCCGCTGACCAGGTTGGCTAGTGCGGTCTCCTCTCCGGCCAGGAACCGGGCCGGAGAGGAGACGAGCTCGACGGCGGCCCGGTCGAGCCTGCGGGCGGACCGTTGCGAGATCTGGTCGTCCAGCCGGGCGCGGGCCCGCACGTCGTGGCGGACGTACAGCACCACGCGCCCGGCGCCGACCGCCTCCGCGGCCAGCTGCAGCCCGTCTAGGACCAGGTGCGGGGCCAGATGCAGCAGGGCCTGGTCCTTGTGGCTGGCGGGCTCGCCCTCCGCGCCGTTGCCGACTACGACCGCGCGCCCGGGGCGGGCCGCGGCCACGGCCTCCAGCTTGCGGTGCACCGGGAACGCGGCGCCGCCGCGGCCGGTCAGCCCGGCCGCGCGGACCTCCGGGATCAGCGCCCGGGCCGAGCCGCGGTACGGCACGGGGCCGTGAGTTCTCAGGTGGCTGGCCAGGTCGCCGCCGTGGCCCGGGGGCGGCAGCAGCCGGGGGAGCCCGTCGTCGGCGGCCGGGCCGTCCTGGGCCAGCGCGGCGCTGGCGGCCGGGGCGCTCACCGGCCACCCGCCACGAGATGCGGATCGTCCATCAGCTCGGGGACGCGGCCGGCGCGCGGGAGCTCGGCCCGGGCCCGCGCCACCCGCCAGGCCAGGGCGCCGAGGACCGCGAGGATGCAGGCGAGGGCCAGGTAGAGCAGCGGCCCGCTCTGCAGGTCCTGGCTGGAGTAGACGCTGTGCAGCACGGCGACCGGCCAGGACGCGTAGGCCAGCCAGTGCACGGCGCGCCAGATCCGGCGGCCGAGATGCGCGCGCAGCAGGCTGGTCACGATGATCGCCACCATCAGGTCGAGCGAGACCGCGCCCAGGCCCAGCCACAGCGGCTCGTAGGACGAGACGAACGGGATCACGGCCGCGGCCAGGCTGATGCTGACGAACGAGTCGGCGACCGCCGAGAGCACGTGCACGGCGACGAACGCCACCGCGAGCAGGGACAGGTTCCGGTGCAGCCCGAGGACCACGAACCTGGGCAGGCCGGGCAGCCGTCCCTGCCGGTTCACCAGGATGCCGATGATCATCACGGCGGACAGCAGCACCAGGCTGACCACGCCGGTCGCGCGGCTCGCGTACCAGAGCGCGGTGCTGGAGGTGATGTCGTGCATCATGACCCGCCCGAGGTGACCTGGCCGCCGCCGGAGCTGGACGCCGGCGCGGAGGACGGCGAGCTCAGCCCGCTCGACGAGGAACTGCCCGACGTGCTGGTGCCGCTGGACGTGCCCGAGCTGGCCGAGGAGCCCGAGGAGGCTGAGGAGCCCTGCCCGGTACTGTTCGCGGTGGAACTGGACGACGTGTGATGGGTAGCGCCGGGAAGGCTGAACGCGACCGCTCCCGCGGCGATCAGACTGGCGGCGGCCGCCGCCGCGGTGGCCGCGCGCAGCCGCGCCAGGCCCCGGTCCCTTTCCCTGGCGGCCAGCCCGCCCCGCTGCGGCGCGGAGCTGCGCGGCGAGTTGCTCTGGTGGTGGTGGGTCATGCCCCGAGTCTGCCGGCTGGCTCTCGGGGGATGCTCTCGGTTACCTCTCAGCCAGCTATGAGCGTCGGCCCGCCCGCGAGAACGGGATCGCGGGCGGCTCGTCGCCCGCCGCCGCCGTGAGGCGGCGGAAGAGCTGCACGGTGTCCGCCCCCGGAGAAACGCCGAGCTCGTCGCGGAGCGCGGCGCAGCAGAGCTGGTACTGCCGGCTGACGAGCTGCTGCTGATGCTGCAGGGCGTAGCACCGCATCAGCAGCCGGTGCACGACCTCGCAGCACTGGTCGGCGCTGAGCGCGAGCTGGCCGAACTGGACCGCCGCGGCGAGGTCACCCAGGTCGATGTGCATCTCGGTCAGGCCTTCCAGGGCCTGCAGGTACAGGTCCTTGAGGCGGCGCTGCTCGGGCAGGTACCAGTCGCTGTCGCCGTCATCCTCGAAGAGGGGGCCGCGGTACAGGCGCACGGCCTGCAGGTACACGTGGATCGCCCGCCGGGGATCCCCCTGGCGCCGGGCGCTTTCCGCATGCTGCACGGCAGCCAGGAATTCGGTGCGATCGATCCACCACGTCAGCTCCGGATTCGGCAGGTAGCAGCCGTCCTGGTACAGGATGTACTGGTCGTCCCGACCGTGCTGGGACAGGGTGCTGCGCAGGCTGTACAGCGCGGCGTTGAGGTTGTTGCGGGCCGAGGCCAGGGTGTGCTCGGGCCACATCAGCTCCATGAGCACCTCGCGCCGGACCGGACGGCCCATCTGCAGGACGAGGTACTGGAAGACGGTCCTGGCCTTGAGGCTGTTCCAGCGCAGCACGCGCTGCCCCGCGACCGTCAGGTCCATCGGCCCGAGCACGCAAGCGGCCACTTCGGCCTCGGGTACGGCCGGCTGCTGGGCGGGCGGCACCGGTCCCAGGCCGACCGCCTGGTGGGCGGCGCTCGGTGACACGGGGACCTGAGCCAGCTCTCCGGGAGTGCTCGCCGGGGCGGCCTGCCGCTCCCAGTCGGACAGTAACGCGTCGATGCCGTGATGCAGCTCCTGGACGGCCAGGCGCTGGGCGCGGGCGGCCGATTCCAGCTCGGCGGCCACCCGAAGCTGCTCGGTGCCCAGCCGCCGAAGCTGTTGCAATCTGTCGGTGATGGAAGCCTCGGCTGGTTCTGCGCCCGGGTCGGCCACCAGGCCCGCGAGCCCGGTCGCGGCCTGTTCTCCGCGGCGGTTGCCCCGTATCCGCCGGGTGATCGAATTCATGATCGTCTCCTCGGCATGGGATGAGACCGAAGCCCGTCCCCCACTAGGTGGCCGAGGTCCTCCCCTGAATAACAGAGGCCCAGGATCCGCGGGTGATACAGGCCCTAGGCGAGCCGGCGTCTAGCTCATCCGGTCGAGGATTTCGCGGACCAGGCCCATCGAGGTGCGTGGGTGCAGGAACGCGAACCTGGCGACGGTCTCGCCCTCCCACGCCGTCGGCGGGATGAACGCCACCTGGTCGTGCAGCAGCCGGTCGGCCCAGCTCGTGTACTGCGCGGGAGTCCAGCCCTTGCGGCGGAACAGCACCACGCCCAGCTGGGGCTCGCGGATCAGCTCCAGGTAATCGCGGGTCCCGATCTCGGCCGCGGCCTGGCGGGCCAGGCTGATCGCGGCCTCGATCGCCTCGGAGTAGGCCCGGACCCCGTACACCGCGAGCGAGAACCACAGCGGCAGCCCCCGGGCGCGGCGGGTGAGATGGTAGGCGTAGTCCGTCGGGTTCCACTCGACCGGATCGGCGTGGATCACGTCGAGGTACGAGGCCTCCTGCCGGTGCACGGAGCGGGCCAGCGAAGGGTCGCGGTAGATCAGCGCGGCGCAGTCGAACGGCGCGAACAGCCACTTGTGCGGGTCGACGATGAACGAGTCGGCATGCTCGATGCCGTCGTAGGCACGGCGGATGCTCGGCGCGAACAGGCCCGCGCCCCCGTAGGCTCCGTCCACGTGGAACCACGCGCCGAGTTCGCGGCAGACCGCGGCGGTCCCGGCCAGGTCATCGATGATCCCCGCGTTGGTGGTTCCCGACGTGGCCACCACGGCGGCGAGCGACGACGGGTCGCCGTCGGTGTCGATCGCAGCCCGCAGCGCGGCGCCGGTCATCCGGTGATCGTCGGTCGGCACGGTCAGCGGGTCCATCTCGAGGATCCGCAGCGTGGCCGCGATCGAGGAATGCGCGTCCGAGCTGACCGCCACCCGCCACCGGCGACCGGCTCTTTTTGCCCCGCCCATCCCTCCCTCGCCCGACCCTTCCTCGCCTTCGGCCGCCCGGCGCTTGGCCACCTCACGGGCGACGACCAGCGCCGACAGGTTGGCGGCCGATCCGCCAGAGACGAAGCACCCGCCCGCGGATTCCGGCAGCCCGGCCCGGTCGGCGATCAGGCGCAGCACCTGGTTCTCCGCCGCGATCGCACCCGCAGCCTCCAGCCAGGAGATGCCCTGGATCGACGCGCAGGAGATGAGCATGTCGAACAGCAGCGCCGCCTTGGTCGGCGCGGCCGGGATGAAGCCAAGGAAGCGGGGGCTGTCCGCCGAGATCACCGCGGGGGCCAGGCACGAGGTGTACACGCCGAGCACCTGGTCCGGGTTGTGCGGCAGGTCACCCAGCAGGCCGCGCAGCGCGGCGGCCAGCGCCGCCGGGTCGCGGGCGCCCTCGTCCAGCGGGACCGGGTCCAGTCGCAGCCGGTTCTCCGCGTACGCGAGCACCGACCTGATCATCTGCTCTGTGGTCGCATCGACGCTGTGCATGGGCGAAAGGTAGCGCAGGCGGTCGGCCAGGTTCATCCGCGGCCGGCCCCGCCGTCTTCCGCCGCCGTCCTGGCGAGCACCGGCGGCAAGCCCGCGACAGCCGGCGGGCGTTGGCGGGCGCCGGGACGGGTAATCACGCTCTATCAGGACCAGCCGGAGCGCAGACCTGGAGGCCGGGATGACAGAGCCGTCGCCGAAGCTGCACGGGGTCTCCGATCTGCGGGAGTTCTTCCGTACCAACCAGACGCCGATTTACTTCATCTCGCCCACGGCGTTCAACCTGCTCGGGATCGACCGCTGGGTCCGCAACTTCCACTACGTCACCTACTTCGACTCGTTCGACGGCGGCCACCCCAACGTCTTCGTGCCCGAGGACCGGCAGGCCCCCCAGTTCGAGTCCATCGAGGACATCTGCAACTACCTGCTCTCCCACCCGGAGGTCATCAGCTTCGTGCGCTCCCACGGCCCGGGCGGGCGGGCGGTGTTCGTCATGTTCGACGAGCAGACCGAGGCGCTGGCGGCCGCGGCCGGGCTCCGGGTCGCCCATCCGCCGGCGGAGCTCAGGCACCGCCTGGATTCCAAGATCATTACCACCCAGCTCGGCAACGACGCGGGCGTGCCCAGCGTGCCGAACGTGCTCGGGCGCGCGGCCAGCTACCAGGACCTGGCCGACCTGGCCGAGCGGTCCGGGCTGGGCCGGGACCTCGTGGTCCAGATGCCCTACGGCGACTCTGGTAAGACCACGTTCTTCATCAGGACCCAGGCCGACTGGGACAAGGCCGCGGCCAAGGAGCCGCTGGCCGCGGGCGAGCTCAAGGTCATGCGGCGGATCGACCACCGCGCGATCGCCGTCGAGGCCGTCCTGACCCGGCACGGCACGCTGGTCGGGCCGCTGATGAACGACATCACCGGCCACCCCGAGCTCACCCCGTACCGCGGCGGCTGGGCCGGCAACGACTACCCGGCCACGCTGACCAGGGCGCAGAAGCAGCGGGCCAGGGACATGACCCGCCGCCTGGGCGACCGGCTGGCCGCCGAGGGCTACGTGGGCTTCTTCGAGGTCGACTTCCTCGTCGACACCGGTACCGGCGATCTGTACCTGGGCGAGCTCAACCCGCGGATCAGCGGGATCAGCTCGATGACGAACGTGACCGCCGGCGCCTACGCCGACATGCCGCTGTTCCTGTTCCACCTGCTCGAGTACCTCGACGTGGACTACGAGGTCGACATCGGCGAGATCAACGAGCGCTGGTCCCGCGAGGCCAGCGTCGACGTCTGGAGCCAGATCATCATCAAGGAGACCGGCGACGAGGTGGAGCTGCTCACCCGGACCCCGCGGACCGGCATCTACCGGCTCACCGAGGACGCCCGGGTCACGTTCCGCAGCTGGGGAAATGACTGGCACGGGATAACCAGCGAGTCGCAGGCCTTCTACCTGCGCATCCTGGCTCCTGGCGACTACCGCTATCCCGGGGCCGACCTCGGGGCGCTGGTGACCCGCGGCCGCCTGCAGACCGATGACAACCAGCTCGAGGATCGCTGCAAGCGGTGGATCTCCGGGATCCGGGCCCAGTTCGCCGGCACGCCGCTGGTCCTGCAGCAGCCCGCGCCGGTCAGCCCGCAATCCTTCAAGATGGCCTGACCGGTGGGCACCCCCGAGCCGCCCCGCGCGGAGCACCTGGCCGTGGAGCACTCAGCCGCCGAGCATCTGGCCGCGGGGCACCCGCTCGACCCGCTGACCGCCGACGAGATCAGCAGCGTCGCCGCCGTGCTGCGGCGCGACCGCGGCGTCGAGCCGCCGCGCTGGCGGTTCGCCTCGATCGAGCTCGTCGAGCCGGCCAAGTCGGCCCGGCACGAGTCCGCGTCGCGCCGCGAGGCCCTGGCCGTGTGCTGGAACCGGGAAGACGGCCGGGCCTACCGGGCGGTGGTCTCCCTGCCCGATGGCGCGGTCACCGGCTGGGAGGGGCTGGCGGACGGCCAGCACCCGAACATGACCGTGGACGAGTGGCACGAGTGCGATGAGATGCTCCGCGCGCACCCGGAGCTGATCGCGGCGCTGGCCCGGCGCGACATCACCGACATGACCCTGGTGCTGGCCGACGTGTGGGCCTACGGCGCCGCGCTCGTCCCCGAGCGCTACCGCGGGCTGCGGATCGGCTGGGCCGATGTGTGGCACCGCGGCAGCCCGGACGGCAGCCCGTACGCGCACCACGTCACCGGGCTGCACCCGGTCGTCGACCTCAACCGGATGGTGCTGCTGGAACTGGAGGACAGCCTCGAAAGCGAGCCCGAGGCCCACGACCCGCCCGGGGTCATGGGCGAGTACCTGCCCGAGCTCATCCCTATGCCGCTGCGCGAGGTGAAGCCACTGCAGGTCAGCCAGCCCGACGGGGTTTCCTTTACGCTCCAGGGCCGGCTGCTGGGCTGGCAGAACTGGGAGCTGCGCCTGGGCTTCAACCATCGCGAGGGCCTGGTCTTGCACACGGTGGGTTTCCGCGACGCGGGGCGGCTGCGGCCGGTCGCGCACCGGCTCTCGTTCGCCGAGATGTTCGTGCCGTACCGGGATCCCACCCCCGATCACTACCGGCGGACGGCGTTCGACATCGGCGAGTGGGGCCTGGGCTTCATGACCACGTCACTGGAGCTCGGCTGTGACTGCCTGGGTGAGATCGCCTACCTGGACGCGGTGGTACACGATTCCCGCGGCGAGCCGGTGACCATACCGAACGCGATCTGCGTTCACGAGGAGGACAACGGCGTTCTCTGGAAACACGTGGACCACGCGCTGGGCGCGCAGGTGCGGCGCGCCCGGCGGCTGGTCATCTCCTCCCACGTCACGGTGGCGAACTACGAGTACCTCATCTACTGGCGCTTCTACCAGGACGGCAGCATCGAATGCGAGGTACGCGCCACCGGGATCATGGTCACCTCGTACTTCCTGGACGGCCGCAAGCCGCCTTACGGCACGCTGATCGACCAGCGCACCTACGCGCCGTACCACCAGCACTTCATCGTGGCCCGCCTCGACCTCGACGTGGACGGCCCGGCCAACACCGTCTACGCGTCACAGTCCGAGCCCGCGGCGATGGGCGAGGATGATCCCTACGGCCTGGGCCTGGTGATCCGCGACACCCCGCTGCGCACCGAGGCTGAAGGCCGGCAGGACTACGACTGGGGCGTGCAGCGGAGCTGGAAGGTCGTCAACGACAACGTCAGGAACGGCCTGGGGACCCCGGTCGGGTACAAGCTGGTCCCGACCGGGGCCTTTCCCCCGCTTCTCGACCGTGCGTCGCCCGCCTTCCGGCGGGCCGAGGTGATCGGGCACACCCTCTGGGTGACGCCGCAACGGGACGACGAGCGCTGGCCGTGCGGTGACTTCCCGAATCTCAGCGAGCGGGACTCGGGGCTGCCCCGGTGGACCGCGCAGAACCGCCCCATCGAGAACACCGACGTGGTGCTCTGGTACGTGTTCGGCATCCACCACATCACCCGCCCGGAGGACTGGCCGGTGATGCCCGTTGACACGGTCTCGTTCTGGCTCAAGCCGTTCGGGTTCTTCGAGCGGAACCCGGCGCTCGACGTCCCGCCCAGCGGACCGCACCATCATGGTTAGGCCGGTCAGCGCGGCGGGATAGTCAAATCATGTATTTCCTCCACGGCCGGCCGCGCCGTGCCGTCGGGTACCCACGCGGCCAGCGCCAGGTCGTGCTGGCCGACGGGCAGTGGTGACAGGTCGAAGCTCACCACGCCTTCGCCCCTGATCACCACCGGGCCCGGCAAGTTCCACCCGGATTCACCCGGGCGGAGCACCCGGACCGCGGCTTGGATCTCTTGGTCGCGACGAGCCCCGCTGACCATTATCTCTATCCGCGGTGGCCCCGCCGGGCCTATCTCTATCCGCGGTGGCTCCGCCGGGCGGCCGGGCCCGGTGGTGACCGCCACGTCGGCGGCCACCACCCCGGCGGTCGCGGCTGGGCCGATGATCGTGACCCTGCTGATCCGGAGCTCGGGGCGCTCGCGGGCCTCGGTGGCCGGAGCCGGGGCGGCGGCCGGCCCGGTGGCCCGGGCCGCCGCCTCCGTCTCCGTCTCTGCCCCCAGCTCCGTCTCTACCTCCGGCTCTGGCTCCGGCTCTACGGCGCCAGGGAACTGCTCGCGCATCCACCCGCAGATCCCCCCGCAGTCCCAGCCCGGCCAGATCCGGCGTTCCTCCTCGGGCTCGACCTCGGTCCGCTCGACCTCGATCCGGTGCTCCCAGCCGTCATCGACCTGACGCTGCGCGAAGACGACCGCGAACGACGCGGCCGGGTGCCACTCCGACCGGTCGGTCTTCCCTTCACGCAGCCTGCTCCGAGCGTGGTCCTGCCACTTCCCGATCTGCTCGCGGGTTGGCCGCAGGTGAGAATCCCGCATCGCCCGGTAGATGTCGTGCTGGTCGGCGTCGACCAGCGCGCGGAAGGTCGTGATCTTGAGTTTCCCGGTGAGCACCCTACGGTACTTGTCCTGCAGGCCGGGAATCGACCTCAGATCGTCGCTGGGCACTGATGGCTCCTTCGGCCTAGACGAACTGGTAGCCGCCGAGCCTCTCGAACCCGCTGACCGCGAGGTGGCTGTCCTCGTCCCGGCAGCCGCCGCAGCAGCGCAGTTCGAACCAGGCCGCGACGTCGTACACGGTCCCGCAGTACGCGGCCGGGATCGTGTCACATGGCACCCTGACGCACTTCTCGATGCAGACCGTCTGGCAGCCTTCCCAGTTCTGGTAATCGAGGTCGCTCGGGTTGATGACGTCCGAGAGATTGAAGCGTTTTCCGTCGCCGAACGGCGTGAACCCGAGGTTGAAGCACCAGTTGCCGCAGATGCACTTCCAGAGCCGACCGATAAGCTCGACGCGGAAGCGCACCACGAAGTCCTCACTCCGTTCAATGATCTTCGTGTGCGGGTTCTTGGCCTCGTAGTCGAGGATCTCGGCGTGCCAGTAGGCCTTCAGATGGTTCTCCGACGGCAGTTCGACCCTGGTGTGAGCCTTGTGCCAGTCGTCGTCGTCGGGCCAACAGTGCCTGCGGGGTCCGCAGTCCTTCTTGTCCTCGGTGGCGGTCGCGACCGGAGCAGCTGTGGCAGCTGGAGTCTCCGGGGCGGCCGGAGCCTCCGGGGTAGCGGGCGTAGTCATGAGTGGTCTCCTCCTGTGTTGTGAGATCAGCCTCTGAATGGCTACTCTCATGCTCCGCCCGGACGCTCAATTGCCGCTTCAACAGGTGCTCAATGAGCAATGAATTCGCGCAAAAGTTTGGCGCTGCCGCTTAATAAGCGCATAAGTGCGGGATTAAGCGCGCGTGGTAAGGCTGCGGAAGAGCTGTACCGTATCTTCCCCCGGTGACACGCCGAGTTCATCGTGCAAGGCGGCGGAGCAGAGCTGATACTGCCGGCTCACGAGCTGCTGCTGGTGCTGCAGGGCATAACAGCGCATCAGGAGCCGGTGCGCCGGCTCGCAGCACTGGTCGGCGCTGATCGCGAGCTGGCCGAACTGAATGGCGGTGGCGAGGTCACGCTGGTCGAGATGCATCCTGGCCAGGTTCTCCAGGGCCTGGAGGTACAGCTCCTTGAGGCGGCGCTGCTCGGGAAGGTACCAATCGCCGTCCCGGTCATCCTCAAAGAGCGGGCCGCGGTACAGGCGGACCGCTCGCAGGTACGCATTCATGGCCCGCTGGGAATGAGCACCGCGACGGGCCATCTCGGCGTGTTGCAGCGCGGTCAGGAATTCGGTGCGGTCAATCCACCACATCAGTTCGGGATTCGGCAGGTAGCATCCGTCTCTGTAAAGGATGTACTGGACCTTCCGGCCCTGCTGGTCGAGGGTGTTACGCAGGCTGTACAGCGCGGCGTTGAGGTTGTTGCGGGCGGAGCCCGCGCTATGGTCGGGCCACATTAGCTCCATGAGCACTTCGCGCCGGACCGGACGGCCGACCTGAATGACGAGATACTCAAACACCGTCCTGGCCTTGAGGCTGTTCCATTTCTGGATGTGATGGCCTGCCACCGTCAAGTCGAGCGGTC
Source organism: uncultured Actinomycetota bacterium (assembly GCA_963795055.1). Classification (GTDB taxonomy): domain Bacteria; phylum Actinomycetota; class Actinomycetes; order Streptosporangiales; family Streptosporangiaceae; genus JASHPR01. The sequence goes on from CAWCGJ010000037.1 coordinate 357,406, forward strand.
CGAGCACGCGGGCGGCTACCTCGGCCCCGGGCGCGACAGCCTCCGGTTCCGGCGTGGCACTTGTGCCGATGACCGAGCCCCGTTCCTGCTCCTCACGACCGCCCGCGTAACCGGCGCCGAGAATCCGCCAGCGGCGTCGGCGTGGGGCGTCGTCACCGCGCTGGGCGGCCGGGGCCGGCCACGCCGCGTCCTGCTGCCGGGCCGTCTTGATGTGCCGCTCCCAGCTGGCCAGGAGCGCCTCGATCCCGCGCTGCACTTCTTGCGCCAAAAGGCGCTGGGCGCGGGCCGCTGAATCCAGCTCGGACGCAATTCGGAGCTGCTCGGCGCCTGACACGCAAAGCTGGCGCAGCATGTCGATCGTCGTAGCGGATCCGAGGCCGTGAAGGCTGGTGAGCAGGCGCTCGGCCTCCTCGAACCGCTGATTCAGGACCAGCCGGCGCAGTTCCGCGACCGCTGCTAACGCCTCGCCGCCCGGTGACGTCATCGTGGCGGGATTCGGGGAAAGCCCGGAGGCCGACTACGAGCCGTCCTGACGGTGCCGGATGGCTCCGGGCCGCTGAACCCCTCGTTATTCACCATGGCCCCCCCTACAGCGTCGATGCTGTAACCGATCATGGCGTTCGTCAAGGGAGTACCATGATTTATTAAAGAACGGTTAAGGCGGCCGTTTCCGCGCCAGGGGGTATGGCGTCTATGCCGTCGCGCCGAGTCCGAGAGCCTGACTGATCCGGGAGATAACGGCGGCAAGGTCGTCAGCCCGCGCGCCGCCGCCCTGGGCGAACGCCGCGCTGCCGCCGCCGCGCCCGCCGGTCACGGCCAGCACCCGGTCCAGCACCGTCGTGGCCGGGACCTGTGCGGACAGGCCGCCGGGCACGCTCACCCCGACGCGCAAGAACCCGGCCTGCAGGTCGGGCAGCAGCACGACCACCGCGTCAAGCTCGCTGGCCAGCCGGCGGGCCCGGCCGGGCAGGTCCGATGGCTGAAGCCCGGAGTCGGCGGCCACGAGGTAGCGATGACCGGACGGGTCGGTCCGCACCGAGCCGGCCAGGGACTCGGCCGTGAGCTCGCCGGGCGCGGGCTGGCCGCTGCGAGCGGCCGCCGCGCCGGCCAGCGCGTCGACCCGGGACGGCAGCTGGTCCACGGGGACGCGCAGCCGGGCGGCGAGCCGCCGGAGCAGCTTGTCGCGCTCGAGCGTGCGCTGTACCGCCGCCTCCCCGGTGACCGCCTCGATCCGGCGGACGCCCGAGCCGATGCTGCCCTCGCTGACGATGCGGAACAGGCCGACCTCGGCGGTCCGGTGCACGTGCGTACCGCCGCACAGTTCGGCGGAGAAGTCCCCGAACGACACGACCCGGACGTCCTCGCCGTACTTCTCGCCGAAGAACGCGATGGCGCCGTCGCGGATCGCGTCCTGGTACGGCATGACGTCGGTGGTACGCGGCTCGTTCTCCAGCACTTCGGCATTGACCAGCCGTTCGACCTGCTCAACCTCATCCTCGGACAGCGCCTGCGGATGCAGGAAGTCAAAGCGCAGCCGGTCCGGGGCGACCAGCGACCCGGCCTGGCGGACGTGCTGGCCCAGCACCTGGCGCAGGGCCGCGTGCAGCAGGTGGGTCGCCGAATGGTTCCGCATGACCGACCGCCGCCGGGCCGCGTCGACCGCAAGCTCGGCGGTGTCGCCCCGGCGCAGCACGCCCTCGGTGACCGTCACGAAGTGAACATGATGGCCGCCGACGTTCCGGGTGTCTGTCACCCGGGCGGCCAGGCCGGGCGCGGTCATCTGTCCGGTGTCGCCGACCTGGCCGCCTCCCTCGGCATAGCAGGGAGTCTGGTCGAAGACCGCCAGGCCGCTTTCGCCGGCGGCCAGCCGGTCGGCCGGCCCGCGCGGCCCGGCCAGGCCGATGACCTGGCCGGTGGCGGTGAGCTGGGCGTGGCCGAGAAACCGGGTGGCGGTGGCGCCGAAGGCCGCGACAACATCCGGATCCGCCTCGGCCCGCGCGTCCCGGTCGGCGGCGGCGCCCGGCCCGGCCGCGACGCCGCGGGAGAGCTCGCGGTGCTCGGCGAACAGCTGGGCGAAGCGCCGCTCGTCCACCCACCCGCCCCGCTCGGCGGCGAAGTCCCTGATCAGGTCGACCGGCATGCCGTGCGTTGCGAACAGCGTGAACGCCTCGTCACCGGTGATCTCGAAGCCGGGGCCCGCGGCCAGCGCGCCGAGCCGGTCCAGGCCCCGGCGGACCACCTGCCCGAAGTCGCGCTGCTCGCGGGCGAGCAGGTCCATGGTGCGGTCGCGGCCGGTCGCAAGCTGCGGGTAGGTGTGCCGCATCTGGGCGATGACCGCGTCGGCCACGTCGCGGAGGTCGAAGTCCGCCGCGCCGGCCTGGGTCGCGATGGCGATCACCTTCCGCAGCAGCCGCCGCGGGATGTAGCCACGGCCCTCGTTGGAGGGGACGACGCCCTCGCTGAGGATGAACGTCGAGGCCCGGACGTGATCCGCGACGACCCGGACGTCCCGCTCGCCCGCGCCGGTCCCGGCCAGCGCGGACCGCACGGCCGCGACGATCGGGGCGAACAGGTCCGTCTCGTACGCCGAGTCGCGGCCCTGCAGCACCATGGCCATGCGCTCCAGGCCGGAGCCGGTGTCCACACTGGTGAACCGCAGCGGCTCCAGGGTCCCGCCGGGCAGCCGGTTGAACTCCATGAACACCCCGGCGTTCCAGATCTCGATGTACCGGCCGCTGCTGTCGAACTCCCCGCCCGGCCGGTACCGCGGGCCGTGCTGCGGTCCGGTGTCGTAGAAGACCTCGGTACACGGCCCGCACGGCCCGGTGTCGCCGGCGGACCAGAAGTTGTCCTCCGCGCCCAGATAGACGATGTGGTCCCGGGCCACCCCGACCTGCTCCCAGGCCGCGGCCGACACCTCGTCCGGCTCGATGCCGAGCTTCTCATCGCCCGCGAACACGGTCACGTACAGATCCACCGCGCCGAACCCGAACCCCTGTGTGAGCAGCTCGAAGGCGAGCTCGACCGCGCGCTCCTTGAAGTAATGGTCGATCGACCAGCTGCCGAGCATCTCGAAGAAGGTCATGTGGTGCCGGTCGCCGACGTCCCCGATGTCGACCGTGCGCACGCACGGCTGCACGTTGCACAGGTCCGGGGCCGGAGGCAGCGCCTCGCCCAGGAAGTAAGCCTTGAGCGGGGCCATGCCCGCGTTGATGAACAGCAGCGACGGGTCGTTGGCCGGGATGACGGAGGCGGCCCCGATCCGCGCGTGCTGCCTTTCGGTGAAGAAGCCCAGAAAGGTCTCGCGGATCTCGTCACTGCTGAACCGGCGCTCCATGCGCCAGTATGCGGCCAGCCCCCTCCGCGCGCGCCACTGGTTTTCTCGTCGGGAACCGGGTCTCGCTGGGGCCGTGGCGATTAATTTGGCGCTGGTGGCCAGTCTTATCGGTCACGGCCTGCCGGGGTGGCGCGCCCGCCAAGGTGTTCGCCCACGCCAAGGGCGATCCGTCCGGCGCCACGACGCACAAGTTCCGGCGGGACGGGCCGAGCCGGTGACGGCCGTTGCCCGGGCATAACGGACACGGTTTACAGCTGGACTTGCCCGGCCACGCAGGTGACGGTGCCGCCGCCGACCCAGATCGTGCCGTCATCGCCGAGGCTGATGTGCACCCGGCCCTGGCGGCCCAGCGCCGTGCCCTGGCTGGCCACATACGGGGCGGTGGCCCGGCCGGTGCGCAGCAGCCACCCGGCCAGCGACGCGTTCAGGCTGCCGGTCACGGGATCCTCGTCCGTGCCGCCGTCCTTGGGCACGAACGCCCGCACCTCGAACGCCTGCGGCGAGCCCGGCCGGTGCGGGCCGACCACGCCCAGGTCCAGATCGGTCACGCCCGGACGCAGGGCGAGCACCGCCTCCGCGCTGTCGAGCAGGACGGCCACCCAGCCCGGCCCGTTGTCGGCCCACTCGGCATCCGCGATGTCGCCCCGGCCGATGCCGAGCACGTCGGCGATGTGCCGCACCAGCGGCTCGTCCACCGGCCCGGACCGCACTAGTGGCGGCGCAGCGAACTCGAGCCGCCCCGAGGCTAGACGGACCGGGATCAGGCCGGCCGCGCATTCCTGCACGATCGTGCCGGCCTGGCGCGGCGTGCCGCCCGCCTCGAGCCAGGCGTGGCAGGTGCCCAGGGTCGGATGGCCGGCAAACGGAAGCTCGGCCGACGGGGTGAAGATGCGGACCCGGTAGTCGGCGCCGACCGCCGTGGGGGGGAGCACGAACGTGGTTTCGGACAGATTGGTCCAGCGCGCGAACCGCTGCATGTCGGCGTCGGCCAGGCCGCCGGCGTCGAGGACCACGGCCACCGGGTTGCCGAGGTAGGGCGTGCTCGTGAACACGTCGACCTGGCGGAACGCACGCTGCACGCCTGCGAGTGTGTCACACGGCCCGGCGCCCGGGCCCACTATTACCCGGTGCCGCGGCGGCCGGGGACCTGGTTCCCGGCGGAAGGGGGTGCTAGCTCCATAGAGCGAGCGCCGGGCCGGTCATAACGTGGTAGGGCCCGACTGCCCGCCGAGTAGATGATCCGAGGCCGCAGCCATGAGCACGATGCCGATCCACCCGATGGGCGCCGACCGCCGAGCGGCGCGACCCGAACGCGTGACCGGGTGGCGGCGCGCCTGGGCGGTGGCCCGGTGTAGCGGCCTGCTGCTGGCCGGCGGCTTCATCGCCGCCGCCGCGATGGCGCTGCTCTTCCTGGCGCTCGGCACGCTGGTGTTCAGCCCGGTGGCCGGGCTCGGCCTGCCGTTCCTGGCCGTCATGGCCTGGCTGGTCCGGCCGCTGACCCGGGTGGAGCGGCGCCGGGTGCGCCTGGTCGCCGGCGCGCCCGTGGCCGAGGCCTACCGGCCGCTGCGCGGATCGCTGTTGGCCCGCGTTCGGACCCTGCTGATCGACGCCGGGACCTGGCGGGACCTGGCCTGGCTGGCCGCGGCGATCGTGGCCGGGGTCGTGGGGCTGGCGTTCCTGGCGGCGCTGGTGGTCGGGCCGGTCTTCGTGGTCGCGGTGCTGGTCCAGTTCCTGCGGGGGGCGGGGAACGGGAAGGTCCTCGCCCTGCTACCGCTCGGAGTGCTCCTCGCCGTCGTCGGCTGGTGGGGCTGCCCCCTGGTGGCGCGCGGCTCAGCGTGGCTGTCCGGCGGGTTGCTCGCCCCGGGCGAGAACGCCCGGCTGCGCGCGCAGATGGAGCAACTGGCCGAGAGCCGGGCGGAGACCGTCGACGCCCGGGCGACGGAGCTGCGCCGGATCGAGCGGGACCTGCACGACGGGGCCCAGGCCCGGCTGGTATCGCTGACCATGAGCCTGGGCCTGGCGGAGCAGGAATTCGACCGTCACCCGGAGGCGGCGCGCCAGCTCGTGGCCGAGGCCCGGGCCTCGGCCAGGACGGCGCTGAACGAGCTACGCCACCTGGTCCGTGGCATCCATCCGCCGGTGCTGACCGAGCGCGGCCTAGCCGGCGCGGTCGAGGCGCTCGCCCTGGCCAGCGCGGTGCCGGTCGAGGTCGAGGTGCGGCTGGACGAGCGGCTGCCCGATCCGCTGGAATCGGCGCTGTACTTCGTGATCGCCGAGGCCCTGGCCAACGTCGGCCGGCACAGCCACGCGTCGTGGGCCTTCGTCCGGCTCTGGGCGGAACAGGGCAGGCTGCGGCTGATGGTGCACGACGACGGCCACGGCGGGGCCGACCCGGCGCGGGGGAGTGGCCTGCGCGGAATCCAGCAGCGGCTGGCGGCCTTCGACGGTCACTTGGCGCTGAGCAGCCCGCCGGGCGGCCCCACCGAGCTGTTCGCTGAGCTACCCTGCCGTCAGTGACGTCAGCTGTCATCGTCGAGGACCTGCTGCTGCTGCGAGACGGCCTGACCCGCCTGCTCAGCATGAACGGCTTCGAGATCGCCGCGGCCGTCGACACCGGCCCGGCGTTCCTCGAGGCGATAGACGGCTGCCATCCCGACGTGGCCGTGGTGGACGTGCGGCTGCCGCCCACCTTCACCGACGAGGGCCTGCGGGCCGCGATCGAGGCACGCCGCCGCCATCCGGGCTTCCCGGTCCTGATCCTGTCCCAGTACGTTGAGCAGCTTTACGCGCGCGAACTGCTCTCGGACGGTGCGGGCGGCGTGGGCTACCTGCTCAAGGACCGGGTCGGCGACGTCCGCCAGTTCGTTGAGGCGGTGCAGCGGGTAGCCGACGGCGGCACCGCGATGGACCCCGAGGTGATCTCCCAGATCCTCGCCCGCAGGTCCCGGCGCACGCCGCTGGCCGAGCTCACGCCGAGGGAGCGCGAGGTGCTCGCGCTGATGGCCGAGGGCCGGACGAACGCCGCGATCGCCCGGGGCCTGGTCATCACGACCAAGGCCGTCAGCAAGCACATCGCCCGCATCTTCGACAAGCTGGGCCTGCCGCCATCAGACGACGACCACCGGCGCGTTCTCGCCGTCCTGGCCTACCTCAACTCGAACGCCTGACTCCTGGCGCCGCGCTAGTCCGCGGGCGCGGAGCCAGCCGTGCGCGTGCCGAGCAGCCGGGCGAGCTTGGAAGGGGAGCTTGACGGCCGGGCGCCGGCCGCGGTCAGCCGGGAGCGCGCCGCGGCCAGGATCTCCGGCCCGCCGGAAACCAGTTCCACCTCGACCTCGTGCCAGGTGACGGGCTTACCCGGGGCGTCTCCGGGCCCCGGGAGGCGGCCGGTTACCAGGTCGTCGGCCACCTCGGCCAGGGTCTCGCCACCGGCGCCGGTGAGATTCCGCACCGTGCGCCGGGTTTCCAGCACGGCGATGGCCCGCAGCGGCTCCCCGCCGACCTGCTCCGCGACCAGCGACGTGAGCTGCGGAGGCACGCCCGCGTCCTCGTCGCCGAGCGGGGCCTGCATCTCGCGCCGGCTGCCCGCGGCCGCGGGCAGCTTCAGGTGCCAGCCCGCGTCGGGACCGCCGGTCCGGCGCCTGAGCGTGATCTTGGCTGCGACGAGGCGCAGGTCCTCGGTATCGTAGTAATGCGCGGCGAGCAGCCTGACCTCCGGCTCCGTCACGCCCGAGCCGTCGACCACGCCGCTGAGGTCCGGAATCACGAAGTCGGTGCCGACGTCGAACTTCGACTCGGTCTCCAGGTGCTCGGTCAGCTTGCCGCTCATGCTGAGAGGCTACGGCATCGGGAGGCGTCGGCCCGGGCCCGGCGTCCGCGTGCGTACGCCCGGCCGCCGACTGCTAGCCCCGGCGGATGGCGGCTATGACTTGGCCACGCTGACCGAGACGCTCGGGTAGCCCGAGGCCCCGTTCGGCGGCGGCGGCTCCTGCAGCGCGGTCTGGGTATAACCGGTGGCGTCGGTGGCCCGCGCCTGGATGACGTGGTTGCCCGGCGTCGCGTCCCAGTCCCAGACCCACTGCCGCCAGCTGTCGATGTCGGGGACGGCCGCCAGCCGCGCTTCGTGCCACGGGCCGTTGCCCACCCGGACCTCGACGGCGGCGACGCCCTTGTGCTGCGCCCACGCGACGCCGGCGACCGGCGTCCTGCCCGGCTTGAGCTGGCTGCTGCCGTTCGGGACGTCGATCCGCGACTCCGTCTTGATCGGCGCCTGCTGGGACCAGCCGCGCTGCGCCCAGTACGCGATGTTCGATGCGTAGGTCGTGACCTCGATGTCGGTGATCCACTTGCACGCGGACACGTACCCGTACAGGCCGGGCACCACCATGCGGACCGGGAACCCGTGCGCGACCGGGAGCGCGGTGCCGTTCATCGCCACCGCGAGCATCGCGTCCCGGCCGTCCATAACGGTCTGCAGCGGGGTGCCCGAGGTGAAGCCGTCGGCCGAGGTGCACAAGAGCTCGTCGGCTCCGGCCCGCACCCCGGCCTGGCGCAGCAGGCTGGCCACGCTCGCGCCGAGCCAGAGCGCGTTGCCGACGTAGGGCCCGGCCACCGGGTTAGAGACACAGGTCAGCGTGATGTAGTCGGCGGTGAGCGGGCGGCGGATCAGCTCGCCGAAGGTAATCGTGATCTCCCTGGCCACCATGCCGTGGATCCGCAGCTTCCAGCTCGCCGGGTCAACCTCCGGCAGCACGATCGCGGTATCGACCCGGTAGAAGGAACCATTAGGCGTGATGAACGAGCTCAGGCCGGGTATCCGGAGGTCGCTCCCGGCCGGGAGCGGGGGAGCGGGATGCACGGGCCGCGGGATGCGCAGCGACGCCTGTGCCTGCGCGACGCTGGTGCCCTCGGCCAGGTAACGGCCGCCCAGGTACGCCACGGTCGCCGCTCCGGCCGTGACGGCCCCGGTGACCAGGAATTTCCGGCGTTCCGGGGGCGATGCGGCGGTGTGGCGGCCGGTGCGGGGCGGTTCGGCGACGCCCGACGGGGTCCGGGCCGCCGGCGCCGGTCCCCGGGAATCCGGGGCGATGGCGGGCTCTCCGCCGCTCCAGGCCAGCTCGGGGCGCTGGGAGGTCTGACCGGCGGCCGGGGCCACCCGGACCAGCAGCGTAAGGGCGATGGCCGCGGCGGCCCCGCCGGCCAGCGTGGCCAGCGCGTAAGACGGCCCGGCCGTCGGGCGGTCCAGCGCGGCCGCCATCCCGATCGCCGTGAAGCCGACCAGGCCGAGCAGCCCGTACCAGAGCTTGCGCACGGCCAGCGCGCCCACGATCGCGGCGAACACGGCCAGCACCGCCAGGATCCCGGTGACCAGGACCACCTTGTCGTTGGCGCCGAAGGCGGAGATCGCGAAGTCCTTCACCGGCGGCGGGGTGAGGTCGATCGAGGCTTCGCCGACGGCCACCACGGGCGAGCTGTCCGGGGCCACGACGCCGGCGACAAGCTGGCCCACGCCGACCGCCACCGCGGCGGCAAGCAGTCCCGCGATCATCCCCCAGCCGGATCGCGTCCGGTCCATCTCAGGAGTCACGCTGTTTATTCGGCGCGGAGCGCCGGGTGGTTTGGATTCATCCCCCGCACGCTATACAGGAACCTGCGGCGCGGCGATGGCGAGGCCCCGTACCCGGGCCAAGCCGACCGCGGGTCGGCTACGAATCTAGGACGTGGGCGTGACTGAGGGCCAGCGCAGGTCACCGGGCGGATCGTCCGGCCGCCCGGGACGGCCGGACGGCGCCGACGGCGGCCACGCCCGCTCCGGGCCCGGCGCCGACCAGCTCGGCGCCCTGCTGGGCCGGGTCGCGCGCGGCGACCAGGACGCCTACGCGGCGGTCTACGACCGGACCGCGGGCCAGGTGCTCGGGCTGGTCCGGTCCATCGTCCGGGATCCGGCCCAGTCCGAGGAGGTCACGCAGGAGGTGCTGCTCGACGTCTGGCGTTCCGCTTCGAGGTTCGACGCGGAGCTGGGCAGCGCGGCCGCCTGGGTGATGACCCTGGCCCACCGCCGGGCCGTGGACCGGGTCAGGTCGGAGCAGAAGGCGGCCGAGCGCGAGCGGCGCGTGGCATCGTCTGCCGTCGCCTACGACGAGGTAGCGGAGGCGGTGGAGGTACGCCTGGACCGCGAGCGGGTGCGGCGGTGCCTCGGCTCCCTGACCGAACTGCAGCGCGAGTCCGTGACGCTCGCTTACTACGGCGGATACACCTACCGCGAGGTGGCCGGGCTGCTCGGCGTAGCGATCGGCACGGTGAAGACGCGGATGCGGGACGGCCTGATCCGGCTCCGGGACTGCCTGGGGGTGGATCTGTGAGGCTCGGCGGCAGCGATCCGCACACCCTGGCCGGGGCGTATGCGATGGACGCGGTGCCGGAACCGGACCGGTCCCGGTTCGAGCGGCACCTGGCGCGCTGCGAGTCGTGCCGACACGAGGTACGCGGGCTGCGTGAGGCGACGGCGGCGCTGGCCGACGCCACGGCGGTACAGCCGCCCGCCGCGCTCAGGGACGCGGTGCTGCACGCGGCCGGGCAGACCAGGCAGATGCCGCCGGCCGGCGCGCCGACGCCGGTGGCGTGGGCGCCGGCCCGGCACCGCCGCCGGCCCGGGTGGCGCCCCCGGCTGGCGGTCGCGCTGGCCGGCGCCCTGGCCGCCGTGGCGGTGGCGGCGGGATTGGTCACCTACGGCATGCAGGGCCGGCTGGACCAGGCCCAGCACCGCGACCATATGGTCGCGGCGGTGCTGAGCGCTTCCGACGCGACGATGGTCAGCAGCCACGTGAGCACCGGGGGTACCGCGACCGTGGTCATGTCCCACCACGAGCGCGCGCTGGTGTTCACGGCGGCCGACCTGCACGTGCTGCCGGCGGGGGAGAGCTACGAGCTCTGGCTGATCGGCCCCGCGGGAACCAGGTCGGCCGGCATGATCGATGGCTCCGGGCACGGCAAGATGGTCGGCCCCATGGTCGTTTCCGGCCTCGCGGCCGGGGACAGCGTCGGGGTGACGGTGGAGCCGGCCGACGGCTCGCCGCGGCCGACGTCGCCGCCGCTCGTGCTGATCAACCTGCGCTGAACTTGCTTCAGCCGGCCCGCGCAGCTGAGCGCGAGGCCGGCGGATGAGAAGGCTCACTAATCCGGCTTCTGCGGTGCTATCTCGCAATCCGGCCGCACGCGCCGATGTGCGCACCAGATGTGAGCGTTCACACAAAAGTATCGGCAACGGGCACTGTGGACAGTCCGGGTGGCCGGTAGCACAATGGACGGCGGCTGCGCGACAGCGCAAGTCCCAGAGGCAGGGGCCGGCAGCCGCGGTATGAGCGTTGCTCCTGCGGCTGCCGTGCCCTACCGGTCAGCCCCCGCCCGGCCAGCCATCGTCGGCGGGCCGGCACCGGCCGGGGCGGCTAGCTCGCCTGTCTCGCGCCCGCCGGCCGTGCCGACCGGGCCGTCCAGCGCTCGGTGCATGCTCGCGTGTCCTGGCAGTACCAGCGGACGTCATCGCACGCGCTGCCGCCATCGGCCACCATGTGGTCGGCGGACAGCCGGATGCCGCACATCCAGCAGGACGTGACCAGCGGCGGCCCTTCGCGGAGCGGGGTCAAACGCTGTTGATCAACCATCAGCTCACCTCGGACCTATCGGCCGCCGCCTGAGAAGGACCAAAACGGGCAAAGGACCCGTAACGGGCACGAGCCCCCCCTCAAGCTCACGGCTCAGTAACGGTCCCTGGCAGTCTGGCACGCTGACGACGCGCCAGTCCACGGCTTGACCGAACTGGTCCCGTGCCCGCCGGGCTGGTCAGAGGTCCGGGCGGGGCGCACAGTAACGTGTCATGTCTGTGGTCACACAAGAACTACCGTGGCCTAGCTCGGCCGCGAGGGGGAGGTAAAAGCGTGATCCGGAAGTGCGCCGTCGAGTTCCTTGGCACCGCGATCCTGGTGTTCTTCGCCGTCGGAGTGGCCACGCTGATGTTCGGCTTCAAATTCGCCGGGGCCAGCGTGGCCGCCGGGGTGGTGGCCACGGCGCTGGCGTTCGGCCTCACCCTGCTCGCGCTGGTGTACCTGATCGGGCCGGTGTCCGGCAGCCACGTCAACCCGGCGGTGACGATCGGCGCCCTGCTGGCCGGCCGCATCCCGCTCGCGGAGGCGATCGGCTACTGGATCGCCCAGTTCGCCGGCGGGATCGTCGGCGCGCTCGCGCTGTGGGGCACGTTCAGCACCTCGCCCCTGTACAGCAGGACGAGGACGGGCCTGGGCACCGACGGCTACGGCAAGCAGTCCATGATCCACATCGGCGTGGGGGGGGCGTTCATCTTCGAGGTCATCCTGACGGCGGTCTTCGTTTTCATCGTGCTGCGGGTGACCTCGGCCACGGCCAACGCGGCCACCGCGGCCATCGCCATCGGGCTCACGTTGACCGTGGTCCATCTCGTCGGCATCCCGGTTACCGGCACGTCGGTGAACCCGGCCCGCAGCCTCGGCCCGGCGCTGGTGGTCGGCGGCGCGGCTCTCAGCCAGGTGTGGCTGTTCATCGTGGCGCCGCTGGTCGGAGGCGTGCTCGCGGCCGGGCTGCACCAGCTGCTCTACCGCGGGGAGGAGGAACGGCTGGCCGCCGAGGCGCAGCAGGCGCGGCGGACCCGCCGCGCCGAGGCTTCGTAACGCCCCGCCGGGGCTGCCTGGTTGCGACATGGCCGGCGCGGCAGGCTAACGTGGGGATCCGTGAAAGCATCTCCCGAGGCGCAGCTGCGGCTGCTTGAGCTTGCCGACCTGGACGCCGAGCTGAGCCGGCTCGAGCACCGCCGCCGGGGACTCCCCGAGCACGCCGAGCTCGATCAGCTGGAGCAGCGAGACGCGCAGCTCCGTGACACCCTGGCGTCCCTCGACGCCGAGCAGGGCGACCTGCGGCGCGCCCAGGTCAAGGCCGAGGCGGATGTGGAGCAGGTACGCACCCGCATCGACCGGGACCGCCAGCGGCTGGACGCCGGGCAGGTCACGTCCCCCCGTGACCTCGAGAACCTGCAGTCGGAGATCACCTCGCTCGCGCGCAGGCAGTCCGACCTCGAGGAGATCGTGCTGGACGTCATGGAGCGCCAGGAGGGCGCCCAGGAGCGCCGCGAGGCGGCCGCGGCCGAGCGAGAGGAGATCGCGGCCAAGCGCGACGTGGTCACCGCGCGCCGGGATGCCCAGCTGGCCGAGATCGGGGAGCAGGCGGCCAAGGCCGCCGACCAGCGGGACGTCTTGGCCGCCGAGGAGCCGCCCGACCTGCTGGCCCTGTACGAGCGGATGCGGGAGCAGCACGGAGGCGTCGGGGCCGCCGCGCTGCGCGGCGGCCGGTGCGAGGGCTGCCATCTCTCCCTGAACACGGTGGACCTGAACAGCATCCGGGCCGCCGACCCGGACGAGGTGCTGCGCTGCGAGGAGTGCCGCAGGATCCTGGTCCGGACCCCCGAGTCGGGGCTTTGAGCGGGCCAGCACCGCGGGGGGATCCGGGAGGTCGTCCCCCCGGGGCAGCCCCGCAGGGGGATCCGGGGGGTCGTCCCCCCGGGGTAGCACCGCGCCAGCTCGTGGTCGAGGCCGACGGCGGCTCGCGCGGCAATCCCGGCCCGGCCGGCTACGGCGCGCTGCTGCGCGACCCGGCGACCGGCGAGGTGCTCGAGGAGATCTACGACAGCCTGGGTACCGCTACCAACAACGTGGCCGAGTACTCCGGGCTGGTGGCGGGGCTGCGGGCCGCGGCCCGGCTGGCCCCGCGGGCCGACGTCGAGGTGCGGATGGATTCCCGGCTGGTCGTCGAGCAGATGTCCGGACGCTGGCAGATCAAGGACTCAAAGCTCCGCTCGCTGGCCAGATCGGCCCAGGACGAGGCCAGGAAGCTGGGGCGGGTGTCGTACGAGTGGGTGCCGCGGGCGCGCAACTCCCACGCCGACCGGCTCGCGAACCAGGCGATGGATGCGGCGGGCCAGTCCGGCCCGGACGGGCCAGGGCGGGGGAGGCGTCAGCGTTATGGATCAAAAGCGGAGGATGGAGACGAGGCCGCAGACTCCGCGGATCCGGTACCGGCGCGAGGCTGGGGCCCCGCGCGGGGGCAGGCGACGACGACGCTGCTGCTGCGGCACGGTCAGACCGAGCTGTCCGCGGAGCGCCGGTTCGCCGGGCGCGGCGACATCCCGCTGACCCAGGACGGCCTGCGCCAGGCCGCGGCGGCGGCCGGGCGGCTGGCCGAGCGCGGCGGCATCGACGTGATCGTGACCTCGCCGCTGCAGCGGGCACGGCGGACCGCGCAGGAGGTGGCCCGGGCCACCGGGGCGCCGCTGCAGGTCGAGGAGGACCTGGCCGAGACCGACTTCGGCAAGTGGGAGGGCCTGACCTTCGCGGAGGCATCGGCGCGGTGGCCCCAGGAGGTATCAGCCTGGCTCAGCGACGCGGCTGTCGCCCCGCCGGGCGGGGAGAGCTTCGCCGTCGTCGGACGGCGCGTCTCCGCTGCGCTGGACCGGCTGCTGGCCGGGTACCCGCGGCGCACGCTGCTTCTGGTCAGCCACGTCACGCCGATCAAGACGCTGGCCTGCCGGGCCATGCTCGCCCCGCCCGCGGCCCTGTTCCGGATCCAGCTGGACGTCGCGTCGTTGTGCGAGATCGACTGGTTCGCCGACGGCCCGGCCATGGTCCGGTCGCTCAACGACACCGCCCATCTGCGCCGTCCGGGGCAGTGAGGCCCTATCCTGGGCCTAGCAGCGGACGAGCTGGCCGGGCGGCCGCGGCGCCCGCCTGGTCACCAGGCGGCGTCGAGGAAGGTCCGGGCTCCGCAGGGCAGGGTGGTCGGTAACGCCGACCCGGGGCGACCCGCGGGATAGTGCCACAGAAAACAAACCGCCCCCGGCCTGGCCGGGGGTAAGGGTGAAACGGCGGTGTAAGAGACCACCAGCGCCCGGAGTGATCCGGGCGGCTCGGTAAACCCCACCCGGAGCAAGGTCAAAAGGGGGACGCGGGCCACGGCTCGTATCCCCTGCGCGAGCGTTCGAGGGCGGCCCGCCCGATGCTCGCGGGTAGACCGCACGAGGCTGCCGGCAACGGCAGTCCTAGATGGATGGCCGCCGGCCCGCTTCACGCGGGTGCACAGAACCCGGCCTACAGGCCAGCTCGCCCGCTGCCCACCACGCTGACCCGCACCCAAGCGAGAGTGACGGCCAGCCAGGGCACATTCCGGGCATGCTCCGGATTAGCCGGCCGGTACCCGTCGGCTGCCGCGGTCAGTTGATATCGAACTCGTTGCCTTCCGGTCCTTCATCCCGATCGCGTAGTGGTCGAGCCCTTCGGAGGACAATGCGCCAGTGATGGTGGCGCCCAGGCCGGCCAGCCGGCTGGCCTCCGCGTCGACTCGCTTCCTGCGGGCCTCGATCGGGTCCGTCCGCTCGCCACTGGCGTGGATGTCGAGGTGCAGCCGGTTCTTGACCACCTTGGCCTCCGGGACGGCATGGAACCAGATGCCCGGCCCGTGGCCCTCCGGGTCGCTGATCCTGTCCGCCCCGTCGACCAGTTCCTCCTCGGGCACCCCCAGCTCGCGGTAGAAGTCGTTCCAGGTAGCAAATCCACCCGGGACCGGCGCGAGCTCATAGCCCAGCGCTGCGGTCCAGAACCGGGCCAGCCGGTCGGGGTCGGCACAGTCGATGACCAGCTGAAAGCGGACAGGCACGGTTTTCCTCTCAGGCCGCTTACTCTTCGCCGATGTCGGCCAGGCTCTGGCGCAGTTCGCTGATCAGCGGATCGCCATCGGGCAAGGTGCGCTCCAGGCGGTCGACCGTGTCGCGCAGCAGCACGCGGGCGTCGCCGTAGCGCCCCAGCCGGCTGTACACCTGGGCCAGTCCCGCACGGCTGCGCAGCGTATCAGGGTGACGGGGTCCGAGCACCCGCTCGAACCCGGCCCAGGCCTGCTCGCAGGCCAGTTCCGCCGCCGCCGTCTTGCCCGTCTTCTGGTAGGCGGCACCGAGGTTGTTCCGCGCCGTCAGCGTGTCCAGGTGATCGGGACCGAGGACACGCTCCCGGTCGGCCACCACCCGCTTGTAGGCCGCGACCGCCTCTTTTGTCTGGCCGCTGGCCATGTAGGAGTCAGCCAGGCCGTGACGCGTGGTAATCGTCTCCGGGTGCCGGACTCCCTGGGCGCGCTCCCGGTCGGCCAGCGTGCGCCGGTAGAGGGCGATGGCGTCGGAGTACTGGCCCGCAGCCAGGTAGGCAGCGGCGAGCTCGTCCCGCGCGCCGAACGTGTCGGCGTGCTCGGGCCCGCAGACCTGCTCGAATTGGGGAACCGCGCGTTCCAGGACGGTGATCGCAGCCGGGGGCTGGAGCGCGGCCAGAAGGGCGTGGCCCAGGCGGCGGCGCGCCTCGATCACGTCACGGTGATCGGGCCCGAGCTTGTGGGTCAGGCTGTCGAGTATCCACTGGAACCACGGGATGGCGTCGTCCGGGCGCCCAGCCGCCAGGTAGGCGTCGGCCAGCCGCTGGCCGGCCAGCATCGTGTCCGGGTGCTCGCCGCCGAGCAGGCGGCCGCTGGTCGCGGCCAGGTCGCGCCAATGGTCCACCGCGGGTCCGGTCAGGCCGGCCCGGTCCAGGCTGTCCCCCGCCCGCACCAGCACGGGATGGCAGCCGCCGTCCCACAGCAGGTCTCCGGTGATCCGCCGGAGGGTCGCCACGCCGGATCGCAGGCCGGAACCGGGCCAGCCGGACAGCTCCTGTTCCGGCCAAGCCTGGAGCAGCGCGTCCGCGACCGATCTCGCCGCCCGATCCGACAGGTCCTCGGGCATCGCGGCCCGCAGCGCCGCCTGCAGCACTGGGCTGATCCGGACCGTCGGCGGTGCCGTCACCGGTTCGACGGTCAGCAGACCGACCTGTTCCAGCGCCGCGCGGGCGTGCTCGCTGCTGGCCGGGACGTTGCTGTCGCCCGTGAGGAACTCTCCTGTCGCCGGAGCGGCGAAGACGGTCTGGGGGATGCCGTGCCCGTCCAGCAGCGCGGCCAGGGCCAGCAGCCACTGGGCCGATCCGCCCGGCGCCAGCTGGCCCGCTCGTTCGAACGAGAACGTCCACGTCACCGCGGCGGCCGACGGCCGTGCGCTGGACGACTGCGCCAGCTGCTCCTGCCTGCGCGCGAAATGGGTCCGGTACTCGCGGCACGACAGCGGGGAGCTGGCGATCACCGCGCTGGCCTGGGCCAGCGCGACCGGCTCCAAGTCCAGGTCCTGAGCCAGTTCGATCGCACCGTGCCGCTTGTCCGGGTCGGCCGACAGGCGTCCGCTCAGATAGCTACTGGCCTCTCGCAGGCTGAACCGCCCGACCGGCACGACCCGCGTGTCGCTGGGGACGGCCGCAGGGTCGGCGGAGGTCACCAGCACCCGGCCGGCCGGGCCGGCCATTGGCCGTCCAGGTTCACCGGGCTGGTCAGGTCATCGAGTACCAGCAGCCACGAACGGCGGGTCTCGCCCAGCCAGCTGAGGAACTGGGCGGCGACTGACTCACAGCTGCTCGCCTGGTCCCGGCCGGTTACGGCGGCCGTGGCCGCGACGTAGCCGGACAACACCGAGGCCCGGCTTGTGGCCTCGATCCAGACCAGCAGGTCTATACCGCCTGACTGCCACAGCGATTCGGCGAAAACCGCGGCGAGCTGGGTCTTACCCGACGACCTCAGCCAGTCCTTCGCCTCGGGAGCCGCCCTGGGGCCGGAGAACGCAGCCGGGTCCGCCGCCTGATCGGGGACGAGCGCGACCGAAGCCCCGGCCGACAGCGCAGCCGCCAGGCCGGGGGCCGTCTCCGGCCTGGCGATGAAACCGTCGGCCAGCGTCGGCACCGTCCCGGACCGGATGGGCCAGGGCGGCCGGCCGGGGGCGGCGCCGTTCTGACCCGCGGGCGGCACCGCGCCGTTCATGGCGCGCCGTCCACGGCCCGCTGTACGCGGGCAGCGCCGCAGGCTCGGCTGGCCGAGTGGGTCATGTCGGGGCGCACCGTCCGTGGCTTCGTGGCCTGGCGGGCCTCCGGGCCGGCCGGCGTGCGGAGCCAGACCGGCTCACTGAGGCACCGGCATCGGCCGGGCCGAGCTAAAGAGGCCATATCCTTTCCCCCTGCCCCCGGCTGAGTCCGCCCTCGTCGGCGAAACCAGCTAGTGGCCAGGCTGCACATCGTTGCCCTAGCCTGCCAACTATCAGCGCAAATAAGCAATCCCCCTTCGTGACTAGGCCGTTTCCTGGTGGCCGGCCGCCGGATGCCGCCCGCGCCGGCCAGGCGCGGCCCGATCCGGGAAAGGCGCGAACGGCGTGCCCGACGTCCCGCCGCCGGCCCCGGCTCGTCAGGCCCTGGCCCGGTGTCCGGAGGCGGCTGGCCCAGCGTCGGCCTGGCTCACAGGTCCTCACTAAAGACGAGGGCGGGACTGGTCCTGGTGAGTGTCTCCTTGTGGAAGAATGCGGGGGCCGTGACGCGCATGAAGGCAAAGGCGATCACTCCGGCCAGCGCGGCCAGCGCGGCGATGAGGAAGCTACCGCCGATCTGCCAGTGCAGGACCGGCACCGTCCACTTGGTGTAGCTGTTGGACGCGACCCAGTCGCTCTGCAGGCTGTACAAGCCGGCCGCGTACATGATCAGCCCGCCCAGCCCGGGCAGGATGCCGCGCATCCACAGATTCCGGGCGCTGCTGGTCAGCGTGGCCCGGTAGTACCAGACACAGGAGAACGCGGTCAGCCCGTAGTAGAACGCGATGTACAGGCCGATCGCGGTGACCGCGTCGGCGATCGGGTTGCCGCCGGAGATGTAGTTCAGCGGGATGTACAAGGCGATCGCGGCCGCGCCGATCACGACGGTGGACACCGACGGGGTCAGGTACCTGGGTTGGATCTTGGCGAACGGCTCGGGCAGCGCCCCGTAGGCGGCCATCGACAGCGTCATGCGCGCGCTCGGCAGGATCGTGGTCTGGGTCGAGGCGGCGGCCGAGCTGAGCACCATGAGGATCAGCAGCCGGGACAAGACCATGCCGAACCCGGAGGTGCCGAAGATCGCGCCCCCGGTGACCGACAGCACGTCGAACTGGTGCGCCGGATTCGTCAGCCCGACGCCGGTGTCGCCGATGCCGGCGAACGCCTGCACGGCGACGATCACGGTCACGTAGGTGACGAGCAGCAGGACCGTCGAGATGATCCCCGCTTGGCCCGGCGTCCGGGATTTGTCCGCGGTCTCCTCGTTCACCGACAAGGCGGTGTCCCAGCCCCAGTAGATGAACAGCATCAGGATGATCCCGGACACGAACGCCGAGAAGGGCAGGTTCGACGGCGACAGCCAGCTCAAGGTCGGGTGCAGCGACCCGGCCGGCGGATGACTGCCGTACACCCGGACCAGCGCCGTGACCGACATGATCAGCAGCAGGGTGATCTCGATGGACAGCAGCACCTTCTGAAACCTGGCCGAGACCTCGATGCCGCGGTAGCAGATGTAGGTCATCGCGGCGATCCACAAGACGCCGACCAGCAGCACCCAGCCGCCGGAAGCGTCGCCACCGATCGAGCTGTTCGGGCCCTGGATGAGGAAGAACAGGTACTGCCCGGCCACCTGGGCCAGGCTGGCCATGACCAGCGTGTCGGCCGCTACGACGGCCCAGCCGCCGGCCCAGCCGGTTTTCGGCCCGAACGCCCGGGCCCCCCAGATGAACGTGGTCCCGCAGTCGGGATCGGCCTTGTTCAGCTCGCTGAAGCCGATCGAGGTCAGCAGCATCGGCACGAACGCCAGCACGGCGACCAGCGGGGACTTCAGCCCGACGGCGGCCACCACGAAGAACAGCGTCGCGGCCAGGCTGTAGGCCGGGGCGGTCGAGGCCATGCCGATGGCCACGCTGGAGACCAGGCCAAGAGCGCCGGTCTTGAGACCCTTCTCCCTGGGCTCCTCCGCTGCTCGCAGGCCAGGTCGGAAGATGGCCATGGCTCGCCTTCCTGTAGTCACCCAAATCGTGCTGATTCCGCCCAATCGTGCCGGGACACGCTGGCGCGGGACCGCCGCCGACGACCTTCCAGGCTACTTCGGGTCGCCGCAGGACGGATGGCAAACGGATGCTAATCAGGCTCGGTCGGGGGGCATCGTGCTGCGCGACGTCTTTGCGCCCCCTGGGCACGTGCCCCCGCGGGGTACCGGGCGGGCCGACGCGTCCCTGGCCAGAGAATCGGACATTGAGTTCGAAAAGCGTGACCAATGCCGGGAATTGACGGTGTTATCAGCGACAATGACCTTGTGGGGTCTGGCGTTAAGGTCGGCAGCCTGCTGCGGGAGAGCCCGTTCGGGCTGCATGCGCGGTTTGGCGAGCGGGTCGACGGCCGGGTGTGGTTCCACCTGGTCGCGCTGGCGGCCATGACCGACGTGGGCAACCCGGTGATAGTCGGCGGGAAAGGTCCCGCCCGCGGCAACTACGGCCTAGTCCAGGCGGACAGTTATCGCAACTATGCGGGGCTGGTGACCGGCCCCGCGGCGGAGGATGACTTTACCGACGTGGCCGTCCGCGCGGCCATTGGTGTCGCGCCGCCGCGGCATCTGCTGGAGGTGGGCAGCGCGCTGGTCGTGCGGTTCAATCCCCGGGAAGTTGCCGAATGGGTGGAGCACGTCACCAAGAATGCCCTCAGCTTCGGCGATTGCGTGGACGACGTGGCCCGGGAGCACGCCCAGCGGATCGCCCCGTTCACCACGCTCACCGATGAGGATCTGGCCGAGCTCGACGCCTTCCCCGGTGACGAGGCCGATGTCGGCTGAGCCCGGGCCACCGTCCGGCATCCAGGTGGACTGACTGGGCCCAGCTCAACCACGGCCCGGCTAGCGCTTCTGGTCGCGGTCTGGGGCTGGAAACCCGAGCCGGTCCTACCGGAGTAGCTCTCGCAGCGAGCTGATCCGGAGCCCGTCCCAGTCGCTCTCCCGGTCATAGACCCCGTGGTCGTGCCAGTCCGGGCCCGCCAGCAGCACCGCGCGCATGCCGACGGCGGTCGACCCGGTGAGCTCGCGGCCGCCGCCGTCACCGACATACAGGCATGCGGCGGGATCGACGGCCAGGCGTTCGGTGACCGCGCGGAACAGCCGCGGGTCGGGTTTGCGCGTCCGCTCGACACAGGAGAACACCGGCGCGTCGATGACCGCGGCCAGCGACAGCCGCGGCCAGGCCGCCGGCAGTTCGGACGTACAGTCCGAGACGAGGCCGATCCGCAGGCCGCGGGTGCGCAGCTGCCCGATGACGGGCAGCGCCTCGGGGCGCAGCCGGAACAGCGATTCCTGCATTTCCTGCCGTACCCGGCACGCCTCGTCCAGCCGGTCCTCGGTGAGCTGCGCGCCCAGCCGGGTCGCGAGCGTCCGGAGGGTCTGCCGCACGTCGCCCAGCGCGCCCGTGGCCCGTTCGGGATACGACTCGTCGAGCGCGCGGGCCAGGGCCTCGGGTCTGACGCCGAACAGGCCGGCCAGGCGCGACGTGTGGTCGACCCAGGCCGCGGCCGGGCCGACCGGTGTCAGCGTGCCGTAGAAATCGAAGACGACCGCGGTCATTCCGCCCGTCATGCTGGTCACGGGAACAACCTCCCATGCCCGGCGCGCGGATCGGGCCGGGGGCCCGGGGATGCGTCGCTCGCGGAACGGGACTCTTCATCCGCCGGTCTCCGCCCAGGGTGCGTGGGCAGTCCTGGGCAGATGAAAGGGCTCAGTAGCTAGCCCGGCTCGGGAGCCCTTTCCATCTGTCCTCTGGAGTTAACCTGCCAGGCCTCGCCGGAAGCATCACGGAAATGAACCGCCGACCACACTTCACCCGGCTCCCATGAGGTTCCCCACAGAATCGAATGCTCGTCCTCATCCGGCTCGAACACGGTGGTCTCGTGGGGCATCACGTGTTTTACCGTCTCGGGTTTGGAGAAATAGCCTGCTTCATCGTCGTCGCCGTAGCCGAGAAGGAACGTCAGGCCGTAGATCGGCCGGTCGCTGGAGTTGGTGACGTGGACCCGGAAACGACCTCGGGCGTGGCTGGTGACCTCTACCCAGGTGAAGACCCGGGCGGCCTGATCCCGGCGGCGATTCTCCAGGGAGGCGCGGATTTCCTCGGCCTGCAGGCTGAGGACCTCGACCTGCTTGAGCGCCAGATCGCGCTGATCGTTCACCTGGTCCTCAAGCAGTCGTACCTCCTTGGACTGCTCGCGAAAGGCCTGGACCGCGAACACCGCCGTGAAGACCGCGCCGGCCAGCAGGCCGATCGTGCCCAGCGCGGTGACCCAGTCCGGGACGCCGCCCCAGGACCAGTTCCGGCCGAAGATGACGGCCAGCACGGCGAAAGCCACGACAATGGATGCCGTGCCCGCGATGGCCGGGCGGGCCACTCTGCGCATGCCTCATCGTGCCATGAATGATCTGCATACAGGAGAGCCCCGCTGCCGCCGGCCGCGCCGCGCTGCCCGCCGTGAGCCAGTTCCCGCGGCACCGCGCGGCCTTGAACGGGCCCGATCCGCATGGTACATCTAGGCCAACTCACGGTTCGGGGGAGCGGCGGATGGCTGGCACGATGAATGAGCGAGTCAACCTCACGCTCGTGCAATCTTATAAACGTGCGGAAAGGCCGGACGAAGCCGCGCTTGAAGACACCTTCGTGCCGATTACCGCCCTCAACAACCTGCTACGCTCGCCCGAGCACCATATCCTGTACGGCCGCCGTGGCACCGGGAAGACCCATATCCTGCGGCACCTGACCCGGCAGGAGCGGTCCGATGGCAACGCGGCCATTTACATTGACCTCCGGACCATCGGATCCTCGGGCGGCCTTTACGCGGACAGCAGTATTCCGGTGCCGTCCCGCGCGACGGCACTCTTGACGGATATCATAACGGCGATACAGGCGGGCATCCTGGACCTGGTTCTCTCGGATGAGCAATTCGCCAAGTACCTGGACGCCGCCGGGCCGGCACTCGACGACCTGCTCGCCTCGGCCAACCAAGTGCTGGTGCGCGCGGGATCTGATGAAGAACCCGCGCCGGGCGCCGGCCAGGACGGCCCCGCCGGGCCCAGAGCCAAGGCGGCTGCGGATGCGGACCGTGACCAGGGCACCTATCACGTGGTCTTCGGCCGGCTGACCGCGGCGCTGGAGAGGCTGATCCGGGCGTTCGACGGGCGGGGACTCTGGATCATGCTGGACGAGTGGTCATCGCTGCCGATAGAACTGCAGCCGTTTCTCGCCGACCTGATGCGCCGGAGCGCTTTTACCGTCGCGGGGATAATCATCAAGATCGGCGCTATCGAGCGCCGGTCCAGGTTCATGGAGCACCGGCCGCACGGAAGCTATATCGGCATCGAGCCGGGCGCGGATACCGCGGGGAGCCTGGATATCGACGACTACCTGACGTTCGAGCACGACCGCCAGGAAGTCGAGTCCTTCTTCGCCGACGTGCTGTGCCGGCACGTCACCAGCTTCCAGCGGCTGGAGGGGACCGAGCCGCTGTTCTCGGCCGCCGATGAGTTCCTCAGGACCGCGTTCGACGAGCCGGCGACCTTCAAGTTCCTCGTAACGTTCAGTGAGGGCATTCCGCGCGACGCGTTGCAGATCGCGGCGCTCTCGGCCGCGCTCGCCGGGCGTTCGCCCATATCCACCACGCACGTCCGGCGCGCGAATCGCGACTACTTCCGGCGCGACAAGGAAGGCCGGCTGTCCCGCTCGGCCACCGGGGCGCTCAACGACATCATCGAGCAGTGCATCGCCGGCGAGCCGGCTCATCGCGCTGCGCCGGACGACCCAGTACGCGGCGGCGGTGGTGGCGGAACTGTACGACATGCGCCTGCTGCACCGGCGGGGCCAGAGCGTGCGGTTGCCGGACCGGCCGTACACCGAGAAGTACGACCTGTTCCTGGTCGACATCGGCTGCTTCCAGGACCTGCTGCAGGCGGGGAAGCTGCGCGCGATCGACGAGGGAGGACGCGAGCCGGGGATCGTGTCCACCGTCCGGCCCCGGGAGCGGGATCCGGCCGCGCCGCGGCCGTCGTACGTGCTGATCCAGGGCGCGCAGCGCTGGCGCTGACGGGTCAGTCGGGGGAGGCCGGCCGGGCGGCGGGCGGGGTCTCGAAGTAGCGCTCGACGGACGGTGCCAGCAGGCTGGCCGTGCCGACGCGGAAGATGGTGCCAAGCGCTCGCCAGGTACGCATGCTAGGGGCTAGCCTCGCGTAGCGGGAGGGGACTGGATTGCCGCAAGCTGCGCTCACCGAGCCGCTGCGCCGGTGGGACCCGGAGCAGATCGGCGGCTACGCGCTGGTCGGCCGACTGGGCGCCGGCGCGATGGGGCAGGTCTATCTCGGCCGGTCGGCCTCGGGGCGGCTGGTCGCGGTCAAGACCATCAAGATCGAGTTCGCGGACGAGCCAGGGTTCCGTACCCGGTTCGCTCAGGAGGTGGCTGCGGCCCGGCGGGTCAGCGGGGCCTTCACCGCCGCGGTCGTCGCGGCCGATCCCGAGGCGGACGTGCCGTGGCTGGCGACCGCGTACGTGCCCGCGCCCGCGCTGAGCACGCTGGTGCGGGCCCGCGGCCCGCTACCGGTGCCCGCGGTCCGGTGGCTGGCGGCCGGCTGCGCCGAGGCGCTGGAGTCGATCCACGGCGCCGGGTTAGTGCACAGGGACCTGAAGCCGTCCAACGTCCTGGTGTCGCCGGACGGGCCGAGGGTCATCGACTTCGGCGTGGCCAGGGCCGCGGAGCGGATCCAGCTGACGGTGACCCGCGGCGCGGTCGGCACGCCGGCGTACATGGCGCCCGAACAGGCCAGGGACACCCGTCAGGCCACGACGGCCAGCGACGTCTTCTCCCTCGGCGCCACCATGCTCTTCGCCGCCACCGGTCACGCTCCGTATCAGGGCGAGACGGTCATGGACGTGCTCGTGCGGCTCGCGACCGAGCCGCCTGACCTGGCCGGGCTGCCCGCCGAGCTGACCGACATCGTGCGGGCGTGCCTCGAGCGCGACCCCCGCAAGCGCCCGAACTCAGCGGCGGTCCTGGCCCACCTGGCCCCGGGCCTCGGCCGGGCACACGGCGACCGTGAGCCCGGGCCGTCGGCGCTGCCGGGCCCGGCGCTGGCGCTGATCGAGGAATACCGCCGGGATCCGCGGCCGTCAGCGACCGCAAGCCCGGAATTCGCGGAGGACGCGACCTTCGGCTCGCAGGCCGACGGCCCGGACGCCGGCGAGGAGCCTTCAGCCGGGAAGCATGCCCGCGGCGAGCTCGCCGGCGCCCGGCGTGGCAGCATGGCCCGCCCGGCCCGGCGGCGCGGGCGCCGGGCGGTGCTGGCCGCCTACTTGGCCGGGGCCTTGGCCCTCCTGGCCGGCGCGGCCGCGGCGGGCTTCGCGTTCGCGGACAGTCGGCGGCCTCCGCCGCCGCCTCCGCCGCCGGCGGCGAACATCGTCGTCGTCCCGCCGGCCGAGGCGTCGGCGCACCAGGGCGGCCGGCCGCAGATCGCGCTCTATCAGCGCTTCGGCGACGGCAACACGGTGTTCGTGCTGCGCGGCGTGGGCTGGGTTCCCGGGCAGCGGGTGACGGTGGCGCTGGCCGGGCTGCACGCCTCGCCCGAGCATCCCGTCGTGGACAGCGCCGGCACCTTCAGCTACGCGATCAACCAGGGCCATGAGTTCTTCCGCGGCCCGTTGCCGCCCGGGACCTACCACGTGGTGGTGACCGTTCCGGACGGCGCCCGGGCGGTGGCGAGCTTTGTCGTCCAGCGCCCGCCGCCCGGGCCTACGTCCACCACAGGTCCTCCTGGCGCGAGCACCACGCCGGGTCGCTGAGGCGGGCCAGGTCGTCGGCGGCGACGATCCCGGTCTCGATGAGCACCCCCACCGCGACCTCGTCGGACAGCCGGACGCCCGGACGTACCAGGCCGCGCTCTACGATCTTGCGGCGCAGTACCTTGAGATGCTCGCCGACTCGTGCCGACAGCCGGTCGCGGAAGGCCGGGTCATTGTCGAAGCACTCAATTTGGTGATGGGCGTCGGTGACCTCAAGCGCCGCGCGGGCGATCTCGGGCGTGCGCGGCAGCGGCGTGCTGCGCGCCGGATCGATCAGCCAGGGCCGGCACCACATCAGCGCCACCAGGAACAGCTTGGTGTTCGGGTCGAGGTAGAGCGGGAGCAGGGTCGAGTCGCCGTCGGCCCGCGCCGGGGCGTCGTCCTGGCCGGCGGCGGCCCGGTCCGTCACGACCAGGCGCAGCGGCTGGCCTTCGTCCAGCATCGCCCGGGAGCCGACCAGCGCGGTCCCGTACCGCACGAACCACCCGGCGGACGGATCGCCCGGCGCGTCCATGCGCGGCAGCCGTATCCGGTACCCGTGACCCTCGGCGTACAGCGCGTGGGTGTGGCTGATGTTGGCCACCCACGCGCCGCCGCCGGCGACCGCGGTGATCACCCCGGCCCGCCGGGACAGCCCGCGCCCGGCCGAGATCACCAGGTCCGCGTCGGGGCCGCGGCCGAACACCAGCCCGGTACCCTCGGGAATCGCGACCACGCGCCCGGACGGGGTGGTGACGTGCGCAGACGGGCTGGCGGCGTGCGCCGTCGCCGGGGTCGAATCGAGCGCCATCACCGTCCTGCCCGCGGATGCCCTGCCGCCGCCGGTCCCTGCCGCGCTCCCGGCGGTGCGGCGGCCGGGGTGGCGTGCGTGCGGTAGCGGGCATTCTAGGGTGGCGGGCCCGCGGCACGCATCCCGGAGTTCGGGGATGGCCTGGCGGACCCGGGAGCGGTTGGCTTCTGCTGTGCCGGGCGAGGCAGCAACGCGCCGGGGGTGGCCGCGGCACCTGCGGTCGACCGAAACCCCGGGCGACGAGTCGCTCTCCGAGCGCGGGGGGTCAGGGGGGGACCTGCGGGGTCTGGTGTTGCTGCCTCGTCCCGGTCGCGGCTGGGGTGAGCCCGGCCTGGGCTGCGCCGGGCTCACCGGCCCCGGCCCGGGCGCCAGGCTCGGTCAGCGCGCGGCCAGCACCTCGGCGATTTTCGCGGCTGCGCCGGGCGGATCCTCGGCGTCGTGCAGCACCTCGCCCCACGACCACCGGTAATACCAGCACAGGCGGCCTTCGTCGTCGGTGCCCGGGGTGCAGTCGATGCTCTCCGCGAGCATCGACGCGCCGGGGATGAACACGTGCAGGGCCGCCGGGTAGGTGGTCTTCACCGTGGCGTGAAAGCCCTCGGTATCCAGCGCCGTCGCGAGCCGGTGCAAGTGGTAACTGCGTACGTGGTCATGCGTGCCGTCCTGCATCTCACCTGCCTTGCGGGGTCGGCACATTGTCGGCGCGAGCAGGCCCACCTTGTCAAGCCCACCCGCAGGGCGGGTTTCAGCGTCCGGCCGTCCCGTACTCTGGGTAACCGCCATATCCGTTGTGCCCATACGGGTCCTGCCGAGGATAACCTGCCTGGTCTGGTGATCCGGCCGAATAGCCGCCCGGCAGGTAGGCCGCCTGGTGATGCCGTCCGTGGCCATTCCGGTATTCGGCGGGCGCGCCGCCGTCGCGCGTAGCGGGATCCTGCTCCGGGCCAGCCTGGTAACCGGAGGCGCTCGCGCCGGGGGAGTAGCCCGGTGGCGCCGTCGGCTGCCAGTAGCCATTCCCGGGGTGTCCGGTGTCCTCGGGTACGGCCGCCGGCAGGTAGGACCCGTGGCCGTTACCGGGCATCCCGGGGTACTCGTCGTAGCTCGCCGCGGCATGGCTGCCGGGCGTCACGTAGCTCCCGTACGGGTTGCCTGACGCCGACGCTATGGGAGCGGCCGACGCCGGAGCGGCTGGCCCGGGGCCAGTCGGCCTGGGGGCGGGCGGCACGGGCGAGGTCGGCGCAGAAGCCGCCGCCGTGGGATAGGGGTTCCCGTCCAGCAGGGGATCGGGCAGGTAGCCGTTCGGGTTCGTGCGATCGGTGTCCCCGCCGACGTCGGCGGGGTGGGCGTGCTGCCCCGACGCGTGCCGCGCGGAGGCACGCTGCGGCGCAGGCGGAGCGTAGCTCGCGAACTGCTGCGTGGCGGCCAGGTGCCGTCCCGGGGCGCGCGAGCCCCCGGCGGGCGTGTCGGCCCTCCCGTTGTGATACGACCTGCTATCCGAGGCCGGGACCTTGGGGAACGACGGGCTGGTCAGCGGATCATCGTCGGGATCCACGGGCGGGCGGACCGGCGAGGTGCCGCGGTCCGGCCCCGGGAACCCAGACGGGCCCGCGTGCTTGGGTGCGGGCGCGTACGGCTCGGCGAGCGGGCGCATCTGGTCCTGGGCTGCGGAAGCGGGAGGGGGCGCCGCCGCGTAGTCGGCCCGGGGGGGCGGGAGCATCGGGTCCTGGGCGGGGCCGACGGGAACCGGTGCCGCGGCGAAGCCGGCCCGCCCGGCCGCCGCCCCGGCCAGCCCGACAGGAGCCGGCCCGGTGTCAGCCAACACATTGTCAGAGAGCACGGTGTCAGCCAACCCGGTGTCAGCCGGCCCGCTGTCGGCCAGCACATTGGCAGCCAGCACGGTGTCGGCCAGCACAGGGTCGGCGAGCGCAGAGTCGGCGAGCCCAGCGTCGGCCGACTCCGGAAGGTCCCGTACGGGCAGGCCCGTGACGGGATCCCGGCGCGGGGCCCGGCGGGGGGGTGCTCCCCGGGGCACGGGACCGTGCAGAGCCGCGGTTTCAGCGTCCCGCTCCATCGCGGGCCGCGCCTCGGCGGGCTGCGCCGTGGTGGTCAGCGGCTTATTCGACGCCAGCTCGGTCCAGTAGTCGATATCGGAGAGCTTCTCCCACTCGCTGCTGTCCCACTCCGAGCTGTCTCCTGGCGGCCTGCCCGGTGCCTGGCGCGGGCGGGCGGAGGCCAGGCTCTCCGCGGTCCGGCCTTCGCCGCTGCGGCGGCGCTCCGGGCCGCCGCGCGGCGGCGGCGCTCCGCGGCGCTGGTCCGCGCCCTCCGTGGCGGGCCGGTACCCGTTGCCTGCCTGGCGCCCCGCGGGCCGACCGTTGCGGCCCGCGCGCGCGGGCGGCCGCCCGGCGGGCTCCCGGCGGTCATAACGCAGGTCACGCTCGTCCCGGCCGCCGCGGTCTCCGGCCCGGCCACGCGGCCGGTCGGCGAATTCCTCGGGGTCCTCGGCGCGCATGTTCCGCACGGCCACGAAGACAACCACGAGGATGACCACGGCAACAACGGCCAGGACGACCACGAGCTTAGTCATCGCACCATCCAACAGGCATGGCCTCACAGAGCGGTGCAAGCAAGGCACACGCAGCCATTGACGCGGGCCTTTCCCGTTTGCGCGAGCACCCTGGATCTAAATCCGTGCTGGTCACCTGAACAGTGATTGTGTCGGACCGCTATAGACCTTGTCACGCGATTCGAGAAGTTCTGCCAAGCCGTGTCGGCATGCTGACTCAAGCTTTACGGATTGGCGGAGACCTGTAGCCTGCCCCGCGCGATCGCGTGGCTGGCTATGGCGGACCACGCGTCCGTCAGGCTGGCTCCGTTGGGCAGCCGCAATGGCGCGTTAAGGGCGTAGATGTTGAACCGGTACTGGTGGCTGTGCTCCGGGCACGGCGGGGTGTAGCCGACGGTTCCCTTGCTGTTCATCGCCTCCAGCGAGCCCGGCGGCTTCCGGCCTGCCTGGATGTCAGGGGTCGCAGGGCTGATGTTGAACACGATCCAGTACGCGTAGGGGGTGATGGGCGCGCCTGCGTCGTCCATGACCAGCGCCAGCGCCCTGGTGCCCGATGGCTGGCCGGACCAGGCGAGGGGCGGGCTCTCGCCCGTGCCGTGGCAGGTGTACTGGAGCGGGATCGGCACGCCCTGGCCGAACTCCGAACTGGTGACGGTCATTATCTGCGGGTCATCCGCCTGCTGCAGCGCTGTGGGCCCGCTGAGCAGGCTGCAGCCGCCGAGCAGCAAGGCCGCCGCCACCGCGGCCGCGGCCCGCGGGGCCGCCCGGCCGATCACGCGCTTACGCCAGCCCAAGCGCACCCACCCTTGTCCGTCGCCCAGTCCGCTCCGGTGGGCGATCCTACGTTATCCGGACGGGCCAGGCCGGGCCGACGGCGTCGCCGGTCAGCCGGGTGTCAGTCAGGCTGGCGGGAGTTCCCCAGCATGATCTCGTCCCAGGACGGAACCGACGCGCGCCGGGACCGGCCACCCGCGGCCTTCCGGACCGGGCGCTCGCGGGCCGGCTCGGGATGCCGGTCGGCCGCGGCCACCTCGCGCTCGCCGTCCGGCTCCCGGGTCACCGGCCCGGGCGGAGCGGGCGGGACCGCGCCCCGCGCGGCCGCCGAGAGCGGCGGGGCGGCGGGGCTGCGCGGCTCGGGGTGATGCGCTGCCTGGCCGCCGAGCCGCGAGGCGATGGGGGTCACCGTCGCCGTGGCCGGGCCTGGTGCGGAGAAGCTGAGCGGGGCCAGGTCATCGGCGGGCAGGCAGAGCCGGGCGGCGTGGTCATCGTCCGGGGCGATGTGCCTGCGCCGCGGGTCGAAGACCCACTCGGCCACCTGCGAGCGGCCGTCGGCCAGGAACGTGAGCTGTACCTGCCAGTTGCCGTCGGACCGCTTCTTGGAGTCCCACCGGGCATCGTCCGGGCTGGCGCCCAGTTCGGCGAGCCGCTCGGCGACCACGTCGCCGAGCCGCGGGCCGGGGCCGACGTCCCCCGGGCTGCGGACCGTGGCCCGCTGGGCCTCCTGGGCCTTGTATTCACGCTCGGCGAGGACCGGGCCCTCGAAGCGGCGCACCCGCTCGATCGGGATTCCCGCCACATCGGCGATCTCATCGGCGGTCTCTCCGGCGCGTATCCGGTCCTGGATCTCCTTGGGTCGCAACGGACTCTCCACTTCGATCTCGTACTGGGCGAGCCGGGAGAACTGGCCGCGAGCCACGGTCCGCAGGCGGTCATCGATGGGCAGTGAGAAACGACCTCCCCGTCCCGGCACCGCGAGGATGGCATAACTGCCGTCCTCGCTGACTGCGACGAGGCGCAACTCGTGCATCGGCGTCCCTTCCGCGCTGCCCGGCCGCGCGGGGGCGTAGCTCGGACCCTCCCCGTCACGAGTCTGGCGGTTACAGCCCGGTCCTGGCCAGCACCTCGCCCGGCATGTCCTGCAGAAACATGTCTGATCCGGCCCGGCCCTGATCGCTCGCGGCAGGCACTGCTCCGCAGCGTATTGATGCCCGGCGCCACCGGGCGCCGAATCGGAGATAATCGCGGGCCGTGTGTATCGCTGGCGCCCTCATCTGCGTTTTCGCGCTTGTTATGCTCATCTGCATGCCAACGCCGGGCCGGATCGCGCCAACGGCGGCGGCCGCACCCGCCCACGCCGGCCCGGATCCGCTGGGGCTGGAAATCGCCGACGTGGTCTCGCGGCTGCGGCGCGCGATGCGGCGCGCGGCCCGCGGCGCCGGGCGGGACGGCAAGCTGCCGGGCGGCCTGTCCGTGGCGCAACTGGAGCTATTGTCCTGCCTGGCCGACAGCCCGGGGGCCCGGCCGAGCCAGCTGGCGCGGCTGCTCCGGCTCGCGCCGAGCTCGGTGGCCACGCTCGTGCAGGGTCTGCGGCGAGCCGGCCTGGTCAGCCGGACCGGCGGGCAGCGGGACCGGCGGACCGCCTCGCTGCGGCTGACCCCGGACGGGGCCGCGATCGTCAGCTCCTGGCGGGAGGTCAACGAGCAGATCCTGCAGGCCGCGATCACCAGCCTGGGACCGGCCAGCCGCGATGCGCTCGACGCCGCCCTGCCCGGGCTCCGCGAGCTGACCGGCGCGGTCGACGCGCTGGCCGACGACCTGTTCGGCGGCCTCGGGCTGCCCGCGGATGACGGCCGGACCGTAGCACCCGGGTAGCGTCATCGTTCATCCATGGGCCTCACGTAGGCTCTGTCACTATGCGTATCGACGCGATCTTCGGCGCCATCGGGCGCTTCGCGGTCGGGTTCCGGTGGCTGGTCGTCCTGGCGTGGGTCATCGCGGCGATCGCCGCGGCCACGCAGCTGCCGGCGCTGTCCAGCGTGACCCAGAGCAATAACACCAAGTTCCTGCCGGCCAGCGCGCCGAGCGAGCACGCGGCGGTGCTCGCGGAACCGTTCGGTACCGCCGGCCTGATCCCGATCCCGCTGGTGGCGGCGCGTACCGCCACACCGCTCACTGCGGCCGACCAGACGGCCGTGGTTGCGCTCGCGGAGCGGCTGAAGTCGGTCCCCGACGTCAGCAAGGTGATCGAGGCTGGCGTCTCCCCGGACGGGCATGCCGCGCAGCTGGTCATCCTGGCCTCGCAACTGAACGGGGGCAACCCGAACGCCGAGCTCGACCTGGTGAACGCGCTGCGGGCCAAGATCGCGGGCGCCGGGCTGCCCGCCGGGCTGCAGGCGCACCTGGCCGGCGACGTCGCCGCGGCCGTCGACCAGCAGAAGGCCTCGGGCAACACCGGGGCGAAGGTGGAACAGCTGTCGCTGCTGTTCATCATCGTCTTGCTGATCCTGATCTTCCGGTCGCTGACGCTGGCCCTGGTCACCCTCATCCCGCCGCTCATCTCGTTTACCATCGCCGGGCCGCTGGTCGCCGAGGCCGCGCAACACGGGCTACAGGTGTCATCCCTGGCCGAGTTCCTGATGATCGTGCTGGTGCTGGGCGCCGGCACCGACTACGGGCTGTTCCTGGTGTTCCGGGTCCGCGAGGAACTGCGCGCCCGGCATCACGAGGTGGCGGGCGAGTACTACCCGGGCTCGCGCGGGGTCGGGGGCAGCATGGCCCGCGACCTGATCCACCCGAGGCCCGCGTCCCGGGAGTCGGTCATCTGGTCCGTCACCAAGGTCGGCGAGTCGATCACCTTCTCCGCCGCCACGGTGATCGCCGCGGTGCTCACCCTGCTGCTGGCCACGTTCAGCTTCTACTCCGGCCTGGCCGTCCCGTTCGCGATCGCGATCGCCGTCACGCTGCTGGCCGCGCTGACCCTGCTGCCGGCGCTGCTGTCCATCCGCCTGTCGCTGCTGGCCATGAAGCGCTCGCTGTTCCGCTCGATGCGCTTCTGGCCGTTCCGCGGCCGGCCGAAGATCCTGCCGTGGAACATCCAGGGCAGCGGCAACCCGGGCATCTGGGGCCGGGTGGCCGGCCGGATCGTGCGGCACCCGGTGCCGACCCTGGTTGCGGGCGTGATCTTCTTCGGCGGGCTGGGCCTCGCGGTCTTCGGTTACACCTCCGCCGGGTTCGGCGGGAACACCGCGCCGCCGGCCGGCAGCGACTCGGCGGCCGGCCAGGCGCTGCTGACCAGGTACTTCCCGCAGTCGGCGGCGAACCCGACCAGCCTGATCTTCCGCTTCGACACCCCGGTGTGGCAAAACCCGGCGCCGCTAGCCGACGCGACCGCCAAGCTCCAGGCGAGCGACCTGTTCACGCAGGTGACGGGGCCGCTCAACCCCACCGGCGCGCCGCTGACCGCCAGCCAGTATGCCGAGCTGCACCAGACTCTGGGCCCGGCCAAGCTGCTGCCGCCGGTGCCGCCGCCCGGCACCACGGTCCCGCCTGCCCTGTACCAGGCCTACCGGGCGACATCGAACTACGTCAGCCCGGACGGCCGGACCGTGCAGTACTCCACCAGCCTCAAGGCCGGCGACCCCGGCAGCACCTCGGCGATGAACGCCGTCCCGTCGATCCGGGCGGAAACGACCTCGGTCGCCAAGTCGATCGGCGCGGCCGACTCGGCCGTGGGCGGTGAGGCGCCCGCCATCTACGACATCAGCAGCATCTCGAACAGCGACCTGAAGCACATCATCCCGATCGCGATCCTGGCCATCGGCATACTCCTCGCCCTGGTGCTGCGCAGCCTGGTGGCGCCGCTCTACCTGATCGCGTCGGTCGGCATCTCCTACCTGGCCGCGCTCGGGCTGTCGGTGCTGATCTTCATCAAGGCCGGCCACAGCGGCGGGCTGGTGTTCTTCATGCCGTTCCTGATGTTCATCTTCCTGCTGGCGCTGGGCGAGGACTACAACATCCTGGTCATGACGCGGATCCGGGAGGAGGCGCAACTCCACCCGCTGCGGGAGGCGGTCCGCCGCGCGCTGAGCCGCACCGGCACCACGGTCACGTCGGCGGGCCTGGTGCTGGCCGGGACGTTCCTGGTGCTGACCATCGTCGCCGGCAGCTCATCGGGCGGCGAGCAGATCCGCGACATCGGTCTCGGCCTGGCGCTGGGCATACTCATGGACACCTTCCTGGTCCGCACCCTGCTCGTGCCGTCCACGGTGGTGCTGCTCGGCCGGTGGAACTGGTGGCCGTCCAGGATGAGCCGGATCAGCGCGGAACTGCCGGCGGGGCGGCCGGCGCCGGCGGCGGCCTCCGAGCCCGCGGCCGCGCCCGCCTCCGGCCCGGCCGTCCCCGGCCCGGCCGCGGACGGGGTGGCCGGGGGCGCGACCGGAACCAAGCAGCCAGATCCGCTGCACTGAGCCCGTCGCTGAGTCCCGCCGGCTCGCCGTAGACTCGGGGGCTGGTGGAGCGGAGCGCCGACTGAACCTTTTCATCCTCCTCACGGACGCCCACATGGTCTGGGTCCGAGGTCGACGGATGAAAGGTCCACAGGTGCCGGGGCCAGGACTTCGGAAGAAGCAGTCGACCGAGGGGTAGCGGCGCATGCGGCACTTGTTCGGAGTGGTTCTCGCCATCGTCACGGGCGCGGTGTTGTTCCTGGCGGCCGGCTGGGGAGTCGCCGAGATCACTTCGCTGCATGACCGCGGCATGATCCTGGCGAGCACGCCCGGCCTGGCCGCGCTCGCCGCCGTGCTCGGCGTCGGCCTGCTGCTGGGCATCCTGCTGGCCGCTCCCGGCATCTCGCCGGTCAGCACCGGCCTGCCCGGGCTCCTGCTGCTCGCGTGGTCCGCGCTGCTCGTGATCAACACCCGGCGCGCGACCCGGCTCATCCCGCTCCAGGGCCACTCGTTCGCGGCAGGTTTCGGGAGCATGCTGACGAGCGGGGTGCTGGTCCTGGTCGGCGCCGTGATGATCGTCCCGCTCTTCGTCCCGTCCCGGTGGCGGCGCCGGTACGCCGAGGACGACTACGCCGACGAGCCCAGCGAGATCGGGCTCATGCGTTAGGTCGCGAAAGCGGGTGCTGGCCCCGGCGCCACCGCCGGGGCCAGCACCCGCGGGCGGCGGCTAGTGCGCCGCGAACTGCTCGGCCTCGGTGCTCCCGGCCAGCGCGGTCGTCGCGGACTGCGGCGTGATGGCCGAGTTCACCAGGTCGAAGTAGCCGGTGCCGACCTCTCGCTGGTGCCTCGTGGCCGTATAACCCCCGGCCTCGGCGGCGAACTCGGCGTCCTGCAGCCGGACGTAGGCGGGCATGCCCTCCTCGGCGTAGTCGCGGGCCAGGCTGAACATCGAGTGGTTCAGCGCGTGGAAGCCGGCCAGCGTGATGAACTGGAACTTGTATCCCATGTCGCCCAGCTCACGCTGGAACTTCTCGATGGTGCCCTCGTCCAGGTGCGCCCGCCAGTTGAACGACGGCGAGCAGTTGTAGGCCAGCATCTGGTCCGGGTAGACGCTCCGGATCGCCTCGGCGAACTCCCGGGCCACCTCGAGGTCGGGGGTGGAGGTCTCCATCCAGAGCAGGTCCGAGTACGGCGCGTAGGCCAGGCCGCGCGCGATGCAGGCCTCCATCCCGCCGCGGACCCGGTAGAAGCCCTCCGCGGTCCGCTCGCCGGTGGCGAAGCGCCGGTCCCGCTCATCGATGTCGCTGGTGATCAGGGTGGCCGACTGGGCGTCGGTGCGCGCCACCACCAGGCTGGAGACGCCGCAGACGTCCGCGGCGAGCCGGGCCGCGTTCAGCGTGCGGATGTGCTGGGCGGTCGGGATCAGGACCTTGCCGCCCAGGTGGCCGCACTTCTTCTCCGAGGCCAGCTGGTCCTCCCAGTGCACTCCGGCCGCTCCGGCCGCGATCATCGCCTTCATCAGCTCGAACGCGTTCAGCACGCCGCCGAACCCGGCCTCGGCGTCGGCCACGATCGGCGCCAGCCAGTACGGCGTCGGCCCGTTCCCCCCCGCCTCGGCCCAGGAGATCTGGTCGGCCCGCAGCAGCGCGTTGTTGATCCGGCGCACCACCTGCGGCACCGAGTTGACCGGGTAGAGGCTCTGGTCCGGGTAGGTCTGCCCGGCCAGGTTGGCGTCGGCGGCCACCTGCCACCCGGACAGGTAGATGGCCCTCAGGCCCGCCTTGACCTGCTGCACGGCCTGGTTGCCGGTCAGCGCGCCGAGGGTGGCGACATGCCCGTCCTCGTGCAGCATCGCCCACAGGCGCTCCGCGCCCAGCCGGGCCAGGGTGTGCTCCTCCTGCACCGACCCGCGCAGCCGTACCACGTCGTCCGCCGTGTAGCTGCGCTCTACACCGGCCCAGCGCGGATCGGTCGCCCACTCGTGCTGCAGTATCGCTGCCTGATCGTTCACCCTTATACCTCCGTGCGGCTATACCTCCGTGCGGCGCCCGGGTCCGTGCGCGCCCGGGTCGATACCAGCCAGCCTGCGGCAGGCCGTGGCCCGGCGCCAGGGACCAAGGGCCTGAACTTCAGTAAGAATTCGCTTAGAGTGAAGATATGGCGGTCTTCACACAAGAAGATTCTGATTCCTTCACCGATAAGGGTCTGGATCTCGGCGTGTTCGGCCAGCGGCTGCGGCACGCCCGCCGGGCCAGGGGGCTGACGCTCGCGCAGCTCGGCGAGCGCGTCGGCCGCGCGCCCTCGGCGCTGTCGCTGATCGAGAACGGCCGCCGCGAGCCCAAGCTGTCCCTGATCGAGGCCCTGGCGGCCGCGCTGTCGGTGCCGCCCGAGGAGCTGCTGCGCCGCCAGCCGCCCAACCGGCGGGCCCAGCTGGAGATCGCGCTGGAGGAGGCGCAGCGCGACCCGGCCTTCCGCGACCTGGGCCTGCCGCACCTGCGGGTCGGCGCGCGGGTGCCCAGCGACGCGATCGAGCACCTGGTCGCGCTGCACGCCGAGCTGCGCAAGCAGCGGGCCAAGCCGACCGCGACGCCCGAGGAAGCCCGCGAGGCCAACGCGGTCCTGCGCTCGATGATGCGCGAGCGCGGCAACTACTTCCCGGAGATCGAGAACGAGGCCGCCTCGGCCCTGGCCGCGGTCGGCTACGCCGGGGGCGCCCTTTCCCAGGGGATGCTGCTCTCGGTGGTGCGCCACCACGGGTTCTCCGTCCGGTACGTAGGGGACCTGCCTCGCTCCGTGCGATCCGTGACCGACCTCCGTAACCGGAGGATCTACCTGAAGCAGGAGTCCATGGGCATGCACACGCCACGGACGATCCTGCTGCAGACCCTCGGGCACTTCGTGCTGGGGCACAGCGCCCCGCTCGACTTCGCCGACTTCCTGCGCCAGCGGGTGGAGGCCAACTACTTCGCCGCGGCCGTGCTGGTGCCCCAGACGCAGGCCACGGCGTTCCTCCGGGAGGCGGCCGAGGCCAGGAACCTGTCCGTGGAGGACCTGCGGGACGTGTTCTCGGTGTCCTATGAGATGGCCGCGCACCGGTTCACGAACCTGGCCACGCATCACCTCGGCCTGCCGTGCCACTTCGTCAAGAACGACGAGAGCGGGATCATCTACAAGGCGTACGAGAACGACGGGGTGGTCTTCCCGGCCGACCCGACCGGCGCCATCGAGGGCCAGCGGATGTGCCGCCAGTGGTCCGGGCGGCAGGTGTTCGCGGCCGAGGACCGGTTCAGCCCGCACTACCAGTACTCGGACACCCCGTCCGGGACCTATTGGTGCGCCGCGTTCGTGGACGCCAGCCGCGAGCGCGGGTTCGCGATCACGCTCGGCGTGCCGTTCGAGCACTCACGCTGGTTCCGCGGCCGGGAGACGCTCACCCGCCGCACCTCGGCCTGCCCGGACGGGGAATGCTGCCAGCGCCCCCCGGCCGGGCTCGCGGCACGCTGGGAGGGCTGGGCGTGGCCGTCGGCGCGCGCGCATTCGCACGTCCTGTCCGCGCTGCCCACGGGCAGCTTCCCCGGCGTGGATGACGCCGACGTCTTCGCCTTCCTGGAACGCCACGAAAGGGAGTGAACCGGGTCCCGCTAGGGGAAGACCGGCGGCCGCTTCTCGATCAGCGCGGCCGCGCCCTCCTTGACGTCCTCACCCATGAACGTGAGCATCTCGTAGGCGGCGGACTGGTCGAAGATCGGCCCGGCGGTCCGGAGCCAGCTGTTCAGTGCCCGCTTGGTGAGCCGGATCGCGAGCTGCGGGCCGGTGGCGAGGCCGTTCGCGACGCGCAGCGACTCCTCCAGCACCTGCTCGCGCGGCAGGGCCTTGCTGACCAGGCCGATCCGCTCCGCCTCGGTGCCGGTGACCATCTCCCCGGTGAGCAGGTAGTAGCGGGCCCGGGCCATCCCGCACAGCAGCGGCCAGATGATCGCCGCGTGGTCGCCGGCCGCGACGCCGAGCCGGACATGCCCGTCGCCGAGCCGGGCGTCCTCGGCGCAGATACTGATGTCCGCGAGCAGCGCCACGACCAGGCCGGCCCCGACCGCGACGCCGTTGATCGCCGACACGATCGGCTGCGGGCAGTTGACCATGTTGTAGACCAGGTCGCTCATCTCGCTGAGCATGCTGGTCACCCGGCCGTAGTCGCCGATCTGGCGCTGCACCATCCCGAGGTCGCCGCCGGCCGAGAACGCCTTGCCCGCACCGGTGACCACGACGACCCTGGTCTCCTCGTCGCGCGCGATGTCCGTCCACACCCGGGCGAGCTGACCGTGCATGGCCTCGTCGGCGGCGTTGTACTTCTCCGGCCGGTTCATCGTGACCAGGAGCACGCCGTGGTCGTGCTGCTCGAAGAGCAGGCCATCGTAGCTGCTGTAGTCCATGCCGGTACGGCTCCCTCGAACGCGGGCTGATCTCGTCGGGCCAGGATAAGCGCAGGCCCGCCCGGCCTGGTGCGGCAGGCGCCGACGTCTGTTACTTTTGAGTAACTTGGACCTGCGAGGAGCACGATGAGCAGCGACCACGATGCCGGCCGGGGCTTCTCCATGGAACTGGGCCAGGACCTGCGCGAGATGCGCGACTGGGTCCACGAGTTCGCGGCAACCGTCATCAGGCCCGCGGGCTCCGAATGGGACGAGCGGGAGGAGACTCCCTGGCCCATCCTGGAGCAGGCCTCGAAGATCGGCCTGTACTCGCTGGACTTCTTCGCCCAGCAATGGCTCGAGCCCAGCGGCCTGGGCATCCCAATCACGTTCGAGGAACTGTTCTGGGGCGATGCCGGCATCGCGCTCTCGCTCGTGGGTACCGGCCTGGCGGCGGTGGCGGTCAGCAGCAACGGGACCAACGAGCAGATGGCAGAGTGGCTGCCGCTGATGTTCGGGGACGCCGACGACGTCAAGCTCGGCGCGTTCTGCGTGTCCGAGCCCGACGCGGGCAGCGACATCGCGGCCATCCGGACCAGGGCCGTGTACCGCGAGGCGACCGACGAGTGGGTGCTGAACGGCGCCAAGTCCTGGGTCACCAACGGCGGCATCGCCAACGTGCACGTCGTCGTCGCCTCGGTTGACCCGGCGCTGGGCAGCCGGGGCCAGGCAACCTTCATCGTCCCGCCGGGCACGCCCGGCCTGTCCCAGGGGCAGAAGATCCGCAAGCACGGGATAAAGGCCTCCCATACCGCCGAGGTCGTGCTGGACGATGTGCGGGTACCGGGCCGCTGCCTGGTCGGCGGCAAGGAAAAGTTCGACACCCGCCTGGCCAAGGCCAGGGACGGCGGCAGCGCCGGCGAGCAGGCGGCGATGAAGACTTTCGAGGCGACGCGGCCCAGCGTCGCGGCGATGGCCGTTGGCGTGGCCCGCGCGGCCTACGAGTACGCGCGCGACTACTCGGTCGGCCGCGTCCAGTTCGGCCGGCCCATCGGCCAGACCCAGGCCATCGCGTTCATGCTCGCCGACATGACCGCCGCCATTGACGCGGCCCGGCTGCTGACCTGGCGGGCGGCCTGGATGGCCCGCCAGCGCAAGCGGTTCGATCACGCCGAGGGGTCGATGTCCAAGCTGGTCGCGGGCGAGACCGCGGTCCGGGTCACCGAGCAGGCGATCCAGATACTCGGCGGCAACGGCTACTCCCGCGACTACCCGGTCGAGCGCTGGCACCGGGACGCCAAGATCTTCACGATCTTCGAGGGAACCTCGGAGATCCAGCGGATGATCATCGGCCGCGCGGCCACCGGGCTTGACGTGCGCTAGACCCGACGGCCGCTGGCGGTTGCTTCCGTCACCGCCGTCACGCTCCGACGGCCGGGCCCGTCCTTACCAGTGGCGGCCGTGGGAAGCGGCGGACCGTCCGCCCGGTCACCCGCCGGCCGCAGCCAGGAGGGAAACCATGAAGGTTCTGGTCATCGGGCATCTGACCGGCAAGGACATCCGGCCGCACCTGGAGGCGGAGGGTCGCCGGGTCGCCGAGCTGCGGGCGGAGGGCCTGATCGGGGACGTCTTCCTCAAGGCCGACCGAACCGGCCCGATCCTGCTGCTCAACGACACCACCACGGACCAGGCGCGCGAGCAGCTCGCCAGCCCGCCTTTCGTGGAGCACGCCCTGGTCGGGTTCGAGTACATCGAGCTCGACGAGACCCAGCCGGCCTGACCCCTGGGAGGTCGGGGGCGATAGCGGAGAGGGTCGTCGGCTGTCCGACCCTGGCGCTACGGTGAATGCCATGTCCGACACCAACGAGCTCCGGGCGGAGATCACGCACATGCGGTCCTTAGTGACTGCCGCGGGTCAGGACAGCATGGATAACAGGCAGCTGCTGAGGCATCAGACGAGGTTGCTCAACGCCCTACGCGAGACTCAGAGCAGCATGAACACGGTGCTGCTCGAGCAGGGCCAGGCGCTGGGCGGAATGATCCTGGCGATCAATGGCCTGCAGGAGCGCGTCAGCGGTGTCGACAAGCGGGTGATGAATGTCGAGCACAAGATCGCAGGCATCGACGGCCGGGTCACCCGTATCGAAGAGGGGGTCGCCAGCCTGGACGGCCGACTGACAGGCGTGCAGGAGCAGGTCGCCAGCCTGGACGGCCGGCTGACGGGGGTGGAGGAGCGGCTGACCCGCGTGGAAGACAAGGTCACCAGCCTGGACGGCCGGCTGACGGGCGTACAGGAGCGGCTGACCCGCGTGGTAGACAAGGTCACCGGCATCGACCAGAATGTCGTGGCCATCATGCGACACCTTGGCGTCTGACCCGCGGGGGCGGGTCTTGTTCTTCGCCGCCACCCTGCCCGGTCTCGGCCCCTTGCTGCGGGACGAGGCGGCCGCGTGGGACGCCCTGGAACCGGAAGGCGAGGTCGGCTTTGACGGCCGGGCCGATCTCGTCTTCTTCCGGGTCCGGCGTGGTGCCCGGTTCCCGCTCGACGGGCTGCGGCTCGCCGAGGACGTGTTCGTTGCGATCTCTGACGCGCGCGGCGGGGCGCCGGCCCGGGTGGCCGCGTCGCTGGTCACCCGGGACGGCCTGGAACGTGCGCTCTCGGTCCGGGCGGCTTACGTCGCCCACCTCAGCCCGGCGATGACCTTCCGGGTGATCACCCGGGTCGTGGACGAGAGCCGGTTCAAGCGCACCGAGCTGCGCGGCGCCGTCGAGCGCGCGATCGGTGCCGACCGCCCCCGCTGGCGGATCGCCGACCCCGCCGACCTGGAGGTGTGGGCCGTGGAGTACCGCCGTGCCCGGTTCGTATCCGGCCTGCGCCTGTCCGACCAGCGGCTGCGCCAGCGCGGCGAGGGACGCGCCCGGGAACGCCACGGCGCGCTGCGCCCGGTGGCTGCCGCCGCGATGGTGCGGCTGGCGGGGGCCGTCCCCGGGCGTCTTCTCGACCCGTGCTGCGGCTCCGGGACAATCGTGCGGGAAGCGCTGGCCGCCGGCTGGGACGCGCGGGGCTCCGACGTTGATCAAGAGGCGGTAAGCGCGGCCCGGGCCAACGTCCCCGGGGCGGTCATCCAGCGGGCCGACGCCCTGGACCTGCCGCACCCGGACGGCGCGTTCGACGCCGTGGTCACAAATCTCCCCTTCGGCAGGCAGTTCCGTCCGGCGGCGGAACAGGCCCGCCGGAGACCGGCTGGCCCGGGGGCCGCCGACGGGAACACGGAAGGCCGGAGCTCCGCGGCCTGGGCACGGGGCGTCCTGCGGGAGGCCGCGCGGGTCACTCGGCCCGGAGGCCGGGTGGTCGTGCTCGTGCCGCCGCCGACCGCCGGACCCGCCACCGGCCTGACACTGTCCGCGTCGTATCCGCTGCAGCTGCTGGGAGTCCCGGCGCGGATCTGGGTCTTTGACCGTTCATGAGTGTTCCGGCCCAGGCCTTCCAGAACACCGTCACCAACCTGCTGAAGATCCACGCCACCGGGTACACGCCAGCCACGGCCTGACCCCAGGCCCCGCCCCGGCACAAACCACCACCGTGCCCCCAGGCAAGGCCAAAGCCCAGACCAATTCCGCGGCGGCCCCGCCGGCCTGTCAAACGGTACATTTGCGTCGGCCGGGTCAGCCCGCCACGACGCCGCGCGGGGCCAGCGGCATGGACCGCAACCGGATTCCGCACGCGCTGAAGATGGCGTTGGCGATGGCGGGCGCCACCGCGATGATCGGGGTCTCGCCGCCGCCCGCGGACGGCTGATCCGGCTGGTCGATCAGCACCACGTCAACCTCCGGCAGGTCGGGGAGGCGCGGCACCCGGTACTGCGACAGCGAGGCGTTGCGGATCTGCCCGTCAGCGAAGTCGATCGCCTCGAACAGCGCGCCGCCCAGGCCCATCATGACCGCGCCCTCGACCTGGTTGGCCAGGTTGTCCGGGTTGACCACCGCGCCGCAGTCGAACGCGGTAACCAGCCGGTCGACGTGCAGCGTGCCGTCGCCGTCCACCCGGACCTGTGCCGCAGTGGCGACCCGGCCGCCCTTCTCGATGCCGCCGGCGATCCCGATCCCGGTCCGGGTCTGCTCGCGCGGCGCAGGCGGCCAGCCGATCCGGTCGGCCGCCGCGCGGAACACGTCGGCGAGCCGGCCATCGTCCAGATGGCGCAGCCGGAACTCCAGCGGGTCGGTCCCGAGCCGGTGCGCCAGCTCGTCCATGTGGGACTCCCGGGCGAAGTGGTTCGCGGTGGCGGCCAGCGCGCGGTAGGAACCCTGCGGCAGCGGCGAGTCAGCGGGCTGGAACACGATGCGCTGATTCGGGACGCGGTACGGGGTGAGGATCCCGACCGCCCCCGAGTTGATGTTCAGGTGCGACCAGCCGGTCAGCTCGCCGGCGGAGTCCGCGCTGCTGCAGACGTCGATGAGCGCCGCGGGGCGTAGGTAGCCCCAGTGGAACTCCTCATGGCGGTTCCACTGGACCTTGACCGGTCGGCCCGCCGAGCGTGCCAGCCGGGCCGCCTCCACGGCGACGGCACTGCCGTGCTTGCCGCCGAAACCCCCGCCGTAGTCGGGCACGATGACCCGCACCCGCGGTTCTGGCACGCCGAGGGCCTGAGCCAGCTCGCGCCGGGCCCGGAACGGCGTGGACGTACCGGTCCAGACGGTGAGCTGGCCGTCGTGCCAGGAGGCCACGGCGGACCGGGGCTCCAGCGGGACGTGCGCGATGTAGGCGGTCGTGTAGTGCCCGGCCAGCCGCACCGCCCCGGCGGCCAGGGCCGCGTCGACATCGCCTGCCTCGTGCCGGAACACGGCGCTGAAGCCCTCGCCGTCGACCGGGTGCGAGCGCAGGTAGTCGGCCAGGTCACCGGGCCCGGGCTGGGGAGAGCAGTCCCAGGCCGCGTCGATCGCGCCGACGGCCCGGCGCGCGGCGGCCCCGGTCGGGGCTACGACCCCGATGAAACCGTCCTCGGCGACCACGCTCACCCCGGGCAGCGCCTCGGCCGGCCTGGTGTCGGCGTTGCGCAGCGTGGCGCCGAACGCCGGCGCGCGCAGCACGCAGCCGTGCAGCATGCCGTCGGCGCGCAGGTCCGCCGGGAAGCGCTTGACGCCGGTGACCACGTCGGCGCCGCCGGCCGCCCGCGCGGGCCCGCCGAGCGCCAGGCCGCCGGCGGGGTCACCGGCCCGTCGGCCCGCACCTTCTCGACCCGGCGGACGCCGGCCAGCAGCTCGGGGTAGCCGGCGCTCGGCGCTCCGTCGGGGCCGGCCACGATCCCGCCCGCCACGGTCAGGTCCGCGGCGGGCAGGCCGAACCGTTCCGCCGCTGCCGCGCGCAGCAGCTCCCGCGCGGCCGCCGCCGCCGCGCGGAGCGGGGGCGCCGCGTACGGCATCGACCGGCTGCCAAAGGTGCCCAGGTCGAAGGGGGAGACGTCGGTGTTGCCCATCACCACGCGCACCGAGCCCGGCGGCACGGCGAGTTCCTCGGCGACGAGCGCCCCCAGCGCGGTGCGGGTGCCCTGGCCCGCCTCGACCTTGCCGGTGAAGGCGGTCACCGAGCCGTCGGCCCCGACGTGGACCCACGCGTCGTCAGGGCCGCCCCACCGGCCCTGGCCCGGCGCGGCGGCCGCCTCGCCGTTCTCGGCGACCACCGTGACCAGGCCGTCGGGGAGCTGCTCGAAGAACGAGGCCATGTCCCTGGCCTGATCCCAGGACAGCGCGCCGGTGCCGCCCGCCGGGCCGGGGGCCCCGGACGTGGCCGGCGGTACCGGCTCGAGCAGCTCCGGCTGCTCCATGAGCTCGGCCGCGCGCCGGACCGCGCGCAGGATCCGCGGATAGGTGCAGCACCGGCAGACGTTCCCGGCCAGCTCGGCGGCGATCCGGGCGTCATCCGGGCGGGTCACCCGGTTGAGCAGCGCGGCGGTGGCCGTCAGCCAGCCCGGGGTGCAGTACCCGCACTGCATCGCCCCCAGTTCCAGCCAGGCCTGCTGCACCGGATGCAGCACCCCGTCCTCGGACAGGCCCTCGACGGTCGTGACCCGCTGGCCGGCCGCCTCGGCGGCCGGCGTGATGCACGAGGTCACCGCGCGCCGGCCGATCAGCACGGTGCAGGCGCCGCACGCGCCCTCGCCGCAGCCGAACTTCGGGCCGGTGATCCCCAGGTCCTCCCGGAGCACCTCGAGCAGGCTCCCGCCGTCTTCGGCCGTCA
This sequence comes from uncultured Actinomycetota bacterium, assembly GCA_963795055.1. Taxonomy (GTDB): domain Bacteria; phylum Actinomycetota; class Actinomycetes; order Streptosporangiales; family Streptosporangiaceae; genus JASHPR01. Next base: position 401,790 of record CAWCGJ010000037.1, read on the forward strand.
CCTGCCGCTGGGTGCCGTTGACGGTAACCGTGAATTGCATGCGCTATCCATTCCTGCGCCACGACGTGGGCCAGTGAGCCTCTTTCATCCTCCCCGTGCTGCCCGCGTACTTTGAGCCTGACAACAACGGAGGAAAAGGCTCAGTTTCTGACGATAGCTCACAACTGTCTGGCCGGGCCGCCGCGGCCTTGCCCGAGGCGTCCGTACGTTGCGGAGGCTGCGAGGCGTAAGAATGACTCATGAGCAAGCAGCAGCAGTCGAACCCGCCGCCCCACGGGGACAAGCCCAATGCCACGGCGCCGCCGCCGCCGCCCGCCTGGCGGCACTGGCTCTGGCCGATCGCGCTGCTCGCGACGATCTCGCTATATCTCTTCCTACCCGGGATCCACGTCACCCAGCCGGTCAGCCTGAGCTACTCGCAGTTCATCTCGAACGCCAGCGCCCACAAGATCAAGACCGTGGACTTCGGCAACGGCGCGAGCGGGTCGAACACCACGGCGACCGGTGAGCTGACGGACGGGAAGTCATACACCACCGTCATTCCCGGCCCGCCCACGCCCCAGCTCAGCCAGCAGCTGACCGCGGACGGCGTGAAGACGGTGACCGCGGCGCCGCCCAGCTCGGGCCTGGGTACCGACCTGCTGTACTGGCTGTTCCTGCTGCTGCCGTTCATCTTCGTGTTCTGGCTGTTCCGGCGGATGAGCCGGGGCGCCGGGGCGGCCGGAGGCCTGCAGGGCATCCTCGGCGTGGGCCGAAGCGGGGCGAAGGTCTTCGACGCCGAGCGGCCGAGCACCAAGTTCAGCGACGTGGCCGGGTACGAGGGAGTCAAGGCCGAGATCAGCGAGGTGGTCGACTTCCTGCGTAACCCCGACCGGTATCAGCGGGTGGGCGCGATGGCCCCGCGCGGCCTGCTGATGATCGGCCCGCCGGGCACCGGCAAGACGCTGCTCGCCCGGGCGGTGGCCGGCGAGGCGTCGGTGCCGTTCTTCTCGGTCACCGGCTCGAGCTTCGTGGAGCTGTTCGTCGGCGTCGGCGCGGCCCGGGTCCGTGACCTGTTCAACGAGGCGCGCAAGCGGGCCCCCGCGATCATCTTCATCGACGAGATCGACGCCATCGGCCAGCGCCGGGCCGGCGCGGGCGCCGCGGTGTCCAACGACGAGCGGGAGCAAACCCTGAACCAGCTGCTGTCCGAGATGGACGGGTTCGACGTGACCCAGGGGATCGTGGTGCTCGGCGCGACCAACCGCCCCGAGGTGCTCGACCCGGCGCTGCTGCGCCCGGGCCGGTTCGACCGCCAGGTCACGGTCCCGCTGCCGACCCTGCCCGAGCGGGAGGCCATCCTCGCCGTGCACTGCCGGGACAAGAAGCTCGCCCCCGACGTCGACCTGAACGTCGTGGCCCGGGGAACTCCCGGCTTCTCCGGCGCGGACCTGGCCAACCTGGCTAACGAGGCGGCGATCAACGCGGTCCGCGACAACCGCGACGTGCTGACCGCCGAGGACTTCTCCAACGCCCGGGACCGGATCATACTCGGCCGTCGGGAGGGTTCCAACGTGCTGCTGCCAGAGGAGAAGCACTCGGTCGCGATCCACGAGTCCGGTCACGCGCTGGTCGCCGCCCTCTCCGAGCACGCCGACCCGGTAGCGAAGATCACGATCCTGCCGGCCGGGCAGACGCTCGGCGTCACCGAGCAGCTGCCGCTGGATGAACGGCACCTGTACCAGGAGGACTACCTCACCGACTCCCTGGCCGTGCGGCTCGGCGGCCGCGCCGCCGAGCTGGTCGAGTTCGGCCAGGGCTCGACCGGAGCGGCGAACGACCTGGCCAGCGCCACCGACCTGGCGACCAAGATGGTCCGCGAATTCGGCCTGTCGCCCGCACTCGGCCCGATCGGGTACCCGGAAGGCGGCTCGGTGTTCCTCGGCTCAGGCGGCGGGTCGGGACTGTCCAGCCGACCGTTCGCCGAGGCCACCCAGGCCACCATCGACAACGAGGTGTCGCGGCTGCTGCGCGAGGCCGAGCAGACCGCGATCGAGCTGCTCCGCTCGCACCGGGCCGAGCTGGAGCAGCTGGTCAACCTGCTGCTCGAGAAGGAGACGGTGGACGGCTCGGAGGTATACCGGATCATCAACAAGCCGGTGCCCGCGCACCGGCCGGAGGAGATGGCGATCGGCCCGCGGGCTGCCGCCGCCACCCATGTCGCCCGCGACGGGACCCGGCCGGCCGTGCCCAGGAGCGGTAACCAGCCCGCGTGAAGCTCCTCGTCCTCGGCGCCGGCGACCTGCGCCGCGTGCTGGCCTACGACGAGTGCGCCGACGCCATGCGGGACGCGCTCGCCGCGCTGGCCCGCGGCCAGGTGCACCAGCCGCTGCGGACGATCATCAGGCCGCCGGGCGCGGCCGGGATGATGGCCCTGATGCCGGCCTACCGGGCGGGCGGGGCCACCCCGGACGGAGCCGGAGCGGACGGGGCCGCCGGGGAGGCCTCCTACGGCCTCAAGGCGATCTGCATCTTCCCCGGCAACCCGGCCGCGGGCCTGGACTCCCATCAGGGCGTGGTGCTGCTGTCCAGCGCGACGACCGGCGAGCCGCTGGCGATGCTCAACGCCTCGGCCGTGACCGAGATCCGCACCGCCGCCGTGTCGGCCGTCGCCACCGAGCTGCTGGCCCGCGCCGATGCGACCGAGCTGGCCATCATCGGCACCGGCGTCCAGGCCCGGTCACACCTGCTGGCCATCGCGGCGCTGCGGCCGCTGACCGGCATCCGGGTGGCCGGCCGGGACCCGGCCAAGGCGCGCCGGTTCGCGGCGGACATGCGCGAGCACGCCCCGGTGCCGGTGACCGCCTGCGGCTCGGCCGCCGATGCGGTCAGCGGAGCCGGGATCGTCGTGACCGCGACCAGCTCGGCCGAGCCGGTGCTGCGCCAGGACTGGCTGGCCCCCGGGACTCACGTCAACGCGGTCGGGGCGTGCGTCCCGCAGGCCCGCGAGCTCGACACCGAGACCATGGCCGCCGCCGCCGTGTTCACCGACAGCCGCGAGTCGGCCGCCAGCGAGGCCGGCGACTACGTGCTGGCGCGGGCCGCGGGCGCGATCGGGCCCGACCACATCCGGGCCGAGATCGGCGAGGTCCTGGCCGGCACGGCGCCGGGCCGCGCCGACGAGGCCGAGATCACGGTGTTCGAGTCGCTCGGCCTGGCGGTCGAGGATCTGGCCGCGGCCGCGCTGGCGTACCGTAAGGCCGCCGAGCTCGGCACCGGGTCCTGGGTGGAGTTCTAGCCACCGGGCCCTACGATGAGCCGGTGACGACGGCATCCGGATACCTCCGCTTCCCGCACATCCACGGCGACGTCGTCGCCTTCATCGCCGAGGACGACGTCTGGCTCGCCCTGGCCGGCGGCGGCCGGGCCTGGCGGGTCTCGGCCGACCACGCGGCGGTGAGCCGTCCCCGGATCTCCCGGGACGGCGCGACGATCGCCTGGACCAGCAGGCGGTACGGCACGCCCGAGGCCTACCTGGCCGGGATCGACGGCGGGAACGGCCGCAGGCTCAGCTACTGGGCCGACCACGCCACCGAGGTCTGCGGCTGGACACCGGAGGGCGAGGTCATCGCGATCACCGCCGCGGGCCAGCCCTTCAGCCATTTCACCTGGGCTCACGCGCTGCCGGTGGCCGAGCCGGGCCCGCCGGGCGGGGCAGCGGGGAGCGACAGCGCGGGAGCCGCGGCTGCTGCCGTTCGGCCCGGTGGCCGACGTGGCCGTCGAGACGGCCGGGGTCGCGCTGCTGACCGCGAGCCATGTCGACCCGGCATGGTGGAAGCGGTACCGGGGCGGGACGTCGGGACGGCTGTGGGTGCGCCCGGCCGGGGCGGAAGAAAGCGCGACCGGATTCACCCGGCTGCAGGCCGGGCTGGCGGGCCAGTTCGCCAGCCCCATGCTGGTCGGCGGCAGGCTGGCGTTTCTCTCTGACCACGAGGGCACGGGCAACCTGTACTCGTGCGCGATGGACGGCAGCGACCTGCGTCGGCACACCGACCATGACGGGTACTACGCCCGCAACGCCAGCACCGACGGCCAGCGGATCATCTACCACTGCGCGGGCGACATCTGGCTGCTCGACGGGCTGGACACCCCGGACGGGCCCCGGCGGCTCGAGTTCAGCCTGGGCTCGCCGGCGGCTCGGGCGCCGAGGCTGATCTCGGCCGACGATCACCTGGGCGACCTGTCCTGTGATCATTCCGGACAGGCCAGCGTGATCGAGGTGCGCGGCACCGTGCACTGGCTGACGCACCGCGACGGCCCGGCGCGGGCGCTGTCGGTCGTGCCCGGCGTCCGGGCGCGGCTGCCCCGGGTGCTCGGCAAGACCGGCCGGGTGGCCTGGGTGACCGACGCCGAGGGCGCGGACGCGATCGAGATAGCCGAGATCGCCGGGACCGCTCCCGCGGCCCCGGCGCGGCGGCTCGCGGCCGGGGCCATCGGCTGGGCGGACGACCTGGCCGCCGCCCCCGACGGCAGCGCCATCGCCGTCGCCGCGCGCGACGGCAGGCTGTTCGTGGTGGACGTCTCGTCGGGTGAGGTAACCGAGCTGGCGTCGTCGCGCAACGGCGAGGTCGGCGGGCTGGCCTGGTCGCCGGACTCGGCCTGGCTGGCGTGGTCGCATCCCGGCCCGGAGCAGCTGCGCCAGGTGCGCATCGTCCGGGTGGCCGACCCCGGCCGCACCGTCGTGGACGTCACGGACGGCCGGTTCACCGACACCGACCCGGTCTTCACCGCGGACGGCAAGTACCTGGCGTTCCTGTCCGTGCGCAGCTTCGATCCGGTGTACGACGCCCACGTTTTCGACCTGTCCTTCCCCTACGGGTGCCGCCCGTACCTGGTGCCGCTGGCCGCGGGGACCCCGTCGCCGTTCGCCCCGCTGCCTGGCGGCCGGCCGGTCGGCGGTGGCGCGGAGGACGACGCCGCGGGCCGGCCGGGCCAGGCGGAACCCGACGAGTCCGGCCGCGACGAGGAGGGGCCGACCGCCCAGGACGGCAAGCGGGAGGACGCGACCCCGGCCATGGTCGTCGACACCGCGGGCCTGGCCGGCCGGGTAGTGCAGATCCCCGTGGCCGAATCGCGCTACGCGTCGCTGCGGGCGGTCAAGGGCGGGCTCGCCTGGCTCAGGGAACCGGTCATGGGAATGCTCGGGGAAGGCGGCCCGCGGCTGGACGACGCGGCACCGCGGCCGAGCCTGGAGCACTTCGACCTCGACACGCAGCGGTGCACCGAGCTGATCGAGGAGCTGGACTGGTTCGAGCCCAGCGGCGACGGGAGCGTCCTGGTCGTGTCCGACCACGGGAAGCTCAGCGTGGTGCCCGCCAACCGCAAGCCGGACTCGGACAACCCCGCGGACCGGGTGGAGGTGGACAAGTCCCGGGCCAGGTACCTCGCCGATCCCGGCGCGCTGTGGCGCAACGCCTACGCCGAGGCCGGGCGCTTCATCCGGCATGACTTCTGGGTGGCCGACCTGGCCGAGGTGGACTGGGACGGCGTGCTCGAGTTCTACCGCCCGCTGCTGGACCGGATCGCCGGCCCGGGGGATTTCGCCGACCTGCTGTGGGAGGTGTTCGGAGAGCTCGGCACCTCCCACGCCTACGTCAAGACGGCCGACGACGACCAGGACGACCCCGAGCCGGGGCTTGGCCTGCTCGGAGCGGACCTGGAGCGCGACGCCGACGGGCGGTGGACCGTGACCCGGGTGCTGCCCGGCGAGTCCTCCGACCCCCGGGCCCGCTCTCCGCTCGCCGCCCCGGGCGCGCAGGTCGGAGCGGGAGACACGCTGCTCGCGGTGGACGGGCAGCTGCTCGACGGGACCGGGCCGGGCCCGCTGCTGGTGGGCGCGGCCGGCAAGCCGGTGGAGCTGATCATCGCCCCCTCCGGGGGCGGCGAGGTCCGCCGTGCCGTGGTCATCACGCTCACCGAGGAGCGGCGGCTGCGCTACCAGGACTGGGTCACGGGGCGGCGGCAGCGGGTCCGCGAACTCAGCGGCGGACGGATCGGCTATCTGCACGTTCCGAACATGGTGAGCGGGGGCTGGGCGGATTTCCACCGCGACCTGCGCACGGAAATGGTCCGCGAGGCGCTGGTCGTGGACCTGCGGGGCAACAGCGGCGGGCACACCTCGCAGCTGGTGGTGGAGAAGCTTGCCCGGCGCGTGGTCGCCTGGAGCGTGCCGCGCGGTCTGGAACCCCGGACCTATCCGCAGGACTCCCCGCGCGGCCCGGTGGTCGCGCTGGTCGACGAGTTCGCGGGCTCGGACGGCGACATCGTGACCGCGGTCATCAAGACCCTGGGGCTCGGCCCGGTCGTGGGGACCCGGACCTGGGGCGGCGTGGTCGGCATCGACGGCTACCACTGGCTCGTCGACGGCACCGGCATCACTGTCCCGCGTTATGCCATCTGGCTGGAAGGCTACGGCTGGGCGGTGGAGAATCACGGCGTCGACCCGGACGTCGAGGTGGTCACCTCGCCCGAGGACTACGCGGCGGGCCGGGACCCGCAGCTGGAGACCGCGGTCCGGATGGCCCTCGAGGCGCTGGCGGCCCGTCCCGCGGCCATCGCCCCGGCCACCGCCGACCGCCCGTCCAAGCGGCGTGCCGCGCTGCCGCCGCGCGCCGGCGTCGGCTGAGCGGGACCAGACGGAACCAGGGGCGGCGGCGCCGCGTCCAAGCGGCAAGAATCCCGCGACCCGGGAGTGCTGCCATGCCGGCCATCGCCACGCCAGCCGTCCGCTCGGTTGCCCTGGGCACCGCGGCCGGCGCCCTGCTGGTCGGGGCCTTCGCGCTCGGCGCCAGCCGGGCCCGCGCGCCGTCCGCCGGGCCGCGCCTGACGGGCGCACAGCTCACCTCGTCGGCGGCAGCGGCAGCCAAGATCACGGTCAGCGGTACCGGCACCGTCACCGGGACCCCGGACCAGCTGACGCTCGACATGGGCGTCCAGGTGAACGGGGCCTCGGTGGATTCGGCGCTGCAGCAGGCCAGCCAGGCAGTGCGCCAGGTCACGGCCGCGCTGCGGCACCAGGGCGTCGCCGCGGCCGACATCCAGACCTCCGGCCTGTCCATCCAGCCCAACTACGCCTCCAGCTCGCAGGTGCCCGACGGCTACCAGGCCAGCGAGTCGCTCACCGCGACGCTGGTCCAGATGACCGCGGCGGGCGCCCAGATCCAGGCTGCGGTGCACGCCGGCGGCAACGCCGCCACCGTCGATGACATCTCGCTCAACCTGGCCGACGCCAGCGGGCTGCTCGCCACGGCGCGGGGTCGCGCGGTCGCCGACGCCCGGGTGAAGGCGGTCCAGTACGCCAAGGCGCTCGGCCAGCCGCTCGGGCCTGTGCTCAGCGTCAGCGACCAGACGCCCGCGCCCGAGCCCATCGTCCCGTTCGCCAACGCGGCGGCGGGCAAGGCCGCCTCGGTCCCGATCTCCCCGGGCTCCCAGCAGCTCAGTGTCTCGGTCACGGTCGTCTACGCCCTGGCGTAGCGCCGAGCGAGCCAAAGGGCGCACTCCGAGCGAGCCAAAGGGCGCGCCGCCGTCTGGACTGACGAGCGAGGCGCGAGGAACGAGCGCCGAGCGAGGAGGGAAGACGGCGGGTCAAAGCGCCCGGAGGCGAGCGAGGAGAGTAAGGAGCGCCCGGAGGCGAGCGAGGAGAGTAAGGAGCGCCCGGAGGCGAGCGAGGCAATATAAACTCTCCCCATGCGCGCGAACCGCACCGATGGCTGGTGGCGCCGCCCCTGAGGCGGTTCCTGGTTCGCGCACGCTGCAGATCCTGAAGGCGACCGCCCGGCAGCCGGCGGCCGCCTTTGTTGTCTGCGCCGTCCGGCACCGGGCCCGATGACGAGGCGAGGGCCGATATGGACCTGACCCAGTTCGAGACCGGCGGCGGCGTTCGGGTGAGCCGTGCCGCCGCTCCGTTTGACCCCGCCCTCCTCGAGGGGATGACCCGGCAGGTCGAGGCGCGCCGCGGCGGAGTGCTCAGCTCCGGGATGGAGTACCCGGGGCGCTACAGCCGGTGGCACCTGGCCTACGTCGACCCGTGCGTCGAGCTGGTCGCGCGCGGCAGGCGGGTCACGGCCACCGCGCTGAACGGCCGCGGCCTGGTGCTGCTGCCGGTGATCGCGGACGCGATGCTCCGGGCCGGGGAGGAAGTGCAGGATGCGAGGGTCGGCCGGAGGCCGGCCCGAATGAAGAGGGTTGGGGAGGCGGGTGGGGGGAGGGGGGCTCCGGGGGGCGAAGCCACCCGGTCTGGAGGTCCGGGGGTTATCTCCCGGGCCAACACCGTTACCGTGATCATCCCGGAGGCGGGCGGCACGTTCACTGAGGAGGAGCGCAGCCGACGGCCCACCGTATTCTCCGCGCTGCGCGAGATCATCGCGGCGTTCTCCGGGCCGGACCCGCACCTCGGCCTGTACGGCGCGTTCGGGTACGACCTGGCGTTCCAGTTCGAGCCGGTGCGGCTGCGGCACGGCCGCCCGGCCAGCCAGCGGGACCTGGTCCTGCACCTGCCCGACCAGCTGTACGTGCTGGACCGCAAGCAGGAGACCGCGACCTGCTACAGCTACGAGTTCGAGGTGGCCGGCGCCGCCACGCGCGGCCTTTCCCGGCAGACCACGCCGGGCCATCGGCGCCAGGGTGATGAGAGGCAACCCGTTGCGCCTGATGAACTTCCCGCCGATCCGCGGCCCGGTTCCTACGCGCGGGTGGTGGAGCAGGCCCGGGAGCGCTTCGCCCGCGGCGACCTGTTCGAGGTGGTGCCCAGCCATGTGTTCCACGGAGCGTGCGACTCGCCGGGCGCCTTCTACGAGCGGCTGCGGCAGCGCAACCCGGCGCCGTACGAGTTCTTCCTCAACCTGGGCGAGTCGGAGTACCTGGTCGGGGCCTCGCCGGAGATGTACGTGCGGGTGACCGGCGACCGGGTGGAAACCTGCCCGATCGCCGGGACGATCGCCCGCGGCGCGGACCCGCTGGCCGACGCCGAGAACATCCGGACCCTGCTGACCTCGGCCAAGGAAGAGTCCGAGCTGACCATGTGCACCGACGTCGACCGCAACGACAAGTCCCGGGTCTGCGAGCCGGGCAGCGTGCGGGTGATCGGCCGGCGCCAGATCGAGATCTACAGCCGGCTGATCCACACCGTGGACCACGTAGAGGGACGGCTGCGGCCCGGGTTCGACGCGCTGGACGCGTTCTTGACCCATATGTGGGCGGTGACCGTCACCGGCGCGCCCAAGACCTGGGCCATGCAGTTCATCGAGGATCACGAGGACGACCCGCGGCGCTGGTACGGCGGGGCGGTCGGGATGATCGGGTTCGACGGCGGGATGAACACCGGGCTCACCCTGCGCACGGCGCACATCTCGGGCGGGATCGCCTCGGTCCGGGCCGGCGCCACGCTGCTGTTCGAGTCCGACCCGGCCGCCGAGGAACGCGAGACCCAGCTCAAGGCGCGCGCGCTGCTGGAGACCCTCGCCACGCCGCCGCCGCAGCAGGCGCGCGCGGCCGGGAACCGGGACGCGGTGGCGCCCGGCACGGGCCTGCGGGTGTTGCTGGTGGATCACCAGGACTCGTTCGTGCACACGCTGGCCGGCTACTTCCGCGAGGCCGGCGCGGAGGTGACCACGCTGCGGGCCGGGTTCGACCCGGCGCGGCTCGAGGAGTACCGGCCCGATCTGGTGGTGCTCTCGCCGGGTCCCGGCCGGCCTTCGGATTTCGGCTGCGACGAGCTGCTGACCGCACTGGACGAGCGGGGGATCGCCGCGTTCGGCGTGTGCCTGGGGCTGCAGGCGATGGTGGAGCACGCGGGCGGGCAGCTCGATCTGCTGGCCTCGCCCGCGCACGGCAAGCCCGGGTCGGTGCGGGTGCTGGGCGGCGCGGCGCGATCCGGGCTGCTGGCCGGGCTGCCCGCGGAGTTCACCGCCGGGCGGTATCACTCGCTGCACGCGGTGCCCGCCGGGGTCCGGGGCGGGTTCTCGGTGACCGCGGTGACCCCGGATGGCGTGGTCATGGCGATCGAGGACGATGCGGCCGCCCGGTGGGGCGTGCAGTTCCACCCCGAGTCGATCCTGACCGCGTCCGGCCGCGCGGGCCATCAGGTGATCGCGAACGTGCTGCGGCTGGCCCGCGCCCGGTCGCAGGACGCCGCGGTCGCCGCGGTCCCGTGACCGGCGCCGGGCCGTCCCGCCCGGCGGGCCCTAAACTCCGCGCTGCTTCAGCCAGTCCAGTACGTAGTCGGCTATCTCGCGCCAGCCGTGATCGATGGTGAGCGAATGGCCCCGGTCCGGGAAGTCCCGGAAGTCCGTCACCGCGGGCGACTTGTGGTAGAGCCTGCGGGTGGCCGTGCTGATGGCGACCGGGACGGTATGATCCTGGCCGCCGGCGGTCACCAGCAGCGGCCCGCGGTCCCGGTTGCCGGTGTTGACCTTGGCCGGCGAGTGCGGGGTGAAGTTGGCCAGGGCGGCTTCGAACAGCGGCTTGCCCGGTGATGGGATGTTCCAGCGCTCGTAGAGGTCGGCCGACTCCTGCGCGGGCAGCGCGTTGCCGAAGCCGTAGCGGAACTGCTCCGCGGTCAGCGATATCGCCTCGCGGCGGTTGGCCGGCTTGCGCAGCACGATCCCGGCGACCTTCAGCGCCGACGGCGGCAGGTATAGCACCCCCTTGATCGGCGCCGGATCGATCGCCACCGCGGCCGCGGCCAGGTCCTGCCCGAGCAGCCGCTGCACGATGAGCCCGCCGAAGGAGTGGCCGATGACGATCGGCTTGGCGCCCAGCCCCTCGATGATCTGCGCGTAGTGGTCGACCACGTCGTCGAGGCCCTTGTTGGCCACCTGACTGGGGTCGCGGCGGGTTTCCTCGACGGTGTCCGAGTCTCCGGGCCAGCCCGGTGCCGTCGGCGCATAACCCGCCTCCCGGAACAGGTCCACCCACGGGTCCCAGGAGGTCGCGTGCAGCCACAAGCCGTGGACGAACACGACCGGCCGGCCGGCCGGGACGGCTGAGGTATCACCTGTCGTGGCGGGGACATCGCCTGGGGCGTCATCTGGTTGCGTCATCTCGTGGCTCTCCCGTCCGCGGTGCTGGCATGCCGTACGAAGAGCTGACATCCAACGCGCTGCTTACCCCATTCTTTATCACCCGTAACGGGGACGCTAGCCAGCAACAGCGCCGGACGGCGGGCCAGGTCGCCGCGGTCCCGCGGGAAGCCGCGGGATGTCACCGGTCCCCGGTAGTGTCCCGTGCCATGAAAAGCGTGCAGCCCGAGGTCTTCCTCGTCGCCCGTCCCGAGATCGACTACGACCAGCTGGCCGCGTACCTGAGCGAGGTCGGCGGCGAGAAGTGGCTGGAGAAGCTGGACCGCGGCGATCTGGACGACGCGCAGAACCTGGCCGAGTTCGCCGGGAAGATCTGCTACCGGGCCTGGGAACCCGGCCTCAACCCGAACATCGTCCGGGTCCGCAGCGACCAGGAGAAGTACCTGCAGAACATCCTGTCCCAGGCGCACGGCTCGGTACTCGAGCACGTCAGCTTCAGCTTCGTGCTGCATAACGTGTCCAGAGTTTTCAGCCACGAAGTTGTCCGCCATCGGCCGGGAGTGGCGATCTCGCAGGAGTCGCTGCGGTTCGTGCGGCTGGCCGACATCCCGTTCTGGTTCCCGGACTGGGCGCTGGCCGACGCCGAGCTCATGAAGCGGGCTACCGCGCTGCTGGAGCAGATGGAGGAGTTCCAGCTCTGGATGGCGGGGCATTTCGGGCTGGACGAGGAGGGCGTCCCGTTCCACGAGAAGAAGCACAAGACCTCGTTCATGCGCCGGTTCGCGCCGGACGGGGTGGCCACCGGCCTGTTGTGGACGGCGAACATCCGGACGCTGCGGCACACGATCGAGGCGCGCACCGATGCCGGGGCCGAGGAGGAGATCCGGCTGGTGTTCGGGAAGATCGCCGAGCTGATGCGGGCCGAGGCCCCGGCCCTGTTCGGCGACTACGAGATCGCTGACGGCGCGTGGATACCGAAGTGGCGCAAGGTGTGACAATGTTTCCCCCATGCCAGAGATCTCGTTCCCGGTAGACGGCGGGACCGCGCGCGGCTACCTGGCCGTGCCGGCGGGCGGATCAGCCGGGCCGGAAGGTCCGGACGGGACGGCTGAACCGGGCCCGTGGCCCGGCGTGGTGGTGATTCACGAGGTGCTCGGGCTGAACGACGACGTCAGGGCCAAGGCGGACCAGTTCGCGGCGCGCGGGTACCTGGCCCTCGCCCCCGACCTGTACGACGGCAGGCCCTGGGTGCGCTGCGTGCTCAGCGCGTTCCGCCAGCTCCGGGCCGGGTCCGGGCCGGCGTTCACCGTGCTGGAGGCCGCGCGCGGCTTCCTGGCCGCCCAGGCCGACTGCACCGGGAAAACCGGCGTCATCGGGTTCTGCATGGGCGGGGCCTTCGCGCTGCTCTGCGCGCCCTCCGGCGGCTTCGCCGCGGCCGCGGTGAACTACGGCGAGGTGCCCCGGGACGCGGAGAGCGCGCTGCGCGGCGCCTGCCCGGTCGTCGGAAGCTACGGGGGTCGGGACCCCATGGGCACCAAGCATCCGGAGCGGCTGCGGGGCGCGCTCACGGCCCTGGAGATCCCGCACGACGTGAAGGTGTACCCGGATGCCGGGCACCGCTTCATGACCGAGGCGTCGGGCGCGGCCGCGGTCCTGGCCAGGTTCGCCCGGATGCCCTATCAGGAGTCGGACGCGGCGGACGCGTGGCGGCGCATCTTCGCGTTCTTCGGTGAGCATCTCGGCGCGTGACGGGCCGGGCACGACCAGCGAATACAGGCCGTTTTGGCCCCGCCAGCGCTGCGACGTACACCATTATGGGCTCATGACTCGCCCGCTGATCGGCATCACCAGCGAGATGGCCGCCGCAGGCTGGGACGACCGCGTACGGGAGGCCGTGCTCCTGCCGGCCGGCTACGCCTGGGCGGTGCAGCGGGCCGGGTGCGTACCGGTCCTGCTGCCGCCCGGGCCGCACGGCGTCGCGGGCCTGGCCGCACGGCTCGACGGGGTGGTGTTCTCCGGGGGCGTCGGCGCCGGAGCCCGGCGCCACGGCGCGCCGCCGCGGGACGAGGCGCCCGAGCCGGACCTGGCCCGCGAGGCCGGCGAACTTGCGCTGATGCGCGCGGCCCTCGACACCGGGCTTCCCGTGCTGGCGATCGGGTACAGCATGCACGTGCTGAACGCGGCCCGGGGCGGGTCGGCGACCGAGCGCGGCCCGGCTGGACCCGGCGCCAACGGCCTCACGGCCGGGCCAGCCGGCTGGGAGGTACGGATCAGCCCGGGCAGCAGGCTGGGCCGGCTGCTCGGCCCGACCGTGACGGTGCCCGCCGCGCCTGAGGGCCGCCATCCGGTGCTGGACCGGCTGGGCCGCGGGGTGGAGGCCGTGGCCTGGGCCGACGACAAGGCCGTGGCCGCGGTCGAGCTGACCGGGCACCCGTTCGCGATCGGGCTGCAGTGGCACCCGGAAGAGGACGGGGGCACGCGGCTGTTCGAGGAACTCCGGGAGGCGGCCAGCGGCCGCCCCGCCGCAGCCTAACTCCGAGCGAGCCAAAGGGCGCGCCGCCGTCTGGACTGACGAGCGAGGCGCGAGGAACGAGCGCCGGAACGAGGAGGGAAGACGGCGGGTCAAAGCGCCCGGAGGCGAGCGAGGAGAGTAAAGAGCGCCCGGAGGCGAGCGAGGAGATTAGTAGTTCGAGCGGGCGCCGAACATCTCGGCCAGCCGGTTGGCCAGCGCCAGGTCCCCTTCCATGGTCATCCGGCCGTCCAGGATCAGCGGGTAGAAGCTGCCTGCCGTGGTCAGGACCCGGATGAAGTCCGTCAGCGGAACGCTGATCGTGAGCACCGCGTCCGTGCTGCCGCCCTGATGCACCCGGGCCCGCCCGTCGTGCACCTCGATAACCCAGGGCCGGCGGGATCCATCGGCCAGCCCCAGGTCGTAGACGATCGCACCCTCGAACCCCGCGGCCGGGCCCGGATCGAACTGGCGGGTCATCATCCCGAACACGGCACGCTGGGCCTGGCTCGTCCCGAAGATCTGTTCCAGCCTGGCGTCGGACATCCGGCCGACCACGCGCCGCAGGCCGGCCTGGCCGCGACCACGCAGTGACCCCCGTGCCGCGTGGCGCGCCTGGCCGGCCACGGCGCGCATGCCGAACCGCATGTGGTCCTCCTCGACCAAGGGCCCGGCCGTGCTGGCCGACCGGTCCACGGGCCCCGGGCATCCGGTCCTTGCCCTAGATGGGTGAGGTGTATCCCTGGAACCAGTGGATCTGCATCCAGGTAATCGCCGACGTCCAGGCCCCGGTCACCTCGAGCACCCCCACCAGCACCAGCATCCCGCCGCCGACGGCGGTGACCAGGCGCGCGTGCCGCCGGGCGAACCCGAAGACGCGCATGCCGCTCTGGAAGGCCAGCGCCACGATCAGGAACGGGATACCGAGGCCCAGGCAGTAGACGAAAGCGAGGAACGCACCGCGGGCCGCGGTACCCGAGGTTTCCGCCAGGGTGAGCACGGCGGTCAGCGTCGGGCCGATGCAGGGAGACCAGCCCAGCCCGAACAGCACGCCGAGCAGTGGCGCGCCCGCCAGCCCGGCGCGCGGGCGCAGCGACGGCCGCAGGATCCGTCCCGTGAACATGAACCGGTCAAACACGCCGGCGAACAGCAGGCCGAGCAGGATGGTCAGCACGCCGAGCACCTGGGTCAGTACCTGCTGGTGCGACTTCAGGGCCGTGCCCAGGCTGCCGAAGGCCAGCCCGTACGAGGTGTACAACGCCGAGAACCCGAGCACGAACAGGGCGGTACCGGCCACCACCCGGCTACGCGGCGGCGCGGCCAGGACCCCCGCGGGCGGCGCGCCGGCACTGCCCGGTCCGGCGCCGGCGGGCGGCGCCCCGGCCGTCCGGGCGCCGACCGGCTGGGCACTGGCGAGCGGGGCGCCGGCCTGCTGGGGGTCGGCGAGCTGGGCGCCCATTCCGGACATGCCGGTGACGTACGAGAGGTAGCCGGGTACCAACGGCAGGCAGCACGGGGACAGGAACGTGACCGCCCCGGCCGCCGCCGCGACCGGCACGGCCAGGAGGAGCGGCCCCGAGCTCACCAGGCTGCCGATGCTCACGATCCTCCCTCGCGCGTCCGGTGCGCGCCTGATGCGCCCAACCTACCGCGCGGAGGGTAACGCGTCCGGGCCGCCAGGCATTGACGGGCGCGGCCGGTCAGCCCCACGATGATCGCTATGCGTAGCACACCGCCCTTCCGCGCCGACCACGTCGGCAGCCTGCTCCGCCCCCCGCGGGTTCACGCCGCGCGCGACGATTTCGCGGCCGGCCGCATCGACGCGGCGCAGCTGAGAGCGATCGAGGACGAGGCGATCCGTCAGGCGGTCGCGATGCAGGAGGGGCTCGGCCTGCAGTCCGCCACCGACGGCGAGTTCCGCCGCGCGACCTGGCACATGGACTTCATCTACCAGCTGGGCGGGATCAGCCACGCCGCCGGCCACCTGGCCGTGAAGTTCCGCAACCCGTCGGGCACCGTTGAGTGGACCCCGGCGGCGCTGCACGTGGACGGCAAACTCCACCTGGACCACACGATCTTCGAGAACGATTTCCGCTACCTGCAGTCGGTGGTCACGACGGCCACCCCGAAGCTCACGATCCCGTCGCCGAATATGGTCCACTACCGTGGTGGCCCGGCGGCCATCGACCCCGCCGTGTACCCGGACATCGAAGAGTTCTGGTCCGACCTGGCCGCAACCTACGCCGAGGAGGTGCGGCGGCTGGCCGCCCTGGGCTGCACTTACCTGCAGCTCGACGACACCAGCCTGGCCTACCTGAACGACCCCGCGCAGCGCGCCGTGATCGCCGAACGCGGCGAGGACGCCGATCACCTGCACCTGCGCTACATCAAGCAGGTCAACGACGCGATCGCGGGCCTGCCGGACGGCCTGGCCGTGACCACGCACCTGTGCCGGGGCAACTTCCGGTCGTCGTGGGCCGCCGAGGGCGGCTACGACTTCGTGGCGGAGGCGCTGTTCGGCGAGCTCGCCGTGGACGGGTTCTTCCTGGAGTACGACGACGAGCGCTCGGGTACCTTCGAGCCGCTCCGGTTCATCCCCCCGGGCAAGATGGTGGTCCTCGGCCTGGTCACCACCAAGCGCGGCGAGCTGGAGAGCAAGGACGTGCTCAAGCGGCGGATCGACGAGGCGGCCAAGTACGTGCCGCTGGATCAGCTGTGCCTGTCCCCGCAGTGCGGTTTCTCTTCCACGGTCGAGGGCAACGTGCTGACCCCCGACGAGCAGGCCGCCAAGCTGCGCCTGGTCGTGGAGACCGCGGCCGAGGTCTGGGGCTGACCGCTCTGACCCGCGACCGCCAGATAATTCTCTTGCGGCCGCTGATACCGTGATCACGTGACTGCTGGACTGCAGATCAGCGCGAGCCTCCGGCGTACGCGAGCCGGGCTGTCCCAGGCTGGGCCGGGGGCCGAGCTCGTCGCACCCGTGCCACCGTGGGGTGGCCCGGTAAGTGATCTGCGGTAGCGCCTGCCGCCTTCCCCGGCACGCTTGATCCGCGGTCGCGTCCCGGCGTGGCCAGCTTTCCATAACGGTCCGCCACGTGGCTGTGCTGGTCACCACCCCCGGCCCTCCGGCCGACCCGCCACCCCTCGGTACCCGCCCTCGCGCGCCCTGAGTCCAGGCTGCCCGTATCGGAGAGTCCGAGAATGATCACAAACGACCATGACCATGAGGGCGACGGCGCCGCCCGGCGCCGTGGCGCGCTGCGCGACCTGGTGGCCGATATCGCGCCCCTACGCACCTCGCGTGACTTCCGGCTGGTGTTCGCCAGCCGGACGGTCGCCCTGTTCGGCAGCCAGGCGACCGAGGTCGCCCTACTCGTGCAGGCCAGGCAGCTCACCGGCTCGGCGGTCGCGGTGGGCCTGCTCGGCGCGGTCGAGCTGGTACCGCTGGTGGTATTCGGCCTATACGGCGGCGCGCTGGCCGACCGGCTGGACCGCAGGAGGCTGATCTGCTGGTGCGAGGCCGGCCTGGGCGGCGCCGCGGCGTTCCTGGTGATCAACGCGTCGCTGCCGCGGCCGGCGGTGTGGCCGCTGTACCTCATCGCCGCCGTGATCATGGCGCTGGCCGCGCTGCAGCGGCCGTCGCTGGAGGCGTCGGTGCCCCGGGTCGTCCGCCGCGACCAGCTGACCGCGGCCGCCGCGCTAATGTCGCTGTCGGCGAACGCGAGCGTGATCGTCGGCACCACGCTCGGCGGGCTGCTGGCCACCTGGCCCGGCCCGCAAGCCGTGTACGTCCTGGACGTGGCGGGCTTCGCTGTCTCGCTCGGGTTCCTGCGCCGGCTGGGACCACTGCCCGCGCCCGCCCCGCCGGACGGCACCGGCCCGCCCTCTGCCGGGCCGGGCGGCCTGCTGTCCGGCCTCCGGTACGCCCGCGAGCGGCCAGAGCTGATCGGCTCGTACCTGGCCGACCTGGCCGCGATGACGTTCGCGTACCCCAACGCGCTGTTCCCGTTCATGGCCGCCGAGCTGCACGCGCCGTGGGCGGTGGGGCTGATGTTCGCAGCGCCGTCGGCCGGCGCGCTGGCCGCGTCGGCGACCAGCGGCTGGACCGGCCGGGTACACCGGCACGGCCGGGCGATCGCGCTGGCCGCGGCCGCCTGGGGGCTGGCCATCACCGGGTTCGGCCTGGCCCCGGACATCGGGGCGGCGCTGGCGCTGCTCGTCCTCGCGGGCGGCGCCGACATGCTGAGCGGCATCTTCCGCGGGGCGCTGTGGAACACCACCATCCCCGACTCACTGCGCGGCCGGCTGGCCGGGGTGGAGCTGCTCAGCTACGGGCTAGGCCCGTCGGCCGGGCAGATCCGGGCCGGCGCGGTGGCGGGCGTGACCACGCCGCGCTTCTCGCTCTGCTCGGGCGGGCTGCTGTGCGCGGGCGCGGTCGCCGTGGTCTGCGCGGCGCTGCCCGGCTTCGTGCGCTACAGCACGCGCAGCGCGTCCTCGACCGCGCGGTGAAAGGTCGGGTAGGCGTAGATCATCTCCCGGAGGCGCCCGGTCGGCACCCGGGCGTGCACGGCGAGCGCCAGCATGCTGAGCACCTCGCCGCCCCACGGCCCGGCCGACGTGGCCCCGGCCAGGACGCCGCGCCCGGCGTCCTCGACCAGCTTGATGAAGCCGTCGTTGCCCGCCTTGTGGATCCAGCCGCGGGCGGAGGCCGGGACCTGCGCCAGGCCGGTCCTGACCTCGAGCCCCTGCTCCCGGGCCTGGGCCTCGGTCAGGCCGACCGCGCCGATTTCCGGGTCGGTGAACGTGACCCGCGGCACCGCGTGATGCTCGGCGGGGTGATGCTCCCGGCCCAGGATGTCGGCGACCACGATGTCCGCGTGGTAGTAGGACAGGTGCGTGAAGTCGCCCTGGCCGACCACGTCGCCGATCGCCCACACCCCGGGCGCCGCGCGCATGCGATCGTCGACCGGCACCGCGGGCTGGGACTCGTCGATCCCGACGCGGCCGACACCGACCGCGGCCAGGTCAGCGCGCCGTCCGGTGGCCACGAGCAGCCTGGATCCGGTGACCTTGGTGCCGTCGCCGAGAGTCACGGTGAACCCGGCGCGGTCGCCCGGGCCGGCCTGGTAGGCCACCCGCTCTGCTGTCGAGCCGGTCCGCACGCCGATGCCCTCGCGGCCGAACACCTTCGCGAGCAGTGCCCCGGCCTCCGGCTCCTCGGCCGGGAGCAGCCGCCCGGCGGACTCGACCACCGTGACCGCGGCGCCGAAGCGGGAGTAGGCCTGGGCCAGCTCCGAACCGATCGCGCCGCCGCCGAGCACGATCAGCGACACCGGCACCCGCTCGGCCTCGATGGCCTCGTGATTGGTCCAGTACGGCGTGCCGGCCAGTCCGGGGACCGGAGGTATCACGGGCGAGGTCCCCGTGTCGATCACGATGCCACGCCGGGCCAGCAGCACGTCGTCACCGACCGCGACCCGGCCCGGCCCGGCGATCGTGCCGTGCCCGCGGAACAGCAGGCCGCCCTGGCCGGTGAACCGGTCGGCGGCGGCCTGGTCGTTCCAGTCGTCGGTCGCCTCGGCCCTGATCCGGCTCGCGACCGGGGCCCAGTCCGGCCGCACGACCGACGCGCCGGACATGCCGGGAATCCGGCGGCCCTCGGCCAGCAGGTTGGCCGCCCGGATCATCATCTTGGACGGCACGCAGCCCCAGTACGGGCACTCGCCGCCGACCAGCCGGTCCTCTACCCCGGCCACGGCCAGGCCCGCCTCGGCGAGCTGGCCCGCGGCGTGCTCGCCCCCCGGGCCCAGCCCGATGACGACGACGTCCACCTCGTGCTCGGTCATGGGGCCTCCGGACTGCGTTCGTGCTGCTCGCCAGGCCCATCCAAGCGCGGATCGGCCGCTCCCGCGAGCGACACGCCCCCCGGTCCGGGGCCTCCCGGATCATTCCGAGCCGGTCGGGCCAGACTCGAAATCGATCACGGCCTCGTCAGACCGCTTGACCAGTACCACGGGACAGTGCGCGTTGGCCGCGGCGCCCTGGCTCACCGCGCCGAGCAGCAGTCCGGCGAACGGTGACCGGCCGCGGATGCCCATCACCAGCAGGTTGGCGCCCTTCGACGCCTCGACCATCGACTCGGTCGGGTCGCCCTCGGCGATCACGGTCTCCAGCGGCACGGGCGGGCTGGGCGCGATCGCGCTGACCGTCTCCAACAGATCGTAGGCGTCGGTGAAGAAGCCCATGCCCGAGACGAACATGGTCTTGATCTGGAACCTGCTGATCTTGGAGTCGTCGAGCGCCTGGAAGGCGTTGGAGCTGGACGCAGCAGCGGAGTCAGCACTCATCCGGGTATGTTACGGAGCGCGACATGAACGTCACTTTGCGCAACACTCGCGAGTAGGCAGATCCAGGGTGAACACTAGGTAACGTGATCACCAAGCGGCCGTCAAAGGTACGCCTGGCGAACGCCTGGTTAGGCCGGCCGGTCGGGGCCGGCCCGCGGCGCAGCGTCCGGACCGAGACCGCGTCCAGCCGGAGCGCGCGCACCAGCCCGGAGATCACGGCCTCGCCGTCGATCGCGCCGCAGCTGAACAGGTCGATCGCGATCAGGTTCTCCTCCGGCCAGGTGTGAATGCTCAGGTGCGACTCGGCCAGGATGAGCACCAGCGTGATCGCGCCGTTCGGGAAGATCACGTGACTGGCGTCGAGCACGTGCCCGCGGCCGGCCGCGACCTCCGCGGTGGCCAGCGACGTCAGCTCGGCGGCGTCGGTCACCGGCGAGGACGGCGTCAGCCTCGCGTCGACGGCGTACAGGAGCTTCGGCGTGAGCGCTTCGGCCACGCGCAGCTGTGCGAACCTGCTCGCCGCATCCATGCCGGGCATGATGTGGGAGGATACCGTACACCCCGCCGCATCCCGCCGCACCGGCTGATCAGCCCGATCGCGGGTGATAGCCGGTCGCCCGCAGCGCTTAGCATGATCGCAGACATGACGCCCGTGGACATGGACTCAGTGATCGCCGAGGTGGCGCAGGCTGTCGGGCTGGCCGAGGGCCGGGCCGGGGTGAGCGATGTGCTGCGCGCCATCGCCCGCAGCGAGCCCGTGGCGGTCCGCGACGTGAGCCGCATGGCCGAGCTGCCGGTCCCGATCGTCGCCGCGGTCTGCAACGAACTGCGCCAGCGCGGCGTGGTCGACCGGGCCCGGCCGGTACGGCTCACCCCGGCCGGCCGGGACCTGCTCGCCGGACGGCACGCCGGCCTGAGCGCGGCGTGCCCGGACTGCGGCGGCACCGGGCTCGCCGTCCCCGCCGCGCTGGCCGGGCTGGCCGCCCGGCTGGACCGCGCGGCGGCCGGGGCTCCCGCGGCCAAGCCGGAGCTGGATCAGACGCACTGCACGGTCGGCACGAAGATCCGGCGGGTGCTGCGGATGCACGAGGCCGGGGCGCTGATCGGGCGGCGGATCCTGATGCTCGGCGACGATGACCTGATCTCGGTGGCCATCGCGGCCTTCGCCGGCACCGGCGGCCTCGGCGCGGACATCGAGCGGCTGACCGTGATCGACACCGACCCCCAGGTGCTGGACTGGATCGGCGAGCAGATCTCGGGGACCGGGGTGAACGCGGAGCTGGTCGAGCACGACCTGCGCCGCCCGCTGCCCGGCGGCCTGGCGGGCGGATTCGACGTGGCCTGCACCGACCCGCCGTATACGGTCGCCGGAGCCGAGCTGTTCCTATCTCGCGCGGTCGCCGCCCTGGCGCCCGGGCCGGGCCTGGCACGTGTTCTTCTCGTTCGGGGCGCGCAGGCCGGACGAGACCCTGCGCGCCCAGCAGCTGATCGGCTCCATGGGACTGACCATCCGCGGCCTGTGGCCCGGCTTCAACGAGTACCTGGGCGCGGGCGTCCTGGCCGGCACCAGTCACCTGTACCACCTGCGCAGCACAGCCGACGGCCGGCCGCTGATCGAGGGCGACTTCTCCGGGCCGCTGTACACCGCGCAGACCCGGGCGGCCGCCACCCGGCCCTACCGGTGCGCCCGCTGCCGGGCGGTGCACCAGGTCGGGCCGGGCAGCCGGTGGCCGCGGATCGCCGCCCTGCAGGCGGCCCGCTGCCCGGAGTGCGGCGGCGATGTGTTCCGGCCCATGCCCCTGCAGGCGCGATGACCGCACCGTCCGCGGCCGCCGGGCCGCCCGGCTACCTGATCCGGCCGGCCAGCGAAGGCGATCTTGAGGCGATTGCCGGGTTCGAGGTCGGGATCGCGAGGGTGTCGTTCGGTGACGAGGCCGTCACCGACGCCGGGCTGCATCGCCGTCGGGTCGCGGGCGCGCTGGGGAAGCCGGGGGAGATCACGCTGGTCGCGGTGGCGCGGAGCGCGCCGGGCCGGCCGGTGGGCTGGGCCTGGCTGTCGGCCCGGACTAACTCGCTGACCGGGGCCCGGTACGGGAACTTCAGGTCGCTGGCCGTGGCCGACATCCCGGACCGCAGCCAGGTGGGGGAGCTGCTGCTCGCGGCGGTCCTGCAGGCCGCCGACGAGACCGGGATGGGCCAGCTGACCGGCAAGGTACACGCCGGGAACCTCGGGATGCGCGCGCTGTACCGGAAATTCGGCTTCGAGGCGACGCACATCACGATGGAACGGCAGGCTCCCGGGGCGGGGCACCGGCCACGATGATCGTGAAGTGCGTCGTCTGGGACCTCGACAACACGCTGCTGTCCGGGGTGTACCTGGAATCGGGAGCGCAGCCGCCCCCGCCCGACCGGGCCCTGGTCGCGGCCGCGGCTCAGCTGCGTGACCGGGGGATCATCCACGCGATCGCCAGCCGGAACCCGCCGGAGGCGGCGCGGTACGCGGCGCGGGTCACCGGCCTGGATTTCGCGGCCGCGGAGTGCGGCTGGGGCCGCAAGTCGGACGCGGTGCGGCAGATCGCCGCGGACCTGGGCCTGTCGCCGGACGCGATCGCGTTCGTGGACGACGATCCCTACGAGCGGGCCGAGGTCTCGTTCGCGGTGCCTGAGGTCCTGGTGCTGTCGCCAGAGGATATGGCCGACGCCGTCGGCTGGCCCGAGTTCAGCCCCGCCGTGGTGACGGCGGAGGCGCGCCGTCGGGGCGACATGTACGCCGAGCGGAGGCGCCGGGAGCAGGAGGCCCGGACGTTCGCGGGGTCCAGGGACGAGTTCCTGCGGTACTGCGGCACGCGGGTGACGATCGCCACGGCGACCGAGGCCGACGTGCCCCGGCTGCACGAGCTCTCGGTACGCACGCACCAGTTCAACACCACCGGTGAGCCCGTGGCCGAGCCGGAGCTGCGGCGGCTGGTCGGCTCGGCGGAGCTCCAGGTCACAACCGTGCGCCTGTCCGACAGGTTCGGCGATGACGGCCTGGTCGGCGGCTGCGTGACCCGGGCCGGCCGGGACGGCACCTGGACCGTGACGCTGCTGATGATGTCCTGCCGGGCCATGGGCCGGGGCGTGATCGAGGCGCTGCTGGCCTGGCTCGCCGGCACTGCGGCCCGCGGCGGGGCGACGGCGCTGGCCGTGCCGTGCCTGGTCAGCCCCAGGAACGTGCCGCTGCGGCTGGCGCTGACCGCGGCCGGCTTCCGGGCCGATCCCGGTGCCCCGTCCGGTCAGGGTCACGCGGTGTTCTGCCGGCCGCTGCCCGGGCCGCTGCCCGAGGTACCGGACTGGGTGACCAGCAGCGCGGCCAGCGGGGTCACCGAGCCGTGAGCGACGGCGAGGCTCCGGAGGTCATCGGCGAACTGCGGGGGATCCTGGCCCGGGCGACCGGGCGCGAGGAGCTGCTCGGCCTGAGCGAGCAGGCCCCGCTGTTCGGCGACGGCGTGGGGCTCGACTCGCTGACCGGAACGCTGCTGCTGCGCGAGGTACACCGGCGGTTCGGCGTGGACGTCGCCGCCGAGGATCTCAACCTCGACGCGCTGGCCACGCTGGGCACGCTGGCCGCGTACATCACCGAGCGCACCGACGGCCACCAGGGTTGCTGACGGAACCTCCGGGTCAGCCGGGAAGGAGCAGGTCCAGCACGGCCACGTACTCTGAGCGGGAGATCCCCAGATGAAAAGGGTTCATTCCCGATGAGCGCTGTCTTTGCGGTTGACGCCTGCCGGACGCCGGTGGGCAAGATCAAGGGATCGCTGGCGGGCGTGCGGCCTGATCACCTGACGGCCGAGGTGATCCGGGCGCTGATGACGCGCAACTCCTGGCTCGATCCGGCGCAGATCGACGACGTGTACTGGGGTGCGGCCAACCAGGCGGGCGAGGACAACAGGAACGTGGCGCGGATGGGCGTCCTGCTGGCCGGGCTGCCGGTACAGATCCCCGGGGCCACCGTCAACCGGCTCTGCGGATCGGGGATGGAGGCGATCGCCGACGCCGCGCGGGCGATCGCGGCGGGCGAGGCCGACGTCTGCCTGACGGGCGGCACCGAGTCGATGACCCGGGCGCCGTTCGTGCTGCCGCGCGCCGCCGAGCCGTTCCCGCGTGACGCGGGGGTGGCCGACACCCGGCTCGGCTGGCGGCTAGTGAGCCCGCTGATGCAGCAGCTCTACCCGCCGGTCAGCCTCGGCGAGACCGCGGAAAACGTCGCCGAGCGCTACCGGGTGGGCCGGGACCGGCAGGACCGCTTCGCGCTGCGCAGCCACCAGCGGGCGGCCCGCGCCGCGGCCGCCGGAGTGCTGGCCGAGGAGATCATCCCGGTCCCGGTGCCCGGTGACCGGGGGCCGGGCGGCGAGGTCACCGCCGACGAGGGAATCAGGCCGGAGCTGACCCTGGACGACCTGGCGGCCAGGAAGCCCGCGTTCCGCCCCGGCGGGACCGTGACCGGCGGCAACTCCTCGCCGCTGAACGACGGCGCGGCCGGCCTGCTGCTGATGTCCGAGCGGGCGGCGTCGGCCGCCGGGATCGAGCCGATGGCCCGGTACGCGGGCACCGCCGCCGCCGGGGTGCACCCGGACTTCATGGGGATCGGCCCGGTGCCCGCGATGACCCGGCTGCTGGCCCGGGCCGGCTGGCAGGCAGACGACCTCGGCCTGGCGGAGGTCAACGAGGCCTTCGCGGCCCAGGCCGTCGCGGTCATCGACGAGCTCAAGCTGGACCCCGAGCTGGTCAACGTCAACGGCGGCGCGATCGCCATCGGCCATCCGCTGGGCTGCTCGGGCGCCAGGATCACCACCACGCTGCTGCACGAGCTGCGACGGCGCGGCGTGGCGCGCGCCGCCGCGACCATGTGCATCGGCGTCGGCCAGGGCATCGCCACGCTGTGGGAGGCCGCCTAGATGACCTATTCCAAGGTCAGTGATCGTAAGCGATCAGTGACCGGAGGGTGGGCTGGCTGGTGGTGTCGTTGTGCCAGATGGCGGCGGTCGGGGCCAGGATGCGCTGCAAGACGCGGGTGATCACGCCGCCGGGTGTGTGGCCGCCGTGGCGTTCGAGGTCGAGCTGGCCCTTGAGGGTGTCGTTGACTGATTCGATGATCTGGCGCAGTGGTTTGAACAGGTGCGCGGCTGCGCGCGGGGCTCGCCGTGGCGGGCGGGCCGCAGCAGCTTGATCCCGGTGCCGGCCAGGGCGGTCTCGAACGCGGCGCCGTAGTAGTTCTTGCCGCCGGGCAGGGCCTGGCCGGGCCGGGTAGTGGTCAGGTCCGGATCGGAGGTGAAGATGGCCAGCGGGACGTCGCGGTCGTCGGCTTCGGCGCCGGCCAGGGCGAACGCGACGGGCAGGCCGGCCAGGGTGGTGACCAGGTGCAGGCGCAGGCCGCAGAAGTAGCGCGAATGGCTGGCGCAGTCCCCGTATTCGGCCCATCCGGCCAGGTCGGAGCGTTTGGCAGTCTCGCGGGAGCGGCCGCACTCCACGGGGTGGAATCGACTGTCCAGACGTCGTCTGTCCAGCTGGCGGTGCTGGCGGCCAGGGCGCGAATGCAGTGCCGGATCAGCGGTGCGGCGCCGCGCAGGCGCTTGTTGTATCCGGGCTGCTGAGCCAGGCAGGGGAACAGGTGGCGCAGGTGGGCGCGGGCATACCGCAGCCACCGGGCCTCGGAGGTGAATCCCATCAAGGCCTGCATCACGGCCAGGGTGACCAGTTCAGCATCGGCCAGCTTCGGGCCGATGCCGGTCTTCGGCCGGTACGGGGCAAGCTGCGGCGAGTCCTTCAGCAGATCGTCTTCACATACAGTGCGGTCGCGAGGGTGTCCATGTCAGTCGTCACAACCTGATCTTGGGCACCCTCGCATCATGTCCGCAGAAGATCCCTTGGAATAGGTCGTCTAGCGAGCCGCGTACCGGGACAAAATGGGTCACGCACCGGTCGTAATGCTTGGAAAGTCGCGGCGACCACGGAAACGGGGGGCGCGCCGTGGCGATGCGGGTAAGTGAAGGTCGGGGAGGGGCGCTGAGGGAACTTCCGCGGCAGGCGGCCAGGGTGCGCGAGGCGGTCGCACCCGGCTGGCTGGTGGATATCGTGCGGCCGAAGCCGGTCACCGTGCCCTGGCCGCTGATGGTCCGGGCCGCCCTGGCGATCTGCGTGCCGATGGCCGCCGGGCTGCTCGCGCACGACCTGCCGCCAGGCCTGCTGGCGGCGTTGGGCGGTCTGATCGCGGTGATCGTGGACGTCGGCGGCCCGTACCTGGCCCGGCTCAAGCGGGTGGGATCGGCCGCAGTGTTCGGCGGGGCGGTCGGCCTGACCATCGGCGCCGCGATTCACGGGCGCGGCTGGACCGCCGTCGTCGTGCTCGTCCTGCTGGCCGGCGTCTCCGTCGTGGTCAGCGAGATGGGCAGCACGGGCTCGGTGGTCGGCCTGCAGCTGCTGGTGTTCGCCTCGCTCGGCCTCGGGCCGCTGGGCGGGCTGCGGCCGTGGTGGACCGGGCCGTTGGAATTCCTCATCGGCGTGGCCTGGGCCATGATCCTCATCATCCCGGGCTGGATTCTGAATCCCCGGTCGGCCGAGCAGCACAGTGTGGCGGAGGTGTACCGCGCGCTGGCCGCCAGGCTGCGGTCCATCGGCACCGATTCCTTCGCCGCGGACCGGCGCGCGCTGACCGCCGCGCTCAACGGCGCCTATGACCAGGTGCTGACCGCGCGGTCCGGGGTTGGCGGGGGGAATCCGCAGCTGAGCCGGCTGGTCGCGCTGCTCAACCACAGCTTCCTGGTGGCCGAGGCGACGAACACCCTGGCCCTGGAGGGCACCGCGCCGCCGGCCAGCGTGGCCGGCGCGGTGGACGCGCTGGCCGACTCGATCTCCTGCGACAGGCCGCCGCCCGCCATCCCGCCGGCCTGGAGCGACACCCCCGGCGCCCGCGCGCTCTGCGATGCGCTGCGCGGCGCGGTCCGACTGATCGAGGGCCAGCAGATCCCCGGCGGTGGCCAGCCTGAGCCACCGGGCCTGCGGGAACGCCTGCGCGCGGCGATCGACCGGATCCGGGCCGGCCGGCTCACCCGGCTGTACGCCCTGCGGCTGATGGCCAGCATCGGCGTGGCTGCGGTGGTGAGCGAGATCCTGCCACTGCAGCGCTCGTACTGGGTCGTGCTCACGGCGGCCTTCGTGCTCAAGCCGGACTTCGGATCGGTATTCGCGCGGGCCCTGCAGCGCGGGATCGGCACGGTCGTCGGCGTGGTCATCGGCGCGATCATCCTGGTGGCGGTGCCGTACGGCCTCTGGCTGCTGATCCCGTGCGCGGTCCTCGCCGCGCTGCTGCCGTACGGGCGCAGCCTCAACTACGGCCTGCTGACCACGTTCTTGACCCCGCTGGTGGTGCTGCTCATCGACATCCTGGACCGAACGGGCTGGCACCTGGCCGAGGACCGTCTGATCGACACCCTGCTCGGCTGCGCGATCGCCCTGGTGATCGGGTTCGCCCCCTGGCCGGGGACCTGGCGGGCACACCTGTCGGACCAGTTCGCCGAGGCCATGACGCACGTCGCCAGATATACCGAACGGGCACTGGCCGGTCCCTCACCCGAGCGGTCACGCCTGCGCAGGCAGACCTACCGTGAGCTGTCCGACCTGCGCGCGGAGTTCCAGCGCTCGATGTCTCAGCCGCGCGCCCTCGGCCGACAGGCCACCGCGTGGTGGCCCGCGGTGGCCGCCCTGGACCAGGTGATGGACACGGTCACGAGAGCCGCCGTCGCCGTCGACCACGGCGCGCCCGCCCCTTCGGCCGACGACGTGCGGCGGCTGGCGGCCGCGCTCGATCAGGTCGCCGACGCGGTGCGCGACGGCACCCGTCCGCCGGCCAGGGCGGATCTGCCGGACATGGCGCAGGACGAGACGCTGGCCCCGGTCGCCGACGCGGTCCGCGGCGTGCAGGCCACCGTCGCCTGACACGAAAACTGGGTCCCTGGTGGGCGCGCGGCAGCGAACCCTGGCCTGGGCGGTGGCGAGGGTCCGGGATGGTGTTGATTGTCTGGCCGGAAGGGCCAGGTGCCGGGTCGGCGGCGGCTCCGGGGTGCGGGGGTCAGGTCTTGTCAGCCGCGGCGGTCGCTAGGCAGCCTCCGGAGGGCTGATGGTGATGGTGATGGTGCAGCCGGGGTGGAGCTTTTGCAGCTGGCGCTCGAGGAAGGCCTGGCGGTGCTCGGGTGATTCCCGGCGGGTGTAGAAGTCAGCGCCCGGCTCCTGGTAGGGCTGCCCGGCCCGGAGGACCTGGTAGGCGATCTTCAGCAGGGTGTGCGCGATCGCGGTGATCGCCTTCTTCTTCGCGCCCGGATTCTTGTCTCCGCCGAAACGGCGGACCAGGCGGCTGTACCGGGCCTGCAGCCGGCCCCGGACCCGGATCGCCGCCCAGGCGGCCTGGACCAGCATCGGCTTGATGTAGGTGCCGGCGTCGCCGGTCCGGCCGTACTTGCGCTTGCGGGCGCTGATGTTGTTGCCCGGGCACAAGGTGACCCAGGAGGCAAGCTTCTCGTGGTCGGCGAAGTACCGGTGCGGGTCAGGGCCGATCTCGCCCAGCCACGCCGAGGACACGACGTCCCCGAAGCCCGGGACGGTCCTGAGCAGGTCCGCCTCGCGCTGCCAGCGCGCGGCCTTGCCCGCGATCCGCTCATCAAGGTCATCGACTGCGGCGCCGGACACCGTGACGCGGTCGCGGTGCAGCCGGCACAGCAGCGCGTGATGCTCGGTGAATCGCCCGGCCAGCGCCTGGGACAGGTCGGCCAGCTTCCCGGCTGTGCGCATCCGGCCGATCGCCAGGTCCGCCAGCACCCGGCCGCGGCGCTCCCCGTCGATCAGCGCATCGATCATCGCCGTGGCGGACTTGCCGGTAATATCGCTGGCCACCGAGCCGAGCTTGATGCCGGCCGATTCCAGCGCCTTAGCCAGCCGCTGGATCTCGGAGGTGCGGGCCTGCACCGTCTTCATCCTGTACCTGGTCAGGTCCCGCACCTCCTTCAGTTCCGCGGACGGGATGAAGGACCCGCGCAGCAGCCCGCACTCGAACAACTCCGCCAGCCGGGCGCAGTCCTTCGCGTCGGTCTTGTGCCCTTTCAGCGCCTTGGCGTGCGCCGGGTTGATCACCGCGACCTCGGTGAAGTCCTGCTCGCACAGCGCGTGATACACCGGCTCGGTGTACACGCCGCTGGCCTCCATCACCACGTGCGTGACACCGCGCTTGCGCAGCTCGGCGGCCATGTGCTGGAGCACCCCGTAAAACGTCCGGAACTCCACGATCTCGGCCTTGCGGGACCACGGCCTCTCGCCGGGCGACCGGATCGCCACCTTGACCATGTCCTTGTGCACGTCGATCCCCGCGACGCGCTCATACAGCACCTTCATGCGCGGCCACCTCCTGCAGCGGCAACCCCCCACCGGATGGGAACAGGCGCGCCGCCCGCCAGAGCCCCGGCCAGTACAGGAGACTGACACACGCGCACGCAGCAGCAACGGGGGTTACCCGGGAAGGGGCTCGGGCGCCAATCTAATCAACGGCCTCGAACGGTCCAAGCCCAAACGGCGACGACGGGCGGCACGTCACCTCAACTGTGCACCTTCCACGCCAGCCGCCGCTGCCTCATCACCGCAAAGACCCCAGCCAGCAGCGACCCGCACCCGGCCCGCGGCGGGAAGGGACCCAGTTTTCGCCTCCCACGGCAGCGCCACGGGGACTGTGCAGCGAACGGTGTTTCCGGCCCGACACGCCGGGCTGAGGTCCGGCGGGATGGGCACTGTGAGTGATGACATCGGATGCTGTGAAGCAGCACAAGAGTGACCAAAGTGACGAAGGGCGGCAGCTGTCGCCGGAGCAGGCCGCTGCGGCGGCGATGGTGGCCGAGGCCCGCCGGCGGGGCCTGGAGCTGACCGGCCCGGATGGGCTGCTGAAGCTATTCACCAAGAATGTGCTGGAAACAGCGCTGAATGAGGAGATTACCGGGCACCTGGGGCATGAAAAGAACCAGGCTGAGCCGGGACGCCAGTCCGCGAATGTGCGCAACGGCGCCCGCGCCAAGACGGTCATCTCCGATGCGGTGGGTGAAGTCCGCATTAATGTTCCCCGCGACCGGGAAGGAACTTTCGAGCCGCAGATCGTGAAGAAGAGGCAGCGCCGGCTCACCGATGTGGATGAGATCGTGCTGTCGCTGTATGCGAAGGGACTGACCACAGGAGAGATCTCGGCGCATTTCGCTGAGATCTACGGCGCGTCTATTTCGCGGGAAACAGTATCCCGGATCACCGATAAAGTCGTGGCCGAGATGCAAGAGTGGGCCACCCGGCCGCTGGATGCGGTGTATGTGGCGGTCTTCATCGACGCGATCGTGGTTAAGGTCCGGGACGGGCAGGTGGCCAACCGGCCCGTCTACGCCGCCATCGGCGTCACCACCGACGGCTGCAAGGACGTGCTGGGCCTGTGGGCCGGCACTGGCGGCGAGGGCGCCAGGTTCTGGATGAGCGTGCTCACCGACCTGAAGAACCGCGGTGTGAGGGATGTGTTCTTCCTGGTCTGCGACGGGCTGAAAGGGCTGCCCGAGACGGTGGCGGCCACATGGCCGCTCGCCATCGTCCAGACGTGCATTATCCATCTCATCAGGAATACGTTCCGGCTGACTTCCACCAGGGAGGTGGACGCGATCAAGCGGGACATCAAGCCCATCTACACCGCGCCCAATGCGGCCGCGGCGGCCGCGGCACTGGATGACCTGCAGGAGAAATGGGGTGATAAATACGGGGCAATGATACGCCTGTGGCGCAACGCGTGGAACGAGTTCATTCCGTTCCTCGATTATGACACCGAAATAAGGAAGGTGATCTGCTCTACGAATGCGATCGAATCCCTGAACGCCCGCTACCGGCGCGCGGTCCGGGCCCGCGGCCACTTCCCCAGCGAGCAGGCCGCGCTGAAGTGCCTGTATCTTGTGACCCGCAGCCTGGACCCGACCGGGACAGGCCGCACCCGGTGGACGATGCGCTGGAAACCCGTGCTCAACGCCTTCGCCATCACATTCGGTGACCGCTGGCCGGCCGCCGAGGCTTACTGACCAAGACCGCCGGAAACACCGCTCGTGAGATAGACCCGCGCCACGCAGTGGAGCATGATTTCTAATCCGAAAATCGGTGCCCAGCCGGGCAGGCGGCAGCACCCGGCGGAGCGATAGCGGAGCCGGGTACTGGTTTTTGGGCGGTCAGGCGGCTGCTTCCAGGGTGACCTTGTAGCCGAGGGCCTCAAGCTGGCGGACGTGGTTGCGCATCTTGCGGCTGTTGCTGATCTGGGTGTCGTAAAAGCCCGGGCCGAGGTCGCAGTAGCGGACGTCAGGGTCAGATAGCAGGTGCCAGACGATGACCAGGATGGAGCGGCCGACCGCGACGATGGCTTTGTTCTTGCCCCGGCGGCGGGCGATCCGCCGGTACCGCTCGCCGAGGAAGGTATCGGTGCGGGCGGCGCCGATGGCGGCCTCGCCCAGGACCCGGGCCAGGTAGGGGTTGCCGTGCCCGGTGGCGTTCTTGCCCTTCTTCTTCCCGGCCGATTCGCTGACCCCGGGCGCGTACTTGGCCCAGGAGGCCAGGTGGCCGGGGGTGGGGAACCGGCTCATATCCAGCCCGACCGTGCGACACGAGGTCGCACATTGCGAGTGAGCTCGCGGATTGGAGGTCCGGTTATGCCGGTCGTGTAGCTCCGGGTGAGTGCTCGATGCCCGTCCCCCGCCCTGGCGTGCGCCGCAGGTCCTGCCTGCTGGGTACGAAGCCCGGGGAGCAAGCCCAAGAAGTCCCCGCTCCATCCGGGGATTACAGGCAAGGGGGAAGGCCGGGCGGGTGAACGCAAGCGAACCCTTGATGACGCCTCGTAATAGATAGCTCCGGGAGATGGGATGAACGCCGGGGTGATAGGGCCTGGCCCCTGGAAGAGGGGGCGAGCGGCGGCCGGAGGGATCGGGCCGGCTGTGAGAGCACCGCTGGGCCTCGGGGTAAAGAGGGCACCCAATCCGGCCGTGACTCGGGTGTGCGGAACGTGGAAACCGTGCCGGGGTCCAGGCACTGCCTGGTAGGCCGACCGTGAGGAGAGCGGAACTCCCCGGCGGGACAGGATGCCCAACAAGCGAATGCCGGTGGCCGAAAGGCGACAGGAAACCGCGGCGTCATGGCTGGCACCTCCGCCGGCCGCCGGGGATAACTGGCCGGATACCAGCCGCGTGGCTGGCCCGCAAGGGTGCTGACGTGGGCAGGTGAGCCTTTGAACGCTGACGCTGATCAAGCCTTCCGAACCGAAGGGCAAGTTGGACACCGTGACGGTGAACGGACCGGAGGACGTTCCGGACTGGGACGCCATTGACTGGCGGCTGCATGAGGGCAACGTAGGGCGGCTGCGGCGGAGGATCTTCAAGGCGACGCGGGAGCAGGACTGGGCGCAGGCCCGGTCGCTGCAGAAGATGATGCTGCGATCCTGGTCGAACACGCTGGTCAGCGTGCGGCAGGTGACGCAGCGCAACGCTGGGCGCAGGACCGCCGGGATCGACGGGCAGGTTGCGCTGTCGTCGACGGCCAGGGCAGAGATGGCAGTCTGGGTCCACCAGACAATCTCCTCCTGGCAACCCGTGCCGGTCCGGCGCGTGTATGTACCGAAGGCCAACGGAAAACGCCGCCCGCTCGGCATTCCCGTGCTCGCTGACCGCTGCCACCAGGCACGGGTCCGCCACGCGCTGGAACCTGAGTGGGAGGCCCGGTTCGAGCCCCGATCGTATGGGTTCCGGCCGGGCCGTGGCTGCGCCGACGCGATCGCCGCGCTGTTCACCACGCTGAAAGGCAAGAGCAAGCGGGTGTGGATCGTGGACGCCGACTTGTCGGCGGCGTTCGACAGAATTGATCATGCCCGGCTGCTCGCCGCGCTCGGGTCATTCCCCGCCCGGGGAATGATCGCGGGCTGGCTGAAGGCCGGAGTGGTCGAGGACGGGTCATTCGCGCCGGCCGAGGAGGGAACTCCCCAGGGCGGCGTGATCAGCCCGTTGATGATGAACGTGGCGCTCCACGGGCTGGAGGAGGCCGCAGGGGTCCGGTATCAGGCCGCCGGCAAGAACGCCGGTGACACCATGCCGGGCTCTCCCGTCCTGGTCAGGTACGCTGATGATCTTGTTGTGTGCTGCCACACCCAGCGGCAGGCCCAGCAGGTCAAGGCCGACCTGGCCAAGTGGCTGGCGCCCAGGGGGCTTGTCTTCAACGAGGACAAGACCAAGATCGTAAACCTCTGCGAGGGGTTCGACTTCCTGGGGTTCAACGTCCGCCGTTACCGGAACGGCAAGCTGCTGATCAAGCCGAGCAGCGCGGCCGTCAAGCGGCTCCGCACCAGGCTCGCCGCCGAGATGCGCGCTTTGCGCGGCTCGAACGCGGCGGCGGTCATCGCCGCGCTCACCCCCATCATCCGGGGCTGGGCTGCCTACTATCAGGGAGTAGTGTCCAGCAAGATCTTCGGGGACCTGGACGACTACATGTGGAAGCTCACCTACCGGTGGGCCAAGCGCTCCCACGGCGGAAAGCCGAAGCGGTGGGTCGTTCACCGCTACTACGGCAGGTTCAACAAGTTCAGGAACGACAGGTGGGTGTTCGGGAACCGGGCCGGGCGCGATGAGCGCGGCAGCGTCCCGCACCTGATCAAGTTCGCCTGGACTCCGATCATCCGGCACCAGCTGGTCACAGGCACGGCGTCTCCTGACGATCCGGGCCTGGCTGACTACTGGGCCAGGCGGCGGCAGCGGGTCAAACTCCCGTTAGACAGCTATAACCTGCGCCTGCTCACCAGGCAGGCCGGGCGCTGCCCGCTTTGCCGCGACCCGCTGCTCACCGCCGACCAGCCCCAGTCCCCAGCGGACTGGGAACGGTGGTGGCTGAGCGTGGTCCGCAGGGCGATCGCCGCCGACTACCTCGTCCACCAGGACGGGCACGGCAGGCCGGACGGAAACCGAACCCGCTTGATACACGCCTCCTGCCGCCGCGAGCTTCAGGCCCGCAAACGCAGGATGCCAGTACCCCAGCCCGCAACGTCCTCGGGGCTTGCTTGAGCCGTGTGCGTCGATGAGGCGCACGCACGGTTCTGAGGGGGCCCCGGTCTTTGCCCAGAGTTCACGCGAACTGAAGGGTCTTCGGGATGAACCCCCGTCTGTTCAGGCTCTATGGGCTGTCCTGGTCCTTGGGTTCGCCGGGACCGGCGGGGTTGTGCTGCTCGCCGGGGGTGTCCAGGAGCTGGCGCGCGATGGTGGCGTAGCGGATGGCGGTGGTGTCGTCGAGGCCGAACACGGCGGCGAGGTGCAGGGGGTCGGCGCCGCAGGTGAGGGCTTCTTCGAGTTGCCGGTCGGCGCGCAGGCGCTCGAGGGTGGCGGTCAGCCCGCGGCAGGTCTCGGTGAGCCAGTTCTCGCTGACTGCCCTCGTGGTCATGGCGGTCTGCTGGTTGATGATCAGGTGCGGGTTGGCGGTGCCGGGCCACCGGTGGCTGCGGCTGGCGAGCCAGTCCAGGAGCAGGTGCCGGGTCAGGTCATCGAGCGGGCGGGCCCGGCCGGTGATGATCACCCGCCGGTTACCGAGGTCGATGTCGGCGAGGTGAAGCTCGCGGATCGTCTTGGGGCGGGCCGCGTGGACAGCGGCCAGGGCGAGCGCGAGGCGGGCGGCCGGGGTGACCGCGGCGGCCGTGGCCTGGTCTATCTCGCCAGGCTGGAGGGGCTGGAGGAGGATCGGGGGCCGCGGGCCGTCGCGGATGCCGCGGGCAGGGTCGCGGAAGATCGTGCCGGCGGTCTTGGCGTGGCTGAACAGCGAGCGCAGGGCGGTGAGAGTCTGCCGGCGCCGGCTCCCGGACAGGGGCTCAGTGGCGGTGATGATGTCGGCGGTGGTGACCTCGCGCAGGTGCACGTAGCGCCCGGCCCAGTCCAGCAGCAGCGGGTGGACCCGGTTGAGGTTCATCCGGACGGTGTGCTCGTTGCGGGGGCGGCTGCGGGGCCCGCCTTCGCTGCGGGTGCGCAGCCAGTGCCCGACGTCGGCGGCCATGGGTGCGGGCAGGAGCGCGAGCCGTGCCTGGATGAGGGCGGTGAAGGCGGGGACGCGGTCGTCGTGCAGGAGCCCGGCGAGGCCGAGGATCTCGGCGGTCCGGGTGACGCTCAGGTCCCGGGAGTGCAGGGCTGGTGACAGCTCCGACCAGGCGATCATGTCGCCGGGGATGTGAT
>CAWCGJ010000038.1:0-96854 GCA_963795055.1 uncultured Actinomycetota bacterium
CGCCCCCAGCAGGATTCGAACCTGCGCACACGGCTCCGGAGGCCGTTGCTCTATCCCCTGAGCTATGGGGGCCCAGACGCGGCCCGGAGGCGCTGCCAGCGGGCCGGAGCCAGGGTACCAGGAGCGGACATCGAGGGGGACGGGGCGATCGGCAGGCACCGGCGCGCCGGAGCGGATAGCCTCGCGCAAGTGACACACGGACTGGGCCGGGTGCTGGTTGTCGATGATGATGAGGTCATCAGGCAGCTCATTGCCGTGAACCTCACGCTGGAGGGGTTCGAGGTCGTCACGGCCGTTGACGGCCAGGACTGCCTGGAGAAGGTGGTCGAGGCCGACCCGGATGTGATCACCCTGGACGTGATGATGCCGCACCTGGACGGGTGGGTGACCGCGACCCAGCTGCGCCGGAACCCGGAGACGGCGGGCATCAAGGTGGTGCTGATCACGGCGCGGGCGCAGCAGGACGACCGGTCCCGCGGGCACCAGATCGGCGTGGACGCGTACCTGACCAAGCCGTTCGACCCGGCCGAGATGATCCGCGTGGTCCGCGAGCTGGCCCGCTCGTCCACCACCGTCTGCGACTGACCCCTTTTTCCACTGACCCTAACGTGCCGGCCACGCCGTAGCCTGGGCCCGTGATCCCCGGCGACATCGGCAGGGAACTGGGCTTGCGCGCGTCCGGTACCTGGCGCCCGGCGCCGCCCGGGGCCGGGGGCTCGCCCGGAACCTACGCCACCTCGCTCCCGTTCCTGCTGGCCAGCGCGGCCGGACAGCAGCCCGGGCAGGTCGCGGCCGGGCTGGCCGCGCGGCTGAGCCGGGTGGCCTGGGTCGCGGACACGACGGTCACCGGCGGCGGGTATCTCACCGTGACCGTTACCTCCGAGGCGCTCGCGGCCCTGGCCGTACGCGTCCCGAAGGCGGGCGCCGGCTGCGCGGCCAGCGACGCCCTGTGCGGCACCGAGGTCGCCGCGCCCACCGCCGCCGACCCGGCCGGCGCCGCCACCTGGCCGGAGGCCCGGCAGCAGGCGGCCGCCGCCGTCACCGGCCGGCTGGCGAAGGCCGCCGGAGCCACGATCAGGGTCCAGAGCCTCCCGTCCCGGCCGCCGCCCCCGGCCGGGGCCGGACCGGCGGGGGCCGTCGCGTTCGCGGGAACCGACGCGGTCCGTTACGCCCTGCTCCGGACCACTCCGGCCGGAGCCGGACCGATCGACGCGAGACGGTGCGCTCGGAATGCCCTGGAGAATCCGTTCTTCGCGGTCAGGTACGCCCACGCCGATGCCGCGTCCGTGCTGCGGTGGGCCGCCGACCTCGGCGCGGACCGCGGACCGGCCGATGCGTTCCGGCCGGGGCTGCTCATGCATCCGGCCGAGCGGCGGCTGCTGGACCTCATGTCCTGGCTTCCGGAACGCGCCG
The DNA here is from genome assembly GCA_963795055.1 of uncultured Actinomycetota bacterium. GTDB lineage: Bacteria > Actinomycetota > Actinomycetes > Streptosporangiales > Streptosporangiaceae > JASHPR01. The sequence continues at coordinate 1,414 of CAWCGJ010000038.1, forward strand.
TCTCGGCCGCCCGCCGCCGCCGGCCTGACGTGTTCACCCGGTATCTCGAAGGCCTGGGCCGGGCCTGGCTCGACTGCCGGGAGAGCTGCCCGGCGCTGCCGTTCGGCGGCCGGTCCGCGCCGCGGGACGGAGCCGGGGCGGCGGCCCGGCTGTGGCTGGCGGCCGCGGCCCAGACCGCGCTGGGGACGGGCCTGCAGCTGCTCGGCGTGGCCGCGCCGCAGCTGGTGTAGCCGCTCGTTCGCCGGGGACTTGTAAGAATCGCCGGGTTGAAGTAGGTTCCCGGAAAATCTCATGCTGCAGCGGGCAACGAGGCCAGGGATTTGGAAACGGGCGGTTCAACGTCACCGAAACGGGTACCGCATGCACTGTAAGACCCTGGACGCCGACGGCTACGGCCTGGTTTCGAGTCCTCCCTGCCGATCCTGCACCCGGTCACGGGCGGCAAGAGCGTACCCGAAACCTTGCCGGGGGGGCGTTCCCAGAAGATCCTGGGCCGCTCGCGCACGGGCCGTCGGCTTGTCCCTGGACTGACGAACACCTCCAAGGAATGCCGTGGGCGCTCATGGTGTTAAGCTGGATGCCGCACCAGATGCCCCGCCATGGGGAGAGGTGCTCGCCTGTCTGCCAGTCCCGGTCCGCATCCAGCGGAGGGCTGTGGCTGCCACAGACACTCACCCACCCCCACACCGCCACACCCGCCAGGCGCGGACGGTGCGCGGCGGAGCTGGGTGCGAAAGGGTACGGACCCGTCCGGCCGTCTGGGCTTGCCGCGACTCTCCACTGTCGGCACAGGTCCTGGCGCCAGCGCCAGCGCCGGTGCTAGCTACTGCGACGCGGGCTGCGAACGGAGGGCCTCGCATGTCGGCAGGGCGTGAGATCGTACCTGCCGGGTGCGGGACAGCCTGGAGATGGCGGCGGGGATGGCAGATGGAACCACAAATGGCCCGGCCGATCGGCCGGAGCGTAACAGCGGGTGGCGGCGACCGAACGCACGGTCGGCACCCGCGGCCTGGGAAGGACCCCTCGTGAGCGATACCACCAATATGACCACCGGTTCCTCTGGCTCGCCCGAGGAATCACCCTCCGCGTCCCCGTTGCCTGGCGAGGCGGCGGGCCGGGCCGGGGCTTCCCCGGAGCCGGCCGGCGCGGTACGCTCCTGGCCGGATGGGGACTCCAGCGCCGGGGCAGCGCAGGGCGCCGGTGCGGCGGGGACGACCGCGGCGAGCCGCCGCGGTGGCACGGGCCTGTCCGCGATGCTCCTGCCCGACCTCCAGCGGCTGGCGCAGTCGATGGGCATCATGGGCACCGGCCGGATGCGCAAGGGCCAGGTCATCGCCGCGATCGAGGAGCGGCAGGGCAGTGGGGGCGCGCCGGGCCCCGTGAGCGCCGGCCGCCAGGCGGCCGATAGCGCTCCCCGCGACGCCCAGGGCGGAAGCGGTGGCAGCCACGGCGCGCAGAACGACAACTCAGTCCAGCGAGGGGCGCCTGCGGGAGCCGGCGGTACTCGCCTGTTTGAGCAGGACGCCATGGAATTTGAGACATCGACGCCGCCCGGTGTGGGCAGCGGAGCAAGCTCGGGCGGGATCGGCGACAGTTCGTATCAGGGCGGCGCGGGGGTCGCGGGCATCGGGGGGGCCGGTGCCGCAGGGGACGGCGCCCCGGCCAGCGTGAGCGATGCCACCCGCCGCGAGGCCAGCCAGGGCGGCGCGCAGCGCGACGATGCCCAGCAGGGCGATGGCCAGCGGGACAGCCGCCGCCGTCGCGGAAACAACGGTCGGCGTGACGACCAGGGCAACGGCCGGCGTGACGACCAGGGCAACGGCCGGCGTGACGACCAGGGCAACGGCCGGCGCGACGACCAGCCCCGCGCGGCCAGCGACGGCTCCGACCAGCACCGTGACTCGCGGGATTCCCGTGACTCGGGTTCCGGGCCGCGCGGCGACCAGCAGGGTGGCCGCGGCGACGATGACCGGGATAACCAGGGCAGTCGGCGCAGCCGCGACCGGTTCCGCAACCGGAACAACAACCGGGGGCGCCGGGAGCGCGGCGGGGACGCCGAGCCGGTGATCTCCGAGGACGACGTGCTCATCCCCATCGCGGGCATCCTGGACGTGCTGGACAACTACGGGTTCGTCCGCACGACCGGCTACCTGCCGGGACCCGACGACGTCTACGTCTCGCTGTCCCAGGTGCGCCGGCACGGCCTGCGCAAGGGCGACGTGATCGAGGGTGCGGTCCGGCAGCCGCGGGAAGGCGAGCGCCGGGAGAAGTTCAACGCGCTCGTCCGGCTGGACAAGGTCAACGGCCTGGACCCGGAGCAGTCCAAGACCCGCCCGGAGTTCGCCAAGCTCGTGCCGCTGTACCCGCAGGAAAGGCTCCGGCTGGAGACCGAGCCGACCAACATGACCACCCGGATCATCGACCTGATGGCTCCGATCGGCAAGGGCCAGCGCGGCCTGATCGTGTCGCCGTCGAAGGCGGGCAAGACGCTCATCATGCAGGCGATCGCGAACGCGATCACCAAGAACAACCCCGAGTGCCACCTCATGGTCGTGCTGGTCGACGAGCGGCCCGAGGAAGTCACCGACATGCAGCGCACGGTCAAGGGCGAGGTCATCTACTCGACTTTCGACCGCCCGGCCGAGGACCACACCACCGTGGCCGAGCTGGCCATCGAGCGCGCCAAGCGGCTGGCCGAGATGGGCCACGACGTGGTCGTGCTGCTGGACTCGATCACCCGGCTCGGCCGCGCCTACAACCTGTCGGCCCCGGCCAGCGGGCGGATCATGTCCGGCGGCGTGGATTCGACCGCGCTCTACCCGCCGAAGCGGTTCTTCGGCGCGGCGCGCAACATCGAGCACGGCGGCTCGGTGACGATCCTGGCGACCGCCCTGATCGAGACCGGCTCCCGCGCGGACGAGGTGATCTTCGAGGAGTTCAAGGGCACCGGCAACATGGAGCTGCGGCTGCGCCGTGAGCTGGCCGACAAGCGGATCTTCCCCGCGATCGACGTGGACGCGTCCGGCACCCGCAAGGAAGACCTGCTGATGACCCCGGAGGAGCTCAAGATCGTCTGGCAGCTGCGGCGGGTCCTGCACGCGCTCGAGCCGCAGCAGGCGCTCGAGGTGCTGATGGAGCGGATGAAGGAGACCAAGAGCAACGCCGAGTTCCTGCTCCAGGTGCAGAAGACCACGATCGGTACCTGACCGCGCCACGGGAATCTTCCGGCCCCAGCAGACGTTGCAAGGGCTGGCACTGGCCGAGCGACACGGCAGCGTTAGTGCGGTGTCGCACCTACCATGCGGTACCGGTTCACGCCCGCCACGGCAGGCTCGCGGCGAGGCGACCCGGCGACCGCCAGAACCAGGAGTCACGACATGAAGCCTGATATCCACCCGGACTACGTGGAGACCAAGGTGACCTGCACCTGCGGGAACACCTTCACCACCCGGAGCACCGCCAAGGACGGCGTGATCCACGCCGACATCTGCTCGAACTGCCACCCGTTCTACACCGGCAAGCAGAAGATCCTCGACACCGGCGGACGGGTCGCCCGGTTCGAGCGCCGCTTCGGCAAGAAGCAGTCCGACAGCAAGTAGATCCCCATGACCCGGTGGATGTACGTCCGTACATCCACCGGGTTCCGCACGCCTGGGTCCAGTCCGCGGGCGCGCAGTAACGTCTCTGGAGGAAATCGTGTTTGACCGGCTCGATGAGCTGGCGGCCGAGTATGCGGCACTAGAGCGGGATCTCGCCGATCCCGCCGTCCACGCTAACCCCGACCGCGCCCGGACGCTGGGCCGGCGGTACGGCGAGCTCGGCCCGGTCATGCACGCGTACCGCGAGTGGCAGCACGTCCGCGCCGACGAGGCCACCGCGCACGAGCTGGCGGGCGAGGACGCCTCGTTCGCCGAGGAAGCCGAGCAGCTGGGGCGCCGCCGGGCAGAACTCGAGGACCGGCTGCAGGACCTGCTGGTGCCCAAGGACGCGAGCGACGGTAAGGACGTCATCCTCGAGGTGAAGGCCGGCGAGGGCGGCGAGGAGTCGGCGCTGTTCGCCGGGGACCTGCTGCGCATGTACCTGCGCTTCGCCGAACGGCACGGCTGGAAGACCGAGATCCTCGACTCGACCATGACCGGCCTGGGCGGCTACAAGGACGCCACGGTCGCGATCAAGGCCGGGGGCCGCGGCGTGGCCTCGGGCGACGGCGCGTGGTCCCGGCTGAAGTACGAGGGCGGCGTGCACCGGGTGCAGCGGGTGCCGGTCACCGAGTCGCAGGGGCGGATCCACACCTCGGCCGCGGGCGTGCTGGTCATGCCCGAGGCCGACCCCATCGAGGTCACCGTCGACCCCAATGATCTGCGGATCGACACCTTCCACTCGTCCGGGCCCGGCGGCCAGAGCGTGAACACCACCGACTCCGCGGTGCGGATCACGCACAAGCCCACCGGGATCGTGGTGTCCTGCCAGAACGAGAAGAGCCAGCTGCAGAACCGGGAGCAGGCCCTGCGGATCCTGCGCGCGCGGCTGCTGGCCCAGGCGCAGGAGGAGGCGGACGCCCAGGCCGCCGCCGAGCGCCGCAGCCAGGTCGCGGCGGTCGACCGGTCCCAGCGGGTCCGCACCTACAACTTCCCCGAGAACCGGATCTCCGACCACCGGGTCGGATACAAGGCCTACAACCTGGATCAGGTCATCGACGGGGACCTCGACGCGGTCATCGGCGCCCTGGAGGCGGCCGACCGGGCCGAGAAGATCGCGGAGTCGGCCGAGCGAGCCTCATGACCCTGCTGCTGGACGAGATCGCCGTGGCCGCGGCCCGGCTGGCCGAGGCCGGGGTCGAGTCGCCACGCGCCGATGCCGAGCTGATCGCGGCGCACGTGCACAGCGTGTCCCGGGGCGCCCTGCACACGGTGCCCGACGCCGCGTTCGACCCGCGGTACTGGGATGATGTCGCGCGCCGGGCGTCACGCGAGCCGCTGCAGCACATCACCGGGCGGGCCTACTTCCGCTACCTGGAGCTGGAGGTCGGCCCCGGGGTGTTCGTACCCCGGCCGGAGACCGAGGTCATGACCGGCTGGGCCATCGACGCGCTCCGCGAGATGGACACCGCCGCGCCGGTGGTCGCCGACCTCGGCACCGGATCGGGCGCGATCGCCCTGGCCATCGCCCAGGAAGTCCCGGGCGCTGAGGTACATGCGATCGAGGCCGACCCGCTCGCCCGGCAGTGGGCCGAGCGGAACATCGCCCGCTGCGCCGCGGCGGCGCCGCACACGGCCGGCCGGGTCACGCTGCACGACGGTGACTTCGCCAGCGCGCTGCCGGACCGCGGCGGCGCGATCGACGTGGTGATCAGCAACCCGCCCTACATCCCGGTCGGGTCCTGGGTGCCGCCCGAGGTCGGCGAGTACGACCCGGCCACGGCGCTGTGGGGCGGCGCGGACGGGCTGGACCCGATCCGGGTGATCGAGCGCGCGGCCCGGCGGCTGCTGCGCGATGGCGGCCTGGTCGCCGTGGAGCACGGCGCGCCGCAGGGCGCGGCGGTCTACTGGGTCTTCAGCGAGGAACAGGGCTGGAGCGGCACCCGCAACCACTCCGATCTGGCCGGCCGGGACCGCTTCGTCACCGCGTCATGGAAAGTTGACATCCTCCCAGCCTGAAGGCCGGGATTTCAGCCTCTACGCCGGAAGGGGCAGAGGCTGGGGTTCGCGGTTCGTCCGCCCGCCCAGCGGCGAGCGTCCCCGCGCAGTCACCGCATGCCCTGCGGCGATGTTCCTGGCCGCGTTCACGTCCGCGTTGTCGGCGTAGCCGCAGGCCACGCAGCGGAAGAGGGCTTGGCTCTCGCGGCTCTCCGCTGCAACGTGCCCGCATGCCGAGCACTGCTGGCTGGTGTACGCGGGATTGATCTTCTCCACCCGGCCCGGCGCCTTGTCCTGCAGTCGGCGGGCCAGCAGGCCCCACCCGGAGGCCAGGATGCCCCGGTTCAGCCCAGCCTTCTGCCGCACGCCTCGGCCGGGTTCCTCGGTGCTGCCCCGGGCCGAGCGGGTCATGCCGGGGATGGGCAGGTCCTCGATCCGGATCAGGTCGAACCGGCGGGCCAGGCTGGTCGAGGTCTTCTCGGCCCAGTCTTTGCGCCGGTCACGCTCGCGGGCCCTTAACTTGGCGATCGCGGTCTTGACCTGCTGGCGGCGGGCGGAGCCTTTCGCGGCGCGGGCCAGCTGGCGCTGCAGCCGCCGCAGCCGGGCCTGCTCGGCCCGGCGCAGGCCGGGGCAGCGCAGCAACTCGCCGGTAGACAGCGCCGCGCTGACGGCCACGCCGCGGTCGATGCCCACAACCTCGCCCGTGCCCGGGCCTGGGATGGGCTCGGGGATGGCGGCGAAGGCGATGTACCAGCGTCCGGCCCGGTCGCGGGTGACCCGGTAGGACCTGGCCGCCGGGACCGGGCGGGACCAGCGGAACCGCACCCACCCGGCCTTGGGCACCCAGAGCTGGCCGGTGCGGCGGGACAGCCGGCGGACGTGGCCGGGCTTGACCGCGACGATCCGGAATCCCTCGTGTCGGCCGGCCTTGCGCCATCCGGGCAGGCCGTGGGTGCCGGCGAAGTAACTGACCATGGCCTGGGTGAAGTCCCGCAGCGCCTGCTGTTGCACCATGTGGCTGCCGTCGGCCAGCCAGGCGTTCTCGGCGCGGGCTTCGGTGAGCTGGGCGGCTTGGGCGCAGTACCCTGGCACGGTGCCGCGGCCCGGGTGCCACCAGGACTGCTGTTCGGCGGCTAGGTTCCACACATACCGGGCGTGCGCGCAGTGCCGGGCCAGGACGGCCTGCTGTGCTGGCGTCGGCGCAAGCCGGTACCGGGACATGAATCGAATCTAGTAACGATGACTGACAGTCCTGAGGAGGTGAAGCGGCGTTTCCTCCCCGTCTGAGAGCCGGAGTCATCACGCCGCGAATCCCATGAGTGCCACGTATGACTGCGCGGACCCGGCCAGCCGCGCCGAGGGACTCAAGGCCGCGGCGCTGGCCCTGCGCACCGGCGAGCTGGTGGTGCTGCCGACCGACACCGTGTACGGGATCGGGGCCGACGCGTTCTACCCGTCGGCGGTCATGGCGCTGCTGGCGGCCAAGGGCCGGGCCCGGGACATGCCCCCGCCGGTGCTCGTCGGCACCGTGCGCGCGGCCTCGGCGCTGATCGAGGACCTCGGGCCGTACGGCCAGGACCTGATCGACGAGTTCTGGCCGGGCGGGCTGACCATCGTGTGCCGCGCGAACCGGTCGCTGAACTGGGACCTGGGCGACACCCGCGGGACCGTGGCGATCCGCATGCCGCTGCACCCGGTGACCCTGGAGCTGCTCAAGGAAACCGGCCCGCTGGCGGTCAGCAGCGCCAACCGTACCGGCGAGCCGGCCGCGACGACCGCGGCTGCGGCGCAGGAGCAGCTCGGCGAGGATGTCTCGGTCTACCTGGACGGCGGGCCATGCGCGGCGGATGTCCCGTCCACGATCGTGGATCTCACCGGGGAGGTACCCCGGCTGCTGCGGGCGGGCGCCGTGTCGGTCGGCCGGCTGCGGGAGGTGGCGGCCCTGTCCACCGGCGGGGACGTCGCGCCGAGCGCCTGAGGGAGCGGTCCGGCCAACGGTCTTGTCCGGTATATAAGGAATGTCCGCCCAGGCGATGGTAACGGCGCGTCTGCGGTGTGTGACCGATGATTCGCCGGTCTCGGTGCCTGGCGATCACCCCCGCCGCCGGGGTGGTGCTCTAGAGTTGTCGTAATGCGTAGTTCCAGTCCGGACCGGGTGGGCCGCCGTGTCTGAGTACGTACTGACCTTGCTGGTCACCGCGGCCGTTACCTACCTGCTGACGCCGCTGGTGCGCCGGGGGGCGATCGCGGTCGGGGCGATGCACGAGGCCCGTGACCGGGACGTGCACGTCGTGCCGATCCCCCTGCTGGGCGGGCTGGCTATTTTCGGCGGCCTGGCCGTGGGCCTCATGGTGGCCAGCGAGCTGAGCCCGCTGCGCACCGTGCTGGTGGGCAACCGGACGGCCGCCGGGCTGCTGCTGGCCGGCGGGGTCATCGTGATCGTGGGCGCCATCGACGACCGCTGGGGGCTCAGCCCGATCAGCAAGCTGGCCGGCCAGGCCGCGGCCGGCGCCATCCTGGTCTGGAGCGGTGCCCAGCTGGGCTGGCTGCCGCTGCCGGGTAACGGCACGCTGATCCTCTCGTCGAACCAGTCGACCGCGCTGACGATCTTCTTCGTGGTGGCGACCATCAACGCGGTCAACTTCATCGACGGGCTCGACGGCCTCGCGGCCGGGATCGTCTGCATCGCGGCCGTCGCGTTCTTCGCCTACTACTACCGGCTGACCCAGGTCTACACCCTGCCCGAGCAGGCCGGGCCGGCCCTGGCCTCCGCGATCCTGGCCGGAGCGTGCCTGGGCTTCCTGCCGCACAACTTCTACCCGGCCCGGATCTTCATGGGCGATACCGGGTCGATGCTGCTCGGGCTGCTGCTGGCCTACGTCCCGATCTCGAGCATCGCGTCCCTCGGCTACGCCGACACCCTCCGCACGGCCGTGAACCGGTTTCCGGAGATCCTGCCGCTGCTGCTGCCCGCGACGATCCTGGTGATCCCGTACGCGGACCTGCTGCTCGCCGTGGTCCGGCGGACCAGGGCCGGCCTGTCGCCGCTGGCCCCCGACCGCAAGCACCTGCATCACCGGCTGCTCGACATCGGCCACTCGCACCGCTCCAGCGTGCTGATCATGTACCTGTGGGCCGCGCTGTTCGCCGGCGGCATCGTCTGGCTGTCCATCGCCAAGACCCCGGTGTCCTTGCTCGCCGTTACGACGCTGGCGGCCATGCTCGCGCTGCTGATGATGTCGATGCCGCGGCTGCGCTGGTGGAAGCGGGGCCGCCGCGCCCGGACCGCGGCGCGGCCTGCCCCGGCTCCGGCCGCTCCGCCCGCGGTCGTCCCCGTCCCGGTCACCCCGGTCCTGTCCGCGCCGCCCGCGGTCGCGCCGGCCCGGCCCGCGGGGGCCGGGCCGCAGTCCACGGGACCCCGTGACCCCGTTCCGGCCCGCCCGCCCGGGGTTCCTGCGCGCCCGCACTGACCGGCGGCGAACCCGTCACCAGCGCCGTGAGCTGCTGTTATCACGTTGGGTAACCCCGGCGAGAGCGGGCCAGGGAGCTTGTGATATCTTTCACAAGCACCCACTTGAAGGTGAATGGGAGGTCCGTGATACGTTTCGCTCACCTGGCGACGCAGCCGCGCCGCCGCTTCGGTGTCGCGGGAAGGTGCCACCGGGGCATCACTGGGTCCGCAGGGGTCAGGAAACTTCGGTCTAGCTCTCCCGGAGCCCTATAGATGGTAGCGAATTACGCCCGGATCGCTTGGCGGTCGGCTGCGGTGGGAGCCGTCGCCGCAGTGATCATGGCCGTGCTCGCCGCCGTGCTCGGCGGCAGCAAGGGGCTGATCGGCGCCCTGCTCGGGGTGGCCGTGGTCGCGCTCTTCTTCGGCATCAGCGTGGTGGTCGTGAGCCGCGCGGCCCGGGTGAGCCCTCAGGCCATGATGATGGCCGCGATCGTTACCTATCTAGTCAAGATCGTGCTTCTGCTCATCTTCGTCGGGCAGTTCCAGGACACCACCGCGTTCAACCCGAAAGCCTTCGGCCTGACCGCGCTCGTCTGCATCCTCGCCTATACCGGGGCGCAGGTGATCTGGTCCATGCGGCTGAAGATGCTGTACGTCGAGCCGGACCGGGAACGGTGACCCGTGAGGCACACCCAGGATCTGGACGGCGCGACGCGGCCCACGGCCCAGGCTGCCCCGGCGCAGGGCGCGGTGGCCCCGGCTATGTCGCTGCGGACCTGGCGGAGGCCTGGTGAGCACGGCGCAACCCGGCCCCGACCGCAAGCACGAGCCGCTTCCGCCCCGGCCGCAACCGCTTCGATCATGGGGCCGCAGGCACGATCCGGCTCAGCCACCGGAGGGTACCGGGCAGCCGCGGGAGGGTACCGGCTGGGCGGTCGTGAGCTACCTGGTCGGCGGCATGCTGCTCTACGGCGGCATCGGCTGGCTGGCCGCCCGGTGGACGCATATCGACGCCCTGTTCCCGATCGGGATACTGCTCGGCATCGGGCTGTCGCTCGCGCTGGTCGTCTTCCGTTTCACGCGCTTCACGCGCCCCTGACGCCCCGCCCGTCCGTGACGGCCCGCCCGTCGGTGACGGCCTGCCCGCCACCGACGGCAAGCGTGGTGGCTGAAGGAGCACACGGTGAGTGACCTCGGCGTCGTGACGACGGCCAGCGGCTGCCACTTCCAGTCCCACCCCTCATGCGGCTACCCCGCCCCGGGGATCGGGAACTTCTTCTTCAGGCCGATCTTCACGATCGGCGGCTTCGAGTTCACCAAGCCGATCCTGATCATGCTGCTGTCCGCGGCCATCGTCCTGCTCGTCTTCTGGCTGGCGTTCCGCAAGCCGAAGATGGTGCCGCGCGGCGTGCAGAACCTCGGCGAGCTCGGCATCCTGACCGTCCGCGACCAGATCCTGCGGCCGCAGCTCGGCAGCCGGGGCGACCGGTACCTGCCGTTCCTGGTGTCGCTGTTCTTCTTCATCTGGCTGATGAACCTCTGGGAGCTCATCCCGGTGGCCCAGTTCCCCGCCACGTCGAAGTTCGCGTTCCCCGTGGCCCTGACGCTGGTGGTCTGGGTGACCTACATCGTCATCGGCATCCGGCACCAGGGCCCGGTCGGCTACTTCAAGAACATGGCGGTCCCTCCGGGCGCCCCGTGGTGGATCCTGCCGCTGCTGTCCCCGATCGAGCTGCTGTCCAACATCATCGTCCGGCCGTTCACGCTCGCGATCCGGTTGTTCGCCAACATGCTGTCCGGGCACCTGCTACTGCTGGTGTTCTCGGTCGCCTCCTGGTACCTGTTCAGCGCGACGATCGGCCTGCTGTTCGCCGCGGTCTCGTTCGTCGTGTTCCTGCTGGTGTTCGTGCTCGAGGTGCTGATCACGCTGCTGCAGGCCTTCATCTTCGCCACGCTGACCGCGTTCTACATATCGGATGCGCTGGAGCCAGCGCACTGAGCAACCGACGAGCTAGACCCGGCGCACAGTGGCGCCGGGCCGGAGAAAAGGAAACCGACACATGCATCTGATGACGGTGCACCACCTGCTGTACGTCGCCGCGGGCACGACCCAGACGATCAAGATCGTCGGCCTCGGAAAACTCGTCTACGGTCTCGCGGCCATCGGCCCCGGCATCGGCATCGGCCTGGTCTTCGGGCACGCCATCGAGGCCATGGCCCGCCAGCCCGAGGCGTCCGGCCGGATCACCACCTACATGTGGATCGGCTTCGCGCTGACCGAGGCGCTGGCGCTGATCGGCATCGCCGTCCCGTTCTTCATCACCAGCTGAACCGAGGCCAGAGGTAACCGTCATGTGGTACCTAGCGCAGAACGGGACGGAAAACCCGCTCGTCCCGAACCTGACCGAGCTGATCACGGGCCTGATCGCGTTCGGCATCGTGTTCGGCATCCTCGGCAAGCTGCTGCTGCCGCGGGCCCAGAAGATGTTTGAGGAGCGGACCGACGCGATCGAGGGCGGCCTCAAGCGGGCCGAGGAGGCCCAGGCCGAGGCGGCCCAGGTGCTCGATCAGTACCGGGCCCAGCTGGCCGACGCCCGCCGCGAGGCCTCGCGGATACGCGAGGAGGCCAAGGAACAGGGCGCCCAGATCATCGCGGAGATGCGCGAGCAAGGGCAGGCCGAATACGCCCGGCTGACGGCGGCCGCGCAGGCACAGACCGAGTCCGACCGGCAGCGGGCACTGACCTCGCTGCGCGCCGAGATCGGGACCCTGTCCGTGGAGCTGGCCGGCAAGGTCGTCGGCGAATCGCTGGAGGACGAGGCCCGGCAGCGCCGGACCGTGGACAGGTTCCTGGACCAGCTCGAGGAGCAGCCGGGGACGGCCGGGGTCAGGGCCACCTGATGAGAGGCGCCAGCCGGGCCTCGCTGGCCGAGGCCAAGGAGCGGCTCGCCGCTGCCCTGGCCGGCGGTGCCGACCCCAGCCAGCTTGGTGACGAGCTGTTTGCGGTGACCGGGCTGCTGGACTCCGAGGCCGGGCTGCGCCGGGTGCTGTCCGATCCGACCCGGGACGCCCGGGCCAAGGCGGGCCTGGCCCAGTCGCTGCTCGGCGGCAAAGTCAGCCCGGCGACCCTGGACCTGGTCTCCGCCGTGGTCAGCGAGCACTGGGCCGAGCCCGGCGACCTGCCCGACGCGACCGAGCAGCTGGCCGTGCTCGCGATCGACGAGGTCGCGAGCCGGGCCGGCCAGCTGGACGACGTCGAGGATGAGCTGTTCCGGTTCGGCCGGGTGGTCAACGCCGAGCCCGACCTGCGCTTCGCGCTGTCCAGCCCGTTCATCGACGCGGAGCGAAAGCGCCGGCTGCTCGACTCGCTGCTGGCCGGCAAGGTGACCGAGCCGACGCTGCGGCTGGTCACGCAGGCCGCTGTGCAGGGCCGGGGACGGAGCCTCGACGCCACCCTGGAGGAATACTCCCGGCTGACCGCGGAGCGCCGCGAGCGCCTGGTGGCCGAGGTGCACGTCGCGATTCCGCTCACCGAGCATCAGCGCCGCCGGCTCGCGGCGGCTCTTGCCGCCTCCTACGGCCGCGACGTACACCTGAATGTAGTGACCGATCCTCAAGTGGTCGGCGGCATGTCCGTGCGGATCGGGGACGAGATCATCGACGGCAGCCTGGCGAGCCGTCTGGCCGAACTCCGGCGCAGGCTGGCCGGCTGAGCCCATCGAGACCGAGCAAGAGACGCAGAACAGAGAGACGCGAGGACCATGGCGGAGCTGACAATCCGGCCGGAGGAGATCCGGGACGCGCTGGCGCGTTTCGTCGAGGACTACAAGCCAGAGGCCGCAGTCACCGAGGAAATCGGCATCGTGGCCGAGGCCGGGGACGGGATCGCCCGGGTCGAGGGCCTGCCCTCGTGCATGGCCAACGAGCTGCTGGAGTTCGAGGACGGCACCCGCGGCCTAGCGCTGAACCTCGACGTGCGCGAGGTCGGCGTGGTCATCCTCGGCGAGTTCAGCAAGATCGACGAGGGCCAGCGGGTCAAGCGCACCGGCCAGGTCCAGTCGGTTCCGGTGGGTGACGGCTTCCTCGGCCGGGTCGTCGACCCGCTCGGCAACCCGCTGGACGGCAAGGGCCCGATCGAAGGCACCGAGCTGCGCGCGCTGGAGGTGCAGGCCCCGTCGGTGGTGCAGCGCCAGAAGGTGAAGGAACCGCTGCAGAGCGGGATCAAGGCGATCGACGCGATCACCCCGGTCGGGCGCGGGCAGCGCGAGCTGATCATCGGCGACCGGCAGACCGGCAAGACCGCCCTCGCCATCGACACGATCATCAACCAGAAGGGCAACTGGGAATCCGGCGACCCGGCCCGCCAGGTCAAGTGCGTGTACGTCGCCGTCGGCCAGAAGGGCTCCACGATCGCGCAGGTCCGCCAGTCGCTCGAGGACGCGGGCGCGCTGCAGTTCACCACGATCGTGGCCGCGCCCGCGTCGGACCCGGCGGGCTTCAAGTACATCGCCCCGTTCACCGGGTCGGCCATCGGCCAGCACTGGATGTACCAGGGCCAGCACGTGCTGATCATCTTTGACGACCTGAGCAAGCAGGCCGAGGCGTACCGCGCGATCTCGCTGCTGCTGCGCCGTCCCCCGGGCCGCGAGGCCTACCCGGGCGATGTCTTCTACCTGCACTCGCGGCTGCTGGAGCGGTGCGCCAAGCTGTCCGACGACCTGGGCGGCGGGTCGATGACCGGGCTGCCGATCGTCGAGACCAAGGCGAACGACATCTCGGCCTACATCCCGACCAACGTGATCTCGATCACCGACGGGCAGATCTTCCTGGAGACCGACCTGTTCAACTCCGGCGTCCGGCCGGCCATCAACGTGGGCCAGTCGGTGTCCCGGGTGGGCGGTGACGCGCAGATCAAGGCCATGAAGAAGGTCGCCGGCGGGCTGAAGCTCGCGCTCTCGCAGTACCGCGACCTGGAGGCCTTCGCCTCCTTCTCCTCTGACCTGGACCCGGTCTCGCGGGCCCAGCTGGACCGCGGCGCGCGCCTGGTCGAACTGCTCAAGCAGCCGCAGTACAGCCCGCTGCCGGTGGAGCGGCAGGTGGTCGCGGTCTGGGCCGGCACCTCCGGGTCGCTGGACGACGTGCCGGTCGAGGACATCGACCGGTTCGAGGACGAGTTCCTCGACTACCTCCAGCGGTCGCACGGCGGCATCTACGACGCGATCAGGGAGACCGGCGACCTCTCCGACGACACCATCACCGCGCTCAAGGACGCGATCGACGAGTTCCGGCGCGGCTTCGAGACCGGCGCGGGCAAGCTGCTCGTCTCCGACGGGGACGGCGACGCGGCCGACGCCGACCCGGGCCAGGAAGCGGTCAAGAAGTACGTGCCGCCGGACGCTGCGGCGCCGGCCAAGGAGTAGGGCGGCAGACAGTGGGAGCACAGCTTCGCCTGGTCAGGCGGCGGATCCGGGCGGTCCAGTCCACCGCCAAGATCACCCGCGCCCAGGAGCTGATCGCGTCGTCACGGATCATCCGGGCGCAGCAGCGGCTGCGGGACGCGCAACCGTACGCCCGGGAGATCACCTGGGCGGTCGAGGCCGTGGTCAGCCGCTCGTCGCAGATCCGCCATCCGCTCATCATGGAACCGGAGAATCCGGCTCGCGCGGCCGTGCTGATCCTGACCAGCGACCGGGGGTTCTGCGGCGCGTACAACACCAGCGTCCTGCGCGAGGCTCAGGGGCTGGAGGCGCTGCTCGGCGAGCGCGGGGTCGAGTCGGTGCCGTTCGTGGCCGGCCGCAAGGGCATCGCCTGGCACCGGTTCCGGCAGCGCACGATGGCCGCGGAGTGGAGCGGGTTCTCCGACACCCCGGCGCACCAGAACGCCACCGAGATCACCAACGCGCTGCTCGAGGCGTACGACCGGCCGGCCGAGGAAGGCGGCGTGGACGAGATCTACCTCGTACACACCGAGTTCGTATCCATGCTCACCCAGAGCCCGGCCTCGCTGCGGATCCTGCCGCTGGAGATCGAGGAGACGACCGAGACGCCGGAGCGCGGGGCGGTGCCGCTGTACGAATTCGAGCCGTCGCCCGAGGATGTCCTCAACGCCCTGCTGCCGTGGTACGTGGAGAGCCGGATCTTCCACGCGCTGCTCGATTCGGCCGCAGCCGAGATCGCCGCGAGACGCCGGGCCATGAAGTCCGCCACTGACAACGCCAACGATCTGCTGGATCAGCTTACGCTGGAAGCCAACAAGGCACGGCAGGCCGAGATCACCCAGGAAATCAGCGAGATCGTCGGGGGCGCTAACGCGCTGGCAGACGCGACCACAGGGAGTTAGTGAGCATCACCATGACCGCTACCGAAGAGAACACCGCGGGCCAGGACGGGGCAGCCGAACAGCGTGGCACCGGCCGGGTCGTGCGCATCATCGGTCCCGTTGTCGACGTGGAGTTCCCGGCCGAGCAGATTCCCGGCATCTACAACGCCCTGCACGTGACCACGTCGCTGGGCAGCGAGGTAACCGAGGAAATCGAGGGGAGCGAGGGGGAGCAGGGAGACGAGAAGCTGCTGACCCTGGAGGTCGCCCAGGACATCGGGGACAACGTGGTCCGGGCCATCTCCATGCAGCCGACCGACGGCCTGATCCGCAACGCCGTGGTCACCGACACCGGCGGGCCGATCACGGTGCCGGTGGGGGACGTCACCAAGGGCCACGTGTTCAACGTCCTCGGCGAGACCCTGGACGTGCCGACGTCCTCGCTGGAGATCACCGAGCGGTGGGGGATCCATCGGGACCCGCCGGCCTTCGACCAGCTGGAGTCGAGGACCGAGATCCTGGAGACCGGGATCAAGGTCCTCGACCTGCTCACCCCGTACGTCCGGGGCGGGAAGATCGGCCTGTTCGGCGGGGCCGGGGTCGGCAAGACCGTGCTGATCCAGGAGATGATCACCCGGGTCGCCAAGAACTTCGGCGGGGTCTCGGTCTTCGCGGGCGTCGGCGAGCGGACCCGCGAGGGCAACGACCTGTTCATCGAGATGACCGAGTCCAACGTGATCAAGGACACCGCGCTGGTCTTCGGCCAGATGGACGAGCCGCCGGGCACCCGGCTGCGGGTCGGCCTGTCCGCGCTCACGATGGCCGAGTACTTCCGGGACGTGGAAGGCCTGGACGTGCTGCTGTTCATCGACAACATCTTCCGGTTCACCCAGGCGGGCTCGGAGGTGTCCACGCTGCTCGGCCGGATGCCGTCGGCCGTGGGCTACCAGCCGACGCTGGCCGACGAGATGGGCGAGCTGCAGGAGCGGATCACCTCGACCCGCGGCCACTCGATCACCTCCATGCAGGCCATCTACGTGCCCGCGGACGACATCACCGACCCGGCGCCGCACACCGTGTTCGCCCACCTGGACGCGACCACGGTGCTGTCCCGCGAGATCACCCAGAAGGGGATCTTCCCCGCGGTGGACCCGCTCGACTCCACCTCGCGGATCCTGAGCGCGGCGTACGTCGGGCAGGAGCACTACGACGTGGCCCGCGAGGTGCAGCGGATCCTGCAGCGGTACAAGGAGCTGCAGGACATCATCGCGATCCTCGGCATCGACGAGCTGTCCGAAGAGGACCGGGTCACCGTGCAGCGCGCGCGTCGGATCGAGCGGTTCCTGTCCCACCCCATGTTCGTGGCCCAGCAGTTCACCGGCCAGCCCGGGGTGTTCGTCCCGCTGAATGACACCGTCGCGTCGTTCAAGGCGATCGCCGAGGGCAAGTACGACCAGTACCCGGAGCAGGCGTTCTTCATGGTCGGCGGGATCGAGGACGTGGAGAAGAAGGCCAAGGACCTGGAGCGGTCGTGAGACAGTCGCGCAGGGCAAGCATCGTGAGACAGTCGCGCAAGGCAAGCACGGCGACACAGGCGCGCGAGGTAGCACGGTGACTTTGCAAGTGGAGCTGGTCGTCCCGGAGGGCGAGATCTGGGCGGGCTCGGCCCAGATGGTCATCGCCAAGACCCTGGACGGGGACATCGGCGTGCTGACCGGTCACACGCCCGTGCTCGGCATCCTGGCCGAGGGCAGCCTGGTGCGGATCATGCCCGAGGGCAGCCAGGACGCCGGGGCCGGCGGCGCCGGCGAGGTGGTGGCCGCGGTGAACGGCGGGTTCTTCTCGGTGGCGGATGACCGGGTGTCCATCCTCGCCCGCGAGGCGCAGCTCGGCGGCGAGGTCGACACGAGCGCCGCCCGGGCCGCGCTCGACGAGGCGGTGCAGCGCGCGGAGGGCGCGGAGGGCGGCGCGGAGGAGCCAGCGGACGTCCGCTACTTCAGGGCGCTGCTCAAAGCCGCCGGCGACCCCGCCGACCGGGCCTGACCAGGGCCGGCGCGGAGAGGGCCGGGGTTGGCAGGGGGGAGGGTCGCGCTAGACGCTGGCTGGCTCCTCCTTGTCGTCCTGGTCATCGCGCTCGGGGGCGCCACCGGGATCGCGGCCCGCAGGTCCCTGATCGAGCGCGGCGGAACCGTCGACTGCGGCCTGCGGCGGCTGGGGGACCGGCGCTGGAGGCTCGGCCTGGCCGCGTACCAGCCCGGCGAGCTGCGCTGGTACCCGGTATTCGGGTTCCGGCTGCGCCCGGGCGAAACTTTCGCCCGGCACGCGCTGACCGTGGTATCCCGCAGGCCGGCCGACCCGGTGGAAGAGACGAGCATCGGCTCGGGCGCGGTGGTGGTGGAGTGCGACACGGGGCAGGCTGCGGCGCGGATCGAGCTCGCGCTCAGCGAGGGCGCGCTCACCGGGTTCCTGGCCTGGCTGGAAGCCGCACCGCCGGGGCCGGTGGCCGAGTTCCGCTGCGCCGGCCTGGCGCGGGCCGCACGCTTGCAGGCGCCGGGCTCAGCGCTGGGCGCCCGGCTCCCACAGCAGGTCGCCATCGGGCTCGTTGGCCCGCCGGGCGAGGATGAACAGCAGGTCGGAGAGCCGGTTCAGGTACCTGGCCGGCACCGGGCTCACGGTCTGCCCGTGCGCCTCGATGGCCGCCCAGGCACTGCGCTCCGCCCGCCGGACAACGGCCCTGGCCGTGTGCAGCAGCACGGCGCCCGCGCTGCCGCCGGGAAGCACGAAGCTCCGCAGCACCGGCAGGCCCTCGTTGAACTGGTCGCAGGCCTGCTCCAGCCGGGTGACGTACTCCTCGCCGATCCGCAGCGGCGGGTAGCGCGGCGGCTCGTCCGCGGCCGACAGCGGATTGCACAGGTCGGCGCCCACGTCGAAGAGCTCGTTCTGGACCCGGACCAGCAGGCTGGTGATCTCGGCGGGCAGGCCGCCCATGGTCACGGCGGCGCCGACCGCGCAGTTGGCCTCGTCGACGTCGGCGTAGGCGGCCAGCCTGGGGTCGGTCTTGGCGGCGCGGCTGGCATCGCCGAGCGACGTGGTGCCGTCGTCCCCGGTGCGGGTGTAGATGCGGGAGAGCACGACCGGTGTCTCCCGGCGGTCACGTGACATGAGATCCACCGTATCGGGCGCCGGACGGGCTGATTCCGGGACGGACGGGCCGCTCCCGGGATGGCCGGGCCCGCGATAGCCGGGCCGCCCCGGATTGCCACGGCCGGCCCGGGGATGAGTATGGTATCTGTCAAATGTCCCGAACTGCGCGGAGGCTGGCCGTGTATGACTATGTCATCGTCGGCGCCGGCAGTGCCGGCTGTGTCCTCGCCGCGCGGCTGTCCGAGAACCCGGAGACGCGGGTGCTGCTGCTCGAGGCGGGACCGCCCGACGACGCCGACGAGATACACATTCCCGCGGCGCTGAGCCTCCTGTTCCAGAGCACCTACGACTGGAACTACCAGACGGCCCCGCAGGAGCGCGCGGCGGGCCGCTGCGTCTACTGGCCCCGTGGCCGGACCCTCGGCGGGTCGTCGTCGATCAACGCGATGATCTACATCCGCGGCAACCGTTACGACTACAACACCTGGCGCGACGAATACGGCTGCGAGGGCTGGGGATACACCGACCTGCTGCCCTACTTCCTGCGCGCCGAGGGCAACTCCCGCGGCGCTTCCGCCTACCACGGCGCGTCCGGGCCGCTGCTCGTGCAGGACCTACGGTACAAGTCACCGCTGACCACCGCCTTCGTGGAGGCGGCCAGGAACACCGGCGTACCCGGCAACGACGACTTCAACGGTTCCCGGCAGGACGGTGTCGGCTTCTACCAGGTGACACAACGGCAGGGCCGGCGCTGGTCGGCGGCGGACGCGTACCTGCACCCGGCCGCGGACCGGCCCAACCTGACCGTGCTGACCGACGCCCTGGTCACCGGCCTAGCGATGGCCGGCGGCCGGGTGACGGGCGTGCGCTACCTGCTGCGCGGCGCGGAGGAGACCGCGCGCGCCGAGGCCGAGGTCATCCTGGCCGGCGGCGCGATCGGCAGCCCCCAGCTGCTCATGCTGTCCGGGATCGGCCCCGCCGATCACCTGCGCTCGCACGGCATCACCGTGGTGGTGGAGAGCCCGGGGGTGGGCGCGAACCTGTCCGATCACCCCATGGTGCCGGTCATGTGGAACACGCCGAAAGCGCGCGGGCTGTGGGAGCAGGCCGGCCCGAGGAACCTGGCCCGCTGGCAGCTACGGCACTCCGGGCCGATGGCCACGAACATCGCGGAGTCCGGCGGGTTCGCCCGCTCCGACCCGGCGCGGCCCGCGCCCGACCTCCAGTGGCATGCGCTGCCCACCCCGTACCAGAACGGCGGTCTCACCGATCCCGCGGTCCGCGCCCTCTCGCTGCTGGTGACCCTGGTCGCCGTCGGCAGCCGGGGCCAGGTCCGGCTGCGCAGCGCCGACCCGCGGCACAAGCCGGTGATCGACCCGGCCTACCTGTCCGACGGAGCCGATATCGAGCCGCTGGTCACCGGGATCCGGATGGCCAGGGAATTCGCGTCCGCGCGCCCGATGTCCAAGATGTGCGCGTCGGAGCTGGCGCCGGGCGACGGCGTCCGCGCCGACGCCGAGATCAGGGACTTCATCAGGCACAACCTCGCGACCCTCTACCACCCGGTCGGCACCTGCGCGATGGGCGGTGACTCCAAGCTGGCCGCCAGCAGGCTCACCAGCGTGGTCGACCCCGAGCTCCGCGTCCGGGGGGTGGAGGGCCTGCGGGTCGTGGACGCCTCGGTGATGCCCACGGTGCCCCGGGGCAACACCAACGCGCCGACGATAGCGATCGCCGAGCGGGCGGCCGACCTGATCTCGGGCCGCGCGCCGCTCGCCGCGGTGGAGCCCGCCGACGCGGAACTGGCCGCGGCCTCCGCTCCGTAACGGCCGCTTACGGCGCGACCCGTACCGGCGCCCCGGCCTGCCGGCTGCGCTCCGCCGCGAACGCCATCAGGTGACTGTCCAGCGACTCCCGCGGCCCGGTGCAGATGCGCGAGCGGTCGCCGGACGCAACGGCGTCGACGAAGGCGCCGATCACGCCGAAGTCCCCGCCGCCGTGACCGTAGCCGGAATCCGCCCCGGGACTGGCCACCTCGGCCTGCTCGACGTGCCCGGTGACGAAATCGGTCACCGTGACCTGATGGCCGTCGCCCTCCAGGAACGCCCGGGTGCCCATGACCCGGGTACGGCGCCTGCCGTAGGGCGTGAAGGCGCTCATCGTCAGCGTGGCCGTCACGCCGCCGTCGAACTCGATCGTGACCACCTGATGGTCGGCCACGTCGTTGTCGCAGGCGTAGACGCAACGGCCGTACGGACCCTCCCGCAGCGCCTTCCGCACGCCGGCCTCGGTGGTGTCGGTGGTGACGACGGACAGCGGCCAGCTTTTCCGCTTCGGGTCGCCCAGGTAGCCGAGGTAGAGCCGGGGGGCCGAGTACGGGCAGGCCGGCTCCACGGCGCAGTCCAGGCAGCGGTCGGCGGCGCCGGCGGCCGGTTCGCGGCGGTGAAGTGATGCAGCCCGCCGTGGCTGGATACCGAGACCGCCGGCCTGCCGACGAGGTAGCGCAGCCAGTCGAGGTCGTGACAGCACTTGGTCAGCAGGCTGGGGCCGGCCGCGTCCGACCGGCGCCAGTTGCCGCGCACGTACGAGTGGGCGTAATGCCACCAGCCGATCGGCTCCAGGTGCTCCACGCCGACGATCTGGCCCAGCCGGCCGGCGGCCACGACCCGCATCACCGCCTCGGTGTAGGGCGTGTACCGCATCACGTGGCAGACCGCCAGGATGACCCCGGCCTGCTCCACGGCCCGGACCGTCTCGACGCACTCGGCCCAGGTGGGCGCGATCGGCTTCTCCAGCAGCACGTGGTAGCCAAGCTCGGCGAAGCGGGCCGCCGGGACGGCGTGCTCGCGGTCCGGCGTGGCCACGAGGACCGCGTCGGCCAGCCGCGGCCGCCCGGCCAGCTCCCGCCAGTCGCCGAACCGCTGGCCGGTCGGCACGGCGAGCTGGTCCGCCAGCGCGTCACGGCGGTCGGCGCGGGGATCGGCGACCGCCACCACCCGGGCCCGGTCCGGGAACCGCTCGGCGAACCCGGCGTAGACACTGCCCCGGGCACCCGTGCCGAGCACGGCGATCGTTACCGGTCCAGGCATTACCGTCAGCCCCCCACCGTCGCGCAGATCACATGCGGTCCCCAAGCGGACCTCGCTGCAGTATGGCGGATGCCCCCCCGCATCCCAGGTGCCCGGCTACTTCATTCCATGAGGTGGAACTCGATGCGGTAGAGCAGCGTGTCGTCGCCGATCGGGCCCGCGTGGGCCGCCCGCCGGCGCAGCGACTCCCGGTCCGGCTCGCCGCAGCGGCGCACGTCGTCGGCGGTGATCGAGGCGAACGGCACCAGCTCGACCGAGTCCACCTCGATGTGCGCGGGGCCGACCGGATAGCGGCCTCCCACCCTCACCTTCGGCCTGCGCCAGAGCCGGAAGGACACCGTGATGTCGCCCGCGATCACGTCGTCGCGCAGTTCCCGGCTGAACTCCACAGGCCGAGGCTACGGCACGGGCACCCGGAACCGGGCGCGCCAGCGGGCGGCCCGGGCGTCGGCCAGGATCTGGCGCACCACGTTGCGGCCCGGTATGCCGGTCACGCCGCCGCCGCCGTGCGTGCCCGACCCCGCCTGGTACAGCCCGCGGACCGGCGTGCGCAGGTCCGCGTAGCCGGCCGCAGGCCGGGCGTGGAACATCTGGCCCAGGCTCAGCTCGCCGTGGAAGATGTTCCCCCCGATCAGCCCGTACTCCTGCTGCATCTGGTGCGGCCCGATCACCTGGCGGTGCAGGATCGAGTCGGTGAACCCGGGGGCCACCGCCTCCACCCGGGCGATCACCCGGTCGGCGTAGGCGGCCAGCTGCTCCTCCTGCGGGGCGTCGGCGTACTGGTGCGGCACCCACTGAGTGAACAGCGACATCACGTGCTGCCCCGCGGGCGCGA
Source organism: uncultured Actinomycetota bacterium (assembly GCA_963795055.1). Lineage (GTDB taxonomy): Bacteria > Actinomycetota > Actinomycetes > Streptosporangiales > Streptosporangiaceae > JASHPR01. The sequence goes on from CAWCGJ010000038.1 coordinate 23,888, forward strand.
GCGAGTCATCGAAGACGCTCGGGATGCAGATGTCGGCGAAGGGAAGCGACGAGGGCCGGCCGCGGACCGCGTCCTGGAACGCAGTCTCGATGTCGTCCAGGCTCTCGGCCAGCACGATCGTCCCGCCGTGCACCTGGGGGTCGAATTCGGGATGGCTCGCGAACACCGGGAGCCTGCCGAGCGCCAGATTGATCTTCACGGTGCCGCTGCGGGTCTGCCAGCCGCGGATGTCCTCGACGAAACCGGGCGGCAGCACCGCGGGGTCGATCAGCCGCAGGAACGAGATCTGCGGGTGCGCGGTCGTGACGACGGTCGCCGCGTCGATGTCCTCGCCGGTGGCGAGCGTCACCCCGGTCACCCGGCCCGCGCGGGTACGGATCCTGGCCACCTCGGCGCCGGTGCGGATCTCGGCGCCGAGCGAGCGGGCCGCCGCGGCCAGCGCCCCGGTGACCCCGCCCATGCCGCCGCGCGGGAAGCCCCACGCGCCCGCCTGCCCGCCGGTGTCGCCGATGTGGTGGTGCAGCATCACGTAGGCCGTGCCGCTGGACCGCGGCCCGGCCCAGGCCCCGATCACGCCGGATACCGACAGCAGCCCGCGCAGGGCGTCGCTGTAGAAGTAGCGCTCGACCAGGTCGGCGACGCTGCTGCTGAGCAGGCGGGTGACGTCGACGGCGCCACGCTCGCCGAGCTTGCGCAGGTGCCGCAGCAGCAGCCCCTGCCGCCACAGGTCCTGCGGCCGCCGCGACCCGAGCCGGGGCGGGATCTCGCCCAGCAGCGGCCCGAGGATGGCGGCCAGGGGCGCCAGGTGAGCCTCGTACGCCTCGTAGGCCTCGGCGTCCTGGGGCGAGAACTTGGCGATCTGGGCCCGGCGCGCCGCCGGGTCGGCAGGCAGGCTGAGGTAGCGTCCGTCCGCCCGGGGCGCGAAATAGGGTCCCTGCGGGTACACGTGATAGCCGTGACTGGCCAGGCGCAGGTCGCTGACCAGCCCTGGCGGCAGCAGCGAGACCACGTACGACAGCGAGGTCACCGTGTAGTCGGGCCCGAACGGGTGCTCGCTCACCGCGGCCCCGCCGAGCACGCCGCGGCGCTCGCACACCAGCGTGCTGCGCCCGCTGCGGGCCAGGTAAGCGGCGGCGACCAGCCCGTTGTGGCCGCCGCCGACCACCACCACGTCCCGGCTAACCGTCATGAGCCGCGCCCTCCTGGTCGTTCTCGGCCCGCTGCATGATGGCCTCGTTGAGGGCCTGGAAGCTGGCCCGGGTGCGGCCGACGGTCATGGCCGCCAGGCGGGCGAGCAGCCCGCGGTAGGTCTCGGTCGGCACGAGCCGGGCGCCGCCGTCGGCCAGGGTCAGGGTGAAGCTGTGCTCGCCGGTCATGATCCCCGACAGGCTCGACACCCAGCGCAGCTCGGTGCCCGGCTCGGTCATCCGGCTACTTGTAGCGCCGGCCGTGCAGCACGGTGGCCAGGCTGAGGATCCGCTTCATGTCCTTGTCGGTGCGGGAGAACGAGGTCAGGTTGACCATCGGCTTCATCCGCTGCCGCGTGATCGACTTGGGCCGGGCGAACTCGCGCAGCCCGTCGGCGCCGTGGATCCGGCCGAAGCCGGAATCGCCCGACCCGCCGAACGGCAGCGAGGGGACGCTGGCGTACGAGATCACCGAGTTGATCGCCGTCATGCCGCTGCGCAGGGACCTGGCCGCGGCCATCGCCGCCTTCTTGTTCCGCGCGAACACCGAGGAGCCGAGCGCGTACCGGCTGGCGTTCGCCAGCCGGACGCCCTCGTCGAGGCCGGCCACCTTGGCCACCGTGACCGTGGGGCCGAAGGTCTCCTCGGCGACCGCGCGGCTCTCCTCGGGGACATCGGCGAGCAGCACCGGGCCCACGAACGGCTTGCGGATGCTCGCGAGGCCGCCGACGACCGGCCTGCCCCCCCGGGCCTGGGCGTCCGCGATGTGCCGCTCGATCACGTCGATCTGGCCCGGCAGGGTCATCGGCCCGTAGTCCGCCTCGCGGTCCTCGCCGGGGCGGACCTCGGCCATCCGGTCGGCCAGCTTCTCCAGGAACGAGTGGTAGACGTCCTCGGCCACGTAGACGCGCTCGATGCCGACGCAGGTCTGGCCGGCGTTGGACAGCGCGCCCCAGGCCGCGGCGTCAGCGGCCGCGTCGAGATCGGCGTCGGCGGCGACGAGGAGCGCGTCCTTGCCGCCGCACTCGGCGACCATCGGCGTGAGGTTCTGGGCGCATGCGGCCATGACCTTCTTCGCGGTGGCGGCCGAGCCGGTGAAAGCGATCTTGCTGACCGCGCTCCGGGCCAGGTGCTCCCCGGTCGGGCCGGCCCCGGTGATCAGCTGCAGCACCGGCTGCTCCGGCACCACCTCCGCGAACGAGCTGACCAGCCAGCCGCCCACGGCGGGCGTGAGCTCGCTGGGCTTGAACACCACGGCGTTGCCGGCCGCGAGCGCGTACACGATCGAGCCCATCGGCGTGAACACCGGGTAGTTCCACGGCCCGATGATGCCGACCACGCCGAGCGGCTGGTACTCCAGCGTGGCGGCCTGGTTGATGGCCACCAGGCCGCTGCGCACCCGGCGCGGGCCCAGTACCTTGCGGGCGTTGCGGGCCGCCCAGTCGATGTGCACGATCGTGAGCAGGATCTCCAGCTGGGCGTCGGCCAGCGGTTTGCCGGTCTCGGTGTGCACGAGCTCGGCCAGGCGCCCGATGTACCTGGTGATGTGCGATTTCCAGGCGAGCAGCCGGGCCTGCCTCTCCTTCCAGGACAAGCCTGCCCACCATGACGCGGCCCGGTGGGCCAGCTCGACCGCCTCGGCCACCTCGGCCTCGCCGAAGACCGGGAAGGTAGCAATGACCTCGGATGTCGCGGGATTCAGCGTGTCGAAGGTTTCCCCCGCAGGCCGCAGCGTCGTGACCATCGCCGTGCACCACCGTCCTGTGCCGCGTAAGTTCGTGCCTGGCGGTACCTGCCGCCGGTTTGGCCGGCAACCGCCGTTGGGTGCCAGTAAATCACCGGGCCGCGGGCGGAAGGTACCGCCGGGCAGGCATCCGTTCCTAACGGCAGACCGGAGTGCGCTCATGGCAGAACCGCCGGACGCCGGGCCGCCGGCACCGCCACGGCCCGGGCAGCCGCAGGCCGACCTGCACTGGCTGCGCGAGGCGATCGAGCTGTCCCGGCGCTGCCCGCCGTCGGAATCGGCCTTTTCCGTCGGTGCCGTCCTGGTCAGCGACGCGGGAACGGTCATCGCGACCGGCTACTCCCGGGAGCGTGACCCGAAGGATCACGCGGAGGAGGTCGCCCTGGCCCGGGCCGCGGACGATCCGCTGCTGACGGGGGCGACGCTCTACAGCTCGCTCGAGCCGTGCCTGGCCCGGGCCTCGCGGCCCCGCTCCTGCGCCGAGCTCATCATCGAGGCCGGGATCCCGCGCGTGGTCATCGCCTGGCTGGAGCCGCCGCTGTTCGCCGCGGGCGGCGGCGCCGTGGCGCTGCGCCGGGCCGGGGTGACGGTGGTCGAGATTCCCTGGCTCGCCGCGCTGGCGCGCTCGGTCAACGCTCACCTGGCGGGAGAGGACAGCGGATGATCATTCCCGCGGGGACGGCGGCGCCGGCCCGCGGCGGGTCACCGCCGGTGTCCCAGGGCGGTGCGCAGAGCGGCCTTGCCCCGGAACGTGTGGCTCTTCACCGCGCCGGTGCTGATCTTCATGGCGGCGGCCACCTCCTCTTCCGACAGTCCCAGGTAGAACTTGAGGACGAGCGCCTCCCGCTGCCTGGCCGGGAGCGAGCGGAGCGCCTCGATCACCGCCGAGCGCTCCAGCCGCGCGATCGCGTCCTGCTCGGCGCTGGGCATGTCCGGCTCGCGGGCGGGCATGTTCCGGTCCACCACCGTCCGGTGCCGCAGCATCGACCGGGACCGGTTCAGCACCGACCGGCGCAGGTAGGGCACGGCCTTGTCGATGTCCCGCAGCCGCCGCCAGGCGGCGTGCACGGCGATGAAGGACTCCTGCACCACTTCCTCGGCGCTGCCGACGTCACCCAGCAGCATGGCGGACATCCGGACCAGCGGGCGGTACTGCGTGTCGTACATCGCGGTGATCGCCAGGTCGGCCTCTGACGCCCCCTGGGGGGAAGCCAGACCCCGGGCAGAATTCACCGGCGGGGAGTCGGCCACGTCTATAGAACGTGGCGGAACGGCATCCGGCTCAGCACGGGCCCCGGTCAGAACAGGCGCAGCGCACCGTCCCCGGCCCCGCGCATCGAGTCATAGTCCAGGGTGACGCAGCGGATGCCGCGGTCCGCGGCCAGCACACGCGCCTGCGGCCTGATCTCCTGGGCGGCCAGGATGCCCCGCACGGGGGCCAGCAGCGGGTCGCGGTTCAGCAGTTCCAGGTAGCGCGTAAGCTGCTCCACGCCGTCGATCTCGGCGCGGCGCTTGACCTCGACGGCCACGCTGACCCCGAGGGCGTCCCGGCACATCAGGTCGACCGGGCCGATCGCGGTGGGATATTCCCGGCGGACCAGCCGCCAGCCCTCGCCGAGCACGTGCATCTGCGCCGCCAGCAGTTCCTGCAGATGGGACTCGACGCCGTCCTTCTTCAGGCCGGGATCGGTGCCCAGGTCGAACGAGGAGTCGCTGATGATCTCCTCGATCTCGATGGTGAGCGTCTCGCCCGACTTCCCGGTCACGACCCACCGCCCCGGCTCCTCGGCGAGCCGACAGGGCGGCGACATCCAGTTGAGCGGCTTGTAGCTGCCGCCGTCGGAGTGCACGAGGACCGAGGAATCCGCCTTGACGATGAGGAGCCGGGTGGCCAGCGGCAGGTGCGCTGAGAGCCTGCCTGCGTAGTCCACGCTGCACCGGGCGATGACGAGCCGCACGGGAGCCCACTGTAGCCCGCGGGCGTTTCGTTCATGTCATAGCCTGTCGGCCGTGAGCCCGCGCAAGGCACGCCGCCTGCCCGCCGAGGTGCGCCGCCGGCCGCGCGGAGGCGCCGGATCGCGGCGCGCGGATGAGGCCGGGGGGCGGTCCGGCGCCGGCGGGCCGCCCGCGGCCGGGCTCGGGCCACCGCAGACGCAGGCCTGGCCGGACGGGGAGTGGGTCGTCCGCCAGGTGCCCGGCGGCGCGGCCACGAAGACGTACCGGTGCCCCGGGTGCGATCAGGAGATCGTGCCCGGCGTTGCGCACGTCGTGGCCTGGCCCGCGCAGACCCCCGGCCCGGCCGAGCGCAGGCACTGGCACAATTCGTGCTGGCAGCGGCGGCCGCGCCGCCCGGGCCCCTGGACACGCCGGTGAGGGATGAGCCTTTTCATCCTCCTCAGGGCGGCCCACATAATCTGAGCCCGAGATCGACGGATGAAAAAGGTTCATTGATGACCGAGATCAGGGCGAGCACGGTCCTGCCTGCCATCAGGAGGCCGGTAACGATACGCACCGCCGACGGCCTGGACCTGGTCGGCGAGCTCGCGCTGCCGGAGCGGCGGGCGCCGGTCGCGACGCTGATCGGCTTGCACCCGCTGCCCACGGCGGGCGGGATGATGGACAGCCACGTGTTGCGCAAGGCCGCGAACCGGCTGCCCGCGCTGGCCGATCTCGCGGTGCTCAGGTTCAACACCCGCGGCACCGCGTCGGAACAGGGGACCAGCGAGGGAACGTTCGGCGAGGGCGAGACCGAGGGCGACGACGTCGCCGCCGCGATCGCCTACAGCGTCGCGGCCGGACTGCCGCGGCTATGGCTGCTCGGCTGGTCGTTCGGCACCGAGCTGGCCCTGAAGTGGGGCAACGACCCGGCTGTCGAGGGCGCGATCCTGCTCTCGCCCGCGCTGCACCGGGCGACCGACGCGGACCTGGACCGCTGGGCGGCTTCGGGGCGCCCGCTGATCGTGCTGGTCCCCGAGCTCGACGATTACCTGCGGCCCGATGAGGCGCGCGCCCGGTTCGCGCGGGTGCCGCAGGCGGAGGTCGTCGCGGTGGACCGGGCCAAGCACCTGTGGGTGGGGGAGCCTTACGTCCGCATCGTGCTGAACGAGATCGTACGGCGGGTCAACCCCGGCGCCTGGCCGCTGCCCACCGAGTGGAAGGACTGACCGCAGGCCACCCAAGCGACGGCGCGCCCTCCCGATCGGGGAGGGCGCGCCGTCGCGCGGGCGGAGGGATTACTCCGTCCACCACTCCTCGTCGTCCTTGCCGGTCTTGGCGCCGGCGGACTGCTTGTTCACCCCGCCCGCCTGCGGCTGGCTGTCCGGCCGGCCAGGAGCGGCGTGCTGGCCCGCGGGAGCTTCCGGGGACCGGGTCGGCGCGGCGGCGGCCGGCGGCGCCGCGGCCTGGGTGCCGTTGCCGGACTGCGTCGCCGACGTGACGGCCTTGGGCGCAGGAGCCTGCACAGCGGGGGCGGCGGGCTTGGGCTTGAGCGCCTCCGAGATGACCGGCATCTGCCCGCCGAGCAGCTGGCTGATCTGGGCCAGGTGAGCGGCGACGCTCTCCTTCTGCTTGTTCAGCTCGTCGACCTGGCGCTGCGCGGAAGTGCGGATCCGGTCGGCCTCGGCCTTGGTGTCGGCCAGCAGCTGGTCGGCCTGGGCCTTGGCCTGCGTGACGATCTGGTCGGCGTTCTTCTTGGCGTTACTGACCAGCTGGTGGGAGTGCTGGTCGGCATCCCGGCGGGTCTGCTCGGCCTGGGCGCTCGCCTTGCTGGCCCGCTGCTCGGCCGTGGCCGCGCGCTGCTCGGCCTCGGACACCATCTTCTGGGTCGCGGTCTGCGCCGCCGCGAGCCGCTCGGCCTCCTGCCGCTCGGCCTCCTCGCGCCGGGAGGCGAGCTGGATGTCGAACTCCGCCTCGGCCTGGGCCCGCTGCGCCTCGCTCTCCTCCAGGATCCGCTGCGCCTGGCTGCGCATCTCGTCCGCCTGGCGCTTGGAGGTGGTCAGGATCTCGTCCCGCTCCCGCTTCGAGGACGCCTTCATCTGGGCGACCTCGCGCTCGGTGGTGGTGCGCAGCTTGGCGATGTCGCGCTCGATGGCGGCGCGCTTCTCGGCCACCTCGTGGTCGGCGGTGGCCCGGAGCTTAGCCACCTCGCGCTCGGTCGTCGAGGTCAGCTCCTCAGCCTCGCGCCGGGCGGCCGTCCTGATCCCGTCGGCCTCGCGATCGGCGGCCCCCCGCAGGTCATCGGTCTCCCGCTTGGTGTTGGCGCGCAGCTCGGCCGCCTCGTTCTCGGCCGCCGCGCGCAGCTCCGCCGCCTCGACCTTGGCGGTCGCGTTGAATTCGTTGGCGGCGGTCCTGGCCTCCTGCAGGATCTCGGTGGCCTGTTCCTCCGCGAGGCGGAGCAGCTGCTCGATGCGCGAGCCGAGGCCGGAGTAGGTGGGCCGCTCCTGCTCCTGGATCTGGCGGTGTGCGTCGGCGAGCTCCCTGTGCAGCGCCTGGACCTGATCCCGGTGCTGGCGCAGTTCGCCGTCGACCTGCTTGAGATGCTCGTTGACCTGATGCGGGTCGTATCCGCGCATGACCCTCGCGAAATCGCGTTGCGGGGTCTCCTCGAAGAAGTTGCTGAGCTGGGCATCGATGTCGGGCTGCATGTCGCCTAATCCTGGGGTAGACGCGGGGTCGACAGGGGGAAAAACGCACGCCGGGTCGATCGCCTTCACGGTTCCGGTCTCCGGGCTTTGCCGGGATACTAACGTCAAAGCCTCGACCGACGCGCAATTCCGCTCGCCCGGTGCAACGCAGCGTACTCCCCTCCCGAGTGGTTGGTTGGCGGTTCCCGGGCGCTCTTGCCAAAGATCCTAATTCTGGCCGATGCAGTTCTCCCGGCCAGCCTAGTAAGCGGGCGGCGGCGGCCCATCAGCCGGGGTCTGCGGGCCCCGCGCGGGGGATGCCGGGCGGGGCCGGGACGGTGCGCCGGGAGGACGCCGGGCGGGACCGGGACGGTGCGCCGGGACACGCCGTGCCCGGCCCGGGGCCTGCGCCGGCGCCGGGCGGGGTCAGGCCGGGCTGGGTGCCTGGACCAGCTCGGTCAGCACGCCGCCGACGTCCGCGGGGTGCAGGAACGCGATCGAGGCGCCCATCGAGCCGTGCCGCGGCCGGGCGTCGATCAGGCGTACGCCGGTGGCGCCGATCGACGCGAGCGCCGCCGTGATGTCCGTGACGCCGTAGCCAATGTGATGCACTCCCTCGCCGCGCCGGGCCAGGAACCGCCCGACCGGCGTGTCCGGGCCGAGCGGCTCGAGCAGCTGGACGTAGGACGTGCCCGCCGGGGCGTCGGCCACCCGCAGCATGGCCTCGCGGACGCCCTGCTCGGTGCTGACCTCCTGGCTGACGACCTGCAGCCCGAAGGTGGATTCGTAAAACGCGATGGCTTTAGCCAGGTCGCGGCAGGCGATTCCGACGTGATCGATGCGGGTCAGCAACGCTGTCTCCGTCCGGCAGGCATTCCGGTCATGGGTATCGTTTCTAGTATGCGAGAAGCCGTCATCACCGCCGGGGCCAGAACCGCAGTCGGGCGCCTGCTCGGCTCACTCAGCGATTTCACGGCGGCGGACCTGGGCGGAATCGTGATCAAGGCCGCCCTCGAGCGCGCGGGAGTGCCCGGCGAGCGGGTGGACTACGTGATCATGGGCCAGGTGCTCCAGGCCGGAGCGGGCCAGATCCCGTCCCGGCAGGCCGCGGTCGCCGGCGGGATCCCCATGTCGGTCCCGTCGCTGACCATCAACAAGGTCTGCCTGTCCGGGCTGGACGCGATCGCGCTGGCCGCCCAGCTGATCAGGGCCGGGGAGTTCGACATCGTGGTGGCCGGGGGCATGGAGTCGATGACCCGGGCGCCGCACCTGCTGCCCGGGGCGCGCCAGGGCTTCAGGTTCGGCTCGGCCGAGCTGGTCGACGCCATGGCCTACGACGGGCTGACCGACGCGTTCGACCACATCTCGATGGGCGAGTCCACCGAGCGGCACAACGCCCGGCTGAACATCAGCCGCGAGGAGCAGGACGAGTTCGCCGCGCGGTCACACCAGCGGGCCGCTGAGGCGATCAAGAACGGGCTGCTCGCCGAGGAGGTCGTGCCGGTCTCCGTGCCCCAGCGGCGCGGCGACCCCGTGGTCTTCGACACCGACGAGGGCGTGCGCGCCGACAGCACGATGGAGTCGCTGAGCAGGCTCCGCCCCGCGTTCGGCGCCGGCGGCACCATCACCGCGGGCTCCTCCTCGCAGATATCGGACGGGGCGTGCGCGGTCGTGGTGATGTCGGCGGATGCGGCCGCGGCCGCCGGGGCGCCGGTGCTCGCCGAGGTCGGCGCGCACGGCTGCGTCGCGGGCCCGGACAACTCGCTGCAGTCCCAGCCGGCCAACGCGATCGCCCACGCGCTCCGCAAGGCCGGGCTGACCGTCGCCGACCTGGACCTGATCGAGATCAACGAGGCGTTCGCCGCGGTGGCCATCCAGTCCATGCGCGACCTGGGCGTCGGGCCGGACAGGGTCAACGTCAACGGCGGCGCGATCGCGATCGGCCACCCGATCGGGATGTCCGGCGCCAGGATCGCCTTGCACCTGGCGTACGAGCTGCGCCGCCGGGGCGGCGGCCTGGGGGCGGCGGCGCTCTGCGGCGGCGGCGGCCAGGGCGACGCGCTGCTGCTGCGGGTCCCGGCGCCGGGCGCCGGTGACTGACGCCCCGCCCGGCGGGCCCGCTGACGCCCCGCCCGGCGGGCCCGCTGACGGCGCCCTGCCCTCCGTGGGCCGCACGGCCGGGCCGGACGCCCTGGTCTCCGCGGCGGCCGCCGGCGACCCGCGCGCCCTGGCCCGGCTCATCTCGCTGGTCGAGAACGGCTCGCCGCAGCTGCGAGAGGTCATGAAGCTGATCGCGCCGCGCACCGGACAGGCCTGGGTGATCGGCCTGACCGGCGCGCCGGGAGTGGGAAAATCGACGATCACGGACGCGCTGGTCAGGGCCTACCGGGGCCAGGGACGCCGGGTGGGCGTCCTCGCCGTTGACCCCACATCGCCGTTCAGCGGCGGGGCCCTGCTCGGGGACCGGGTCAGGATGCAGGATCACGCGACCGACGGCGGGGTGTTCATCCGGTCCATGGCCAGCCGCGGGCACCTGGGCGGGCTGTCCTGGGCCGCGCCGCAGGCGCTGCGGATCCTGGACGCGGCCGGCTTCGACGTGATCTTGATCGAGACCGTGGGCGTGGGCCAGGTCGAGGTCGAGATCGCCTCCCTGGCCGACTCGACGCTGGTGATCGTCGCTCCCGGCATGGGCGACTCGGTCCAGGCGGCGAAGGCCGGGATCCTGGAGATCGCCGACATCTTCGTGGTGAACAAGAGCGACCGCCCGGGCGCTCAGGAGGCCATCAGGGACCTGCGCACGATGCTGGCGATGGGGAACTACGGCCCGGGCGCGTGGAAGCCGCCGATCGTCGCCGCGACGGCGGTGACCGGCCACGGGATCGACGATCTCGTCGGCCGCCTGGAAGCGCACGGCCGGTGGCTCGGCGAGTCGGGGGAGCGGGACCGCAGGCGCGTGGCCCGAGCCAGGGAGGAGGTCTCGGCGATGGCCGTGGCCACGTTGCGGGAGCGGCTGGGCGCGCTGCCCGGGGAGTCGCACCTGGAGGATCTCGCCGCGCAGGTCGCCGCCGGCAAGCTGGACCCTTACACCGCCGCCGACGAGCTCATCGCCGGCTGACCGCCGTCCCCCCCGCACCCGCACGCCCCACGCCCGGGGACCTCTTCGCTCCCTTTATCCCCTATATAGGTATACCCGAATGATGGGTCATTTCGTCACCCGGCCGAATTTCATGATCCTTACCTCTTTTCATTGGATCCAGCCAGTTCTTGTGACTATATGTCCGAATTGTACGCGCGGAACCAATGAAAAGTGGAGATGATCATGGCAACCGGGCGGGCGGCCGCCGGGTTTCAGGGCGCGGTGCGGGCGGGATCGCCGCCGGCCGCGGTGGCCGTGTCGTGCGCGGTCCCGCAGGCCGGGCCGGGCGCTGGGGTGTCCCGGGCGGTGCCGGGGTCCGGCACTTGCCGGGCGGCCGTGGAGGCCGCGCCGGGGACGGGCGGCGGAGGGTCCAATCCGGTCGCGGACCGGGGCGGGACGGCCGCGGTCGCGGGCGGGGCGGGCCCGGCGGCCGGGTCCGGTTGGGTGGCCGCAGTGTTGATGGCCGCATCCATGATGGACTCGCTGCGCAGCCGGGCCTCGTAGGCCTGCTTGCCGCCGCGCACCCCGAACAGCCGCCTGGTGATCACCAGGTACAGCACCAGGAGCAGGTTGACGGCGAACAGGGCCAGCTTGAAGACGGTGACCTTCGTGATCAGCTCGTAGATCTCGTACGGCAGGCCCAGCGAGGTGGCCACCATCGCGAAGTACTCGCCCCACCGCTTGGCCAGCCACAGGCCGGTGCCCTCGATCAGCTCGATCACCGCGTAGACGGCCAGCCCGACGGCCAGCCACCGCAGCGTGGTCGGGCTGAGGGTCAGCGCGCGGGTGATCAGGCCGACCAGCTTGGAGTGGTCGATGTTGATCCCGAGCTGCTCGAACAGCGAGTGCAAGACCGGGCGCTCGCGCTCGAAGGCCTGCTCGACCGACAGGTGGGAGTACTCGAACCGCCACACCACGACCGCCAGGGCGGCCACGGCCAGCCCGCGCACGAACCGCTCGACCGCGAAGACCCGGAGGATGATCGCGCTGCGTACCTCCTTGTCGCGGCGTGGGGCCGGGGCCTGCGCCGCGGGACCGGACGCCTGCGCCTCGCCGGGCACGAATGTGCCGCAGCGCAGGCAGCGCCAGGCTTCGCCGGATCCGGTCGGCGCGCGTAGTTGCCTGCGCACGGCCGCCTCGGTGGGCGCGTAGGTCACGTGCCCGGACGTTCCACAGGCCAGCAGGCTCCAGTCCACTTCCGCAGCCTACTGCGATCTGCAGGCCGGACCAGGATCCCGACGGCCGTAACGACGGGTCCCGCCGCAGGCCAGGGCGCGCGTGCGGGGCCGCACCCGGTCGGCCGCGGCGGGACGCGGCGGGACGCCCGGCCGACTGCGGACCAGCCCGGGCCGCCTGCAGACCGGCCCGGGCCCGGCCGACTGCGGACCGGCCCGGGCCGCCTGCAGACCGGCCCGGCGACCGGTACCTTGTGCCTGTGCCGAAGCCGCTGGACCTGCCGTTCGATCCGATCGCCCGCGCGGCCCAGATCTGGGAGCGCAGGTTCGGGGATTCCCGCGCGATGGCCGCCGTCACCTCGATCATGCGGGCCCAGCAGATCCTGATCGCCGAGCTCGACGCGCTGCTGCGGCCGCACGGGCTGACGTTCGCGCGCTACGAGGCGCTGGTGCTGCTCCGGTTCAGCCGCGAAGGTGCGCTGCCGCTGCGGCTGATCGGGCAGCGGTTGATGGTGCACCCCACGAGCGTGACCAACATCATCAACCGGCTGGAGGCGCAGGGCCTGGTGGTGCGCAGGCCCAACCCGGCCGACGGGCGCGGAACGCTGGCCGAGATCACCACGGCGGGCCGCGAGGTGGTCGAGCGCGCCACGACCGACCTGATGGCGGCGGAGTTCGGCCTGGGCGGCTACGGCAAGGCTCAGCTCGAGGAGATGTTTGACATGCTGCGCGGGCTGCGGGTCACCGCAGGGGACTTCACGGACGGCTGATCAGGGCAGGCTCACCGGGTGTGCCTGCCAGCTGACGCCGCCATCGGTGGTGGTGAAGACCTCGTGCAGCCCCGGGTCGGCGGGCAGCGCGACGCCGTTGGTCAGGCTGGTCATCCCGACGTAGCTGAACCCGGCTTCCCCGGCCGCGGCGCCAGCCGGAGAGACCTGGACCCGCTGCCAGGTCAGCCCGCTGTCGCCGGAACGGTAAAGCCCGGCGTCGGTGGCGAGCACCACCAGGTGGTCCTGGGCCTGGGTCGCGACGGAGGCGGCGATCCCGGCCTGGGGCGCGGCCGCGGCCTTCGACCAGTGCGCGCCGCCGTCCGAGGACTCGACGACCTGCTTGGCCTGGGAATCGCCGGCCGCATTGGTCGCGCTGGTGCACACCAGGACCAGCTGGCCCGAGTCGGCCGCGAGCAGGGCGCCGGTCGGCTGCCCGCCGGGCCCGGGCGCGCCCGGCTGGCACGGCACGCCCGCGCTGGCCACGGTCCAGGCCGCGCCGGTGATCGGCCCGCTGAGCAGCCCGCCGGACGGCGCCAGCAGGTAGCCCCGGCCGCCGGCCGGGCCGCCGGTGAGCACCAGGCTGGCGGAGGCCGCCTGCCCGGCCGCGCCCGGCGGCAGCGGCAGGCGGCCGGCCGGGCCGGATACGGGCCGCCACCGGTCGGTGCCCGCCACCGACGTGTAGAGCGAGAAGCTGGTGCAGTGGGCCGCGTAGTCCGCGCCGCCGCCCGTGCAGTTCGCGAACAGGGCGAACGCGCGGTTTCCGGCCGTCTCCAGGTCGGTGACCCGCATCCCGTAGGTCTTCTCCCTGGTCCAGGTCGACCCGCCGTCGTGCGTGACCCATAGTTCCGGGCCGAACGCCCACCCCTCGCCGGTGTCCAGGAAGCGGAGCTGGCCGACGCCGCGGGATCCGTCCGGCGCCCCGGTAACCGGCGCGTTCACCCCGTACCAGCTCGTGCCGTAGTCCGACGTCCCCGCCAGCGACGTGCAGTAGATCGTGGCGCAGTGCCCCGGGGTGCCCGCCTGGCCGATCACCGCGCCGATGCCCTGGCCGACGAAGGTCACCGAGGTGGGCTGGAAGTTCCGCGGCACGGGGGCCCCGGAGCCCGCGGGCGACAGGGACGACCCAGGGGACGGCACCGGGCGGCTCGACTGGGAATTGACGCCCCCGTTCCCGTTGCCGGTGGCCGCGGGGCGGGAGGCGGGGGACGGCGTGCCCGCGGCCACGGGCGCCTCGGGCCGGCCGGAGCCGGGATGCTGCAGCATGGACGCGATCCCGGGGGCCGCCGCGGCGGCCGCGATCACGACCGCGGCGCCGGCGACCGACATCGTCGCCCGCCTTACCTTCCGGCGGTGCGCGCGGCGGCTGATCCGCTCGAACGCGCCCGGCGGCGGCGCGAGCGGCTCGACCTCGGCGTTCAGCCAGCCGTCGATCCTGTCCTGCGGGTCACTCATCCGGGCTCCCCTAGCGCGGCCTTCAGCTTGGCGCGCGCGTGATGCAGGTCGGCCTTGACCGTGCCTTCCGGCCGGCCCAGCATCGTGGCCACCTCGCGGACGCCGAATCCCGCGTAGTAGTGCAGCAGGAACGCGCTGCGCAGCCGGGGCGGCAGCCCCTCGATCAGGGCGCGCACGTCCACGTCCTGAGCCGGATGGTAGGCGGGATCAAGCGGGGCGGCCGCGGTCAGCGTCCGGATCGCGCGCCGCTCCCGCCCGGACTTGCGCCAGTGGTCCCTGACCAGGTTCGTCGCGATCATGTACAGGTAGCTCTGCGGGTTGTCCAGGCCCGACCACCGGGCCAGCAGCCGGGTGAAGGCCTCGGACGCGATCTCGTGCGCGGTCTCGTCGTCGTCCACCAGGCGGCGGACCCAGCCGGCCAGCCTCGGATAGCAGGCGTTGAAGAGGTCTTCGGCCGCCTGGCGGTCGGCGGTGCGGAGCCTGGCCACCGAGCTCCCTTGCCTCATCACCGGAGCCGACCGCGCCATCGAAGGTCCCGGCAGGACCGCGACGTCCCCCCCGGCCGCGGTGCGGCCCGCGTCACCTGCGCAATATCGCATTCGTTCTACCACACATTCGGCGCGTCGCTGGGATTACGGCCCGGGCCCTGGGACGGCGGCCGGACTGGAGTGAGGACCACCCCTTCAGACGACGCAGCCCGCCATCCGGTTGGGCCAGCCCGCAGACTTTCCGTTACGGAATCTGACGTAGACTGAACGGATAGTAGGACGTCCTACTATCTACGCGCAGGGCCCCGGAGGTAGTGATGGACCCGGACCACGGCAGGCAGCGGTGGCAGCGGCGGTACGACGCGGCCCGGCTGCGCGACGCCGACTTCAGCACCCTGTCCGGGCTCGAGGTCGAGCCGGTGTACGGCCCGCCGGACGGCGCCGTGGTGCCGGGCTTCGAGCGGATCGGCTGGCCGGGGGAGTACCCGTTCACCCGGGGCCTCTACCCGGCCGGCTACCGCGGCCGGACCTGGACCATCCGGCAGTTCTCCGGGTTCGGCAACGCCGCGGCGACCAACGAGCGGTACAAGATGCTGCTGCGCGGCGGGGGCGGCGGCCTGTCGGTGGCGTTCGACATGCCCACGCTGATGGGGCGCGACTCCGACGACCAGCGCTCGCTCGGCGAGGTCGGGCACTGCGGCGTGGCCATCGACTCCGCCGCCGACCTGGACGTCCTGTTCGGCGGGATCCCGCTCGCCGACACCACCACGTCGATGACGATCAGCGGGCCCGCGGTGCCGGTGTTCTGCATGTACCTGGCCGCGGCCGAGCGCCAGGGCGCCGACCTGGGGAAGCTGAACGGCACGCTGCAGACGGACATCTTCAAGGAGTACATCGCCCAGAAGGAATGGCTGTTCCCGCCGCAGCCGCACCTGCGGCTGATCGGCGACCTGATGGAGTACTGCACGGCCAACATTCCCGACTACAAGCCGTTGTCGGTGTCCGGCTATCACATCAGGGAGGCGGGCGCCACCGCGGCGCAGGAACTGGCCTTCACGCTGGCCGATGGCTTCGGCTACGTGGAGCTCGGCCTGTCCCGCGGCCTGGACATCGAGGTGTTCGCGCCGGGGCTGTCGTTCTTCTTCGACGCCCATATCGACTTCTTCGAGGAGATCGCGAAGTTCCGCGCCGCGCGCCGGATCTGGGCGAGGTGGATGCGGGACGTGTACGGCGCGCGCACCGAGCGGGCGCAGTGGCTGAGGTTCCACACCCAGACCGCCGGGGTCTCGCTGACCGCGCAGCAGCCCGACAACAACGTGGTGCGGACCGCGGTCGAGGCGCTGGCCGCCGTGCTCGGCGGGACCAACTCGCTGCACACCAACGCGCTGGACGAGGTGCTCGCGCTGCCGAGTGAGAAGGCGGCCGAGATCGCGCTGCGGACCCAGCAGGTCATCATGGAGGAGACCGGCGTGGCCAGCGTGGCCGACCCGCTCGGCGGCTCCTGGTACCTCGAGTCGCTGACCGACCGGCTGGAGGCCGAGGCGGAAGCCATCTTCGCCGGGATCCGCGCGATGAGCCCCGACGAGACCATGACCGGCGGCATCATGCGCGGGATCGAGGACGGCTGGTTCATGGCCGAGATCGCCGAGGCCGCGTTCGCCTACCAGCAGAAGCTGGAGAAGGGCGACAAGCGGGTGGTCGGCGTCAACTGCCTGACCGATACGGTCGGGCAGCCGGTGGAGATCCTGCGCGTCAGCCACGAGGTGGAGCGCGCCCAGGTCCGCGAGCTGGCCCGCCGGCGGGAGGCGCGGGACCAGGCCGCGGTCAACGCCGCGCTCGCGGCGATGCTGGCCGCGGCGAGGTCCGGGGCGAACATGATCGAGCCCATCCTGGACGCGGCCCGCGCCGAGGCGACCCTGGGCGAGATCTGCGGCGCGCTGCGGGAGGAGTGGGGTGGCTACTTCGAGCCCCCGGCGTTCTGAGTCCCGGCGAAGGCCGGGCCGGGATCACGCAGCCCGGCGGGCCGTCCGGCCACCACGGTGCCGGGGCGGTCGCCCGGATGCGGCAGGATAGAGGTATGAAGCAGTCGCCGGATTTTTCCCTTCGCGGTGCCGTTGACTTGGGCGCCAGGCAGGCCGCCGCGCAGCGCAGGCAGCAGGCCGCCCAGGCACCGGACTCCGGGGGCCAGACGGGATATGTGATCGACGTCACCGACGAGAGCTTCAACGCCGACGTCGTCGACAGGTCGCGCAGCGTCCCGGTGATCATGGACCTGTGGGCCGAGTGGTGCGGGCCGTGCAAGCAGCTCTCGCCGGTGCTGGAGAAGCTCGCGGCCGAAGCCGAAGGCGCCTGGGTGCTCGCCAAGGTGGACGTGGACGCCAACCCGCAGCTGAGCGCGGCGCTCCAGGTCCAGTCCATCCCGATGGTGGTGGCCGTGCTCGACGGGCAGCTGGTGCCCGGCTTCCTCGGCGCGCTGCCGGAGTCCGACGTGCGGGAGTGGATCGGCCAGGTCCTGCAGGTAGCCGCGCAGCTCGGCCTGCCGGGCCCGGAGGCCGCCGCCCCGCCCGCCGACGCCGAGCCCGAGGACGCCGAGCGCGCGGCCGGGCAGGCGCCCGGCAGGCCGAGGCAGGCCCGCCGGGCAGGCCGGAGGCCGGCCCGCGCGGTCAGGGCCCGGGCTCCGCCGGGGCGCCAGGCCCGGCGGGCGGCCGGAGACCGGGGCCGGGCCGCGGCGGTCCCGGAGCGGGCGATGCGTTCGCCGACCCCGCGTTCGGCGAGGCGCGGGAGGCCATGGAGCGCGGCGACCTGGAAGGCGCCGCCGCGGCCTTCGAGAAGGTGCTCGCGTCGGCCCCTGGCCACCCGGTGGCCACGATGGGGCTCGCGCAGGTGGACCTGATCAGGCGCGTGAACTCCTACGACCAGGCGAAGGCGACCAGGACGCCGAGGAACGCCCCGGCGATCCCGAGGCCCAGGCCCGGATGGCCGACATCGACGTGGCCACGGGCGAGATCGAGGCCGGATTCGACCGGCTCCTCGACACGGTCAGGCGGACCTCGGGCGAGGAGCGCAACCAGGCCCGGCTGCACCTGCTCCGGCTGTTCGAGGCCTTCCCGCCCCGGGACCCGCGGGTCACCAAGGCCCGGGCGACGCTGTCCAGCCTGCTGTTCTAGGTCGTCTCCGCGGCCGGGCGGCCCGTGGTGGGCGGCGCCGCCCCGGGCGGTGCTGTCTCGTGCGGTGCGCCGTCGGCGAGCTGCTCGAGCGCGGGCAGCGCCGCCGCCAGCGCGGCGAGCTGGTCCGGGGACAGCGTCAGCAGGCTGTCGGCCAGCAGGATCGTGTTCTCCTGCCGGATCCGGTCCAGCACCTCATGGCCGCGCTCGGTGACGGCCAGCGTCCACGCGCGAGCGTCCCCCGGGACCGCGTGCCGCTGCACGTAGCCGTGTTCTTCCAGCGCGCTCACCAGCCTGGTCAGCGTCGAGGGCGCGATCCGTTCCGCGGCGGCCAGGTCGCCCAGGCGCAGCGGCCCGGCCTGCTCGACCGTGGCCAGCGCGGCCAGCTGCGTGGGCGTCAGCCCGGCGAGCTCGTGCTTGCGCAGCCGCCGGGACAGGCGCGCGATCGCGACCCGCAGCCGGGTGACGTCGACCACGGGCGCGCCGGACAGCACGGCCGTGGCCGCCTGGGCGCCGTGCTGGCGGCCATCCTGCGGACCGGTACCCCCGCCGCTCGCGTTACCCCGAGACACCCATACAGCGTACGTGCCCCGGGTCGGAAAGCCGCGCAGGCATCCTGCAATCGCACCGCGCGAAGTTCCGCGATTCTGGCGCATCATTGATACATGGAGGCTGAATCCCTCAACGGCCAGCTTCTCGTGGCCACGCCGCTGCTCGGCGACCCGAATTTCCGGCGGACCGTGATCCTGATCGTCGAGGACGAGCCGGAGGAGGGAACGCTCGGCGTCGTGCTGAACCGCCCCACCGAGGTCCAGGTCGAGCAGGTGCTCGAATCGTGGACGGACCTCGTCACCGGGCCGTCCGTGGTGTTCCGGGGCGGCCCGGTCTCGCCGAACAGCGCCCTGGCCCTGGCCCTGGCGCGGGGCGACGACGAGCCGCTCGGCTGGCGCTCGCTGGAGGGGTCCAGCCTCACCTCGAGGATCGGGCTGGTCGACCTGGAGGCACCGCCGGAGCTGCTCGCCGGGGGCATCACCTCGCTGCGGGTCTTCGCGGGCTACGCGGGGTGGGGGCCCGGCCAGCTGCAGGCGGAGATCGAGGAGGGCGCCTGGTACGTGCTGGCCGGCGAGCCGACCGACGCGTTCCTGGCCGAGCCGGAGCGGCTCTGGCAGGAGGTGCTCCGGCGGCAGGGCGGCGAGTTCGCCATCGTGGCCACCTACCCGGACGATCCGCTGCTCAACTGAGGCCTTGCACCCGTCGATCCAGCCCGCAGCGGGCTGGGAAGCCCAGGTTCACGGAGCCGTAACCGCGTGCCAGCCGTTAGACTCGGTCCTCGTGAGCACAGAAGTCCTGCCAGGAAGCGATGTCAGGGAAGACACCCGGACCCGCCCGGATCTCTCCCACGGCGACGGCGATCATGAGCGATTCGCGCACTACGTCGACAAAGACAAGATCGTCGACAGCGCCGTGACCGGCACGCCCGTGGTCGCGCTCTGCGGCAAGGTCTGGGTGCCGAGCCGGGACCCCAAGCGGTTTCCCGTGTGCCCCGAGTGCAAGGAGATCTACGAGTCCCTGCCGGGGGGCGACGACTAGGCATCACGGGCGGCCAGGCCGCGTGCGGGCGGCGGAACGGTCAGCCGGCCGTGCCCACGACGGGAGTCCCGGCTAGCTCGACGCCCGCCGTGCGCATCTCCCCGAGAGCGTCCTTGGTCGTCTGCGCGGCGACTCCGGCGGTGAGGTCAAGCAGCACCCGGGTCGCGAAGCCCGCGGTGGCGGCGTCGGTGGCCGTGGCCCGCACGCAATGGTCGGTGGCGATCCCGGCGATGTCCACGGCGGTGATGCCGCGCTGGCGGAGCCAGGCCGCGAGCGGAGTGCCGTCGGCGTCGGCGCCCTCGAACCCGCTGTAGGCGGCCGAGCGCGCGCCCTTGCGGAACACCGCCTCGAACCCGCCCGGGTCCAGGCGGGGATGAAAGTCCGCGCCGGGCGTGCCGACCACGCAGTGCGGCGGCCAGGTCACGATGAAGTCGGGCTCGTCGGAGAAATGGCCGCCGGGATCGACATGATAATCCTGTGTCGCCAGGACGTGGTCGTAGCGATCGCGGTCCGGGCCGGCCAGGTACCCGCTGATCGCGCGGGCCACCCCGGTGCCCCCGAAGACGGCGAGCGAGCCGCCCTCGCAGAAATCGTTCTGGACGTCGACGATCAACAGCGCTTTGACCACACGCCGAGCTTAGCCAGGCCGGTGCCCCGTGGGGGGGCGGGGCTATTTCTGGGCCAGGCGGAACGCCCGGGTGGACAGCGCGGCGGTGACCACGAGGGCGATGGCCAGGAAGCCGGCGTAGGAGGCCACCGTGCCCCACGGTGGGTGAGCGGCGATCGCCTCGCGCCCGGCGCTGGCCGCCCAGTTGACCGGGTTGAACCGGGCGATGCCGGCGATCCAGCCGGGAACGATGGCCAGCGACAGGAACGCCCCGGACAGGAACGTCAGCGGCAGCACGAGCGTGGTCGACGCGGCGATCAGGGTCTCGCGCTGCGGGACCAGCAGGGCCAGCCCGTCGGACAGCCCGGCCATGGCCAGCGCGATCAGCACCGAGACCGCGACCAGGACCGCGATGCCGGCCGCGCCGCCGGGGAAGCCCGCCCCGATGCCCCAGCCGATCGCGATGATGATCGCCGACTGCACCACGGTGGTGACCGCCTGGTAGGCGAGGGACGACACGATCAGCGCGCCGCGGTGCACCGGCGCGGTCAGGAACCGGTCCATGACGCCGGTGTCCATGTCCTCGATGAACGACATGCCGGACCAGCTGGACGAGAACAGCGCGGTCATGATCACCACGCCGGGCGTGAGGTAGGTGATGTAGTTTCCGCCGCCGAACCCGGGTATCTCGGCGACCTTCTTGAACAGGGCCCCGAACAGCAGCAGCCAGATGACCGGCTGGGTGAGCGTGATCCCGATGACCGCGGGCTGACGGTAGAGCTGGCGCAGGTACCGGCCCGTGAGCAGGGCCCACGACTGGCGGATGAGGTTCATGCGACGGCGCTCCCTTCGGCCTGGCCGAACGAGCGGCCGGCGTAGTGCAGGTAGACGTCGTCCAGCGACGGCCGGGCGACGGTAACGGACAGTACGGGCACGGCCTCGGCCTCCAGCCCGGCGAGCACGGCGGGCAGCGCCCGCGGCCCGTCGGCCACCCGGGCCCGGACCAGGGCGCCGTCGGCGGTGGTCTGCCGGACCTGCGGAACCTGGGCGAGAGCCTTCTCGGCCCGCTCCACCCGGCCGGCGCCGTCGAGCTCGAGCAGCACCGAGTCACCCTGCAGCCGGGCCTTGAGCTGGTCGGAGGTGCCCTCGGCGACGATCCGGCCGCGGTCGGTGATCGCGACCTTGGCCGCGAACTTGTCGGCCTCCTCCAGGTAGTGGGTGGTGACCAGGATGGTCGTCCCGGTCTGCGCCGACAGGCCGGTGAGCACCGCCCAGAGGTCGGCGCGGCCCTCCGGGTCGAGCCCGGTGGTCGGCTCGTCCAGGAACAGCACGGCCGGGCGGTGCACCAGCGCGGTCGCCACGTCCAGGCGCCGTCGCATGCCGCCCGAGTAGGTGCGTACCGGCCGCCCGGCCGCCTCGGCCAGCCCGAACTGGTCCAGCAGCTCGGCCGCCCGGCGCCGCAGCTCCGTGCGCCGCATCCCGTAGATCCGGCCCTGCAAGACCAGGTTCTCGTAGCCGGTCAGCAGGCCCACCGCGCCGCTGTGCTGGCTCACCGTGCCAATGACGGAGCGGACCCGGGCGGGCCGCTTAAGCACGTCGATGCCGGCCACGACCGCCCTCCCGGCATCGGGCCGGGACAGCGTGGTCAGGATCCGTACGGTCGTCGTCTTCCCGGCCCCGTTCGGGCCGAGCAGGGCGAAGACGGTGCCTGCCTCGGCCGTGAAGCTCATCCCGTCCAGCGCGCGCACCTCGCTCCCGCGGCCGCCGTAGCTCTTGCGGAGCTCGCTGGCGGCCACGGCGCCGGTTGCCTCGTTCATAAGTCCTCCGAACCATGTTCTCGACACGAACGGTGTTCTGTGAACAACGGTTTACTACAGAACGGTGTTCACGTCAAGTACGATGTTTGTCATGCCGGGGACGTCAGGCGGGCCGGGTCAGCCAGGGGCGGCTCAGCCGGCGCCCGAGCCGCCGTGGCGGTCCGCGCCGCGGCGGCGCAACCCGCCCCGGCCGCAGCTCAGCCGGGAAGTGGTCGTCGCGGCCGCGCTCCAGGTGCTGGAGAAGGACGGCGGCGAGACGCTCACCATGCGCCGGGTCGCCGACCAGATCGGGGTCTCGGCCTCGTCGCTGTACGGGTACGTCGCCAACAAGGAGGAACTGGTCCAGCTGGTGCTCGACCGGATCTTCGAGGAGGTCGAGGTCCCGCCGACCAGCTCCTGGCAGGAGACGCTCAGGGAGTTCGGCCGGGCGATGCTCGCGATGTACCGGCGGCACCCGGGCGTGGCCGCGCTCACCCTGGGCCGCGTGGCGGTCACCCCCAGCATGATCCCCATAGGAGAGCGCATCGCGGCCGAGCTCCGCGCGGCGGGCATGCCCGACCAGGTCACCGCCTTCGTCGGCGACCTGGGCGGCCTCTACACCGGCGCCTACGCGTACGAGCTGGACGTGACGCCGCTGTCCGGCCACGAGAGCGAGTTCCTGGCCCAGTTCACCTCCTGGATCAGGTCGCTGCCGGCGGACCGCTTCCCCAACACGGTCGCGCTCGCCGACCTGGCCGTCGCCGGGAGCACCCAGGACCGGTTCGAGTGGGGCATGGACGTCATCGTCCGGGGCCTGGCGACCTACCTGAACGACCCGCCCGACCCGAGGGACGGCTGGCCGGCCGGCAGCTAGTCGCCGTCCG
This sequence comes from uncultured Actinomycetota bacterium, assembly GCA_963795055.1. Taxonomy (GTDB): domain Bacteria; phylum Actinomycetota; class Actinomycetes; order Streptosporangiales; family Streptosporangiaceae; genus JASHPR01. Next base: position 46,503 of record CAWCGJ010000038.1, read on the forward strand.
GGGTGAACACCGTCGGGACGGACGGGTAGCCGCGTGACAGCTGCAGCGCGTGCGCGGGAAGCTCGGCCTTCACCTCGCGGTGGCGGGAACGCGCCGCGTCGAGCGGCTCCCGGCCGACGATCTCGCCGCCGCGTATGAGCGGCCGCAGCAGCACCCGGTCGTCCGGACCCGGATCGGCGGGCACCGTGGTGATCAGCTCGGCGACCGCCGTCCCGGCGGCGTCGCGGCTGCGTACCGCCCACTTGCGCCCGGGGCGCCCCGGCTTGCCCACCGAGCGCTTGGCCACGGCCCGCAGCGGGGCGGCGGCCCCGGGCTCGTCGGCCCGGGCCACCAGCTTGTACACCAGCGCCGCGGTCGGCACGCCGGACCCGGTGACCAGGGACGTGCCCACCCCGTAGCCGTCCACCGGGATGGCCGCCAGCGCGGCGATCGAGTACTCGTCCAGATCACCGCTGACCACGATCCTGGTCTTGACCGCGCCGAGCGAGTCGAGCAGCGTGCGCGCCTGCCGCGCGACCACCAGCAGGTCGCCGGAGTCGATCCGGATCGCGCCCAGGCCGGGACCGGCCACCTCGACGGCGGTCCGCACCGCGGCGGCCACGTCGTAGGTGTCGACCAGCAGGGTCGTGCCGGGGCCGAGCGCGTCGACCTGCGCGCGGAACGCGTCGCGCTCGCTGTCGTGCGCCAGCGTGAACGCGTGCGCCGCCGTACCGCTGGTCGGGACGCCGTAGTCATGACCGGCGCGCAGGTTGGAGGTGAAGTCGAACCCGGCGATGTAGGCGGCGCGGGCGCTGGCCACGGCGGCCAGCTCGTGGGTGCGGCGCGAGCCCATCTCGATCAGCGGCCGGTCACCGGCCGCGGTCACCATCCGCGACGCGGCCGAGGCGATGGCGCAGTCGTGGTTGAGGATCGACAACACCAGCGTCTCCAGCACGACGGCCTCGGCGAACGGCGCCTCCACCACCAGGATCGGGGACCCGGGGAAGTAGCAGTCGCCCTCCGCGTACCCCCAGATGTCGCCGCTGAAGGCGTAGGCCTCCAGGTAGCGCAGGGTCGCTTCGTCAGCCACGCCGGCATCGGCCAGGAAACCGAGTTCCTCCGGGCCGAACCGGAACCGGGCCAGCGCGTCGAGCAGCCGCCCGGCGCCCGCGACGACCCCGTAGCGGCGGCCGTGCGGCAGGTGCCGGGCGAACACCTCGAAGACCGCGCGCCGCTGCGCCACCCCGCTGCGCAGCGCCGCGCGCAGCATGGTGAGCTCGTACTGATCGGTCAGCAGGGCGGTGCTGGCCGGCCCGGCCGCGGACGGCGGCCTCCCGCCGTCAGGGTGAGTAGCCACGAGGGAAGCCTACGGATCGCGAGGCAAGCCCACGGACCTGCCCGGTATCGCGGGCAGCCCGGCGGTGTCACGGACGCGCCCCGGCTTTGGCAGACTGAGGGTCTACGGACTGAGCCTTTCATCCGTCGGCCACGTGCCGAGAGCACGTGGGAGGTCATGGGGAGAGCAAAGGTTCACCGGGGAGGTGATGGCCGTGAGCGTGGCACCTGCCGAGGTCGAGCGATCAGAGACCAGCGAGCAGGCGGTCCCTGACATGCCCTGGGTCACGATCGTGTGGAACGATCCGGTCAACCTCATGTCGTACGTGACGTACGTGTTCCAGAAGGTGTTCGGCTACGCCAAGCCGAAGGCCGAGAAGCTCATGCTCGACGTGCACCACAAGGGCAAGGCCGTGGTCTCCGCCGGGGGCCGCGAGGCGATGGAACGGGACGCGGAAACGCTGCACGGCTACGGTCTGTGGGCCACGATCAGCCACGATTCGTGACCAGCGCCGGGCCGGAGCCGGAGGAGAGCGTGAACCTGCCGGGGCTGCTGGGAGGGTTCCGCCCGTCCCGGGGCGGCGGCGCCACCGCGCGGTTCGGGGCGGTGGAGGCGGCCAACCTCCGCTACCTGGTCGGCCAGGTCGTGGAGCTGCTCGGCGGCGACACGCCGGACGAGGAACGGCCGGATGACCGCCCCGCCGGACCGGAGGACGACCTGCCCAGCGCGGGCGACCTGGCGGCGATGATCGGCCTGACCGAGAACTCCGAGCTGCCCTCCGATCCCGCCCTGGCCCGGCTGCTGCCCGACGCCTACCGCGACGATCCGGAGGCGTCCGGCGAGTTCCGCCGGTATACCGAGCAGGGCCTGCGCTCGGGCAAGGTGGCCGCGGCGAGGACCGTGCTGGCCACGCTGCCCCCGAAGGGGGGCCGGGTCCGGCTGTCCGGGCCGGAGGCCCAGGCCTGGCTACGGGCGCTCAACGACGTCCGGCTCGCGCTCGGCGTACGCCTCGAGGTCACCGAGGACTTCGATGAGCAGCTGGCGCGCATGAGCCCGGGCGATCCCCGCCTGGCGTACGCGGACGTATACCAGTGGCTGGGGTACCTGCAGGAGACCCTGGTGGGGGCGCTGTCGCGGTGACCGCGGCGGGCTACGCTCGCGTGCATGCTGACCTTGCCAGCCGCGCTGCGCGCCGCAATCATCGCGCACGCCAGGGCCGACCACCCGGACGAGGCGTGCGGGGTGATCGCCGGTCCCGCGGGCAGCGACCGCCCGGAGCGATTCATCCCGATGACCAACGCCGAGCGGTCGCCGACGTTCTACCGGTTCGACTCGATGGAGCAGTTGCGGGTGTGGCGCGAGATGGACGACCGGGACGAGGAGCCCGTGGTCATCTACCACTCGCACACCGCGACCGAGGCGTACCCGTCGCGTACCGACATCTCCTACGCGAGCGAGCCTGAGGCACACTACGTCCTCGTGTCCACCCGGGATCCCGACGAGGTCGAGTTCCGCTCGTTCCGCATCAGGGACGGGACGGTCACCGAGGAGGAGGTACGGGTCCTGGTCGACGAGCCGGCCGGGCCGCCCGGAGGAGCCGCGCCGGAATGATCCGGGACGCCGGCCGGTTGGACCGCACGGAGATCCCGCACACTCCCATCCGCACGATCTGGAGCGCTAGCCATGGCCATCGAGGTACGGATCCCGACCATCCTGCGCAGTTACACCGGCGGCGCGAAGTCGGTTGAGGGCTCGGGCGACACGCTGGCCAGCCTGATCGCCGACCTGGAGGAGCGTTACGGCGGGCTGCAGGAGCGGCTGGTGGACGACTCCGGGCTGCGCCGGTTCGTGAACGTCTACCTGAACGACGAGGACGTGCGGTTCCTCGGCGGGCTTGACGCCCCGGTCAAGGACGGCGACACCGTCACCGTGCTTCCGGCCGTGGCCGGCGGGACGCGCTGACCGGCCCGGACTGGCCTGAGGCCCGATGCGCTACGACTCGCTGCTCGACTCGCTCGGCCGGACGCCGCTGGTCGGGCTGCCGCGGCTGTCACCCGCGCCGACGGCGCGGCTGTGGGCCAAGCTCGAGGACCGCAACCCCACCGGCTCGGTGAAGGACCGGGCGGCGTTCTTCATGGTGTCGCAGGCCGAGAAGGAGGGGCTGCTGAAGCCCGGGTCGACGCTGCTGGAGCCGACCTCGGGGAACACCGGGATATCCCTGGCGATGGTGGCCAAGCTGCGCGGCTACCGGATGATCTGCGTGATGCCGGAGAACACCTCGGCCGAGCGCCGGCAGCTACTCGAGATGTACGGCGCCGAGATCATTTCCTCCCCGGGCGCCGGCGGGTCCAACGAGGCGGTCCGGGTGGCCAAGCAGCTGGCGGCCGAGAACCCCGACTGGGTGATGCTGTACCAGTACGGCAACGAGGCCAACTCGCTGGCCCACTACGAGACGACCGGCCCGGAGCTGCTGGAGGACCTGCCGACGATCACGCATTTCGTGGCCGGGCTCGGCACCACCGGGACCCTGATGGGCACCGGCCGCTACCTGCGCGAGCACGTGCCCGGGGTGCAGATCGTCGCGGCCGAGCCCCGCTACGGCGAGCTGGTCTACGGGCTGCGCAACATCGACGAGGGGTTCGTGCCCGAGCTGTACGACGAGTCGGTGCTGACCTCGCGGTTCTCGGTGTCCTCGGCCGACGCGCTGCGCCGGACCCGGGAGCTGCTCGACCGCGAGGGGCTGTTCGCCGGGATCTCCTCGGGAGCCGCGCTGCACGCGGCCCTGGCCATGGCGCACAAGGCCGCCGCCGCCGGCCAGCCGGCCGACGTGGCCGTGATGATCGCCGACGGCGGCTGGCGGTACCTTTCCACCGGCGCCTACTCAGGGACCCTGGAAGAAGCCGAGGCCCGGCTGGAAGGCCAGCTGTGGGCGTGATCGAGCCACAGGGGCGCGGTGCCGCCTGGACTGAGGAGCGAGAGAGCTTGCGACCGAGCGACGAGGCTTGTCCGAGCCGAAGGGGCGCGCCGCCGTCTGGACTGACGAGCGAGGATGCGAGGAACGAGCGCCCGAGCGAGGAGGGAAGACGGCGGGTCAAAGCGCCCCGGAGGCGAGCAGAAAGCACAGTGTTCGACGAGGCGACGGCGGCGCAGCCCGCGGGCACGGGGCGGTACCGGGTCCATCCCGACGTGCGGTTCGCCATGGTGATGCCGGGCGGCTCGACCCCGGCGGCGGTGAACGGCGGGGTGATGGTGGCGACCGTGCTGCGGGCCGTGCTGGATACCTCGCCCCACCCGTACCCGGTGGCCACCAGCGCGCATTTCCTGCGCGTGCCCCGGCTGGAGCCCGCCGAGGTCGAGGTGACCTGGCTGAAGCAGGGCGGGACCACGGCCACCGCCCGCGCCGCGCTGGTCCAGGAGGGCCAGCCGGTCCTGGACGTGACCGTGACCACCGGGAACCTGCCCGTCGGCCCGGCGGCCAACGGGGAGCTGAGCTGGACCGGCGAGCCGCCGCACCTGCCGCCGATCGAGGAGTGCGTCGACCTCGGCCCGTGGCGGGGCACCGTCGGCCCGGACGGGACCTCCGGGTACGCGGCCCAGGTCACCATGCGCCTGGACCCGGCCACGACCGGCTGGCGGCACGGCCAGCCGTCGGGGGTCCCGGAGATGCGGGGGTATTTCGCGCTCCGCGACGAGCGCGAGCCCGACGCCTACCTGCTCGCGCTGGCGGTGGACGCACTGCCGCCGGTGGTGTTCGGCCTCGGCGCCGCGGGCTGGGCGCCGACCGTCGAGCTCACCTGGTACATGCGGGCGGTGCCCGCGGGCGGCCCGCTGCGGGTCGCTTCCCGGTGCCGGCACGTCAGCGGCGGGTGGTTCGACGAGGAGTCGGAGGTCTGGGACGCGGCGGGGCAACTGGTGGCGCAGAGCCGCCAGATCGCCCGGGTCGGCCGCAGCGCCCGCCGCTGAGCGGCAGCACCCGGCGTCAGGGAACGCTCTTGATCCGCCAGACCAGCACCGAGCCCAGGAACCCGACGACCGCAGTGGCGGCGAACAGGGTCGGGTAACCGCCCAGCGAGACCAGCGGCGCGGCGAGCAGCGCTCCCAGGGCGGACGGGCAGACGATCGCGATGTTGATCACGCCGAGGTCCTTGGCCCGGTCCGCGGCCGCGGGCAGGACCTGCGTGATCAGCGCCTGGTCGACGGCCAGGTAGGCGCCGAAGCCGACCCCGAACAGCACGGCCGCGCCGATCAAGGCCGGCCAGGTCTCCACGAACGTGAGCAGCAGGGCGGCCGCGGCGATCAGCGTCCCGGAGACGGTGACGATCATCTTCCTGCGGCCCAGCCGGTCGGAGATCATCCCGCCGACGATCGCGGTGATCACCACGCCGGCCGTGTAGATCACGATGAGGATCAGCAGCCCGTCCGACGCGGTCTGGCCGGGGAAGAGCCGGGCGTAGTGGATCTGGTCCCGGAGGAAGTAGAGCAGGTACAGGGTGCCCATGGCGATGGCCAGCGACACCAGGAACCGGGTGACCCAGGCCCAGGCGAAGTCGGGGTACTCCCGGGGGCTGACCCAGTACGCGCGCCCCAGCTGGCGCCAGGTGAGCGGTTCGCGGTGCTCGGCCTCCAGCGGGTAATCCGGGGTGCGCAGCACGAACGGCAGCGTGAGCACCACCAGCAGCAGCGCCAGGGCCAGGTAGCCGCTGATCTGCCCGGTGAACACGTCGACCACGAGTATGGTGCCGACCACCAGGCCGAGGGCCTGCGGCATGCCCACCCAGCCGGCCACCGTGGCCCGCTGCCGCACCGGGACATGATCAGGGATGGCCGCGCTCAGGCTGGCGAACTCGCCGTTCTGGAACGCGCTGAACAGCACCCACAGCACGGTCACGCCGAGCACGCTGGCCTGCACGGACAGGACGGCCAGCGACAACGCAGCGAGCAGCGCCATGCCGAGCGTCCAGCGGTGCCGCCGGCCGGCCATCCGGCCCAGCGCGTACTTGCGCGTCGTGCGGTCCGACAGCGCCCCGGCCACCGGGGTAGCCGCGCCGGAGGCGATCGCGCCGGCGCCACTCACCACGGCCAGGGCGACGATCTTGTGGTGCGGCGTGATGTGCTGGAGCTGGAGCGGGAGGAGCACCTGCAGCGGGGTGTAGGAGGCCATCCACATGCCCAGGCTGGCCAGGCCGAGGCCGGTGATCCAGCTGCGCCGCACGTGCACGGTCGGCTCGGCCAGGGCGCGGGATACCGCCTGCGGCGGATCGGTTGTCTGGTCGGCCATGGCCACCCTCCTGCGTCTGGCCCTGCCGGGATCATCCCGTATCCGGTGACGATAACGGTAGCCGCGGCCCGGCCGGGACACCCGCCTCGCTAGCCTGGTGAACCGTGCGTCTCACGATCATCGGATGTTCCGGGAGCTTCCCGGGACCGGACGGCCCGTCCTCCTGCTACCTGGTGGAGGCCGAGGGCTTCCGGCTGCTCATCGACCTCGGCAGCGGGGCGCTCGGCGCGGTGCAGCGCTACGCGGATCTCTACGCGATCGACGCGGTCTGCCTCAGCCACCTGCACGCCGACCACTGCCTGGGGGTGTGCGACTACTCGGTCGCGCGCACCTTCCACCCGGACGGCCCCAAGCCGCGGATGCCGGTCTACGGGCCGGCCCAGGCCGAGGTCCGCCTCGGCCGCGCGCTGTCCGCCGATCCCGCGGTGCAGGACGCCCGGCCCGGCCCCGGCCCGGGCGGCGGGATCACCGATGCGTTCAGCTTCGCCACGATCACGCCGGGGGTCATGGAGATCGGGCCGCTGCGGATCACGGCCGCGCGCATGAACCACCCGGTGGAGACGTACGGCTTCCGGCTCGAGCACGCGGGACGGTCGCTGGCCTACTCGGCGGACACCGGCCCGACCGAGGCCCTGGTGGAGCTGGCCCGTGACGCCGACGTCCTGCTCTGCGAGGCGTCGTTCGCCGCGCCGGCCGATGCCGCGGCGGCGGCCGCCCTGCCCGACGGCCTGCACCTGACCGGCCGGCAGGCCGGCCAGCACGCCGCGCGGGCCGGCGTCGGCCAGCTCGTGCTCACCCACCTGGTGCCGTGGAACGACAAGGACAGCACGCTGGACGACGCGGGCCAGGCCTTCAGCGGGCCGCTGACCCTGGCCGCGCCCGGGCTGGGCTTCGTCCTCGACTGACTAGACTCCTGCCATATGCGGGTACTCGTCACCGGCGGGGCCGGCTTCATCGGCTCGCACCTGACCGACGCGCTCCTGGACCGAGGCGATGAGGTGCTGGTGGTCGACGACCTGTCCAGCGGCCGGGCGGCCCGCCTGGACGCCCGGGCCGCGCTGCACAAGCTGAGCGTCACCGATGCCGCGCCGCTGACCGCGCTGGTCGGCCGGGCCCGGCCCGACCTGATCTGCCACCTCGCCGCGCAGATCGACATCCGCGTCTCGGTGGCCGCGCCCGCGGACGACGCGCAGGCCAACGCGGTGGGGACCGTGAACGTCCTGGAGGCGGCGCGCGCGGTCGGCGCGCGGGTGCTGTTCGCCTCGACCGGGGGCGCCCTGTACGGCCGGGACGCGCCGATCCCCTCGGATGAGGACGTGCTGCCGCTGGCCGAGTCCCCGTACGGCATCGCCAAGTACTGCGCCGAGCAGTACGTCGGCCTGTACAACCGGCTGCACGGCTGCTGTCACACGATCCTGCGGCTGGCCAGCGTGTACGGCCCGCGGCAGGACCCGGCGGGCGAGTCCGGGGTGATCCCGATCTTCTGCGCCCGGGTGCTCGCGGGGGAGCGGCCGGTCATCTACGGCGACGGGACCCAGACCCGGGACTACGTCTACGTCAGCGACGCGGTGGCGGCCATCCTGGCCGCCGCCGACCGGGGCAGGCCCGGCATCTGGAACATCGGCACCGGGATCGAGGTGAGCGTCCTGCAGCTGGCCCGCCTGATCGGCGCCACGGGCGGCCGCCCCGTCGACCCGGAGTTCGCGCCCGCGCGTCCCGGTGAGCTGCTCCGCTGCGCCCTGGCGGCAGAGTGGGCCCGGCTCGACCTGGGCTGGACGCCGTCCGTTGGCCTGGCCGCCGGGGTGAGCCGGGTGTACCGGTGGATCGAGGCCGGCGCGCCCGACCGGGCAGCCTGCTTATGCCGGTACGCTGGCCGGCATGTCGCGACCGGACGGACGCAGCCCCGAGCAGCTGCGCGAAGTAAAGATCACCAGAGGCTGGCTCGATCACGCTGAGGGGTCGGTGCTGATCGAGTTCGGCGCCACCCGCGTGCTCTGCGCGGCCAGCGTCGCCGAGGAGCTGCCGCGCTGGCGCCGCGGCAGCGGCCTGGGCTGGGTCACCGCCGAGTACGCGATGCTGCCCCGGGCCACGAACACGCGCGGCGACCGGGAATCGGTCAAGGGCCGCCCCGGCGGCCGCACCATGGAGATATCCCGCCTGGTGGGCCGGTCCCTGCGGGCCTGCATCGACCCCAAGGCGCTGGGCGACAACACGATCATCGTGGACTGCGACGTGCTGCAGGCCGACGGCGGCACCCGCACCGCCGCGATCACCGGCGGCTACGTGGCGCTGGCCGACGCGATCAGCTGGCTGCGCGGCCGCAAACGGACCAAGGGCGATCCGCTGGTCGCCTCGGTGGCGGCGGTCAGCGTGGGGATCGTCGACGGGCAGCCCCGGCTCGACCTGTGCTACGAAGAGGACGTCGCGGCCGAGACCGACATGAACGTGGTCTGCACCGGCGACGGCCGCTTCGTGGAGGTCCAGGGTACGGCCGAGCGCGAGCCGTTCGGCCGCGAGCTGCTCGACGAGCTGCTCGGGCTGGCCGTCGCCGGCTGTAGCGAGCTGACCGAACTGCAGCGCCGCGCCCTTTCGGGCACATGAGTCCGCAACGGGACAGCCGCCACGACCTCGTACCGCCCCGGCTGGTCCTGGCCACGGCCAACCAGCACAAGCTCGCCGAGCTGGCCAGGATCCTGGCCGCCGCCGAGACCGGCGTGGCGCTGGCCGGGCTCGGCGAGTTCCCCGGCCCGCCCGACGTGGCCGAGACCGGGGCCACGTTCGCCGAGAACGCGCTGCTCAAGGCGCGGGCGGTGGCCGCGTTCACCGGGCTGCCCGCGGTCGCCGACGACTCCGGGCTGTGCGCCGACGCCCTGAACGGGATGCCCGGCGTGCTCTCGGCCCGCTGGTCCGGCGGGCACGGGGACGATGAAGCCAACCTGCGCCTGGTCCTGGCCCAGCTGGGCGACGTGCCCGACGGCAGGCGCGGCGCGCACTTCGCCTGCGCGGCGGCCCTGGTCCTGCCGTCCGGGCGGGAGCACGTCAGCGAGGGCACCGTGCACGGCAGGCTGATCCGCGAGCCCCGGGGGACCAACGGGTTCGGCTACGACCCGATCTTCGTTCCGGACGCGTCGGAACTGCCCCCCGGGGACGCGGCGCTGGCCGGGCTGACCACCGCACAGATGGCGCCCGGCGCCAAAGACGCGATCAGCCACCGGGGCCGGGCGCTGCGCGCGCTCGCCCCGGTGATCGAGGCCGCCCTCAAGGACTAGACCCTAGGCCCCGAACGCGCCCGCGGGCGGGAAGGTCACCCGGCGGGCCCGCGGCGGTGCGACGTGCACCGGCTGGTTGACCGCCGTGACGTTCACGGTCACGCTCGCCTTCTCGCCGAGGACCGTGTAGACCTCGGTGATCCTCCTGGCCACGTGCTGCGCGTCGATCCAGGCGTTGAACCGGATGTCACCGGTGATCAGCTTCAGGGCCGGCGCGAGCTCCTGGCGCAGGCTGGCCGGCAGCGTGGCCGCGGCCGCCGAGGCCGTGAAGGTGCCCGCGTAGTGCGTGGTGCTGACGCCGTTGACGACCGCAGGCCCCACCACGCGGACGTTCTTCGAGGCGGCGAGCATCCTGGTCTGGCTGGCCGGGTCGCCGTTCTGCAGGTTCTGCAGCAGGCTCCCCACCGTGCTGCCCAGGCTCCCCGACAGGTCGGAGAGCGGGATCCCGATCCACGGCTTGCCCGGCTTGGCCAGCGCGGCAAACGAGGGCGACTTGAGGTAGATGGCCTTGGTGGTCACGATCTCGTCCAGGGGGAATTCCTGTCCCGCCGCCGTCACGTGCAGCTTCTCGTCGGCGAGCAGGGTCGGCCTCAGCCGCATCTGTACCGTGCCGGTCACGGTGTCGGCCACGCTGCCGCTGATCCGCACCGAGAAGGCGGCGGCCATGGAGTTCACCCGCTGGGTCTGGTCGGCGGCCAGGCTGATGGCCGTGCGCGGGGCCAGCGGCGTGGCCGACCCGGTAGTGCCGGTAGTGCCGGTAGTGCCGGTAGTGCCGGTGGTATCGGTGGCGACGGTGGGGCCGGCCGAGCACCCCGCGACCAAGGCGAGGGCCCCGGCCCCGAACGCGACGGCCGCGCGCCGCCGGTGCCCCCGGCTAAACCCCGGAGCTCCCCCGCTATGGGGCGAATGTGTCGAAAGCCCGCTCATCCCGGCAGGCTAGCCGGCTCGCGGGCCTCCTCGCGTGAGGCGCGGCCGGCGCCCGGTAGCGTTGGTGCGACCGGTGCTGCCCGCAGCGGCCCGGACGGCCCGAAGGGAGCGCGCGTGACCGACGATCGGCTGGCGCCCGGTGACCCGGCGCCCGACTTCACCCTGCCCGACGCCGACGGGAACCAGGTGAGCCTGTCGGCGCTGCGCGGCAAGAAGGTGATCATCTACTTCTACCCGGCCGCGATGACCCCCGGCTGCACCAAGGAGGCCTGCGACTTCCGGGACAGCCGCAGCGACCTGTCCGACGCGGGGTTCGCGGTACTCGGCATCTCCCCGGACTCCCCGGCCAAGCTGGCCAAGTTCCGCGACCAGGAGGGGCTGACCTTCCCGCTGCTGTCCGATCCCGGCCGCGAGGTGCTCAAGGCCTACGGCGCGTACGGGGAGAAGGTGATGTACGGGAAGACCACGGTCGGCGTGATCCGGTCCACGTTCGTGGTCGGCGAGGACGGCAAGATCGAGAAGGCCTATTACGGCGTCAAGGCCACCGGCCACGTCGGCCGCCTCCGCCAGGACCTCGCCGTCTGATCCCACGGGTCACCACGACCGAACCGCAGGCCGAGTGGAGGAAGGGGCTATTATCCCGATCGGCAGAGTCCGATACCACATCCGACGTCCCGGCGGGTCGAGAGCGCTCTGCCCTGTGCGGGAGCTATACGGCTGTTATGTACGTGAGCGGGCGTGGCGGAATTGGAATACGCGGCAGGTTTAGGTCCTGCTGGTGGAAGCACCGTGGGGGTTCGAGTCCCCCCGCCCGCACCTCGTGCGATACCGTCCCACTCCGGAGAGCGTCGCACGACCGGAGCGGGCCGGGTTCCCGCCCGCGATGCACGCCGTCGTGGTCTACCGGCTGCGCGACGGGCTAATCCAGGACGTCGTTTTCCTCCTGTAACACTGATCAATTAGCGCGGACGTTTCTCAGCTGTATTGACTGAGAAACGTCCGCGTTAGGCGATCTTGGTGTTGGTTCGGGAAATCGCTGCCCGATGGGGTGGGGCTGGCCCGCCGCCGGGTCACGAAGTCCATCCGGCCGCGGTGACCGTCGTCTCTTCCTGATCAGGCTGCTCGCGCGGGATGCTGGAACGACGGCGCGGGCTGCGGGCTGGCGATTCCGCCTGGACCGGAGCCCCGGCCGCCATGGCTGATCATGTCGGGCGCCGATGGTCTCGGCTCGGTGGTGGGGAGTGTGGCATGGCACAGCGTGTCAGCGGCTGGCGAAAGCTCCGGAACCGGAAGCTGACGCCCAGCGTGCGGCGGGCCACCGCGCTCAGGCGTCCTGCCACGCCTCGATCAGCGGCACCAGCTCTTCGAGCCGGGTGATGACCGCGTCGGGCTCGGCGTCGGCGAACGCGGGCACGTCGCTGTTCGCGATCAGCACGGCGCGCATCCCGGCCTGCTTCGCGCCGTACACGTCGTCGTAGGGGCGGTCGCCGACGAACACGCACCCGGCCGGGTCGCTGACCCCGATGGCCGCCATCGCGGCCCGGAACGCCTCCGGGTGCGGCTTGGTCCAGTCGATCTCGCTGGTGTAGACGGCGCCGTCGATCAGCTCGTGGATCTGGTCCCGGACGAAGAACTGCTCGTGCCGGTGGCGCGGCCACATCGTGTTCGACAGCACGCCGATCCTGATCCCGTCCGCACGCAGCCGCCGCAGCAGCGCGGGGGCCTGCGGGTCGGTCAGCGTGTGCGGTTCCCAGGCCTCGAAGTAGCTGGCCAGGAATGCCTCGGTCGGGGTCACCCCGGCGCGCTCGAAGACATGGTCGATCGTGGCGCTGCGGTGGTCCCGCTCGGCCGCGCGCCACAGTTCCCATTCGACGTCCCGGATGGCCGCGGCGTTCCGTTGCGCGATCTGCTCGTCGAAATGCAGGGCGCACACGGCCCGCCAGAGCGCGTCATGGTCGACCGTGTGCCAGGGGGTCAGCGTCCCGCCCCAGTCGAAGATCACCGCCTGCACCGCCATGGGTCGCAATCCTATGCACGGCGCCGGGCCGCCCGGCGCGGTCACGGCGCACCGTGCCACGGCTCGGGGCGAGGAACCCCTCCAGGACCTCTATCGTCGTGTCTTCCCCGCCCCGTTCGGCCCCAGCACCGCGGCCACCTGGCCGGCCGGGACGGTGAAGCTGACATCCTCGACCGCGGTGAAGCCGCCGAAGCGCTTGGCCAGGTGCTCGACCTCGATGGCGGTCAACGCGGCGTCCCGGGCAGGCCGCCGAGGCCGCGCCGCCGCAGCGCGGCGATAGTCCGGTAACCGCCGACCGCGAGCCCGAGGGCCCCGACGACCTCGAAGTTGAGGAGGCCGGTCACGATCCCGATGACGAGGAACACGGCGCCGCCGAGGAGTGAGACCCACGGGTAACGCCGTCCGATGAAGATGAACATCTGCTTGCCCCTTTGCTGGCTGTGCGGGCTCCGGGCGAGCACCGCGACATGACCAGGGTGCCGGCAGGCCGGGGTTCCCGTCTTCGGCGCGGAGGTTGATCCTGCGCGCCGCCCCGGCCTCCACCCTGGGGTGGAGACGGCCATCCGCGGGTGGAGTCGCGGCCGGGTGCGTGATCCACCTCGGGTGCGAAGACCAGCGGCTGACCTCGCCGTACGCTGGCAGGTATGGACCCCCGGGAGGTGCCGGCGCCGACCCTCGCCGCGGTGCGGCTGGCCCGTGCTCAGCGCGACGCCATGGTGCGGCGGCTGCGGCCGGTCGGGCTGATCACCCTCGGGGTCGCGTTGTTCCTCGCGACCCGCAAGCAGCCGGGCCCGGGCCTGCACGGCGACTCGCTGGGTGTGCTGCTCGCCATGACCGGGATCGCGGCCGGCGGCCTGGTCGCGCTGACCATGAACAGGAGTGCCCGGCTTCTGGCGCTGGTGCCGTTCGGCGTGCTCCTGGTGTCTTCGGCGGCGCTGATCTGGCTGCAGCCAGACGGGGGAGCGGGCGGTTTCGGCTTCTTCGTCGCGGGCGTCGGGATGCTGCGGCTGATGCCCGGGCGGCGCGGCCAGGTCATCGCCGCCTCGGGCCTGGCCGCGGCGTGCGTGGTCCTGGTCGTGGCGGCCACGACGGCCCATCTGCACGGGAAGCCGGGCCCGGCCACCGTGCTGTTCGCCATCCTGCCGGGTATCATCCTTGCGGCCGCGATCTTCAGCCGGCGGCTGGACCAGGACAGCTACCAGATCGAGCGGCTGCTGATCGACCTGGAGCACGCCCAGGATGCCGAGGTACGGGCGGTCGCCCTGGCCGAGCGGCAGCGGCTGGCCCGGGAGATGCACGACGTGCTCGCGCACTCGCTGTCCGGGCTCACGCTGCAACTGGAGGGCGCGCGGCTGCTGGCCATCGAGGACGGGGCGAGTGCCCGGCTGACCGACACGATCGAGCGCGCGCATCACCTGGCCCGGTCCGGGCTGCAGGAGGCGCGCAAGGCGATCGGCATGCTCCGCGACGAGGAACTGCCCGGCCCGGAACGGCTGGCCGGCCTGGCCGCGGAGTTCGAGCGCGACAGCGGCGTGCGGTGCCAGTTCTCGGTTACGGGGGAGCCGCGCGACCTCGGCCCGCAGGCCCGGCTCGCGCTGTACCGGGTCGCGCAAGAGGCGCTGACGAACATCCGCAAGCACGCGCGCGCCGGACGGGTCGAGATCCGGCTAGGTTACGAGCCGGACGGCACCCGCCTGAGCGTCGAGGATTTCGGCGATGACCGGGCCTTGCTGCCCGCTGCGGCCAGCGGCGCTCGCGCGGCCAGTTCCCCGGGCCAGGCCGGCCTCGGTGGTGACTCCGCCGGAGCGACCGGCGGCGACCCCGCCGGGGGCGGCTACGGCCTGACGGGGATGCGGGAACGCGCCGAACTGCTCGGGGGCCGGCGCGACCGCCGCGACTGCGACCGGGTTCCGGGTGGAGCTATGGGTACCGGCGTGAGCGATCCCATCCGGGTCCTGGTCGCCGACGACCAGCGGGTCGTGCGCGACGGGTTGGTCCTGCTGCTCGGCCTGCTCTCGCAGGTCGAGGTCGTGGGAACGGCCGCGAACGGCGAGGAGGCGGTGGACCAGGCCACCGCCCAGCAGCCGGACGTCGTCCTGATGGACCTGCGGATGCCGCGGTGCGACGGCGTCGAGGCGACCCGCAGGCTGCGCGAGCGGGCCCCGGGCATCAAGGTGATTGTGCTCACGACCTACGCCGATGACCGCTCGGTCATCGAGGCGCTGCGGGCCGGCGCCCGCGGCTACCTGACCAAGGACGCCGGGGCCGCCGAGATCCGGCAGGCCCTGCAGCAGGTGGTCAGCGGCCAGGCGGTCATCGACCCGGCCGTGCAGCACCACCTGGTGGACGCGATCGCGGTGGCGCCCGCCGCGGCCGGGCCGGGCGGCTCTGCGCCGGCCGCAGCCGCCGGGCCGCAGACGCCGCTTCCCGACGGCCTGACGCCACGCGAGGCCGAGGTGCTCGTCCTGATCGCCGAGGGCCTGTCCAACGCGGAGATAGCGACCCGGCTGGTGGTCAGCGAGGCGACGGTCAAGAGCCACGTCAATCACCTGCTGGCCAAGGTCGGCGCCCGTGACCGGGCGCAGGCCGTCGGCTACGCCTATAGGCATGGATTGACTTCTACTCCGCCCTGAACGGGCAGCCCGAGGGCCGGCGCACTGGCGACCATATTGGTAGCCTCGCCGCATCGGTGAATCCCTTTCATCCGCTGACCTCGCGCCCAGGGCGGGGGCAGCCACGGGGAGGATGAAAGAGGCTCGGTGACCGGAGGGGCAGAGCTGATGAGCGCGCAGGCGGAGCAGGAAACGCATCGCTTCCAGGCCGAGGTCGTCCAGATCCTGGACCTGATGATCCACTCGCTGTACAGCAACAAGGAGATCTTCCTGCGCGAGCTGATCTCGAACGCCTCCGACGCCATCGACCGGCTGCGTTTCGAGATCTTCACGCGCCCCGAGCTGGAGGAGGACGACGGCCCGCTGCAGATCAGGGTGGCCTTCGACACCGCCGCGCGCACGATCACCGTCAGCGACAACGGCATCGGCATGAGCCGGACGGAAGTGGTGGAGCACATCGGCACCATCGCCAAGTCCGGCACCCGCGAGTTCCTCCAGGCCCTCACCGGCGACCAGCGCCGGGACGCGACCCTCATCGGCCAGTTCGGCGTGGGCTTCTACTCCGCGTTCGTGGTGGCCGACCGGGTCACCCTGACCACGCGGAGGGCCGGACTGCTCGTCGGCGACGGCGTCCGCTGGGAGTCCGACGGCAGCGGCGAGTACACGCTGGAGACGGTCGACCGGCAGGCCCGGGGCACCGAGATCGTGCTCCACCTCCGCGGCGGCGAGGACGACCTGCTGAGCGGCTTCCGGCTGCGCTCGATCATCCAGAAGTACTCCGACCACATCAGCCTGCCGATCCTGATGGCGGGGGAGCGGCCCGGGGACGGGGCGGACGGCGGCCAGCACGCCGAGGAGACGCTGGTCAACCGGGCGTCGGCGTTGTGGGCCCGGCCCAAGGCCGAGATCACCGAGCAGGACTACAACGACTTCTACCGGCACATCGCGGGCGACTTCACCGAACCGCTGGCCTACCTGCACAGCAAGATCGAGGGGACCTACGAGTACACGCTGCTGCTGTTCATCCCGGCCCGCGCCCCGTGGGACCTGTGGCTGCTGGAGTCACGGCGCGGCGTCAAGCTCCACGTCCGGCGGGTGTTCATCCTGGAGGACACCGGGCAGCTGCTGCCGAGGTACCTGCGGTTCCTGCGGGGGGTCATCGACTCCGGCGACCTGCCGCTGAACGTGTCCCGGGAGATGCTGCAGGGCAGCCGCGCCGTCGACCACATCCGCTCCACCGCGGTGAAGCGGGTGCTGAAGCTGCTGAAGGACATGGCCGCCAGCGAGCCGGAGAAGTACGCCACGTTCTGGAAGGAGTTCGGCGTCACCCTCAAGGAGGGGATCGTCGAGGACTACGCCAACCGGGACGAGATCGCCGGGCTGCTCCGCTTCCATTCCACCCGGTCCGGCACGGGCGAAGGGCAGGAGGTTTCGCTCGGCGACTACGTGGGGCGGATGAAGGAGGGGCAGGAAAAGATCTACTACGTGGTCGCGCCGACCCTGGCCGGCGCCGCGGCGAGCCCGCACCTGGAGGCGTTCCGCCAGAAGGGCATCGAGGTGCTGCTCCTTTCCGACGCCGTGGACAACTGGGTGGTGACCAGCCTGCCGGAGTTCGACGGCCGGCGGCTGCAGTCGGTCACCCAGGGCAGCCCGGATTTCGGCGCGCTGCAGGACGCTGCCGAGCAGCAGGCGGCGGAGCAGGCGGCCGCCGACTGCGCCGACCTGGTCGGCCGGCTGAAGGCCGCCCTGGACGGCCAGGTCTGGGACGTGCGGGTGACCAGCCGCCTCACCACCTCGCCGGCCTGCATCGTGGCCAACGAGCCGGACAGCGAGATCAGCCTGGCGCACCGGCTCAGGGGCTCGGGACTGCCCAGCCAGCCGGTGCTGGAGATCAACCCGAAGCACCCGCTGGTGGACCGGCTCAGCCGCGACCCGGACGATCCGCGCCTCGCCGACTGGGCGCAGGTGCTGTACGGCCAGGCGGTGCTCACCCTGGGCGCCCGGATCGATGACCCCGCGGCGTTCGTCAGCCGGCTGAACGAGTTGCTGGTGACGTTGACCGGCCCCTGACCCCCCGGGCGTTTCCGCTACCGTACGCGTATGTCCGGGATGCAATTCATCGTCGACGTGATCAAGGCGCTGGTGTGGCCGGCCGCGATCGTCGCGATCGTGGCCTTCCTCCGCCGCCCGATCGTGGACATCCTCATGCAGCTGGCGTCGGGCCTGCGGCGGCTCCGCTCCGGGCAGTCCGACGCCGAGTTCGACCGGATCGTCAGCCAGACCAAGGCCGAGCTGACCGCAACGGTGTCGGCCCGCGGGCCGACACCGTCGATGCCGGTACTGCTCAGGTTCGCCGCCGTCGCCGAGGACGATCCCGCGTCAGCCATCGGCCAGGCGTTCGGGGCCGTGGAGGCGGCCCTGCGGGCGCTGCTGGGCTCCAGCGGGAAGCTGCTGCCCGTCGGCAGCGGCGACCCCACCGCCGTCGCCCGCTTCGCGCGCGATCAGGGGCTGGTGCCCGAGTCGATCGTCCGCGCGGTCGACGGCATGGTCACCCTCCGCAATACCGTCACCGCGGATCCGGCCCGGGCCACCCGGGAGCACGCGGTGACCTTCCTCGCCCTGGTCGACGCCCTCCTGTTCGCCATCACCACGCAACGGGAATGGTCCGTGGCCGGGCCGCCGCAGATCCCGTAATCGCGGCATATTGCGCCGGACCCGGCGGGGGTCCAGGCTAGGGGACGTACCGGGCAGGACCGGTGAACATCGGGACGCAAAGGTTGTAGGTCCCGTCATGCTCCCGTCGCCTGAAGTTTGGTCTGTTCGCCTAGCGTCACCGGCTGGAAATGTCCGGCCTCAGGGGCCGGGCGGTCGGGTCCGATAAGGAGGAGCGGATGCAGCATCGAGTAGGTCTGCGGGCGATGGCGGTGGCCGGGTGCGCCGCGCTCGCCAGCGCGCTGTGCCTCGCCGGAAGCGCCGCCCCCGGGCTGGCCTCGGCGGCCAGGCCGCCGGCGCCGCCAGTCACCAGGCGCCGGGCGACTGCCATCTCGCCCACGGCATCAAGCACGTGGTGCAGATCGGCTTCGACAACGTGCACTTCTTCCGGGACAACCCGAATGTGCCCTCGGACCTTGAGATGCTGCCCAACCTGCTGCACTTCCTGGAAGACAACGGCACGTTCCTGTCGAACAGCCACACGCCGCTGATCGCGCACACCGGCGATGACCTGCTGACCACCGCCACCGGCCTGTACGGCGACCGGCACGGCGACGGGATCGCCAACGACTACCAGACCTACAACGCCGACGGCACGACCGACCCGGCCACCGTCTTCACGTACTGGAACGACGCGATCGACGACACCGCGTCGACCCCGAACGCCGGGCATGACACCAACCCGAACCTGGTGTACTCCCCGGTACCGCCCGCCACCGCGAACCCGCCCGTCAAGCCGGACACGGTGGCCCCGGCGCCCTGGGTGCCGTTCACCCGGGCCGGCTGTAACGTCGGCGAGATCGCCACGGTGAACCAGGAGCTGGAGAACCCCAGCCCGGACATCCCCGACGCGTTCGGCGCCAACTCGCCGGAGGCGCAGCAGCTGGCCGCCGACCCGGACCCCTACAAGGACCCGGAGACCGCCGACTACATCGGCCTGGCCGTGCACTGCGCCCAGGGCAGCGCGTTCTGCGCCGACGCCGAGGCGGTCAAGTATGGGCAGACCACGCCCTCGCAGACGGCCGTGGCCGACGTGCTGCCGGACGAGCCCGGGGGCTACCACGGCTACCAGGCCCTGTTCGGGCACAAGTACATCGCGCCGCAGCTGGGCGGCGGGACCCCGAACGTCACCCACGACGGCTACCAGGTGACCAACGCGGCCGGGAACCTCGTCGACCTGAACGGCAACCAGCTCAATGGCGCGTTCCTCACCAACTACCCCGGCTTCCCCGGCTACGACAACATCAACGCGTCGCAGTCGCTGGCCTACGCAGCCGACATGCTGGAGAGCGGCGTGCAGGTCACCAACATCTACATGGCCGACCTGCACGGCAACGAGTTCATCCCGAGCCTGTCCGGCCCCGGCGAGCCGTGCTACCAGGCGCCCGACGCGCTCGGCAGCGGCAGCGCCTGCTACATCGCCCAGGCGCAGTACTACAACCAGGCGTTCGGAATCTTCTTCCAGCGGCTCGCCGCCGACGGGATCACCCCGCAGAACACGCTGTTCGTGGTCAGCTCCGACGAGGGCGACCACCAAGCCGGCGCCAACGTAGGGCGGGCGGTCCAGCCCACGCCGGCCGGCTGTGACGGGGCCACGGTCAGCGGCGACACGGTGACCCCGGACGTCGAGTGCACCTACCCGGCGGGGACGTTCGGCGAGCTGGACGGGAACCTCACCGGGCTGCTGGCCACCCAGACGGGCAACACCACCGCATTCGGGCTGGAGGCCGACACCGCGCCGGAGTTCTACCTGAACGGCGATCCCGGCCCGGACACGCCCGTGGTCCGGACGTTCGAGCACGACGTGGCCAGCCTCACCGCGGCCAACCCGTACACCGGGACCACCCAGAAGATCGACAACTACCTGGCCGACCCGACCGAAGAGGCCATCTTGCACTTCGTGAACGCGGATCCGGCCCGGACGCCGACGCTCGCGATGTTCGCCAGGCCCGACTACTACCTCTCGACGGGCCCGGCCACCTGCAGCGGCTCCTGCGTCACGCAGAACACCGGGTTCGCGTGGGATCACGGCGACTATGCCGCCGAGATCAACACCAACTACGTCGCGTTCGTCGGCCCCGGCGTGCGCCACCTCGGGCTTGACGGCCCGGCGGCGGACCAGGGCACGACCTCCTCGGGCCCGGACAGCGGCCAGACCGAGGTGTTCCAGGACCACTTCCCCGGCCCGTGGGTAGACGAGACCGACATCCGGCCGACCATCATGTACCTGACCGGGCTGAGGGACGACTACCAGCACGACGGCCGGGTGATCACCCAGATCCTCGGCGACCCGAACCAGGCGCTCAGCGCCCCTGGCGTCACCGGCCTGGGGGAGTGCTACAAGCAGCTCAACTCCAGCGTCGGTGACTTCGCCGCGTACACGCTCCAGGCCGACACCAACGCGATCAACAGCACCAGCCCGGGCGACCACGTGTACGTCGGCACCGACAAGGCGCTGCGCGGCCTCGAGGTCGCCAGGGACCGGCTGGCCGGGCAGATCAAGGGCGAGCTCGAGGCGGCC
Source organism: uncultured Actinomycetota bacterium (assembly GCA_963795055.1). GTDB lineage: Bacteria > Actinomycetota > Actinomycetes > Streptosporangiales > Streptosporangiaceae > JASHPR01. The sequence continues at coordinate 67,154 of CAWCGJ010000038.1, forward strand.
GCGTTCGGTGACCAGCCGGTCGCCAACGCGGGCGCGCAGGCCGCCGCCTGCCAGCTGATCATCCGCGGCGCCCAGCAGCTGGCCAGCGCGACGAGTTGACCGGGCTGCCGCCGCATCGGCGGTCCCGGGCGCAGTTCGTGCCCGGGACCGCTGGCGTGCGCGCACCGGCGCCGCGGCCCGGCCGGCGGCCGGCTATGCGCGACCCGGGCCAGCCTGGGAGACTAGCGGGGACTCGGGACACGCCAAGGGGGCGGCAGAGGGAGGGACGCTTGCGATGGCCGATCCGGACAGCGCCGTCGAGGTGCAAGGCAGGGTCACCGCGCGGGGAGCCACGAACGGGACCGATCCGGACGCGATTGTCGCCCAGATCGAGCACACCAGGGAAAACCTGGCGCAGACCATCGACTCGATCGCGGAGCGGGTGAACTCCGTCGCGGAACGCGTCAACCCGGTCGACAACCTGCGCCGGCTGCGCGAGCGCGCGCTCGAGCAGGCCGCGCGGCCCGAGGTGCGGCTGGCGGCGGCCGCGGTCGGCCTGGCCGTCGTCAGCGTGGCGATCATCCGGATATGGGGGCGCCGCCGGAAGTGAGCCTTCAGCCGTCCGTGGGGTCGCGCGGGGGCGGAATCCGGTAGACCCCGTACATCGGCTCCACCAGCGGCCTGGCCGCCGCGGCCCGGCGGGAGCGGCGCCTGCGGACCGCCGAGCGGGTGATTCCGAAGATGGCCAGGAGCAGCAGCAACGCGACCGACGCCAGCGCCAGGACGGCCAGCCGCAGGTAAAGGTCCGGGCGCGTGTCCGCGGGGGCCAGGCCGGCGGAGACAAAGGCCCGCGGCGTGCGCAGGGCGGTGAAATCCGACCCGTGCCCGGCGAAGACGACGCGGCCCACCACGCCGCTGACCGGGACCGGGCCCCACTTCCGGGAATCGACCGAGATGTTGCGGTGGTCGCCCATCACCCAGATCTGCCCTCGGCCGAGGGTCACCGAGAAGCGGGACACCGACGCCCGGTTGCCCGGGTAGACGTAGGTCTCGTCCAGCGGCTTCCCGTTGACGGTGATCTGGCCCTTGGCATTGCAGCAGGCCACGTGATCGCCGGGCAGGCCGATCACGCGCTTGACGAACAGGCCGTCGGTCCGGGATTGCCGCAGCGGCACGCGGAGCACGATCACGTCGCCGCGGCGCAGATCGGATCCGCCCGCGGTGAGCAGCCGGTCGCCGGGCGGGATCGTCTTTTCCATCGTCGGCGACTGCTCGACATAAGCCTGGATGGTCAGGACCGGGATCGCGATGCTGACGATCAGGGATACGGTCGCGAGCCCGGCCAGCGCCCAGAAGACGATCCGCCCGATGCGCCGCTTCGGCCGCTCCCTCGGCGGCACCCGCGTGGCCACGTCGGGCTGGGCCATGGCCGCCTCACATCCCCGGGCTAGAAGCAGCGCGCCTGTGATCAGGCTCTCAGAGGAATGTCTTACCCTCACCTCGGTAAGTCGGAACGGTCGCGATCAAGGAATTGCCCTCGATCAGGTGCAGTTCGCTGAACCGCTCGCACAACTCGCCCGCCTTCGCGTGCCGCAGCCACACCCGGTCACCGATCCGCAGCCGGTCCGCCGCGGGGCCGATCAGCGGCGTCTGCACCTCGCCGGCCCCCTCCTGACGGTCCAGCCGCAGCCCGGCGGGCAGGTAGGGAGCGGGCAGCCGGGCGCGGTTGGCGGCCCCGGAGGCCAGATAGCCGCCGCCCAGCGCGGTGATCACCCCGGGTCCCGGCCTGCGCACCACGGGCAGCGCGAACAACGCCGCGGGCTGGCCGCGGAAACTCCGGTAGCTGTCGAACAGCCGCGGCTGGTAGAGCCCGGATCCGGCGCCGATCTCGGTCACGGCCGGCTCGGCCGCCGTCTTCTCGACCGAGCCGGTGCCGCCGCCGTTGACGAACTCGAGTGGCGCGACCGCCCGGACGGCCGCGACGATCGCGGCCCGGCGCACGGCCAGCTCGGCCCCTGATTTCCGCTGCATGTACCGGATGGCCGCCGCCTGCAGCGGGTGCCCGGCCGGGTTGTCGCCCACGCCGGCGATCTGGGCCTCGTACGCCATCAGGCCGGCCAGGCGCAGTCCCGGCCGGGCGACGATGGCGGCGGCCAGGGCGGCGGCGTCGCCGGGAGTCCGGACCGGGGACCGCCGGGCGCCCGCGCGCAGCCGCCCGCGCAGCGCCAGGTAGCCGGCGTCGATGTCGATGCAGACCCGCACCGGGTGCGGGTCCGCGGTGCTCGCGGCCGCCTTCTCGATCATGTCGAGGTGCTCGGGACAGTCCACCATGACGGTGACGGCCGCGGCGGCGCCCGGGTCGCCGGCCAGCCGGGCCAGCGCGGTGCGGTCGGCCGTGGGGTAGCCGACGAGTATGTCGTCGCACGTGCCGCGCTCGGCCAGCCACAGCGCTTCGGGCAGGGTGAAGGCGAGGATCCCGCGGAAGCCGTCCATCCGCAGCACCTGGCCGATCAGCTCGCGGCACCGGACGGACTTGCTCGCCAGCCGGATCGGCTTCCCGGCGGCCCTGCGCGTCATCGCCTCCGCGTTGGCGCGCAGGGCCGCCAGGTCCACCATGGCGAACGGCGGCTCGAGGTGCGCGGTCGCCGCGTCGTAGCGCTGCTGGTCGCGCTCGGTGACGGCCACGCTTACTCCTCCGTGGCGATGAGCTCTTCGTAGTCGGCGGCGGACAGCAGGCCGGGCGGGAGCTCACCCCCGGCGGAGGCGGGCAGGGTGACCTTGAACAGCCAGCCTGCCCCGTACGGGTCGTCGTTGATCAGGCCCGGGTTCTCCTCGATCTCCGTGTTGACCTCGGCCACCTCGCCGTCGATGGGCGCGAAGAGGTCGCTCACCGACTTGGTGGACTCGACCTCCCCGCACGGCTCCCCGGCCGTCACCTTGCTTCCCGCCGCCGGCAGGGAGACGAACACGACGTCGCCGAGAGCGCGCTGGGCGTGGTCGGTAATGCCGATGGAGGCGGTGGTTCCGGCGATGGCCACCCACTCGTGCTCGCGGGTGTAGTGCAGCTCGTCGGGAACGGTCATGGCGACCCTCTTTCTGCGGGATCGGTGTGGTCGGCCGGTCAGGCCGGCCGGCGGTAGAACGGCAGCGGCACCAGGTCAGCAGGCTCGGCGCTGCCCCGGACGTCGACGGCGAGCCGGCCGTGCTCGCCGTCCTGCTCTGACTGGCGCGCCTGCCGCGCGGCACGGGGCGTAACGTACGCCATCGCGATCGGCCTGCCGAGCGTCGGGGACGGCGCGCCGCTGGTCACGCTCCCGCAGGCCGCCTCGTCCCAGAGCACGTCGTACCCGTGCCTGGGTACCCGCCGGGACCGGCCGACCAGCCCGACCAGCTCGCGCTGCGGCGCGACGTCGGCTCGCTCGGCGAGCGCCGCGCGCCCCACGAAGTCACCGGGCTTGTCCAGCTTGACCACGCGGCCCAGGCCGGCGTCGAACGGGGTGAGATCGGGGCCGAGCTCGTGGCCGTAGAGCGGCATCCCGGCCTCGAGCCGGAGGGTGTCCCGCGCGGCCAGGCCCGCGGGGACCAGCCCGTCGGCCGCGCCCGCGGCGCTCAGCACATCCCAGATCCGCTCGGCTTCCTCCGGGGGAGTGAACAGCTCGAAGCCGTCCTCGCCGGTGTAGCCGGTGCGGGCCAGCAGGACCGGGGTGCCGGCCACGGTCGCGGGATAGCTGGCGTAGTACTTCACCCCGGCCAGGTCGGCGTCGGTCAGCGGGGCGAGGATGCGCTCGGCGCGCGGGCCCTGCAGGGCGATCAGGGCGTAGTCGGCGGTCCGGTCCGCGACCCGGGCGTCCTTCTCCCCGGCCCGGCCGGCGAGGGCCTGGAAGACGGCCGGGGTGTTGGCGGCGTTCGCGACCACGAGGAACTCGTCCTCGGACAGCCGGTAAACGATCAGGTCGTCGATGATCCCGCCGTCCGGGGCGCAGATCATGGTGTAACGGGCCCGGCCGGGTGCCAGCGCGGACGGCTGCCCGACCAGCGCGTAGTCGAGCGCGGCCGCGGCCTGCGGCCCGGTGACCGTGATCTCGCCCATGTGCGAGAGGTCGAAGAGCCCGGCCGCTGTGCGCACCGCGTTGTGCTCCGCCGTCTCGCTGCCGTATCGCAGCGGCATCAGCCACCCGGCGAAGCCGGTCAGCATCGCGCCGAGGCGCTCGTGCACGCCGGTCAGCGGCGTGCGCCGCAGTGCATGCGGGTCGGTCATCTGCGCTCCATGGCCCGGACGGCACCTCTCGCGAACACCTGGTCAGGGCGGAATGCGCCGACGCGGGTCAGGGTCGAAGCCACGGCGGCGTCGGCGCGCTCCGGCTGGGCCCAGCCTATCGGGGCCGACGGCGGGCGCTCGGCCCGCGGCCGGCCCGCCCTGTCGGGCACGGTCAGGCCGCCTTCCCGGCCGCGCCGAGGATCCGGGCAGCCGCGCGGTGGTAGCAGGTCCGGCCGTTGCCGCGGGTTCCGGCCGGGCACGTGCACCCGGCCCGATGCGTGAAGTAGGTCGTGGCGCCGTCGCTGCTGACGCTCTGGTAAACCCCGGCGCGATGGGTCGGGATCAGGCCGCCGTCAGCGAGCAGCTCGCGCGCCCGGGCGACCTGCGCGGCGGTGAACTCGGCGGAGGGGGCGGCGAGCGCCGCGGCGCGGATGCGGGCACGGCAGCCGGGCCCGTAGCCGGCACTGACCGACGCCGCGGCGGTCAAGCTGCGCCGGCAGCGCAGACAGCGGGTAGCAGAGGTCTCGGCGGCCTTCGTCACGACAACCACATTATGCCAAACATGTTTGGCTTACAAACTGGTTTGGCCAACCGCATGTGGCATAATCATGATCATGGTCACGACCGACCCGGCGGAGCCGATCAAGGCCGCCGTCTCCGCGCACCGTCGGGCGGCGAAGCGCGCCGAGCAGACCCTGGCCGCGCTGCACGCCGCCATAGCCGAGGCGGCCAGCCAGGGCGTCCGGCAGACCGACCTCGTCAAGATCACCGGCTACACCCGCGAGCGCATCCGGCAGATATGCCGCGCCGGCTAGGTCTCCTCCGCTACCACGGGAGCTGAGTGGAACCCCGTCCACCAGTGAGTGAGAATCGGGAGGCATGGAACTGCTTACCGAAGACGAGATCGCCGGCCGGCTGGGCGGAGTGCCCGGCTGGACGCGCCAGGGCAGCAGCATCGCCACCACGATCACGCGGGGCGACTTCAAGGACGCCATGCTCTTTACCGGGGCCGTGGCCTACCTGGCCGAGCAGGCCGGTCACCACCCGGACATCCTGATCCAGTGGAACAAGGTCTCCCTGACCCTGTCGACGCACTCGGCCGGGGGCCTGACCGCGGCCGACTTCGACCTGGCCGAGAAGATCAGCGCGCTGGGCTGACGCCGGGCCGGCCCGCTCCGCCCGGGCCGCGGCGCACCCCGGCGCGGCCCGTTGCGGATCGTGCCCGCCGGGTTATCCGGGCGGTCAGCTACCCTGATCCGGCAGGACCGGGACGGGGGGTGCGGAGGGAGCGGCGTTGGCCATCGTGACGCTGGTCCTGTGGGTGATCACCGCGGCCGCTGGCGTTTCCCTGCTCGGCACGGGCGGCGCGGCCCGGCGGGCGGCGGCCGCCGCGCGGACGGCAGGCACGCCGGCCCGGACCGGCGCGATCCCGCTCACCGACGAGGGGAAGCCGCCGCCGGTTCCCCGGGTCAAGGTGGAAACCCCGCCCGGCGAGCATCCGCTGCTGGAGTTCAGCCATCCCGCGCTGGCCCTTACCGGTCTCGCCTGCTGGTTCATGTTCGTGTTCGTGCACTACCACCCGTTCGCCTGGATCTCCCTCGGCATCCTCGTGGTGACCATCGGGGTCGGGCTGAGCTGGCTGGCCCGGAACACGCGGGACGCCCGGCGCCAGGCCAGCGCGGCCTGGCGCTTTCCGTCGCGGCTGGTGGCGCTGCACGGGCTGGCGGCCGCCGTCGCCATCACCCTCACGGTGCTGACCGCGCTGTCCGCGAGCCGCGGCTGAGCCTCGCGCCGGGCCTGACGGCGAGGCGAGCCCGGGTCCGGCGCGCCCCGGGCCGCAGCGTCATCCGGCTTCGGCCTGCGCCCCCGTCGTCGTGGCGCCGTCCGGGGCGGCCTGAACCGGCTGCGCGAGCAGCTCGCGGCCGAGGTCCTTCTCGGCCACGTCTACCACGCCGAGGTCGGCGCGGACGTGCAGTTCGGCCGCGGTGACGAGCAGGGAGGCCACCGGGGAGCGCGCGGTGATCGCCCGGGCGGCGGCGAGGCTGCGCAGTTCCCGGAGCAGGTGGGCGCGCTGGCGGCTGAGCACGCCGGACAGCGTGGCCGGGTCGCCCGTCTGCACCGCGGCCATCACCTTGAGGAAGAAGTCGTCGCGGTAGCCGCGGGTGCGCAGGCTGGGCTCGCTGAGCCAGCGGTCGAGCTCGGCCCGGCCCGCCGGGGTGAGACGGTGGACGACGCGGTCCGGCTTGATGGGCTGCGGCTGCCGCTGCGACTCGATGAGGCCGTCGCGGGCCAGCCGGTCGAGGATCTGGTAGAGGTGGCCGATGTTCAGCCCGCCCCACTGCTCGCCGACGGCCTGCTCGAAGCTGCCCTTCAGCTCGTAGCCGTGGGCCGGCTTGGCCGCCAGCAACGCGAGCACGGCGTGGTGCAACGGCATGCGTCAGCCTCCGCGGTCCTGGTGATCGCTTCTTGCCTTGTGGCTAGGTAACGGTGCGGTCTCACCCTTGCCTTGCTGCTAGGTATGGAGCGAGAGTAATACCACCCCCGGGCCGGCGCCAGCCCGGCGCGGGGGAGCGGTGAAGGGTGACGAGATGCCTGACAGCGTGCCCGCGGGCGGCTTGATCGAGCTGCGCGGCGTCAGCAAGCACTACGGAATCAGCCAGGACCAGCAGGTCGCAGCCGCCGACGAGGTTACATCGACCTGACCGAGGAATATCCCGCCGAAGACGTGATCCGCCACGTGGGCCGGCTGGGCTGACCGGGCCGCGGCCCGCCGGGCGCTGCCCCGGGCCGTTGTTTGCGCCGCGGGCCTAGGCCCGCCAGACTCGCAGCCATGGCATCGAACCCTGACAGCAATCCGGAGGACGAGTACGCCGACGACGAGTACGCCGACTATGACGCCGAGGATCGCGAGCAGCCTTCGACGCCGATCGAGATCCCCGACGATGAGCCCGTAGATGACGTGCTCGAACAACGTCAGGAAGTCCCCTACGGGGATGACGACCAGTGAGCCAGGTCGCGGCCACCGAGCCCGGGGACGGCGCTACTGATCCGCGGGACGCTCACGGAACACGGCCAGCCCTGACTCTGGCCTGATCAGCATCTCGTAGCTCCGGCCGTCAGCTGAGGCACGGAAGCGCCCGGTAGTGCGGAAGCCGAGAGCCGCCACCGCACGCTGGGCCCGGATGTTGAACGTGGCGACGGTGACCCGGAACGCTTCAGGCGCAAACTGTTGCCGGCCGAAATCCAGGCCGGTCTGGACGGCTTCCCGGCCTTTGCCCTGGCCGGTGAGATCGGGGCGCAGGCCGCCGCCGGTGTCCAGGGCTGAATCGTCGTAGATGCCACCGGGGACCTGACCGTCGGGCCCGAACGAGCGGAAGCCGATGAGCCCGGTCTCGTCCGCGAGGGCAAGGAATCCGCTTTCCCGGCTGACCAGGAAGGCAGGATCGGCATCGGTCATGTCGTAGCAGTCGTAGGGCGCGGGGTAGCGCCAGGTGACGATCTCGGCTGCGTAGGCGGCCGTCATCGGCACGATCTGCATCTGGTCATTGAACGGCAACCGTCGGCCAGCTGTCGACTCCGATAAGGGGCCCCGGTTGTGGTTCAGTTTGAAACGCGCTTGGGGAAGCTGAAGCCGTACCGTTCGCACCATGCGGTGAATCCCGGGTCGCCTGCCCAACCGCGCCTGTAGTCCGAGCTAGGAGGAACTTGGATGTCCCATCATCTCGACACCCCGCTCGCCAGCCAGACCGGCCAGCTCTACATCGATGACCTGTATGTCTTCCCAGGCGAGGCCAGCACGGTGTTCATGATGGACGCCCCCGAGGCCATGCTGTCCCTCGTCACCAACACTGCCGTGCCGTCGGGGCTGAAGCCGTCCGTGACCGAGCATCAGCGAGACAGCAGCTTCCCGTACGTCGTGCCGGCCTGACCCGCCCGCAGATCATGCCTGAGGAAGAAGGCCGACAGGACACAATCCCTCTATTTCAACCTTTGGTGAGGCAGATATTCCGGTGAAATCTGAGTCCCAGAGTACGGGAAAGGAAAACCGAGCGGGGAGTTGCCATCACGGCCAGGCCAAGTCACTATGTATCCAAGTGGATAGTGGCCTTCCTCAAGGGTAGACGCATAACCATGGAGCCCCGCAGACAGGAGATATCCCGCACGACCGCAGCGCTGCTCGACGCGGCCTTCGACGACGACCAGGAGCGCGCCGACCAGCTGCTGGCCGGACGAGACGATCTAGCGGCCCAGGTAACGGCGGGACTCGCCCAAGTCATCACCGGCAGTTTCGCCGGGAGTAACCACGACCTGGCCCCCTACTTCGCCAAGGCACTGGCCTGGGATATCGCCGAGAGCGTGATGGATGGTCATGACGAATTCCGCGCCGTGATCAAGGAGTGGATGCTACGCCTGGCCTCTTGAAAGGTAACGGGCAATTCCAGCGGTAACCAGCAGAATCCCTTGGATTGGCTCAGCGCGCGGGCGCGTCGGCTGGGTACTCGGCGGGATAGGGCTCGGCGTAGTCGGCTGACCGGCTGACGTTCTCCCACGCGGTGCCCTCGGCGAGTTGCCGCTTGGAGTAGTCGAGCGCCATCTCGACCGCGGTCACGCCGAGGAGCAGGTGCGAGGGCAGGTTGTCGCGCTTGACGGTGTTCAGGATGATCTCGGCGGCGCGCTCCGGATCGCCGGCCGGACCGGCAGGGTTGCGGCGCATGCGGTGGTGCATGGCGCCAATGGTGCTGTCGTAGCCCGCGGGGATCTCGTGCACGGTCATCGAGGAACCAGCCCAGTCGGTCGCGAAACCGCTGGGCTCCACGACGATGACCTTGACGCCGAACGGCGCGGTCTCGGCGGCGAGCACGCGGCTGAAGCCGTCGACCGCGAACTTGGCGGCCTGGTAGCTGGCAATGCCCGGCGAGCCGCCCACGCGCCCGCCAACCGAGGAGAACTGCACGATGGTGCCGCCGCCTTGGGCCCGAAGCTGCGGGATCACCGCCTTGGACACGTTGTACACGCCCCAGAAGTTGGTCTCGAACTGGGCCCGAAAATCGGCGTCGTCACCCGTCTCGATGGGCGCGACGTTCGCATACCCGGCGTTGTTGACGACGACGTCCAGCCGGCCGAAGCGCCCGGCACCCGCCGCCACAGCGGCTCGGGCCGCGGCGGCGTCGGTGACATCCAGGGCGATCGGCAGCATGCTGTCGCCGTGCCGCTCGGCGATTTCGGCCAGCTGCCCGGGCTGGCGCGCAGTGGCGACGACGCGGTCGCCAGCGTCGAGAGCGGCACGGACGAGGGCGCGGCCGAAGCCGCGCGAGGACCCGGTGATGAACCAGACTTGCTGCATGAGCAGTCGGGTACCCGCCTGGCTGCCCGGTGAATCACCTGGTACCGGCACACCAGCGACCGCGCCCGACTGGCTGTCACGCCTGTACGGCGAGCACTTCGTCGGCGGCGGGGTGGGGCACCGAGACCTCGACCACGGTCCCGCGGTGCGTGGTCGCCAGCTGGTACGCCACGTGCGCGCCGTTCAGGGTGACCGAGTGCACTGTCGCGCCCGCCGACAGCACCGTGCCGATGGTCAGGGCCAGGCCCTGCGCGCCGGTGACCTCGGTCCGGTAGGCGGCGCCGTGGCGGCTGGCGGTCTCGCCCAGCGTGCTCGTGCCCACGTGCAGGTTCCCGACCGACATGACTGGCCAGGAGGACGGGACCTCGGGAACCACGGCGACCGAGCCTGGCGCATCGGGGCTGACGCCCAGCAGGTCGTTCACCACGGTCCACAGCAGCCCGTAGCCGGACCAGGCCTGCATCACGTTCGCACGGCTGGTGAACGCCTCAAACGGGTTGTACTGGGCGCTCGCGGCCAGTTCCGGCAGCGAGCCGGGCATCTCGACGGTGAGCTGGCTTGCGATCTTGTCCATGTCGGTGATGGCCTGCGGCAGGCGCCCGTAGTTGGCCTCACCCACGGCTAGGGCCCCGGTGTTGACGAGGTAGCAGGTCTGGCCGCTGGTGCCCATCGGGCCGCCCACGCCGTCCACGTACAGGCCGCATGACCCGGTGAAGGCGGGCGTCTCCATCTGGCTGAGCGCGGTTCCGGCGTCGGCGACCGGGGCGATGTCCTGCTCCATCGGGGCGACGCTGGTCCACCACCGCTGCTGGAGCTGCTGGCCCGCCGCGGTGCAACTGGTGCCGGCTGAGGCGGCCGTGCACAGAGAGTCCGCGTACAGGTGCTGGCTGGAGATCCACCACTGGCCGAACGCATTGAGCATGGCCTGCTCCCGCTGAGCGGCCCAGCTGGCGGTGGAGGTGTCGTTCATGGCCACGGCCATGTCGTGCAGCGCGGCCAGGGCCTGGATGGTCTCGGACGCGACATCTAGTGCCTCTCCGCCGAGCGAGGGGTTCTCCACGATGCCGTCGCCCACCGGCCACAGGTGGCCAGGACCGGTGGCCAGGCTGGCCAGGTAGTGCTCGCCCTCGGCGATGAACTTGTAGTTGTCGGTCAGGACCGAGTTGTCTCCTGACCACCGCCAGACCAGGTCGGCGGCGATGGCGAACTGGGCGGTTTCGTTGATGTCCCCGGGCTCGGTGGTGTCCCCGTAGTAGACCGCGCCGGTGGCGGTCACCTCGTGCACCACCTTGCCGGTGCTGCCGTTGACGATTTCCGACACGGTGCGCATGGCGTTCAGCCAGTTGGCGGCGGTCTGCCACTGTCCGCTGACGGCCAGGCCGTAGCTGCTGTAGGCGCCGTCGGTGCCGAAGAACTCGGCGTAGTCGGGGTAGGCGGCGTCGATGGCCGACAGCTGCGGCACCGTGGCCAGCGGGGCCGGGTACACCGTGCCCGCCTTGGTGTCCCTGATCACGGCGTCGGCGATCGTCCGGCTCAGGTCGGCCAGGTTCAGCTTGCTCCACAGCAGCGCCTGCTGGACGCTGGCGTCCGGGACCTGCAGGTTGGTCTGGGCGGCCACGCCGTCGCGCTCGGCGATCTTGCTCTGCAGCAGCCCGGCCGGGTTGGCCAGGGCGGCTTGCAGCGCCTGGCCGGCGTCCGCCGGGCCGTTCTGCGAGCCGGCCACCCCCAGCCACAGCGTGCGCCCGGTGGCCGGGACGGCCAGGTTCCAGGTCAGCTGGCCGCCTTCGCCCTTGGTGCCGAACACGGCCTGGTCGCTGGCCGAGGTGGGCCCCCAGTAACCGGATCCGGTGGCGGTGCTTGACGGTGCGGTAGCCGACCCCACCTCGGCGTACCACGGGGTCTGCTCCTGGTTGAACTGGATGACGCCGCCCGACGCCGAGACGGTGTTCTGGTGGTTGAACTGGTCCCAGGTAGGTGTGGTCGATGCCCAGGGATAGGTGGCGCTCACCTCACTGTGCGCGTCGGCGGTCACGGGCACGGTGGCGGCACTCCCGTTCACCGGGACCAGGGTGAGGCCGAACAGCACCGCCGACTGCCCGTCCGGGGCGAATTCGGTCAGGGTCGGCTGCAGGCCGTCGGTCACCGGGAAGGTGAGCCGGACGAAACCGGGCCCGCTGGTGTAGGTGGTGGCCGAATCCAGCCAGCTTCCCGACAGCCCGAACCACAGCCCGTCGAGCAGCTTTATCGGCGGTGTGAATACCCCGCCCATCTGGCCGGTGGTGTGCCAGCCGATCGGCGGGAACGTGCCGTCCTCTACCCCGACCACGTAGGCCTCGGTGCCGGCCGCCACGAACCGGCGTTCGGACAGCTGTGAGGTGGCGGAGATGGTCGGGGCCGCGCCCGCCCCGGGGACAGCCGATGCCGCGGCGGCCAGAGTGCCTCCCGCTGACCGCTGGACGCTGCCCGCTGTCTGCACCGTCTGCGCGCCGGCGCTCGCCGTGCTCGCCGACAGCAGGCCGAACGCGGCCAGGGCCGCAACCGCCAGAAATACCCGCATGCGCCGTCTGACCACGACGTTTCCTCTCCACTGGGCCGCGATGTCGCGCACCGACGGCGCCTACGTGCGAGGGGACCGCCGACCCGCCGACGCGGACTACCCCGACAGCCCAGCCCTAAACGCGCCCCTCAGTTAAGGAGCGCCAAGCGCAGGAGAGCCGAGCAGAACCGCGGCTCGGCGCGCGCGATGAAGATCTGGGCCAGGCCTCGGATTTGGCTACCCGAACTCGCAGGGCAGGTGCTTGATGCCGTTGATGAAGCTCGACAACAGGTAGTCCGGCTCGCCCGTGTACCGGATGTCCGGGACCCGGGTCAGCAGTTCCCGCAGCATGGCGGTGATCTCGCGCCGGGCCAGGTGCGCACCCAGGCAGAAGTGCGGGCCGGCCGACCCGCACCCGACGTGCGGGTTGGGGAGCGGGAAATGTCGAACTGCTCCGGGTCGGCGAAGACCGACTCTTGGCTGTTGGCGGCCCGCGCGGCGAGAGCCGATTTCGCGAAGCGTATCCGGCTACAGGCGCGCAACTATTACGCGGACTGAAAGTCCGGCGAGCATAACAGGCAGGTACACGGACAGTCTCCCTGCCGAATATTTGCGGCTCCCCTCGCATTGGCCTCAACGCGCTGGCGAGTACAGATCCGCCATTTCGGAGCGGTCCAAGTCCGGCCAGGCGTATCGGCCTTCTGGTGGCAGTCCCGGGGACGCGTTTGGCGGCGGGTTTGGGCACCTAGCTGATGGCTCCGGTATCGCCGGCTCGGCGGGCCGGCTGGGCGGGTGGGTTCAGGTGATGCTTCCGCTAGCGCGTACTCAACGGCGCGGCTGCCTCTCAGGGACTGGCCCCGTGTCCAGGCCTGCTCGAATGCCGCATCTCCCATACGGGAGCGCAGCGCGGCCAGGAGACCATCGTCGTGGGCGGCGCGGGGCACGAGCGCGTGCAGCCAGCCGCTGCCCTTGGCTTGCAGGAGCGCGCCTGCGGCGGCGAGCAGATGCACGGCGCGCTCCAGGTTGTCCTGCCGGATGGCGACCGCGGCGAGCGCCTCCAGGTAGTAGGCGACGCTTGGTTCGTCCCTGGCCTCGGCCGACTGCGACACCCCTTCCTGCAGGCGTTCCGCCGCGCCGGTCAGATCGCCCTGTGCCTGGCTGCTGAGCGCCAGGTCGTAGAGCGAGACGAGGATGGTGAACCGGTCCTGCGCGCTGCGGGCCGCGGTCAGGGCCTCGGTGAACAGCTGCGCTGCGCGGTCGTGATCTGCCTGGCTGAGCCGGATCTGGCCGAGGAAATTGCACACGAGCGCCACGTCCAGCAGGTGCTGCAGACGCTCGGGTCCGGCGAGCCGGTCGTTGGCGGCCTCCTGCAGCGGGGCGAGCGTCTGTTCGAGCAGCTCGCTGGCCCGCGCGTCCTGGTGCTGCAATGCCAGGAGGTGACCCAGCATGGCTGCCGTCGTGGCTGCGCCCAGCATGTCCCCGGCCTGGCGGTACAGCGGCAGGCTCTGCTCCAGGAGCGGCTGCGCTGCGGCCTGGTCCCCGGACGCGAAGAGGCCGAAGCCGGTGCCGCTCAGCGCCAGGGCACGCTGCCGCGGCGGCAGGTGTTCGCTCTTGGGCAGGATGTCCACGTAGGAGGCGAGTTCCTCGGCGTGGCCGCGCAGCCACCAGAACCTCCATGTCGCCCAGGACAGCTGTATCGCCGGCTCGAGCTGGTCCTGTTCCCCCAGCCAGGACATCGCGGCGCCGAGGTTGCCGTGCTCGGTCTCGAGCCGGTCCAGCCACGCCAGCTGTCCGGGACCCTGCATCTCGGCTGGAGCCGGCTCGGCGAGCGCCCGGAAGTAGGCCGCGTGCCGGTCGTGCGCCTCCCGCCAGTCAGCGCCGTCGCGCAGGCGTTCCAGCGCGTACTCCCGGATGGTCTCCAGCAGTCCGAAGCGCGGCTCGCCGTTGCGGGTCTGCGGCCGCACCAGGCTGCTGTCCACCAGCGAGCCCAGCGTGTCCATGACGTGCCCGTCCCGGCCCCGGTCCGCCGGGTCAGCGGCGGCGGCGCCGACAGCCTCCGCGGCGGGCAGGTCAAAGGTTCCTGCAAACACCCCCAGGCGGGCGAACAGCGCCTGCTCGCCGCCAGAGAGCAGGTCGAAGCTCCAGTCCAGGGTGGTTCGCAGTGTCCGCTGCCGCTCGGGCAGGTCGCGCGCTCCCCCCGTCAGCAGCCCCATCCTGTCGTCGAGCCGGGCCAGCAGGGCCTGCGGTGGCAGCAGCCTGACCCTGGCGGCGGCCAGCTCGATGGCCAGCGGCAGCCCGTCCAGCCGCCGGCAGATCTCGGCGACCGCCGCGGCGTTCCCGCTGGTCAGCTCGAAACCCGCGGACGCGGCTTGGGCCCGCTGCACGAACAGGCGCACCGAGGCGCATCGCTGCACCTCTGCGGCGTCCCCGCCGGCCCCGATCGGTGGCACCGGGAGCGGCGGCACCGGGAACTCGTGCTCGCCGCTGAGCCGCAACACCATCCGGCTGGTCACCAGCGCCACCACGCCGGCAGCGGCGCGCAGCAGCTCAGCCACCAGCGGAGCCGCCCCCATCACCTGCTCGAAGTTGTCCAGCACCAGCATCAGCCGCCGGGCGCGCAGGTATGACTTCAGGTCGGTAACCAGGCTGCCGCCCGAGGTGTTCAGCCCCAGCGCGGCGGCGATCGCCGCCGTCACCAGCTCGGCCGCCCGGACCGAGCCGAGCTCAACGAACCGCACCCCGTCCTCAAAACCCGGACCCACCCGCTGCGCGACCTCCGCCGCGAGCCTGCTTTTCCCGACCCCGCCCGGGCCGGTGAGGGTCACCAGGCGCACACCCTCGGCACGCACCAGGTCGCCCACCGCCGCGGCGTCATCGTCGCGGCCCACCAGCGGCGTCGCCGCCACCGGCACCGCCCCTGCCAGCGACGCCTCGCCCGCGGCGCCGTCCCCCGATGGCGCCATCTCGAACCGCTCGCTCAGCAGCACGGCCAGGTCGTTCTCGACCAGGCGCTGCAGCTCGGCGGCAGCGGAGAAGTGCTGGTAGGACACGTCACCGGCATCCCTGATCCGGGTCAGCAATTCCGCCAGCCGCGACTCACGCTCCGGCGCCGGCGACTTCACGTAGATGAGCCTGGGCCGCCCCGCTGACAGCAGGTACTCATCCTCCAGCCCGGACACCTGTTCCCCCGGCGCGACCCAGCCGTAGCTCTGCCAGTACACGCCCACGAACACCTGGCTCTGCGCCAGGTAGGAGCGGTATACCTGGCGCGGCGGATGCGGCCGGGCGCCCAGCTCGAACATCACCGGCACCAGCCGCAGACGGGTCACCGCGTCCCGCACTGCCTGCCGCTCAGCGGCCAGTTCCTGCAGCGTGGAACTCACAAAGACCCGCAACCGCTGATCAGGCGTGCGGATCACATCCGTCTCGGCCATCACTCCACAGCCTAGGCAGGCGCAGCGGTCGGCGACAGATCCGGCCAGCCGGCGCCAGGGCCCCTTACCCAGCGCGCCGCTTGGCCGGGCCAGGTCCCCCTCTGAGCGTGGCGCACCTGGTACGCGAGCCGGTCTGCCGGACGCCAGACACCATGCCGGTGATCTTCAGCAGGCGCGCGCGGTCCCGAAGGACACGCCCAGATCAGCTTCATCTGTGCGGCCGCCACTGCTTGCCAGCCACGGCGCCTAAGCATGCATAACGGCGGATAGCCCGTCAGGCCTTCCTGATCGGGTGCCGGCGCTTCCCGGGGGTGCCCGCCGGGGACCCGGTGAGCAGGACGGCGTCCTCGTAGCGCCCCGGGGCGTGTTCGGGGTGCCTGTTCTGTATCGACCCGTCCGGCCGTTCGGGGCAGTGCGTGATCTTGTTCTACCCGGCGGTAGGGATGGTCTTCCTGTCCTGCTCAGGCCCGTTACCGGATGCCAGAGGGGTGCTTGCCAGAACCTGGCGGATCTTCCTGGCGATGCCCAGCGCGTTGATCGGGAACTCGGAACTGGTTCCGCCGGGGCGGATCCGGATGACGGTCTGCCCCGAGGGCCGGGTCAGCGTCACCTGGGCGCGGAAGAACCGGTTGGAGACCCGGTTGGAGCCGACGCTGACCAGGATGGTGTCGGGGTCTTGGTTTGGCTCTGCCGCGAAGAGACAGGCCTGGGGCATGCGCATCCCGGGGACCACGTGGTAGTGCGGCCCCAGGCCGGCGCGGAGCGCCCGGGTGACTTCCTCGCTCGTCAGGTCTGCTCGGGGGATCGTGATGGTTGGCAACGACAGCTCCCTTCTCTCAGGTCACGACGTGATGTGCCAGCCTCGGTGACCGTGGGCGGGGCAGGCCGGATGTTGTGGAGATCTGCATCGTCACCCCAGCGGAAGCAGCGGGCGGCCAGGAACCCGAATAGGATGGCGTAGCCCGCCAGGGTGAGGTCCCGGCCTGAGCAGGCAGCCGGGACCACGCGACGGCTAGCGCGCTGGTCCACCTGGCCCCAGCCCTCGAGGGCTGTGCCGACTGCCTGGGACACCGAGCCAGTTGAGGCGAGGTCCAGCTGGGTGGCGACGGCTTCACCCCCGCCGTTCTCGATCTCGTCCACCACGGCCAGTGCCCTGTCTCGCTCGCGGTGGTAGGTCACCGCGACCCGCGCCCCTTCCGAACCGAACAGCAGCGCGGCCGCCCTGCCGATGCCCTGCGAACTCCCCGTGACCACTGCTACCCGTCCTGCCAGGCCGAGGTCCATCAGCCACCTCCCGTGGCCGCCCACATTTCTGGAGTACTCTTCCAGTTAGACGATGACTACAACTATAGTCAAATTGGAGAGATCGTCCAGCTATGAACCCTCCCAGAGCCGCGGACAACGATCCCCGGGGACAGGGGTCCGCCCGACGCCGCGACGGCATCCGCCGCCGCGACGAGCTGCTCGACGCAGCCCTCACCTGTTTTTCAGAGCGCGGGCTGCTCGGCACGCGGATCGAAGACATCCGCCGGGCGGCCGCCGCCAGCCCGTCCAGCGTCTACAACCTCTTCGACGGCCTGCCGTCGCTCACCGTCGCCTTGCTGGCCCGCACTTTCGAGCGCCTTTTCGCCCACGTGGCCAGCCGGACACGGGCAGAAGACCGCCCCGATGCCGCTGTCCGCGCCCTGGTCGACGGGCACCTCGAATGGGTTCTCGGCCATGAGGACGAAGCCAGGTTCATGTACGGGGCCATGGCACTGGAACTTGCCACGGCCCAGCGGGAGGAACTGGCCGAGCTGAAGGCCAACCTGGCGGTCCCGGTGATGGGGCACCTGGCATCGCTGGCCGGCCAAGGTGCCCTGCCGGCCTGGCCCGCCTCCACCCTGGAGTTCATCGTCCTTGGCCCCGCCCATGAGGCGTGCCGCCGCTACCTGGCGGGCACCGCAGTGGACCTGGCCGGATTGCGGAGGCTGCTGCCGGGCGTGGCCTGGAAGTCTGTGAGCGCGTTCGCGGCGGCGTCACCAGCCCGGGAACCAACAGCCGGGTGAGCCGACGTCGATCACTAGCGCGCGACACGCCGGATCTGTGCGGCTTTTGGCGGGTGATCCGGCGGGCGGGACACGGAAGCATCGGCGGTGCTACATCTGCCTCATGCTGAGGGAACCCGCTGATGCTTCCTGGGCTGACCCCACCCGCCTCGTTGGCTGTCCTTAGCCGCGGCCACGCATGATGCGTGGTTGTACCGCGTGGAGGTTGGCCGGGGAGCACGCCGACGGGCACATGAGCCCGCACAGAGGCAACGTCGCGCAATTGACAGGGACCGGGTGCCCACAGCGCGCCGGAGCGCCGGACCCAGGCCCGGCCGGCCAGGATCGTCAGGCGGCGGACCGGGCTGGCCAGGAATGATGCTGGTCAGGGACCGTCCTGGACCCGGTGCCACGTCTGCAGGCTGGTACCCAGCGCCGAACGATCGCCGGGCTCCATGAGCCCCACGTTGTTGTAGATGACGTCGAGTCGGCCGTACGATCGCACGACCTGTTCGTACATCGCCTCGACCTGCAGCTCGTCGGCGAGATCGGCCTGCGCCACGAACTGGCCGACGGCGTGCTCGGCTTGGTCTACCCCCGATCACCACAGCGCCCTCGCTCGCGAACCGCTCGGCCACGGCCTCGCCGATCTCGCTGGCAGCCCGTTGACCACGCAGACCTTATAG
This sequence comes from uncultured Actinomycetota bacterium, assembly GCA_963795055.1. Classification (GTDB taxonomy): domain Bacteria; phylum Actinomycetota; class Actinomycetes; order Streptosporangiales; family Streptosporangiaceae; genus JASHPR01. Next base: position 85,418 of record CAWCGJ010000038.1, read on the forward strand.
ACCAGCCGCATCACAGACACCCTCAGGATCTCAACCAGACCAGCCGGGGCGGACCAGGCCGGCCTCATAGGCGAACACCACGAGCTGAGCCCGGTCACGCGCGCCGAGCTTCATCATGGCTCGGGCGACGTGCGTCTTCACCGTGGACGGGCTGACGTAGATCTGCCCGGCGATCTCCTCGTTGGACAGGCCCGCCGCGATGAGGCCCAGCACCTCGCGCTCCCGGTCGGTCAGGTCCTCCATACCGCACACCGGCCGGGCGTCCCTGGTCCGGGCGGCGAACTCGGCGATAAGCCGCCTGGTCACTCCCGGGGACAGCAGCGCCTCGCCCGCCGCGACCGTCCGCACCGCCCGGATCAGCTCGGCCGCGTCGGTGTCCTTGACCAGGAACCCCGCCGCCCCGGACCGCAGCGCGGCGAAGATATATTCATCCAGCTGGAACGTGGTCAAGATGATCACGTGCACGGCCCGGAGCGCCGGATCGGCGGCGATCTTCCGGGTGGCCTCGATGCCGTCCAGCCCGGGCATCCGGATGTCCATCAGCAGCACGTCCGGCTTCTCGCGCGCCGCCAGCCGGACCGCTCCGGCGCCGTCGGCGGCCTCGCCGACCACGGTGATGTCGTCCTCGGCGTCGAGCAGGGCGGCGAAGCCGGACCGGACCAGGGCCTGGTCATCGGCCAGCGCCGCCCGGATGACGCTGTGTCCTCGGATCCCCTCCGGCTCGCTCATGTCGGGAGGCGGGCCAGGACCCGGAACCCGCCGCCGGGCCTGGGCCCGACGTCCAGCGTGCCGCCGAGGGCGCGGGCCCGTTCGGTCATGCCCGCCACGCCGTTACCGGGCCGCGGCAGGAGCACGACGCGGCCGTCGTCGTCGACCTCGATCGTGAGCGCGTCCGGGTCGTAACGCAGGCGGACGGTGGCCGTGTGGCCGCCGGAGTGGCGGACGGTGTTGGTCAACGCCTCCTGGACGATGCGATATGCGGCCGCGTCCACCCCGGCCGACACCGGCCGCGGAACTCCCTCCCGTTTGACCCGGACCGCTATCCCGGCGGTCCGGGTATGCGCGGCCAGTGCGCCCAGCCGGTCCAGGCCCGGACTCGGGACCAGCGGAGCGTCCGCGCCGTCGGCCCGCAGTACCCCGAGCACCGTCCGCAGCTCACCCAGTGCCTGTCGGCTCACCTCGTGGATGGCGGTGAGCGCCTCGCGGGCTCGTTCCGGCTGCCGGTCCATCAGGTGCAACGCAGTGTTAGCCTGCACGTTGATCACCGAGATGTTGTGCGCCACCACGTCGTGCAGGTCCCGGGCGATGGCCAGGCGCTCGTCGCTGGCGCGGCGACGGGCCTCCTCGGCCTGGCGCTTCCTGATCGCGACGGTCCGCTGGTTCCGGACCCGGATCAGCTCCGCGACCGACAGCAGGGTGATCAGCCCCGCCAGCAGCCCTAGCGCGAAGGCCTCCGTCGCGTGCCCGCGCGTGCCGATCAGCCAGGGCGGCCACACCGAGACTAGGTAGCCGACCACCAGGGACGCGATCGCCGCCGCGCGCTTGCGGTACACGACTGCGTTGATAAACGCGGCGATCAGCACAAACCACGCCACCGACACGTTTTGCGCCGCGCCGCCGCCAGCGGCCGCCGCGGCCAGTGCCGCGGCCAGGGCGACGGCCAGTACGGGGACCGGATAGCGCCGACGGACCAGCAGCGCGGCCGCCCCCCCGGCCAGCAGCAGGTACGCGGCCAGGCCGGGCCGCTGCTGGCCGTGATGGGAGGCCGCGGCCAGCCAGACGGCCACCTGCGCGGCGGCCACAGCCGCCGCGAGCGCGGCGTCGACCGCCCACCGCCGGGCAGGAGAGGAGGCTGTAGTAATCATCGCTGATACGAACGTACCGGCCGGTCAGCCGGACAGGCATCGTCCCACGGCCGGCTTTCCGGGCGGTCGGCTACTCCCCAGGACGACCCAACACTGGCTGCTGAGCCGACGACACAGGCGGCCGGGCCCGCACACCATGGCGGGCATGACGATCATCCAAGCCCACGGGCTCACCAAGAACTACGGTTCCGTCCGGGCGGTCGACGACCTCAGCTTCAGCGTGGACCGGGGATCGGTGACCGGTTTCCTCGGCCCGAACGGCGCCGGGAAAACCACCACGCTGCGCATGCTGCTCGGCCTAGTCGCTCCCGACGCGGGCACCGCCACCATCGGCGGCCGCGTCTACGCCGACCTGCCCGAACCGCTGCACCTCGTCGGCGCGGTCCTGGAGGCCTCCAGCTTCCATCCTGGCCGTACCGCCCGCAGCCACCTGCGCATCCAGGCCCTGGCCGCCGCCGTCGACCCGTCCCGGATCGACGAGGTACTGGATCTGGTTCAGCTCACCGCCGCGGCGGGCCGGCGGATCGGCGGGTTCTCCCTCGGCATGCGGCAGCGGCTGGGCCTGGCCACCGCCCTGCTGGCCGACCCGGAGATCCTCATCCTGGACGAGCCGGCCAACGGCCTGGACCCGGAGGGCGTGCACTGGCTGCGCGGCCTGCTGTGCGGGTTCGCCGCCGAGGGCGGCACCGTGCTGGTGTCCAGCCACATGCTGGCCGAGACGGCGCAGACCGTTGATTCAGTGGTGATCATCGACCACGGCCGCCTGGTCACCCAGTCCCCGCTCGCCTCGCTCACCGCCCACGGCGACCTGGAAGACGCGTTCCTCCAGCTCACCGGGCACCGGTCAGTCAAGGAGGCCTGGAAATGATCCGGCAGATCCGCATCGAGCTGCTCAAGCTGGTCACCGTCCGGCTCGGCTACGGCCTGCTGGCCTTCGCCGCCGCGCTCACCGGCATCTTCTCCGCTGTCGAGGCGTCCCGCGCCGGAACCAGCAACGGGACCGCGCCGCTCAATACCTACTCCGGTCTGAGCGCCGTCGTCACCGGCGGTGTGTGGGGCCTGATCTTCGCCGCGGTGCTCGGAGTGACGATCTCCAGCGGCGAGTTCCGGCACCAGACCGCGACCCTCACCTACCTGGCCACCCCAGACCGGGCCCGGGTACTGGCGGCCAAGATGGTCGCGGGCGCGGCAGGCGGCGCGGTGTTCGGCCTGGTCGTCGACCTGGTAGCCACCGCCGTCGGGCTCGGCTTCGTGGCCGGGCACCACTATCCCGTCTCGATCGGCACGGTGACGTTCGTCCGCTTCGGGCTCGGCCACCTGGTAGGCGGCGCGCTGATGGGCAGCCTCGGCGTGGTGCTCGGGTCGCTGGTCCGCTCCCAGCTCGCCAGCGTGATCGGGGTTTTCGTCTGGTCGATCATCCTGGAGTCGCTGATCGGCGCCTCGTTCACCTCGATCCGGCCCTACCTGCCGTACACCGCGGCGACGAGCCTGGCCGGCACCGCCCTGGGCGCGGCCGGGTTCGGCCCCTCGCGCGCGGTCAGCCCCGGCACCCCGCTGTCGTTCGCGGGCGCCACCGCCCTGCTGGCCGGCCTGGCCGCGGTGCTGGCATTCGTGGCCGCGCGGACCACGGTGCGCCGGGACATCTCATGACGACCCGGCAGCTCAGGCTGGGCCGATACCGGCTCATCGCGGCCTTGATGGCGCTGGGAGCAGCCAGCCTGGCGGTGGCCTCCGCGCTGCACCTGGCCGGCCTCGTGCACGGTCGCCGGCCGTCGTTCTCGGCGACCTGGGCGGGCGCCGCCGAGGCGGTCATCGGCCTGGTCCTACTGGCCGGAGCGATCACCCTGGCCCGGCGCGGAACCGAGGGGCGCCCGGCCGCGCTGGCAGCGACCGGATTCGCGATCGCCGGATTCATCTACGGCCTCAGCATCACCGCCCAGGCCGGCGATCTGCCCGATATCACCTACCACGCCACCGTCCTGCCCTTGCTGATCCTGACGCTGGTCCTCATCATCCGCGCTAAGAACGCGGACCGCGGGTGACCGGCAGTGCCGCTGCCGCCCGTGAAGGCCTCGTTGTCGGCGTGCACACTTAAGGAGTGGCACGCGTCATCGCCGGCGAGCTCAACGACCGGCCCCGTCAACGCTTCGGCTACCACACCCCCGCGAGCAACTCGCTAAGCTCCTCACCGACGACCAACGCGTTGCGACGACCTCATGAAACCGCCAGCCCATTCTCCCGTTTACGCTCGCCGTCGGCCGGGGATAGCAGACGCTGCTCCGGCCCTGGCCGTCACCCCCCCATGCCGCGAAGCGTGTGCGCACGTGCCGCGCAAGGTCACCCCGGTGCCGTTGAGGTGAACTGGTCGACTGGCCCAAGGGCACGCGACGGGGCGTATGCAGACGCCGCCGTCGGCCGCGCCGGGTCTGTCAACTTAACGGGCCGTGACGGAGCGTGAGGAACAGTCGTCTTCGCCCGGCTTCATCGCTGGGTCCGCGCGCTCAGCGGGGTGCCAGCCGCCGCGTCATCCCGCTGAGCGCGTACGGCGATCAGAGCGGGCCGGGGGGATCGAACAGCACGTTTCCATCCTGCAGGATCGATCCCGGTCCGTCAGCGCTGCCGTACTCCTCGTACTGCCCGCCGTCAGTGCACTGGTCGCTCAGTTGTACGAGACAACGGTAAACGAGCTGCCGTTGGGCGTGACGCTAACGATGGCCACGTGTTCCGCCCCGGACGGTCGGTAGAAGACCGTGCACTTGTAGTTGTCCGTAGACGTCTCCGCGCACGTGGCTTCGGACTGGAGGCTCGCCCCCTTCGTCTGGACAATCCAGTCCGTGATGGCCTGGTCCAGCTGACTGAGATTGTTGTAGTTACGCGATCCCGACGGGGTTGTGGGCGTTGACGAAGGCGCCAGCGTCGGTGCCGACGACGGGCTCGGCGGCGCTAGCCCGGGTACGGCCACCTGCTTGCCGCCTACAGACAGCTGGAGGAAGAGATCGCTACCGCTGAGGTGGCTCGTGTCGGTTGAGCCGATGGTCCACAGCATGTTGGTGTAACGGCCGCCCACCACGTCAGACAACGTGATGGTAACCGGCTCGGTATGGCTGCACCCATTAACGCAATTATATACTACCTCGGTACCATGGCCCGAGGCTCCGGTCTCATTCCACGACGTCCATACCAGGTTGCGCGCCTGGAAGTCGCCACTTCCAGACATGCCGAGGCCGGTCGGTTCAATTACGCCGTAGCTGCCTGCGGTTGGTGGCCGGATGATAAGCAACGGCCCTGACGGCATGGCTGCGACCGGAGACGGCGACGCATGCGCTGGTTTTGTGGAAGCAGTGGCACTCACGCCCGGATGGGCGGTGGAGTTGCTGGCGGCCGCGCTGGGCTGTGCACTGCTGTGGGCGGCTGCGCTCGTGCCGCTACTGCCACCGCAGGCTGCAGTCAGGAGCAAGATGGCTGCGAGCCCCAAGCCGACTGATAGTACCCTTTTCACAGTTCTCCATTCTGAACTGTCAGAAAGCAGTCTTAAACGCCCACTAGATCATAGGCCTTTATAATTTCGCCAGATATTGTGTGATCTGTAACGCTTCTTGATTAAACCATAATTCCCGTATCAAGCCGTGATCTTGTATAATGTCCTAGTTGCCACTTATAAGAGCGCCCAAGTGAAGCCGCATTTAAAAAGCGGTCATAAGTTAAAATTTGGGTGCAACTCTGCTCAAGTGACACATAAATCGGACAGGTGGATTGTTCCAGCGTGATTGGCGCATCGAGCAGGCTCATGTGAGCATTTCAGGCACGCTGCTGGCCGGAGAGGTTGCACGGGCGATGCTTAGACCTGGCTAAAAGGAGCGGCTAGCGGGTCTGATCCTGTCAACCCCGAGTGGCCCCGGTGTTCTCTTCCTATCTGGCCCTGCCTGATTTGCAGCGGGTCAGAGCGGCAGGGGTCCGGCCGGGTCGTTGCGGGGCGGGTCTTCGGGAAAGGACTGCTGGGCGAGCCTCAGGAGACGAAGCCGTGCGCCTCGTTTTGTGTCCTCGCCTCGCGGAAGCACGCGATCACCGACCAGATATAGATACCCACCAGGAGCGGGATTCCGATAAGCACGATGCTCAGGGCTATGGACGCCAGCCAGCAGCAGAGCATGATGATCCCCAGCTTCTTCCTGCCCATGAGGAGCAGGACGAGCCCAGGGAAGAAGAGGCCCCCGAAGGCATACAGCACCTCGTTCTTGTGTGCGTACAGCCTGTGCGGCGACTGGTTCTGGGCGACGGGAACGTACGGCGTGTCTGCGCTGACAGGGATTACAACAGTGGAAGGTGCCGCGAGGTCTTCGCTGCCTGCGACCGCGGGCAGCACCGGGCCGGCGAGTGGGGCAGCGTGCCACGCCTCTGCGCGACCTGCGCCTGCCTCGCCGTAAACTTCCCCTGAGTCTTCGTCCGGTGCAGGATAATGATCGGTCATGTGAGCCTTTCCGTTCGACTCGACGGTGTTCGGTACGACAATATGCATTAGGATCTTGCACGATGACGGCACTGACCGGCACTAGATCCGTCAACCAGGCCGCTGTATGTCAGTGGACAGATCGACGAACTCGAGTACGGGATTGCTCGACTTCCAGAATGATTTTCCTTCCCCCGGGCACCTCAGATCCCCATCCACGGTGCTATGAGATCTTTGACTATAAGTTGATTCGGGCACCGGTCGGCAAGTTGCCTAAACGCCTGTATTGTGTGGCCTGTTACGTGTAAACCACATGAAGACGCAAGACGTCTGTAGCTTGATCATTTATCCGTGAATATTGCTGGCACGCAAGCGACCCCTGGCCGCCAGCCGCAGTCCATGTGCCAGGCATCGGGCAGGACCCAGGGACCCGGTCCGGGGAGGGAGAACAGGATCTGGGCACCAAACCGTGGACGCTGCCAACCTCCGGCTCCGAAGATCATGTCCAAGGCATCGCTCACCGATTGGTTGTCTACGAGCGGCCGGAACGCGGGGTCACCCTTGAGGCCCCGCCAGTTCAGGACCGGCGAACCCGCCCAGCTGGCGGGGTCGCCGGGGCGGAGCTCGGCCTGGCGTTCGGCGTGACGCCACACTGCCTCCTGCATGGCCGCGGCCTGCTCCGCAGAGAACGCGCCCTGGAGGCGGACGACGCCGGTGGCCTCGAAGCGTGATCGGATACCGGCCGTTTGCATGGCCCCAGCCTGCAGATGCCGTTAGGTCGGCGCCACCGAATAACGGCCGTGACGTACCAGTCCAGAAGATCCCAGCGAGCATGACCCGGGCAGGGGTGCATCGTGCTATGGCCGGCACGCAAGCCGGCCGGGCAACCGCCACGAATACCAGCGGGCGCGGGCCGTGGCGAAGACGCCGCGGACGTATATGCCATCAGGCAAGCACCAGGTGGCGGACAGACATGGCGGTCCGACATCGCGGTGCACATCGATGCCGTCGCCGGGCTGAGGAATCCTGTTGATCCGCAGGGTGAGCTCGCCAGTTTGCACGTCGTCCGCGCTGGCGGTTTCGACCCGCAGATCGGTGCCGGACGGCCCGTTGACTGCAACGGCAGACCGGACCGGTGTCAGGGAACCCTGCATCGCCGGCTGGCCGGTCACCGTCGGGTCCGCCGCATTGCTGACGCCCTGTGCCTGCGGCCCAGCCTGTACTTGGATGAGCGCAGCCAGCTGAGCGAGCAGAACGGGATCGTGAACGCCGTCGTAAATCCAGCGGCGCCCCAGCATCCCGTGCTCAGAGGTCCCGATCAGCCCGCCGTCAGCGCCAGCCAGCGCGGCTGCCCGGTAGGTGAGCGGTACCTGGTAAGCAGTGGCCCGGTCCCTGGACCGTCGGTTACCACCATGAACTCGATGCCGACCTCACCCTGCGGGTCATCGAGCCGGAACCCGCCCGACTTGGCCAGCGACGGTTCGTGTCCTGTCTGGCGGTACCACGGCTGAGCAGGCAACCAGCCCGTCAGCAGCTCCAGCTGGCCGGGGCTCATCGTGGTGTTGTGGATGATGGCCATACGTCGGCGGACTCTTCTCACCTGTATGTGGTCAGAGGCTACTGGTCCACGCAGATCATCCAGATCCGTGCTCGCATGGGTGATACGGCCTGGAAGCCAGCCAGTCAGCCAGTCGGCCATAAGGGCGGATATAGCACCCGCCGCAAGGGCCTTCGGCTGGCCCGGCCGCCTATGCGGTGTCGCAGGTGAGCAGCGCCCGAGGAGGTATAGACCGACGCGGAGACTCGTGATCGGTGCCGGGGAGTGGGTTCCCGAGATTCGAAGTAGGGCACGATTAACTTGCCTCACTGCTTGAGGGCTCATGCCGGGAGCGTGACCGTCGCAAAGCGTCACCGTCGTGCCTTGGCCGGCCGAGCTGGTGCTGCCAGGTGTTTGCGGGCTGGCAGGATCGCGCGGAAGATGGCCTGCTGGCGCTGGGGTTGAGGGTGCTGGCCCTAACGGGTGCTGGCCAGCTTGAAAGGGCAGCCGTTGTGTCGGCCATCCTGACGGCGGGCTCTCGGTCGGGCGCAACGGGCGGCATCTGCTGTTTGCTCGCTGGCAGCAGGGCGGGCAGCGGTTACCGTGCTATTGGGTCCCAGCCGCGCAGGTGGGTGACGGACTGGCGGTACTCCCACTCGATGGCGTCTTTGAGCAGATGGGCCAGCCGCCCGCCGGTGGTGATGCCGGCGATGTCGGCGACCCCGCGGCGCGTCCCGACCGAGACGACGAACCCTCGGTCATGGAAGGTGAACGCCTCCAGCGGCCGGCCCTCCAGTTCCGCCTCCAGGTTGCGGGCCACGGTCTCGCCCTCTTCCAGCGCCACCTGCGCCAGGGGGGGCAGCACGTGCCCGGTGTGCGGATCGGTCACCGAGGCCAGGTCGCCGGCGACGTAGATCTGCGGGTGGTCTAGCACGCGCAGGTACTGGTCGACCTTGACGCGGCCGTTGTGGCCGGTCGGCAGCCCCGAATCGGCCACCAGGCCGGGTGCTTTCACCCCGCCCGCCCAGACGAACACACCGCCCTCCACCAGCTGGCCGTCGGTGAGCCGGAAGCCCTCCTCGGTCGCGGCGGCGATCGCCGCGTTGGTGCGGACCTGCACGCCCAGGTCGGAAAGTATCCTGCTGGCCTTGCTGATCAGCTGCGGTGAGGAGCCGGCCAAGATGGTGGGGCCTGCCTCGACAAGCTGCACAACGGGCCGGTCGGGTGCCAGGCCGTGACCGCTGGCCAGCTGTGGTAGCACCTCGGCCAGCTCGCCGGCCAGCTCGACCCCGGTGGCGCCGCCGCCGCCGACCACCACGGTCGCCAGGCGGCGTTGCCGCTGGGGGTCGGCGGTGGCCGCAGCGGCTTCGAGCGCCTTGCTGACTGCGGCCCACACCTGCTCGGCGTCGCTGGCCGTATACACCGATAGGGTGCGCTGGGCCAGGCCGGGGATGGCGAAGTCATCGGGCCGGCTGCCCAGCGCCAGCACCAGCCGCCGCCCGCCGATCGGCCCGGCCCCGGTGAGCAGCCGCCGGCCGGGCAAGTCGAAACCATTGACCTCCGTCTGGGCGAAGCGGACCCGCGTGGCCAGCACCTCCCGGAGCGGAATGCGTACCGCGTCGGCGGCGCGGGTGCCGCCGGCGACCCGGGGCAGCTCGGTGATGACCTGGTGGTAGTCATGCCGGTCGACCAGGATCAGCTCCACCACGGGGTTATCGCGCAGCCTGGCCGCCAGGCGCAAGACGACGTGCAACCCGGCATAGCCCGCGCCGGCGACCACAATCGGGCCCCTCCCGCCGGCGGGTACATTCACGGCATCCTCCATGGGTATTGTCCTCCCTCCCGGGGAGATGGCACCCGCCGGCATGGTCATAGTCCGAATGCAGCTCACACCCTGCCATCGGCCCGGGACTGAAAGAACAACGGTAGGGCACGCCCGTTCATGCAGCCGATGCACCCATGACTGTGCGGATACGAGGTGTGAGGCGTCCCCGATGACCTAGGGCCCGGGTAGGCAGCGCCGAGGTTATTGCGAGAGGCCAAGGTGTTGGGGTGGGCGTCGCCTGGGAGTCGCTCGGCATCGGCGAGGATGCGCACCTCTTCGCGGCATGACCGGACGTTCATCCCGAGGTGGGTGCTGCATAGACATGCAGTCGAGCCGATGGTGCATTGGCTATGACCGGGCCGCCAACGACGCGAGGCCCCGCTGGATAAACGCGCGCCGACCCGCCGTTCGGCGCTCATCCTCTGGCCTTCATGATGCCCTCGCGGAGTGTTCGAGATCGGACATTATGGGCGGGTGCTGCGCTACGTACTGTTGCGCGACGCCCTTCGGAACCTCAGTCTTGAGCCCTCGGCAGGATGTCGTGCGGTGAATCATCTGGGCCTCACGGGATCGGATCCGCTGCAAGGATGACGGCCGTGCGCCGCTACGAGGCGAGTATGTACGACAGCAACCGCTGGGACGGCTTCGAGCTCCGCCCCGGCGACATCATCATCAGCACCCCGCCAAAGTGCGGGACGACGTGGACGCAGATGATCTGCGCCCTGCTCATACTGCAGGAACCGGAGCTCCCGCTCCCGTTGGACACGCTCTCGCCGTGGATCGACATGGTGACTCGCGCCCGCACAGACGTGTTCGCGGACCTGGAAGCCCAGACGCACCGCCGGTTCATCAAGACCCACACGCCGCTCGACGGGATACCCAACGATCCGACGGTCACGTACATCTGCGTCGGGCGGGACCCGCGCGACGTGGGGCTGTCGATGGACCACCATATCGACAACACCGACATCGGCGCGTTCCTCAACCAACGCGAACGGGCGGCCGCGATCGACGGTATCGAGCTCGGACCATTGCGGCCACCGCGGCCGCGCCCCGACGGCGAGCGGGACCGCTTCTGGCAGTGGGTCGACGACGAGACGCCGTCGACGCAGGTCGGGTCGTCGCTGCGGCGCACTGTAGAGCACCTGCAGACGTTCCGGGACGCCGCCGACGATCTCGACGTCGTGTATTTGCACTACGACGACCTAAAGGCCGACCTGGAGGGGCAGATGCGGCAGATGGCCGCGCGCCTCGGCATCGACGTCGACGAGCACCGATGGCCCCGCCTGGTCCAGGCGGCGACGTTCGAGTCGATGCGCAGCAGGGCCGACACGACCGTCCCCGGCGGCGGTCCGGAGCACTGGATCGATCCCGCCGCGTTCTTCAGCCGCGGCACGAGCGGCCAGTGGCGCGACCTCCTCGACGACGCCGACCTCGCCCGGTACGCCGCGCGCGTGCGGGCGCTCGCGTCCGGCAACCTCGTCGAGTGGGTGCATCGCGAGCCGATCGACTGAGATCCCCGTCCGGCGGTATACCCGCACTACCCAAAGCTGATCGTCAGCGCCGACCGCCGCCCATAACTGCCGATCCGCGCTCGGGACCAACATCAGGGGTCTGCGCCTCAACCGACGCCGGATTCGGCGATCTGGCCCACCCGAGGGTGGGGTACCAGCGCCCAGCCACGTACCTCTCACGGCATTGCTGATCACGAATGGAGATGCTGGCCTCTGCATAAGAATGCGATGCCGGAACTCGCTCACATC